>CP176050.1:0-1517500 GCA_046199005.1 Flavobacteriaceae bacterium M23B6Z8
CTGGTCTACCGTAAAAAGTGTTGAAATAGGCCCTACAAGCAAACCTATAAGAATAAGGGGTAAGATCGCTGGTATCTTAAACTTCCAGGCGACCCATTGCGCAAAAATCCCAAGAATAATTATGCTTGCCAGCTCTAACATAGTTTCAATTTTAATCGTGAAAATACCAATTTTTTTCTATTGTACTTTTAAATAGTATATAGATTATGGTACAAAAAAACATTCCTATCAAATCTGCTATAAAACGATCAAGTTTTAAAATGCATATTTTATCATACAAGTCTCTTTTATCTAATTGTAGGCTTCATAATTTTAGTATCTAAGATCCTTTTACCTAAAATTGTCTGTTCTGATTATGTAATTACTAAATAAAGAATCCTTTTTTGTTAAAAATAAAATAATAAAAAGGGGTGTTTTCTTAATTGTTTACGGTTTTTGTTAATTTGCATCGTTCTGAAATAGCGTCTGCAAAGCTTGACGGCGTGTACGCTACGTACATTTTTAAAATTGACTGAAAAAGATGAAATTATATCCCATAGAATCGGGAAATTTTAAATTAGATGGAGGTGCAATGTTTGGCGTGGTTCCTAAAACGATCTGGAGCAGAACGAACCCTGCCGACTCTAATAATCTTATCGATATGGCAGCACGATGCCTCTTAATTGAAGATGGTGATCGGCTCATTCTCATCGATACCGGAATGGGAAATAAGCAGAGTGATAAATTTTTTGGTTATTATTATCTGTGGGGTGATCATGACCTCGATAATTCGCTTCGGAAAGCTGGGTTTCATCGAGATGATATCACAGATGTATTTATGACCCATTTACATTTCGATCATTGCGGCGGAAGTATTCAGTGGAACAAAAACAAAACCGGTTACGAACCTGCGTTTAAAAATGCACGTTTCTGGACGAATGAAAAACATTGGCGATGGGCAGTTCACCCGAACGCACGAGAAAAAGCTTCTTTTTTGAAAGAAAATATTATGCCCATGGAAGAAAGCGGGCAATTGAACTTCATTTCACCCTCTGAACATAATTATACCTCAAACTCAGAACTCGGATTTGATATCCTGTATGTTGACGGGCACACTGAAAAGCAAATGCTTCCGGTGTTGACGTATCAGCAAAAAAAATTGATCTTCATGGCAGATCTTCTTCCTACTACAGGCCACATTCCGCTACCTTACGTAATGGGATATGATACCAGACCCTTAATTACTCTTGATGAAAAAGATGCTTTTTTAAAGAAGGCTGCAGACGAAAATTATTTTCTCTTTCTGGAGCATGACCCGTATACAGAAATATGTACCGTAAAACATACTGAAAAAGGAGTTCGTCTAAACCAAAAATACACCTTTAGTGAAATATTTGATTAATTATTGTCTATGAAATTTGCAACATCACTTTTAAGTTCTATCGCTGCAGCTACGTTACTCGTTTCTTGCGGTACTACTACTATTCTTTCTACTCCCATTGAAAATATAGATACGACACCTGTTAAAAGGTCTGAGCTTACAGAGAATGAACTGAAAAAATGGAATCTTTTAGATCTCATAAAAGATACCATTCCTGGTATGAGCGTAAACAGAGCTTATACAGAGGTAATCGAAAACAGAAGAGGAAAAACGGTCATTGTAGGGGTGATCGATTCTGGCGTAGATATTGAACATGAAGATCTTGCAGGTGTTATCTGGACTAACACTGATGAGCGACCTAATAATGGAAAAGATGATGATGGAAATGGTTACATCGATGACATTCACGGTTGGAATTTTTTGGGTGATGCCATACATGAGAATATGGAATATGTGAGAATTCTAAAGAAAGGAGACGATGGTAGTGCTATCTATCAAAAGGCAAAGGCAGAACGTGAACAGGAGTACCAGCAATATGTGCAGCAAAAGCAACAAGTGGATATGCTGCTTCAACAAATTCCGCAAGCGAAATCAACAATCAAAAAGCATCTCAATAAAGAAGATTATACCATTGATGAGGTTAAAGCAATAAATAGCTCTGATGAAGCAGTAAATCAGGCAAAAGGCTTACTACTGTTTTTGGACCGCAATGACCTCAGCTACGAAAAGCTAAAGGAATATGCAGATACTACCGTTTATAGTATGCTTAATTATAATTTGAATTTGGAATATGACGGAAGAGGTGTTGTAGGGGATGATCCTAATGATCTTAATGATCGCAATTACGGCAACAACAATGTTATGGGGCCAGATAAAGAGCATATCTTTCACGGTACTCACGTCGCCGGAACTATAGCTGCCATTAGAAATAATGGCAAGGGAATAAATGGGGTAGCCAATAACGTAAAAATTATGGTACTTCGTGCCGTACCCGATGGAGACGAATACGATAAAGATATCGCATTAGCCATAAGGTATGCAGTAGATAATGGTGCTAAAGTAATTAATACCAGCTTTGGTAAAGGCTATTCTCCTAATAAAGAATGGGTGATGGATGCAGTTAAATATGCCGCTTCGAACGATGTCTTGATCGTGAATGCAGCTGGAAATGATGGTGAAGATGTAGATACCAATAACATTTTTCCTAACGATACTTATGACGGTAGTCCCGAGTACGCAGACAATATGATCGTAGTAGGTGCTCTAAATTACACATATAATGGTGAATTAGTTGCTGATTTTTCAAATTACGGAAAAAATACGGTGGATGTATTTGCGCCCGGTGTAAAAATATGGTCAACAACGCCTGATAATGAATATGACTATTCTGATGGAACTTCTATGGCTACTCCAGGGGTTTCAGGAATTGCAGCGCTTATAAGATCCTATTATCCGACGCTTTCAGCTAGCCAGGTTAAAAAAATACTTATGAATTCTGGACTTACTACAAAACTCAAAGTCAAAGCTGGTAAAAGTGGCAATTCAAAAACATTAAATGAAATCTCTGTATCTGGAAGGATAGTGAATGCTTATAATGCTTTAATTTTAGCAGATAAAGTTTCAAGAGGTTCTGTAAATCTTTAAAAAAATAATTTCAAGCAAATGAAAAAAACGATCATCACATTTTTAAGCATAGGATGTATCATAAGCGCATGCGCTAAAAACCCTCCAGAAAAACAACTCCCCGTGTTACACAACAAGGTAGTTTCCTTCGAAAGCTACTGGCAGCAACATGTGGATTATACGATGGATGTCAAGGTTAATGTTGAAAATTATCAATATACAGGTACGCAAAAACTGGTCTACACGAACAATTCTCCTGATGTCCTTTCAAAGGTATATTATCATTTGTATTTCAATGCTTTCCAGCCGGGAAGCGAAATGGACATCAGGCTCCAGAACATTGCAGATCCAGATAACAGAATGGTAGATGAAGTGACCGATGCTGATGGGAAAACCAGCTACGAAAGTCGTATTGCAAAACTTTCTCCCTCAGAGATTGGTTATTTAAAAGTATTGTCCTTAAAGCAGGATGGACAGGCTTTGCAGCATGAAACCGCAGGTACGGTTTTGGAGGTTATTTTGCAAAAGCCAATTGCTCCAGGTGAAAGCACTACGTTTGATATGGAATTCGAAGGGCAGGTACCCGTACAAATAAGAAGGTCTGGTAGAAATAACAGAGATGGTGTTGCCCTGTCGATGACGCAGTGGTATCCTAAAATGGCTGAGTATGATTTTGAAGGTTGGCATGCAGACCCGTATATCGCAAGAGAGTTTCACGGGGTATGGGGTAATTTTGATGTAAAGATCACTATTGATAAGGATTATATCTTAGGTGGAACAGGTTATTTGCAAAATCCGGAGGCAATAGGTTACGGATATGAAAAGCCAGGAACCAAAATCAAAAAACAACGAGGTAAAACCAAAACCTGGCACTTTAAAGCTCCTAATGTTCACGATTTTACCTGGGCAGCAGATCCTGAATATATTCATGATACTCTGGAAACTAAAAGTGGTACTACCTTGCATTTTCTCTACAAAAATGATCCGGATGTAATAGAAAACTGGAAAAAAATTCAGCCTTTAACTGCTGATCTCCTAGCTTACTATAATGAAAATATTGGACCTTACCCATGGAAACAATATTCAGTTATTCAAGGAGGTGATGGCGGAATGGAATACGCAATGTGCACCCTTATCACCGGTGGAAGTAGTTTTAATGCTTTGTTTGGCACTACAGCTCATGAGATGGCTCACGCCTGGTTTCAACACATACTTGCCACCAATGAAGCAAAACACTCCTGGATGGATGAAGGTTTTACTTCCTATATTTCTGACCTTGCAGAGAATCATGTTTTAGGAAGAACTCCTGAAAATCCTTTTAAAAGTGCCTATAACAGTTACTTTAGGTTGGTAGCTTCTGGTGCAGAACAGCCTCAAACTACGCACTCTGATCGTTATAACTTTAATTTTGCTTATGGAGTTTCTGCCTACAGTAAAGGCGAAGTTTTTTTAGCGCAACTAGGATATATTATTGGTGAAGAAAAACTGGCAGAAACCTTAAAACGCTATTACGAAGAATTTAAATTTAAGCACCCTACTCCTAATGATTTCAAAAGAGTAGCGGAAAAAGTCTCTGGTATTCAGCTTGATTGGTATTTAATGGATTGGACACAAACTACCAATAGAATTGATTACGGAATAAAAGAGGTAACAGCAGCGGAAAATAAAACTCAGATTACGTTGCAGCGAATTGGTCTTATGCCGATGCCGCTTGACGTAGTGGTTACCTATAAAGACGGATCTCAGGAACTTTATTATATCCCCTTACGAATGATGAGGGGAGAAAAAGCTGCTCAGACCAATATGAAAAGAAAAATCATGGAAGATTGGCCTTGGGCATACCCTTCTTACCAACTGTTAATTAATAAGCCAAAAAGTGAAATCGCTACCATAGAAGTCGATCCTTCGCAACGAATGGCAGATATAAGAAGAGATAATAACAAAGTTGAGGTAGAATAACCTAGATGTTATTTCTTAAATAATAAAGCCGTCTGAGACAGTTTTCAGGCGGTTTTCCTATTTTTACGCCCTATTTTATCTTCATGAACCAACGTTTTTCTAAAATAGAAAAATTAAAAAGCCGCAAACTCATCGAAAAGATCTTCGCTGAGGGAAATTCAGTATCTAAATACCCATTAAAAGTATTTTATACGACAACAACTTACAAAAATGCTCCCTTAGCTCAGGCGGGATTTTCTGTATCGAAGCGAAATTTTAAAAAAGCGGTCGATCGAAATAGAATAAAACGACTGATGCGTGAGGCGTACAGATACCAAAAACCCATTCTTTTTAACAATCTATCAACATCTTATGCGTTCATGTTTTTGTACCTTGGAAAAGAATCCACAGATTTTAAATCTATTGAAAAAAGCATGGAACAGTTGTTGCGGAAGTTTCTAGACAAAATTGCATCGGAATGAAATTATATAGTTGGTTTTTATTTTTGTTAATTGTTGCATGCAAAGGAAGTGTATCTGAAAATGATACCAATGTTTTTGGTATTACTTCTCCCGAAGAAGTAATAGATGAAATTCTACTTGAGCCTGCTTCAGAACCAGTAGCCTCTAAGCAAGAACAAAAAATTATTCTTGAAAGTTATCTTGTGTTTGAAACGTCTAACATGGATAAGACTTATAAGGATGTAGCGTTGTATGTTAAAGACAATGGAGGATACATTCAAAGTGATCAATCCAGTAAAAGTTACGATCGACTCAACAGAACGATCATTGCCAGAGTTCCTTCAGAAAATTTTCATAAAGTCATCGATTCGATTAGTGCCGATGTTCGTTATTTTGACACAAAGAATAGCACGGCAACCGACGTTACAGAGGAGTTTATTGATATCACCGCAAGATTAAAAGCAAAAAGAGCTCTTGAAGAGCGTTATTTACAACTTCTGAATAAAGCAAAAAACGTAAAAGAAATACTTGAAATAGAAAAGGAGCTTTCTGTAATTAGGGAGGAAATAGAGTCAAGAGAAGGACGGCTTAAGTATTTAAAAAATAAGGTTTCATATAGTACATTAACCGTTCAGTTTTATAAGGTTACCAAAGATAAAGGAATTACCATTTCGTATGGTACCAAAATGTGGAACGCCATTAAAGGTGGTTTTAATGGGCTTTCGCTCTTCTTTTTAGGCGTACTTACCGTTTGGCCCTTCATTATCATCTTAGGGATACTTATTTTTATCGTTCGTAAATGGCTTAAAAGAAAGAATACATAGAATTATTAAAAGGAAACACCATGAAGAAGAAAATTGTTATTCTCACATCTGCCGTTCTTATATTTTTTGTGAGTGTAGGTTTTAAAAGTGACTTTTTTGAAATTGCAAAGCAAATAGAAATCTTCACTACACTGTTCAAAGAGCTCAATATGAATTATGTAGATGAGACCAATCCTGCAGAGCTTATGGACACAGCCATAAAAAATATGCTGGAAGAATTAGATCCTTATACCAGATATCTGAACGAACAGGATGTAGAAGAATACAAAATCAAAAATGCAGGTGAATATTCTGGTATCGGTGCGGTTGTGAAAGGATACAGAGATAAACTTCTCATTGTAGAGCCTTACAAAGGATATCCTGCAGATCTAGCAGGACTGAAAGCTGGTGATGAAATCGTAAAAATAGGTGATATTGAAGTAGCCGATTTTAAAGATGATGCAAGCGAACTCCTAAAAGGTGCCGTCAAAAGTAAAATCGAACTTACCTTTAAGAGGCAGGGAGAGCTTAAAAAAACAACGCTGATAAGAGAAGAGATTGAAGTAGATGCTGTTCCTTTTTATGGTAAAGTAGACAGTAAAACAGGGTATATTGTGCTCTCAAAATTTAATAGAAAGGCATCTGCTCAAACTAAAGAAGCACTGGTAGATCTTAAAGCAGATGGAGCAGAAAGAATTATTCTGGATCTGAGAGGGAATCCAGGAGGTTTGTTAACAGAAGCAATTAATGTGACCAATCTTTTTGTACCAAAAGGAGAACTTATTGTGACTACTCAATCCAAAGTCAAGAAATTCAATAGAGAGTATAAAACCCGTAATAAACCGGTTGATACTAACATCCCATTGGTTATTCTTGTAGATGGAGGCAGCGCATCTGCCAGTGAAATCGTGTCTGGCGCACTTCAGGATCTTGATAGAGCGGTTATCATTGGTACCAGGAGTTTTGGAAAAGGACTCGTACAAAGACCGCTAAAACTCACGTATGGAACACAGTTAAAAGTGACCATTTCTCGTTACTATACCCCGTCTGGAAGATGTATTCAGGCACTTGATTACTGGAATAGAGATGAAAATGGAAAAGCAGTTAGGACCGATGCTTCTAGATACAACGCTTTTAAGACTAGAAAAGGAAGAACCGTCTATGATGGAGGAGGTATTTCTCCAGATCTTGAAATAGAATCGCTTAAAAACACTAAACTTACTGCTGCATTAATCCGTAATAATGTATTATTTGATTTTGCTACCAATTATTACTACAGAAAATCCTTTTCATCTATTGACGACTTTAACTTCTCTAAAAGTGATTATGAAGATTTTAAAAAGTTCGTTACAGCAGGTAATTTTGATTATAAAACAGATACAGAGAAAACCATTGAAAAACTCATTGAAAACGAAGAAACAAAAGAGTTAGGAGCAACTGTACTTTCAGATTACCAAAAACTACTTTCAGATATTCAAAAGAGCAAAGCAGCAGCCTTAGATATCCATAAAGATAAGCTGGAAAATGAATTGAAAGATGAGATTATTAAACGCTATTTTTACCGTGAAGGCCTTTATAATTATTATCTGCAAAATGATGAAACCATCCTTACCAGCAAGAAAATTTTAGCGGATAAAAGCAAATATGAAAAACTACTTAAATAAGCCTTTTATAAAAAATATGTTCAAAAATCATGTACCTCTCTACTTTAGAATAGCTAGAAAAATCATGTAGAGAAATTTTCATCTTATGGATCAAATTACCTTAACCACTCCAGGTCTTCTATTTTCTGCAATTTCTCTTTTATTACTCGCTTATACGAATAGATTTTTGGCTATTGCAGCTTTGATAAGGAAACTTCATGCTGATTATCAAATAAATCCCTCCAGTCTTCTAGAAGGTCAGATTCGTAACTTAAGAAGACGTCTTACGTTAATAAAAAATATGCAGCTATGGGGAGTAATCAGTCTCTTTCTCTGCGTTTTGTGTATGTTTTTGATCTTCTTTGAAAAATATATTCTCGGACAATGGATTTTTGGTGGCGGACTGCTACTGCTTTTGATTTCATTGGCTTTATCTATTAAAGAAATACAGATTTCTGTAAATGCTCTTAATTTACAATTAAGAAGTATGGAAAATCCTGAATAGCAGTAACAATGGTAATAATACAAGCTTCCCAAGAGCAAATGCCGCTCATAAGGGCTATGGCAAGTAAAATTTGGCCTCATAATTATAAGAACATGATTTCTGGAGCGCAAATTGCGTATATGCTGGATCTTATGTATAGCGATGAAGCTCTGTCTGAACAACTTTTAAAAAATCATGTTTTTCTCATCGCTTTTGAGCAGAATAATCCTCTGGGATTTGCATCTTATGAATTGAATTTTGATTCAAACTCAGAAACAAGACTCCACAAAATTTACGTACTTCCTGAAATACAAGGAAAAGGCGTTGGTAAAGCTTTACTTGACGAAGTAATTAAGATTGCAGGTGAAAACCTGAATAAGAAAATTTCTCTTACGGTTAACAGAACGAACAAAGCCGTGAGCTTCTATAAAAAATCAGGCTTCAGGATCACAGCCAGTGTTGATAAACCTATAGGTAACGGGTTTTTAATGGAAGACTACATAATGAAAAAAGACTTGATAGCTTAGTATATGCCAATAATTCGTCTGGATACTTATATAGAATTGCCGATAGAAAAAGTTTTTGACCTTTCCAGAAGTATTGAGTTTCACACAAAATCCACAGCGCATACTCAAGAAAGTGTAGTAGCTGGAAAAAGATCTGGTTTACTTAATTTGAATGAAACTGTTACCTGGAAAGCAAAACATTTAGGTATTTGGCAAAAACTAACTGTGAGGATTACAGCCTGTGATCCTCCAAATTATTTTGTAGACGAAATGGTATCAGGTGCTTTCAAAGATTTTAAACATGAACACTTCTTCAAAGCGCATAAAGGAGGTACACTTATGAAAGATATTTTTCAATATTCTTCTCCATTTGGTCTTTTAGGAAAACTGGTAGATTTTATCTTTTTGGAAAAATACATGAAGAAGTTTCTGCAAAAAAGGAATGAGATGCTAAAAGAAATCGCTGAAACAAATAACTGGCAAGCTTTTATTGATCCTTAAGTACCATGTTTATGTGCGGAATACCATCTTCAAGATAGGTCTCTCCATCGGTTATAAAACCGTGTTGTTCGTAAAAATGAATTAAGTAAGTCTGTGCGGAAAGTCTAATACGATGCGTTTTAAAGTTTGTCTTTATTGCCGCTATAGAAGCTTTTAAAATTTGATGTCCGTACCCATATTCTCTTTGTGTATTCTTTACCACTACACGCCCTATAGCCGCTTCATCAAAATAATCACCAGGCTTGAATATTCTCGCATAGGCTACTACCTCATCATTCTTTAATCCGATAACGTGAAGTGCTTTGTGATCTTTTCCATCCATATCTTGATATACACAGTCTTGTTCAACTACAAAAACTTCACTTCTTAGTTGTAGCAATCCATACAACAGATTAGTATCTAAATCGGCAAAAGACAAGGTATGTATCGATATCATATTTGAATGTTTTAAGTTACAAGTAGATCTAATAATAGTGGTATATACTACTATGAGAATTGCTCAGCCATTTTAAAGATGTTTAAATCCATCCAAATAATAGCCATAACCCTTAGAATTTGAAAGTTTCAATTTAATCCTGTACAATGATATCCTTTGCATCGCATTTACTAAATTCCGGCTGAATGTTGATATGATTGATATGAAAATCGTGATAAAGAATCTCTTCAATTTCATCGAGAATTACATCAAATTCAGATAATCGAATATCATTATTAAAATCAATATGAGCTTCCAGATGAACCTCTTCTTCATTTAATTGCCATATATGAATATGATGCATGTTTTTAATCCCCTCAATTTTACAAATCCTATTTATAATTTCCTGTACTTTTAAATCCTGCGGGGTAAATAACATAAGAACGCGTAAAGAATCTTTTAGTAAATCAAAACCTACCCATATAAGATACAAAGCTATGACTAACGTAAGTAAACTATCTATCCAGAAAATCTGGTAAAATTTCATGAGGAGTCCGCCTATTAAAACAGCTACAGAAGCCATCATATCTGTTAATAAATGCAAGTAGGCAGATTTCATATTCATATTTTTATCAGCATCTTTTTTAAGTAATAGTACACTTAAACCGTTGGCTACTATACCTAATAATGAAAGCCATATAACTAATCCTGAAGAAATTTTTTCCGGATGCTGAAATCTCTTCACTGCTTCTACGATCAATAGAACCGCAACAATTACTAAAGTGGCAGCATTAACAAAAGCAGCAATAATCTCCGCTCTCTTATATCCAAATGTTTTACTTGGGGAAGCTTCTTTTTTTGATAATTGATTCGCAAAATAGCTTATGACTAAAGACAGTACATCACTAAAGTTGTGCAAAGCATCTGAGAGCAATGCTAAACTTCCTGAAATTATTCCACCTATTACTTGAGAAATAGTAATAAGTATATTCAATAAAATTGATATTAACAGGTTTCTGCCTGTTAACTTTTCATGATGATGAGCGTGATTATGCGAATGTCCCATTTAACTACAGCCATCACCTATTTTCGCTACTCTTCGTTCGTGTCTTCCTTCTTCAAAATCTGTTTTCAAAAAGGTATCTACCATTTCTAAGGCCTGTTGCAAAGAAATGAAACGCGCAGGGAGACTAAGAATATTAGCATTATTGTGTTGTCTTGCTAATTCTGTTATCTCTTTGGTCCAACAAAGTGCAGCTCTTACACCCTTATGCTTATTCGCTGTCATAGAAGCGCCGTTTCCGCTTCCGCAGATAATTATACCTATTTCTGCTTCACCTTTTTCCACAGCTTCTGCCACAGGATGAACAAAATCTGGATAATCTACACTAGACATTTCATCAGTGCCATAATTTAAGGTTTCAATACCACGAGTTTTTAACAATCCCAATATTGCTAGTTTATATTCTGTTCCCGCATGATCATTTCCGATCGCTATTTTCATATTTGTAAATTTTTGCTGGTTCTAACAAAGGTAAAAAAACTGCTCTTGAACCTTCCTAAGTATCTATTGTTAATTTAATTTTTTAAACAGTTAGCACCTAGTAATTTACAGATTAACAAAAAATGTTCATAACCTGTAATTAAAATCAAAAGCTTTATTTGGAAATATCACGAAGAATTTGAATATGCACTTTTTATAGAAATAAGTACTATTAATTTTTAGAACTTCTATCAAACTTATCAAATGAGAAACCAATGCTGTTAACAGAAGATGATGCTATTTTTTATTAGCAATTTAGTGTTGAATTAAGTTGTTGACAACTGTTAATGAAATCCTAAAATAAGTTCATTTTGAAGGTCTTAGATAACTTATAAAATGTTAACTAATTTGAATAAGAAACGATATTCTAAAAACCGAAATTTTCTTTCTATTTTTTATTCTAACTATTAACAAACTATAATAATCAACTAATTTTTTTTAAAATTTATAAAAGAAAAATAGATATGTATTATAAATGTTGATTACTTAGTATTTATAAGGGTTCAGATAATTTTTAGAGCACTGTTAGCAAACCTTTAAAATTTATATAAACGTGCATTTCATCGAAAAAATTGTACACTTTGTCGATGTTTTTAAAATATTTTTATACTTTAGTCCTCGTTAAACCCCAAATTTAATTTCACATGAGACAACTTTACTTCGCATTTTTATTATGTAGTTTACTAGTAAATGCACAGGACATTAAGATCAAAGATGCTAACTTTGAAAGAGCTTTAATAGAACGAGGATTCGATGTTGGAAATCCAGATGGTTTTATAAACCGAACTACGGTAAGAACAGTTACCTTTTTAGATGTATCTAATGAATCTATTGAAGACTTAACCGGTATTGAAGCTTTTGAGAATCTTCAAACACTTATTGCAGATAATAATGCAATCCGTCAACTTGATTTAAGTGCAAATGCACAAATAAAAGAGGTAAGTATGTATAATAACAAGCTAACCGCAATTAACTTATCTCAAAATCCAAAACTCGAAAAACTTAATACTTTTAAGAATAACCTTGGGTCTATTGATTTGACCAATAATAGAAACCTTACTTACCTGGCTGTGGCAGATAATAATTTAACAGAATTAAATCTGTTTAACAACAGACAACTGCAGACATTGTATTGCCAGGATAACCAATTGAGCAATTTAAACATGAGCAACGCTCCTGAATTAAAAATCCTAAATTGTGAGTATAACAACATTGTGGATCTTACAGTAGAGAATGATGCAAAATTAGAAATGTTAAATGCTTCAAACAACAACCTTAAATCCTTAGACGTAAGTACAAATGCTTCGCTTCAGCAAATCAATGTACTTTATAACTCAATTGTTGAGCTTGATTTATCACTTAACAAGAGCCTCACTGCTATCTTGGTTGGTTACAATAGCCTTACTTCACTTAATATCAGAAATGGTAATAACGACAATATTCAAATTTTCAGAGCAGAAGGTAATGAAGGTTTAGATTGTATCACTACAGACGATAGCATAGCAGATACCAATGCAGAAAATGTTACTGGAAGATGGAATAAAGATTACAAGGCAGGATATGCAGCGAACTGCAAAGTCGCAGAAAAAAATAGTATCGTAGAAAGATCTTTTAGTTTCTTTGTTGGAACAGATAAAACTTTAACGATAAACAGCAACCAGAAAGCATCACTCCAAATACTTAACCTACAAGGCGTGGCGGTGATTTCTAAAAATCTGGAAGAAGGTTCAAATGCTGTGAACCTTTATAATGCAACAAGCGATGTATATGTACTACAGATTAATAGCGAATATGGTACTTATACGAAAAAGTTTATCCTGAATTAAGAATTTTATACAATTCTTAAGGGAGAGCCTTTTTCATCCAGATTTTTAATGATCTCAATGGTTGCTGTGACATCATCTCTATGAACCTTTAACCGTATGCCCCCTAAAGCATTAGAGTAAAAAGGTGTAATAGCAACCATTGTTTCATTTTCAAATGTAAATCGGATGCCTTCTTCAGCTAGTATGGTTTTAAGAACCATATATTCATAAGGATAAGTGAAGGTCGCAACTAAAACATAATGTTTCATAGAAGTAATGATTCTCTGTAAAAATATTAAATTTAAATAAATCGGTTTTCGGATTACTCCAACTAAAAATAGCCTCTTCACAGAGGCTATTTTTTATATATAGATTTCAAATCTAATTGAATTGGTAGGGTTCAAAAAAGAAATTTTGTTTTAACCGCAGATTGTTTTGTACTTTTGTCGGAGTCTGCAGCGCGTACTTCCTCTGTTTTATCCATAGAATAATTTATGTATCCTATAAAAGACAACACTCCCGCAAGAAATATGCAGAAAAAAAGAATAATTATCTTATAAACACGCTTCATCAAATACTTTAAATACCTATTCTATTCTTATAGACGAATTAAAAATGAGAATGTTACATTTTTTTTTAATAAAACTTTAACTTTTATTAGAGTTAACGTAAAAATGGTATTAATTCGTATTTTAACAATGAAATAAATAATTTATGTCGAAACGAAATAAAAGAGCGCAAAAACATGAAAAAAACCGAATAACAAGAGGGATTTTCACGGTGCTTGAAAAAGATCCGTCAAGGGATTTTAATTACAAACAAATAGCCGCTAAACTGGGAATAAATGATGCTAGCGGAAGAAATATGCTAATCAAAAGACTTACACAACTTAAAGAAAAGAAAAGAATTCTAGAAATAGAAAGAGGCAAATACAAAGCCCTACCCAATAAAAATTATTTTAAAGGGATTATCGATATTAATTCTCGTGGAAATGCTTACGTGATCGTAGAAGATCTGGAGGACGATGTCTTTATTCCTAATAATAAATTCAATAAAGCCCTTCATAAAGATGAGGTAGAGATCTATGTCTATCCAAAAAGAAAAGGAAAAAAGCTGGAAGGAGAGGTAACCAATATAATAGAAAGAGCTAAATCTTCTTTTGTAGGTATCATTCAGATACAGAAAAATTTTGCATTCGTATCTACCAGAGACCCCAGGATGTATACAGATATTTTTATTCCGAAAAATAAAATTGGTAAGGCGGAGGATGGAGATAAGGTACTCGTAGAAATTTTAGAATGGCCAGAGCAGTCAGATTCTCCAAGCGGTCAGGTAACAGATGTTCTTGGGAAACCAGGTGAACATCACACAGAAATGCATGCAATTCTTGCAGAATATGGACTACCCTACCGTTTTCCGGATGATGTAGAGCATTTTGCTAATAAATTAGATACCAGCATTACGAAAGATGAAATAAAGAAACGTCGCGATATGCGGTCGGTGACTACTTTTACTATCGACCCCAGAGATGCTAAAGACTTTGATGATGCACTGTCATTTCAAATCCTGGATAACGGTAATTTTGAGATAGGAATTCATATTGCCGATGTCTCTCATTATCTTGAACCAGGATCGATTCTGGATGAAGAAGCATATGAGAGAGCTACTTCTGTATATCTGGTAGATAGAGTTGTGCCTATGCTTCCGGAAGTATTATCGAATGGAGCTTGTTCACTGAGACCCCAAGAAGAGAAATATACCTTTTCTGCGATCTTTGAAATGAATAAAGAGGGACGGCTATTTAAACAATGGTTTGGAAGAACAGTAACCTATTCAGATCGAAGATTTGCTTATGAAGAAGCACAAGCAATTATTGAAACTGGAGATTTTGTAATTCCCGAAGAAGTTTCCCTTACTGGGAAAAGTTATGAAGTGGAGCAAGAAATTGGAAACGCAATTCTTACCATGGATAGGATTGCTAAAAAAATGCGTTCGAAACGTATGAATGCCGGTGCAATTTCATTTGATAAAGTGGAGGTAAAATTCTTGTTAGATCAAGAAAATGATCCTACGGGAGTCTATTTTAAAGAAGCCAAGGATGCGAATAAGCTTATTGAAGAGTTTATGTTGCTGGCAAATAGGAAGGTAGCAGAATTTATAGGAAAACGTAATCCTGAACCGGTATTTGTATATAGGGTACATGACGAGCCTAACGAGGAAAAATTAATGCTTCTGCAAGGAATAATTTCGAGATTTGGCTATGGTATTAATATGAAAAATAAAAAGACGATTAGCGATTCTATAAATAATCTTTTAGACGAAGTACAAGGTAAGAAAGAGCAGAATCTGGTAGATACGCTAACGATACGCTCTATGAGTAAAGCTATTTATACTACAGAAAATATTGGTCACTACGGGCTTGCATTTGATTATTATACCCATTTCACCTCTCCTATCAGAAGATATCCTGATGTGATGGTTCATAGACTGCTACAACATTACCTTGATGGAGGTAAATCTCCTCAAAAAGAAGCCTATGAAGAAAAATGCAGACATTCTTCAGATATGGAAAATCTGGCTGCAAATGCAGAACGGGATTCTATTAAATATATGCAGATCAAATTTATGGAAGATCATAAAGATGAGGATTTTGTAGGGGTTATTTCGGGAGTAACTGAATGGGGGATTTACGTAGAGATCATCGAGAATAAATGTGAAGGAATGATAAGAATTAAGGATATTAAAGGAGATTATTATTCTTTTGATGAAAAGCAATATGCACTTGTTGGTGAACGTACTAAAAAGGTCTACCAATTGGGCGATGAAGTAGTGGTAAAAGTGAAAAATACAGACCTGGCTAAGAGGCATCTTGATTTTGATCTTTTGGGTAAGCGCGAAGAAATGACCGAGAAAGAAACACTGGCGCATTAAATAGGTACTCGATATCGGCCAATTAAGAGTACTAAGGGAGTACGTTACTCAAGAAAAATATGATTCTGGATGGTAGAATTATAGAACCGTCACCATTCTTTCTAAATTTGTAAAAATTCTGTTTAGATGACGCAAGATATACTGGCTGCAATACCCTGGGGAATACTTCTCGCATTTACCATTGGACCCGTATTCTTCGTTTTACTGGAAACCGGTGCCATTAAAGGATTTAGAGCTGCATTTGTTTTTGATCTCGGCGTAATTGTTGCAGATGTCTTTTTTATTCTTGTTGCCTATTTTAGTACAAATAAAATCCTTGAAAGACTCAAAGACGACCCAAAATTATTTGTTTTTGGCGGTGTTATTTTGTTGACTTACGGAATTATCTCTTTTGTAAAAAATAAAAAAAACTATCGAAAATCGTTAGATAAGGATACAGATATGGATATTTATAGAGCAAATTATCTGGCACTCTTTTTTAAAGGTTTTTTACTCAACTTCATTAATATAGGCGTGTTAGGTTTTTGGTTAGGAGTGATTATTGTATTTGGACCAAAACTGGAAATGCAACCTTCCCGAATTTTTACGTTCTTTTCAACGATTGTTTTAGTGTATCTGTTGGTAGATTGTATTAAAATTCTATTGGCCAAACAATTAAGAAACAAATTGACGTCTTTTAGGATCTATAAAGTAAAGAGAGTGATAAGTATTATTCTTATGATATTTGGAATTGCACTTGTCGTACAAGGGTTCTTTCCGGAGGAAAAAAAGAAAATACGAAACGTCATAGAAGACATTCGACAAAATAGAAATCCATAAAAAAAAGCTTCCAAACCGGAAGCTTTTTTAGTAGAGGCATCGAGCAGATTCGAACTGCTGTACAAGGTTTTGCAGACCTGTGCCTAGCCACTCGGCCACGATGCCAGATACAAGGGCAAATCTAACAAATAATTTTTTAATTCTTACAAGTTTAGGGAAGTATATTGGTTTGTTGTAAGTTTTATTTATTCATAGACATTACAATCGTTACCATTTCTACATTTCCACCTATAGGAGGGTTGATCTTAGAGACCTCAACAGTAGCTTCGTCTGCAATTTCAATTTCATTGAAAATACGGTTGAGAATACGTTTGGCAACATGTTCAAGCAGTTTCGATCTAATTGCCATCTCTTGTTTTACAATTCGGTTGATATGTACATAGTCTACCGTATCTTTTAATCTATCTGATGTAGCTGAAGGTTGTAAATTTGCTTTTACGCTTACGTCTACTCTATAATCACTGCCTATTTTTCCTTCTTCCACAAGACATCCATGGTAGGCGTATACTTGTATATTGGTAACTTTAATGATTCCCATAATTTGCAATTTGCTGATTGCAAAAATAGGAATTCAATTGGGTTTTAGCAGTGTTCTAATACGTACATCTACAATTACTAAGCCCTTGAAAGAGGTCTACCCCAATGGTGAGCATATGGGTACCTGTATTGAAACCGCTTAATTCATTGAGTATGATTTGATAGGAATACGCGAAATAGAAGCTATTCTTTTTCATCCCTACCATGGGCCCTACATTGAGCGGATCACCAAACTGGTCGTTGAGAAAACGATAGGAAAAGCCTGCCCAGTAATAATCTTCAAAATCATACCAACGCAACTTTACATTCACATCGGTACTGGATCTTCCGTCACTTTCGAATAACTGATAGAATACAGAAGGCTCTACTTCGAAATCACTGTTTTTATCTCTTCGCCATTTGTATCCGGTGTACACATAATAATTACGCAACCTGTTTGGTTCTGAGATCGCAAAGATATCTAGTTCCTTGTTCAACAGATTGGAAGCATTCAGGCTAAAATAAAAGCTTTGATACCGATACAGTACCCCTACATCGAAATTGTGATTGGTGGTCGATCGGTTATTGGTTACCGAAGGATCGGGGATGGAAGGATCAAAATTCTCAATATCAATTCGAAACTGATTAAAATTATAAGAGATCCCCAAAGACAGAAAGTGATCTTCATAGGGATCAATGGTCAGATGGTGCGCAAAAGAGATGCGCGCACCATACTGCCTTGTATTTCCGTTTTTATCATTAAAAAAAAGTGCCCCTACTCCAGAGCGGTTGCCAATACGTACATCGGCAGCCAGGGATTGGGTATCGGGTGCATCTTTGATACCCACCCACTGGGTGAGTCCGTTGAGCCGCACCTTTACATGGTCTCCGATACCTGCATAGGTGGGAGAGATCACAAAAGGATTGTCGGCTAGATACTGGGTAAAGGTAGGCAAGGTAAGCTCTTGCGCAAGGGCGTTGGAGCAAACCAGACCTAGAACTACCAGGGCTTTCAGTATTCTATAAGTAGGTCGCATAAGGTTATCTGTATAAGGTAAAGTTTCCAACAAATTCTCTGCCATCAAAATCGGCATTCAGTTTCACCACATACCAGTAATCACCAGTTGGTAATTCACTGCCATCGTAAGTTCCTAACCAGGACTCACCCTGTCTTAATTCTGCAATTAAGCGTCCGTAGCGATCGTAAATACGCGTTACAATGTCTGGGAACGACTCCGTGTTTTTAGGGCTCCACGTATCGTTATTTCCATCTCCGTCTGGCGTAAAGAAATTAGGGATAAAAATATCTATGAATTCCATGAATATTTCTGTCTCTGCTTCACATCCGTTTGCATCAACCACTCTTACCGTATAGGTACCTGTTTGAGTTATAACAAAAGTGTTGTCATTACCATTATAAATATCATTGAAATAGTATTCATAAGGTTCTTCACCACCTGTTGCTTCTGCGACAATCTCATTAATACCACCTTCATTGGCTACTATACCCAGTGAAGGCACGGCAGGTACAGTGAAGGTTATGCTATCCTGACATCCATTTGCATGCTGGATAAGTACGGTGTGATCTCCTGGAGACAGATTCTCAAACCTACCATCCAATTGTCCGTTGGTGTCGCCATCAAGAAAGTAGATTACATCGTTTGCAACATCTGGATTCACAGTCACATCTACGTTCGTTGTAGGTGTATTGTTATCACAGAAAGTTTCGAGTTCTGCCTGCGGATTTATAACCACACCTGCAGCTAATTCCACTACTACCTGACTCTCACATCCATTAGCATCTTCAATGAGCACCACATAGGTATATCCACCTTCAAGATCGTCAAACCTCACTCGGTTCAACTCAAACGGCATATCTGGTAAGTTAGGATTATTAGATACCAGTTTGGTAGAATAAGGAGCTGTTCCTCCTGCGATGTCAATTTCAATAAATCCATCTACGTCACCTGTACATGCTTCTGAAGCCGAGTCTAATAATGATCCAGCTAAAGGATCTGGTGCAATAATCTCTCTCTGGAAAATAAAAGGTTTACAACCTTGTGTATCCTGAGCGATAATAGTATACATACCCGGAGGTAGTTCGTCAAATGTATTCTCATCCTGAAATTCATTCAGATTTGGTGAGATTGCAAACTGATACTGTCCGGTTCCACCTTCTAACTCAATAGTAATACTTCCAAGATCATCGGTACACAACGGATTGTTAACAACAGGCTGGCGAGCGGTTAAAGGCATACCCTCCTCTATCAATACATTTACGAAATCTGTACAATCATTACTATCTACGACTACTCTATATCCTCCAGCAGGCAAACCTGAGAAAATATCTTCAGACTGTGCTGGTCTGTATGGAGTGGTTAAATCTGATGATTGATATAGGGTAAATACATAGTTTCCGAGTCCGCCGGAAGCTTTTACCTGAATCAATCCGGTAGTTTCACCATTACAATTTACATCTACTACGAGCTCTTCAATAACCTCAAGATCTGGTATTGGATCTATGGTTACTTGATTCGAAAGTTCAGAGATACACATATTAGCATCTCTTACATAATATCGATAGGTGCCCACAGGAGCCGGCAAGGTAATACTGCTTGCAAAGCTTCCGGTGAAATTGGTACCGTCGGTTCCATAACTGTAAGGACCAACGCCACCAGTTGCTGTTAGTGTCACGCTACCGTCTGTTAAACAAGTAGGCGCAGTTTCCTGTGCTAACGAGGCAACGACTTGAGTAGGCTCTACAATATCTACCTGATTAGAAGTAGCATCACAATCCCACCCGTCAATAACAGTGACAGAGTAACTACCAGCACCTAATCCCGTAAAGAGATTGCTTAACTGTGCAGCAGTAGATGAAACAATATTTCCACTACCGTCAAGATAGTTAAGTATATATCTGTAAGGTTGTCCGGCATCTACCGAAGGTCTTCCACCGGTGGCAGTTGCCTCAATAGTTGCACTCACATCACCTTCACACATGATCATATCGATCTGTACAGCCGTAGCAGTGATCAATGGGGGTTCAATGAGATCTATAGTTCTTGTAATTACACAACCTCTGTCGTCTGTAATTGTTGCGGTATAACTACCAGCAGATAATCCTGTAAACTCAAAACTATCAACATCTGTAGCGTTGTAGCTTTGAGAAGTTGTATTGTTTAAGAGTACAATATCATACAAAGGCCATCCACCGTCTCCGTCAACCAAAATAGCACCCTGATCATTCGTACAGGTCACATTAGCAGTAGCGGTAAGTGTGGCATCTAATGGTCTGTCTGGTGATGCAATAGTAACGACATTCGAATTTTCGTCACAGAATGGAGCATCCAGAGCTTCTACAGCCACATACAGATTTCCAGAAGGCAATCCGCTTATGGTAATCGGGTTCTGAGTGGTAGTCACCGCACTTCCCGAACCTACGTTTGTTCCTGAATCATCAAACACTATATAATTATACCCTCCTGTGTAATTTTGTATTTCAAGGGTAATTTCTCCATTAGCATCTGAATAACAGGTCACAGGAGTGATCGCTGTAGCTATAGCAACGATCTCATCGAATGGTGCCACTTCATATGGAGCGCTATCTATATAGCATCCGGTAACATCGTCAAATACTCTAAACACATAGGTACCCACTGTTGCCAGTTGATAAATGGCATCTACATCTCCGTTGGGAGTATCCTGAACATCATTACCAGCAGGACCACCTACCGGAAGAAGATCAAAGGTATAATCTCCAGAACCTCCGGTAACCGTGACGATCACCTCTTCAGGATTATCACAAGAAATAGCCCCTCCATTAGCTGCAGAAGGATTTCTCATTACATCAACCGCGGTCATGACCGGTAAAGGATCAATGGTTTGTGTAGGTACCGTAAATGTACATCCGTTGTCATCTCGTATGACAAAATCATAAGTACCTGCAGTTGTTACAGTGTATACAAATACATCTGCACCAGTAGGTATGAACCCACCTCCATTTACGCTATACGAATAAGGAGCAGTACCTGTACCTGAGGTAATGGTAATTTCAATAGAAGCCGTTTGCACTTCATTATTTGGATCACACGCGAAGTCTGTTACATTAGTAATAGCCGCATCCAGTGCTAAAGGCTCATTAATAATAACTGTATCTGTTCCAACACAGTTTCTATTAGATGTAACCGTTATTGTATACGTACCTGCATTAAGACCTGTAAATACATTGGTTGTTTGGGTAATTGCAGGATCCACACCATTATCAATAATAAAGGTATATGGTGGATTATCATTAGCAGGATCTGGTTCAAGGTTGATCGTAATACTACCATTGGCATCGCCATTACAGGTAATATCCGTTTTATCTGTAGCCAGTAAAGTCACCGGAGTAGCAATCTCAAGTGTAATCACATCATTTGCCGTACAAGCAGGTGCCCCTACGGTTGTATCTTCAAAAACGACAGTATAATTAACACCACCCACTAAGTTAGTGAAGGTAAAGGAAGCTCCATTTCCTGTAGCGACAGTAGATCCTCCTCCATCAAGTAACGTATATTGATAGTTTGCGGCATTTCCGCTACCTCCACTACCGGTAGCAGTAATGCTTCCGTCTGTGTTAGCACAGGAAGGTTGTGCATCTACATCTACAGTTACCTCCACCGGCGGATAAATAATAATATCATCTGTAACGGTACATCCATTAGCATCTCTTACAGTCACTGTATAGGTTCCCGGAGCACTTACGGTAAATGTTCCTGAGTTCTGGAATCCAACACCGTCAATGCTATATTGCAATGGCGCAACCCCCGTACCAGTGGCGGTAAAGGTATAGGTTGTACCATCTGAAGTACACTGGTCTGCTGCAAAAGCAGGAACGGTAATGGTCGGATCGGGATCCGTATCTACCGTAATGTCTACCTGAGCAGTACAAATATTAGCAGCAGCATCTCTTACATACACTGTATAGGTTGCCGGATAGGTTGCCGGATTCACTTCGAGGAAGTTATCGGTAACAAAAGTACCCGCTGGATTTCCTTGTGGAACGATCGAATACTCATAAGTCCCATTTCCACCTGTAGCAGCAGCGGTAATGATCGCTCCCACATTACAGTTGGCTAATGTAGCCGAAGCTGTAACTGCAACTGGTGCATCCGGGGAAGAAATGGTCACTACATTGGTGGTTTCGTCACAGAAAGGTACTTGGGTCTCCACGACTCTCACTGTAAAATTACCTACGGGCAGACCTGTAATAGTAATCGTTTCAGGAGCATTTCCGTTACCGGAAGCTACCGTAGCACCACCGCTGTCCAGTACAAAATAATCATAGGTACCGGTATAATCGGCAGTAGTAAGGCTTAATTCACCATCGCTACCTCCAAAACAAGTAACGTCTTGTACAAGACTCGCACTTACTGTAATAAGATCAAATGGTACGATCTCGTAGGTAACTGTATCAAAACATCCGGTAATATTATCATCAACTCTAAAGGAATATGTACCAGGAGTCGTTAATGTGAATTGATTACTCGCTTGCGCAGCACCAGAAGGCAGCTGTGTGTAAGAGTAATCTCCCGATCCCCCTGAAACGATGATTTCGATAATTTCGGGTTGTGTACAGTCAAGAGCCTGCACCTGATCAATATTATCGATCGCAATACGCTGAATAGGTGCAACGGTTTCACTTATCGGGAAGATACATCCATTGGCATCTCTAACCGTGATGGTATAAGTAGCATCCGCACTTACATTGAAAACCCCACCGTTATCTACAAAATTCACCCCGTCGATACTAAATAAGTAAGGAGCGGTTCCTCCTGCCGGGGTTACAGTGATTTGTGCATCATTCTGCGAATTATCAGCAGGATTACAGGTAAATATAGTAGAGGAAGCCGTGGCTGAAAGATCAGCAGGTTCATCGATTATAATAGATTGTGTATCCTCACATCCTTTAGCCGAGATAACCGTTACGTTATAGGTACCTGCGGTTAGTCCGTTAAAGAACGGATCTGTTTGTGTAGTCGTACCACCGTCCAAGCTGTATAAGAATGGCGGATCATCCGTTGCATTAAGGGTCACAGTAATAGTACCATCAGCACCACCAAAACAGCTTACATCAGTAGCGGCGAGTGAGAAGTCAACCGGAGCTGGCGTTTCAAGAGTGATGGTCACCGTATCGGTACAGTTAGTGGTGGTATCTTCCACCTCGAAGGTATAGGTACCATCTGCCAGCGAACCGAATACATTAGAGGCCTGGAAAGCACCTGCAACAGGTGCAGTAATTCTGTATTGATAATTACCAGACCCACCGGAAGCCGTAAGGGTTACTTCTCCTGCATTGGCTGGATCACAGAATACTTCTGCGGTAATACTCCCCTGAATATCTATCGGTGGATAAATAATAATATCATCTGTAACGGTACATCCATTAGCATCTCTTACAGTCACTGTATAGGTTCCCGGAGCGCTTATGGTAAATGTTCCTGAGTTCTGGAATCCAACACCATCAATACTATATTGTAATGGCGCAACCCCCGTACCAGTGGCGGTAAAGGTATAGGTTGTACCGTTTGAAGTACACTGGTCTGCTGCAAAAGCAGGAACGGTAATTGTCGGATCTGGATCCGTATCTACCGTAATGTCTACCTGAGCAGTACAAATATTAGCAGCAGCATCTCTTACATACACCGTATAGGTTGCCGGATATGTTGCCGGATTCACTTCCAGGAAGTTATCGGTAACAAAGGCACCCGCTGGATTTCCTTGTGGAACGATAGAATACTCATAAGTACCATTTCCACCTGTAGCAGCAGCGGTAATGATCGCTCCCACATTACAGTTGGCTAATGTAGCCGAAGCTGTAACTGCTACTGGTGCATCTGGAGAGCTTATCGTAATGGCATTGGTAGTTTGTTCACAGAAAGGCACCTGTGTTTCTACTACTCTAATCGTATAGGTATCAACCGGTAGTCCGGTAATGGTAATCGTTTCCGGGGAGTTTCCGTTACCGGAAGCTACCGTAGCACCACCGCTGTCCAGTACAAAATAATCATAGGTACCGGTATAATCGGCAGTAGTAAGGCTTAATTCACCGTCACTACCTCCAAAACAAGTAACATCTTGCACCAGGCTGGCACTTACGGAGATCACATTATTTGGAAGGATCTCATACGTTTCTGTATCAAAACATCCGGTAGTAAGGTCATTTATCCTAAAAGTATAGGTTCCTGCTCCTGTTAGCGTAAACTGATTGGAGGCCTGAGGCGTTCCGGAAGGTAACTGAACATACTCATAATTACCAGATCCCCCTGAAACGATGATTTCGATAATTTCGGGTTGTGTACAGTCAAGAGCCTGCACCTGGTCAATATTATCGATCGCAATACGCTGAATAGGTGCAACGGTTTCACTTATCGGGAAGGTACATCCATTGGCATCTCTAACCGTGATGGTATAAGTAGCATCAGCGCTTACATTGAAAATCCCACCATTGTCCACAAAATTCACCCCGTCGATACTAAACAAGTAAGGAGCGGTTCCTCCTGCCGGGGTTACAGTGATTTGTGCATCATTCTGCGAATTATCAGCAGGATTACAGGTAAATATAGTAGAGGAAGCCGTGGCTGAAAGATCAGCAGGTTCATCGATTATAATAGATTGTGTATCCTCACATCCTTTAGCCGAGATAACCGTTACGTTATAGGTACCTGCGGTTAGTCCGTTAAAGAACGGATCTGTTTGTGTAGTCGTACCACCGTCCAAGCTGTATAAGAATGGCGGATCATCCGTTGCATTAAGGGTAACAGTAATAGTACCATCAGCACCACCAAAACAGCTTACATCAGTAGCGGCGAGTGAGAAGTCAACCGGAGCTGGCGCTTCAAGAGTGATGGTCACCGTATCGGTACAGTTAGTAGTGGTATCTTCTACCTCGAAGGTATAGGTACCATCTGCCAGCGAACCGAATACATTAGAGGCCTGGAAGGCACCTGCAACAGGTGCAGTAATTCTGTATTGATAATTACCAGACCCACCGGAAGCTGTAAGGGTTACTTCTCCTGCATTGGCTGGATCACAGAATACTTCTGCGGTAATACTTCCCTGAATATCGATGGGAGGGAAAATATCAATAGTTTGTGTTTCTCCGCAACCATTAGCATCTTGAATAGTAACTGTATGTGTCCCTGAACTTAGATTAGTCAGGTTGAAACTTGCATTATTATTGGTTTGGAAAGTTCCTCCATCAATGCTATAGCTGTATGGAGCTATACCATTAACAGTTCTTGTAACCGTCACTGTATAACCACCATCTGCGGCAGTACATTGATCTAACAATGCCAACGTAATTTCCGGAGAAGGATCTGTAGGTACATTGATTCCTTCAAATTGGATACAATCGTTTGCATCTTTTACATATAGTACATAATCACCACCCTCTACATTAAATACACTTGTAGTGCTTCCGGCCCAGGTCGCTGCAGTTGGAGCAGGATCACCTAGGTTAGTAAGCTGGAATTCATAGGGTGCTGTACCAAATTGTGCTGTTGCAGATATCTCCCCTGCATTTAGGTTACAGTTATCATTTTTAATTAATGTTACCGTCGGATCCAGTAAATTAGAAGATTGAGTAATCGTAAATTCCTCACTTCCTACGGTACATCCTGCAAACGCACCTCCTACTTCTTCAAAAAGAATAAAGTAGAGCCCTGGAGCCAATGCTCCAAAATCATTTATAGAAACAGGTCCAGTCGGTGGATTCACCGTGATGGTTCCGGTTTGTCCGGTAGGCGTATTGGTTTGCGCATTGTAAATTTCATAATTAACTGCCGTAGCTCCTGAATCGAAATTATCAATGGTAAATGATACATTTCCGTCTGCATTACCCGTACAACTCACGTTATTTACATCATCAATGGTCGATGTAAGATTTGTGGGTGTATCCAGCGGTGTATCGGCCTGCTCAAAATAATAACAATCGGTTACACTATCGTAAACAACAAAGGTGTAGCTAATTCCAGGAATGAGTCCGGTAAATGTAGATGTATACGGAT
The DNA here is from genome assembly GCA_046199005.1 of Flavobacteriaceae bacterium M23B6Z8. GTDB lineage: Bacteria > Bacteroidota > Bacteroidia > Flavobacteriales > Flavobacteriaceae > Ascidiimonas. Next base: position 26,396 of record CP176050.1, read on the forward strand.
CGGTACCGGGGTTATCTGCCGGTTGATAAATAGGATCTGGATACAATGGCATCGGATTCTGAAAAATTGCAAAGAAAAACGGTCCTGTACTAATAGGATTACCAGATGTTGAGGTAGAATTGACCTGAACGATCGCGGTAGCACCTGCAGCACAATTGGCTGTAGAAGTAGATACATCGATGATCAGATCATCCGGAGGTGAGGCAATAACGATGTTCTGTCTTTTTAACGAACATCCGTTAGCATCTACCACATCTACTTCATAAACACCAAACGTAAGGATCTGGAATGAGTGATCCTCACCTCCGGCAGTAGTTGTATAAGAATCAAAATATCCTAAATTATTTGTTACCGTATACACATATTCTGCTGTACCTCCGGTCACATTTTCTACTCGGATCTCTCCAAAACTGGTTCCTCCCGGATTATTACAAGAAATATCCACGGTCGTAATATCAAACGCAATTGGATCTGGTTGAGCAATGGTGATCGTTTCCGAATCGGTACATTGCTTGCTGTCTGTAATAGTAATGGTATAGTCTCCTGCCGGTAATCCGGAAGTTTGTGTACCAAAATCAGTACCCGTGGTGGTATTAAATACATTGATCACAAAAGGAGGTGTACCTACGGTGGTATCAAAAGTTATATCAATACTGGCATTAGAATCACCATTACATAATATATCCTGAGTTTGAACTACAGAAGTAATATTAGGATTGGTGATCGGCGCAACGGTTACCGTATTGGTAAGGAATTGACACCCTTGCAGGTCTGTTACTCTAAAGGTGTAGTCACCAGGGTTGCTGGTGGTATAGTTAGGGCCAGCGATAGCAGTGAATGCTCCGGAGTTAAAAGAAACTTCATAGGTATATCCTGGGTATCCGTCGTTAGCTGTAATATCGATGGTGGCATCTGGAGTTGCAGAACAATCCAGGTCTTTGGTCAGGACAGCCGATGCGGTAAGAGCATCGTTTATTACGATAGTATTGGAAGTAGCTGTACAACCAAAATCATCTCTTACCTCTACGGTATAAGATCCTGGAGCCAACCCTGTAAAAGTATTAGCTGTTTGAAAGGCACCACCATTAAGGCTGTATTCATAGGGTGTATTTCCACCTGCAGCAGTAGCAGTAATGGTTACTCCTGTAGTAGCATCATAGCAGAAGGTATCAGCAGCGATGGTCACGGTAGGAAGTACGGGCGCAGTAATGGTGATTGACTGAGTTTCTATACATCCTCTTGCATCCTGTACAAAGATATCATAGGTACCTGCTGTAAGTCCTGCAAAGGTATTGTTATTTGAGTACGGTACATCAATACCTGCTGTTGCCGTATTGTCTAGTTGATAGGTATATCCACCCCATCCATCGGTTGCATTTACGGTAAGCACGGCATCATCGATACAGGTCAATGGTGCTAGGTTTGTTGTAAAGGCGAGTGCTGCGGTCGGTCCTGCGATGGTCACGACATTAGAAGTATCGGTACAGAACGGATAGGCATTATCTGTAATCACGATGGTATAATCATCGGGAGCCAATCCTGTAATAGTTTCGGTAGTATTGGAAGAGGTACCGGAAGCTACTACGGTAGTAGCCGCATTGATGACCTGGTAGTTATAAGTACCTGTAAAGTTACTTACGGTAAATGACAGGCTACCATCATTCGCACCAAAACACACCTCATCACTTACGATCTGAGCGGTTACATTTATAGGGGTAATGTCATCAATAGTAAAGTCTTCCTGAATAGTACATCCTTTAGCATCGGTTACTAAGAAGGTGTAGGTACCAGGAGCTAAACCTGTAAATGTATCGCTGTTTCCATTATTAACGGTTGTAGGAGCAATGATCTCAAAGGTAAATGGCGCATTACCATCTACGACGCTTACGGTTACATCGGTAGTAAGTGCGGGACATTGAACGGGACTTGCCGTAAAATTAAGATTGGTAGGTTCGTTCAAAGGATCCAGGGTAACCGGATTAGTTACGAATGTACATCCATTGGTATCTCTTACAGTAATGGTATAGGTACCATCGGTAAGCCCTGAAAATAAAGGTGTAGGTTGGAAGTTCACTCCATCCAGGCTGTATTCAAAAGAACCTGTACCTCCTGAGGCGGTACCTCCTTGTATAGTGATGGCACCATCACCTGTACAGGTATATTCGGTATCGATAATAGCAGTAGCTGTGATCGGATTAGCCGGGTTAAGTGTTATGGCAAATGTTTGCTCACATTCTTTGCTGTCACGAACGGTATAGTTATAGGTTTGAGCGGTAAGCCCTGCATATACAGTTTGCGCGGTAAACGGCCCACCGTTGAAGCTTATCAGGTATGGAGGTGCTCCTACGGATGCATCAATAGTAATGGTTACTTCACCATCTGCACCACTGTCACAACTTACCTGATTGGTTACAGCAGCGGTAGCAAGAGGAAGATCAGCCGGATTCACGGTGATCACATTAGTAGTTACGGCACACCCTTGTAGGTCTGTTACTCTAAAGGTATAGTCACCAGGGTTGCTGGTGGTATAGTTAGGGCCAGCGATAGCAGTGAATGCTCCTGAGTTAAAAGAAACTTCATAGGTATATCCTGGGTATCCGTCGTTAGCTGTAATATCGATTATGGCATCCGGAGTTGCAGAACAATCCAGATCTTTGGTCAGGACAGCCGATGCGGTAAGGGCATCGTTTATTACGATAGTATTGGAAGTAGCAGTACAACCAAAGTCGTCTCTTACTTCGACGGTATAAGATCCTGGAGCCAATCCTGTAAAAGTATTAGCTGTTTGAAAAGCTCCTCCGTTAAGGCTGTATTCATAGGGTGTATTTCCACCTGCAGCAGTAGCAGTAATGGTTACTCCTGTAGTAGCATCATAGCAGAAGGTATCAGCAGCGATGGTCACGGTAGGAAGTACGGGCGCAGTAATGGTGATTGACTGAGTTTCTATACATCCTCTTGCATCCTGTACAAAGATATCATAGGTACCTGCTGTAAGTCCTGCAAAGGTATTGTTATTTGAGTACGGTACATCAATACCTGCTGTTGCCGTATTGTCTAGTTGATAGGTATATCCACCCCATCCATCGGTTGCATTTACGGTAAGCACGGCATCATCGATACAGGTCAATGGTGCTAGGTTTGTTGTAAAGGCGAGTGCTGCGGTCGGTCCTGCGATGGTCACGACATTAGAAGTATCGGTACAGAACGGATAGGCATTATCTGTAATCACGATGGTATAATCATCGGGAGCCAATCCTGTAATAGTTTCGGTAGTATTAGAAGAGGTACCGGAAGCTACTACGGTAGTAGCCGCATTGATGACCTGGTAGTTATAAGTACCTGTAAAGTTACTTACGGTAAATGACAGGCTACCATCATTCGCACCAAAACACACCTCATCACTTACGATCTGAGCGGTTACATTTATAGGGGTAATGTCATCAATAGTAAAGTCTTCCTGAATAGTACATCCTTTAGCATCGGTTACTAAGAAGGTGTAGGTACCAGGAGCTAAACCTGTAAATGTATCGCTGTTTCCATTATTAATGGTTGTAGGGGCAATGATCTCAAAGGTAAATGGCGCATTACCATCTACGACGCTTACGGTTACATCGGTAGTAAGTGCGGGACATTGAACGGGACTTGCCGTAAAATTAAGATTGGTAGGTTCGTTCAAAGGATCCAAGGTAACCGGATTGGTTACGAATGTACATCCATTGGTATCTCTTACTGTGATAGTATAGGTACCATCTGTAAGCCCTGAGAATAACGGTGTAGGTTGGAAGTTCACTCCATCCAGGCTGTATTCAAAAGAACCTGTACCTCCTGAGGCGGTACCTCCTTGTATAGTGATGGCACCATCACCTGTACAGGTATATTCGGTATCGATAATAGCAGTAGCTGTGATCGGATTGGCCGGGTTAAGTGTTATGGCAAATGTTTGCTCACATTCTTTGCTGTCACGAACGGTATAGTTATAGGTTTGAGCCGTAAGCCCTGCATATACGGTTTGCGCGGTAAACGGCCCACCGTTGAAGCTTATCAGGTATGGAGGTGCTCCTACGGATGCATCAATAGTAATGGTTACTTCACCATCTGCACCACTGTCACAACTTACCTGATTGGTTACAGCAGCGGTAGCAAGAGGAAGATCAGCCGGATTCACGGTGATCACATTAGTAGTTACGGCACACCCTTGTAGGTCTGTTACTCTAAAGGTGTAGTCACCAGGGTTGCTGGTGGTATAGTTAGGGCCAGCGATAGCGGTGAATGCTCCGGAGTTAAAAGAAACTTCATAGGTATATCCTGGGTATCCGTCGTTAGCTGTAATATCGATGATGGCATCTGGAGTTGCAGAACAATCCAGGTCTTTGGTCAGGACAGCCGATGCGGTAAGGGCTGGATTAACGGTGATACTGGCGTTCGCAGTACAATTCTTAGTATCTGTTACTTCTACGGTATAACTTCCTGGAGTAAGGCCTGCAAATACATTACTGTTTTGATAGGCGCCTCCGTTTATTCTGTATTGAAATGGTGCAGTACCACCAGAAGTAATGGTTGCTGTAATCGTAAGTCCTACTGAGGGATCGTAACAAATATCATTAGGTGCTATTGTCAATACTGGAACTACCGCCGCCGTAAGTGAAAATGTTTCTTGAATTTCGCAACCATTAGTATCCCTAATAGTTACGGTATAGGTACCACCCTGAGTAAGGTTATTAAAGGTATTGCTTGCTTGAAAACCAATCGTAGTTGCATCCGGCTGGGTTAATCTGTAAGAATAGCCGCCCCATCCTCCAGTGGCGTTTACTATGACAGAACCATTATCTGAACACGTAACATCTATAACATCTAAGGTGGCTTCCAATTCAGCTGGAGGACCATTGATAGTAACGCTATCGGTATCTGAACAATTAGTCACTGTATCGGTCACTGTTATCGTATACGTTCCAGCACCCAGACCAGAAAGAGAAACGTTATTTCCGGGTGCAAGGGTACCTGAAGAATTACTAGGCCCTGTAATCGTATAATCAAAAGTATTTGGACTATTTACGGTAAATAACAGTTCACCATCGGTATCTCCCAAACAGGTAACATTGCTTATTAATGAGCCAACCACAGAAACTTCTGTAATATCACTAATAGTGAGATTTTCTGTATAACTACAGCCATTAGCATCAGTTACGATAAAGGTGTAGGTATTAGGTAACAATCCTATGAAATTACCGTCGTTATTCGAGGTAACAGCAGATGCAGGTGAAGTGATCTCATAAGTAAGAGGAGCTACACCGCCGGTAGCTACTGCAACGACATCTACAACTTTTCCATTATCACAAGTAACCTGAGGTACGGTAAAGGTAAGATCTGTAGGTTCGCTGTTTGCAGGAATGTTAACGGTATTGGTTTGAGTAACACACCCGTTTGCATCTCTGATGTAAATAGTATAATCTCCGGGTAGTAAACCTGAGAACGAAGTGGCCCCACCGTAATTTACTCCATCAATACTATATTGGTATGGTGCATTTCCACCAGAAACAGAACCGGAAACTATGCTTACGATTCCGTCCGGAGTATTACAGGTATAGAACTGTGTAACCTCTGCTTCTCCTTCAATTGGAGTTGCATCATTAATAGTGTAATCAAAAGGGAAACTACAATTTTGATTCCCTTTTTGCTGATTGATCACTACGGTATAATCTCCTGCGGAAAGTCCGGTGAAAGTACCGGTATCATTCGATGCAATTACATTACCACCATTATCTTGAAGATCAAAATCAACTTTATATCCTTGCGAATTAGTTATGGTAACTATAATAGAACCATCTGTAAGTCCTGCACAACTAATATCGTTTGCTGCGATGGTGTATTCAACATCGGGTTCAATAATAATGGTTACAGGGTTAGAAATAGCAAAACAGTTATTTCGGTCTACAACCACAAACTCATACGTACCTTCATTACCTGCGGCAATATCGAAAATAACACTGGTTTGGAATTGGTTGGAAGGAATATCGTTTACACTTGCATAAAGATCGGTACCGTTATAACTCCAAATTGCATAATTGTAGGGAGATTGTCCTCCAGAAGGGTTCATCTGAATGTTTCCTTCTCTACATGTAATGTTTTGAGAAACAGAAGCGGTCAACGATAAATCAGAAAAGTTCTCTATCGTGACATCTCCAGTAAAAGAACAACCGTCATCTGTAGTTGCGGTTACCGTATAAGTTCCGGGGTTTAGATTGTCGAAAGTGTAATCATTATCTCCAGAAGGACCAAAAGAGTCTATCGTTGTTCCTCCTTGTGCGATCTCGAAATAGTATTGAGGTTCCACATCATTTACCTGAACACGAACAGAGCCTAACTGACCCAAACAAAATACAGGTTCGGGGATAAGATCTACAGTAAAATCACGATTTCTTACATCAACATTCGGTAACGTAAAGATACAAATGTTACCGGCTACATTCTTCTGACGAATATAGATGGTATAAGTACCTGCAGTAGGAATATTGAACACAGGACTATCCTGATAAGGTCCTGATGGATTAAGGCTGTATTCGTAATCTGCCGGAACATTCGTAACTGTAATGCTTCCGGGAGTATTACATACAATATCCTGAACAATAGCATCTGGGGTAAGTAAATTTTGAGTTACGTTGAAATAGAATCGATTAAAACATCCGTTTTGATAATTTACTACGAGACGATATTGTCCGGCATCATTTACGGTGTAATCATTTCCGGTTTTAAGATCAACCCAGGTACAGTTCTGGTTTTTATTAGCACAATTTTCTATGCCTATTGGAGGACAACTAGATTCATCTAATCTTTGCCAAACTATATCCTGAGAATCGGTGATATTGGTATCTAGAAAACGAGAATCGGTGCCACCACACAAGAATATTTTTGGCAGGTCGTCACCATCATTTGGACAGGTAACTACCTCGTCTGCATAAGGAATTATTGGATTGGTAGCCGTATTTCCAAATAAGACGACATTAATGGTTTCATCAAAACTCAGACAGGGCGCCGGAGCTGTTTTCGTAACTACATAAGTTCCTACCTGTGTAACTGTAAGGGTATTGCTGGGGCCATCTTGAAGGATATTACCATTACTATCTCTCCATTGATAATTCAAGAATCCACTTCCTGCTTCTAAAACTACCGAAGTACCACACAAGATTTCATTTCTGGTAAAATCACAATCGTCAATATCGGTAAGGAAGTTGGTAGATCCTGGAATACCAAAATCGCAGTTGTCAAATCCTGCGAAACTAGGGTCATCAGAAATTTCATTATCATTAATTACCCCTTCATAATAGGAAAATGCTTGATTCTGTACGATATTAGAACAGGCGTCACGAAGTTCATTACAACTGTTTACAACCCGTACTTTGAGTCTTATTTCATATTCGGGATCTCCTACTTCAACATAACCATCCGGCACATCAAATTCGATGGTAGCAGATGCAGCATCATAGGTCCAGGTTATTTGTTCACCGGCACCTAAAGGAGCAGGAACAATTATATCTCCTGGCTGTACAGTACCATTTGGTGGGAAATCTACATTAATTGGTAATACATCCCGAATTCTGTAATTGGTTGCATCATCGTTACCTCTGTTTTGAAAACGAAGTACATATACTATTTCCTGGCCCAGATTAATTCCCGCACCACTGATATCATTACCAGCACCATCTTCTACTGTTTTTGAAAGCGTAATATCCGGCTCTATGATTTCTACTGCAAAAGCTAGTAAGAAAGCTCCAAAGCTATCACCCGAAGTGGTTAATGTGAGTTCTGCACCGGTTTCGCCGTTGGGAATTACTGAGTTTGCAGGGTTATTTAGTTCAAAAATGTCTGCATCATAACCTAGCGTATTCTGGCTGGCAATATTTCGAGTGGTAACATGTGCGTTATCTATGGTAATATTACTATCGAAAAAATTACTTTGAGGATTAGGTTGGCCTCCATTGGCGGGAGTCGTACCGAGAATGGTACTAGTTCCATTAGAGAAAGCTCTAAGACGAAAAGTATCGCCACGTAAACTGCGGTCTCCTTCTAATACACTTGCACCCAAACGTCCGCGAACAGGGCCTACAGGAATGGTATTAAAGCCAGATACATCGAAAGATACCGGAGCCCCTCCGGTTACGATGGCACTATAACCATCAAATGTAGCGATGTAACGACCTGGCAGTGTTGGATTCTCATAAATAACAACGAGTGTCCAGCCTCCTGCACCACCTACACTTCTACCTCTGGTAGCGCGAATATTACCTACAAAATATTCTCCGTTAGGGTCGGTCATAGCCTGAAGATACTGAGTTACATTAGCGTAACAGATGTAAGGCGAGTCCTTAAAGTTTACGTTGTCGTATATGATTTGATCTTCTTCACCAACCGGATCTGGGTTATTATCAGCGGTAACATCTACGTAGCTCCCACCCGGCACTCTGAGTTTTACCGTAGTAAAATCAAGCCTTCTTGGGTCTTGTGCTGGTAATCCCGGAATAGCGCCACCTCCAGTGTTATTAAGCACCTCCTGCTGATAGTTCCCAGCCCAGTAAAGACCTGCGTATGCGATCTTAGAACAGAAGGGAATGTTAAGGGTGGAGCTACTCGAACTGAAAGTACTGTTGTCATTGTCAACATCAATATAATCCCGGTAAAATCCATTGTTATTAGCGGTTCCATTATAAGGATCATTTGCACTATTGTTGTTGTTCACTCTATTCAGGATACCGTTGGCAAGAAATGTATAATCACCTTTGATATTCAAATAGGTATTACCGTTGTTGCTAAGTCGAGGGGCAAACGGAACTTCAACTTGTGCGTTTACAGCACTAAAGCCTACTAGAATTAAGCAGGCTGTAATGAGTAATTTTTTGGGGCTAAGTAGGTTGGTTTTCATCATAAGACGTAATTAATATTCACTCGCATGATCCAGATGTCATCGTAATACGAATCGTCCAGGTTAGAGTAGTACGAGGCAAGTGCACTATTCCAACTTTCATGCTTTTTTAGATAAACGTATCTGTAATTATTTTCGGGGTTAATAAAATAATCGGCATCAAGACCCTTTTGCTTTAGTTTTTTAACAAAACGTTCTGCATTCGAGGGAACGGAGAATACATTAGCGATAATGTAGTATCCATCTTCTTGAGTTGCTATGTTTACAATAGCTCCTTTTTTAGCTGTTTTTCTCTTTTTACGGGTATTTTTGGAATACAGCTGTTTTATTTCTTCTTCGGATTTCGAATTCAGGTCGGCTACCTCTATCTCGTCATTTTTAGGTGCAATGTTAGTATTAGTAGAAATCGGTGTATTTACTCTTTTCGATTCCTCGTTTTTAGAAGTACTATTCGAAGTATTTACTACAGGATTCTCTTTAACTTTTACAGGGGTTGTAATACGTTCTGTGTACTTAGTTTCGGTTTCTTTTTCTGCAACCCCGTTTTCAATAGTATTAGCATCGGCAGTGTTGGTTGCAATATCTGTAGATACAGTGTTTTCATTAGGTACTGGAGTTGTGATACGCGTAGTTTTTACTTCATCCTCATTATCTTTATTAAGGGATGCAACCGTCGTATTTTCTTCTTTCTTCGCCGGAGCGGTAATGCGCTCTTCTTTTGGTTCTGGAGTATTTTTTACGGGAACACTTGCTTTTTTCTCTTCGTTTTCAGCAAGCATAGTCCTATCGTAATCATTCTCTACACTCATGATCCAAATGTCTTGTTTATAAGAATTGTTTAGATCAGATTTGTAAGCATCCATGGCTTCTTGCCAGGTATCATAACGCTCAAGATACACGTAATCCAGATTGTTTTCAGGATTTTTGAAGTAGGATGCATCCAGACCCCTGGCACCAAGGTTCTCAACAAATTTGTTGCGGTAAAAACGACCTTTTTTCGACTCACTGTATACGTTGGCGATAATATAGTATCCGCCTTTAACTCCTTTCAGGTTTTTAACAGATTGTTGTCTGATATTATTAGCTTTCGCTGCTTTTTTGAAGGCTTTATTCTCTTCACTGGCAACGGATTTATTTGCTGAAGTTTTAGTTGAAGTCTTACGCTGTCTATTAACCTTTCCGGTAGTGTTGGTATTTGGCTTTTGTGTAGATGCGATTGCCGTATTATCCTGAGGTTGATTGGTTTTATTTGCTTTCATCAGATGATAGAATCTTCGTTCTATATCTTCTGTAACAGCACGCTCCATAGAGTCTTGCTTGATGATCAATTCGGCTAAAACTCTGTTGTTTTCTTCCAGATTCTTTCTTATTCTTGCGAGTTCTTCGTCTTTATCGGAAATAACAGAATCTTTATCCTTCAGTTTTTCTTCCAATTCTGCCAACACCTCTTGTTCTTCTTCGTCAAGCATCACACGGTCGTCGGTAAGGTTTGGCTGGAACGAGTAGGCAAAGGTAATTTCATGGGTAGGACCTAAATTTTCAGTCTGATTATTGAGTCCTTTCTCAATAGTATAACCTAAGGAGAGTCTTTTGGTAAGATTAAAACCTATTCCGGCAGACGCCCCGTAAAAATCATCATAACCTGCTTGAATCCATCCTAGCTTGGGAAGATCTGCTATAAGGCTTCCGGATAGATTAACATCTCTGTCTCCTTGCTTACGAACTCTGGATAACACAGAAAGTTTTCCATCGGTTAAAATACCAGTAGTTTTTTTGAATTTTCTGGTATACATCAAATGTCCACTAAAAGTTTTCTCTGAAAAATCAGTGAGTGATTCACTTGTTCTCAGGTTATAATCCACTAAGTTTTCAGCATAAGCACCAAAGTCGAAGCTTCCAATAGAAATGTTGAAACCTGGTTGAAAAGAAAGAAAGGAACCATTATTTAACTCTAATAGAACAGGGTCTACCTCTCCGGAAATGATCTCATTACTGTCGAGCCCACTGCTAAAATAGGAAAGGTTAAAACCAAAAGTAAGGTTCATTTTTTCATTGAGACGCACTCCGTAAGCATAATTGGCAAGAATACCAAAATTGCTTATCACGCCTAGTTTTTGCTGATAAAGTCCCAGACCGAAACCAGTTCTGTCACCAATACGCCCTGAATAACTTGCTAGGTAGATCTCCGGCGAATCTTCAAACTGTACCCATTGATTTCTATGGTATAAGTTTACATATGAATTATCTTCTCTTACGCTTGAAAAGGTAGGATTGATCAAAAATCTGTTAAATTTTAGCAGATTTTGAGAGGGTATCTCAAAAGAGATAAACGGTTCTTCTTCCTGACCTTTCATACTTAATGCCGAAAGGACCACCATAAGAAATACTGCTATTTTGTGCTTCATCATACTAGCGTATTAAGGTTATAGTTCCTTGTTTAAGAATTTCTTTCCCACGCACAATTTTGTAATAGAATACGGGTTTGTTAGCAGGATATGATAGGTTCGATTCGGGCCAATTGTTTTGGTATCCTACGGCGCGATATACTCGTTCACCGTTAGGACCATATATAAATATCTCAACATCTTGTTTGAAGGCATAGCTATTGGGTATTACCCATTGATCGTTGATTCCGTCTGCGTTTGGACTGATCACGTTTGGAACTACAAAACTATCTTGATATACAACTGTAAATAGTTTGGTAATTTCACAATCACCTACAAAAGCTCTTAACACATATTGTCCCTCTTGGGTCAGAACAATCGTATTTGTATTTGAGATTTCAATATTTTCTTCATTAAACCACCTGTAACTATCAGCTCCTGAAGCTGTTACAGTTCTGGCAAAACCTTCTACAATGACAATTCTTTCGTCAGCATCTACCGTAACTACAGACTCCTCAAAAGGATTGATAACAATATCATTACTCATTACGGAACATCCAAAGGCCGATACTTCCAGCTTATAGCTTCCTGTTAAATTAGTAGAAAGTACCGGAGAGGTTTCGCCACTGAGTAATTGATTATTCAAGTACCATGCATACGTGTAGGCAGTATCTGTTATATCAGAAATGATGGTAATATTAGAGGCTCCAGTACATGAAATGGTTCCATCACTGGTAATGGTGGGATTAATATTAGGACGCAAATTAACCTGTAATGCGTTTGACGTAGGGTTAAAAGCATCAAGCGTGGCTTCTAATGAGTAGCTACCGTTAAGTGCTGCATCGTTAACCTGAAGTGTTTGATTCGTCTCTCCCGAAAGTGTCTGTCCCTCTCGGAACCACTGATATGATAATCTGTTAAGTAGCTGTGAACGCACATCTACAGTGTTGTTTCCATCAGTAACTGCCTGTATTGAAGAAACTCCCAATGTGGCCTGAGTATTGGCACAGTCTGCATAAGGTGCGTTTGGAGCAATAGTAATGGTTATACTTTGTGGTAAAGCTACTGTAATCGTATTAGATGGCATAGGAGCAGTGCAACCACCAGAACCAGGTGTTACTTCGGCATAGTAATCACCAGCATCTGAGACAGTTATTGTATTGGTAGTAGCTCCGCTGATAAGGTTTCCGTCTTTAAACCATTGGTAGCTGGGTGACGGTGCAGAGGTCGTCACTGTAAGATCTACAGAATCTCCGGGAAGCAGCAGCACTGTATCAGGACCAGCGATAACAACATTCATATCTGGAGCTGTAACATTCACTGGGTCGGAAGATTTAAAACAACCACCTGGGTTTTCTATTTCTACCCGGTAAATGCCTTCAGGATCTGTCGTACTTAAGGTAAATCGGGGTTCGTATCCTGGCGTATTAGCAAGTGTACCGTCTTTATACCATCGGTAAATATAATCTGTTTCGTCTATGTTTGCTTCAAGCTCAAAAGGAGTACCTGGGCAAATCTCTACATTGGTAGGTCCTAGAATGTCAACAGTTCCAAGATCGTCAACAATAATTTCAACCTGATTAGAGCTTGTACCACTGGAACAAAAATCTCCATAATCAATCTCAGCATAATAGAATCCTATACCGGGTACTTCTAATGTGGGTCCGTTTTCTCCAGGCAAAGGAGTGATATTACCATTGCGGTACCACCGATAGGATGCCTCACTAGGAAAATTAAGTACACGCAAGGTAAACGTCTCGCCGTCACAAATATAGAATTGTCCAAAAGCTGCGTTACCATCCGTATCACCGAGTTGAAGACTTTGTGTTACGTTGAGATAGTAAGCAGGAAATGCATCACTTTCCGGACTTGTTCTTGCAGGACTGGTACTTCGAACTCGCACCTTATAATTTTCGCCTCTGGTATTTGTAGGAAAGGAAAAATTAAATTCGAACTTAAATGTTACGTTCCTGTCATTATATGAAACGAGCGTTGTAGGGCTAGAAAAACTTCCGTTTCCATCAGAGAGTTCAAGAATAAAAAGGTTATCTGAGTTTACCAATGGAGCTGTCCACTCAAATTCTACGTTATAAGTATTAAAGGAGCTTGAAGCACAGGGTGCAGAGAATAAGGGCACTGGTTTTTGCAGAGTTTGCGACTGTGAGGGGCAAACAGCAAATAAGACCAACGCACATAGCATTGCAGATACAATATGAAAGCGATTTCGCTTTTTCATATATTAAGTAGGTTAATAAAATTTAGATTTGGGCATCTAAAACAACAAATTTAAAATGATTTCCTTTAAAAAACTAGATCAAATACTCAAAACCTCGTTTAATTGTCAACATCTGCTTATAAAACAAATCATTTTTCTTAACACGACCCGTTTTTTATTAACAATTTTCAATTATCCGTTGGCATACAAACAGTTAGGTTGTTAATATCCTTGCGGAGTCGCAAATGTTTAACGCTACTAAAATATAAATATTGTGCGACATATTCACTTTTTTATGAAGTTATCAACAATTGTTAATAACCATTACCCGCTTAAATTCCGCAATATGAGCAGTTTATGGTGTATTGTTTTTATGTATTTTTGCGCTTCATTAGTTAAAAGAGTATGTCAGAAGAGGGAAAATCACTGAATTTTATAGAACAGATTATTGAGGAAGATCTTGAAAATGGATTTGAGCGGTCGAAACTTAAGTTTCGGTTTCCACCAGAACCTAACGGCTATCTTCATATAGGGCATGCAAGCTCCATTTGTTTGAATTTCGGACTAGGATTGGATTATCAAGCACCGGTTAATCTTCGGTTTGACGATACAAATCCGGATAAAGAAGAGCAAGAGTTTGTAGATGCCATTAAAAAGGATGTTAAATGGTTGGGATTTGAATGGGCGCAGGAATGCTATGCTTCAGATTATTTTCAACAATTGTACGATTGGGCGGTTATGCTTGTAAAGGATGGAAAGGCATATATAGACAGTCAGACCTCCGAACTTATCGCAGCACAGAAAGGAACACCCACAACAGCGGGAGTTAATAGCCCTTTTCGAGACCGTCCGATAGAGGAAAGCCTCCAGATACTGAATGGTATGAAAAATGGAGAATATCCGGAAGGCACCCATGTATTAAGGGCTAAGATAGATATGGCATCCTCTAATATGTTGATGAGAGACCCTGTGATGTACAGGGTGTTGCACAAAGCTCATCATAGAACAGGTACCGATTGGTATATTTATCCATTATATGATTGGGCTCATGGAGAGAGCGATTATATTGAGCAGGTAAGTCACTCTTTATGTACATTAGAATTTTTACCACACCGTGAACTCTATAACTGGTTTCTGGATCAGCTTTATGAGAGCAACGGTAAGATTAGACCTAAACAGCGTGAATTTGCGAGACGAAACTTAAGTCATACGGTAGTTAGTAAGCGTAAATTATTACGTTTGGTAGAAGACGGAGTGGTAAGCGGATGGGATGATCCCAGAATGCCGACCATTTCAGGCATGAGAAGACGGGGTTATACGCCAGCTTCCATACGAAACTTTGCCGAAACCATAGGAATAGCAAAACGAGAAAACCTTATTGACGTTTCGTTATTAGAATTTTGCGTCAGGGAAGATCTTAACCGAATTGCACCCCGTGTGATGGGCGTATTGAACCCTTTAAAGGTAATTATCACTAATTATCCAGAAAATAGTGAGGAGTGGTTGGATGCTGAAAATAATCCTGAAGAAGACGATATGACCTATCGTAAAATCCCTTTTTCACATGAGCTATATATAGAGCAGGAGGATTTTAGAGAAGAAGCGAACAGGAAGTTCTTTCGACTAAAATTGGGTGGCGAGGTACGACTGAAGAATGCGTATATTATTAAGGCAGAAAAAGCGATAAAGGATGATGAGGGTAATGTTATAGAAGTACATTGCACCTACGATACCGACAGTAAAAGCGGGAGTGGCACCGAAGCAAGCATGCGTAAGGTTAAAGGAACGTTGCATTGGGTATCAGTAAAACACGCAATGAAGGCAGAGGTGAGAGTCTACGATCGTCTGTTTACACATCATGCGCCCGATGCGGATAAGGAGGTAGACTTCATGACGTATTTGAATCCAAACTCCCTAGAAGTTATCACAGGCTATTTAGAACCTAGCTTAAGAGAAGCAAAGATTGGCGACACGGTTCAATTTCAACGTTTAGGATATTTTAGCGTAGATCCTGATACTACTGATTCAAAAATGGTGTTCAATAAAACGGTGGGATTACGAGATACCTGGGCAAAGCTGGAACAGAAATAAAAGATGAGAGGTCTCGATATTAGGAATTCTATTTCCATTTTTCTTAGAATAGAAGAAAGCTATTTTTATAATTAAATTATAGAAATTAATTATACTATTTAAGCTGTTTTAAGGCAATTTAAAAGCATATTTATTGAGTTTGGTAGTATTCTCTCCACCAAAGGACTTTCCCTGAATTAAAACGCCTGTAAATAGACTAATAATGTATGTTATCTAAATTAAAGGTTTAATTACGATTATTTTAAATTAGTTTTGGAAATTTAAAATTTGAGTTTATCTATTACAAAAAAAACCCTGTTGCACAACAGGGTTTTTTTGAAGCATTATTTATTTGTTTTTATCTTTTGGTTTTTGATTTTTCATGGCCTCCCCTATTTGATTACTCGCTGTAAAGGATGCTACCATATTATTTAACATATCGCTTCCAGCCTGTGGAGAATTCGGGAGTAATATCAAATTGGTATTGGTTTCTTCTCCTATGGACTGCAAGGTATCATAATGTTGAGTTACCACAATCAATGCCGAAGCTTCCTGTGAATTTATACCTACTTTGTTTAAGACTTCTACAGATTCTTCGAGGCCTCGCGCGATTTCGCGCCTCTGATCGGCAATACCCTGCCCTTGCAGTCTCTTACTTTCTGCTTCTGCTTTCGCTTTTTCTACGATAAGGATTCTAGCGGCATCCCCTTCAAACTGCGCAGCGATCTTTTCACGTTCCGAAGCATTAATACGGTTCATAGCATTTTTCACCTGTTGATCGGGATCAATATCAGTAACTAGTGTTTTGATGATGTCATAGCCATATTCCAGCATGGCTTCCTGAAGTTCGGCCTTCACCGCTATCGCAATATCATCTTTTTTAACGAAAACATCATCCAGTTTCATCTTAGGTACCTCTGCCCGCACCACATCAAAAACATAACTGGTGATCTGATCATGTGGATATTCTAGTTTATAAAACGCTTCATAAACCTTTGTTTTGATCACAACGTACTGTACAGAGACTTTTAATTTTACAAATACATCGTCAAGTGTTTTGGTTTCAACAATTACGTCTAGCTGTTGTATTTTAAGACTTAATTTTCCTGCAATTCGATCAACAAGCGGTATTTTTAATTGTAAACCCGAATTTCTAATGCTTTGAAACTTTCCAAATCGCTCAATGGTCACTGCGGTTTGTTGTTTTACAATAAAAAAGGTGCCAAATAAAATAATGATTCCCAGAAATATGAGAATAGGTAAGAAAATGTATTCCATAGTTGATAGTTTTAAGTGTTATTTTTCTTATGCTTACATGCTTAATTATAAGTAGTAATTTATGTATAAAAGTTACAGTTTAGCGATTGCACTGTTAATTCTCAGAAGGGTTTCGTCTTTTCCAATAAATGAAATGATCTCAAATACATCTGGGCCCTGTAGTGAACCTACAAGACTTAACCGGAGAGGCATCATCACTTTTCCAAAACCAATTTCTTTAGACCCTATCCAGCTTTTTACTTCAGATGTTATTGCAGCTACAGTGAAATCTTCTATTTTCGTTATAACTGTGGTAAGTTCCTGCATCAGTTCAGCAGTTTCTGCTTTCCAGGCTTTTTTTGATGCTTTTTCATCAAAGGTTTCCGGTGATTTAAAAAAGAAATGGCCTAATTCCCATAGATCAGCAACAAACGTAGCTCTTTCTTTAATGAGCCTAATCATTTTTTCTACTGATGCGGTATCGGGAATTGAAGTATCGTTTAATTCTTTCTTAAGTATCGGAAGAAAAAGAGTGGCAATTTCTGCATCACTTTTTAACTGAAGATATTGATGATTGTACCATTTAATTTTATCTGGATCAAAACGTGCTCCGGATTTATGTACCTTCTCAAGGTCAAAATCTTTTGTTAATTCTTCAAGAGAAAAGAGCTCCTGCTCTGTACCGGGGTTCCAGCCAAGAAAGGCGAGAAAGTTAATAACTGCTTCTGGAAAATAGCCAGTTTCTCTGTAACCACTTGAAATTTCATCGGATTTTGGATCATTCCATTCCAAAGGAAAAACAGGAAACCCTAGCTTGTCTCCATCTCTTTTACTTAATTTTCCTTTTCCGGTAGGTTTTAATATCAGCGGAAGATGGGCAAACTTTGGAAGTTTCCAATTGAAAGCTCGGTATAAAAGTACATGCAGCGCCAGAGAAGGTAGCCATTCTTCACCACGGATGACATGTGTTATCTTCATAAGGTGGTCATCTACGATATTAGCCAGATGATAGGTAGGCATTCCATCGCTCTTGAAAATTATCTTATCATCAAGAGTATTACTATCGATTTTTATTTCACCACGAATGATGTCTTCAAAAGTTAAAATCTCATCAGTAGGCACTTTGAAACGAATGACGTATGGTGTATCTTGTTCAATTACTTTCTGTACTTCTTCGTGCGAAAGGCTAAGAGAATTCTTTAGCTTCAGGCGGTTATGCCAATTATAAATGAAGGTTTTTCCTTTTGCTTCATGGTCTTTGCGATGATTCTCAAGTTCTTCGGGAGTGTCAAAAGCAACGTAAGCCCAACCTTTCTCAATAAGTTCGTCTGCGTATGCTTTATAGATATGCTTTCGCTCACTCTGCCTGTATGGCCCGACATCTCCGGTTTTTTGAGGTCCTTCGTCATAGGGAATGCCGCACCAGTTAAGCGAATCAATTATGTATTGCTCTGCACCTTCAACATATCTGTTTTGATCGGTATCTTCAATTCGTAACAAGAAGTCTCCATCGTTTTGCTTGGCAAAGAGGTAATTAAAAAGCGCAGTTCGTACACCTCCAATGTGAAGTGGTCCTGTAGGGCTTGGAGCGAACCTTACTCGTATTTTAGTGTTCATGAAAATGCATAATTAAAGTGTAAAACTATTTTGAAGCATCAAAGATACAAGAATTACCTTCCATATGATGGTGTTAGGCTGCATGTTTCATCTCAAGCGGTATACGTTTATTCATGACAGTGAACCAAAGAGGAGGAAATAGAGAGAGTACCATGGAGGTGGGGTAACCGTAAGGCATCTGGGGGCTGATATCATGATAATCCAGTATTTGATATTTTTTAGCCGATTTATAATGGTGATCGCTGTGTCTGGTCAGTTCATAAAGGATAATTCTACCCATTACATGGTTCGAGTTCCAAGAATGAATTTCCCTAACACGTTCGTAACGTCCTGAAGGTAATTTTTTGCGTATGAGTCCGTAATGTTCAATATAATTGATGGTCTCAAGCAAAATAAAACCAACGATGGCACAGCAAATGGCTATCAGGAGTCCAAAAGTGCCTAGAAGTAAAAATAGGAACGATAGATAAGCAAGCTGTACAATGGTATACCAGAGCATATCATTTTTAATGGAAAAAAAAGAACGTTGTTGTCTTTTAATAAGATCGGATTGAATTCTCCAGGCGTTTATATATTGTCTGGTTACTGAAGTTATCCAGAATGAATAAACAGTTTGATTAAGTTGTGCAGTCGCAGGATCTTCTTTGGTTGCGGCGTGTAAGTGATGCCCGTAATTATGTTCGATGTAGAAGTGCATATATAGGGAAGGCAATAACAGTATTTTAGCTAATAATTGTTCAATTTTGGTTTTACGATGTCCAAGTTCGTGCGCTACATTAATACCATTAGATCCAAGAACGATGCCGGTGGTAAAAACCAGACCAATAAGTTCGTAGATCGCAAAATGTTGTGTTGAGGTCAGATATAACGTATATGCTAAAATACCGTAGACAATAGGTATATTAAGGTACAGTAACCAATCAAATAATTTATTTTTCAATTTTTCTTCGCGTTCACCGGCAGACAGGTTACTTTCATCATTCGGCAGTAACAGTTCCAGAAAGGGTATAAGGATGAAAACATAGACGGGAGTTAGAAATGTATATATCTCAGCCAAAGAAATGCCAATTAAAGCAACTACGGGTATACTGTAAGCTGTTAGGTATTTTAAGTTCTCCATCTGTTTAATTTTAACATCATCTTATCAAATTTAAGTAATTATGGGTACAAATAAAATTGTACTTTTAAAAGTTAATCCATTTTATAGTGTCTCAGAACTTACAAATTATTAAGAAAAGACTTCGTCTTTTTATAAAAAAATATCATACCAACGAGTTAATAAAAGGAGTCATGCTTTTTATTGGCATTGGAGTGCTTTATTTAATTTTTATTTCTTTACTGGAAAATTTCCTCTGGTTTAATACTCAGGTTCGCACCATCATTTTCTGGACTACGGTAGGTCTTGAACTCGTTTTGCTTGTAAAATTCATAATCCTTCCAGCATTGCGGTTGTTCAATCTCAGAAAAGGACTAACTGAGACGGAGGCTAGTAAAATTCTAGGAAAGCATTTTACAGATGTTAATGATAAATTACTTAACGTTATTCAACTGTCGGATAATGAAGAAATGTCGGAATTACTGAAGGCAGGAATAGAACAGAAGTCCTTAGAGCTTTCTCCGATACCGTTTACCAAGGCAGTTGATTATAGAAAAGGCTTTCGCTACGCTAAGTATGCATGTTTACCGTTGGTAGTACTTCTAATATTCTGGTTGAGCGGTAAATTCAATTGGTTTTCTGAAGGCTACGAAAGGATGATCCATTATGACGTAGCTTATGAGCCCCCTGCACCTTTCTATTTTCAATTGCTTACCGATTCGCTGGTGGCGGTAGAAAATACTGAGTTTGTATTAACTGTTACTACTAAAGGAGAAGTTCTACCCGAACAGGTACAGATTGAAATAGACGGATATGATTATGTGATGCAAACAAAAGCATCAGGTATATGGCAATATAAAATTCAGAACCCTGGAGCTTCCGGTGAAAGTTTTAGACTCAAAGCCGGTGAGGTGATATCTGAAGAGATGTTTTTGAAAGTTCTTAAGGCTCCCAAACTGGTTTCGCTGGATATGAATATGGACTATCCTGATTATATCGGAAGAGGTAATGAAGTAATTAGAAATAATGGGAATGCTCAGGTTCCAGAGGGAACGGTCGTAACTTGGATAGCCAGGACGAAAGAGGCAGAAAAAGTAGTTATTAGGGATTTGGATACGATACTTGAATTGATGGAGGAAGATGGAGTTTTTATTCGCAATAAAAGAATGTTTTCAACATGGAATTATGAATTTGTTACCGGAAGTGAAGAGTTACCAGAGTATGAAACATTGAGTTATACCGTTGACGTAATTAAAGATCAATTTCCAGTAGTGACTGTTCAGGTGTTAAGGGATAGTGTAAATAGTATAGATAATTATGTAAATATCAGATATTCAGATGATTATGGTATCTCAAGTGTTGCTTTGTGTTACTTTGATATGAAAAATCCTGAGCGTGTCATAAAAGAAACTTTGCAGACTGGTGGAAATGGTTATCAGGATATAATCACATCTTTTCCAGGTAATCGTAACTTAAAGGAAGGTTCAAATTATCAATACTACATTGAAGTTAAGGATAATGATGGTATTCATGGTCCGAAGTCGAGCAGAAGTGATTTATTCATGGTCTATGTTCCGAATAAAGATGATCGAGTAGCAAACAATCTGGAGCAACAACAAAAGGTATTGGATAAAATGTCTGATGGGCTTGAGAAATTAAACAAAGAACGTGAAGAATTAGAATCGTTGGTTAAGGAACAAAAACAAAAGAAAGCTCTTACGTTTAACGATCAGCGTAAATTGGAAGAAACACTAAAAAGGCAAAGTGCACAACAGGAAATGATGAAGCAGTTTAGCAAAGAGCTTCAAAAGAATGTGGAAAAGCTGGAGGAGTCTCAGCAGGATCCTGAAAAGGAAGCGCTGTTGAAAGAAAGGTTGGAGCGTCAGCAGGCAGAGATGGAACGAAATGAGAGATTGATGGAAGAGATCAATAAGATTGCCGATAAGATTAGTAAGGAAGAGCTGTCGAAGAAGTTAGAGGAGCTTTCAAAGCAGCAGCAAAGTAGCGAGCGAAGTTTGGAACAGATACTTGAACTGACCAAACGTTATTACGTAACAGCAAAGGCCGAAAAGCTGCAAAAAGATTTACAGTTTCTAAGCGAGAAGCAGGATAGTCTGGCTAAAGTTAGTAAAGGGATTAATGAGATCAAAGAGCAGCAAGACCTGAGTAAGCGATTTAAAGAAAAGAAGGAAGAACTGGCTAGATTAAAGAAGGAGAATGAGGATCTGAAAAAACCTATGGATTTGGGTATAGATGAAACCTTACCAAAGGAAGTAGAAGAAGATCAGAAGAATGCCGAGGATCAATTGCAAAACGAAAAACAGAGCGAACAACAAACACAAGAAAAGGCATCTAACAAATCTCAGAAAAAGGCTGCTAACAAGATGAGGAAAATGAGTGAAGATATGAAAAGCTCGATGCAGTCCCAAAGTTCGGATGCTATGCAAGAGGATGCTGAGATGCTACGTCAAATTTTGGATAACCTGGTTTTGTTCAGTTTTGATCAGGAGTCTTTAATGGATGATATTTCAACGGAAACCGAAACAGGTGCGGCATTCGCTAGAAGATTAAAAGAACAGAATGAATTGAGGGCCTTATTTTCGCATGTAGATGATAGCTTGTTCGCTCTATCCTTAAGACGGCCTGAGATTAGTGATGTGATTAATAATGAAATAACAGATGTATATTTTAATATAGATAAAGCTTTGGAGCGGTTGTCTGAGAATCAGATTTATCAGGGAGTAGCAAGCCAGCAGTATGTACTTACTGCAGCGAATAATCTGGCGGATTTTCTAAGCAATGTTTTGGATAATATGCAGGACAGTATGGGCAGCGGTTCGGGTAAATCATCTCAGGGTTTTCAGCTACCGGATATTATTCAATCACAGCAGCAACTTAATGGTCAAATGAAGAAGGGAATGCAAAAGGGCAAGAATGGAAATCCTTCTAAAGGAGAAGATGGAAAAGGAGCGGATGGTAAGAATAATGAAAGCAATAATAAGAAGGGTAAAGGTGAAGGCAGTGAGGGTAATAACGGTAGTAAACAGGGTGACGGTATCTCGGAACAAATGAGTGAAGAATTGTTTGAGATGTACAAACAACAGCAGCGGATAAGAGAAGCGCTGGAAAAGCAATTAATGGATAAAAAAGGTACAGGAATAGAAGCTAGAGGTAAGATGTTGTTAAGACAAATGGAACAGGTTGAACAGGACTTATTAGAGCGAGGTGTCACAAATCGGGTTTTACAACGAATGAATAATCTAGAGTACCAGTTGTTAAAGTTAGAGAATGCAGCACAGCAGCAAGGAAGAAAAGATGAACGGGAAAGCATTACGAATAATAAGACATTCGATAATTCGGTGAACACAATTACACCGGACGTCAAAGAATATTTCGAGCAACTTGAAATATTAAATAGACAAGTATTACCTTTGCGGCAAATTTACAAAGGTAAAGTAAATGAATACTTTAGAGAACAAAATTAGTTTTCAATATCAGGTTGAGTTTTTTCTGGATTCAGAGGAAGTATATCGTATTTGGATTGACAAAATCATTCAGTCACAAGATAAGGTTCTAGGCCAGCTTACCTTTGTGTTTTGCAGCGATGAAAGCTTGTTGGAAATAAACAAAGATTTTTTGAATCATGACTACTATACTGATATAGTTACATTTGATTATACAGAGGGGGTAGTTTTGTCTGCGGATGTGATGATATCAATAGATAGAGTTAATGATAACGCAAACACTTTTAGGGTGTCTGGTGAAGAAGAGTTGAGACGCGTAATAGCTCATGGGATTTTACACTTAATGGGTTATGATGATGGTACTGTTGAGGAAAAGCAGTTAATGAGGATTAAAGAATCGGAAATGATGAAGATGTTCCACGTGGAACAATAGAAGGAGGCAATAGTTCCACGTGGAACAAAATTTAGGTTGGTATGTTTGATAAAGAGTATGATGTAATTGTGGTGGGCGCAGGGCATGCGGGTTCTGAGGCTGCAGCTGCAGCTGCCAATATGGGTTCAAAGACACTCTTGATTACGATGAATCTTCAGAATATTGCGCAAATGTCGTGTAACCCCGCTATGGGGGGAATTGCTAAAGGGCAAATTGTAAGGGAGATTGATGCGCTTGGAGGGTATAGCGGAATTGTAACGGATAAATCTGCTATACAATTTAAAATGCTTAATAAGTCAAAAGGTCCTGCTATGTGGAGTCCACGTGCGCAGAGTGATCGTATGCGGTTTGCTGAAGAGTGGAGGCTAATGCTGGAGCAAACACCAAATCTCGACTTTTACCAAGAGATGGTATCAGGTTTGTTAATAGAGAAGGATAGAATTACAGGGGTAAGGACTTCTTTGGGGATCGAAGTTAAAGCAAAAGCTGTTGTATTGACCAATGGAACATTTTTGAATGGACTTATACACATTGGCGATAAACAGTTTGGCGGTGGAAGAGCAGGTGAGAAAGCATCAACAGGCATTACAGAGAACCTAAAAATGTATGGTTTTGAATCTGGTAGGATGAAAACCGGTACTCCGCCAAGAGTCGACGGCAGATCTTTAGATTATTCAAAAATGAAGGTGGAACCAGGAGACCAAAGTCCGGAGAAATTTTCATATTCTGATGCCACTGCACCGCTTGAAAAACAACGGGATTGTCACATGACTTATACAAGTTCGCTGGTGCACGATCTTTTAAAGGAAGGTTTTGATCGATCACCCATGTTTAATGGTCGTATTAAAAGTATAGGACCCAGATACTGTCCTTCAATAGAAGACAAAATTCATCGTTTTGCAGATAAAGACCGACATCAGATTTTTGTAGAACCCGAGGGCTGGAACACAGTTGAGGTTTATGTGAATGGTTTTTCTACATCCTTGCCCGAAGATGTTCAGTTTAGAGCACTGAGGTCGGTTGAGGGATTTGAAAATGTAAAGTTCTTTCGTCCTGGTTATGCTATTGAATATGATTATTTTCCGCCTACGCAGTTAAAACATACGCTGGAAACAAAACCAATAAGTGGTTTGTATTTTGCGGGTCAGATTAATGGAACCACAGGTTATGAAGAGGCCGCATCTCAGGGTCTGATGGCTGGTATCAATGCTAGTCTTAAGATTCAGGAAAAAGAGCCTTTAATCTTGAAGAGAAATGAAGCGTATATAGGAGTTTTAATAGATGATTTAATCACCAAGGGAACGGAAGAACCCTACAGAATGTTTACCTCTAGAGCAGAGTATAGAACGCTGTTAAGACAGGATAATGCAGATATCAGACTTACGCCTTTAGGCTATGAAATAGGCTTGGCTAAAGAAGATCGTTTGCGTAGAATGGAAAAGAAACTAAGTGATTCAAGATCTTTTATTCAATTCTTTAAGGAAACAAGCATTAAACCTGAAGAAGCGAATCCTATTCTAGAGCGTATAGATTCATCTCCTATGAAACAAGCAGACAAGATGTATAAAGTTTTTTCCAGACCAAATGTGACAATGGATCATTTACAAGGCGTGTCTATAGTTGAAGATTATATCACAGAAAATCGACTTGATAAAGAGGTATTGGAGCACACTGAAATTGAAATTAAATACGCCGGATATATTGAAAAAGAAAAGTTAAATGCCGATAAATTAAATCGATTGGAAGACATTAGAATTCCAGAGAAATTTGATTATGATAAACTAAAATCACTTTCATATGAAGCAAGGGAGAAGCTTAAAAGTATACGGCCTGTTACCCTTTCCCAAGCATCTAGAATAAGTGGTGTTTCACCAAGTGATATAAGTGTGATGTTGGTTTATATGGGGCGCTAATGAATAAAATAGTATTCAGAGAGAGGCTGCCCGGAAAAGCTCGAATCCTTGGAGTTTTCTTTATTGTTTTTGGCATCATTTCATGGACCCAGCCCGATGCTTTTATAGTGCTTACGCTCGTTGGAATCGTGTTATTAATTTTTAGAATTGAGAAGGAAATACATTCTGATTTTAAGAACAAGATCAGGTACAAGTTAGGGTTTATTACGGTTTTCAAGAAGAATTGGAGAATCAAATTTCCCGATTACATTTCTATGTTTAAAACGCATTCATCTACAAAGCATGAATGGGGCCCAGTTGCAGCACTAGGTAAGGAGAGTAAAGATCTTAAGTATCACATTCGTTTTTTTACTGAAAACGAATGGACAAATATAGTTACTACAAACAGGAGAAATGAGGTTGAAGAAGCTGGTGTTAAGCTTAAAAAGCTTTTACAAGTAGAAGTATTGAACAAATTATAAACATGTTTGTTTCACGTGGAACAATATATTGGCTTAGTTTTTGATGGCAGTGTATCTAATCTAACCTTCCATTCTATGAAATTCACCAGAGTTTTATTTTTAATACTCCTACTAAGTTTTTCTTGTGTAACGATTAAGAAAGCACCGGAAATTGAAGACTACAAAGTCCTTGATGGAAGACAATTTCAAAAAAGGAACTTTACAGATAGGACTGCCTTCGTTTTTCAAAATGATTTGAAAATGGTTGACTTTAGAGGTTTTTTGGCAGATAAATATGAGCTGTCTTCTTTTAAGAGTACGGCACGTATTCCCGTAGAGATAGATAATATTTCTTTTGAATTGTTTGTTTTTACTCCTGAAATAAAACAACAAAAAATTAACTTTATAGGCGCAATTATAAATAAGAATCCAGAAGATGTTACCATAGATGAAGAGACGTATGATTATGTTGGAATAAGCGTATCGAGAGAAGATGATCTGGACTGCTTATCTGAAAATTCTATTTATCATAACCTGGTAAGACGATACCTTGAAAATTTAAAAGATGAATATTTCCGTCTCTGAGGAAAAAAGAACTTCTCCCTTTATCATATGTAAAGATCACAGTGTTTCTGGTGAAAAATTTGAATTGCACTATGATAAGGATTATGATATGTTACTAACCAAACCAATTCCCGAACGACTAGATAATTACTACAAGAGTGATGCCTACATTTCTCATACAGACGGTAAACGCAATTTACTTGAGTTCCTATATCAGCTGGTTAAAAACGTTACCATTAAAAAGAAGTTATCATATCTTGACAAATATCATCCAGACAAAGGCATGCTCTTAGATATAGGGGCAGGTACGGGAGATTTTTTAAAGAACGCAGGGATAAAGAGTTGGCAGATACATGGAATTGAGCCAAGTGAAGATGCAAGAAAACTGGCAGCTAAAAAAGGAATATTCCTAAATGCTGATTTAAGCCTGTCAGATACCTTGAAGTTTGACGTGATTACCATGTGGCATGTTCTGGAACATGTAACCAATCTTAGGGAACAAGTGAAGGTACTTAAAGAAAATCTAAATTCGGGCGGAACCATTTTTATTGCAGTGCCAAATTTCAAATCTAACGACGCAACCTATTACAAAGAATTTTGGGCTGCGTATGATGTACCTCGGCATATTTGGCATTTCTCTCAAAATTCAATCCGCAAGATTTTTGATGAACACAATATGAAGGTCTGTGAAGTAATTCCAATGAAATTTGATGCATATTATGTAAGCATACTTTCAGAAAAATACAAAGGAAGTTCATTAGGATATATTAAAGCTCTTTATAGAGGATTTATTTCAAACTGGAAGGCAAGACGTACCAATGAGTATTCCTCTTTGATTTACGTCATTAAAAATGCATAAAACATGATTTTTAGCCGTTTTAAGCGCTTTTTAGCTTTACTATATAGAATTCACTACAAAAAGTTGAGCAGTCCGCTCAGCTTCACTTAAAAACACTCAAAGATAATCGAAACAAGCTATGGCAATTTGAAATCATATAAATTTTGCTTATTCTTGGTCAAAAATTATTTTTGCCCCGGTTATATCAATCACTTTGTTATTTTTGCAGCACTTAATATTAAAAAAATGAAAAGAATTGTATTAGTAATGTTTGCCACTATTTTATTCGTGGCTTGTAAACAAGATAAAATTGCCTTTATTGATAACTCCAAGGTAATTAATGAGTATAAAGAAAAGAAAGCTCTTGAAGAAAAATTCAAGCTGAAAGCAGAACGCTTCGATAAGAAAACTGATAGTATATCAAAGGCTTTTCAAATAGAGGCGAATGCTTTTGATGCTTCCGCTTCAAAAATGAGTCAGAAAGATGCACAGGCTAAATACAATGAGCTGATTCAGAAAAGACAGTTTTTTCAGCAACAACTACAAATCGAAGAACAAGGGCTGCAGGCAGAAGGACAAAAAGAAATGGATTCGGTAGTTAAAAAGGTCAAGGAGTTCATTAAAGACTACGGTAAGAAAAATGGATACACCTACATTTTAGGTGCGAATGAAGCCGGGAGTGTACTTTACGGAAAAGAGGAAAAAGATATAACGGAAGAAGTATTGAAGGCTCTGAATGAAGCAGCCAATTAACAACTACTTCTAATTAAAATATTACTAAAAGAGATGCGAAATCGCATCTCTTTTTTTATGGCTTAATTTATTGCAATAGAAAAACCGTAAAAACAGTTGGAATGAAATAGATCACGATGGTTTTTGCCCCTTCATAATCTTTCGCAACACGTTGTCCAAACAGTAGCATTAACAAAGTTATGCACGAAATAATTGCACCATAGTATCCAAGAGTTGTATTTTCTTGTGACAGCAATTCCCAGATACCTAAAAGACTTAAAACCCCGGCAATGAGCTCCAGTAATAAAATCGTACCCAGCATAGCAGGCACGAAATTTTTCAAGAATGTATCAGCAAAGTGAGATTTAATAAAACTTAGATTTCCTTTCCAGTCAATTATTTTATCAAGTCCGCTTTGTACAAATGTTATTCCAAGGAATACTAACAACAATATTTCAGTAATCTTTTCCATGTTAAGCTGATTTAGTATGTAATAATCTGGTGAGTTTTATCGATAAATCTGTAAAAATAATTTTTGCATTTCCATTTCTTTCTACATGATACATTGCATCTTCAATTTCTTTGGTGATTGAGAGAATATTATTTCCGTGAATAAAAGGAGCGAATTTGTCTAATTTAAAACCTGCATCTTGAAATTCAGAGTATACCAGTTCAGGAGATTGATAATTGAAAAGAAGCGCCTGACGAAATATTTCCAGACAGTAATGTAGAAATTGCTTTTGGGTTTCCCTTCCGGAAGCCGCCAGTTGTTCGCTCCAGTTAATGAGATCGTGTATTGCCGTTTTATTACCTTTTGCTTTAAAAGCACTTCTTACCCATAAGATGAACCATTTTTCAAAAATATGATCTTCAGAATCTTTGAAATAGACATCTAAAGCCTTGTTAAAATTACCGTTAGACTGGTGCGCAATTTTTTGAGCGATACTCTCTGTGGCTCCTTTTTGCAGCAATCCTTTTTTAATATCCGCATCAGCTAAAGGAGGAAAATGTAAAACCTGACACCTGGATCGAATTGTTTGAATGATCTGTTCTTCATCTTCAGCGATAAGAATAAACAGGGTTTTGGAGGGAGGTTCTTCTATTAGTTTAAGTAATTTGTTTGAAGCAGAAATATTAAGCTTATCGGCCATCCATATGATCATTACCTTATAACCACCTTCATAGGATTTAAGGCTTAATGATTTTACGATATCCTGTGCTTCATCTACGCCTATTTGCCCTTGCTTTTTTTCTATCCCGATCAATCGGTGCCAATCAAAAAGATTTCCATAAGGCTGTTCCTTCACGAATTGTCTCCATTCCTCCAGAAAATTGGCACTTACGGGATGAGATTTTATTTTGTGATTGGTGGCTACGGGGAATGCAAAATGAAGATCGGGGTGTGATAAATGTTCAAACTTTAAATTACATGCCGAATTACCACCTGTATTATCGTTGTCTTTGTTTTGACATAGTATATATTGCGAATAGGCAATGGCCATTGCTAAAGTTCCGGTCCCTTCAGCACCTACAAATAACTGTGCATGAGGAATACGACCATTGTCAACACTTGAAGTGAGGTGTTTTTTGATGTAATTCTGACCGAGTATCTCACTGAATAACATAAAGCAAATATAGCCTTTTTGAAAGGGATATTTTCCTTAAAAAAATAGAATTCTTTCCAAACGATAATACTCAAAAACATGAGAAATACGTACATTTGTGAGTAAATATATGGACAAAATGAAAACAATAGATGACTTTAATTTTGAAAACAAAAAAGCCTTAATACGTGTTGATTTCAACGTTCCGCTCGACGAAAATTTCCAGGTTACAGATGCAACCAGAATAGAAGCCGCGAAGCCAACAATCATTAAGGTGCTTGAAGATGGAGGTAGTGCCGTATTGATGAGTCATTTAGGTAGGCCTAAAGGTAAAGATGAGAAATTCTCATTACAGCACATTGTAGATAAGGTCTCCGAAATCATAGGCGTAAACGTAAAGTTCGTAAGTGATTGTATAGGTGAGGAAGCCAACGATGCCTCATCAAATCTTAAAAGTGGTGAAATATTATTGTTGGAAAATTTAAGGTTCTACGAAGAGGAGACCAATGGTGATGCAGACTTTGCTAAAAAGCTTTCTGCACACGGAGATATCTATGTAAATGATGCCTTTGGAACTGCCCATCGTGCCCATGCATCGACTACAATTATAGCACAGTTTTTTCCTGATGCCAAGTGTTTTGGACAATTGCTGGCAACAGAAATTAAAGCGATCGATAAGGTAATGGCGAGTGGCGAAAAACCAGTAACTGCGATTTTAGGAGGATCTAAAGTCTCTTCTAAAATTACCATTATTGAGAACATTCTGGATAAGGTAGACCACTTGATCATAGGCGGAGGGATGACCTATACATTTATAAAAGCAAAAGGAGGATCCATAGGCGATTCAATTTGTGAAGATGACAAACAGGATCTAGCCCTCAGCATACTTAAAAAAGCTGAAGAAAAAGGTGTAAAAGTACATCTTCCTGTAGATGTGATCGCAGCTGATAGTTTTAGCAACGATGCCAACACGCAAACCGTGGAAGTAACAAATATTCCAGAAGGATGGCAAGGCTTAGATGCGGGGCCGGAAACACTCTCTAATTTCAAGAATGTAATCACCCACTCAAAAACCATCCTTTGGAATGGGCCTATTGGTGTTTTTGAAATGCCTTCTTTCGCAGCAGGAACGATTGCCATTGGAAACTTCATAGACGAGGCAACCTCAAATGGTGCCTTTTCACTCGTAGGCGGAGGAGACTCAGTAGCGGCCGTAAAACAATTTGGCTTTGAAAGTAAGGTAAGCTATGTGTCTACTGGAGGAGGTGCTATGTTAGAAAGTTTGGAAGGGAAAACATTGCCGGGAATCGCAGCTATAAAAAACTAGAATCAACTTTTCACAACAGTTTTAATAGAGTTCACAACAATTATTTTGAAGCTTAGGGCTATCGGTGTATGTTTATATCGCCTTAATGAGAAAATTATTGCGATAGCAGATGCCCCAAGCCTTGTGCTATCAAGATTTACCTAAAAGTCCTGAGCCTACTTCTCAGGACTTTTGCTTTTTAGTGGTTTTAATTAAAGTTCAAAGTTGGGCTTAAATTTTTCTTAAGCGACAAATTTTGTTTTAATAACAATGCTGGTAAGTACTTATGCAATACCAATCTTTAGGGAATTATCTTCTTTTAAAGATACCGGGTAATGAGCATGACCGTTATGGAATATTTTTAAGAATTGTTTTTGAGATTCCATCGAAAAAATCTTCACATCGCAATTCTCCTCGTTTTCACCACAAGAATAGGTGGTTTCACCACAAAAGTTTTTTCTGGTTACGGTTTTACCCTATGTTTGAAGTGTCAAAGTGAAGCAGAAATATAGATAGTTAATCGCCCCAAGCTTTAAGACTATCGGTTTAACATAAAAGATCCCGAGCACCTACTCTCGGGATTTTTTAGTTATACGTATTAAATCTTTTCTTCGCATTTTTTTAGGTTAAAACTGTTTCAAAATGATTTTTGATTTATCATTTTGTGCCGCTGTATCTTTAAAATATGATTTCACCACAAGAATGAGCGTTTTCACCACAAAAGTTTTTCCTGGTTATGGTTTTACCCTATGTTTGAAGTGTCAAAATGAAAATAGCAAAAATAGATAGTAGATAGCCCCAAGCTTTAAAACTATCGGTTTAACGTAAAAAAATCTCGAGCCCTACTCTCGGGATTTTTTTATGCATCTTAATTTTACATTTTCCGTTTTCCTTCTTAAATAATGAAATAAAGATTAAAAAAATACCTCGAAACATCTTCAAATCGCCATTATTCTTATGTTCACCACAATAATGAGCGTTTTCACCACAAAAGTTTTTTCTAGATACGGTTTTACCCTATGTTTGAAGTGTCAAAGTGAAGCAGAAATATAGATAGTTAATCGCCCCAAGCTTTAAGACTATCGGTTTAACATAAAGAATCCCGAGCACCTACTCTCGGGATTTTTTAGTTTTATATCTTTAGATTCCGTATAGCATCGTTCATAATTTACTATAATCTACGGGTAACTACCCATGATACAAGCTTTAAGAGATATTTAATTTGGAATTCAATTAAAATATACGATTTTAGCACAAATTCTGTTTAAACTATTATAATAAGCTCATGAAGATGAAGAAGATACTCCTGGTAGGTGCCCTATTAGTGTCAGCAATGGTCTGTTCACAACAAAATGAAGAGCCGGGTAATAAGCCTTTGCTTATTACTAAAGATAGTATAAATTCTGACAACCTTTCTGCAGAGATTTTACTGGATGACACTAACGATTTTTCAAATATCAAGAGCTTATTCACAAAAGGTAAGGACAAAATCGAATTAGCAGATAATCCTGTTGCCGCAAGAATAGACAGTTTGTGGAGACAGGAAATCATGAAACATGACTTGTTCGATAGTATTTACAAAGATGTAAGAGAGTTAAGCTATAATGATAGTATCGTATTTACAGACCTGCCAACAGATACATTAAAAGCAAGGTTACAGCGGTTAAATCAAAGAACTCCATTCAATATAGCATATAATCCTTCATTAGAGAGCGTTATCAAGAGCTTCTTAAAAAGAAGAAGAGGATCCCTTCAAAAGTTAATGGACAAAAGCGATTACTACTTTCCTATGTTTGAACAGGAATTAGACATCTATGATATTCCTTTAGAAGTTAAATATTTGGCGATCGTTGAATCTGCGTTGAACCCAAGAGCGAGATCGAGAGTTGGTGCCACAGGATTGTGGCAATTTATGTTTGCTACAGGAAGAATGTACGGCTTAGATGTCAATAGTTATGTAGATGAAAGAATGGATCCCCTCAAATCTACCACAGCAGCAGCTAAATATTTGGCGAAACTCTATGAAATTTTTGAGGATTGGGATTTAGCCCTTGCAGCCTATAATTCTGGTCCTGGAAATGTTTCGAAGGCTATAAGGCGTTCCGGAGGTTATAAGAATTATTGGAATTTAAGGCCTTATTTACCGAGAGAGACTGCGGGATATGTACCTGCTTTTCTGGCCACGATGTATATTTTTGAATATGCAGAAGAGCATGGTTTTACAAGAAGAAAAAACCCAGTGGCCTATTTCGAAACCGATACTGTATCGGTTAAAAAAATGATTGCTTTTGATCATATTTCAGAACTTACGGGTATTGAAAAAGAAGAAGTAGCTTTTTTAAATCCGGCCTATAAGCTTGATGTTATTCCAGTGGTTGAAGGCAAAGATTATGCATTACGGCTAAGTACTGATGCTATAGGGAAATTTGTGGCTAACGAAGATTCAATTTATGCATATGTAACAGCAGAGTTGGCCAAAAGGGAAAAGCCACTACCCCAGCTAGTAAAAATAGACTCTAAGATACGTTACAGAGTGCGTAGCGGGGATTTTTTGGGTAAAATAGCAAACCGTTATGGTGTAAGGGTAAGAGATATAAAAAGATGGAATGGTCTCAGAAGTAATAATCTTCGCATTGGTCAAAGACTCACCATCTACCCTAGAAAACCAAATTTTAAAGCACCTAAAAGTGCCAGCAATAGTAGCGCTGTAAAGCCAGTTGTTAATAACGCAAGTACGAATTACAAATCTTATACGGTAAGATCTGGAGACTCTCTATGGACGATCGCCAAAAAGTTTCCGGGA
Source organism: Flavobacteriaceae bacterium M23B6Z8 (assembly GCA_046199005.1). Taxonomy (GTDB): domain Bacteria; phylum Bacteroidota; class Bacteroidia; order Flavobacteriales; family Flavobacteriaceae; genus Ascidiimonas. Next base: position 60,046 of record CP176050.1, read on the forward strand.
GTTTCTGTCGAAAATCTAAAAAATTGGAACGGTATTAGCGGTAGTAAATTAAAGCCCGGTATGCGGCTTAAATTATGCAACTGTTAATCGTTAAAAAAAATAATATGAAAAGAATAGTATTAGTCTTTTTACTAATCGCTACAGCTTATTCCTGTAAAGAATCTAAAGGTGAGAAATACATGCCTAAATCGGTAGGCGCAATTAATTCTCTTTCGGTTATAATAGATAATGATCTTTGGAAAGGGGAGGTAGGAGACGAACTCAGAAAATATTTTGCGGCACCCGTAGATGGACTTCCTTGGGATGAGCCTTTATTTTCAATACATCAGATGCCTCCAGTGGTATTTAGTGACTTTGTTAGAAACAGTAGAAATATAATTATAGTAGAAAAAGATATTACTTCCTTTGCGGGAATCAATGATGAAGTTTTTGCCCGTCCTCAAAAAATAGGATACTTTAAGGGCGAAAATGAAGAAGAGATCATCCAGTTAATAAGACAGAAAGCGCCCTCAATGATCGAGGAAATGAAGCAACTGGAATTACAGGAGAAACAAAAAAGAATCAAACGATCCCTTAATAAAGAAACAGATCTCAAAGAGAAGCTGGGTGTTTCCTTAACGATGCCTTCTGTATATAAAATTGCAAAGGAAGAAAACAATTTTTTCTGGATAGATCGTGAGATTCTCAAAGGATCAATGAACATTTTAGTGTATGAGATGCCGTTAAATAGTATTACCAGCGATTCTACACAAGTACAAAGCATCATCCAAATGCGGGATTCCATAGGCAAACGCTATATTCCAGGTCCCGTTGAAGATTCTTATATGAGCACAGAAAAAGCGTATGCTCCTTATCTGTTCGAAGCTGAAATAGACGGTCACCCTGCAATAGAAGTAAAAGGTATGTGGGATGTGACAGGTTATTTTATGGCAGGACCTTTTATAACCTATATCGTTGAAGACCCTGCAAATGATCGTCTTGTCGTCGTAGAAGGTTTTACTTTTGCGCCCTCTACAAATAAAAGAGATTATATGTTTGAACTTGAAGCGATTTTGCGAACCTTGAAAATAGACTAAAGATTACTATAAAAACCAAAAAAAGGCGCTTTACTAAAGCGCCTTTTTTGTAAGCTAATGAAATAATCTTAAAAATAAAACCCAGTTATCCATCGGTAAAAGAAAGCGTATAATACGACTCCTATACACCCTACACAAAACCAGGTAAGAATTTTTAGAGAAGAAGCAACCAGGTAGTGCCCAAGATTTCTGAAAGCTTCAACGTAAAGATCTTTTAATAGTAGAAATTTACTCATAATAAATTGTTTAAATGATTAATAGCGAGGGCAATATATTCATAAATACTACGGTCTCAGAAAAAAAATAGATATAATGCACTAAAATTGGTTTAAATGGTGAAAAACTCGCAAAAACATGCGTTCGAATGACCATTTTTTTATTAATGCTTCAATGAATTTTATAGATGAACAAAGCAACTTTTGTAGCTAAAACAACCACTATTCCTAGTAAAAACGTAATTGCTACGATACGTCTTATAGAACAGGATTGTACCATTCCCTTCATTGCTAGATATAGGAAGGAAGCAACGGGTAATCTCGATGAGGTAGCAATAGCAAACATTGTTAAAGCAGCAAGTTCTTATGATGAAATAGTAAAAAGAAAAGAAACGATTTTAAAAGCAGTAAGCGCTCAGGATGCACTTACCGATAGTTTAAAAGAAAAAATAGCACAATCATTCTCTCTCGTTGAATTAGAAGACCTGTACCTGCCATTTAAAAAGAAAAGAAAAACCAAAGCTTCATTAGCCAAAGAAAATGGCCTGGAGTCTCTTGCAAAACTCATGATGGCACAAAATGACCTGCATATTAAAAACAAAGCCCGACAATTTGTGTCTGGTGAAATAAAAAGTGTTGAGGAAGCTTTACAAGGGGCAAGGTACATCATAGCAGAGTGGATTAATGAAAACAGTGAGATAAGAAAAAGCTTAAGAAGCTTTATAAAAAAAAGAGCCAATATCACATCATCAGTAATTAAGCAAGCTTCCGACAGAGAAACAGCCTTAAAATATCAACAATACTTTGATTGGAGTGAGCCTCTTATGCGATGCCCTTCTCATCGACTTTTAGCTATACTGCGAGGAGAGAAAGAAGAAGTTTTAAAGATTAGGCTTTTAGTAGATAATAATCAGGCTTTAAATCGTATACAGCATATTATTGTTAAGAGCGATATTAAAAATAACATCGATCAGATATATTTAGCAATTGAAGATGCATGGAAACGACTGTTGTTTCCGGCGCTTTCAAATGAACTCTTGAAGGAAGCAAAGGAAAAAGCAGACGAAGCTGCCATAAAAGTATTTGCAAATAATCTAAGACAATTGTTATTGGCTGCCCCTCTGGGGCAAAAGCGTATTCTTGCTATTGACCCTGGTTTTAAGAGTGGTTGTAAGGTAGTATGCCTCGATGAGCAGGGAGGTTTGCTTTATAATGAAAATATTTATCCGCATGCGCCGCAACGTGAACTCACAAAAGCATCAAAAAAGATCAAATCTTTAGTAAATGCATATAAGATTGAAGCCATAGCGATAGGCAATGGTACTGCTTCAAGAGAAACAGAAACTTTTGTAAAAAAAATACCTTTTGAGAACGACATACAGGTTTTTGTGGTTAATGAAAACGGAGCATCGGTTTACTCGGCATCTAAGATTGCAAGAGAAGAATTTCCAAATTACGACGTAACCGTAAGAGGAGCAGTCTCCATAGGCAGAAGATTGGCAGACCCATTAGCAGAATTGGTAAAGATAGATCCTAAATCAATTGGAGTAGGTCAATATCAACACGATGTTGATCAGTCCAAACTTAAGAACGAATTAGACACGGTAGTGATGAGTTGCGTAAACAGTGTAGGCGTAAATGTAAACACAGCTAGTGCTCCTTTGCTTAGCTATGTCTCTGGTATTGGCCCTGTGCTGGCTGATAATATTATAAAATATCGTACCGAAAATGGAGCGATTCGAGACAGAGAGTCGTTACTTAATATTCCTCGGTTTGGAAAAAAAGTTTTTGAACAGGCTGCAGCTTTTCTTCGCATCAGGGAATCTGAGAACCCGTTGGATAATTCAGCCGTGCATCCAGAGCGTTATACGTTGGTATCAAAAATGGCTAAAGATCAAAATATAAATGTGTCTGAACTTATCGGCAACGGAGAAGCGATTAGAAAAATAAAAAAAGCAGATTATGTGTCCGAGGATATAGGTCTGCTCACTTTGAATGACATTATTAGTGAACTTGAAAAACCCGGTCGTGATCCACGCAAGAAGGCAAAAGTATTTGAATTCTCGAAAGAATTAAGAACTATTGACGATGTGAAGCCAGGGATGAAGGTACCAGGCATTGTAAATAATATCACCAACTTTGGATGTTTTGTAGATATTGGTATCAAAGAAAGTGGATTGGTTCATATTTCCAAAATAAGAAATGAATACATCAGCAATCCTGCAGATGTGATTTCACTTCATGAACATGTACTCGTAAAAGTACTGGAAGTTGATACCATAAGGAAAAGAATTCAACTCTCTATGATTGATTAGAGTAAACTACCTCAGGGCAGGCCCATAAGGCATTTGTTTGAAACTAATGTTTAATTTCGAGGCAAGCCTCTGGGTATTAGACCCTTTGGCGGTGCCAATAAATTGTGAAAGAAGCATTTAATGTTCTGTATGTGCCAAAGAATCTGGAAGAGTTAGTCTAAATTCGTTTTGATTAATTACATAAAGTACAGATGGATTCTAAGATAGAGAGTATTGCAAGAGCAGGGCACGCTGCAAAAGGAGTTGTATACGCTCTTACGGGAGCGCTTGCTTTTGGTGCAGCATTCAGTTTAGGGAGCAATGCCAAAGGTAAATTAGGAATTCTTGAGTTTCTTCAGAATCAGGTTCTTGGAAATATTCTACTACTTTTACTGGGCATTGGATTAATCAGTTATGCATTTTGGCGCTTCTACGAAAGTATTAAAGATCCAGAGCGTATTGGTAATGATAGCAAAGGAATAGCCAAACGTATAGATTTCTTTATAAGCGGTTTGGTTTATCTGGCACTTGCCATATTTGCGTTTTACGAAATGATCGCTTCTGCAAATAATTCTTCGCATGGAACTGATCAGACATCCTCCAACCCTGAAATACGTTCCATCATTTATTATATAATTTCAGCAGGGTTAGCTATTAAAGGAATTTTTCAGTTCGTTAAAGTAAGTAAAGGCAATTTTCTGGAAAATCTAAGAATAGATGAAATAAGCGATAGATCTGTGAGAAACTGGATCAAAAGAATGGCATATCTGGGTATGATATCCAGAGGGGTCGTAATTGGTGTCATTGCTTATTTCTTTACTAATTCAGCATCTATAGAAACTAAAAACTCGGTTAAAGGAACGTCAGAAGCTTTTAATTTTCTTCGAGATAGTTCTGAGAGGCCATGGTTAATGGCTGTTGTAGCAATTGGTTTTATCTGCTATGGCTTTTACATGATAACACTTTCAAATTACAGAAAGTTCAAATAAAAAAGCCCTGTGAAAAACAGAGCTTTGAAGTACGTATGTAAAAAAAATCAGTCCTTCTTTTCTTCTTTTTTATCTTCTTCTTTTGAAGCGTCTTTGAATTCTTTGATTCCACTACCCAAACCACGCATCAACTCAGGAATCTTTTTACCACCAAAAAGCAGTAATGCTAAAACTACAATAAGAACAATCTGCCAAGGGCCAATCATTCCTAAAAATATACTAAGTGACATCATCATAAATAATTTTGTAAAACAAAAGTAACAAGAAAAGTTGAAACCATCATCCCGGAGCAATATAATAAAGGCTAAAAGCCTTTTTTTAACGTAAATAATATAAAGATCCCTCCCAGTGAAAATAACATTTAGTGATATATATGGGTTAGAAAAATATAGTTTAGACATTTAAATACATTATTTTACATATACTTATATTTGCGATTACATGGCAAAAAAGAAAGTCAAAAGAAAACAATTAAAGAAAAAGTTACTTCATAAATACAGGCTGGTAATTCTTAATGAAGATACGTTTGAAGAACGAATCTCTTTCAAATTAAGCCGTCTTAATGTATTTGTGGTGAGTACACTATTTACTGTTGTTTTGATAGCTGTTACTACGCTGTTAATTGCCTTCACACCACTTCGGGAATATATACCTGGTTATTCTTCTACGAGATTAAAAAAACAGGCATTAGACAACTCAGAAAAAGTAGATAGCCTACAGATGGAACTCGAAGAGAACTTGGTATATTTACAAAATATAAGAAAGGCGTTAGTTGGAGAACTTCAATTTGCAGATGTTAATAAAGATTCGTTACTGGAGCAATACAGACTTGATCCATCGAATGTTGACCTTTCACCCAACCGCGAAGATTCTCTGCTCAGAGAACAGGTCGCTAGTGAAGATAAATTCAACATCTTGGAGAGTGCAAGAAGCAAAGGTAATTTTGTACTTTTCCCTCCGGTTATAGGTACGCTTTCTCAGGAATACAATGCAAAGCTAAAACATTTTGCTGTAGATATTATCGCTCCTAAAGAGAGCCCGGTGAAGGCTGTAGGTGATGGAACGGTCATATTTGCCGAATGGACCTCAGAAACAGGCTATGTAATTATCTTAGAACACGCGTTTGGATTGATCTCTGTGTATAAACACAACGGTTCTCTTACCAAAAGTCAGGGTGATCTTGTGAAGTCGGGAGAAGTAATTGCAACGGTAGGGAATACAGGTGAATTAACTACCGGTCCTCATCTTCATTTTGAACTATGGAGCGAAGGATATCCTGTGAACCCTACAGATTATATTGATTTTGAGTAAATAATTATGTCTATAAAGTCTTTTGCCGCAAAAATATTTGCAAAGATTGAGGTAGCGAAGCTGAGAAAGTGGGCGTCTAAACCAGCAGAAACCCAACAAAAGGTATTCAGATCACTTATTAAAAATGCTTCTAATACAAAATTTGGGATTGATCATAACTTCAAAGATATTGTTACGCATAAAGACTTTTGTAACGCGGTTCCTGTACGTGATTATGAAGCATTAAGACCCTATATTGACAAAGTGGTTGCAGGTGAAGAAGATGTAGTATGGAGGGGAAAACCGGTATATTTTGCAAAGACCTCCGGCACTACATCCGGCGCCAAATACATACCGATCACCAAAGAATCTATGCCCTCTCACATAAGAGCTGCCAGAAATGCCATACTATGTTACATTCACGAAATCGGAAACGCTTCTTTCGTAGATGGTAAGATGATTTTTTTACAGGGAAGCCCTATCCTTCAGGAAAAAAATGGAATTAAACTAGGAAGACTTTCCGGGATTGTTGCCCATTATGTTCCTGGGTATTTACAGAAAAACAGAATGCCTAGCTGGAAAACAAATTGCATTGAAGATTGGGAGACCAAAGTAAATGCGATCGTAGAAGAAACCCGAAATGAAGATATGACCATTATAAGTGGCATTCCATCATGGGTACAGATGTATTTTGAGAAATTACAATTGGTAACGGGTAAAAAGATAGGTGATGTGTTTAAAAATTTTCAGTTGTTCATTTATGGAGGCGTAAATTATGAACCCTATCGAGCGAGATTTGAAAATTTAATAGGTAGAAAAGTAGATAGTATCGAACTATTTCCTGCCAGTGAAGGCTTTTTTGCATTTCAGGATTCGCAAGTAGAAAAAGGAATGCTGCTTCAATTAGATTCCGGGATTTTCTATGAGTTTATTAAAGTTGACGATTTTTTAAATAACAGCTTCAACCGAATTACCATAGAAAATGTAGAACTAGGTGTAAATTATGTAATGATCATTTCCAGTAATGCGGGACTTTGGGCTTATAACCTTGGCGATACAGTGATCTTTACTTCTTTGAAACCCTATCGGGTAACAGTATCTGGGAGAGTCAAGCACTTTATTTCAGCTTTTGGAGAACATGTTATTGCGAAAGAAGTAGAGACCGCCTTGAATCAGGTTACTTCAAAGTACAAGCTTCAGATAAACGAGTTTACAGTAGCTCCCATGATTAACACCCCAGAAGGTGAATTACCTTATCACGAATGGTTTATTGAATTTAAGAAATTGCCAGACGATCTGGAGAGACTTTCAAAAGATATAGACCAGTGTATGCAAACTCAAAACAGCTATTATTTAGACCTGATAGAAGGTAAAGTTCTTCAACCGCTAAAAATCACCCCTATTAAAGAGGGAGGATTTAAAGCATATATGAAATCCATAGGAAAGTTAGGAGGTCAAAACAAAGTGCAGCGGTTAGCCAATGATCGCAAAGTTGCAGACGCTCTATCTTCATATAAAACAACAGATTTTAGATAATTACTGTATTTTTGCACAGAAATTTATGTATGAACAAACTTAAAGGAAGAACAAGAGCTCAGGAATCAACAGGTGCCATAGAAAGAATGTATATCACCATGAGGCATTTGTTCAACAGAGGATTTTATAAACCTTCCGGTGTTTCGGGAGAATCCCTAAGACAATCCCTTCTTTTATTACGTCCTGAAATATATGGGACTATAGCGGAAGAAAAAACGGAGATCAATGGGCTTACCTACGTACTTGACAGGTTACCAGAAGGAATAGAACAATGTCGATACATCAATTTAACCTCTGATGAAGGCTATAAAAAATCGCACTTTAAACCCATTATTCCGCCTAAAAGAAGAAGAAACTGCTATCGTATAGACGATGAGCAAATGAATGTTGAAATAACAAGGGGTCGCTCAGATATTTATGACATTCTTACCCATCTTACTTTTTTATACATTGAAGCAGATAAGATCAGGTCTCGGGTTCTCAATGAAGATACCAACGAGGTAAATAGAGATTGGCGAAAAATCGAAGATATTTTAGGAAGCAAAAAAATATCGCAGGCATCTCGGGAGGTAGCCTTGATTCATGTTGCTAATATTTTGGGAAGAACTTTTGATGAGGCGCTTGAGGCACATCAATTGTTTGCCACCCAGGAAAACCCGGATAGGTTTCTACGTATTATCTATTGGATGGGAAGAATTGCCATAGAAGAGCAAACACTTGGAGTAAAAAGAACCATTGAATTCAGTCCGGTTTTGAGAGAACGCCTCGGGCATCATATTCATGGGGAGATATGGGCAACCACAATAAAAAGCCTACTTAAAGAAAACCAATTGCTGCAACGGCCCATTCACATTATAAGTGCTAATATGCATAGTGTAATGAATTCTCTGTTTGCGACCAAGGTTTTGAAAGAAGACTTACCAGACAAAAGCGACCTTGAAATTTTTCAACTATTAAGCCTTCCTGAAAATGAGCATTACCGAAAGAAAGTCTTGGATTATGCGCAAGGTAATGGAATGATCCCATTGAATGATGTCTCAGGAACTAACATAGATGTGCAGATTTTTGATACTGCTTTAATTAATTTTGAAGGGACCAGATATGCGCTTGATTCTAAGCTTGAAGAAAGTCAGAAACCTGTTTTATTCGTGATGGATTATGCCTTTGGCGAACAGGCTTATGAAACTATTGACGAATTGCTGAAGCCATACAAACGAAATGGTAAAAAAGCCCGATTTTTAAACGTAGCTTCTGTTTCAATTATGGGAAAGGCGGGAATACTTGAAGGAGGCAAAGGAGATTTAATGATTCCTACGGCTCATATATTTGAAGGAACTGCAGATAATTATCCGTTTGAGAATGAACTGAGAAAAGAAGACTTTGAAGGAAATGGGCTAAAGGTTTTTGAAGGTTCTATGGTAACTGTATTAGGAACCTCTTTGCAGAATAAGGATTTATTAAAATTTTTCCATGAATCTACGTGGAATGTAATAGGTCTTGAAATGGAAGGTGCCCATTATCAAAAAGCAGTGCAATCCGCATCACAAATTCGTAAAAGCATTTCAAAAGATGTAAAAGTACGATACGCTTATTACGCCTCTGATAATCCTTTAGAAACGGGAAGTACCCTTGCTTCAGGTGGTCTTGGTACTACCGGGGTCAAACCCACCTACCTGATTACATGTAAAATATTAGAACAAATTTTTAATTCGTAAACCATGAGCAATCTTACAGATCCCACGAACAAATCTTCAGAAGAAGTAGATCTAGGGCAGCTTTTTACTCTCATAGGCAATGCTATTAACCGATTGTTTGTTTTTATAGGTTCAATTTTTAAAGGAATATTTAAGCTTGTAATTTTATTACTACTTTTTATTCAAAAACACCTCATTAAAATTGTTGTTGCCGGAGCAATAGGTTTTGCGATAGGTTTCTATCTTGAATATAGAGAAGGACCTCTTTATGAGTCTACAATGATGGTTGAACCTAATTTTAACAGTGTACAACAACTCTATAATAATATTGCATTTTACAACGAATTGGCGCAGGCAGAAGAGACTACGGCGTTGGCTCTGGCACTTGATATCGAAGGAGAAGAAGCAACCGCTATCAAGGAAGTACGCGTAGAATCATTTGCAGACAACAACCAGAAAATAAAACTGTTCGATAAATTTATTAGGGAACTAGATACGAATACGATCAAAACGATTGACTTTGAAGCGTATCTTGAAAACTTCAATTCTCTGGACGCACGTTTTCATAAAATAATAATGATAACCAGCAAGAGTGATGTAGCAAAGAAAACACAGAATGCCATCGTAAATTCTATAAAAGTAAACAGTTATTTCAAGCTACAGAAAGATGTCAGCGATCAAAATATTGCAATTCAAGATAGTATTTATCGCAAACAGCTCATAGAGATTGACTCTTTACAGAACCTCTATAAAAAAGTGATGTTAACCATCGCTCAAAATCCGGGTTCGGGCACGAATATCAATCTGGCGGAAGAAAGGCAATCTTCCGCGAAAGAACTACAATTAATCAAGGAGCGTAACTTCCTTCAGGAAGAGCTGGTAAAGCTTTATGAAGATAAAGCTTCCAAGTCTTCTATCATCAATGTAATTTCAGATTTCCCAAAAAGGGGTGTAGAGGTTACAGGTTTTTTTGCATCAAAAAAGTTTCAGGGAGGCTTAGTAGGTATTGTCTTTGCACTCATCGTATTACTGCTTTTAGAATTGAACAGGTTTTTAAAGAATTACAAATCTAAATTAGGTTAGATGAAACTCTTGATTACAGGAGGAGCGGGATTTATAGGTGCAAATTTTATTTTGTATTATTTGAAGAAGGATCCAGAAGTAGAGGTCATTAACTTAGATAAGCTTACCTATGCAGGAAGTCTAGAAAATATCGCACAGATAGATAGTAACCCCCGCTACTCGTTTGTGCATGGAGATATTTGTGATAAAGCGTTGGTAACACATCTTTTTGAACAAAATGATATTACTGGAGTAATTCATTTTGCCGCAGAATCACACGTAGACAATTCTATTGATGGCCCGGGTATTTTTGTTGAAACAAACGTGAAAGGCACTTATACCCTTTTAGAGGCTGCGAGAAATTATTGGATGCAAGAGCCATTTGAATTCAAACCTGGGTATGAGAAAGCTCGCTTTCATCATATTTCTACTGATGAGGTATACGGAACTTTGGGAAAGGAAGGCCTATTTACTGAAAAAACACCCTATGCACCTAATAGCCCTTACAGTGCTACGAAAGCTGCCTCTGATTTTTTGGTAAGAAGCTATCACCATACTTATGGAATGAATGTAGTGACCACTAATTGCTCGAATAATTACGGACCACTGCAGCATGACGAAAAATTAATCCCTACTATCATAAGAAAAGCATTAAACCTGGAAGCCATTCCTATTTATGGTGATGGCAGTAATATAAGAGATTGGTTATATGTTAAAGACCACTGTTCAGGAATCGATCTGGTTTTCAAAAATGGGATTGCTGGTGAAACGTATAACATTGGAGGGAAAAATGAACGCACAAATTTATACATAGCAAATACTATCTGTAAACATCTGGATTCGTTACAGCCTAAAGAAGAAGGAAGTTATTTAGATCAGATCAGTTTTGTAAAAGACAGACCAGGACACGATTTTAGATATGCAATAGACGCTTCTAAAATCGAAAATGAACTGGGCTGGAAAGCAACTGAGAATTTTGAGACAGGTATTTTAAAAACAGTTAATTGGTATCTTAGTAAATATAAAAAAGGAAAATTACCTGTAGCATGAAAGGAATTATCTTAGCAGGAGGCACAGGATCACGTTTACATCCATTGACCCTAGCAGTAAGTAAACAGTTAATGCCCGTCTATGATAAGCCTATGATCTATTACCCGCTGTCTACACTAATGAGCGCGGGAATCAGGGAAATTCTTATCATTTCAACCCTTCAGGATCGTCCATTATTTAAAAAACTATTGGGAGACGGAACATCTTATGGCTGTCAATTTCATTATGCGATTCAGGAACAACCTAATGGCCTAGCTGAAGCCTTCATTATCGGAGAAGAATTTATTCAAAATGACAAAGTGGCCCTGATTTTGGGAGATAACCTCTTTTATGGGAGCGGACTTGCATCATTGCTCATGGAAAATAATGATCCTGATGGCGGCATTATTTATGGTTATCATGTAAATGATCCTAAGCGTTATGGTGTTGTTTCGTTTGATGCAGCGGGTAAAGTCACAGCTATTGAAGAGAAGCCTGAGCATCCCAAATCCAGTTATGCAGTGCCGGGTATTTACTTCTATGATAATGAGGTTGTGAAAATTGCAAAAAGTGTAAAACCCAGTAAACGAGGAGAGCTAGAAATTACAGATGTAAATCGAATATATCTGGATAAAGGCAAGTTAAATGTAAAAATTTTAGATAGAGGAACTGCGTGGTTAGATACGGGTACTTTTGATGCCTTAATGCAAGCATCTCAATTTGTGCAGGTGATAGAAAAAAGGCAGGGGCTCAAAATAGGCGCCATAGAAGAAACCGCTTATCGAATGGGTTTTATCACTAAAAAAGAACTTTTAAAACTTGCAGAACCACTTCTTAAAAGTGGCTATGGCGAATACCTTACAAATATAATTGAGGAATAATTGAAAGCAAGAGAAACATATTTAGACGGTTGCTTTGTCATTGAACCCAACATATTTTACGATCAGAGAGGTTACTTTTACGAATCTTTTCAGGTAAAAAAGTTTCAGGAGCTTACAGGATGGAACCTAAGTTTTGTTCAGGATAATGTTTCAGTGTCAAAAAGAGGCGTTTTAAGAGGACTTCATTTTCAGAAAGGAGTACATAGTCAGGCAAAACTCATAAGTGTTCTTAAAGGAGCTGTATTGGATGTTGTAGTCGATATAAGAGCAGGTTCTGAAACCTTTGGCAAACATTTCAAGATCATTCTGGACGACCAGAATAAACTACACCTATTCATACCTAAGGGTTTTGCACATGGTTTCGTTTCGCTCAGTGAAGAAACAATATTTTCATATAAATGCGACGCTTATTACAATAAAGAAGCAGAAAGTGGCATTATTTATAACGATGAGTCCTTAGCTATAGACTGGGAATTTCCGGAAAAGGAATTAATTATATCAGAAAAAGACCAGGCACTTCCAGGTTTAAGCGAACTAAAACTTGTTTAATCCAAAGGAAAGATCCATAGATTAAAGATCACAAATGAAGGTTCATAAAAAGAAAATATTAGTTACCGGAAGTCGTGGACAATTAGGAAGCGCATTGAAGGACTTAGTAAGTGATTTTCCTCAATTTGATTTTTTATTTACAACCGCCTCAGAGTTGGACATTTCTGATAAAGATCAGATAGACGATTATTTTTTAAAAAACAGAACAGACTACTGTATAAATTGTGCCGCATACACTAAAGTTGATCTGGCTGAAAAAGAAAAGGAACAGGCCTTTAAAATAAATGCGGAAGGAGTCAAGAACCTTGCTCTGGCTTGCAAAAAAAATGAAACAATACTTATTCATATCTCTACGGACTACGTTTTTAGCGGAAATAAAAGAGAGCCTTATAGCACAAAAGATCTGCCAGCTCCTATAAATATTTATGGAGAATCTAAACTTGCCGGAGAAATGTATATTCAGGAAATAATGGAGAAGTACTATATAGTGAGAACTTCATGGCTCTATCACAAAAAGTATGGCAAGAATTTTTATAAGACAATAATTGAAAAAGCTCAAAAAGGAGCAACGCTTAAAATAACTGATTCTCAGACAGGATGTCCTACTAACGCCGAAAATCTTTCTAAGTTTATTTTGCAATTAATTGTGGATAACAAGAATTTTGGAATTAGGCATTTTTGTGACGGAGAGGTAATGACATGGTATGAATTTGCAGTAAAAATTTTAAAAGAGAACAGTTTATATAATAATAGCGTTATTAGTAAACAAGATTACGAAACGATCGCTTCAAGACCTGTCTATAGCGTTTTAAAAATGAAGGATTAAGATTTTCATTACAAGAGACTTCAGAACATCTATTGTACAACCTTCATTTTATCGTACTTTTGCACTCCTGTCTTAGAAAAAGCGCAAATTCTTATTAAAAATGAAAAAAAAATGCCTCATCATTTTTGGAACACGACCAGAAGCTATTAAAATGGCGCCGCTGGTAAAAGAATTTGACAAGCACAAAGACCTTCTTGAAACGAGGGTATGCATTACTGCACAGCACAGAGAAATGTTAGATCAGGTATTGGAATTTTTTGAGATAACTCCCGATTATGATCTCGATGTAATGCAACCTGGCCAAAATTTGTACGATCTTACTGCGGTGATATTGAAAAAGGCAAAAGCGGTGTTAGAATCATTCAAACCAGATTTTGTGTTTGTTCATGGAGATACTACAACGACGATGGCTGCAAGTTTGGCTGCTTTCTATTTCGGCGCAAAAGTTTGTCATGTGGAGGCAGGTTTGAGAACACACAATTTGAGATCTCCGTTTCCGGAAGAAATGAATAGGAGCGTTACGGGTATTGTAACGAATTTACATTTTGCACCTACAGAGCAATCCAGGAAAAATCTAATTGAGGAAAACAAGGATATCAACACGATTTTTGTAACGGGTAATACGGTGATCGATGCTCTGTTATACAGTGCAAAGAAAGTAAAGCATCCGGATTTTCGAGATCCCGAAATTGAATACCTGAAAAGCCTCATTCAAAATGTTTCAAAATTAATTTTAGTTACCGGACATCGAAGAGAGAATCACGGACAGGGTTTTATCAATATTTGCAAAGCTCTTAAAAAGCTGGCCATCGAAAACCCGGAAACTATGATCATCTATCCGGTTCATCTAAATCCCAAAGTACAGCAACCGGTGTATGAGTTACTGGACGATGTTTCTAACATCAAATTAATTAGTCCGTTATCCTATCCAGCTTTCATTTGGCTTATGGAAAAGTCGTATCTCATTATAACAGATAGCGGAGGAGTGCAGGAAGAAGCTCCGAGTTTGGGAAAACCTGTACTTGTAATGAGGGATACCACCGAAAGACCAGAAGCGGTGGAGGCAGGTACCGTTATCTTAGTGGGCACTGATGAAGCTAAAATTATTGAGGAAACAAATCGTTTACTTAAAAATGAAAACAATTACGCCGAGATGAGCAAGCGTCACAATCCGTATGGAGACGGTAAAGCTTCCGGCAGAATTGCAAACGAAATACTTGCACAAAAAGATTAAATATAAAAATGAAAAAAGAGAATCCGGCAGTAGTCATGATGGGGATGGGCTATATTGGCCTTCCTACAGCAGCACTGATAGCTCAAAATGAAACAAGGGTTCATGGGGTAGACATTAACCCAAAGGTTGTAGACACCATCAATCAAGGGAAAATCCATATTGTAGAGCCAGAACTTGATGAGGCTGTTGCCTACGCAGTAAAACACGAATATTTAAAAGCTTCTGTAAAACCTGTAGTAGCAGATACGTATATTATTGTAGTACCTACTCCATTTAAAGGTAAAAATGAGCCTGATACTTCATTCGTAGAAGCTGCTACAAGATCGGTCATCCCGTTATTAAAAGAAGAGGATCTTTACATAATTGAGTCTACTTCTCCTGTGGGCACTACTGAACGTATGAAGGAGCTCATTTACGCAGAAAGACCTGAATTAACCAATAAACTACATATTGCCTACTGCCCCGAAAGGGTTTTGCCTGGCAATGTTATGTACGAATTAGTGCATAACGATCGTGTGATAGGAGGTATTGATGAAGCATCCACAGAAAGAGCAGTTGCGTTTTATAAAGCTTTTATAAAAGGTGATTTACATAAAACAAATGCACGTACGGCAGAAATGTGCAAATTGGTAGAAAACTCTTCTAGAGATGTTCAAATTGCGTTTGCCAACGAGTTATCTCTTATTTGCGACAAAGCAGCTATTGATGTTTGGGAACTCATCGAACTTGCAAACAAGCATCCGCGGGTAAATATTCTACAGCCTGGCTGCGGTGTTGGTGGGCATTGCATTGCTGTAGATCCCTATTTTATAGTTGCCGATTATCCTATGGAATCCCAACTGATAGGAAAAGCAAGAGAAATAAATAATTACAAGTCTTTTTGGTGTGCAGAAAAAGTACAAAGCGCAAAGCTTGAATTTGAGCTTCGCAATGGCAGAAAACCATCTATTGCATTAATGGGCCTTGCCTTTAAACCTAATATTGATGATTTAAGGGAGTCGCCCGCAAAGTACATTGCACAAAAAGTCTTACAGAACGCAAATAATGAAACCTATTTTATTGTAGAACCAAATATAGAGGAGCATACTGTCTTTAAGCTCACTTGTTACAAAGAAGCGGTTGAAAAAGCTGATATTATTGTGTTTTTAGTAGCTCATGACGAATTTAAATCTATTTCCATAGATAGTAAGAAACAGGTTCTGGACTTTTGTGGTGTTATTAAATGATTAAACGATTAGCAATAGTAGCGTTTATTACCGGGGTAGGACACCTTATGAACTTATTTTCTTTAAAGTTCATTACCAAATATATTGATGAAGATGCTATTGCATCGATAGGAGAAATAGATGCGCTTATCTTACTTATCGTATCAATTACTGCCTTTGGCTTGCAGTTATCTTCAGCCAGAAATATTGTTATTCAAGACAATTGGAAACAAGAATTGTATGAGTCGCAGGCAGCGCGATTTACGTTGGGTTTAATATTGACTATTTTTGGATTTTCTGGATTATTGTTTACAAAAAACTACATGTTTTTGATAGCACCTTTTATTAGTTTAAATGCAGATTATGCCCTTTACAGTAGAGGAAAGCCCATATCAGGTGCACTTATCGCTTTTATAAGAATTATGATACCTTCGGTGATATTAATTACTGCATCGATATATTTAAAAAAGCATGTAACATTACTTTTTTCACTTAGTATTTTCGTTTCATACATAATGATAGGCATTTTAGTGTCATGGATACTTAAAACACCTTATTTGGTAGTCCCGAGATTTAAAAGCCTAAAAAAATATATTGACAATTTTACCATTGGTATAGCGAGCTTTGCCCTGTTTTTTGTGGGTATAGGTATTATTAATGTTATGTCTTATTTCTATACTAATGAAGCCATTGCTGTTATTTACATTGCCTTAAAATTATACATGATTTTTAAAGGAGTAATAAGAATCATTACACAATCGTTTTTCAAAGAGCTTCAAGCAGCAGAAATGGCTATAAAGGTAGACTTCCTCGCTATTGTAGCAGGCCTGGTTTTTCTATTATCCATTGTAATTTATCCCCAAGTTGTAATTTCACTTTTATTTGAAAAGAAGTATATTTATTATACTGCAACTTTTGCTATATTAGGTATAGCAGGATTTATTTCATCTTTTACAACCAGTTCGAGCACCCGCCTGCTTTTAAAAAGACAAGATAAATCCTACAGTATAAATATGGTAATAGCTGCTTTAATTACCATTATTACTGGTATAATATTATGGTTTATATATGGAAGCAAACCTTATTTAATGGCGATAGCCGTGCTTATGGGCGAAATAACAATTTCCTTCTTAAATGTAAAATCATTAAACGAATCTAATTACATACTTTTAAGGGCAAAGCAAGCGTTAACTCCGGTGTTATTAGGAATTATTTTTTTAGTGTTTAAGTATTATTTTGGAGAGACCTGGCAATCGTTTATTGCTTCTGTTTTAATATTTGGAGGCTTTTTAGTAGCCTATTTTATTAAATTTTTAAATCCTCGCGTTAAATGATTCAGCATCTAATAATGGCTCATGTTTGTTCTGATAGTAATAAAGGAGATTCGGTGATAACTCAGGCACCTATAGACGGGTTACAAAAAAGTACTTTTATACTTAAAACATTATTTTCTATCTATAGAAATGCTGATACCGATTTTTGGTATCGTATCCAAAAGATAAAACTGCAATATGTGTATCTATAGCAATTGCTGGACTAATTGTTCTTTTGTTGCATATTTACTTTTTAGGAGTATAGTGATTAATTGTAAAATATTGTTAAAACGACAAGGTTCTTAGTTCAAGTTTTGATACAAAATTAGAATTCATATCAGGAAATAATGAAAATTTCTAAAACTATTATCTATAAATTACTGTTATTACTGCTACTATTGGTGGTTTCTTCTGGCAATACAGGAGTCCAGTTTTTAGGGATTGTATTAATAACATCCTTAGTTTTATTTTTCATTGATTTAAAGCCTGGATTGGACTCAAAAGGATTGTTTTATCTTTTTATGATTGGTTACAGTAGTTTACAAACATTTTATGTTTGGAAAAACGATTTTTCCACGCCCTACTTGATAAACACATTTATTATAAGCGGAATGTGGTTCTTGATGTTCATTAGCTCTTATGCGATAACTAGTTTAATGAAAAAATTAACAACCAAACAAATTGATGCTATTTTGATGTTGTTTTTTAAGATAAATCTAGTTGTTATCATTTTTCAGTACATAAAATTATGTTTCAAATTACAGACCATTCTACCACACCTGATAAATATGTCCGCCGGAGATTTTATCAGTTCTATTTTTACAAACTCTTCGGTTTGTATGATAGTACTTTCATTCTATTCAATCTATTTTTTCTACAAAAAGAATATTTCATACTTTACGATATCTCTTATTTGTTTTTTAGCAACAACATATATGAGTGGTATTTTACTTTACTTCGCAGTTGTTGCTTTCTTTTCTTTTTTCTTCTTGTCCTTAAAAACAAAATTCAAAGCTCTAATAGCTATAATAAGTATTATAGTTTTATTTAGAATAGCAAGCCCCAATAATTATTACTATGTAATCAACATTATTAACAATAATGTATTTAGCAAAACGGATCCAGCACGTAAAATCGTGTCTTTCAAACAGACTTTCAATTTCCTAACAGATGAAATTGATAATTTTATTTTTGGTGCCGGAGGCGGAAAGTTTTCCTCGAGAACCGCTTTTCTGACCTCAGCAGATTATGTAGCATGGTATCCTGAAAAATATAAATATCTTTCAAACAACTTTAAAAGTAATCATTATTCTCTTTGGAATTCACAGTTATTAAAGACACCGTATAAAGATGGAACAGCAAATCAACCATTTTCCTTTTACAATAAGATATTTGGAGAATATGGATTGTTTGGGGTTGTAATTTTTGTGCTGTTTTACTTAGGTAAACTTATAAAGAACTATAAGGTTTTAACGTATGGAAAAATAGTCTTGTTTCTATTACTTTCTTATTTTATTCTGGACTATTGGTTTGAATATTTTACAGTAATTATATTTTTTGAACTCTTTATTAATCTTGACTTCAAAAAGGAAGTAAGTTATGCCGAGACTTAAATTTAAACCAAATAGTGCAATTCATGCTCATCAATGGTTTCTCTTAATTGTAGCAATAACCACATTAATGCCTATGTCAATTAATAATTTGGCCATTATGTTCCTGTTGGTTTATTCGTTTTTTAAGTTAAACAAAGAACAACTTAGTTGGAGTACTCCTCAAATATTGTTTTTGTTTTTATTTTTATCAGCAGTGGTAACACTCATTTATGCTCAGGATTTAATGAAAGGAGTTAAAAGTCTGGAAAAGATACTAAACTTCCTACTTTTTCCTTTAATATTTGCAACGGTTAAGATTACCAAAAAAGATATAAAGAAAATTCTTTTATCTTTTGCTTTGGTTACTTTTTTAGGCTTAATGATTGCTTATATTATATCGTTAAAAAACACATTACAAAATGGGTCTATTTATATATTCAACCCTAAAAATCTTGTAATAGAAAACGTATTTAAATATCATAGGCTAAGTTCAAATATAGGTTTGCACCCAACCTATCTTTCATCTTACACTTTATTTTCGTTGGTAATAATCGCTCATTATTACTTGAAAGAAGAATTTCTTAATACTAAAAAAAGGTTCTATTGTTTCATTTTAATCTTGTATTTCGGTGTTTCGCTGTATTTGTTAAATAGTTTCGCCGTATTAGTATCAGCAATACTGCTTGTCCCTGTTTATTTCTTATTTCATCAGAAAATAAAAAAAGTTTACTTAATTCTTATTGCTATTCCCCTGCTTATTTTAGCATCTAAGGTGTTATTCAGTAAAACTAGAAACTTTACTAATAAGATCAGTTATGAATATACCGATACCCCCAGAAGTAGTAATTGGAATTCAATCAATTCCAGATTGGCTAAATGGAGCTGTACTCTAGAAGTAATTGAAGATTATTTCCCATTTGGAATAGGCAAAGGAAACGGAAGAGAAGCGTTGATAGAGAAATACGAGGAAAAAGGCTTCGAATTAGGATACATTAATAAATATACTGCTCATAATATGTATTTAACATTTATGATGGAAACAGGTATTTTAGGATTATTGTTATTTATTATTTTGATAGGCTATCTGATTATATTATCAATAAGAAAAAAATCTTTTTTACTAATAAGTATAGCAATTTTATTAGCAATCACCAGTATTACCGAAGATGTATTGGAAAGAAACAAAGGAATTGTTTTTTACAGTTTTTTTATTTTACTGATTACCGCTAATCTCAAGTATTTACAAAACCATGATTCAAAAGCCTAAAATTCTTTTTTTGGTACAAATGCCGCCACCGGTTCACGGAGTATCAATGATGAATGAGATTGTTGTTAACTCTCAAAAAATAAAAAACTCTTTTTGGCAAAAAGTAATTTCCTTGAACTACACCAACGAAATCAAGGGAATAGGAAAATTTTCTTTTAAAAAGGCTTGGCTGTTTTTTTTCATTTTTTTTAAAGTTGTACATGGTACTTTTGTTTTTCGGCCTGACATCATTTATTTTACCATATCACCTGTTGGGATTTCGTTTTATCGAGATTTATTTATAGTCGTGATTTTAAAAATTTCAGGAAAAAAAATAGTTTATCATATTCATGGTAAAGGAATTTATGAAAAGTGTTTAAAAAGTCCTATTCAAAAACATATATACTCCTGGGTATTTAAAAATACAGATGTTATACATCTTTCAACGGTATTAGTAAAAGATTTATCTCTTCTTAAAAAGAAATTTAGATCTCACGTTGTTCCAAATGGTATTAGTAAAGAAAAACTTTCAAAAAGTAATCACAAAGAAGATGTTTTTACTATTTTATTTCTTTCAAATATAGCAGAAAATAAAGGCATTTATCTTTTTCTAAATACCTGTGCGTTTTTAAAAAAACAGAATGTAGATTTCAGAGGCCTAATCGTGGGTAGAGAAACAACTTTAATTTCAAAAGAAATACTAAATCAAAGAATCAAAAAGTTAGATTTAAATAAAGAAGTCGATTATTTAGGCCCAAAGTATGGATCTGAAAAAGAAAGTATACTAGACAAGTCACATTTGTTTGTTTTTCCTACTTATAATGACTGTTTTCCATTAGTTTTGTTAGAAGCTCAGAAATATGGATTACCTATAATTTCTACAGATGAAGGAGCTATTTCAGAAATAGTTGATAACAATAACAATGGTTACATCGTGCAAAGACTAAATCAAAACGAATTAAATATAAAGGTGCTGGATTTAATAAAAGACAAAAATAGGCTTTCTATGTTTTCTTTAAATGCATCTAAAAAATTCAACGAGAATTATACGGTTGAAATTTTTCAAGAAAATATTACATCTGTTTTATTAAAAATACTGAATGATTAGTTTAAATTTTGTTGGAGATATATCCTTATTTAAGCATTATGAAGAAAGTAATATCGATCCCTTAGCCAAGGTGAAATTACCGAAAAGTGATTACAATATTGCTAATTTCGAATTTATTATCCCGAATAACAGACAAAAGTATTTTTTTGATGTTCCAGATACGTATGCGGTAAGTTTTGAATATCTAAAAAGTTTGGAACTTGGTAAGTTTAATGCATATGGATTATCAAACAATCACAGTTTAGATTATGGGGTGGAAGGTGTAAATGATGTGAGGCAAATATTATCAGAAAAAGGGGTACGTAGTTTTGGGTTTGGCGAAAGGGATTATAATGTTTTAAGTTTAGATATAAATAAAATTTCTATCGTTATTATAAGTTTTGTAAAAAAAGGCAGATGGAGCAGGAGTAAAACGCAGTTTCATGGACCAGATTCATATGATGCCGAAAAAATTGAAAACAAAATTTTGGAGTTAAAGAAAAAAATTGATCATGTAATAATATTTCCACACTGGGGGACAGAACTGGTAGATGTTCCAAGCCCTATAGATGTAAATAATGCCCGTAGATTTATTGACGCTGGAGCATCTGCTGTAATTGGTCATCACCCGCACATTATTCAAGGTATAGAAGAGTATAATGATGGTATTATTGCCTACAGCCTAGGAAGTTTTATATATATTCCCGAAAAGGAAATAGGGTATAATAAAAAACAAGGGGACAAAAGAAATTATTCAATCTGTTTAAATTTAAAGCTAAGTAAAAATAAAATAATAGAAAGTACACCGTACTTTTATTATTATAATCAAAAAAACCTATTGCCAGAAAGTATAGAAGATGTAAAGATAAAAACATATTTTAATGAAATTAACCACAGAATTGATGATCCTGGTTATTACAATCAAAAAATTCGCAAAGAGTTATTAGCAAGAGAATTAAGGTCTTTTGTTCAGCGTTTTAAGCAATATCCAATTAAGACAATTATCCATTATTTGAAATACATTAAATGGGGTCATCTCAAAAAACTTGTAAAGTAGAATGAGTTTAGAAGATAAGCTATATGGTTTATTGGGTATTTATAAGAATTTACCCCTCCCTATCAAAATTTTTATTGGAAGTGTTTATAGAAAGTTACCAAAGAAACTCAAATATGGAAACGTTTACTTCGACTATTTAAATCGAATAAAAGAGAAAAATGGGAATTACAACGAATATCGTGATAAACAGTGCTCCTTGGCTTTATCTGTAATACCATATTATCAAAGAAAAAACTACAAATCATTTTTGGAATTTCCAATAGTCAATAAAAATATAATTAGATCAAATTTTGACCAATTTGTCAACCCAAATAACTTAAATAGATTAAAAGCTAATACTGGTGGATCAAGTGGTACTCCATTTGAATTTTTTTTGGAAAAAGGGGTTTCCAGACCTAAAGAAAAAGCTCATTTTGATTGGTACTGGGGCAAATTTGGATATACGCCTGGCGATAAGATGTTAACGATTAGAGGTGAATCCCTCTCTCATAATAAGCTTTATGAGTATCAAGCAATTGATAATAAGCTTGCTATATCTTGCTATTTACTTAACAAACAAAACATTGGTGACATCGTTAAAGTGATTAATAAATTCAATCCTTGTTTTATACATGCATATCCTTCGGCTATTAAAAATTTTATCCGTTTAGTAGAAAATAGTTCAAGCCCATTGAAAATTAATATAAAAACTATTTTTATGGGATCTGAAGGTCTTTATAAATGGGATAGAAAATTAATTAGCACTTTTTTTAACGCCAATATTGCCCATTGGTATGGACATTCTGAAAGATTAGTTCATGCAGGAAACTGTCCTTATTCTGATGATTTTCATATTTTTCCTTTTTATGGATATGTTGAACTTATATATGATGATGGTAAAATTATTAACGAACCAAATAAAGCAGGTAGAATTATTGCCACAGGATTTGATAATGATGTTATGCCAATGATTCGTTATGACACAGGAGATAAAGCGGAATATTCTGATCAATTAAAGTGCAAATGTGGATTTAAAGGGAGAAGCTTTAAAAATATTCATGGAAGAAGTCACGATTATATTTATTTAAATGATACTACTAAAGTATCTTTGACGGCTTTTATTTTTGGTCAACACTACAAAGAATTTTCTTCAATAAGTGAAATTCAATTGGAGCAAAGTACTATCGGGAAACTGAAAATTAGAATAACATTAAATGCTAATAAATCAATAAGTAAAGAAGATTTCGTAAAAAAAATGGAAGCTTCTGTGCAAAATAAAATTAACATATCTCTTGACATTGTCGATGAAATACCCAAAACACAAAGAGGTAAACATGTTTTTTTAATTCAAAATATCAAAGAAGACTAAACTTATCGCTATAATTTTTTAGAAATTATGAAACAAGTTATACAAAATTTCAAAACCGGGGAGCTATTTGTAGATGAAGTACCGGTACCCGCTATTTCCAAAGGAATGGTATTGGTAGAAAATAAATATTCTCTTATCAGTGCAGGTACCGAAAGAAGCACTGTAAGTGTGGGTAAAGCGAATTTAATAGGTAAAGCAAAACAACGTCCTGATCTGGTTGCCCAAGTACTACAAAATGTAAAAAAAGAAGGCCTTAAAGCTACTATTGATAAGGTGAGAACAAAGCTAGATTCATTAAAAGCTTTGGGCTACAGCACTTCGGGTGTGGTAAGTGCTTCAATGGATACTAATGGTCAGTTTAAGCCAGGCGACCGCGTAGCATGCGCAGGTCAGGATTATGCTTCTCATGCAGAAATGGTAGCCATACCACAAAATCTGGTGGCAAAAATACCTGATGGAGTCTCTTTTGAAGAAGCAAGTTTTACGACTTTAGGCGCTATAGCGTTACAAGGGGTTCGTCAGGCAGAACCAAGACTTGGAGAAAATGTCTGTGTAATTGGCTTGGGATTGCTGGGTCAGATAACCTGTCAGCTTCTCAAAGCAAACGGGTGCAATGTTTTTGGTATCGATCTGTCAGAAGAGCTGGTACAACTTTCGCTAAAACAAGGTGCTTCAAACGCATTAAATAGAAAGGATCCGAATTTGTTGGCTGCGGTGGAAAGTTTCACAAAAGGATACGGATTTGACAGTATCATCATTACGGCAGCGGCTCCGACCAATGATCCGATTGAGTTATCTGCCGAAATAGCTGCAAAAAAAGGAAAAGTTGTGGTAGTTGGTGCCGTTAAAATGGATATCCCCAGAGATCCCCATTTTTACAGGAAAGAATTAGAACTCAAAATGTCTTGTTCTTATGGTCCGGGCCGGTATGATGTAAATTATGAAGAACTGGGTGTGGATTATCCTTTTGCTTATGTGCGATGGACAGAACAAAGAAATATGGAAGCTTTCCTGAATCTGTTGGCAAAAAAAGCGATCGATTTGAAGCCTTTAATCACTCATGTATTTGATATTAATGAAGCAGAGAAAGCTTATGATATTGTATTAGGAAAAAGTAAAGAGCCGCATATAGGTATTCTATTGAAGTATGAACAGAACGAAGAGAAGTTCAAATCGGGTATTCCTTTAAAAACTGCAGCATCCGCAAAGCTAAATGTAGGATTTATAGGAGCCGGAAGCTTTGCTCAAAGTTACCTTATTCCGAATCTTAAATCCGATAACGTCTCCCTTAATACCGTGGTCACTACAAAGGGTATTACATCTAAGAATGTAGCCGATAAATTTGACTTTGCTAATACAGCTACTTCACCTGAGGATGTGTTTTCAAATAATGATATCAATACAGTTTTTATCGCAACTCCTCATAACTCGCATGCATTGTATACTATAGCAGCCTTAAAAGCACACAAAGATGTATTTGTTGAAAAACCATTGGCTATGAATTATGAAGAACTGGAGGCGGTTAAGCAACAATATGAAGAAGGCAATTCCCGATTGATGGTAGGCTTTAACAGAAGATTTTCGTCTCTTGCCAAAGAGATCAAGAGTAATTTTAAAACTGTAGAAGAGCCTTTGGTGGTCAATATAAGAGTAAATGCAGGGTTTATTCCTAAAGATCACTGGACCCAGTTAGAAGAGATTGGAGGGGGAAGAATCGTGGGAGAAATGTGCCACTTTATTGATCTGATGCAATTTTTTACTAATTCCAGACCCGTTTCTGTGTTTGCAGACAGTATTAATTCGGATAATAGCCAAATCACAACCGATGACAATATTACGGTCGTAGTAAAGTTTAGTAATGGAGCCATAGGAAATCTCATCTATCTAGGAAACGGAGATAAATCGCTTCCAAAAGAATATATCGAAGTATTTGGAGGAGGAATAACAGGAATTATTAATGACTTTAGAGGGGGAGTCATACATCGTAATAATAAAAGTACCAAACTTAAGCTTTCAGGGAAAGGTCACAAACAAGAAGTCCAGGCTTTTGTCAAATCTGTTGTCAAAGGAACAGAGTTACCGCTAAGCTTTGAATCTATTTACGATACAACACTCACGACCTTTAAAATTCAGGATAGTTTAAAAACCGGACTGCCTCAAAAACTCTAAGCATGATCAAAAATCTGAGAGCTGTTAACATCCACTATCAGCTTTTGCTTTTCCTGGCAGTTCTCATTCCTTCCAGATTTTATAAGTTAGGAGGAATTGTTGTTGCTTTACTTGCGATCAGCTGGGTTTTTAAAGTACAAGGATACAGGCAATTAAAACAAATAGAAGTATCCATCTTATTGGGATTGTTATCTTTTGTCTTTTTCTATATACTTCTTACCACCAATCGCTCATCTCATAAATACTTGCCCAATGAATGAACCAAAGCAGTTAATTAGCAAGAGTTTTGAATCGCTACGACTTTTTTGTGAAAAAGAAGATTTTAAAGGTTGGGATCCCTATGATGGTCTTAACAGTTGGGTGATACAAAAAACATTTTTTGGAAAGTCACGTTTTTTACGATTAGCTTGGATACAGTTGTTCAAACGAAACCCACTCAATCTTAGAAAGTTCGTAGGGGTCAAGAAAGACTATAATCCTAAAGGTTTAGGTCTTTTCTTAATAGGTTATTGTAATTTATATAAGCAAGAAGCGAAACCCGAGTATCTGGAGAAAATCAAATTTTTAGCATCTAAACTATTAGAGCTTCAAACCAAAGGATACGCTGGTGCTTGCTGGGGTTACAATTTTGATTGGCAGGCGAGAGCATTCTTTCAGCCCAAATACACCCCTACGGTAGTAGCTACTTCTTTTATTACCGAAGCCTTATTAGATGCATACGAGATCACCGGCCAAGAAGAATTACTAACTACTGCCGTTAGCAGTGCTGACTTTATTCTGGAAGATCTTAATAAATCGTACGACAAACAAGGCGATTTTACGCTTTCTTATTCACCTCTAGATGAGACTCAGGTATACAATGCGGGACTTCTGGGTGCAAAACTCCTATGTCAGGTATACAAGTATACCAAAGACGAGAAAATGATATCGAACGCTCGGAAAATTGTCTCCTACGTATGTAAAAGACAGGCAAAAGATGGTTCCTGGGCATATGGAACACTTCCTTTTCATCAATGGATCGATAATTTTCACACAGGTTACAATCTGGAATGTATTTATAAATATCAGGAAATCTCTAAAGATAGTTCTTTCGAGATGAACATTAAAAGTGGCATTAATTACTATCTAAATACCTTTTTTACATCAGAAGGAATTTCAAAATACTATAACAACCAAACCTATCCGGTAGATATTCATGCGCCTGCACAATTAATCGTTACGTTAACCAAAATGAAAATCCTTGAAGAAAACAGAGATTTGGCACAAAGGGTATTGGTATGGACCATTAGAAATATGCAGTCTTCCAAAGGATTTTTTTATTACCAGAAGCGAAAGCAGTTTAGTGCCAAAATTCCCTATATTCGCTGGGCGCAGTCCTGGATGTTTTATGCCTTAAGTTATTATGAATTAGCTACTTCTGATGAATAAGATTTCCATTTTAAATACCAGTATCGATAATCTAGACATGCAAGAGACCCTAAAAATAGTAAGTAATGCTATAGAAGGGCACAAACAGATACACCATGTCGTAGTCAATGCCGGTAAGATCGTAGCCATGCAGAAAGATTTAAGGCTTCGTGAAAGCGTAAACAGCAGTGATTTAATAAATGCAGACGGTCAGGCAGTAGTTTGGGCGTCCAGAATGCTGGGAAAACCTCTTAAAGAAAGGGTCGCCGGTATAGACTTGATGAATAATCTCATTGAAGTTGCGCATCAAAAGAACTACCGTATTTTCTTTTTTGGAGCAAAAGAAGAGATAGTTAAAAAGGTAGTAGAGATAACAAGCGAAAAATATTCCGAAGAAATCATTGCCGGATATAGAAACGGATACTTTAAAAAAGAAGAAGAAAAAGAAATTGCACGTCAGATCTCAGAAAGTAGGGCTCATATCTTATTTGTGGCCATAAGTTCTCCGGTAAAAGAAAATTTTCTTTATGAAAACAGGGATTTACTCCAAAGCGTAAATTTTATCATGGGGGTAGGAGGCAGTTTTGACGTAGTAGCTGGTAAGGTAAAAAGGGCTCCTATCTGGATGCAAAATGCAGGATTGGAGTGGTTTTACAGATTTTTGCAAGAACCTAAGCGTATGTGGAAAAGATACCTTGTTGGGAATTCTAAATTTATTGCCTTGGTTTTAAAAGAAAAATTTAAAAAATAAAAAAACGCGCAATTTCTGAAGCATTTAACCTTCAAATAATCTTTTAAAAAGTCAGAATAAGCCGTAATTAGTGATATTTTTGTGCAATACCTCTGTTAGGGTAACGGTTAGTAATAGCCTTATTGTAAAAATCACAGAATGAAAAAAGTATTAATTACCGGAGCTGCCGGTTTTTTGGGATCGCACTTGTGCGACCGTTTCATAAAAGAAGGAATGCATGTAATAGGGATGGATAACCTTATTACCGGAGATTTGAGAAATATAGAACACCTTTTTAAACTTGAGCATTTTGAATTTTACCATCATGATGTAACCACTTTTGTTCATGTACCCGGTAAACTAGATTACATTCTTCATTTTGCTTCTCCTGCCAGCCCAATCGACTATTTAAAAATACCGATACAAACACTAAAAGTTGGTGCTTTAGGAACGCATAATTTGCTGGGACTCGCCAAAGAAAAAAATGCCCGAATTTTAATTGCTTCTACCTCCGAAGTCTATGGAGATCCACTAGTGCATCCTCAAACAGAAGAGTACTACGGAAACGTGAATACTATTGGTCCCAGAGGTGTTTACGACGAGGCGAAAAGATTTATGGAATCGATTACAATGGCTTATCACAGGTTTCACGGCTTGGAAACTCGCATTGTACGGATTTTTAATACCTACGGACCGCGAATGCGATTAAATGACGGTCGGGTTATACCAGCCTTTATAGGTCAGGCTTTAAGAGGAGAAGACCTTACGGTATTCGGAGATGGTTCTCAAACCCGTTCTTTTTGTTATGTAGACGATCAGATTGATGGGATCTATCGATTGCTGATGAGTGATTATAGTTTACCTGTGAACATAGGTAATCCTGATGAAATTACGATTAGTGACTTCGCCGAAGAGATCATAAAATTAACCGGAACAGATCAGAAAGTAATCTACAAACCACTACCGGTAGACGATCCCATGCAGCGGCAGCCCGATATTAGCAAAGCACGTGAAGTACTAGGCTGGGAGGTTAAAGTAAGTCGTGATGAAGGTATGAAGAAAACCTATGAATACTTTAAATCTTTAGATAAGGAAGTTCTTTTTAAAAAAGAACATAAAGACTTTTCAAAGCACAATAAAAAATAAGTATGTCTTATAAGCGAGGTCGATATTCCGGACTCATAAAACCAATTAATTATTTACTTGATCTCCTTGTGGTAAATGCACTGGCGTTACTGCTACCGCTTAATTTCAAACTGCCAGTACAATTCATTATCTACATTAATGTAATGTGGATCGCTCTTTCCCTTATCAACAAGTTTTACGAAATACAACGGTATTCTAAACTTACACTGGTACTCATACTTATTTTTAAACAGTTTGTATTTTTCTTTTTAATACTCTATGCCTACATAGGCTTTTTCAAAGAATTTAGTATAAGTAGGTTGTTACTAGCAAACTACTATGCGTTAACATTCGTGATTATTTCTTCACTCAAAATATTTAGCTACGCATTACTTATCAGATACCGCAGAGTACTGGGAGGGAATATCAGAACAGTAGTTGTTATTGGGAACAGCAAGAAAACTTTACAGCTTATTGAAGTTTTTAAAGTAAGAAGCGAATTTGGATACGAATTTAAAAGACAGTTTTCACCTAAAAGTAAAGATTTTAACCTTAAAGACTGTTTCAATTATATTACTCAGAATAATATTGATGAAGTCTATTGCTCGGTTGGAGACCTGTCAAACAAACAACTAGCAGATGTGATTGATTATGCAGATAACAACCTTAGAATTCTCAAGTTTATACCAGACAACAAAAACATCTACAGTAAGAAACTCAAATTTGAATATTACGACTACTTGCCTATTTTGTCTTTAAGGGACATTCCGCTGGAAGACCCTATTAATTCGTTCTTAAAAAGAACATTCGATATCATATTTTCTCTGTTGATGATTGTAGGCGTATTGTCCTGGCTTACACCTTTACTGGCAATTTTTATTCGGCTCGAATCTAAAGGTCCAGTTTTTTTCAGGCAAAAACGAAACGGGATCGACTACAAAGAATTTAATTGTTATAAGTTCAGATCGATGGCAATAAATAAAATGTCTGATGTACAATCAGCGTCAAAGAATGATATGCGTATTACGAAGATAGGCAGGTTTATTCGCAAGACAAGTCTTGATGAGCTTCCTCAATTTTTCAACGTATTAGTAGGTCAAATGTCGGTGGTAGGGCCCAGACCTCATATGGTTAGCCATAGCAACGCATTTGAACAGCGAATAGACAAATTTATGGTACGTCACTTTGTAAAACCCGGAATTACGGGATTAGCTCAGACGAGAGGCTATCGGGGTGAAATAGAGAATGAATTGGATATTGTAAACAGGGTAAAGTTTGATATTTTCTATATAGAGAACTGGTCTTTGGCTCTTGACCTCAAAATTATCATACAGACGATCTTGAATGCAGCAAAAGGAGAAGAAAAAGCTTATTAACATGAGTAAACTGGTTTCTATTGTAACCCCGACATATAATTCTGCGAAATATATTGAAGCGACCATTCGCTCTATCAGGCAGCAAACGTATACCAATTGGGAACTTCTTTTAATAGATGACGGGTCTTCCGATGCCACAGTTGCTATGATTGAAAAATGGTCAATGAAAGACCCGAGGATCTCTTTGGAAGTATTGCCGCAGAATTCAGGTCCGGCTATTGCAAGAAATACAGGTATTAAGAAAGCAAACGGAGCCTATCTTACTTTTATTGATGCAGACGACATCTGGTTTCCAGAATTTCTGGACACAAGTATTGAAAAGATAAACACTTCGGGTTGCCCATTTGTTTTTGCATCTTATAAAAGGCTGGATGAAGAGTTAGAACCTTTGTACCCAGATTTTATTGTTCCTGAAAAAGTAACGTACTCAGATATTTTAAAATCTAATTCTATAAGTTGTTTAACGGCTTTTGTACACATTGAAAAACTGGGAAAAAAGTACATGCCTGAAATTCGCAAGAGACAAGATATGGGTTTATGGCTGCAATATTTAAAGGAAATTGACTTTGCGTTGGGTATAAAACAACCTTTAGCCATATATCGGATTCGTAAAAACTCACTTTCGAGAAATAAATGGGCATTATTGAGGTATCAATGGGACTTCTATAGGAAAGTAGAAAAACTTACCTTTACCCGCTCACTTTACTATATGATAAACTGGTTTTACAGGGGATTTTTAAAATACAAAAGATCATAATATGAATATATTAGTGCTAGGCTCTGGAGGAAGAGAGCATACATTGGCTTGGAAAATTTCACAAAGTGACAAGGTCACGAATCTATTCGTAGCACCAGGAAATGCAGGTACAGCCATGATCGCTCAAAATGTACCAGTTTCTGTAAACGATTTTGAAGCCATAAAATCACTGGTAATCAAAGAGCAGATTGAAATGGTCGTAGTTGGTCCGGAAGACCCTCTTGTCGAAGGAATCCATGATTTCTTTCTTAAGGATTTGCAGTTAAAGAATGTAGCTGTCATTGGTCCTCAAAAAGAAGGTGCAAAACTTGAAGGTAGCAAGGAGTATGCGAAAAAATTCATGATACGCCATCGCATTCCGACTGCAGCTTATGAGAGCTTTACCACGGAAACTGTCGAACAAGGCAAAAAATTTCTAGAAACTTTACAGCCACCCTATGTTCTAAAAGCCGATGGTCTGGCAGCAGGAAAAGGGGTTTTGATCCTAGAAGATCTAAATGAAGCCAAAGAAGAACTTGAAAAAATGCTGGTAGAGGCAAAATTCGGTAATGCTAGCAGTAAAGTAGTGATTGAAGAATTTCTGGACGGGATAGAACTAAGCTGCTTTGTGCTCACCGATGGTACTCATTATAAGATATTACCAATGGCTAAAGACTATAAGCGTATCGGTGAAGGTGATACGGGTCTCAATACGGGAGGAATGGGCGCTGTATCTCCTGTTCCCTTTGCTGATGAGGTATTTCTTAAGAAAATAGAAGATCGCGTTGTAAAACCCACAATAGAAGGATTAAAAAAAGATGCCATTCCTTATAAAGGATTTGTATTTATTGGGTTGATTAAAGTTAATGAAGAACCTTATGTAATTGAATATAACGTGCGGATGGGAGATCCTGAGACCGAAGTTGTGATTCCCCGTCTTAAAACCGATTTAGTTACGCTGTTAAATGCAACAGCTAAGGATATACTTGATACAGTAAATCTTGAAATTGATGAAAAAGCTGCTACGACGGTTATGACAGTTTCTGGAGGTTATCCTGAGATCTATGAAAAAGGAAAGAAGATTAGCGGTTTAGATAATGTAGAGGGTTCTCTGGTTTTTCACGCTAGCACAACGCTCGAAAAAGGTGAGGTATTTACCAGCGGTGGCAGAGTAATTGCCGTTACTTCTATGCATACGGATTATCGTGAAGCCATAAAAAAATCTTACCAAAATATAGGTAAACTACATTTTGATAAGATGTACTATCGTAAAGATATCGGTTTCGATCTATAGATAAGAATGCGCAGAAACACTTTTGTCTTCTGGCTCTTTATCATTGAACAATTGCAACTGGCGAATCCAGTAAATCATCGCCACAAAACCGACAATAAACAATACCCAGTTAATCATATTTGCTGTCCACCAACTGTCCATTTCACGTAAAACATCTAATGGATAAAAAAGAAAATCAACAAAAAGTGACTCTATCGCTTTAAAAAAATCTTTCCACATAAAAACTTATCTTATTTTTACGACACAAAAATAGCAAAACCTATGATTTTATCAAGCATATTTGGTAAAACAAAACCCATAAATTTCATTCTTCTTCTGGTTTACATGCTATTGGTTTTTGCAATTACCGTGGTGGCAGGAGCGCGTGATTTTATAAGCACTGTGTCTGTGCCAGGATATATACTTTGTATTCTTATTGTAGGCTTATCACTTTTTGTGTTAGAATTTGTTTGCAAACGCAACAATCTTTCGCTTAATAATAATTACGTTATATTTTTATTTGTTACCCTAATTTGTGCTTTTCCTGCATTTTTTCTTTATCCAAAAATCACCGTAGCGAGTTGGTTTGTGCTACTTGCGGTAAGAAAAATGATTAATTTGAAATCTCAGCTCGGGGTCAAAAGAAAAATTTTTGATGCAGCATTATGGCTGGGGATCGCAGTATTATGCTATAACTGGGCAATTCTGACACTTATACCACTCTATGTTGCTATTGCAATCTATGCAGGGAAAGATTTTAAAAATCTATTTATACCAATTATTGCATTAGGAACTGTGCTATTACTTACCTATACTGGATTTTTATGGTTTGATCTTTTAGAAGAATTTAAGTTATTTCTTGCTTTTAAAATGCAAATCTCAAAAGAAGATTATATGAGATTGTACATATATATTCCTTCAATTGCATTGACGCTTTTAACAATTGCCGCTGTTCTCACCTTTTTTTTTAAAGCAAAATCTAAAACTACTTCGGTAAAAAATTCATTATTAATTGTCTTATTAGTGCTATTTGCAGTTATATTGGCAGTTGGTATAGGGCCTAAATTTGAAGGCGCTTCTTATATGCTGTTAGCATTTCCATTAGCCGTACTCGCTGGAAATTTTTTAGAAAAATTGCATAAAAAATGGATGAGAGAACTTATTCTTTGGTTCTTTTTACTATTGCCCTTTATGAATTTAATGCTGTAGTTTATTGCCAAAAGACAGGTCTCCGGCATCTCCCAATCCCGGAATAATATATCCTTTGTCATTAAGTTTTTCGTCGATGGCAGCGATCCATAGGTGGGTGTCAGCATCAAAATAATCTTCCAGATAAGCGATTCCTTCCGGCGCCCCTATTGCCGTGACCAGATGAATTTCTTTTGGCTTACCTAAGGACTTGGAAGCTTCAAAAACTGAAACGAAAGAATGACCGGATGCCAGCATAGGATCTGCCAAAATAAGTATTTTTTCATCCAGAGAAGGAGACGCCATATATTCAACTACAATTTCAAATTCTGTTTCGCTTGTATGATGTCTGTAAGCCGAGATAAAGAGATTATCTGCTTTATCAAAATAGTTTAAAAGTCCCTGCTGCATGGGTAATGCTGCTCTTAAAATAGATCCGATTACTGGTTGTTCTGCAAGTAAATTTGTTTTTTTTGAACCTAACGGTGTTTGTATTGAATGCTCCCTATATTGAAGACTTTTACTAAGTTCATAACCCAACACTTCTCCAATACGTTCTATATTTCTTCGAAATCGCATTCGGTCATTCTGCACTTTCACGTCACGTATTTCAGCTAAGAAGCTGTTCAGAATCGAATTTTCAAGACCAATATGATGTAGATGCATAACGTTGGGTTTAGAGAAGTTACTGCTTTGCCAAAAGTAATTAATTATATTTGCAGTTCTAAAACTCTGGCTTATGTTTAGTGAACTCGCAAACAGTATTTTTGAAGAAAGTATTCGCGATTATCATATAAAAGATGATGTGTATCAATCTTTTAAGAACCCATATTCAAAAGAAAAACTTATAAAACATTTGCTATATCGTAAAAACTGGATAGATACGGTTCAGTGGCATTATGAAGATATTATTAGGGATCCGAATATAGATCCGGTAGCTGCGCTGGACCTGAAGAGAAAAATTGATGCTTCAAATCAGGACCGTACGGATACTGTAGAATATATAGACAGTTATTTTCTTGATAAATATAAAAATGTAACTCCTTCGGAAGATGCAACAATAAACTCTGAGAGTCCAGCATGGGCAATAGACCGGCTTTCTATTCTTGCTTTAAAAATTTATCATATGCGAGAAGAAGCAGAACGCAAAGAAGCTTCTGAAGCACACCGAAAGGCTTGTACCTCTAAACTCAATATATTACTGGAACAGCAGGTAGACCTTTCTACTGCAATAGACCAGCTTCTGGTAGATATCGAACAGGGAAAAAAGTATATGAAAGTATATAAGCAGATGAAAATGTACAATGATGATGAGTTGAATCCTGTATTACGAAATAAGAACTAGGTTTTATTATTAAAGTTATTTTGCCAGCAAGAAAAGCTCAAAAGAGAAAAGACCACTTAATCGTTATTCGCCTTTCTGCTATGGGCGATGTAGCAATGACAGTGCCTGTATTGCTGGCATTAAGAGAGCAATATCCAGATATAAAAATTACAGTGCTTTCCCGTGGTTTTTTCAAACCACTTTTTGAAGCAATCCCGAATATTGAATTTTTTGAAGCCGACGTAAAGTTGAAGCACAAAGGGATAAGCGGACTCTTTAAACTTGCGAAAGAAATCGTAAAACTAAAACCTACAGCGATTGCAGATCTTCATAATGTATTGCGAAGTAATGTGCTCAAGGTCTTTTTTAAACTTCAACGGCTTCCAGTAGTGCAAATCGATAAAGGAAGAAGGGATAAAAAAGCCCTTACTCGTCTAAAGAATAAAAAGTTCCAGCAGCTGCAATCGACACATCAGCGGTATACCAGGGTTTTTGAGACTTTGGGATATCCTATCCAACTGAAATCATCTCATGTACTGTCGAAAAGAAGTCTTACTTCTTTCGTTAATGATCATATAGGAGCAGGAAATCAAAAATGGATAGGAATTGCTCCATTCGCTGCTTTTAAAGGAAAAATGTATCCCCTCGATCTTATGGAGGAGGTGATAGCCAAGCTAGATGAAACCAAACAATTCAAATTGATATTACTTGGAGGAGGTAAGAACGAGATTTCGATTTTGAATAATCTGGAAAGTAAGTATGATGCTGCCGTAAATATGGCGGGGAAGATCTCTTTTTCTGAAGAGCTTGCCCTCATCTCTAATTTAGATGTTATGCTAGCTATGGATAGTGGTAATGCGCATCTGGCTGCTAACTACGGCGTACCTACGATTACACTATGGGGAGTTACACACCCTTTCGCCGGATTTTACCCTTTTGCTCAGCCAATGGAAAATGCCCTGCTGGCAGACCGTGATAAATATCCACTCATCCCGACATCAGTTTACGGAAATAAGTTTCCAGAGGGTTATGAAGATGTGATGAGAACTATAGTACCGAAAGAAGTGGTTAAGTTGATTTATAATAAAATTAAGTAAACTACCTCAGGGCAAGCCCATAAGACATTTGCTTGAAACAAACGTATAATTTCGAGGCATGCCTTGGGGTATTAGACCCTTTAGCGGTGCCAATCAAAAAGAACTCTTGGGTTAAAGGAGTTTCTTATTAAATTCTCTTTTTAAAGATTTTATTTACGCAGTAATTTGCGAAAAGAAAAAAGTTTTCCATCCTGCGCAATGCCTTCCAAAATTATCCAAAGTTCAGGCTGTTGATAATCTGGAAAAGAAATTTCCAGATTATTTTGATCGTTAAAGGAGCTTGCGTACTCCCAATGTATGCCTCCATATTGGTTGAAATAAGGAGTTACTAAAATAGGATTTAATGGATTTTCGTAATTCGGAATATTTTCAAATCCAGTTTCAGGAATAACTTTTGTAATATATTCTTTCTCAGGCTCTCCCACTAAGGATCCGTATCTCAGGTAAACATATATAGAACCACCATTACTATCCAGCGTAGGGGTATTAGTGTAGTAAACTTCATCGATAAAATTTAAAAGATAATTTTTAACGCCATTTGAAAGTACGTCGTCAATATAAAGTGCCGGAGGATCTGTAAAAGGTACCTGCGAATAGACAAATAAACGATTGGTAGCACCATCTGTTCGAACTTTAAATCCGAGCTTTCTTATAAGCTCTGCCAGCGTTCGCGATCTTTTTGTCGTCTCTACCGTAATCTTTACTCCTTCATAGGTGCTATTAGCTAGTTTTTGATTTCTGTTCAATCGGCTTTCAAGACTTTCTTCAATAACATCCACCCCTTCAAGCTCAATAGTTTGATTAGAGATCACAAATGGTTTTTTATCTGAGATTTCTACCTGTAAAATATTCGTTTTTGTGTGTTTTTTCTTTTCGATTATATCAATAGAATCTATAGTAAGCACGGGAGTCAGATCAACTTCAAAAGAAGGTATCAACCTTTTGTTTTGCAAATTAGACACCCCAAAGTACAATGGTGAATCTTTGAGGATATAAGCACCGGAAAACTCAAAAGTTTTGTCTTTATTCAAAGGCGTGAATAAAAATGTTGCAGTTTCGGGTTGATAGAGAGTAACCTGCATCTCAGGGGTAGGGATTAATTTATTGACTTTTCCAAAGACATGGAAACCTTCTCGTGCGGTCGAATCAATTTTTGAATACTTATTTTCTATGGTCTTCCATGGAGTATTGCTCCATCCTGCCATAGCGAGTTCGTAATCTAATAAGAAACGTTTTTTTCTGTCGAGCGTACCAATAAGTAATTCTGGATGTTTGAACGATTCTCTGAGGTAGGGTTGTAACAGTAAAGACGTTCTAATATTAGTGCTTACAGGTTTGAATTTGGTGTTACCAGGAAGCACAGAGATACTTATCTTTCCAAGGGAATCTGAAATCGTATTCGAGACTACTTGCATTTGGAGGGAATCCCCTTTGATGCTATTCAGAAAAAATTCAGGAGGAGAAGTGTTTTCAAGCGTGGGAGAAGGGTTGTAAATAATACGTTCGCAAATAGGCTCAAATGCGTTATCAAATAAGGTGAAGAGATTGATTCCTGGCAAAAGATCTGACCTTTTCAAGGTGATGGATTTCTGTGTTCTACCTTCCGGATCAACATCTATTGTAAATAGAACCCCATCTCTATGAACCGCGAGTAAATGAGGTGTATTTTGAACCGTTTTAGGGAAAAAAACCGTAACTGTAACCTGATTTGGGTTAAGATTGTGGACACTTATGGAAGGTTGAATTCTAGAAGACGATGGAATTAAAGCTTCTGCTATCTTTCCCTTTTCCATAGTAAAACGTAGCTTGTAGCTTTGGTTTCTTTCAATTAAAATGGAAAATTTTCCTTTCCCTTCAAGACAATTAAGATTTTGAATAAGTTTTTTACCCTGTTCATCCAATAGGACACCACCGGAAGCATTCAAAGGGCGGCCCTCGGCATCCCTGATATCGTAGATAAAGGTATTAGGTACACCGGCAGAAACTACACCTCCTTCGGGATATAGTTTTATAGTAACCGGAACATCATTCTTATTTAATTCCTCTGAAACTTCATTTTTAAGTACATTGAAAGACCTTATAAACACAGTACTTTTATCTTTCCCGGAGTTCAAAAAAGTAGTAGATTTCAGGTAGAACGTCCCATTGCCGTATGATGTATCCCATTCAAAATAACCTTTGGCAACACCCTTTTCCATATAGAAGATGCCTTGCGATACTTGCTTGCCTTCAGAATTGTAAATTCCACAATAAATATTGGTAGTTTCAAGATCTGGAGTTTGTGTTTTTCTATTGAAAGCATGAACAGTAAATAAGATGGGTTCGCCTTCATAAAACACTTCTTTATAAATATGAGGATATAATGCTACGGTATTAGAAGCATAATAGTTTCTATAAGCATTAAATAAACGATTATCGGCAGCTGATTGCGCATTGGAAAACACACAAGGAAAGGTCAAAAACAAAATCATTAAGAGATACCGACTCAACATGCAAATTTTTACTAAAAATAAATATCCCTTGTTTTACTGGCAAGCAATATTTTAAGTTCCCTAGATCTAGCAACCAGCTCTATTGATTTGAACGCTTCGGTATAAAGTATGATTAAAATTTAATATTTATTCGCTGATTAATTTCTTGATAAGGCTTCGGGAGGTTGGCGTATTCATTAATTTCAATTGCTCTAAGATCAGCTGTTTGGTTTCCGGATCGTAGATTTCTCTGGTCTCTGGTAACAAACGTTGTTTTGAAGCGAGCGAGAAGAAAAGCTCGTCAGACCATGTATTTCTAACGCCATCAATTACCAAATGAACACGATCTGTCTGGCTTTTATTGGCTACAGAATGTTCGTAATTAACATTGGTATACCAGCATTCTCCCGGAGCCATTTTTAATCGTTCTCCATGAAGCACAAACTCAATAGCATCACTGGTTAAAATAGGAATATGTAACCGGAAGCATCCATCTTCGTATCCTAAATTATAATCTCTGTGGGGCTTGATGAAAGCACCAGCTTCTAACCTAAGAAGTCTTACAGATAAAAATTCACATTTAAAGTGACTCAGAACTTCTTTAAGATATACACACTTTTTCAGAACACGAGTTTCCTGAAGATTTTCAGTTTCAGGATGCATGGCAAGAATGTGCGTTTCATCTCCTCCCGGCGCATACAGCGCAATCGAATTCCATCTTCCTTCATAACCTGTTGTATTAAAGTGGGGAATCCAATTTTCAAGCAAAACAAAGGAAAGTTCTTCTTCGAGCCTCTTTGCGTCAAAGAGAAATGGCAATTTAAGATAGGTTATAGGTAGAAAGTTCTCCATGATTAGTGATCATATGATGTAAAGATTTGCCATTTTCTACTTCTACTTTAGCTTAGTATTTACCAATGGATTTATAAATCCCTCACTGCATTTATCAAACCCATACAATAATCCTAAAGCTGTTTAAGATAGGCGAACGTTTCTTAAATGTAAGTATTTTTCATAAAAGTGCTTGGTAAAACGGATGTAAGATTATGTGATGAAATAGTATGTTGCCATGATGATTGCCTGTAGATCGCTGAAATCGGAGAGGAAATCTATAAAGTCAAGAAGTCGGTAATTTAGTAAGTTCATATACCAATCCTGGCTTCTTATCCACTTTATAATGGATAGTGATAGAGAGATCTTCGTTTCCTTTAGGGAGCGCATCTAATATCAAGGGAGTAGTGAGACCACTCTCATTAATAAGAATTTTGGTATTTCCAAAAACGGTGATACCGGTTCTGACTACCAGTTCACGAAACTTCGAAGCCGACTTATTGGAAATTTTGAAAGTTGCCTTCGGAAAGTGAAAGTCGCCATCGAGCTTTTTGGATTCAGAATTCCATTTTAAAACCGCTTCTTTAGTAAGTTCATAAAACACACCTAGTTTATGATACGACTCCTCATGAGCGGAAGCCCGCTGGGATAGAAACTGACCTATATCCATTAGCCCCAACTCCAGCGTAATGTTTTCTGGAATAACTAAAGCTTCCGGCTTTAATTGAGGAATTAAATGCATCATTATAGGTACTTGCTGTTCATGTTCGAGTGCACGCTGCATGGTTTCACTCACCAGAATATCAATATCATGGTCTTTATGGATTCTGTAAGTAGTAGCATCTTCATTCACGAATTGTCTGACGTGCGCTTTAAAACCTAGGTTCTCTATAAGTTGTTGCATCACCAAGAAACTTTTTGTATTTATTTCAAGTAAAACACATTGAATTTCCTCGGGAGAGTAGCTTGCTAATGCAGGGAGCAGTAATGTTGCAAACGGGCCCGTACCTGCATAGAGGATATTTACGGTGCCTGATTTGTTGCGCCTAGCGTTTTCAATAGCTTCAAAAACTCCCTTTATGAATTGTTTGGTTCTAATAATATCTTTAATGCACATGGCAGCCCAGGAGGTACCCAGGGCCATTCCGGTATCTGCATGTATATTTTCTCTATTTTTTGTATCCTGCAAGTTTAACCCCGAAGATTCGATAACCAGCTTATTCAAATCCTCAACAGCTTTAGTAAGCTCTAAATAGTCGGTCTCATCCTTAAGAAAAACGGTGACAAGTTCTTTTAGTTTTTCCATAGGCTTATTTGCTGGCAGCAAAATTTGCGATTACTCTTTTCCTGACCTTAGAATAGGGCTGCCCTAAATTTTGGAGTAGTTCGATCCAGATTCGCGCAATCATAGAATTTTATAGTTTCTAAGTATCAAATATACGCAAATACATCTTTTACGGATTCCCGTAAATTACTTCAAAAAAAACACCCTGAACAGGGCGTTTTTTACAAACGATATTGATAAATATCTTAAGCGATACAAATATTAATGCTATCTGCACAAGTCACTTCATTGAGCGACGGACATTCAGCCGACTGGCAAAAAATATCAAAAGTAGGGCAACCTACTATGGTAATGGTAATAGGTATAATGGATGCTGCACCCCCATTAACTTTTTGATCTAGTTTTGATACCGTTGTTTTTTTTAATTTGAGTTGATCTAACTTCTTTTTTTTCATGAGTATGATGATTTAAAATTTTAAAAACAGAAATTTAAAGAGTTATTGCACTCCCCGGGATTTTGTGTTCCACATAGAAACGCAGTACGACAAATGACATTAAACGTTTGACAGGTTTGTTCTGAAGGACAAAAAAAGTCGGTATAGTTGCAACAGCCCGTGTCATTTTCGGATGTCAACTGCCCTCCACGTGTATATTTTTCAACAAGCGTCGAAATGACTTTCTTTTTGAAAGGTAATTTTTTTAAATTCTTTTTTTTCATGTTACTAAAATTTAATGGTTAATACTATTCTGTTCAATGGTAAAACAGCTGATTTAAAGATAATTAAGTTTTATTCCGTAAGAAAAAGTTTTCGACGAAGTGCATTATAATTTAATAAAAAAGAAAGGTTTAATTGGTTTTATCATAAGTAACTATTTGAAATTAGTATTTAAAAATAGAA
Organism: Flavobacteriaceae bacterium M23B6Z8; assembly: GCA_046199005.1. Taxonomy (GTDB): domain Bacteria; phylum Bacteroidota; class Bacteroidia; order Flavobacteriales; family Flavobacteriaceae; genus Ascidiimonas. The sequence continues at coordinate 101,480 of CP176050.1, forward strand.
GTAGAATTATAAACTATTTGAGTAAAACTATGAGCCTCTGCAACTCCGGGGCGTTTGTATAAACTATTAATAATGAAAGCATTACTAATATCGTAGAGATTGTTAAAAAAACAAGCAAATCATCGAAAAATTGTAGTAAAAGGCTTCTTGGTTGGTAAGAAATAATATATTCGCAAAACTTTAACAAATTTTCAAAATAAATCTCACATTATGAAACAAACAAAAAAATGGTTTTCAGCCGTTGCGCTGATGGTCTTTTCTTTTGGATTATTTTATTCCTGTAGTTCGTCTGAAGACGCTCTGGAGCCTGAATCCTTACTAACTGAAGACGTTATTAATAAATTAGAAGCAGCCTATTTTAGTACAGATAAGGCACGAGTAACTACATTTATGGGTGAAACCGGTGTTATGGTAGAAGATATGTTTTTGACTTTTGAGCAAATAGATGAACTATCTCCAGGAAGTAATATACCTAATACAGAGCATTACCGCACCAACAATCTGGTAAAATCGTTGCCTCGTGTTATAACGATAAGCGTAGATCCGGCTCTAGGACCCTTAGGATCTAATGCTTTAAACGATGCGATTGCGATGTATAATAACGAAAACCTATTGATCTCATTTCAACGAATAAATTTTGGAGGTAAAGGAAAAAATAAAGCAAACATAGAGGTAACCGAATTTTATGAATTAGAGTCCGGAGGTTTCATAACTTTGGGTATTGCAGCCGGTTTCCCTAGTCGAAAAGGTGATCCTGCGAAGGGTTTTGGTATTAACAGAAGATGGTTTGAATTACTTAACCCCTCTCAAGCAGAAGTTGCAGGTACTATGGCTCATGAAATAGGACATTGCATCGGACTTCGTCATACCGATTACCAAACCCGAGAAAGTTGTGGTCAAAATATCAATGAAGGCAGTGCAGGTGTAGGCGCAATTTATATTAGCGGCACACCTACGGGCTCAGACCCTACCTCTTTGATGCAGTCTTGCGGACCGGCAGACAATTTGAATAACAATGATAAAATAGCGCTCGACGTTATTTATTAAACCAACCAATTTTAAAATGCAAAAAGCCGTTTCTAAGGAAACGGCTTCTTTTATTAAAGCTGATACTACCTGGTACATTCCAGAGTGATTAGATCATCATGTGTCGTAGGACAACAAGACGTAGGCATTGTGCATTTTGCTGAGGGATCAATAAGTTCAACTCCTCCTCTAATATTTAGGTCTAATTGAGCAATCGTTTTCTTTACAATCGATAATCTTAGTGCGCTTCTCTTTTTCATATATTTTGGATTTATGAATAATAAGTCTTTTCCGATACTAATTTGGTATAAATACCACCATCTTAAATTATCATATTTATAAAATTACGGGATTAACTTCGTTTTCTATTGCGGTTTTTACACCAAATCTGTACGTGAATAACCTGCATCTTTTAAGTAGATAAAATATACCCTTTAATGGGGATGGATTGTATATACTAAGGATGATAGTTTTGAAAAAACATAATTAATCTATCAAATCATGAAGCATCAATTTCTTTTCTCAATTTGTTTTTGGATCACTTTACTAACCTATTCTCAGGAATATCAAACTATTAAAAACTATAAAGGTTTTATACCAGCTGAATTTGATACGAAGGGAGTTCCAGATATCCGTACGGATACTAATTCGGTTAATGCACTGACGGAAAGCGCTGTGATCACTCTGGAGGATTTTAATTATACAGTAACAGAAATTGTTATGCGTAAAAGTGATGGTAGTCTGGCAGCCTTCGGGTCGACCGTCGAAAAAGGTTCTTATCGTATTGTATACTTGTTTCAACATTATAAAATTCGGGTTATTGAAGGTGTGAGATATCGATATGGTATTTCAATAACGATAAACGCTGATATTTATACAAATAAGAAAAATCTTGATTTAAGTAGCTTATTTCAACTATCAATCTTAGCATCAAAGAATAAACTCCATGGCAGTCTTTCGTTAGAAGCAAAAGGTTTTCAAAGCAGTGATCTATATGCCCTGATGAACATTAATGCAAGTATAGATGAGGCAAGTGTACAGCAAACGATAAAGAACACGGGTATTTTAATTGCAGAATTGAATAACTCCAATACCAAATTAAATCCGGTGATCTTAGGAAGAGAGAATTAATAAATTAAAATATAGCTTAATAAACTTACCGTTTAAGGTAATAAGAGAATATACTATTAAACCGCAGCGTTTTAGCTGCGGTTTTTTTGTTTGTAATCTCTAGGCAAAATCTGGTATTACGGAAAACCCCAATCTTGTATCAAAGAAAATTCTGTACTTTTAGACCATTTTCCCCTTAATTATACTGGTTTTGGCTTAAGCGAATTGCAATTTACCCATGAATGGGGATGGTGAGAAACTGATTATTATTCAAAATTTGTAGAAATTATAAAACCAATGGAAAGATTAGAATGTTTTGGAAATTATAACACGAATAATAAGAACTATAGACTGGAAATTCGATTAGAAGCAGATGATTTTTCAGTTCAATCTGGTGAGAAAGTCTGTAAATATTGTCCTACGGTAATTCTTCCGCTATATGGTAAGTGCAAAACCTGGCAAGTTTGGCCATTCAAACGGCATAGGGTCCATTTGATAATAATTGTTTTAAGTAAAAAGAATGCTGATAATTCAAATCTTAATTGTTTGTCCAATACCCAAGTTCAAGATAACAATTTAATTCTTACGGGTTTGTTGACTGATCACGGAATATTGGCTAATAATAAAAATATGGGAGTTGTAATTGTAGAGGAAACTGAAAGTTATTCTGCATTCAAATCATCAAGTCTTGAGAACAATTTAAAAAAGTATAAAAAAAATAATATAAGAAAGCCTAATGAGAGTGGAGATTACTATGATAAGACTGATTTACATAATTTTCTGAACAAAGAAATACTAAGAATTACTGGTAAGGAATTTGTTAACCAACCCCCTACGGCCGTAGGTAACGGCGGTGTACTAAAACCAGGAGGAGGAATTGTCCAATGAATATACGGCTATCGTTTCTATATACTCTTATTTTATTTCGTTCGTGTCTCCTAATGAGTCAGGGGTACGAAAGTTTGTATAAAAAAGCCGAGTTTGGCAAAGTGAAAGCGTTGATCGATAAACAACTGGAGGCAACTGGAGATTCTTTGGAGTACCGGCTGCGGACAGCCGAACGCTTAGAACACGAAAAGAGAATTGACAGCTGCGAACTATTATTGAACAGCATTAAAACTTCAGCATTAAGCGACTTTCAAAAAGCAGATTTCTTCTATCTAAAGGCTCGAGCAGCAGACTTGCTGTTGAACCGCACGGAAGAGGCCCTGGATTATTACAGCAAAGCACGTACTCTATACCGCGTACAAGAGCGAATTCCTAGACTTAATAAGCTAAGATACTATCTTCATTATCTTGTCAAAAGCAATAAAAATACCCTCGCTGTTGCTTTTAGAAACCTTGATTCTCTTCAAAGGGACGCAGTAAAGTATCAAGATACTACTGGGCAGATCCTGGCTTCCTTAGGCTATGCGGCATGGTATTTTCAACCGGAACTGACAGATTCGGTCGAATTTCACCTTAAAAAAGCCTTAGCCCTGTCAAAGGCAACAGGTGACCTTATTAACGAAGAAACAGCGATCTCTTATTACGGTCTGCATTATTTATATAACCTGAAAGATATTACTACGGCAAGGGATTGGCTGGATAGATCGGTAAGCCTTTCGGAAAAGATCAATACTAAAAATGCCTTATTTTATGCCTATTTGAACCGGGCTACCGTTGAACGATTTGCTGGTGATCGTTCCAGATCGCTATATTGGATGTTCAGAGCAAAACGAATTGGCACCGACGTTTACGATTATTCCTTAATGGCAACGTTGAATGCCTATATTTCTGATGATTATGAACAGCTAGGCAAGAAGGACAGTGCCCTGACGTATTTTAAACAAAGCAAAAAATACAGTGATAGTCTCAATACCCAAGAGCAAAATAGAATGCTGCTTGATTTCGGAAACTTGGAAACCGAAAATGAGAACATTCGGATACGCTTGGAGAAGGAAAAAGCAGAAAATGAAAGAAATAGAAATCGAAACATCGCATGGTCACTTGGAGGGATTGTTGTGGTTCTGGCAGTAATAGGAACCTTAGCTTTTACCAATCAGCAACGCAAACGTAAGATCGCAGAGCAACAACAACAACTCGAACAGGAGAAAGTAAATCAGCTATTAAAAGATCAGGAATTACAATCCATCGACGCCATGATCTCCGGTCAGGAAAAAGAAAGACAACGTTTGGCGAACGATCTACATGACAATCTGGGTAGTTTACTGGCGACTTTAAAGCTCCATTTTGAAAATTATAAAGGCCAGACACAAAACGCTCAACAAGAAAAAATACTTAATAATACCGATCAGCTACTGGACGAAGCCTACCAAAAAGTACGAGGGATGGCACATAATCGCAATACCGGGGTGGTTGCTAAATACGGACTGCTTCCGGCAATAGAGAATTTTGCAGCCAAGGTGAGTGCCTCTCAGAGACTAAACATTGACGTACATTATAATGACTTCGAAGAACGCCTCGAAAATTCAACAGAGATCACCTTGTTTCGAATCGTACAGGAACTTATTACCAACGTGATCAAACATGCAAAGGCTACCGAAGTTCAGCTGCAACTTACGGCACACGAAGATCAAATAAACATACTAATTGAAGATAACGGAAAAGGTTTCGATGCATCTGCTATTACCCCAAAGGAGGGTATGGGACTTCATTCTATCAAAAAAAGAGTAGAATTGGTGGGAGGCACTTTTGAGATCGACAGTACTCAAGGTTTTGGAACCTGTATCATTATCAATTTTCCTACAGGATAAAAGTAACATATAAAATAGTAACGGGGTTTGTTCGCACCACGATCGCCTGATTTGCAGCGAAAGACTACTTCACCGTCTTTTCAATCATTTAATTATCAGTATTTTGATGATGAAAATATCACGTTTTTTTCGTAATATTACGTAAGAAAATAGTTTTTAATCCCATGTAAAATACGTGAGACTTGCAGCGTAGACAACTAATTAGAGTGGCAATTTTACGTATAGTTCACATGGGTTAATTATGTATTTTAATATCGATTCATTAATAACTTAAAACAAATGCCTTATGAAAAAGAAGAGTATTAAAAATTTGTCTTTAAACAAGAAAACGATCTCAAAAATGAAGCAAGATCCTATGGGTGGTCTTCGAAGAACCAATGAAGAAATATCAGACGGTAGTTGTGGTTTTACCTGCACCTGGTGTGATCTCAGCTGTTTAGTGGGTTGTGTATCCGAAGGAATAACCTGTTAGTTCCACCATTGAAGAGCGATAACAATCACTACTTATTTTAATTTGAAAGTCTAATATTCATCCAAAAATAATTGTACTATGAAAAAGAAGAGTATTAAAAATTTGTCTTTAAACAAGAAAACGATCTCAAAAATGAAGCAAGATCCTATGGGTGGTCTTCGAAGAACCAATGAGGAAATATCAGACGGTAGTTGTGGTTTTACCTGCACCTGGTGTGATCTCAGCTGTTTAGTGGGTTGCGTATCCGAAGGAATAACCTGTTAGTTCCACCATTGAAGAGCGATAACAATCACTACTTATTTTAATCTGAAAGTCTAATATTCATCCAAAAATAATTGTACTATGAAAAAAAAGAGTATTAAAAATTTGTCTTTGAACAAGAAAACCATCTCAAAAATGAAGCAAGATCCTATGGGTGGTCTTCGAAGAACCAATGAGGAAATATCAGACGGTAGTTGTGGTTTTACCTGCACCTGGTGTGATCTCAGCTGTTTAGTGGGTTGTGTATCCGAAGGAATAACCTGTTAGTTCCACTATTGAAGAGCGATAACAATCACTACTTATTTTAATTTGAAAGTCTAATATTCATCCAAAAATAATTGTACTATGAAAAAGAAGAGTATTAAAAATTTGTCTTTAAACAAGAAAACGATCTCAAAAATGAAGCAAGATCCTACGGGCGGTCTTCGCAGAACCAATGAAGAGGTTTCCCGAGGTAGTTGCGGTTTCACTTGTACTTGGTGTGACTTGAGCTGTCTGGTAGGTTGTATCTCGGTAGAAAGAGCTTGTTAATAAAAATTTTCAACGAAATGACAAAACTGAAACAGTTTAATTATTTAAATCGTTAATTATGAAAAAAAAGAGCCTAAAAAACTTAAATCTCAACAAGAAAACCATTTCAAAATTTGATATCAAAGCAACCGGAGGTCTAAACCCGGACAGAGATGTGGACGAACCTACTGATCAATGTGGTTTTACCCACACATGGTGCAACCTTAGTTGTTGGGTAGCCTGTTTTTCAGATGGGTTGCCATGTAGGGAATAATTAAGTTATTAGACCCAGAAAATTCTAAAGTTCAACCGCCATTCGTAAAAGAGTGGCGGTTTTGTTTTGCAAATAGAGTACAGGAGGATTGCATCAGATCATCAATGATTCTGACATCATATAAATGTTAAGTAATTACGTTACTTCGATTTTTATAGCAAAACCTAATGAATGTGATAAAGGTTTGTTTTATTGACAACGCCAAAGGGTCTAATAGCACGAGGCTTGCCTGAAAATTATACGTTTGTCCCAAACAAATGCCTTGTGGGCTTGCCCATAGGTAGTTTACTTAATACTGCTAAGTTAGTCCTGTAAAAAAGCAAGTTTTTGCATAAAACAGATCGGAAGATTGTATAAACCTGATTTTGTTCTTTAATCAAACTTGTATATCGATTTCTTCTTTTCTATCCAAAAGACAAGATGTAAACGGTATTCACTTTTATTATAAAGAAAATACCTATTTTTAAGGTCACCCCCCCCGACTAATTACACGATGTCAAATTCTTGATTAGCAGATATAATTATCTTACTAAGTTGTATTTGAGAAGCATCGTAAAATCTTTGTATTTATTTTTATGAATAGTATCATTTTCATAGATCTAGAAGTAAATCCAAGAACCAGACGTATCCTCGATTTTGGTGCTATTAAGGAGAACGAAAACAACTTTCACGACTCAGACCCTAGAGCCTTCAAAGCTTTTTTAGAAGACTTTACCTATTTATGCGGACACAATATTATAAAACACGATTACCGCTATCTGAAGCCGCTATTTGAACAAAAAGGATTGAAAAAACCTAAATGTATAGATACTCTTTATTTATCACCATTACTATTTCCGCAACTTCCCTACCATGCATTATTGAAAGATGATAAATTACAGACAGAAGAGCTCAACAACCCTTTGAATGATGCTATAAAATGTAAAGAATTGTTTTACTCAGAGGTGGCTGCTTTTAGAAGTTTACCTATACAATATCAACAACTCTACACCTCGTTACTTGCTTCTCAAAAAGAATTTAGTGCCTTTTTTAGCTATATGGGTATAACTCATAGTAATGCAGATGTAGCTTTTCAGATCAAATCGCTCTATCGCGATAAAATTTGCGATTCTGCCAGGCTGGATTATGAAATTAAGGAGCATCCTATAGCATTGGCGTATGCGCTGGCATTAATTAATGTGCAGGATAGATATTCCATCACTCCGCGATGGGTGTTGCATCAATACCCGGATACCGAGCGTATATTGTTTCTCTTACGGAATAAACCTTGTCTTAAAGGTTGTACCTATTGTCAGCAGGCGACAGACATTCATCTTGCATTAAAAAGGTATTTTGGGTATGATGATTTCAGGAAGTACCATAATGAACCTTTGCAGGAAGATGCTGTAAGAGCAGCCGTTCATCAGGCCTCTTTATTGGCAGTGTTTCCTACCGGGGGAGGGAAATCATTAACCTTCCAGGTACCTGCCCTTATTTCCGGTGAAAACTATAAGGCGCTTACGGTAGTGATTTCTCCCTTGCAATCCTTAATGAAAGACCAGGTTGATAATCTTGAAAAAAAGCAACTTACCGAAGCGGTAACCATCAATGGATTACTAGACCCTATTGAACGTGCTAAAGCCTTTGAACGCGTAGAGCAGGGACGTGTATCTTTGGTATATATTGCTCCCGAATCACTACGCTCAAAATCCATCAGGCATTTATTGTTAGCACGCACCATCGCTAGGTTTGTTATAGATGAGGCACATTGCTTTTCATCCTGGGGACAAGACTTTAGGGTTGATTATATGTATATTGCCGATTTCATAAAGGAAATTCAGCAGCTTAAAAACCTGTCAGATCCTATTCCCGTTTCCTGCTTTACAGCCACGGCCAATCAGAGAGTGATAACAGATATTCTTGCATATTTTAAAGAAAAGCTAGGGCTTGAATTAGAAGTATTCAGAACCACTACGCATAGAAGAAACCTTTCTTACAGAGTGTTTAGTAGTAGAGATGATGACAAAAAGTACGAGTTTTTAAGAGATATGGTTAGCGAACGCAGCTGTCCGGTAATTGTCTATGTTTCTAAAACAAGAACTGCAGAAAAATTAGCAGGTAAGTTAAGGGAAGACGGTTTTATGGCCTCCGCATTTCACGGTAAGATGGACAAGGATGAAAAAACCCAAAATCAGAATGCTTTTATGCAGGATGAGATACAGGTAATGGTGGCTACTACAGCCTTTGGTATGGGAGTCGATAAAAGTAATGTGGGTTTGGTGATCCATTTTGATATTTCGGATTCTCTTGAAAACTATGTACAGGAATCCGGAAGAGCCGGAAGAGATCAATCATTGAAGGCAGAATGTTATGTGCTTTTTAATCAAGATGATCTTAATAAACACTTTTTGCTCCTTAACCAAACCAAATTAAGCATCAAAGAAATTAAACAGGTCTGGAAGGCCATCAAGGCACTTACCAGAAATAGAAATGAGTTCTCTCATTCTGCCCTGGAAATCGCGAGAAAAGCGGGTTGGCATGATGGGATGCACCAAATTGAAACCAGAGTCACTTCTGCTATTGCTGCGCTGGAAGTTTCCGGCTACTTAAAACGGGGTCAAAATTCACCTCGTGTTTATGCCAGCAGCATAGAAACACGCACGGCACAGGAGGCAATAGAACGCATAAGAAAGTCAGCTTTGTTCTCTGATAAAGAGAGGGTCACCGCAGAGCGTATCATAAAAAAACTTTTCTCAAGTAAAAGCAGGCAACAGAGTACTGATGAGGTGGCAGAATCTCGGGTGGATTATATCTCAGAACATCTGGGGCTTGTTAAGGAAAAGGTGATAAGAGTGATTAACCTTATGCGCCAGGAAGGAGTGCTGGGGGATGCTAAAGATCTCTCTGCTTTTATAGAAACAGAAGATCATCAGAATAAATCCGAAAAAAAATTAAAAGAATTTGCCGCACTGGAATTGTTTCTTTTAAACTATCTCAATGAAGAAGAAATGCAGTGCAATCTTAAAGAGCTTAATGAAGCAGCGGTAGGCGAAGGCATTGGCAGTTCTACCCTACATCGATTAAAAACCATCATTAACTTCTGGGCTATAAAAAATCTGTTCAAAAGACAACTTGACACCTATTCCGGGAGAATCATGACATTCAAAAGGCTGCATGAAAGTGATGTGTTGTATGAAAAAGTACAGCAAAGACACGAGATCGCACTTTTTATTATTAACTATCTGTTTAAGTTGCATGAGCGGCAGAAATCAGTTTCCAATAGCCATACGTCTAAACCTCTTATTAATTTTTCCGTAGTAGAGTTACGAAAAGCTTATGAACAGAAAATGTCGTTTTTTAAGAAAGCATGCGACCTAGACGCTATAGAAGATGCCTTATTTTATCTGTCTCGCATAGAAGCCATAAAAATTGAAGGTGGTTTTCTGGTAGTGTATAACAGGCTTCATATAGAACGTAAAGAGCTGGATAATTATGTGCAGTACAAAAAAGAAGATTATGCACAACTGGCACAATTTTATACCAATCGGGTAGAACAAATACACATAGTAGGAGAATATGCCCGTAAGATGCTCAGCAATTATAGGGAAGCCTTGCAATTTGTAGAAGACTATTTTCAGCTTAATTATTCCTCTTTTTTACGCAAATATTTTAAAGGCGAAAGGCGTAATGACCTCCGCAGAAATATTACTCCGGAAAAATTTCAGCAGGTATTTGGCACCCTGTCTCCATCACAGCTTGCTATCGTACGAGACAGTGAGAGCAAGCATATTGCTGTTCTTGCTGGACCGGGTAGTGGAAAAACAAGAGTCCTTGTGCATAAACTGGCTTCCTTAATGTTGATGGAAGATGTTAAGCACGAACAGTTGCTTATGCTCACCTTTTCCCGTGCTGCAGTCACCGAATTTAAAAAACGTTTGTTAGGTCTCATTGGTAATGCTGCCCACTTTGTTGAAATAAAAACATTTCACTCCTATTGTTTTGATCTTTTAGGAAGGGTGGGAACCTTAGAAAAAACGGCGGATATTATTAAGGAAGCGGTTCTTCAAATCAGGAATGGCGCTATTGAAATGAGCCAGATCACCAAAACATTTTTGGTGATTGATGAAGCTCAGGATATGGAAGAAAGCGAATACCTTCTTGTAGAAGCACTTATAGAAGTCAATGAAGATCTTAGTGTTTTGATGGTGGGAGATGACGACCAGAATATCTATGAATTCAGAGGTGCCAGCTCCCGGTTTTTAGAGGATTTTATACGTAACCATCAAGCAACACCATACGAATTACTGGAAAACTATAGAAGCAAAACGACCATTGTGGCACTGGCAAATGCATTCGTTAAAACGATCACAGATCGTCTTAAAAGAACACCTATTTTTTCCAAAGAACAAGATACAGGCAAAGTGATCCACACGCAATACCAGCAAACAATGCTCATGGTTCCACTGGTAGAAGAAATTGCCAATACGTACATAAGTGGTAGTTGTGGTGTACTTACAGTGAGCAATGAAGAAGCTGCTATAATAACGTCCTTACTGCTTAAAAAAGGTATTCCTGCCCGCCTGGTGCAAAGCAATTCAAACTTCAGCCTAAAAAATTTATATGAACTGGACTGGTTTTTAGAACAGATAAACCAGAAAGATACTGGCAAAGTGATCTTTCAGGAACATTGGGATGCTTGTATAAAACTATTTAACACAACTTTTGAGCGCAGTACACACAAAGAAACCGTAATGCAATTGCTAAAGGATTTCAATACCCTTTATCCCAAAACAAAATTCCATAGTGACTTTGAAACCTATATCACAGAATCAAAATTGGAAGATTTTATTAATGTGCAGGGTGAAACGATTTTGGTTTCTACCATTCATAAAGCCAAAGGAAGAGAGTTTGACACCGTGTTTTTGATGTTAAGTAACCAACTAACCGCAACCGACAGAGACCGTAGAACTCTGTATGTAGCCCTTACAAGAGCTAAAGACAACCTTTATATTCATTCGAACAAACCCATTTTGCCCGCCTTACAAGTAGAAGGTCTTACCACCTATCAAGACACTAAAACCTATGGTTATCCCGATGAACTCCTGTTACAGGCTAACTTTACAGAAGTGTATTTAGATTATTTTATTTCCCGACAGCAGGCTGTTTCGAAATTGATGGCTGGAGATTCTTTACTTGCCAAAGAAAGCAAACTCTATACATTAAAAGGAGAAACCATCGTACAATTCTCGAAGAGTTTTGAAAAAAAGCTGGGGGAGTTTTACGCTAAAGGATATCGACTAAAGTCTGCAAAAGTATATGTAGTCGTTTACTGGACTAAAGAAGAAACCCAACAGCGCATACGTGTTTTACTTCCTGAAGTAGTGTTGCAGAAAGACAGCTGATTCAGTTAAATGGATTCGACCTGATTCTGTTTTCAAAATGAGGTCTCGATACATTTCCCGCTAACGCAGGGAAACACTCGACCTGACGTTTTAGGTCTATTTTGATTTACGTCACTCCCGATTCTTCGGGGGAGTGACCTACCAAAGGCAGTTGTATCGAGAAGCGACGAAGTTAAGTTCCCAAAATAAGACCAGGGGGCTCTCCACCAATTGGGGCTATTAACACAGAAAAATACCCTCAAACAGTCTGCAGCAGCCTTTTGCAGATTTGCAAAAGCTCCCTGCAAGCTGCAGGAAGCTTTTGTATAAAGTATATTCGATGCTGCAGCTTGCAGCAAGGTTCTGCGTAAATTAAATTCGATGTTGCAGCCTGCAGGAGACTTTTGTTATTAATTAATATGTTCCTGCAGCTTGCAGCGATCTAAAAATGAGCATAGTACGATTGTAAAGTATAATTTACGATCTAAAAACCTGTACTCTTTATTCCACCCAATGCATTCCCGGATACTACACCAGAAGGAAGGCCATTTTTATAGAATTCGGATTCAAAAATTCAGATCAGTACACATAGCAACTTTCAGCATATTGATTTTCAAGGCGTTGTGTTTTTTAACTTTTATTTAGCGCGGTGTACAGTGTTTTCAGGCCTTTCCGGCATTTTTATTGTTGCCTAAAAAAACAGAGATAGTTACTTGTTTTTAAGATAGCTTTCTTCAATGGCAGGAAGATGCGCATACCTGTCTGTTGAGGTGAGCTCTATCGTTGCAGGTGCTATTTAAGTATAATCCATAAAAACAAACAAATATGTTAGAAACAGCATTTACCAACAGGTATCGAAACAGTGAATTTATTAAGTATATGGATAATGTTGCGCAGCTCATCAACAGAAGGGATGCAGCCCGGTTACCCATCAAATCCCAAACCGAAGCCCTTGAGCAGCTTACTGCAGAAATGAGTGCCTTGTTTAAACAAGAGCAGGGTACCCTTATCACCAAAGAGATCGAAGCACTCGATAAACGCCGGGATGATGCCTTTACAGGCCTCCGAAATACCATAAGCGGCTACCGCTATCATTTTATTCCCGAACAGGCAAAGGCAGCGACTGTTCTTAATAAAAGTATCGACAAACTCGGTAAAAACATCGCACGCTTAAATTACCAGGCAGAAACCGCCACCCTCGAAAAACTGGTCTACGATTAGGAAACCGATACCGAACTCGTAGCCGCCATCGCAGAATTAGGGCTCGAAGACTGGATGGCAGAACTTAAAACCGCGAATGAAGCTTTTAATCAGCGGTATTTAGATCGTACCGAGACCTATGCAAAACTCAATACCCAGCAACGACTGCCCGAATTGAGAACGCAACTCACAGAGGCCTACCGTACGCTTACAGATCATATCACCGCCCATGCCACGCTCACTCCTTCAGAATTGTATACGGGCATCATAAGCGACTTAAATGCCCTTACCCGCCAGTACAACGAGCTGGTAACAGAGCGAAGCAGCAATACCACTGCGGAGATCGATATCGAAGACCTCCCGCAACCTCCTTTGGAGGCCATGGAATAAAGCAAGAAGCATTTTAAAGCAAACCGCGACTCTTTTAGGAGTGGCGGTTTTTGTTTTTTTAGAAACTCATTGCTATGTATTTGAAATGGCTAAGCAGAAAGTAGACAAAAAGGAACAGGTTTATTTTTTAGTTGCGTATAAAGTGTGTTTTTGCGATAAAATGTTTCAATATCTTTTAGGGTGTCATTTTCATTTAGCATAGGTTTAAGCGTTTCCAACAACCAGTATTGTAATACGAACGGGATATCTTTAAATACCTTTGGTGATATTTCATTCAACAGTATATTCACATTATTCTTTTTAAAGTATATCAGGTATTTTTTAAATATCATGAATAAAGAACCATAAATAGTATTTGGAAGTGCTGTAATTGCTTCAAGAATATCAATCAGTGTATTTTTAGAAGCTTTAGAAAACGCTATGAGAATGCTGTTCAGATAATAGAAGGTAATAGATTTACGTTCTTCGGCGTTGCTAATTACGTCCGGAAAACAAAGGTTTGCATAGTTAGTATCTTTCTGTTCACTCATAGCAAAATATAAGATATTTGAGGCAAGGGCAACCGCTTTTTTCTCTTTCCTTTCGGCAAGAGCAATGCGTACCAGATTAAGGGTCTGCTCCATCTTTGCCTGAGTGCATTCAATGCATCCTTTATCGATTAATTTATCAAGATATCGAATAGATTTATCAAGATCTTTTTTGGCTTCTCTATAATTCTTATGATAGTATTTTTCGTAAGCCATGATTGGATATTTAATTGCTTTTAATCCGCATTCTATATCATAGTTTTGATACGTATATGGCAAAGCTTCTAGTTTGGTAAGGTAAGACGAATACAGGTGAAAGTTTTCTGCACGTAAAGCCCTAAATGCCTTCTGCAATTGCATAAATGTGTAAAACATTTGCATCTGCTCTGAAGAATTAACTTCATTTACAGAATTAACAATAGCATAGAAGATATGCTCCCTGTTGAATTCGGCAATTTCAGGATAGTCTTTCAAAAGAGAATGTACTTTTAATTCAATATCATTCATAATATTTCAGATTGTAAAGCATTGACCAATTCATTTTTTTTATTCTTTTTCATCAGATAATCCAATACCAGCAAATCTTCCATGTTATTTTTATAAGAAGGACAAGCTCGTTCTTCGTTATACCACATCTTGGGGCATCCGCCTCCACATACAGGAAAAAGGTTGCATGTGCGGCAGGTAGCAATATCTGTCTTTACATCTTCCAACCAGTTTTTGGTTGTTGCATGGGTATTTTTTTCTTTCTCAATAGTATCAAGATGGCCAATTTTATATGCTGGCTTTTCATACTTGGGAGTATAAGGAAATTCGTAGCAAGGATAAATATTTCCAGAAGCGTCATATACCTCCGCATGTTCTTTAACCACCATACAGGGACCTGCAATTCTTCTAGGTAATAAATCACCGAATGTAAAACCCTTTTGCATTGCATAAAGTAACCAGTCAATACGCTTATCTGCAAAATCTTGAGCACTTAAGCTATTTTTATCAGCATGATTATCTCCCCAGTTTACTACGCCAACAAAATCGATACCAACCCTTTTGTGCTGAATCCCGTGATCTGCAAAAAGATCTATCAACTTGTCAACACCAAGATAATTATCGTAATCAATGTTAATCCTCAATGTAATGGTAGCTCCACTTTTGTCAAACTCATCTGTTTCAATGACTTCTAAAACGTTTTTAAAAATAATATCAAAAGTTCCGGCTCCCTTTTTGGTAATTCTTCTTGTATCGTGAAATTCTGCCAGTCCGTCTAAGGTAATTTGATAATGAGTAACCTTTGCTTTTAGTAATTTAAGAAATGTTTCCTTTTTAAAAATAAGTCCGTTGGTAATCATTTCAGCCTGGTATCTTATACTATTGATATCACAGTGCTTAATAAGGTCTTCACTCATGGTTAGAATACCGGGAAGAGCCAATAAAGGTTCACCTCCATACCATTCTATCGCAATGCTTTTATAGTTTTTTAGTGATAAGTTGTGTTTGATGCGGTCTACCGTTTTCTGTTGATATTCATCGCTCATTTTTTTCTGAGAATGCACCTGCCCGCAATAATGACAGCCCAACTGGCAGTTTGCTGTTGGCTGTATGGTAATATCCAGATTTTTTTCATCTTTTATAGCAGTATTATTCTGGGTCAGGACTTCATCAAATTCGTTTTCGTCAGCTGGCACGAGTAATTCGGCATAGATAAGTTCTGAAAGAGTTTTGCTTACTATATCTTCATATTGAGCATTGCATAGTTTTTGATATAACAGATCGGTAATGGTCAAAGAACGCCCAGTTCTTGAAGAATAAATAATACGTGATGGGGGGTTGCCTAATTCTTCTAAAATAGGAGTAACCACATGGTAAAAAGAAAGTTTAAACATAGTGATGAAATGGTTTTGAATACAGGTGGCAAATTGCCACCTGTGGTTAATGATTTAAAAGGTTTGACAAGAAAAACCATTTCTACATTTGAAGCGATCTTCGCAGGCATCAGCTTCAACTATATCAGTACTTTCCAATCCACCAACGATTTGCTGAAGATCAGAATCCTTAATAATTTCAAGGTCTTTTCTTTCACAAGTGTCTGATAAAAGTTGATTCGCCAACTTTTTTAAATTTTTGTTTTTCATTTATTTAAAAATTAAATTATACAATAACAGATCTTAGTTTATAGACGTATGATCCCCAAAGGTCTTCCTTGCAAGGTTTCTTTAGTTCGTTCTCGAGAATTCTTCTCTATTCTTTTGTCTGACGGAGGACGTTTTAAATTTCTTACCAAAACGGTAAAGCACTGAGATACGCAAGTATCGCAGATCGTAGTAATTAGTAAAACTATTCTTTATAGTATTAGAAAATGAAGTATACGTGGGTCTGTTGCTTCTAAAAATATCATTCGCACGAACAGTAACGGTGAGATCTTTATTGAGAAACAACATACGGGCAGTTATATTAAACTGGTCATAAGAAGAATTTGTATCCAGATAATTTACCCCTCTTGCTATATAATTGTAAGAGGGCGTAATAGAAACTAATTTGTTTTTTAGCGGATAGAAGTTGCTGCTTATATATACATCACCGTTCCACCCGTTCAGGAAATCCAGCGTAACCGGAAAGTCTGATGTGGTCTCTGAATAATTCAGATTTGTAAATAGACGCAAATCGCACCAGGTTCCTAAACTGTAATTGAAAGATTGACTCACTCCAATACTCTTGCTCGACAGAAAGTTTTGTGGAATAATTTGCTGTACATTAGTTTCAGGATCAATGATCGCCACCTGCTCAAAACCATCCTCTAAAAAAGAAGCGTATAAAGTAGTAGTTAAGAGGTCTTCGTAGCCGTACTCTAATTCAATATTATGCGCAAATGAAGGCTGTAAAAAAGGATTTCCTTCTGCAAAAGAATAGGGTGAACCCACCCATTGAAAAGGGTTAAGACTGTTAAATCCGGGTCTATTAATACGGCGACCATAATTTAATGAAAAGAAGTGTGTGTCAGAAGGTTTGTAGGCAATATAGAAGGAAGGAAATAACCGTGTATAATTATTTTTGTTTTGTTGATCGAGGGTAAAAGAATTTCCTTCGGTTTGTGTACTCTCCAGGCGTAACCCTGCCTTCAGTTCCCAGGATTTTCCCACTTGCCAGTTTGCTGAGGTATAAAAGGCTTGTGTTCGTTCCAGAAATAAAAAGGAGTCACTTTTTGTGTCATCAAGTATTGGAGAGCCAGAAGAAAGGTCCAAAAAACGAAATCGGTTATCGGTTTCTGTATAAGCGATACGTACCCCGTAATTAAAAGCGAATTTTTTAAAAGGGTGCTCCATATCAAGATTTACCGAGAAGTTTTGAATGTTCTGTTTCCCCCGGTTATCCCCTGAAGCAAATGAAGAAGGTTTAGGCACATCATCCACAATGGTATTTGTTTCAAAAATTCGGTTAGAAATAACCTTATAGGCAAAGTAATCCACATCGAGTGCTAACTTTCTTCCCAGGGTATCTATCTTTTGAATAATATGATAATTTAATGCAACCGTTTTTCTTTTTATAGTATTCTTTGCATCGGTTACAATCAAAGAATCTATTGCATTTGTTTCTGCATTTACAATAGTAGCGGTAATATCATCAAGGTTTTCAGGCTTGCTATCGATAAAAGTCCCACTTGCCCCCATACTCAATCGGTCGTTTAACATATAATCGATAGCCAGATTACCAGTAATATAGTTAGCAAGATCTCTTCTGTTGTTTTCTTCCTGCCAATTAATTAATGGATATGTTATGGTACTCAATTCCTCCGGGGCTACACTTCCATTGTTTTTGTCAATAGATCCCGCCAATGTAAACTTGTCTCGTTTGTAGTTCAGAGAGGCTCCAGGTATAATAGTAGGATAGGTAGCTTGCCTGTAGGTATTTCTTAAAGTGATATTCCAGGCATCAGTTACATTTTTCTTTGTGATAATATTTACAAGCCCGCTATTGCCTTCTGCACTATAGTTAGCAGGAGGATTTGAAATTACCTCAATACGTTTAATATTTTCTGAAGACAAGGTAGTAAGATACGCAGTAAGGTCACCATCCTTAAGTGGTAGTAATCTGCCGTTGATCATCACCTGCATACTGTTTTTACCTGTCATTTTTACCTGGTTATTTTGAACTCTAAGACGCGGTGTTATTTCAAATAGTTCAAGTGCGTTGGTGCCAGATGCCTCCGGAACATTTTGCACATTAAAGATCAACCGGTCTATTTTTCGCTCCAGTATTTTTTGCGTTGCCACCAGTTGTACCTCTCCCAGTAAGGTTGCTGTTTGTACTTTAATAGTGCCCAGATAGGTATGATCTGCAAGCATAATCTCCTTTTCAAATAAGATAGTACCTACTAACCGGGCTTCTATTTTATAAAAACCCTTTTCTAGGACCAGCTCGAATTCTCCTTTTGCATTAGAAAAGTCACTTCGTAAAGGTATTAGAGCACTATCATATATTACAATTTCTGCTAATTCAACGGGAGTTTCCGTTTCGTCAACTAGGACTCCTGATACTGTATATTGGGAAACTCCATAGTAGCAGGATAAGAGTAAAATAAAACAAAGAAGAAATTTCATAGATCTTAATGCCCCAAATAGAATTCTTTTTTATACAATTCTTAGGATGCAGATAGAATTAAAGGTTGTTAAGCTTCTTTTTAAAAGAACATTCGCTATTTTAAAAAGAAATAATATTGGTTTGCTGGTTATAAACTAAGATCATTTAAAGTGAAAAAACAAATTAAAAAGTAAGATTTTTCATTACTCGTTGTCTTCCCGTAAGTATCTTATGGTTTTATAGTTGTAGATGAGCGTTTTGTTGAATGAATTCAAGAGAATCGGGAACAAAAGTGTGATGATCAGAGTATTCAGTACTATAACCATATCAAGTAATTAGATCTAAAAATAAGGTAAGGAATTACCATATATAGGGACGAGCTTCCCAAAAACAAGATCCAAAGAAAATACCTATATTTAAACTCCCTCCAACACTACGTTTCATTTTTAGAACTGGTAAGGTATTTACCTTCTCTTAATTATTTTTTGGACTAATCAATCATATAGCAATAATGGTCAAAGTTGAATCAATTTTGAATAATGTGGCAACTGTATTCTAACTATAAAACAAAAACTCATAAATATTTAGATGGCAAGCAAAAAAAGGAATTGGTTCATTAAAAAGGCAAAAGAGATTTTTACACAACAAAGAATCTTGTTAATTACAGGACTGTGCTTCCTTTTTTTCTTTACCCTATCCTGGCAAATACAATTTATAGGTGAATACCTTACTAAACCAAAAGAAGTATTTCCACCATTTGTACAGGGCTTCTTATTTTTAGTGTCTTTAGGATGGAGCATTTACTGGCTCGTTAAAATTTTAAAAGGCTACCGTGTGTCTTTTAGCCAATGGTTGGTAGCTGCAACGCTATTGAGTATTTCGTTATACTATTATTATTTCGAAAAGCAGGAGTTCTACTTTCATCCTTTTTATTTTACAAAATACGAGCAACTTTGGTTGCTTTGGATACCAACTGGATTGTTTACAATAGCCCCCCTTTTCAATGTTATTTCCTTAATGAGAGTTTACCTTAAGCAAGGTGCTAAAAGTGCCAATGATATTTTAACCGATGAAACCCTGGAAGATTTTGAGGAATCCTCTCCACATAAAACAGTTGGAGACAAGCTTGCAAAAGCTATTATAAACCAGCAAAATTCGGCGGCTTTAAGTTTGGGCTTAACTGGCCCCTGGGGCAACGGAAAATCTTCCGTACTTAATTTTGTAAAGAAGGAAATACAAAAGGAAAACGCAAAAATCAAATGGCAACTTAAAAATTTATTTGATTCACATAATAAGGAGCCAAAAGAGTTATTAGTCTTAGAATTCTCCCCTTACCGCAATCACAATGAAAATGAAATAGCACAAGAGTTCTTCTTAATGCTCAGCAATGCTTTAAGTAACTATCATGGCAAACTAGGCTCTTTGCTATTAGCATATGCTCAAAAACTCACGAACCTTTATACCAAAAAAGACCTTGCAGGCTTTATAGCAAAACCCATAAGCTCCCTGCACGGCAAAAGTGCCGAAGAACTTTATGCCACCATAGATACCCTGCTCAAAGATTTAGGTAAAAAAGTAGTGATCCTGGTAGATGATCTAGACCGTTTACGTACGACGGAGATACTGGAAGTGTTAAAGCTGTTGCGCAATACCGCCGACTTTCACAACTTGATATTTGCAGTAGCGATGGATAAAGAATATGTCGTGAGACGCTTAAAAGACCAAGGAGAAATTTCTAATGCCCGTTTTATTGATAAATTCTTTCAACAGGAATTTTATTTACCGGAAATCCCTAAAGAGGACCTTCGGAAAGAATTTATAAAACTTGTGGATGCATATATCGATACCTCTAGCGAGCTTAAAATGTCTATAGAAGATGCCATACAGTATCCTACTAGTCTTTTTAATGATTATTGTACCAATTATCGGGATGTAAAACGTCTGGCAAATCAAGTTCGTTTAGAATATTCATGGACGGGTAAGGAATGCGATTTAAAAGATTTTATAAACTTTATTTGTTTCAAGATTCGATTTCCGCAAGTGCTTAGTTATATCAATCAAGAACGAAACGAAGTCTTAAAAATAGGAGGGGATAGCAAAACTTTAGTACTAGAAGAAAATACCTCAGAAAGACAAAATTTATCAAAAGAGCTATTGACAGCATCGAAATTGAAAAAGATTTACAAAATTTTTGATGAATCTAAAAATTTGTTTGAGATGCTTCAAATTGAAAAAATTGAGGAGCCTCTGGTTATTAAAAGCATAGCTTATCTATTTGGAAATGAAAATAAACCAGAAGCAATTAACTCTATTAGGAATATTACCATTTTGCGTTCTCTGATGGAACAAAGAGTTGAAATGATATTAGTCTCACAGCAAGAGGTGAATGAATTAATGATGTTAAAAGAAGACTCTGAAATCATGGAATTTTTGGAAGGAAAAAACATCGATTCACTGAGAGACATTTTTAAACTTTTTGAATATTATCAAGGCAATGATAAGGCTTATATTATCAACTGTATTGAAAAGCTTACTTTTCTAGTTAGGCAAAATGAGTTAACAGAATTTACTACTATAGACAAACTTTTGTTTTTGCTAGAAAGATTTCTTATAATATTTCTAGAATTAGATTTAAATCCATCAGAGAAAGAACATTTACAAAGTTTATTAAGGAAGAATATTTTCGAGAGTACACAAATTAAACCAGTGGTTAAAAGCAAAATTATTTGGTATGTTTATCGAAGTAAACAATTAAATAATAACTGGACATTGGATGAAAAAGATTTCGAATTTTATGCTATCAATTACTTTAGAAAGTTTTTAGAAATTCACAAAGATAAAGTCTGGGATTTTGATGATAAAATCTGGATTATTATATACAATAATTTAAAAAACATAAATGATTGCAAATCAAGTATTAATAAATTATTTAAAAAATTCTGGACAAAAAGAAACTCAGAAATACTTTGTTTACAACTACTTGATATAAAGCTTAATAATCAAATCGCATATTGGTTTTCTGATATTGTAATAGATATTTTTGAAAGTTATGCTAATTATGTGACGTTTGCTAGAGGCTTTGACAATGAAAATTTAAACGCCTACTTTGATTTTGTAAGGCTAGCAGAAATTACAGAATTTAACTATTATCCTATGCTTTATGATTTTCGTAACTGGAACTTATTGTTAAGAAAGAAAGAGCATGCTCTTAAGGAACTTGATGATAATTTCAAAAATGGTATTGAACATCGAATTCAACTGTTTTTTGAAACCAACAGCAACCAATTATTAAACGATTTAGATAAAAATAAAGAAATTGCAGAAGGGATTTTGCTTTACGATTTTGACATTCATGAATTAGAAGAAAAATATTATCTGGTTTTGAAATGGGGAAAAGCTTTTGCAAAAAGTGAATATTTTGATAAGATTGTAACGAGCCTTAAAAATGAACTTAAAAGTCAAAACTGGCAGATTAATAATATATCTCTTTCTGAGGTAAAGGAAGGTAAACCAATGGCACAAAAAGATGGTTACTATTTTAAACTAGTAAGCTACCAACCTTAAGTTCAATCCCCAAACATTGGCAAACCTATTGTTTAAATGATGTTATTGATTAGTTAAAAAAACATGAATGGGTGGGTGAGCGGAGTCGAACCCACCGGAACCAAAAACAATATCCATGCCTAACCACTGCTACATCCTTGAATGCGCTGACGGAAGTTATTACACCGGAAGCACCAAAAACCTAGAATTACGATTACAACAACATCAAAAGGGCGATGGAGCCAACCATACCAAAAAGAGACTTCCGGTAAAACTCGTTTATGTAGAAGAGTTTGAAAGAATAGACGACGCCTTTAATAGAGAAAAGCAAATTCAAGGCTGGAGTCGGGCGAAAAAAGAGGCTTTGATTAATGGCGCGCATAATAAACTACCTGAATTGTCAATAGCATACAGAGATTTGCCAAAAAAATGATGCTAATTTATGACATCCATATCGGGGGACTTCGAGTGGCCTCAGCCCCCTCAGAAACTTTATTTTAATTATAAGTTATATGATGAGCAGTCGAAATATTTAGCTGACTGAGGGTCTCGAAGTCAAAGACCCTTCGAGACCCTCAGGGTCCTAACATCTAGTTTCGCTCATAAGACTGAAACGTTCTTTTCGTCCGGTGACTGAGGCCCTGCTCTGAGCTCTCGCACCGAGTCGTATCGAAGTGATTTTCGAAGCATACTCAAAGTCCGGTGACAGAGGCTCTCGAAGTCACCTTATTACAAAACATAATCAAATCTCGGTGGCTGAGGTCGCTCGAAGCTCCGGTGGCTGAGGTCGCTTGAAGCTCAGGTGGCTGAGGTGACTCGAAGCCACAATATCTGAAAACACCTCCTTATATCGGCGGCTGAGCGAAGCTAAACCCCGTATAAATACGCATTTTTTTCCTACAAATATTTCCTAGCTTTGATTAGGTTGTCCAAATGAGACAATTAAGCTTACAGAATTACGTCACTTCGAGTGACCTGCCGGAGGCGGTTGTATCGAGAAGCGACGAAGTTCTGATTTTTAAAAGAGTTCTAGATACTCCCGATTCAATTCGGGATGGTTTTGCCAGAATACTACGCGAACTGACGAACATAACTAATAAATAAACCAAACAAACCCAAAAACCCAAACCCAATGCAAAGCCTCTATCACGACGACGAACGTACACAATCCAAAAAGAAACACGAAGAAGAAAAAGACTATAAAAAGTTCTTTACCACTTGCGACTGTAAAGATCCCGTAGCCTGCCTCGAACATATGTTCTGTACCATGACCCAGGAACGACGGGTCGTTATGGAAGGGCAGTGCCCCGCAAGACGCCCGGTTTTTTTACGAACGCACGGAATTATCGACGGAGAAATAGAAATCCTTAAAGACGATAAGATCACCAAAGACTACCGTCACGGACTCTTCGCGAAACCGGGAAAGCATCCGGTATATGTACGCTATTCGTCGGATTTAGCCGACGGGCGACCCGACTGGAAAAGTACCATAGGTATCGGGATTAAGATCTTTGATGTAGACAGTACCGAACCTAAAAAGAAAGGCGGCAAATATCCCAAAGGCAAAACAGCCGATCTGCTCCTGCAAAACGTACCCAACTTCTTTGTCGATACGGCAACCGATATGTGCAACTTTACCAAAGCCAGTTTTGAAGGTTGGTCTGACGAGTGGATTCAGGAAAATGCACCTAACACCAACGAGTTACTGGATGCGATGGCAAAGCCCATCCGCTCCGTATTTGATACCTCGCTCTGGAGTGTGGTGCCTTTCAAACTAGGGGACGGTTATTGTAAATACATCCTCCGCCCCGGTACTTCCACTTTCTTCGAAGAACCCGACATCAACGATCCTGATTTTCTGGCGAAAGATTTGGCCGGACGTATGGCTTCCGGACCTGCCAGTTTAGATATTTATATCCAAAAGCGCCCTACCACCAAAGATGGTATGAGCGAGGCGTATATTGACGAACATTATCCGCTCGATAAAGCCACCGTGATCTGGAACGAAAAGGAAGCTGTTCCCGTAAAAGTAGCGACTATTTCCCTTAAAAAACAAGATATCACCAAACCCGAACGAAAAGCGTACGGAGACTGGTTAGCCTTTAATATCGGACGCACTCCGTTGGAAAACAAACCCGCCGAGGAAAGCAGTGTTGCCCAGGCGAGAGTAGTCGTCTACAAAGCCAGTGCTGACTACCGCCGAAAGATGAATGGACAGCCTGTAGAAGAGCCGACTGCTCCCGGTAAACCCGAGATCAGGAATCCGAAATGTCCGTTTACCGGTATCGAACCCAAACCCCCTGTACAGGAGAAGCCTAAACCGCTCACCAAAGAACAGATCGATGCCATTACCCATGTGCGCATTCATCCGGGGATCGGGATTGCCCGGGTAGGGAACTCCACCCGCGATTATTACATCGGTCCTGAAGTGCTGAACCCCGAACCCGTAAAATTCGGAGATACCCGTGATGCTGCCGGAGCCATTAAACGACAGGCGGCCCGCTTCCGTATTTATGGGTATGATAAAAATGGAGATGTCGTTGCTGAGGTACAGCAATCCACCAACTCTCAAGTAGAATGGGCGGTTCATGTCGCCAACAAAAAGGCAGCCTGGTATGAGTTTGATGCAGCCATGGATATTCCGGCAACGGTAAAGCTCACTGTACCCTTACGAAATCCTGATGTAAAAGGCAGTGCCCGTAATGCGCTGGCGATCGATCCAGGAGAGAAAAAGATCATGGGCATCAATATGAACGATTCCAGTTACAATCTGGTCGGAAGCTTTCAGGGAACCGAGGTACAACTCGGGCAGTTACGTACCGATGCTGTAGGTAGATTGTTGTTTATGCCCGGTTTTGGCGTTTCTGCGAGTCCGTCCAACCAACCCGTATTTGATCCTGCCAAGCCCAGCAGCTTTAACAATGCTGCCGGATGGTATGATGACATCGCCGACGGACCAGTTAAAGCGAAAGTAACCGTAGGGGATAAAGTTTTTGAAGCCGATCCTGCCTGGGTTGCTTCCGCACCGCCTAACTACGCACCCAACCTCGTAGGCTGGCGTACGATGAACGATTTACAGCAGAATGTGTATATGGCGAACGGAATGCTTCCGCTACCCAAAAGAGTTTCATTTGTAAAGCACGTAAAACCCATCCTTTCCAGACTCACCGAATTGCAATGGGTCAACCAGGGCTTTTCCGCCATGTTTGGTGCCGGCTCTCCAATGAATTTTTCCGATGGCGAGTTGCTTGAAAGGCTTTCCAAAGCGCCGGTGAGTTCGTTGTATCCCGATCCCAATCGAGAATTGCGACGCACTATTTTTAACAGCTTCCGGAATGCGAACAGCAAGACCGTAGAAGAAGGCGCCTGGCCGTGGATCTATGGCGATGCCTTCGGCTATACCAATCCCGATCCAAACGAACCACCATCACCGAGCACCTATCTCAAGCTTCCGTCGCTCTATCAATATATTTTAGAAGCCTGGGTAGAAGGGAATTTTATTTCCGATTACGATCCCACCGGAAACCAGTATCAGAAATTCGATGAGATCAACTTACAGGAACAACCAGGTATGCTCGATCAGGCGAATATGCATTTTTGCCTGGCGGATGCTTTCCACCCCGGTTGTGAGCTTACCTGGCCCATGCGAAACGCCTCCATGTATCGCGCACCTTATCGTTTGCAACTACGAGCTGCAGGTAAAACCGATCCATCCTACGGACCTAACCTGACCACCGAAAATGTGATGGCAATGAACGGTCCGCTTTACGAACAGGGCCCCGGCGATCTCACCCGATGGATGGCACTTCCGTGGCAGGGCGATACCGCTTACTGTCGTTCGGGCTACGATATGGAATACGACCCTTATTTGCCGACTTTCTGGCCCGCACGCGTACCCAATCAGGTATTTACCAGAGTAGATTATGAAACCTTAATGGATAAAACGCTGTCGTATGAAGAACGTGTAGCAGCCTTTAGAAACCGTGCGAACTGGTTGCGACAATTACCGGCTGCCAATCCTGCACCCGAGCAAATGGAATATATGATCGAACACTTTGGCGAAATGGGTATAATAGAAGCCCTTCCAAGACCTGATGATATGGATTGGCTACCTGAACTTCTCTATGTAGAGAATCTTACCAAGGAGAAAGGTGCCGAGCTTGAAAAAGCCCACAAATTATTACTACAAAATTACGATCAGTTAGGACCTACAGACAGATTGCTGCAGGAAGCCGGCTGGTTTAGTGAAGAGCAACGCAACGAATTTGAAACGATCAAACGCCGCGGTAACTAATGCCATTTTTGCATTATGATACGATTATCGTTGGAGCAGGCCCTGCCGGATGCGCAGCAGCCCTTAGGTTGCGGCAGCAGGGACTACGAGTGGCGATGATCGATGCTGTAAAAGAAGACAAACGCAAGGTAGGGGAATCCCTCCCCGGTGCCAGTATACGCTTGTTGCGAGGTTTAGGTATTAATGATTTGTTTGAACTGCTCAATAAGTACAGCTACGAAGCCTGTACTGCCAATCGATCTGCCTGGGGAAGTGAGCAATGGACCTATACCGATGCCTTACGGAATCCCGAAGGCGGAGGCTGGCATGTGGTACGTCATGAATTTGATGCAGCCTTACGGCGGAAGGCCATTGCAGAAGGCGTTGATTTTTTGTGCGGAAAAGTGGGAAACATTGCATCCGGCGAGCTACATACCCTCACCTTCAGAACCCAAAAAGCAAACCTACCGGAAGCCATCCACACTCCCTGGCTTATCGATGCCACCGGAAGAGCCGCAGCCGTCACCCGACAATTCGGGGTAGAACGCATTAAATTTCAACCGCAGATGGCAGCCGTATGCTGGTTGCATCCCAATCTACAAGACCAAGACCGCACCACCACCATTAAATCTGTTGCCAATGGTTGGTGGTATACTTCCCGATTACCCGATGGGAGTCGCGTTTTGTCCTTTCACGGCCTACCCGAAACCGTCGCCAGCTTTGTAAAAGATCCTAAATCCTATTTACAGGAAGCCAACAACGCACACCTTATAAACTATAATTTACACACCTCACATTTTTTGGAAGACATCAAAGCCAGAGACGCCAGTGTCTCCAAAGCAAGCAGGGTATTCGGAAGCAATTGGATCGCCGTGGGTGATGCTGCCCTGTCGTTTGATCCCCTGTCTTCACAAGGCATCTTCTTCGCCCTTTATAGTGGACTCAAAGCCGCTGATGCGCACATAAAAATTAAAACTGGCGATACAACAGCTTTAGAGCAATATGAGCAAAAAGTACAAAACGTCTTCGAAGCCAATCAACGCTCCAGAGCCCATTTTTATACCGCAGAAAGACGATTTATTAATGAGGATTACTGGAATTGGATTCCGCAACCAAAATTGGGAGATAAAATAAAGATACCTTTTTAGTTATTTTAAGAGATATAAGAAAAGCCAATCGTCACTAACAGATGATTGTCGATTAAAAAGGTAGTTCATCTTTGAATTTTAAAGAATCAAGAGTTTATATTTACTTTTTGCATCTTTAAAGTATAGAAGAAAAAAATGATCAAATTTAAATCCATTATCTATTTGTTGGCTATTAGCCTGCCATTAGCCATCTATAGTCAAACTGTACCCATTGAAACTACCTTACTTGAATTAAACTTTAATGATGGGAGCTTTCCACAGGATTTTGTTAAAACATCTAACGGTTTTTTCTTTACCGCGGAGTCTCCGGGAAAAGGCAGAGAATTATGGTTTTCAGATGGTACTCAGAATGGAACTTACCTTGTTAAAGATATTAATCCGGGTAATTCCAGATCAGAAATAAGATCGATGACAATGGTGGGAGAAGTCTTATTCTTCGTGGCAAATGATAGAACTCATGATGAAGAAATTTGGCGAAGTGATGGAACAGAAGAAGGTACTTTTATGGTGAAAGATATTCGTCAAAATGATTCCAATTCGTCATCAGATATTTTTGATTTAATTTCCTTTAATAATAAACTTTTCTTTTCTGCCAGAGATCCCGAAATTGGCACTGAACTTTGGCAGAGCGACGGGACCGAAGCGGGTACATTTCCTTTAAAGGATATTGATCCTACGGGAAGTAGTAATCCGGATTTTTTCTTCTTATTTAAGGATAAACTTTATTTTTTTACCAAATTTTCAAATACTTTTAACGATGAGCTGTGGGTAACCGACGGGACAGAATCAGGAACCAAAATGGTGAAAGATATTATAGAGGGAGACGGCTTCGCCTTTATTAACCCCAGAGTGTTGACAATGAATGATGCCTTTGTTTTTTACGCAAATGATGGTGAAAACGGGAATGAACCCTGGGTTAGTGATGGAACGGAAGAAGGAACAAAATTGTTAAGAGATATTTATCCGGGAAATGCTCCAAGTAGTAGTGATCTTTTGGGTGTAAGTACGGGTAATACCGTTTATTTCAAAGCTTCAGATAATCTGAATGGAACAGAACTTTGGAAAACAGATGGAACTTCAGAGGGCACTGTAATGGTAAAAAATATAAATTCTAATGGAAGAAGTCTTTCAGCCGACTTTAATGCGGTAGCTATTGGAGAAACAATCTATTTCTTTGCTAATGATGGAGCTCATGGAATAGAATTGTGGAAGTCTGATGGAACAGAAAGCGGAACCGTTATGATAGGGGATTTTAATCCTGATGACGATACGTTATATACACCTCAATTGTATTTGAATGAAGAGAACTCATTAATGTATTATTTCTTAGACGTACCTTCATTTAGTAATAGAAGACCCTGGCGAAGTGATGGTACGGCAACAGGAACATTTCAAATCACTAATGAGCTTAGACCAAGTCTTATTTCTTCTCTTGAGGCATCTTTTTTTCATTTTAATGGGCTTACTTATTTTCCTGCTTTTAAAATAAATAGTGAGAATAATGAACTATGGGTAACCGATGGGACATTAGAGAATGTAGCTGAAATTATTGATGTAAATACCGGACAAAGTAGTTTTCCATTTCCATTAGCTTCTCTCGGAAAGGAATTACTGTTTGGTGCAAACAGTTCTGAGGTTCCGGGAAGACAATTGTTTAAATCAGATGGAACACCGGAAGGCACCAAATTGGTTAAAAGAATTAATTTAACCGGAGATGCAATTGATAGATTATCTGAAACAGCGAAAGTTAGAGACGTAGTTCTATTTGTAGCTAATGATGGAATTAATGGTGCCGAATTATGGAGATCTGATGGCACCGGTAATGGCACCTATTTGGTTAAAGATATAAAGCCGGGTGCCGAAAGTGGATTATCCTTTAATGATGTAAAGCAATTGTTTACTGTGATTGATAATATTGCGTTTTTTGCTGCAGATGGAGGATCTGGATTCGAACTTTGGAGATCTGACGGTACTTCTGACGGTACTTTTCAAATTAAAGATATACGTATTGGGGGAAGCAGTTCTCCAAGAATCTTTGTGAAATATAAAGATGCCATTTATTTCAAGGCTTTTGATCAAAACGGATTTGGATTGTGGAAAACAGATGGCACGGAGACAGGGACCTTAAAAATTGCTTCCGTTCCTGGAATGACATTTTTAAGAAGAGTTGGAGAGCAACTAATGATGGGATCGCTTCGAAATGGATCTGCTAATTTATGGTCATCAGATGGAACATCAGAAGGAACCCGGGTAATTAGTACTTATCAGGATGGGCTGGGGGATGACCTTACAACCGCTAAGGTGTACAATGAAGAACTTTATTTTACAGCCACCATCGGATTTGGGAATGGAGATCCTAATGAGGGGAAAAGAGGATATTTTAAATCTGACGGAACCCCAGAAGGAACAAAGCTTCTTATACTAGATCAGGAAACTGGCTTTGAAAGTCCGGGAATAATAATTTTAAATGAATGTGGTAACTATATTTACTTTGGTGTCAAACAATTTGAAACTTCAAATGAGGGAAGCATAGTGCAACTATGGAGAAGCGATGGTACAAAAGAGGGTACATTAATGGTGACAGAAAATATCGAGGTCCGCTCCTTTGCCGATAATATTGAATGTTTTGGAAGAGCCCTTTTCTTTCCCGATACAAAATCCATTCCAAATCTTTTCTTTACAACCGGAGAGCCTGGAAGTATTTATCAACTAGATCCTGAAATCGTTAATGGGGCAGCATTAACGAATTTGTCCTATTATGATAACTTTACGGTAACAGATGATAAATTATTCTTTAGCAATCGAACATTAGAAAGTGGCATTGAATTGTACAATATTATCCCTTCGTCTATTACAGCAAGTGGTGATTTTACAGATTCAGATAGTGATGGGGTGATAGACTTGATAGATGCTTGCCCGAACACAGACCCAAATAAAGAGGTCGACGGTAAAGGCTGTGCAAAAAATCAATTAGACGAGGATAACGATGGTATTAATAATGAAATAGACGTATGCCCCAATAGTGAGGAGGGAGCAACAGTAAATACAGAAGGCTGTTCTGTACAGCAATTGGAAGATGATGACAATGATGGAGTTTTAAATTTCCAGGATCAATGTCCTAATACTTCAGAGAATGTAGCTGTAGATTCAGGCGGTTGTGAGCTACCCTTTAGTTTGCCTACCACAAATTTTACTATTAAAATTCTCAATGAAACATGCGTAAACAGAAAGAATGGGCAAATTTTAATATCTGCTGTTCAGGTGCGTGACTACATTCTTTATTTTCAAAATAATACGGTTGCATTTACAAATACCTACACTTTGGAAGGTTTAAGTGAAGGGAATTACGAGATTTGTCTGGGAGTTCCCGAGTATCCTGATTATCGTCGCTGTTTTAGTGTAAATGTAGGAGCCCCCGAATCTATTTCCGGTCGTTCAAAAACACTATTTTTAGATAATAAACTAATTCAGGAAGTAATCCTAGACGGTGGAAGTCCTCCTTTCACAGTTTTTGTAAATGATCTTTCCTATTTGATAACTAATGAACGGTATTTAAAAATACCCGTTAGAGGTGGTGACCGGCTTCGAATAAAAACAACTTTGGCATGTGAAGGCACATTAGACTATTTGGTTAATTTCGATGAGTTAGTTATATTTCCAAATCCTGTACAGACCGAATTGCTCAATATCCGTTTGCCATCTGAACAGAATGAAAATACTCAAATTGAAATTTATGACCTTAATAACAAATTATTATTACCTCCAATTATTTTAGGTCATCAGCAAGAAACAACACTAGATGTATCTGGACTTGCTCAGGGAGTATATTTACTGTTATTGAGGTCAGAAACAGGAGTGCTGCGTACAAAGTTTATCAAAAAGTAACTAATTACGTTTAAACAGAAATAATTTGGTTGATCTAATATATTGATACTAAAAAAAGAGTTAATAATCAATTAGCTTTCAATGAAAATCCATCCAAATTCATTCTAATTTTGTAAGTACAACTAAGGCAGGATAAGGCACTCGAAACTTAGGTTAATCTGAACCCTAGTTTTTGAGTGGAGTTTACAAGGGTAGTCTTCATTTGAAGATTGGCACTAATCTATCATCTCATTTCTAATCCTTCGGATTGTAATGTATTAGACTCACGTATTGAATTAAAAAAGAAATTTTCTGGAGGATTTATCTCATTTATCAAAGAAAAGTACTCACCTGAGAAGGCGAGGGGCCGCAGTTATCTAGACCCTAGTGCAACAAATTCTCGTCAATCTCCCTAACCCTTTCTAAAGGCCTTCTGCTGCATATAATTATTTCTCTGATATTCAAGTATTACAAGCGTCATCATTCGATAGATGTTAGTTATTTGATTTTAACTGAAAAAGTAGCTGAAGCCTTGCATTGAACCTTAGAAGAAGTGCACACGCAGTCACTAGCGGTACAAATGTCTCTGAAAGCACTTAGTCCCAAAAGTTTTTATAGTTTACGATAATAATATCAAACAATTACTAAAAAGACATCTAGAATTAAAGAAAAAATACCTATTTTGTTGAAAGTAAATTTATTAACAATCTAAAACGTTTTAACATGAAAAAACAAAAAAGCCGTAAACTGTTATGTTTACAGAAGAAAACAATTTCCAATCTTAAAAAGGAGACTGTAAAAGGCGGATTTATTAAAAGCCTTTACAGGATTTGTGCGGTAACTCAGCATTAAGCTGTACAAATAAAAAAAGAGCCGTTTAAACGACTCTTTATAAGTACAATTATTTCTCTAAACAGGTATGAAGGAAATCCTGGTTGATTGGTTTCAAAAAGAATAATTGTACATCTCGGTAAGTACTTATTTTCTAACACCGATAAATTAGAAATACAGTACTCTTATTTTTTAAACAATACCTACGCTTTCTTTAGAATAAGCTTTACTTTATTGACAGATACAATCACCAATTCATTTTCAGTGAGTGATTTGATCGTAAATTTATTTTCTTTACCTCCATCACGCTTAGTATAAAGTACGGTTTCATTATTTGCGAACCTCCAGGTGCCTTTGTCTTCACCTCTTGCACTTGCCATTACCGCACTACCATCAGCTTGCATTTCAATTCTCATTTTTGAAATTCTTTCCAGTCCTTCAGAAATTGCACTTTCTTTGGCGGCACCTTTTAAACCAGCGGTTTCTGGGTCTGTACTTAGTAAATCCGCAATCACTGGACGCATTGCTTCTTTATTGATCACCCATTTTTTGGAGATCAATGCAGTATTATCTGTTTGCGCAAACAGGCTTCCGGTAAATAACAATAGTACTATGCAGATATTCATCATATTTTTCATAAACTGAAATTTAATTGAGTTATTAAAACTTTGTGTGAATTTAGCTATAATCAGAGCCTGCATCTGCATGATACCTCCTCAGATTCTATGAATTTTAATAAGTGTTTTTAGAGGTATTATTTATTCAAATAATTGAAAGACAATTAATTAAAGGATATTTAAAGGCTTAAGGAGAGGACTTTTGAGCGGTAGCTGAGAAACATCCATTCTTTCCATTTTTAATGCGGTTTTGAAATGAGATGTTAATGATCAAGGTGCAAAGTACAGCAACGCGAAGACAGTGGTTGTTGACGCATTCAATACTTATGATATTAACTTCCGAAACTTAGCACAATGAAAAAAGAAAAGATTAAAACAAGCTACACATCATCATAATCAATGGCTAACGTATCTGTTACTGCATGCGCCTGGCAGGTAAGAATGAGGCCCTCTTCGATCTCACTATCGGTTAAGATCTGGTTTTGCACCATTTCTGCCTTGCCTTTAGTAACCCTGGCAATACAACTGCTACAAACACCTCCCTGGCAAGAGTAGGGCGCATCAATATCTTTTTTAAGCACCGCATCGAGAATACGCTCCTTTTTATTCATCACAAAAGAGGTTTCTTCATCATCTACAAGTACTGTGAGCTGTACTTTTCCTTCCTCCACAGAAACTGCTGCATTTTCATCCTCTGGGGCCGTAAATAGCTCAAATTTAATGGTGTCTTTAGCAATGCCATTATCGGTAAGCGTTTCAGTAACCGTATCGATCATTGCTTCAGGACCACAAAGATAATACGCATCAAATTGCTCGCCTTTATGCTTGTTTTTTAATATAAAATTCACTGTAGAACGCTCAATACGCCCAAACAAGCATTCGGGTTCCTGAGACTGGCTATAGATAAAGTGTACATTTAAACGATTGGGATATTGCTTTACCAGCTCCAGGATATCTTCGTAAAACATGGTTTCGGTAAGCGACTTGTTTCCATAGACCAATGCGAAAGTACTTTCAGGTTCATCTCGCAGTACGGTATGCATGATGCTCATGACCGGGGTAATACCGCTGCCCGCAGCAAATGCTGCGATGTTTCTTTTCTTGGAAGCGTCAGGCAAAAAAGTAAAACGACCTTCCGGCGGATGCACTTCTAAAACATCCCCTGCACTCAAGTCGTTATTTGCATAACGGGAAAAAGTACCGTTCAGGGTCTTTTTTATACCTACCTGTAAAGCTCCTTTTTCCGGTGCAACGCAAACAGAGTAGGCCCTTCTTAGTTCGGTACCGTCCAATTCCTTTTTGATGGTGATATATTGTCCGGCTTTAAACTGAAAATCACTTTGTAAAGCTTCCGGTATATCGAAAGTGAGAGTTACTGCATTAGGAGTAATACGCTTTATTTCTTTTATGGAGAGGGAATGAAAATCGGCCATGATCACAATTTTAAGTTCAAAAATAAGAAATTGGGCTTGGCTTTGTAACAAATCCTTTTACATTTATACTAACATTACAAAATCAACCATTCTATTCAACTATGTTCAAACATTTTATCTCGTTACAGTGGAAATCGTTTTTCAGATCGGCCAGTGTAGGTAAAAGCATTGGCTTAAAGATCCTCATGGGTTTTCTGGCATTGTATTTTGCATTTATCTTTCTGGGACTCGGCTTTGGATTGTATCCGCTTCTTAAAAAAACAATACCGGGTTCAGACCCCTTACAACTGGTAAATAGTTTTGTGATTCTGTGGCTGGCAGTTGAGATCTTTGTCCGATTTTTTATGCAGACGCTTCCGGTAATGGATATCAAACCGCTGATGACCATTCCGGTAAAAAAAGGAAGTGTAGTGCACTACGTGTTGTTAAGGGCTTTTGTTTCCTTCTTTAACTTGATGCCGCTACTTGCGATTGTTCCTTTCGGAGTTATTTGTGCGATAAAAGGAGGGTATGGAGCTTTAAATATGACAGGGTGGATCTTTGCCATGTTTTGCCTGGTTATGGTTGCCAATTATGCCAATTTTCTCATCAAAAAGAAGTTTGCCGAAAATATTAAAGGCTTTTTACCTTTTGTAGGGATCGGCGTTGTACTCGCTGCACTTGAATATTTTGAAGTATTTAAAATCAGTGAACTTGTAGGCGGATGGATGGATGCGCTGGTTGCTAATCCGATACTTGCCCTCGTTCCTTTTGCTTTGATGATAGGGCTGTATTTTTGGAATTACAACTTTTTGCGAACCAATTTCTATCTCGACAGTTCATTAAAGGCAAAAACGGCGGAAGCTACTACCACCGATCTGGCATGGACCAAACGCTTTGGCGGAGTAGGAACCTTTTTACAGCAAGATCTTAAGCTCATCTGGCGTAACAAGCGCCCTAAAACCACCGTGTACCTTGCATTGATCTTACTCGCTTACGGACTCATTTTTTATCCGCAGGAAGTATACCATACCAAGATGCCGGCAATGTTTGTTTTTGTAGGTATTTTTGTGACCGGCATCTTTATGATCAATTTCGGGCAATTTATCCCCTCTTGGGATAGCAGCTATTTCTCAATGATGATGTCACAAAACATTCCGCTTCGAAAATACCTGAATTCGAAAATCTTTTTGATGACCTTTAGCGTAATCGTACTTTACATCTTAAGCACACCTTATGTATATTTTGGCTGGCACATACTTTGGTTGAATACCGCCTGTGCCATGTATAATATTGGAGTGAATATTCCGGTATTAATGTATGCAGGCTCTTTCAATCGCAAACGAATAGACCTTGAAAAGAGTCCGTTTATGAACTATCAGGGCACAGGTGCTGCGCAATGGCTTGTAAGCATCCCATTAATGCTATTGCCGCTTCTTATATGGTACGTAGTATATAAGTTTACTTCGGGAGCTATCGCTTCCGGGGTGCTATTTGGGTTGGGAATTATAGGGTTGCTGGCGAAAGATGCTTTGATGAACATCGTTGTCAAATCGTACCGAAAGAATAAATATGCCATGATCAATGGCTTCAAACAAACAGGAGATTAACAATTACCATCCACTAAAAAATACAATAATGATATCAACACAAAATTTATCAAAAACATACGGCTCAAATACGGTTTTAAATATTGAATCCCTAGAAATTCCGAGAGGACAGAGTTTTGGTTTGGTCGGGAATAACGGAGCTGGGAAAACTACTTTCTTTAGTTTGCTTCTTGATCTTATTCGTCCTACTAGTGGGTATATAGTAAATCACGATGTAAAAGTGAATGAAAGTGAGGCCTGGAAACCCACCACCGCTGCTTTTATCGATGAAAGTTTTCTTATTGGCTATCTCACTCCGGAAGAATACTTTTATTTTATTGGGGAGTTACGTGGTAGAAATAAAGCCGACATTGACGCTTTAATGGATAAATACAAAGAGTTTTTTAACGGGGAGGTCATCGGTCAAAAAAAATACTTGCGTGACCTTTCTAAGGGAAATCAAAAAAAGGCAGGGATCATCGCCTCGTTCATCGGAGACCCGGAAGTGATCATTCTGGATGAGCCTTTTGCAAATCTGGATCCCACTACTCAGATACGTCTTAAAAAAATTATTAAAGAGTTGGCAGAAGATAAAGATATTACAGTGTTGATATCCAGCCACGATCTCATACACGTTACTGAAGTTTGTGAGCGTATCGTAGTACTGGAAAAAGGCGAAGTAGTAAAAGATATCAATACCTCTACAGAGACACTTAAAGAACTGGAAGAATTCTTTGCGGCCACTATCGCTGAATAATAGTTTTAGCAAAAATCTAAAGTTAAAAAAACACCATAAAGCCCGAATTTTCGGGCTTTTTTTAATTTTGCCTGAAAAGAAGTGTATTTTTATCGCTTTTTAATACTAAATTGATAACTTTCGAGTTATCACAAACACAAAGTCTTACGTTTGAAGAAGTCGTCTTACATACTTTCTGCTTTAGGAATTCTCTTGGTGTGCAGTTGTTCTACCAAAAAGAACAGTTTTATCAACCGAAACTGGCATGCACTTAATACAAAGTACAACGTCTTATTCAATGGAAATAATGCACTGGAAGATGGCAAGGCTACTTTACTTGAGACGTATAAAGATGACTACTGGGAAATTCTTCCGGTAGAGCGTATGGAGATTAAAGAAGAGATCGTACTTCCCGGTACACAAAAAAATGCCAATTTTGAACGTGCCGAAGAAAAAGCCACCAAGGCTATTCAAAAGCGCAGTATGAATATTAATGACAGGGAGCGCAATCCGCAAACCGATGAGTCTTTCCTCTTATTGGGTAAGGCTCGGTACTACGATCAACGTTTCATTCCTGCTTTAGAAGCCTTCAACTATATTCTATATAAATATCCAGACAGTGATAAAATAGGAGAAGCCAAAGTATGGCGGGAAAAGGTGAATATTCGATTGGAAAATGAAGAGGTCGCGATTAAAAACTTAAAGCGTTTGCTTAGACAGGAAGACCTGAAAGATCAGACTTATGCAGATGCAAAAGCCATGATGGCGCAGGCTTACATCAATCTAAAATCTTTAGACAGTGCTGTTACCGAACTACGCATCGCCGAGGCTTATACCCGGGATAATGAAGAAAAAGGCAGGTACAATTACATCATTGGACAGCTGTACAATCAATTAGGCCATAAAGACAGCGCAAACATGGCGTTTGACAACGTGATCGAGCTCAACCGTAAATCTCCAAGGATCTATATGATAAATGCGTACCTTGAAAAAGCGGCTAATTTTGATCCGGAAACACAAGATAAAGCCCTGTTGTTTGAAACGCTCACAGAACTTGAGGAAAACCGGGAAAACCGGCCGTTTTTAGATCGTATTTTTCGACAGATCGCACTCTACCATTTAGATAATGATTCCATAGACCTCGCAGTAAATTATTTCAATAAGTCACTGCGGAAGAAGTCACCCGACCGGTATTTGAATGCACTGAATTATGAAAACCTGGCGATCTTGAACTTTGATGCATCTCGTTATAAGGAAGCAGGAGCATATTACGACAGTACGCTCACAAACCTCAAAGAGAATACACGTAAATATCGTCGAACTTTCAAAAAGAGACAAAACCTGGAAGATGTCATCAAGTACGAAGGTATTGCCCAGGAAAATGACAGTATTATCTACCTTGTGAACTTACCGGAAGCCGAACGCACTGCTTATTTCGAGACTTATATTGCCGAACTGATCGCGAGAGAAGAGGCTCTTAAAAAAGAACAGGAGGAAAAAGAAGCGCGCGAAGCATCGACGGGTATCGCTCTGTCAGGAACAGGAAATAACAGCCAGAACAACAAAGGAGATAAATTCTATTTCTATAACAATACTACGGTTTCCTATGGAAAAAATGAGTTCCGGCAACGTTGGGGAGACCGTGTATTAGAAGACAACTGGCGCTTATCTGATAAAACATCTATAAGTGAAATCAATGTGGTAGCACAGGATACGACCGGTGCCACTGCAGCAGAAGACCTTTATAAAGTAGCCACCTACCTGAATCAACTACCAAGCGATCCGCAAAAAATAGATAGCATTGTAAAGGAAAGGGATTTTGCGTACTATCAATTAGGATTAATTTATAAAGAAAAGTACAAAGAGTACGATCGGGCGGCAGACAAACTGGAAACGCTTCTTGCCAACAAACCCGAAGAAAAGCTGGTACTGCCTGCTAAATACAATCTCTATAAGATTTATCAGATCACCAATAATGAGACTGGTGCTTTTAATATGAAGCGAGAGATCATCACGAATCATCCTAATTCCCGTTATGCGGAGATCTTACAAAATCCTGAAGCGATACTTTCGCAGGATGCTAACAGTCCGGAAGCTTTATATACAGCACTCTATAAACGGTATGAGGCGCAGGAATATGAAGAAGTAATTCAACAAGCAGAAAAACACGTAAGAACTTTCACGGGAGAAGACATTGCTCCCAAATTTGAAATGCTAAAGACCAATGCCGAAGGAAAACTCTACGGATTTGAAAGCTATAAAAAAGGACTAAATTATATTGCTTTAAATTATCCTAATAATATAATTGGTAAAGAAGCACAGCGTATAGCTGAAGATGCCGAAGCTAGATTGGCAAACCCCGCTTTTGTGACGGGTAGCGACAATACAAAATGGAAATTGATCTTTCCGCTACAAAGAACAGACACTACTGCTGTGAATAAGTTACTGGAAAAACTGACTCAGGCAGTTAAAGACCAGCCGCAACGCAAATTAAAATTGTCAAAAGACATTTATGATCCTAATATGTTGTTTGTGGTAGTACACGGTTTATTAAGCAGTGAAAGGGCCCTTGGCTTTGCAGAATTGTTAAAAAACAACAAGGACTATCGCATTCGTAATGAGAATTTTGTAATTTTAAGTAAGAACTATAAAACTGTACAGGTGCATAAAAATTTGGAGGCGTATCTGGAACAGTCTAAATCACTTAACCCTTAAACCTATTTATCTATGTTTTCAGAGAACAAAAAAACAACGATTACAGACGTATCCGGTCAACCAAACAGAATTGGCCAAAACACAAAAATCAAAGGAGATATTATTTCCGAGGGTGACTTTCGAATAGATGGAGAGCTTAACGGAAGCGTTAAAACTTCCGGTAAAGTAGTCATCGGAAAAGAAGGATCCATCACCGGTAAAGTAGAATGTGTAAATGCGGATATAGAAGGCAAATTCTCTGGTGAATTATTTGTAAGTAATGTACTTTCCTTAAAAACAACCGCAAATATAGAAGGAGATGTAGTGGTCGCTAAATTAGCCATAGAACCCGGAGCAACCTTCAACGCGACTTGTAATATGAGAAGTGGCGGTAATTCTGCCAAAGTATTGAAAAATGAACAACAGCGAAAAACCGAAAAACAAGCTGGATAACTACGCAAAGCTTTCCGGCATTGCTTTTCAGATGATTGCAATTATAGGGGCAGGAGCTTTTGCAGGTATAAAACTAGACGAAAAGTATCCTAATAAGTACTCCGTTTATACGATTGTGTTATCTTTGCTTTCGGTTTTTATAGCATTGTACCTGATCATAAAACAGGTTTCCAATCTAAAATAATTGAAATGAATTCCCGCTATGCGGGTTTTTTTATGAAATCTTTATGGAGGCAAGCAATTCTCAATTCATCAATTTCTTAAAAGCGCTTATTCCGTTTACGTTAGCCCTGGCGTTGGCACATTACCTGGTAACGACCTATTTGCTTCCACAATTTTCTTTTCATTACGGGATCGTTGCTATGTATACTTTTTATGTGGTAGCAACAATTCTGGTATATCTGGCTGTAGCTTACGTCTATAAAACCAGTAAAGACAGAGCTGGAATGGCATTTATGGCACTCGGGTTTTTTAAAATGATGGCGGCCGTGTTGTTTCTATGGCCTGTGATCGCTAATAAAGAAAAATCTGCTTTACCCGATGTAATCGCTTTCTTTATTCCCTATTTTTTGTATCTCATTGTAGAGACCAGTTTTACAATTAAAATTTTAAAATCCAAATAAGCCCAATCTCTATTTTCAGATCATATTTTTTAACGTTGATTTTTTTGTTTTAAATGTCAATTAAATGTGTACCTTTGCACGGAAATTTTAGGGTCATAGATTTTTCTAAAAAAAGAAATAGATGATAGCAAGGAAACCCATCAGTATCTTATTACTATTGGTCATAGCATGTCTGCCTCTGTTAGGTGCAGCAAGCAGCACAGCAAAAGAATCTCCTGAGGGAAAAGAAGAATTTGACTTAAAAGAGCTAGCTATGGAGCATGTGATGGATGCTCATGAATGGCACCTCGCAGACTATAATGGTCACAGCATTAGCATACCACTACCTATCATCTTGTGGGACAATGGTCTTAAGGTTTTTATGTCTTCAGAATTTGAACACGGTCATAAAGTGGTCCAGAAGGGAGATAGCTACTATAAGATCTATCACGAAAAAATCTACAAAACAAATGCCGAAGGGGAACTTCAGATGGACGAAGCGGGGCATCCTATAAATGAGAAGCCACTTGACTTTTCAATCACTAAGAATGTAGCTTCCATGCTTCTGGCGTCTTTATTGATATTCCTTTTATTCACGGCTGCCGCAAGAAGCTACAAGAAATCAAGCGTGCCTGGTGGAATCTCTGGATTTTTGGAGCCTTTGGTGGTTTTCGTAAGAGATGATATTGCCAAACCTAACATCGGAGAAGATAAGTACAAGAAATTCCTTCCTTATCTTTTGACCGTATTTTTCTTTATATGGATGAACAACCTTTTTGGTTTACTTCCAATCCCTCCTGGGGGTGGTGCAAACGTTACCGGAAATATAGCTGTAACCTTAGTGCTTTCTGTTTTCACAATGTTAATCACAAACATATCGGCTAACAAAGCGTATTGGCAACACATATTCTGGATGCCTGGAGTACCGATTCCGATTCGGTTCTTATTAGCACCTATAGAACTCATAGGGGTGATCTCCAAACCTTTCGCACTTATGATACGTTTGTTCGCGAACATTACCGCGGGGCACATCATCATATTATGTTTAACAGCATTGATCTTTGTATTTAAATCACTATTAGTAGCACCTGTATCTATACTTTTCGTGTTATTCATGAGCTGTATAGAATTACTAGTGGCACTATTACAAGCATATATTTTCACATTACTGTCTGCCTTATTTATAGGTTTGGCGGTGAAGGAAGATGAACATCATTAATAGTAATTGTTTAATTTTTAATTTTTAACTCATGGGAGCAATTGGAGCAGGATTAGCAGTAGTAGGAGCCGGTATCGGTATCGGTTTAATTGGTGGTAGAGCCATGGAAGCTATCGCTAGACAACCTGAAGCAACTTCAAAAATTCAAACAAACATGATTATCGCAGCTGCACTTGTAGAAGGTGCTGCACTTTTTGCGATCGTTGTAGGTTTGATCAAATAAGTTGTAAAACACAAAAATTGTCAGCCGAACAGGGATTGCCTGCGGCTGGCAATCTTTAAATTTTAAAATGAAAGCATTATGGAGTTAGTAAATCCCGGTATTGGATTGATCTTTTGGTCAACATTAACCTTTATTATATTATTGATTTTGCTTAGACGTTTCGCGTGGAAACCTATTTTAGGTGCCGTGAAAAGTCGGGAAGAATCTATAAAAGCACAACTTGCAGCGGCAGAAGCGGCTCGTAAAGAGATGCAAAATATTAATGCTGATAACGAGCGTATTCTTAAAGAAGCCAGAGCAGAACGCGAAGCTTTACTTAAGGAGGCACGTGAAATGAAAGAGAAGATCGTTGCAGATGCTAAAGATACGGCTCAAGTTGAAGCTGATAAAATGATCAAGCAAGCCAAAGCGGCCATTGCCAGCGAAAGGCAAGCAGCGGTTACCGAACTCAAAAATCAGGTAGCTACACTTTCAGTTGATATAGCCGAAAAAGTGATGAGAGGCGAATTGGCCGACAAGAAGAAACAACTAAAAATGGTAGACGACCTTTTAGGTGACGTTACATTAAACTAAAAGACGAATGGCAGGGAGCAGAGCAGCAATACGTTACGCAAAAGCACTTCTTTCTCTAACTCAGGAAAAGAGTATTTCTGAGTCTGTAGAGAAAGATATGCAGACTATTTTTACCACTATTAGTAAAAATGAAGAACTTCAAAAGTTTTTACAGAGTCCGGTAATTAAATCGGATGTAAAGCAAGCTGCCTTGAAAGAGGTTTTTACCAATATTAACCCTGCTACTCAAGGGCTTTTCAATACACTTGTGGAAAATAAGCGTATTGAAATGTTAGGGTTGGTAGCCGAAAAATATATTATTCTTTTTAATGAGTTAAAAGGGAAAGAGACTGCAGTGGTTACTACCGCTGTTCCCTTGACTAAAGAACTAGAAGATAAAGTTCTGGCGAAGGTAAAAGAACTTACCGGAAAGCAAGTAACACTGGAGAATAAAATAGATGAAAGTATTATTGGAGGATTTGTACTTCGGGTAGGGGATCTTCAATACAATGCTAGTATTGCTTCAAGCCTAAAAAATATAGAGCGAGCTTTAAAGACTCAATAAAGTAAGTAGAGATTTACTATGAGATACCAATTGGCATTTTTGTTTTTGTTAGCTACATTTTTAACTTCTGCTCAAAAAGTAAAAGTTAAAAATGGAAAGGTTCTGATAGATAAAAAGGAGGTAGTGAATTTTGAAGCAAATGGGTCGATTTATACACTATCAAGCTTAGATAATCCTTCTGAAGCTGTGCTTAAGGTAGAATATAAAGTGCTCGATATTACTCCCGAAGACAAAAAACAATGGTTAAAGGTTTCGAATGGAGATACATCGAAGGATACAGAAATTGACTTTGAGTTTATGTCCTTTACCTTGAATACTAAAAAGGCGGTAGCAGAATTACTTATTAAAAAATATGAACTAATTGGTCCTAAAGGCTTTGATCAAGCTAAAATAGACGAATTCTTTGCAGAGAAGAGACCAGATCTTACCAGTCGGTATGAATCGCTGGCAGATGAAGTTACGAAAATTACTCAGTTGAATAATGCTTACACAGGAGAACTTGGCATAAAGGTAGCAAATGATGGTGTCGTAACTAAACAAGCAAAAGGGGATAATACATCTTCAGTTATTGGTAAAATAGTAGCCCCAGGACAAGAGGCACCCGGAGCCAGAATCAGGGTCTATGATCTTGATGAAAATTTGGTGGCTGAGGCATTTTATTCAGGCAATAATACGTATACGGTAAATCCCCATTCCGAATTTCCTCAGGGGGGCTCATCTTTTCAATACAGCGCAAGTCATAAGTTCCAACCTGCGACCAAAGCTGTGTTTTTTGCTGAGTTGGTAG
This sequence comes from Flavobacteriaceae bacterium M23B6Z8, assembly GCA_046199005.1. Lineage (GTDB taxonomy): Bacteria > Bacteroidota > Bacteroidia > Flavobacteriales > Flavobacteriaceae > Ascidiimonas. The sequence continues at coordinate 145,046 of CP176050.1, forward strand.
AACAACTTTATATAAAGGGGTATCCACTTGAAAATGCGATAGCAGATTACAAGTACGCCCTGAAAATGGCAGAATATGAGCAGGCAATTGCTAATTCTCCAAATATTTATGAAAAACCGGGATATGTGGTTACTAATGAAGGTAAGATTGAAGGGAAAATCACATGTGTATTTGAAGTTATTTACAAACCAGACGGTACCGTTGCTACTGAGGGTGTTACAGATGAAAATGCGGGTAAGTTCGTCACCATAAGATACATTCAGACTAATGGAAAAGAGATAAACCAAAAATTTGAGGCTGAAGAGGAATATAGATTTTGTATCAACAATGAAGATGGTACAGAGTCTTGTTATCAGGGTTGGGATGTATTGAAAAGTGGATTTAGTTTGGCAGATTTAGGAAGCTCCGTAAAAAAGATTCTTGATAGAGATATGTTTTTCAAAGAAGAATTGATCGGAGATAAATTAAGTCTATATAGAGAATTACCTTCCGGAGGATGGGTATTTAAAAACAGTAATAAGGAAAAAGCATTCAAATTAGAAAGTGTTACATTAAAAAAGGGTAAAGAACGCCTAAAAGAATATTTGGATGGGTGTTTTTTCACTGAAGTGTTTGAAGTAATCGACTCTTCTGACGAAGAAAAAATAAAAGGTTTTATTAATTTATACAATAACGTTCCCTGTAATTAGTAAGGGAAAAAGGAATAATTATCATGGCAGAAGTTAAACCCGCTGAAGTATCAGCAATCTTAAAGAAACAATTATCCGGATTCGAAGCCAAGGCTTCTTTAGATGAAGTAGGAACCGTATTAGAGGTAGGTGATGGTATCGCCCGAGTTTTTGGATTAGCCAACGCTCAATATGGGGAATTGGTTGAATTCGAAAATGGTCTGGAAGGTATTGTACTTAACCTTGAAGAAGACAATGTTGGTGTGGTACTTCTAGGGCCTTCAAAGGAAATTGGAGAAGGTGCTACTGTAAAGAGAACACAGCGAATTTCATCTATTAAAGTAGGTGAAGGGATGCTTGGTCGTGTAGTAGATACACTTGGTAACCCAATTGATGGTAAAGGTCCTATTACAGGAGATCTTTATGAGATGCCTTTAGAGCGAAAAGCTCCCGGAGTTATCTTCCGTCAGCCGGTAAATGAGCCTTTGCAAACAGGTATTAAGTCTATCGATGCAATGATCCCTGTAGGTCGTGGACAGCGTGAGTTGGTAATTGGTGACCGTCAGACGGGTAAAACTACTGTATGTATCGATACCATTATTAATCAGAAAGAATTTTACGATGCCGGTGAACCTGTATTTTGTATTTACGTAGCTATCGGACAGAAAGCTTCTACGGTTGCAGGAATTGCTAAAACTTTAGAAGATAAAGGTGCCCTTGCTTATACTGTAATCGTGGCGGCAAATGCATCAGACCCTGCACCTATGCAGGTATATGCACCATTTGCAGGAGCTTCTATTGGCGAGTACTTTAGAGATACGGGTCGTCCAGCCTTGATTATCTATGATGATTTATCAAAGCAAGCGGTTGCCTACAGAGAGGTATCTCTTCTATTACGTCGTCCTCCAGGACGTGAAGCCTATCCAGGAGACGTTTTCTATCTACACTCCAGATTGCTAGAGCGTGCTGCGAAAGTTATTAACGACGATGAAATTGCAAAGAATATGAATGACCTTCCCGAGAGCCTTAAGCCTATCGTGAAAGGTGGAGGATCGTTAACGGCTTTACCTATCATTGAAACACAGGCAGGTGACGTTTCGGCTTATATTCCTACAAACGTAATCTCAATTACAGATGGACAGATATTCTTAGAATCAGACCTTTTCAACTCAGGGGTACGTCCTGCGATTAACGTAGGTATCTCGGTATCACGTGTAGGTGGTTCAGCGCAGATCAAATCGATGAAAAAGGTGGCAGGTACGCTTAAACTGGATCAGGCTCAATTTCGTGAACTGGAAGCATTTGCTAAGTTTGGTTCAGACCTAGATGCTGCAACCCTTAACGTTATTGAAAAAGGGAAGCGAAACGTTGAGATCCTGAAGCAGGCTCAAAACGATCCATTTAAAGTAGAAGATCAGGTAGCGATCATTTACGCAGGTTCCAAAAACTTGCTTAGAGATGTACCTGTAGAAAAAGTAAAGGAATTCGAAAGAGATTACTTAGAGTTCTTAAATACAAAGCATAAAGATGTCTTAGACACTTTAAAAGCAGGTAAACTAACCGATGAGGTTACAGATACACTTACTGCAGTGGCGAAAGATCTTTCAGCGAAGTATAAGGCATAGATATCAAAGTGAACAATTCTTTCATTTGTAAGAGGAGTTCTTCATTCTAAATCAACAGGAAAAAAAGAATGGCAAACTTAAAGGAAATACGCAACAGGATATCATCGGTAAAATCTACGATGCAGATTACAAGTGCGATGAAAATGGTTTCTGCTGCTAAATTAAAGAAAGCGCAGGATGCCATTACTGCTATGCGTCCTTATGCAAATAAACTTACCGAACTTCTTCAAAGCTTGAGTGCATCTCTTGACGGGGACGGAGGTAGTGTATTTGCTGCTGAAAGAGAAGTGAGCAGAGTGCTTGTAGTAGCAATTACCTCAAACAGAGGTTTGTGCGGTGCTTTCAACTCAAATATTATCAAAGAAGGACATCGTCTTGTTAATGAAGTTCATAAAGGTAAGCAGGTAGACTTCCTAACCATTGGTAAAAAAGGGAATGATATTCTGAGTAAGAGCTATACCATAGTACATAACAACAATGCAGTTTTTGACGATCTTACTTTTGAGAACGTAGAAGTGATTGCCGAGCAACTTATGAACATGTTTGCTACTGGGGCTTATGATAAAGTGGAACTTGTATACAATAAGTTTAAGAATGCGGCAACTCAAATAGTGATGACCGAACAATTCTTACCGATCGTAGCTTCATCTGATGAAACGGTAACCGGGAATGCGGATTACATCTTTGAACCTGAAAAGGCTGAGATCGTTCGCACTTTAATTCCGAAGTCTCTCAAAACGCAGCTTTATAAAGCGGTACGCGATTCTTTTGCCAGTGAGCATGGAGCACGTATGACAGCAATGCACAAGGCTACTGATAATGCTGCAGAACTGAGAGATGCATTAACACTTACATACAACAAAGCAAGACAAGCCGCTATTACCAATGAGATCCTTGAGATCGTAGGTGGTGCAGAAGCGTTAAATGCTTAAAAATAATACTAAAATAGTTCAATGCCCCACATGATTTGTGGGGCTTTTTATTTTTTGGCATCACTTTTGGTTTGTATCTTTAAACGAACATTAGCTGTGACAAAGCTGGAGTCTAAAAGACCTTCGTTCTGTTAAATAAATAATTATGAAAACGATGAAAACCTTTATACAACTACTATTAATATCTTTCATTATGGCTGTATTTTCGAATTGTGCCGGTTCACAAAAGCTCCAACAGGAAGTTCCGTTTACTATGGGAACCGTATATTCTCAAAAATGGGTAGCTGGCGTAGAAGGTGGAGGCTCCGGAGTGAATGTTGGCGTACCGGTCGATAATCTGCCTGAGGAAATTCAGTTAGACAGTATTTTCTTTAGAGGAAAAAGAGCCCCATTGATTCAGGAAACTACGGAAAAGGGAAATCTATATATGGCGAGATTCAAAACCGAGCTCAATCAAAAGAAAGATATTATAAGTCATGAAGATCCGAGAATGGAAGTAGGGAATGAGCCCCCTTCCATAGAAGAAAAAATACCTTTTGAACTTAATGAAAACGAAGCGGTGATTAGCTATACACATAAGGGTAAAAAGAAGTATTACAAAATTAGTAATGTGAAACCCAAACCTTCTGTTCCTTACCCTTCGGCACCAGTAAAAAAGGGATTCTAGGCTTTGTAAAACGCTTTTAAATCAATACTTTTAGCCGGTAAACCGGTGTTTCTTTGAGCGCTCTTCAAAAACTGTTTAAGCATACTTTTATCTATGGCATCGCCACAGTGCTGCCTCGCGTGCTCACCGTTTTACTGACACGCTTATACACAGATAAGCTTCCTACCGACGAATATGGAGTGGTAAATCTGGTATTTGCCTATATGGTTTTCTTCAATGTAGTACTATCTTATGGAATGGAGACCGCTTTTTTCAGGTTCATGAATAAAAATGATAATAAACGGGAAGTGCAGGCAACCGCATTAACTACCTTGTTGTTTTCATCCTTACTTTTTCTAGGCTTGGCTTTTCCTTTTCGTGAGTCGATCGCAGATTTTATAAATGTCAAGACCGAGTACATCTCTTACGGGATAGGTATTTTATTTCTGGACGCCTTAGTGGTTATACCGTTTGCGTGGTTGCGAAACAATGAAAAACCGTTACAATACTCCTTTCTAAAGATCTTCAATGTAATCATCAACCTCAGTCTGAATCTGTTTTTCTTTTTGATGCTACCTTCGTTAATTCAAAGCGATGCAGACCATTTTCTAAACCATATGTATTTAGGAGAAGCAAATATCACTTACATTTTTATTGCCAACTTTGCGGCAAGTCTTATAACACTAATTTTATTGCTTCCGTTGTATTGGAAAATAGGATTGACAATAAAAGCCTCTATTTTAAAGCAAATGCTACGCTATGGCTTGCCGATTCTAATAGCAGGTATTGCTTTTGCCATCAATGAACATTTTGATAAGATCTTATTAGAAAGATTACTTCCGCCAGCTATTGCAAAATCGGAGTTAGGTATATATAGCGCCTGCTACAAATTAGGTGTGTTTATGACGTTATTCATAACTGCTTTTAAATTAGGGGTAGAGCCTTTTTTCTTTAGTAATGCGTCCAATAAGGATGCAAAGGAAACTTACGCTAATATTACCTTATACTTTACCATATTCGCGGCTGTGATACTTCTGGGGGTAGTAGTTTATATTGACTTGTTTAAGCAAATTCTAATTGCCGACGAAGCTTACTGGGAGGCCATAATTATAGTACCAATCATACTGCTTGCCAATCTTTTCCTGGGGCTGTACCACAATCTTTCTGTTTGGTATAAGGTGACAGACAGAACCCTTTATGGAGCTTATATTTCAGTTTTTGGAGCGCTAGTGACACTTACAATGAATTTTTTACTGATCCCGATAATAGGTTATGTAGGGTCTGCATTGGCTACACTGGCGGCCTACGGAACTATGATGCTAACCTCTTATTTATTAGGGCAAAAAAACTACCCTGTTCCCTACAATTTAAAAAAAATAGGAACTTACTTGGTTTTGGCTATCGGACTGTCTGCGTTATCCTTTTATGTATTCGAACGCGAGCTCATCAAAGGAACTGGCTTACTTTTACTATTTTTGGGCTTCGTATATTTTAATGAGAAGAAAGAAATACAAAAATTACTTTTAAGAAAATGACCATAAAAATCATAAACAGATCTGCTCATGCATTGCCTCACTATGAAACACATGCCTCTGCCGGAATGGATTTGAGAGCAAACTTGAGTGAGTCCGTAGTTTTGAAACCGCTGGAACGCGCAATCATTAAAACCGGATTATTTATGGAGCTTCCGGTAGGTTTTGAGGCTCAGGTACGACCAAGAAGTGGTCTCGCAGCAAAAAAAGGAATAACTGTTTTAAATGCCCCCGGTACAATTGATGCTGATTATCGGGGAGAGATAGGGGTAATTCTGGTAAATCTTTCCAATGAAGACTTTGTAGTTGAGAACGGTGAACGCATCGCACAACTCATCATTGCCAAACATGAACGTGCAGAATGGAAGCAGGTTGATTCTCTTACGGAAACTGCGAGAGGGGAAGGGGGTTTTGGTAGCACAGGAATCAAATGATACAGATTTCTAAAACATATACGATGTTGAAAAAAATCTTTTTTTTACTACTGTTTATTCTCATGCACCTCTTATTTGCTCAACAAGAAGATATAAACCAGATTAGCGAGAAGGCATGTGAATGTATAGAAGAAGTAGATAGCAACTTACCAATAGAAGAACGAACCGAAGAAGTTAACAGCTGTATCAGGTCTCAAATTATTGCTAGCCAGGCAAAAGATTTAATGCGGAAGATGGTGAAGAGAGCGAATGATACCATTGCAAGTATTGAAAATATAGAAGCAACAGATTCTCTGGTAGTTAATGAAAATGATACATTAGTTATCGAAACCGATAAAAACTTTAAAGAGTTGCAGAATTACCTTTTAGAAAATTGTCCTGCTACCAAGAAGTTACTGATGACAGACGATCAGAAGCTTACGAACTCAGTATCCGACAACAAAAAAGCGATGGCCTTTTATAAAAAAGGAAGTGAGTTCTTTAGCCAGCAAAAATATGCGCAAGCACTTGTTCAATTTGCCAAGGCAGTAAAAAAAGATCGCAACTTTGCTTTCGCTTGGGATAATATGGGTATATGTCACAGAAGGCTGGGCAACTATGAATCTGCCATTGAATGTTACCAGACTTCGTTAAAATTAGACCCCAATGGCAGAGTACCTTTAATGAATATGGCAGTTGCTTATGAACTTCTTCAAGATTACGAGAAGGCCGCATCAACGTATGATCGTTTTAAAGAAATACATAAAGGAGATCCTGAAGGACCTTATGGCGCAGGTAGAATGTATTTTCAATTAGGCGACTACGAAAAAGCAGTCGACAACATGTTTGAGGCCTATCTGGGTTACCGCGAAATAGAATCTCCTTATATTTCAGATGCCGAAAAAAATATTGGTTTCTTTTACGAAGAACTTAAGAAAATAGGCAAGCTCGACATATTACTGGATATTGCAAAAAAGTATAATATTGAAATTAACGATTAGATGAAAATAATAGTACCTATGGCCGGACGCGGTTCTCGCTTACGACCGCATACACTCACCGTTCCAAAACCTCTCATACCCATTGCCGGAAAGCCAATAGTACATAGATTGGTAGAAGATATTGCCAATGTTCTCAAACAAGACCTTGATGAAATCGCCTTTATCATTCATGAAGATTTTGGAGAAGCCGTAGAGAAAAATTTGATAGCTATTGCTAATAGCCTCGATGCAAAAGGCACTATTTACTATCAGGATAAACCGCTTGGAACAGGACATGCCATTATGTGTGCAGCGGCATCGCTCTCAGGACCCTGTGTAATCGCTTATGCCGATACGCTTTTTAAAGCAGACTTTGATCTTGACGCTTCCGCAGACAGCGTGATCTGGGTAAAACAAGTGGAAAATCCCGAAGCGTATGGTGTAGTTCAGCTAAATCAAGACCACGAAATAGAAGGTTTGGTAGAAAAACCCAAAGAAAAAGTATCTGACCTTGCCGTTATTGGGATCTATTATTTCAAGAAAGCAGAAGATTTAAAAGAAGAGCTTACCTACGTACTGGAAAATCAGATTATTCACGGAGGCGAATATCAGATAAACGATGGAATAAAAGGGATGATGATGAAGGGGAAAAAATTTGTTCCCGGAAAAGTATCTGAATGGATGGACTGTGGAAATAAAAACGTTACGGTAGAAACAAACGGTCGAATGCTTGATTTTCTTCATAACGAAGGAGTCACTTTGATCTCTGAAGAGGTAAAGATGGAAAACTCCAGGATCATTCCCCCTTGTTATATAGGCGAACAGGTACAACTTAAAAATGCCACAGTAGGGCCTCATGTTTCTATAGGTGACGGCTGTATCATAGAGAATACAAAAGTTAAAAACAGCCTAATTCAAACCTATACTACCATAAAAAACGCTAATTTAGATAATGCAATGATTGGTAATCACGCATTTTTTGATGGAAACTTTACCAGTATCAGTATAGGTGATTATTCGGTTTTGGAATAATTGTTGAAGTGAAAAAGAAAAAATAGACACGATCTTGAACTCAAGAAGAGTAATTCTGGCGGTATTTTTTGTGTTGTTGGTTCAACATGAGGTTTGCTATGCTCAGGAAATAAGCCCTAATGCTTCCGTTTTCACCGAAGAATATACAGATGAATTTCAGGAAAACTTTTTCGAGGCACTCAAGCAATACGCTATCGAAAACTATGAAAAAGCGATCACAGCGCTCGAAGAATGCAAAAAGCTGAAGCCTGATTATGCAGTAATAGACTTTGAGCTAAGTAAGAACTATCTGAAACTACGGCAATATTTCAAGGCAGAAGACTATATGTTGCAAGCATTAAACGCCGAGCCAAACAACTTATGGTATTTGGACGGGCTCTTTACTGTATACGAAGCTCAAAATAACACAAGAAAAGCTATAGAGGTGGCAACACAGCTTGCCGACAAGAATAACAGATATAAAGAAAATCTTGTACTGCTTTATATGAGAAATGGAGATTATGACGAATCGTTAAAGCTACTTGATGAGTTAGACCAGGAATTAGGGATCACAACGCGAAGAAGAAATCAACGCATTCGTATATTGGCTATGAAAAACTACGATAGCCAGGTAGAAAATGAAGTTGAGGAAAATAACAGTAGTAAAAAGGTGTCTATAGAAAACCCTTTAGAAACCATTAGGAATGACATAAAAGAACTTTCAAAACTATCAGACTATAAAAGTATAGAGAAGTTAACTGAAGAAGCTCTTGAGACGTATCCTGCGCAGGCAGAATTTTATTTTGCAAACGGATTAGCAAAAAATAAGCTTAAAAAACATAAAGACGCAATTTCTTCGCTTGAAATGGCGTTAGAATTTTTAATAGATGATACGGACTTGGAAAATCAGATCTATGAACAAATGATTTTAGCATATACCGCACTCGGCAACACAAAAAAAGCGGAAGAATATAATAGAAAATCTAAGAAAGGATTATAGTAATATAATTAATGAGGATATCTGGGACAATAGTAAAATGGCTTCTTCTAACCGTAGTTTATTTCGGATTAGCAGGTTGTGGGAGCAACAAAGTGCTTACCATAGGTAGCGCGGATAAAAAAATGTCTGCGAAAGCTATTGTGAAAAATCATTATGTAAATGAACTTAATTTTAAAACCATTAGGGGTAGAATAAAAGTTGAGTACGATGACGGGGATACTTCGCAAAGTTTCGGACTTAGTTTCCGGATGGAAAAAGACAAGGCCATATGGATGAGCGCAACACTTTCTGTAGTAAAGGTTCTAATCACACCGGAAAGGGTTAGTTTTTACAATAAATTAGAGAATAATTATTTTGACGGGGATTTTAGTTTTATAAGCAATATGTTAGGTGCTGAACTCGATTTTGAGAAAGTGCAGAATCTGTTGTTAGGACAGGCGATCTTTAATTTAAAAAAGGAAAATTTCAAAGCTGCCGTTGCAGATAATAATTATGAATTAAAGCCTACCAAAGATTATACGTTGTTTAAGAGGTTATTTCTTCTTGAACCCAGAAATTATAAAATGTCACTGCAACAAATCTCCCAACCGGAAGAAAATCGTATTCTCAACGTAAATTACAAAACCTATCAAAAAGTTGGAGATCGTGTTTTTCCTGACAAAATCCTGGTAACAGCGCTCGAAGAAAGTAGGGAAGTGAGAATTGCATTGGAATATCGTAATGTAGAGTTTGATCAAAAAGTTTCCTTTCCCTATTCTATACCCAAAGGATATAAAGAGATTGCACTCAATAAATGACATTCAACCCTACATACAGGCGTTTTTTAGGGGCGTTATTGGTCTTTTTTGTGATTATGACCCCTGTGTGTTCTCAAGATGCTGAAAAAGCAGCATTGGAAGCGAAACGAACGCGATTGCAAAATGAGATCAAACAGATTAATTCATTATTAACTAAAGAGATCAGAGAGCGGCGTTCGGTTATTGATCAGGTAGAAGAGATCGATCAGAAAATAAGAGTTCGAAAAGAGCTTATCAGAGTCACTAATCAAGAAGCCAATCTTATCAATAGGCAACTTAATAACAATATTCGAAAAATAGATCGTTTACGAAAAGAGTTGAGTGCTTTAAAAGAAGATTATGCAGAGATGATACGTAAGTCTTACCAAAGCAAATCTGGTCAAAACAGGTTGATGTTTATCCTTTCTTCCGAAAATTTCTTTCAGGCTTACAAGAGGCTTCAGTATATGAAGCAGTATACTGCGTATCGAAAGGAACAGGGTGAGAAAATAGAAGAGAAGGCAGCAGAGCTGCAAGAGCTTAATAAGGGCTTGATCGTGCAGCGCAAAGAAAAGGAAGCACTCGCTAAGAACAATCGGTTAGAGCAAAGAAAACTTCAAAGAGAAAAAGAGATTCAGCGGGATTTATTGGTAACTATCCGAAATAACGAGAGTCAATATAAGAAGCAACTCAATCGTAAACAAAAACAAGCCAGAGCACTTGATCGCCAAATTGAAGCACTAATTCGGGAGGCCATTGCGGAATCTAATAAAAAGGCAGGAAAAAGCACCAAAGCGAACACTTTTGCGCTTACACCAGAGGCAAAAGTACTTGCCAGTAATTTTGAATCGAACAAAGGAAAACTTATATGGCCCGTCGATAAGGGCGTAAAAAGTAAAGGATACGGGGAGTATGCAGATCCGGTGTATCCAGGTGTAAAACACTACAACAATGGGGTAACAATTGCTACTGAAAAAGGTGCAAGTGTACGATCTGTTTTTGAAGGAGAGGTTTCTGCAATCATAGCAGTACCAAATGGGAATAAAGCAATTCAGGTCAGGCACGGAAATTACATTACCACCTATTACAACATATCTAAAGTGTTTGTAAAAAAAGGACAAAAAGTAAACTCCAAAGATGCACTTGGGGAGATTTTTACCAGTCCTTCTTCCGGTAAAACAGAATTAAAGTTCTTTCTTTATAAGGATACCAAACGTTTGAACCCAGAACAATGGGTCTACCGGATGTAATTAAAATTCAAGTTTCGTACTGTGCGCAAAATAAGTTAGTTATATTAGGAATATTCTTAATTAATTATTAAGTTAGACCTACATCATAATTAAACAAGAGTCATGAAAAAAAAGAATTTTAAGAGTTTATCTCTCAAGAAAAAAACAGTAGCAAATCTAAAGGAAGTAAAGGGTGGTGTTGGCTTGAGATCAGCAATAATCTCGGTAACCAGTGAAGACACCGATTGTTCAGTCAATGTTTGTAATTCAGGACAGTGGGGATGTGTGTCCTACACCTGTCCATAAATTAACAAGATAACTCTAAATTAGAAGTCTCGGAATTTAAAAATTGAAATCCATGGCTAGATTCATGAATTTCGACTTTTCTTTTTAGGAATTTTCTTCACAGATGATTAGGTTTATACTCGAATTAATTTAATCAATAATTTATTATGAAGAAAAAAAGTTTTAAGGGATTATCCCTAAAGAAGCAAACCGTAACGAATCTTACAGAAGTAAAAGGAGGAAGAGATGCATCTGGGTTTCTTTCCTGCATTGAGCCGGTAAAAACATTAGATGCTGGATGCTCAAATCACATGTGTGATTCGAGATTGGGTGGATGTCCTACTTATTACTGTCCGAGATACTAATCTTAGCGTATTTATAATGAAAAGATCCTTCTGAAATAAGAAGGATGCGTTTTGTACCGGGTCTTTGTGACCCGGTTTTTAATTTTCGGTATTTGTAAACAGCGCTTTAAGCTCTGTGGCTTCGTCAGGTTTCATTTTTCCTGCCAGTACTAGACTTAATTGCTTCCGTCTCAGGGCAGCCGCAAATCTTTCTTTTTCCAGATCGCTTTCTGGCTTTAGCACAGGTACCTCAATCGGCATTCCAGTATCGTCTACGGCCACAAAGGTGTAAATGGCTTCATTTGCCTTTGTTTTAGAACCTGAAACTCTGTCTTCTACCCATACATCTATAAAAATCTCCATAGAAGTCTTAAAAGCGCGGGAAACAGTTGCTTCAACTGTAACAACGCTTCCAAGAGGTATCGCACGATTAAAAGCTACATGGTTAACAGAGGCTGTTACTACGATTCTTCTGGAATGTCTGCGTGCAGCAATACTTGCAGCACGATCCATTCTGGCAAGCAATTCTCCTCCAAATAAATTATTTAGAGGATTTGTTTCACTGGGAAGTACCAGATCTGTCATAAAAGTTCTTGAATCCGATGGCGTTTTCGACTGCATAAATTAAATTTTTCGCAAAGATAAGTGGAGCGATTAAATAACAACCCACGAATCGATTATTTATTGGCACCTCTAAAGGGTCTAATATCCTAAGGCTTACCTGAAAATTAAACGTTTGTTTCAAAGAAACGCCTTATGGGCTCGCCCTGGGCTAGTTTACGAAAAAATTGGAAAATAGATAATGCACAGAGAGTGCTATAGTCAATTAGTTATCTTTTGATACAAAAAGCCATGCTTCAGGAGATTCAGTTCTCTTGATCTTTCTCAGAAACTGTAATGCTTCCGGAACATTAGAAAAGCTTGCGTAGGAAACCTGATGAAGCCCATATCGATTCACCCCGATACGTTCAGCTTCAAATCCTTTCTCCTTAAGCTGCCGTACTTTTCGATCAGCATTAGATGCTATTCGGAACGCACCGGCCACAATATGGTATTTTGAAATTTCTTTTACAACATTTAGATGTACAGAAGGTAACAAGACGGGATCAGTATCAAAAAAGGTAGCACGTTGGATGGTTTGTTCTACGCGTTCTACAGCCTTTTCCTCCGCAATTTGTAATTGCTGATCACGATAATCTTTAAAGAAAATATATCCGGTAGCACCAATTGCAAGCGTGAGTAATGTAACAGCCGCATATTTGAGATAAGGTCTGGACGCTCTGCGTTCAGGGGTAAAAAGTACTGGCACCTTTTCTTCCAACTCCTGTACCTCTTCTTTGAGAACTTCGCGATTGATAGCAGGTGATACGAAAGAGCTAAGCCCAAAAGAGGGCGTATGATAGTTTAAGTGGTAAGAAGGTTCAAACTGAATACTGCCTTCTTCGTTATGGTGAAAAGCACCTATATTTTTCAGGACAATCTCCTCATTTTTGGCAAGCTGTGCTTTCCAGAAGTGAACAAGACTTTGAAGTTTGGTAATGGCATCTTCATAGTCTATGCTTTCAACATCGGCGATGTACCTGGCTAGCAAACCATCATTGTTCTGCAATTGTTCATTAAAAGAAATACTCTTGGAAGGTGGATAGAAAGCATTGGTGGTCTTATGAACCGTCGAAGGTTTTCGATGTGTTAAGAAAGCACCAAAATCAGGTATAACAACACACTGATAACGATACAACAGGTCACTTATATAATTCTCTACCCTCATTGCCACAAATATTGTAAAATTTTAATGTGGGAAAAAGAAGGTTGCTAAAATTTTATTAACAGATAATCGGCTTTTTTTTAACCGTCTAGTTTACAAGAACTAACCAGAGCGTTATTAGATTCCAAACTGGGTATTCCAGTATTTTGAAAGAAAAAACATACAAAAATTAAAGTCTTATTTGATGAAAAATTTATCTTTACCAGCAATACGTGTTGATCTGTATGAATTACAATGACCTCAAAGCAACGATTGCGCTACAGACTATTCCAAATATTGGAGATATCAATGCAAAGCGGCTCATTAAAAAGTGTGGAAGCCCCGAAGGTGTATTTAAGGAGAAAAGGAAAAATCTATTAAAAATCGACGGGATTGGCACGTATACACTCGAACATCTTTTCGATCCGGTCTATCAGGCAAAAGCAGACGAAGAAATACGTTTTATTGAGGCTAATAAAATTGAGTACCTGTTTTTTACAGATGAAAACTATCCATCAAGACTTAAGTACTGTATGGATAGCCCCATCCTTCTTTTTAGTCGTGGAAATATTGACCTGAGATCTAGAAAAGTAATAAGCATAGTTGGTACCAGAAAAGTTACAGGACATGGTATAGATTTCTGCGAGCGTCTGTTAGAAGAGCTTCTTCCCTTAAACCCGGTGATTGTTAGCGGATTTGCCTATGGAGTAGATATTACTGCGCAAAAAACTGCCGAACGTCTTGGAATGCAAACAATAGGATGTTTGGCCCATGGTCTTAATCAGATGTATCCAAAGGTGCATACGCCTTATGTTAAAAGGATCGAAAAGAACGGAGGTTTTTTAACCGAATTTCATAGTACCAGCAATCCAGATCGTGAAAATTTTTTAAAACGAAACCGGATAATTGCAGGAATTTCGGAAGCGACAATCGTCATTGAATCCGCCGAAAAAGGAGGTAGTTTAGTAACTGCTGCAATAGCAAACTCATATAACCGAGAGGTATTTGCGGTGCCCGGAAGATCAGAAGATAAATTTAGTACTGGCTGTAATAATCTTATCAAATCGCAAAAGGCACATATGCTTACATCGGCTGCCGATCTTATTTATATCTTGGGATGGGATATCGAAGCTCCTGCAATGGCCGAACCTTCCATCCAGAAGCAGCTCTTCGAAGAACTTACCAGTGATGAGCAAACGGTATATGATTTTCTCTTGAAAAACGGAAAAGAGCTCATGGATCTCATAGCTTTAGAATGTAAGCTGCCTATTCATCAGGTCTCAAGTTTGTTGTTGAGCATGGAATTAAAAGGGGTTATAAGACCTTTGCCAGGCAAGCTATTTGAAGCTGTCTAGCACCTAGTATCCTAATTTATTGCGGACTCTCTGTAAAACCCCATCTGCTACCTTTGTGGCTTTCCCAGCTCCAATAGCCAACGCTTCGTCAATTTTTTCAGGATGACCCATAAAAAAGTCGAATTTTTCGCGAATTTCACCAAACTGTTCGATGATCAACTCATATAAAGCTTGTTTGGCGTGTCCGTAACCATAGCCCCCCTTTTCATAATTACTTTTCATCTCTGCGGTAGCTTCCGGGGTCGCCAGTATTTTATAAAGTGCAAAGACGGTATCATTTTCAGTATCCTTGGGATCTTCCAAAGGAGTGCTGTCTGTTTGTATACCCATTATCTGTTTCCTAAGCTTTTTATCGGGTAAAAATATATTGATCAGGTTGCCCTTGCTTTTACTCATTTTTTGGCCATCGGTACCTGGCACATACATAGTATCTTCCTGCACCTTGGCTTCGGGAATAACAAATGTTTCGCCCATTTGATTGTTGAAACGAGATGCTACATCGCGGGTCATTTCCAGATGCTGCAACTGATCTTTACCTACAGGTACAATTTCGGCATCGTACAAAATGATATCCGCAGCCATAAGCATAGGGTAAGTAAACAATCCGGCATTAACGTCTTCAAGTCGTTCGGCTTTATCCTTAAAGGAATGCGCCAATGTAAGTCGTTGATAAGGAAAGAAACAATTGAGATACCAAGCAAGTTCTGTCACCTGGGGTACATCACTTTGTCTATAAAAAATAGTCTTATCTACGTCAAGACCAGCTGCCAACCAGGCAGCAGCGGTTGCGTAAGTATTATCTTTTAACTGAACCCCGTTTTTAATTTGGGTAAGCGAATGTAAATCTGCAATAAATAAAAAAGATTCGTTTGCTGTATTTTTTGCCATTTCTATCGCAGGTAAAATAGCTCCCAGTAAATTCCCTAAATGGGGAACTCCCGTACTTTGTACGCCTGTTAAAATTCTTGCCATATCAATCTTTATCAAAGAGGCACAAAGGTAAAAGAATTACTAAAAACCTCGGTAAAATTGTTATTTTTGACAGCATGATATTTTTGTTCAGAAGTCTTTTTTATCTGATTTGGCGTGTTTGGTTTTACGTTTTAGTAGCGATACCAATTATTATCATGTTTCCTATACTTCTGCTATTGACTTCTCGTGATAAGTTCTATAAGCAGTTTTTTTGGCTGGCTCGAAATGTCTGGGCAACTTTTGTTCTTTATGGAATGGGATTTTTTCCGGTTATCAAAAGAGATGAGAAAATTATCAGGAATAAGAGTTATATGCTAGTGGCAAATCACACCAGTATGACTGATATAATGTTGATGCTTCGCACTTCTCCAAACCCTTTTGTATTTGTTGGAAAAAAAGAACTTGTAAAAATACCTGTGTTTGGATTTTTCTACAAAAGAGTTTGTATAATGGTAGACCGAAGCAGCGCACAAAGCAGAACAGCTGTCTATAAAAGAGCACAGGCGAGACTAAATGACGGATTGAGCATTTGCATTTTTCCGGAAGGGGGAGTTCCTGAAGATGAATCGGTACTTTTAGACGAGTTTAGAGATGGTGCTTTCCGATTGGCGATCGAATATCAAATACCAGTTGTCCCTATTTCCTTTGCAGATAATAAAAAACGCTTTCCATTTCGTTTTTTTGGAGGTTCTCCGGGACGTATGCGTGTACAGATTCATAAGTTTTTGCCAACGGTTGGGATGCAACTAGAAGATAAGTCTAAATTAAGAGAGAAAGTACACCAGATCATTAAACAACGGCTAATTAAATTTCAAAAAGAAAAGGTCGCTTAAAAAGCGACCTCTCTCTCATCATTGCTTTTCTCATAGCAATAATTAACCTAACCAACTAAAAATTCTAAAACCTAAAACTCAAACCTGTATAGACGCCTATAGTATAGGGTCTAAAACCGCCATCTTCACTCGAAAAAGTATTTAACTGATACTTGAAGATGGGCTCCAGGTTCAATAATATTTTATCTGATAATTTATAGTCAACCCCAAAACCGATATTCGTACTAAAACTGGTACTGTTAATATTATTAGCTTCACCTACATTGGTGACCAAATCGTCAGATGCTACTGAAATGGAATTATCCGTTAGAAAAAGCGAGCTGAAACCACCGATTACATGCACTCCTAATTTTTTATCTACAATCCGATACTTTAGCTCTAAAGGAACCTCTAAATATCCCAATTCTTGGGTAAGCACACCGTTTACACCGGGTATTTCGGCATTTACTTCACGACTTACATCAGGCGAAAGATTCCCACGAGAGCGATCACTTATCCTTAGATTGGCCGTAGTATTTGCATAGCTAATGGTGGCTATAGGAGCTGCTTGAAGTGCTTGTGAAGTAATAGCAATATCATCTGTGTCGTAACCAAAATTTACACGGTTGATACCTGATCTTATACTTAAACGATCGTTAATTTCGTAAGCAACATTGATACCATAACTCATATTAATATTTCCAGACTTAGAATTATCTGCAAATTGCGAGTGAATAGGAGATCCTTCACCAATCGTATTGTAGTATACAGGAGCTACCGCAGGATTGATACTCCATCGTGCATCAACCCCTTCTTTATCTTCTTTTTCAGATTCTAAAGCCTCTTTCTCTGCAATTGCATCGAAAATAGAAGTTTTGGTATCTTCTTTATCGTTCTTGGCTACCACAACCTCTTCCTGTTTTTTTGTTATTTCATCTACCTGTTTCTCTGATATTGCCGTATCTTTCTTTACGTTGTTTTCTTTCATTCTATTTTCGGCAACGGCAGTTTCAACAGTGTTCTTAACAATCGCTTTATCCTTTTGGGAAGGATTGTTTATCAGCTCATACTTTTTATCATTTGATTTTGAATCTGAGGCATTGGTACGCTTCTCAAAGGTTTCATTTTGCGATGATACCGCATTTTTGCTTACGGTCTCCTGAAAACGTGTTACGTCTTTGTACTTGTCCGTTTGTTCAACCGCATTTTTATTTTCTTCTTGAACAACCGCTTCTTTGGTATCACTTCTGGAAGGAAACGGATTTTTACTATGCTCTTTTTCTTTTATCGTCTTATTCAGATTTTCTTCAATCGATCTTTTCTCATTCTTAATACTATCATTACCTGTAGTGACCATAGCATCACTGGCATTTTTATCTGATTTAATGAGTTCTTTTTTAGTTTCCGTTTCCGGATTTTCAGGTAATACGTCTTCTTGCTGTGTTTCCGTTACAGGAATATGCTCAGTTTCAACATCAGAATTAAGAAAATAATAGCCTAGGGAAAAAAGCAGTGCGAGTGCAGCAGCAATACCTCCTAACCGCCACCAAAAAGGAATAATTCTTCTTTTATTCTCCTCAGTTTTGTCTAAACTGGCTTCAATTTTCGACCAAATGAGATTATCCGGGGATTCATCAAAGTCTTTAAACTTTTCCCTGAATAAACGATCTATATTTTTTTGTTCACCCATTTTTAAAGTGAGTTTATTTTTTCTTGCGATTGATAATCCTCAATCTTATTTTTTAAAATAATTCGTGCTCTTGATAAATTAGATTTTGAAGTACCTTCTGAAATGTTCAGCTGATCACTTATTTCTTTATGAGAGTATCCATCAAGAACATACATTGTAAATACCAATCGATAGCGGTCTGGTAACTCCTGTATGATACTTAATAAATACTGTAATGTTATATTTTGATCTTCAACATAAACATCTACTTCATCTGGCACATCATCTGATATGATGTCAAAAACACCTTCTTTTCTATATTTCTGTAAAACCGTATTAACTGTTATCCTCGAAATCCATCCTTCGAAAGAACCTTTGAAGTTGTATTGTTCTATTTTATTAAAAATAGTAAGGAAACTGTCATGTAAATTATCGTCTGCTTCTGTTCTGTTCCTGGAGTATTTCAAACAAATTCCATACAATTTATTCGAAAAAAGCCGGTATAATTGCTCCTGCCCTTTTCGTTCTCTTTTTTTACAGAGATGTATGAGTTGTTCTAAACTCACAAAGTGTTGGTTTTAGTTTAAAATGTAAAGGTTTTTGCTATTCGTTTACGGGAACTTCTACGATAAGATAATCCGGATCACCATTTGCATCCGTACCTTGCCAGAACCTAAAAGTGTATGTTCCTGTATTTAAAACGATAAAGTCAAAAGAAACCTCTACCTCCTGAGCGTCCTGTGTACACCCTCTCTCGTCAAAAACCGAAGTGATCAAAGTAACGGTACGTTCATTTTCATCTGTACGCACGTAATCGAAGCCTTCAAAAAAGTAACAATTGTTAGGCCTAATATAGTTTACTTTAATCTCATATGTTTCATTTAGTTCAAATGACTCTGGTAACGTAGCTCCAGTAACCGGAACAGCCTCAAAATGAAAATTGGCATCGTCATCAAGGCTACATGAACTTATAGCCGCAATAAGTAGGAACAAGGCAAAAATCTTCTTCATAAAACTAATATTTCTATTAAGATGCCGTAACCTCCAAAAGGTTGCGTAGCGAGAGTGTATTTTGATAAGAGGCGATTTGAGAAGAAAGTTAGAAACAAAAAAGCCGGCATCTGCCGGCTTTAACTTTTAGTCTTTCAGTGCTTTAAGCGCCTCTCTTATTTTGAGTTCCAGCTCCTCTAGCAATTCGGGATTGTCCTGCAATAAAAGCTTTACAGCGTCACGGCCTTGTCCTAATTTCGTATCTCCATAGCTAAACCAGGATCCGCTTTTCTTTATAATTTCATATTCAACACCAATATCCAGAATTTCTCCAATTCTTGAAATACCTTCTCCGTACATAATGTCAAACTCGGTAGTTCTAAAGGGTGGTGCTACTTTGTTCTTTACCACCTTTACGCGCGTTTTATTACCTGCTACACCACCGTCACTATCTTTAATTTGTGTAGAGCGTCTAATATCTAATCTGACAGAGGCATAAAATTTAAGAGCATTACCACCGGTAGTAGTTTCAGGATTACCAAACATAACCCCTATTTTTTCTCGTAATTGATTGATAAAAACGACAGTGCACTTTGTTTTACTTATAGTACCTGTAAGCTTTCTAAGTGCCTGAGACATCAATCTTGCGTGAAGCCCCATCTTAGAGTCTCCCATTTCTCCTTCAATTTCGCTTTTGGGTGTAAGTGCCGCAACTGAATCTACGATAACGATATCGATGGCTCCAGATCTAATAAGGTTATCGGCAATTTCCAGTGCCTGCTCTCCGTGGTCGGGCTGTGATATGATAAGATTGTCAATATCTACCCCTAATTTTTCTGCGTAAAAACGATCAAATGCATGTTCAGCATCTATAAAAGCAGCAATACCTCCGGCTTTTTGAGCCTCCGCAATTGCATGCAGGGTTAATGTTGTTTTTCCCGAAGATTCTGGACCGTAAATTTCAATAACTCTACCCTTCGGATAACCACCCACGCCTAGTGCTATGTCCAGACCAATAGACCCTGAAGGGATGACCTCTACATCCTCGACAACACTATCTCCTAATTTCATTACAGCTCCCTTACCATAGGTCTTATCAAGTTTATCCAGGGTTAATTTGAGGGCTTTTAATTTCGCATCTTTTTCAGAACTCATACTCTTTTTCTATTGAATTAACGTGTGGCTAAAATACCATTTCTTTTTACTACTTACAACGCATCTCTTTGGTTTTAATCAACACTTTTAAACAGGCATTCAGAAAGACTTCGTGCATTTATTACTAAGCCCAGTATTTTATTATCACCGGAAGCTGGAAGAAGCGTTATCACTTGTATAAAGTCTTTTAAAATAATACTTTTGCCAAAATTCTTTAAACTTAAAAATAAGTATAGCATGCAACTGTACAATAACTTAAGTGCTAAAGAAAGAGCAGCCTTGATAGAGAAAGCAGGTAAAGACCGGCTAACGCTCTCTTTCTATAAGTACCATCATATTAAGAACACCCGTATTTTTAGAAATTATCTATTTCTTGCCTGGAACGAACTTGATGTTTTAGGACGAATATATATAGCAGGCGAAGGTATCAATGGCCAACTCTCTGTTCCGGCAGATAATTTTGAGAGATTCAAAAAACATCTTGATAGTATAAGTTTTCTCGAAAATGTAAGACTTAATATTGCCATAGAACAGGATAATATGTCTTTTCTTAAACTTAAAGTAAAAGTGAGACATAAAATTGTGGCAGATGGTCTTAACGACGAAACATTTGATGTTACAAACAAGGGAGTTCACGTAGGAGCAGACAAGTTTAATGAGCTCATAGAAGACCCCGATACGGTCTTGGTAGATATGAGAAATCATTATGAAAGTGAAATAGGTCATTTTAAAAATGCCATTACTCCAGATGTAGATACATTCAGAGATTCGCTACCCATTATTGAAAATGATCTTTCTGAGCATAAAGAAGACAAAAAATTAGTGATGTACTGTACTGGAGGTATTCGTTGTGAAAAAGCCAGTGCTTACTTTAAACACAGGGGATTCAGGAATGTGTATCAGCTCGAAGGAGGTATCATAAATTATGTTAGGCAGGTAGAAGAAAAGGGACTCGAAAATAAGTTCGTTGGAAAGAACTTTGTTTTTGACGATCGTCGTGCAGAGCGAATTAGCGATGAAATAATTGCCAATTGTCATCAATGTGGAAATCCGTGCGACACACATACGAATTGTGCCAACGAAGCCTGCCATCTTCTGTTTATTCAATGTGAAGAATGCAAGAGCAAGATGAACAATTGTTGCTCAAAAGAATGCAAGGAGATTTCAGAACTGCCCTATGAAGAACGAAAAGCACTTCGTAAAGGAACAATTAAACCCAATAATATTTTTAAGAAAGGAAGGTCTGAAGTACTAAAATTTAAGGAATAAGAATGCTGCTAAAAGCTAATTCAGCATCTTAATAAATAATAGTATCTTTACCTTTTTAGAAATTATTTATGAATCTTACTCGGTAGCCACTGGCGCCGATTAATATATACAAAATGGGTTGTAGCAGTTGTTCGACCGGAAAAGACGGACAACCGCGTGGCTGCAAAAACAATGGTACTTGCGGTAGCGATGGTTGTAATAAATTAACTGTTTTTGATTGGCTTTCAAATATGTCCCTTCCGTCCGGGCAGAAAAAATTCGATTGCGTAGAAGTACGATTTAAGAATAGCAGAAAAGGTTTTTTTAGAGTTAAAGACAACTTAACTCTTGCTATTGGTGATATAGTAGCAACAGAGGCTGCTTCTGGTCATGATGTAGGTATCGTTACCCTTACTGGAGAACTTGTAAAAGTTCAAATGAGAAAGAAGAAAACAGACTGGAGCGACACAAATCTTCCTAAAATTTATCGCAAAGCTTCTCAAAAAGATATAGATGTTTGGTCAAGTGTGCGTGATAGAGAGGAATCGGTAAAAAAAAGATCACGCGAACTGGCAATTTCATTAGGTCTTCAAATGAAAATATCTGATGTGGAATTTCAAGGTGATGGTTCGAAAGCTACCTTTTATTACACTGCTGAGGAAAGGGTAGACTTCAGACAACTCATTAAAGAAATGGCGAAGGCTTTTAGTGTACGCATTGAAATGCGGCAGATAGGTTTTCGTCAGGAAGCAGCCCGTTTAGGCGGGATAGGCTCTTGCGGAAGAGAATTGTGTTGTTCTACCTGGTTAACCGACTTTCGGTCTGTAAATACAGCTGCCGCTCGTTACCAGCAGCTTTCTCTTAACCCTCAAAAACTAGCGGGGCAATGCGGAAAATTAAAGTGCTGTCTGAATTATGAGTTAGATGCCTATCTAGATGCATTGAACAGGTTTCCAAAAACAGATATTCGTCTCAAAACGCAAAAAGGTAAAGCCGGATGCCAGAAAATAGATATTTTTAAAGGTCTCATGTGGTTTGCTTACGAAAAAGACGGTATGAACTGGCATAAGCTCACAGTTAAACAAGTAAATGAGATCATTCAGGTTAACAAAAAGGGCGATGAGGTTGCTGGTTTGGAAGAATATGCATCAGAATTAGTAGAAACAAATACCAAAAAAGAGTTTGAGAACGTTGTAGGACAAGATAGTTTAACGAGGTTTGACACCCCCAAGAAAAATAGGGGCAGAAAAAAGAATCGGGGTAAGAGACGCTCTAATTATCGTAAGAAACCGAATTCCCAGAAATAATGCCAAGGCGACTTTTATTAATTTTTTTGATCATTATATGTATCTCCTGTAATTCAGGAAGTGTTTATTCATCTTTTGTAAGCATCAAGGACAGTTGGAAGGAAGCAGATAAAATTGATTTTACTTTTAATGCACCAGATTCTGTAAAAACGTACGATTTGTTTATTTATGTCAGAAATGATGAAAACTATAACTTTAGCAATCTGTTCTTAATTGTTGACATGAATTTCCCCAACGGTAATCGCGTGGTCGATACTTTGCAGTATGAGATGGCAGCTCCCGATGGTACCTGGTTGGGTAACGGATTTACTTCTCTCAAAGAAAGCAAGTTATGGTACAAAGAAAAAATTAAGTTTCCTGCAAATGGCGAGTATAACGTCCAGATACAGCATGCGATGCGTATAAATGGTAGGGTAGAAGGAATAAAAGCATTAGAAGGCATAAAAGATGTTGGCTTTGGCATTGAAGCCGCAACAAACTAAAACAAAATACAGATGGCGAAAAAGAATTTGAAACCTTCTGAAAATAATAAAGGATTTAGAAAATACATCTGGTGGTTTTGGAAATTACTGGGAGCAGGTTTATTGGCAATCCTTTTAGTATTCTTATTGGCCTCCTGGGGTGTATTCGGTAAGCTACCAACATTTGAGATCCTGGAAAACCCAAAAACTAATTTAGCCACAGAGATCATATCTTCCGATGGAGTAACTCTTGGTAAATTCTATTTTAATGACAACAGAACTCCTGTTTTCTATAAAGATTTACCCGATCATCTCGTAGAGGCTCTTGTAGCTACCGAAGACGAACGCTACTATGATCACTCAGGGATTGATGCAAGAGGAACGCTAAGAGCAGTACTTTTTCTGGGTCAAAAGGGAGGCGCCAGTACCATAAGTCAGCAATTAGCTAAACTTCTTTTCACAGACAAAAGATCAGATAACATCGTAGAGCGGGTTATTCAGAAAATCAAAGAATGGATCATTGCTACCCGATTAGAAAGGCAATATACTAAGCAGGAAATTGTTGCCATGTATTTCAACATTTATGACTTTAATTATAATGCAGATGGCATCCGATCAGCAGCGCGTATCTATTTCGGAAAAGAGCCTATAGATCTTAATATTGAAGAGTCTGCAGTTCTGGTAGGGATGCTTAAAAACTCCTCTTATTACAATCCAATTAGAAGGAAAGAATTGGTTACCCGACGAAGGAATGTTGTTTTGAAGCAAATGGAAAAAAACGGATATCTTACAGTCCAACAAAAGGACTCTCTACAAAAGTTACCCTTAGATATCCGGTTTAATCCCGAATCACATAGGGAGGGAATTGCTACTTATTTCAGAATGTATTTACAGCAGGACTTCCTAAAAAAGTGGATTAAGAATAATCCAAAAGAAGACGGTTCTGAATACAATATTTATCTGGATGGACTTAAAATTTACACGACCATAGATTCCCGAATGCAAAAATATGCAGAAGAGGCTGTAGAAGAGCATATGAAAAAGCTGCAGGCAGAATTTTTTGTACAAAATACCGAAAAAAGAAATGCCACGGCACCTTTTATCAATGTAAACAAAAAAGAAATAAATGGGATAATGGAACGCGCCATGAAACAGTCTGCAAGATGGAGCGAGATGAAGGCAAAGGGTATTAGCGAAAGTAAGATACGCGCTTCCTTTAAAGAAAAAAAAGAGATGAGCGTGTTCAGTTGGGATGGAGAAAAAGATACCATCATGACGCCGTTAGATTCTATTAGATATTATAAACATTTCTTGCGTACCGGAATGATGAGCATGGAACCCGAAACAGGTCATGTGAAAGCATGGGTAGGAGGTATTAATTATAAGCATTTTCAATACGATCAGGTCTATCAGGGTGCCAGACAGGCTGGATCTACTTTCAAGCCGTTTGTATATGCTACCGCTATAGATCAATTGCATTTATCTCCTTGCGATTCGCTTCCGGATGTATATAACTGTATAGAAGCAAATAAGTACGGTAACATTGAACCCTGGTGTCCAAAGAATTCAGATGGCAAGTACTCCGGAGAAATGAGAACGCTTAAAAATGCGCTAGCAAACTCGGTAAACACCATTACTGCCAAGTTAATGGACAACGTAGGTCCTCAGCCAGTGGCCAATTTAGCAAGAAGATTAGGAATTACCGCTGATATACCTGAAGTTCCATCAATAGCCCTGGGAACCCCAGACATAACGGTATATGAAATGGTTGGTGCTTACGGTACTTTTGCTAATCAGGGAGTCTACGTAAAGCCTGTTATGATCACAAGGATAGAAGATAAAAGTGGGAAGGTATTATTTGAATATGTTCCCGAAACAAAAGATGTTTTAAGTCCGGAAGTAGCTTACGCTACAGTAAATCTTATGCAAGGAGTTACCGAAGCCGGATCGGGGGCAAGATTAAGACATTCCTGGGCTAAAGATCAAACACTTTACAAAGAAATTATCACAGGGTATCCTTATAACTTAACCAATCCTATTGCCGGAAAGACGGGAACAACTCAGAACCAAAGTGATGGGTGGTTTATGGGAATGGTTCCTAACCTCGTTACCGGAGTATGGGTTGGAGGAGAAGACCGAGCAACGCATTTCAGGTCTACCTCATACGGACAGGGAGCAAGTATGGCATTACCTATCTGGGCTTTGTATATGAAAAAATGCTACAAAAATAAAGAGCTTGACATCTCAAAAGGATCTTTTGAAAAGCCGGAGGATATGACTATCAATGTAGATTGTACCAAGAAGCAAAAAGGTCAGGTTCAACAAATTGAAACGGAAGATTTAGACGGACTTAATTTTTAAAATAGATACGAGTCGCTAATGATATTCTTAAAGCGCTAATGTACCCTTTAAAAATTCATAGATTATAGAAGCTGTCTTTTGAGAATTTCGTAATTTTCCCTAAAAATAATACGAAATGATCAATAAAAAGGTAGCATCAGTTCAGGAAGCACTTTCTGGAGTTCGGGACGGCATGACTTTGATGCTCGGCGGCTTTGGATTATGTGGAATTCCTGAAAATAGTATTGCGCAATTAGTGAAACTTGGTGTGAAAGAGCTTACCTGTATCTCAAATAATGCAGGGGTAGATGATTTTGGTCTGGGCTTACTGCTACAAAAACGTCAGATTAAGAAAATGGTCTCTTCATATGTCGGGGAGAACGACGAATTTGAACGTCAAATGCTAAGCGGAGAACTTGAAGTAGAGCTCATTCCGCAGGGTACGCTTGCAGAGCGGTGCCGTGCTGCTCAGGGCGGATTTCCTGCTTTTTATACTCCTGCTGGTTATGGTACGGAGGTTGCAGAAGGAAAAGAGACCCGTGAATTCAATGGTAAAATGTATGTTTTAGAGCATTCGTTTAAGGCAGATTTTGCCTTTGTGAAAGCATGGAAAGGCGATGAAGCAGGCAATCTCATTTTTAAGGGTACTGCACGTAATTTCAATCCGTGCATGTGTGGAGCAGCCGGCATTACGGTTGCCGAAGTTGAAGAGTTGCTGCCAGCGGGTACGCTAGATCCTAACGAAGTGCACATACCGGGGATATTCGTTCAGCGCATATTTCAAGGTGCTATTTATGAAAAAAGAATAGAACAAAGAACTGTAAGACCTAGAAGCTAAAATGAGTTTAACAAAGAATCAAATTGCGCAACGAATAGCGAGAGAAGTAAAGGATGGTTACTATGTTAATTTAGGAATAGGAATTCCTACGCTGGTAGCTAATTTTGTACGAAATGATATTTCAGTTGAGTTTCAGAGCGAAAATGGCGTTTTAGGTATGGGACCTTTTCCCTTAGAAGGGGAAGAAGATGCAGATATAATTAATGCGGGTAAACAAACTATAACCACGTTGCCGGGAGCTTCCTTTTTCGATTCTGCAATGAGTTTTTCAATGATAAGAGGTCAGCATGTAGATTTGACTATTCTTGGTGCTATGGAGGTAGATGAGAACGGGGACATAGCTAACTGGAAAATTCCAGGTAAAATGGTAAAAGGAATGGGTGGTGCTATGGATTTGGTAGCATCGGCGGAAAATATCATTGTTGCAATGATGCACACCAACAAGGCAGGCGCTTCAAAATTACTAACCAAATGTACACTACCGCTTACTGGAGTTAGGTGTGTTAAGAAAGTGGTTACGAATTTAGCAGTATTAGATATTACTCATGAAGGTTTTCGCTTGCTCGAGAGAGCTCCCGGAGTTTCTACACAGCAAATTATGGAGGCAACAGAAGGTACTTTAATTATAGAAGGCGATATTCCTGAAATGGAATTTTAAAGAGATTGTCACTTATTTGTAAGTAATTTCTTCAAAATAATGCATTTTATCGATTTTTTTTGTATTTTATCGATGATTTCAAAATTATTTTTTTATGTTTGACGTAAGTTTTATCCCAAAGCTTACTAATATGAAAACCAAATTACAAGTAACCTCAAGAACAAGCTTTCATTCTGATCATCATTGGAATTCCCAAGATTCCTATTTTGAAGGATTGCGCTCCACGACCCAACTTTTAAAAAGTTTGGTTATGGTAGCTAAGAAAGTCTTTATGCTTTAATCAAAAACGTGAGTCTGATGCTTTTTTGCCCCAAAAAAGAGTATCACACTGTAAAGGATCAACGCAGCCCCAAATAATTGACCTGCAGCCCCTAATAGTGGAACCACTCAAAAATTGTTTTAATAGTTAATAGTTATGTTTGTTTAGTCTTTACAACTATCAGACTCACGTTTTAATTTCCAGAATTAAATTTTTATTTGCAGATCATTTTTGTATTCTCCCCAATGGAATAGCCGTATCATTTTCATGCTTTTCTATTTTTTTTCCTAAATAATTGTGATTTACATAGTTAATTGTTCTTTTCATCGAATTTGTGATGTAAATTTTATGTTATTTAATAAATTTTTAACACATTTGTAAGATTAATACCAATTAAATCTATCAAAATGATTAAAAAAATTACTCTATTACTCTCTATGTGCTTAATTGCAGGTTTTGTATCTGCTCAGAAAGCACAAAGAGAATGTGCTTCCATGGATAATCTGGAGTACAGAATGCAACAAGATCCGCAATTGGCAGATCGTATGGCCGAAATAGAGGCCTATACGCAACTAAAAATTGAAGAGCTTAAACAGAACCGAATTGACGGTGACATTATTACCATTCCTGTAGTTGTACACGTGATTTATAGCAATGCTCAGGAAAATATTAGTGATGCTCAAGTTCAATCACAGATCGATGTCCTCAATGAGGATTTTCGTCGTTTAAATGCTGATGCTGACGGTACCTGGTCTCAGGCAGCGGACACCCAGATTGAATTTTGTCTGGCAAGTATAGATGAAAATGGAAATGCTACCAATGGTATTACCCGAAAGTCATCTACCAGAACTTCCTGGGGAACTAATGATGCTATGAAAAGCTCTGCTCAGGGTGGTGTAGATCCGTGGGATACTACTAAATATCTGAACATGTGGGTAGCCAACATTGGAGGAGGTATTTTAGGGTATGCACAATTTCCTGGTGGTAATGCTGCTACAGACGGTGTGGTGATGAGTCCTCAATATTTTGGTAGTTCTGCCAAAGGAACCGGATTTTATCTTTCTGCACCTTTCGATTTAGGAAGAACTACAACTCATGAAGTAGGTCATTTTCTTAATCTAAGACACATCTGGGGTGACGGTAATTGTAATTTTGATGACTTCGTAGCAGATACGCCTGGCTCTGATGCACCAAATTATGGCTGTGCAGAAGGACACGTTTCCTGTGGAACTGTAGATATGGTTCAAAATTATATGGATTACTCAGATGATGGTTGTATGAACCTCTTTACGCAAGGTCAAACAGATCGTATGCGAGTAACACTATTACCAGGTGGAGTGAGAGCTTCTTTAGGAGCATCTGATCAATGTGGTACTCCTCCAGATCCGACATGTGATGACGGAATTCAGAATGGAGACGAAGAAGGTGTCGATTGTGGCGGTTCAAACTGTCCTGCTTGTCCTGAACCAACTTGTGATGATGGAATCCAGAATGGAGATGAAGAAGGTGTCGATTGCGGTGGTTCTTCATGTGAGCCATGTACACAAGAACCAACTTGCGATGATGGAATCCAAAACGGTGACGAAGAAGGTGTAGACTGTGGTGGTTCTTCATGTGAACCTTGTCAAACCGAATGTACCGAGAATGGAGTAACACTTTCTATTACTTTTGATAATTATCCTAATGAAACTTCATGGGTATTGACCGATGCAGGTGGAGCTACAGTTGCCTCTGGTGGAACTTATGGAAGTGAACCTGACGGATCTACTCTTACTGAAGAGATTTGCTTACCTGACGGATGTTATACATTTACTATTAACGACAGCTTTAGTGATGGTATCTGCTGTGCATTTGGCAATGGTTCATACAGCCTTACTTCGGCGGATGGAACTGTGCTAGCATCAGGAGGTGATTTCGGAGCTTCAGAATCTACAGATTTCTGCGTAGGCGAAGGTTCAGAGCCAACGTGTGACGATGGAATTCAAAATGGAGATGAAGAAGGTGTCGATTGCGGTGGTTCAGCTTGTGCACCGTGTGAAATAGGTAGCATAGATACGCTAAACCAGGTATTCTTCGAAACAGGTTTTGAAGGATGGATCGATGGTGGTAGCGATTGTGGTTATTATTCAGGACCACGTTCTTGGGAAGGCGTTTCATCGGTTTACATCCGCGATAATTCAGGAACAAGATCTTCTGTTACCTCTCCATCCTTAGATATGTCAGCATACAATCAGGTAGAGATTGAATTCTATTTCTACTCTTATAGTATGGAGAACGGTGAAGACTTCTTCGTAAGTTTCTACGATGGTTCTACTTGGACACCCGTAGCAGCTTATGCAGCAGGAACCAGCTTTAACAATAATGGCTTCTATGTCGCAACCGTAACCGTAAGTGCAAACGACTTTAATTTTGCTTCAAATTCTGCATTTAGATTTACAAATGATGCTTCTAATAACTCAGATCTCATTTATCTTGATGAGATTACCATTAAAGGAATCGCGTTTGCAAGAGAAGCAAGAATTAGCAGTGAGCCAAGACTTTTACGCTCTATGAGAGATAGTGAAGGTAGTTTCGATGCATTACTTTATCCTAACCCAGTAACAAATGGAGTGTTAAACATCAATACATTTGGTGCCAATGAAGGTAAGTATCGCATTATGAATCTTCTTGGACAAACAGTTCAGGCTGGATCACTTAAAGAAAGAAGTTTAAATGTGAGCAGTCTGCAAGCAGGTGTTTATATCTTCGAACTCAACGATGGAGAAGAAATTACCACAGAGAAATTTGTGAAACAATAATTTCACATCCTATAATATTAAAAGGCTGCCTACTGGCAGCCTTTTTTATTTTTGAGAGTGAAGTATGATTGCTTGTTAATAAGCTCGTTTCCTATAATTCATTTAAGATCTTTGCTGCTTTTTCAAGTGTACGGTCTTCTTTTGCAAAACAGAATCGCAGCATATGATCGTTTCTGTTGTCCACATTAAAAACAGATATGGGTATCGATGCGATACCGTTTTTTTGTACCAGTCTGGTAGCAAAACTAATATCGTCTTCTTTCGTGATTTTACTGTAATCTAATAATTGGAAATAAGTGCCTTGGCAGGGTAGTATTTGAAAACGTGAACCTTTAATAAGTTCTCTGAAAAGATCCCGTTTTTGTTGATAAAACATTGGAAGAGAATTATAGTGTACAGCATTTTTTAGATAATCGGCAAATGCTTTTTGAACAGGATGATGAGAACAGAATACATTGTATTGGTGTGTCTTTCTAAATTCTTTCATGAGCGCCTTAGGCGCAACACAGTATCCGGTTTTCCAACCAGTATTATGAAATGTCTTTCCAAAGGAAGCACAGACAAAACTTCGTTCAGCAAGTTCAGGAAAACGACAAGCACTTTGATGTTCTTCTCCGTCAAATATAATGTGCTCATATACCTCATCACTTAAAAGAATGATATTAGTATCTTTTAAAATTGCTGCCAGTTCCAGCAAATCTTTCTGTTTAAATATGGTGCCGGTAGGATTATGAGGTGTATTAATCACTATCATTTTTGTATTTGAGGTAATTTTATCTTTTACTTCAGACCAATTTACTTTGTAAGCAGGTGCAGATAATTGAACCGGTACCGGAATACCTCCTTGAAGCTCAATAGCGGGTTCGTAACAATCGTACGCAGGCTTGAGTATAATTACTTCATCTCCTGGAGAAATAAATGTCGCTATGGTCGTAAAAATGGCTTCAGTAGCACCCACAGTGATAGTTACTTCAGTTTCGGGATGGTAGGTTACCGAATGAGAATCTTCAATTTTTTCAGCAATAGCTTCCCGAAGTGCCAGCAGACCAGGCATCTGCGCATATTGGTTGTACCCATTACGCATGGCAGCCTGGGCTAAATCAATAAGTGTAGAATCTGTCGCAAAATCCGGAAACCCTTGAGACAAATTTACAGCATTATGTTCTGCAGCTAGACGACTCATAATTGTAAAAATGGTAGTTTTTACATTAGGTAGTTTAGAAGTAAAGCGTATGGGGGTTCTTGTCATAAATATATTTCTAAAAAATAATTTCAAATCGATGATCACTAATGTGGCGCAATTACAATATTACTGAACTTTTACCTACCTAATAGCAAAACATCTGGTAAGCTTAAAGTAATTAACGGCTTTGGTATGTACGAGCAAGTGACCTGTGTATATTATTGAAAAACCGTAATAGAAAGAAACACTTTCCGTAAAAGCATCAATATTACGACCAATGGTAATGAAAAAGTCAATTATTTTTATAACTTCGACATCAGAAAATTCCTAAAAGTGTTGCCCTCCAATCATTAGAGTTGATTACTCAAAATGTTAGTGCAAAGTAATTCATAAGGCTTAAACTAAAGATAAAAACCTCATGACGGACTAACTAACGGTTTTATTTTTGGATGGGAGCACACCGTCGTCATCTTAGTTTTTGATGGCGGTGTCTCTTTTAATCATGATGCGATAGTGTCTTCATTAAATAGACTTAATTTGTTTAGTTAATTATATTAAGTAGGGTTAGAGTCTGCTCTGGCCCTTTTCTTTATGTAAAGATGTATGTTTACGATTTAGAAGAACCTCTTGAATTTCTGTGTAAACCCCTCTATTGAGATAAAATTCAGAATAAGTTCGCCATCTTTTAGCTCAAAGAATATTGTTTGTATATTTTCATTGCTGCAGTTGGTATTAATTTCTCCGGTCTCCAGCGAATAGGTGGCGGAAGCAATTTGCTCATTAGAATAAGGGTCACATAAAGAACCATTGGTCACAACAGATCCGTTTTTGAGAAATTGTAGCGTTTTTTCACTTCTAACAGGCACGAATCTACCGCTCCCATCTCCAGGGTCTGCCATTTGTTCAACCAAACGCCAAACTCCTAAGGTGATTTCTTCATCCGAGTTAGTATCATCACTATTACATGAGATTATACACGACAAAAGCAATAGCTTACATATAAGTCTTTTCATAAAGAAACATCTTTGTTTAAATAAGATGTAACAAAGACCGGAAGGTTGCTTTTTTGTCAACATGTATAATGAAGAATTACAAATCTGACCATACGGCCAATTCATTGCCAGAGGGCTCTAAAAATTGAAAACGGCGTCCGCCGGGAAATGAAAAGATATCTTTAGTAATAACCCCTCCTGCATCTTTAACTTTACTAAGAATCTTTTCCAGTTCTTTATGATACAAAACGACCAGTACGCTGTTTACAATACTTTCATCTGTAGTTTCAAAGCCACCTGCGATACCACTCTCGGAAGCTTCAAACGAAGTATAAGTAGGTGCATAATCTGTAAATTTCCAGCCAAATGCCTCTCTGAAAAAGATCTTGGTTTTAGTAAGATCTTTAGCTTTAAACTCAATGTAGTCAATATGATTGTTTTGTTGAGCCATTGTTTTATTATTTATGATGAATTAAATGATCTTCAATACCAGAGGTCTTTCAAAGATAAAAGCTTTTGAGAGAAAGTGATTCCCTTCACAAAATGATTTTCTAGTAGCTTTATTATAAAAAGCTTCCTTATGAGCAGTTCTCAGTATAATTTAAAACGAAAAACAGAGTCTTTAGGGCGAGACTCTGTTTTGTCAATTAACACTAATTACAAATAAAAAAATGAAAAAATGGTTGTTGGGGTTACTGTATTTTAAGGATTTATAACTATAAATTCAGATCTTCGGTTAAGTTGATGAGCATTTTCACTACATTCTATTCCGTCACCACACTCATTAAGAAGTTGCTGTTCGCCAAAACCTTTAGCGCTTACAATACGATCTGGGTGAATACCTTTTTCCAAAAGATAATCTCTAGATGACTTAGCCCTGCGATCAGATAATTTAAGATTATATGCATCACTTCCTCGAGAGTCTGTATGAGCCTCAATACGAATCATCATGCTTTTGTTGGCATTCATTACTGCTACCAATTTATCTAATTCAACTTTGGCGTCTTCACGAATAAAAGACTTGTCATAATCAAAATAGATCTCATTGGTCTTAAGTTTGGTGACTCCGTTTTCCTTCACAATTATACCATTGATGTTGTGATACGGTCTGTCATTTAAGAGATTAACCGCTTCTCTGCTACCATTAGCTAATTCGTAGGTGTTACCTGTTAAGTTTGGGGCAAAAAAGGCACTGTTTGGGGTCGAAGCAGAGAGGCGATCAATTTTTTTACTAGTCGTTTCATGTACCGAATAGGTTAGTGAAACAACTGTAAGAGCTATATATATGAATACTGATTTAAAATATAAAGGTATTACCATAGTATAACTTATTATAGGTTTGTCTAATGTGGTTGGGCTTGGTTCTTAATTTATACTGTCAAATATATAATCCTTTTCAAAGGACATTTAAAATATGTTGTGAGGTCTTGCTTTTATGTTGTGAACTACGGTTTTGGCGTAATGCGATAGTATTTGATGATCTGATAATCGCACAAAAGCTTATCTAAGTGTTTGCAAATGAAGCCTTTCAAAGACTCAAAAACATGCCAGAAAGAAAAAAGCAGGAATTCAGTTCCTGCTTTTTCTATCTTAAAATTTGAGTTTTTATGGATTAATAACTATAAATTCCGAGCGTCGGTTACGCTCATGATTTTCACGACTACACTCTACACCATCACCACATTCATTGATAAGTCTTTCCTCACCGTATCCAATCGCACTAATAATACGATCTGAAGCGATTCCTTTCGAGATTAGATAGGCTCTGGAAGCTTTCGCCCTGCGATCTGATAGGACTTTATTATAAGCCCTGCTTCCTCTGGAGTCTGTATGAGATTCAATTTTAATTGAAATCCCTTCATTTTCCTTGAGAATAGACACCAATTTGTCTAATTCAAGGGTGGCTTTCTGACGGATAGTTGCCTTATCAAAATCGAAGTAAATAGCCTCTGTTTTAAACTTAGTAATACCATTTTCTTCTACTAAATAATCTGGAGCCTCGTTACTAACTACAGGTATTTTTTCTGTGTTTTCTTCAATAGCGACAGGATCATTTTCCATCGTGTTGTTATCAGAATCAAGCGCTTCTTTAAGATCATTATTAGTAACAGAAGTTTCTTCTGGTTCTTGCTCGGTAGCAACGATTGTTTCCGGGGTTTCGATCTCTTCAATTTCTAAGGGTGGAGCGATGAATGCATAGATATCATCATCGCCTTTTCCTCCCTCTCTATTCGATGCGAAATACCCATTTTGAGTATGCTCATTAATAATAAATGAAAAATCATCTAAATTGCTATTATATGGTTTTCCAAGATTATCCACATTGCCGAAACTTCCGTCTGTATATTTAACCGCTTTAAAAATATCCAACCCGCCAAGTCCTTGATGACCGTTTGAAGTAAAATATAAGTTTTGATCGGTTACGTAAGGGAACATTTCCTTAAAGGGGGTATTGATATCAGGACCCAAATTCTTTGGAGCAGAAAACGAACCATCTTCTAAAATATCCACTACAAAAATATCGGTCTCGCCTAGGGTACCAGGCATGTCAGAAACAAAGTATAGTTTTTTTCCATCTGCACTAAGTGCCGGATGGCCAGTAGAGTAAGAATCACTGTTAAAAGATACTTCTGCCGGTTCAGACCACTTCCCATCTACAAACTGGGACTTAAAAATTTTTAAATGACTAATGCCATTTTTGTCTCCTTTAAGCTTTTTCTTATAATTATTTCTGGTGAAATAAACCGTTTTCTGATCTTTTGAGAAACTCACTCCGGCTTCATGATATTTTGAATTTATATTTTTTGACAGTGAAACAGAAGCGCCCGTATTCATGGTTTCATTATTTCTTGAGGTAACATAAAGATCGAGGTAAGGCTGTTCATTCCATTTATAAATTCGGGTATGTTGAAAAGAAGAATCTTTTGCAGAAGCATAAACCAACTTATCATCGCCCAAAAAAGCCGGAGAAAACTCTGAAAACTTTGTATTTCCATTAATATTTATCACTTTGATATTTGCCTCTTTTTTTAATAATTTATCCAAAATAAAAGAATCGGTACTTACTTCCTTTTCATTATCCTCAGTAGAAATATCTTGTCCTTTAAGCGCTTTTCGGTAAAGTCTCATCATACGTTTAGACTTTCCGTATTTTTTGATTCCTTTTAATGTATTTGCATATTTAAAAAGAATATCAGGCGTAACATTTTCTCTGTGATTATCAAAGATCTCTTCAAACCAATCATGGGCACTGTTCATCTGAGTATTGAAGTAGTAAGCATTGGCCGCTTTTTTCAATACTTCAAATGAATACTCGGGTGCTTGTCGTTCCAAGACTTTTTCATATAGAGCTGCTGCTTCAGTATACCACATCTTTTCAAAATAATCATTGGCTTTTCGAAGCAGTTTGGAAGTGGGTTTCTTTTTTGTTCTTT
Organism: Flavobacteriaceae bacterium M23B6Z8; assembly: GCA_046199005.1. Classification (GTDB taxonomy): domain Bacteria; phylum Bacteroidota; class Bacteroidia; order Flavobacteriales; family Flavobacteriaceae; genus Ascidiimonas. Next base: position 180,702 of record CP176050.1, read on the forward strand.
TGACGTTTGCGTACAAAGAATTTTCATTGCTTATCTCCCGATAGTTGTCGTTAAATGAGGAGTTTTCTATTTGCAAGGCAAGGCTGTTCGTAGCAACATAGTTACTGTTTTGGGCCAAGAGCCACGTAGTGACTAGTAAGAACACTAAAGAGAAGTAGGTTTTCATGATTTAATTGGTTAGAAAAAGCGGGGTGATTTAAGTTTGTAATCCTTCGAAATGAGTTGAAACCTTAGAAAAACTTCATGGGTTCCGGAGTTATAGTTTACAAGATCGGTGGTGTTATAATCGTATGCGTAGCCAATATTGAGCCGTGTGCTAATCTGATATCCTAACAAAGCACCGATAGATTCGTCTATTCTATAATTGAGGCCTAACGTGAGTTTTTCATTGTGTAGAATACTTGCTGAAATATCTGCAGATAGCGGAGCGCCAGACACGTACTTGACGAAGAACGCAGGTTTAAATTTTAAAAACGGATTAAGGTCGAAAACATATCCGCCAATTAAAAAAAGATGTGTTTTCTCGGAAGCTTCTGCCTCTGCAATCTCTTCGTAGTGTTCTCCCTGAAGAATATTAGGAGTTGATAAACCTAAGTAAGAGCGATCGCTAAAATAAAAGATACCAGCTCCAATGGTTGGCAGCAATCTACTGTTTACATTTTCATTAAATACCGCTTCCGGATTTTGAAATCTTCCCTTAGACCAGTCTAGATGAAAAAATCGAACCCCTGCTTTTAACCCAAAAGATAAGCGATCGCCATTTCGATTCAGGAAAATACTATGTGCATAGTTGGCATCAATATAGGTTTCCGTAGATGGACCTAGTTGATCCTGTATAAATGATAATCCAATACCATCATTTTCTCCTAGAGGGGCATCAATACCAAAAGTAAGCGTCTTAGGAGCTCCTTCTATCCCCACCCATTGATCTCGGTATAAGGAGAGGATAGTAAGATGTCCACGAGACCCCGTATAAGCAGGATTCACCGTCATGGTATTATAATTATATTGTGTGAACTGAGGATCTTGTTGTGAATGTGCTGTAGATCCAATCAACAATAGTAATAATATGATAGTAAGTTTAAAATTCGGGTTCATGAAGTAGGCACTTTTCAGAAGGTTTGGTTTTTTAGTTTTTATCTACTTATATAGATCCATCCAGATTTATTTGGTGTGTTGGGATCACCAAAATCAATTGTATAGAAATAAGTTCCTGCAGGGAGATTTCTTCCAGCACCAACATTAACACCTTTCTCGGCAGTTCCTGCCCAATTATTAAGGTAACCACGAGACTCAAATAATTTCGTACCCCATCTATTGAAGATCTGGAGGAAATTATTAGGATAGTTTTCAATACATTCAATAAAAAAGAAGTCGTTCACGCCATCGTTATTTGGGGTGATCTCATTATAAACCGTGAGACAACCGGATGCAGGAGGTGTAATTACCAATATTGTAACCTCGTCACGATCATTGTTTGGGTTTGTATCTGTTTGATCGAGAAACGCAAGAGAAGCGATATTCGTATAATTGGTACCATCTTCAACTCTTGTATTCATTATCAGACTTGCACTAGAGCCGGCCTCAAGTGAGGCGATAGTCCATTCACCTATTACCTCATCGAAGCTTCCCTGACTAGCGGAAACTGAAATGAAGCTAAAACCATCAGGTAGAACATCTTCAATACTGATGTTTGTGGCTGCTATCGTTGAGGTATTTTCGACGGTAACAGTAAATTCTACAGTATCTGCAACCGCTGCTTCTGTTTTATCGGCACTTTTTGTGATGGCAAGGTCCAATTCAGGAGGAGCACAGGTTACAATTACATTTTGGGTTTGCTGTATAGAATTACCATTTCCATCATCGTAAGTCCAGGTAATCGTAAAGTTGCCTGCATTATCATAGGAAACTGGATCTGTTGTAGTTGCCGTGATCCTTCCCGAGCAATTATCTGTAGCAGTGGGTGATGTGATGTTTAAGGTACATTCCCCGGAGATATCCGGAAGCGTGGAATTATCAGGAACAGGTGCTGTAGTATCGGTCACACTTATATTTTGGGTTTGCTGCATAGAATTACCATTTCCATCATCATAAGTCCACGTTATTATATAATCCCCCACGGTAGCGTAGGAGACATCATCTGTTGTTGTAGCTGTTATGGTTCCAGAACAATTATCGGTAGCAGTAGGGGGTGTTGCCGTAACTGTGCATTCCCCGGAGATATCCGGAAGCGTGGAATTATCAGGAACAGGTGCTGTAGTATCGGTCACACTTATATTTTGGGTTTGCTGTATAGAATTCCCATTTCCATCATCATAAGTCCACGTTATTATATAATCCCCCACGGTAGCGTAGGTGACATCATCTGTTGTTGTAGCTGTTATGGTTCCAGAACAATTATCGGTAGCAGTAGGGGGTGTTGCCGTAACTGTACATTCTCCGGAGATATCCGGAAGCGTGGAATTATCAGGAATAGGAGCTTCATTATCTTCAACCGTAACATTAAAACTAAAGGTACCTGTATTACCATAAGAATCTGTACTCTCAAAAGTATTGACTGTGGTGCCTATGGGAAAAACAGCGCCCGAAGGCAAACCAGCAGTTTGAACTACCTGATACTCCAAAGCCGGACAAGCCCACGAAAAGGCTGTATCGGCAACGCGTATTCCTGGAATATTCAAATTATCGATACGACCTCTTCTACTGCTATTAAGTTTTCGATCTGTTCGAAAATCGAAGCGAACGAAGAAGATTCCCGTTTGAGTAACTGGGATAATGGCACTTCGTGTTACCGTATCTGGATAGGTAAAATTAAATAGAACGGTCAACGAACCTGTTATTGGATCTTCAAGGGAAACAGTTAACCTTGTATTATCTCCAGGAGAACTCATATTGTGTAAAAAAGTGATTTGTCCTGTTCCATTTAAATAGGTAAGCGGACTCACTAATGATCTGTTCTCTGTAGTTATTATTTCTGAAGTCAGGAAGCTAGAGCTTCCGCTTATGGGTCTTGAAGTACTTACTACAGAACCAGAGAACTGCCAGCAAACATCAGCCAAATCATTCCTACTAGGAACCTCAAAATCGGTAAAAATAGGATAGGTTTGGTCATTTGCCGGACAATTATCTGTTACTTGAGGAAATGGATAGTTCACAACATTGCTACAGCTTCCCGGAGCGTTAGACACTTGAATATCTGAGGGTCCAGTAATTGTAGGAGGCTGTCTGTCGATTACGGTAACAGTGAAACTGCATTGCGACGAATTTCCATTAGGGTCGGTTGCTGTATAAATTACGGTAGTTACACCGGGTAAAAATTCATCACCTGGCGAATATCCGTTAGTAGTCAAAGTCACTGGTCCAGCAGAACTGGCTGCTGTGGGTTCCGTCCAGGTTACAATAGCGCCACAATTACCCTGATCAGTATTTATAGGGCCAATGTCTGAGGGGCAATTAGAAAATATCGGTGCAAAAAAGGAAGTCTTTTCTGAAGTTGAATCTAAGTTGTAATCGCTGATCACTGCCTCTTTTGCATTAGTTTGAGAAAGACCATATAGAAAACAGCATAAGGATAGAATGTAGGTTTTTAAATGATGCTTGGGGACCATTTGAAAATTAAATTAGATCAATTAGAAATTATATTAGAGTGTTACCTACAATAAATAAACTTATATAGATGACAATCAAATATATAAGAGATTAGGATTAACTTCTTAAATTTGTTGTAAGTGGGTGTGAGAATGTTGTTAACTACGGTTTTAGCGTAATTTGTTTAAGGGTTTTGGTCAAGAACATCAAGTAGCATTAGCAATGAGGATATTATAAACAGACTACCCATTAAACCAGAAGTGATAACTGAAAAATAGACTATTTCAAAATGAAAAAATGAATGTAACTTTTTTAGGAAATGCTTAAATAAAAACATCCCGTGGAAGCGGGATGTTCTGTTCTTATTGTTGAGGTTTTTATAGCTAATCTGCTGTACTTATACTAGCCTTTAAATACTCACGGTTTAATCGTGCAATATTTTCTAAAGAAATTCCCTTAGGGCATTCTACTTCGCACGCTCCGGTATTTGTACAGTTTCCGAAGCCTTCCAGATCCATTTGTTTCACCATATTAAGCACCCTATCCGTAGCTTCTACCTGCCCTTGAGGCAGTAAGGCGAACTGAGATACTTTGGCTGATGTGAAAAGCATAGCACTTGCATTCTTACAAGCTGCAACACAGGCTCCACATCCAATACAGGTAGCTGCATCGAAAGCACGGTCTGCATCGTGTTTTTCAATAGGAATTGCATTTGCATCAACGGTATTACCTGAAGTATTTACCGAGATGTATCCTCCAGCCTGTTGTATGCGATCGAAAGCGCTTCTGTCTACGATAAGATCTTTAATCACCGGAAAAGCCTTCGCTCTAAAAGGTTCTATATAAATCGTATCGCCATCTTTAAATCTGCGCATGTGCAGCTGGCATGTTGTAATACCACGATCCGGACCGTGAGGCTCACCATTGATCTGTAACGAACAGGAACCACAAATTCCTTCACGACAATCGTGATCAAACTCTACAGGTTCTTCTCCTTTTTCAATGAGTCCTTCATTTAACACATCTAACATTTCGAGAAAAGACATATCGGGAGATACCTCGGAGATATTGTAGTCTACCATTTTCCCGGATGTATTCGCATCTTGTTGGCGCCATATTTTTAGTGTAAGATTCATATCTTAAAAATATTATTTGTATTTGATGGGTTCTGCTAGCGAGATGGTTATGAAATCCATTATCAAACCCTATCAAATAATGTTATTATTTATAACTACGTGTTTTAAGTTCTATGTTTTCATAGGTGAGCTCTTCCTTATGCAAAACAGCATCTGCTGGCTCTCCTTTGTATTCCCAGGCCGAAACAAACTTGAAGTTTTCATCATCTCTTAAGGCTTCCCCTTCGGGAGTTTGGTATTCTTCTCTGAAATGGCCACCACAAGATTCATTCCGGGTAAGTGCGTCTTTCGCAAACAATTCTCCCAACTCAAGGAAGTCTGCTACTCGCATCGCTTTTTCCAGTTCCTGATTTTTAGTATTTGCAGATCCTGGTACTCTCACATTTGCGTAAAAGTCGTCTCTTAGCTCTTTGATTTCCTTAATTGCTGACTTAAGATCTTCGGCGTTTCGACTCATTCCGCATTTATTCCACATGATCTTACCTAATTTTTTATGATAAGAGTCTACAGTTTTGGTTCCATTATTACTAACAAGTCTTTCTAATTGAGATCTAACGCTTTGTTCAGCTTCTTCAAATTCAGGAAGATCTGTAGAAATTGGTCCTGTTCGTATATCATCGGCCAGGTAATCACCTATTGTATAAGGTAACACAAAATAACCGTCTGCAAGTCCTTGCATAAGCGCCGAAGCACCTAATCGATTGGCTCCATGATCGGAAAAGTTTGCTTCTCCTGCTGCATAGCAACCCGGTATGGTAGTCATCAAATTATAGTCTACCCATACGCCTCCCATCGTATAATGCACCGCGGGATAGATCATCATAGGAGTTTTGTAGGGGTTCTCATCTACAATCTTTTCATACATCTGGAAAAGATTTCCATATTTGTTAGAGATAACTTGCTCTCCCAGTTTAATTACCTCTTCTTTAGAAGGATTGTGGTTTCCGTGAATAGCAGCCTGTTCTTTACCGTAACGTTCTATAGCAGCAGCAAAGTCAAGATATACAGCCTCTCCAGTTTTGTTAACACCATATCCTGCATCGCAACGCTCTTTGGCAGCTCTGGACGCCACATCACGAGGCACCAGATTTCCAAAAGAAGGATAACGTCTTTCCAGGTAATAATCTCTGTCTTCTTCTGGTATTTGCGTAGGCTTAAGTTTGCCTTCTCTTATAGCTTTGGCATCTTCCAGCTTTGCCGGAACCCAGATACGACCATCATTTCTAAGAGACTCTGACATGAGCGTCAATTTAGACTGGTGATCTCCGGAAACAGGAATACATGTAGGGTGTATCTGTGTGAAACAAGGATTGGCAAAATAGGCTCCTCTCTTATGCACTTTCCAACCTGCTGTTACATTGCTACCCATCGCGTTAGTTGAAAGATAGAACACATTTCCATACCCGCCCGAAGCGATTACCACCGCATGTGCCGAATGTCTCTCGATTTCTCCTGTGACAAGATTTCGTGCTATAATACCTCTTGCCTTTCCATCAACCACTACGAGATCTAACATTTCATGACGATTGTACGGTTTAATTTTACCTCGATTAATCTGGCGGTTCATGGCCGCATAGGCACCCAATAAAAGTTGCTGCCCTGTTTGTCCTTTGGCATAAAAAGTTCGGGAAACCAATACACCACCGAATGAACGGTTATCTAACAGACCCCCGTATTCTCTTGCAAAAGGTACTCCTTGAGCCACACATTGGTCTATGATGTTAGTAGAAACTTCTGCCAACCGGTATACATTAGCTTCTCTGGAACGATAGTCACCACCTTTTACTGTATCATAAAATAAACGGTAGGTAGAGTCTCCATCTCCCTGATAATTTTTTGCAGCATTGATTCCTCCCTGTGCAGCAATTGAGTGTGCACGACGTGGAGAGTCTTGATAACAAAAAGTTTTTACATTATAACCCAATTCGGCCAGGGTGGCAGATGCTGCACCCCCAGCGAGACCTGTTCCTACTACGATCACATCAATGTTTCTTTTATTAGCAGGATTAACCAGATTAATGTCATTCTTATGTTTGGTCCACTTATCGGCTAAAGGGCCCTGTGGAATTTTAGAATCTAAAGTTGCCATAGTCAATTTTTTTAATGTCCGTTAAAATGATGAAACACTGCAATAAAAATAAACCCTAACGGAATAAGGATTGCATATGCTTTTCCTAGTTTTTGAATAGCAGGAGTGTATTTATTGTTAAAGCCCATAGATTGAAAAGAAGACTGGAAGCCGTGAAGCAAATGCAACGATAGCAGTAGAAAGGCAATTACATAAGCACCTACACGCAATGGGCTATGAAATTTTTCAACGGTTTCATGATAATAACGCGTAGGGTCTTCGGGTAATACTTCTATATACTTATAATTCATTTCAGGAATCCAGAAATCAATAAAATGAAGAATTAAAAAAGCCAGGATAACCAAACCACTAATTAACATATTTCGCGACATCCAAGAAGCATTTTCACTACCGGCATATTTTGCGTAACCTACCGGACCTCTGGCTGCCCGGTTTCTAGCTTCCAGAATAAAACCCATCACGAAGTGAAAAATCACTCCGAAAATAAGGATTGGTTGTGCTATGAATTGTACAAAAGGATTGGTGCCCATAAAATGTGACCACTCGTTAAAGGTATCTGGGCTAATAACCGAGGTAATATTAATGGTAAAGTGTTGTAAAAGAAAAACCAGCAGGAAAAGCGCTGAAAGTGCCATAGAAACTTTCCTCGCTACAGAGGAACTTATGATTTTGCTCATTGGGTATTTAATTTAAGTGCTGCAAAATTACAGTACAGCCTACTCATTAACAAACTTTGAGAGGGGTTTTCCCTGTATTTTCAATTAATTTAGAATAAGTTTAAACCTTGTTTAACTTTTGCAACGAAAACGTTTGATTTAACAAAATCCGATTAAACAATACTTACAGCTATCTGATCTCAAAATTAGCGCTTTCTTCTGCTCCCAAACCAGAAATCAGAACCTTGTAATTTCCTTTAGGTAAAAAGTAATCTCCATTTGCCGCTTTTGGCAACTCTTCTCCTTTGTGCTTTTTAAGAAAGTTCTTTCTGGCCGCTTCATCCACTTTGATATCATAAGGTATGTAATTAAAGCCGTAATCAGCAGAAAAATCAAAAGAATCCATGACTACCCCCTTTTCAGAAACAATTTTTACATTGTAAGTTCCCGCATTTGAAACAAAGATTTGAAAATTCATTGATGGAACATACGCGTCTAACCATTTGCTCCAGGTGTGTCCCCATCTCCCCGTATTTTTTAATGAAGGAATTTCAAAAATATGAAGTGGTTTGTTTTGAATTTTAGTGGTAAACAATTGCAGCGGTTCAATATTTGTTTTGTAAATACTTCTGCCGTGCGTACCTACGAGAAGATCTTTTGCTTTAGGCTGAATCTTTAAGTCGTGTACCGCCACATATGGAATTCCCATATTAAATGCTTCCCAATACCCTCCTGCATTGAAGGATACATAGACACCATTATCGGTCCCTACAAACAACAAATTTTCATTTTCCGGGTCTTCAATAATCACATTGACCGGAGAATCCGGTAAGTTGCCTGCTATGGACTTCCAGGTATTACCATAATCATCACTAATATATACATAGGGTTTAAAATTATCCCATCGGTATCCATTAAGTGTAACGTAAGCACGTTCTTTTTTATGCCTCGAGGCAACAACTCTGCTTACCCAAAGATCCTTCGGAAAGGTAGAAGAAACAGTTGTCCAATTAGCACCGCCATCCTTGGTTACATGTACCAGACCGTCGTCGCTTCCGGTATACAATAAACCAAATTGGAAAGGAGATTCATCGATGGTTGTTAAAGTGCCATATGCAACATTTCCTTTTTTTCCTCCGTTAGTTAAATCGTCTGAGATTGTTGTCCAATCGTCTCCCTGATTCATAGAACGATGTAACTTGTTACCGCCTAGATATAAAATATCCTGATTGTGCGGTGAGAGTAAAATAGGTGTTTGCCAATTAAATCTGTATGGGCTTTCTCCCAGTTCATGCTTAGGCTGAATATATTCAGAGTCTTCTTCATCTACGTTAACTCTAAAGTAGTTTCCAAATTGAAAACCAGTATATACTGTATTTGGATCTCTTGAGTCTATCTGGATTTGCATACCATCACCGCCCATAATACTTTTCCACGTGTATTGTCCTGTTTTATGCCATCTGCTGTTTTCTTTTACATTGTGAGGTCCCATCCAAACCCCGTTATCCTGTAAACCTCCATATACATGATAAGGTTCCTGATTGTCTACATTTATTGCATAAAACTGTCCCACAGCCGGGGAATTATTCTTAATCCATGTCTCACCGTCGTCGTAACTTATATTTACACCACCATCATTTCCATTAATAATGTGACCTGGCATTTTAGGATTTAACCAAATGGCATGATGATCTGCATGTACATTTTCTTTATTGATAGAAACAAAAGTTTTACCGCCATCTTTAGATTTAATGATCGGCACGCCTGCTGTATAAATATGCTCTTTGTTAGACAGGTCAACAGCAATCTGGGCAAAATAATAACCATAGCTATAAAAAAGATCGTCTATATAACCCTCATGCGTTTTTTTCCAGGTGACGCCTCCATCGTCACTTCGATATACTTCGGCACCTACTACGGGCGTATCAAACAAAAGCGCGTTGGCATCTTCCAGGTATTTGGCTAGATCCTCAGGTTTCACAGTACCACTTCTCACCATTTGCTTTACATTATCGGCTCTGTATTTTTCCTGAAATCCGTTTCTTTTTAGGTAATCATTTAATTTTTTGTCATCTAATTTGAGAAAAGATTCCATAGGCATCGATTTGAAATCTTCTTTAGAAAGCTGACCACTTTTTTCCTTTTCTTCGGATTTTTCTCTTAGAAACTGACTATCATGCACTGCATAAATTGTATTTTCATCAAAAACCGCAAGCCCTATGCGGCCAACACCTTCTCCGGAAGGGAATCCGCTTTCTTTCGTAGATATCAATTCCCAGCTGGCACCTGCATCGGTACTTTTATAAATTCCTGAACCATTCCCGTTCCCGGTAAAATTCCATGCTTTGCGATCCTTTTGCCAGGCCGCGGCATATTGAATATTAAAATTATCACGGGCGAAGGCAACATCTATAATGCCTGTTGAATCATTTATAAACAAGGTGTTTGTCCATGTCTTACCACCATCTTTAGTTTTATAAATCCCTCTTTGAGTGTTAGGTGAATACAAATGCCCCGTCACTCCTACCACAACCTCATCTGGATTTGCAGGATTAACCAAAATTCGACCGATATGATGGGAATCCGTAAGCCCCATATGTTCCCAGGTCTCACCGTTGTCTGCAGATTTTAGAATACCAATCCCGGCATAAGAAGATCTTGATGCATTATTTTCTCCGGTACCCACCCAAATTGTTCTTGTGGGCCAGTGTATTGCTATATCGCCTACATTTTGCGTAGGTGCCGAATCAAGAATAGGCGTGAAGCTTGTTCCATTATTTTTGGTGTGCCAAAGTCCTCCCGAAGCATAGGCAACGTAAAATTCTGTTGGGTTATCAGGATTTACATCTAAATCCACCACGCGCCCGCTCATAACCGTAGGACCGATATTCTCAAAAGGGATATTTTTCACGACAGATGTCGCTCGAAGTTCTTTTGACTTGCTGAACATATCTTTAATAGCTTCAGGAGTCGAAGCAGGTTGCTGCCCGTAAGAGAAGATTAATACACTCATTGAGAGCCAGCAGAGTATATATTTTTTCATGCGTTCGTTTTTAGCGTAGCTGAAATTAGAGAATAATAAATTGCTGTCAAAACTTTTAAAAGAGTTTAGTTACAATTGCCGTTGAAGTTGTTATTTTTGAAAGGAAATAACAAACAGACTGCCTATTATGAAATACCATCCTATCAATCGAAATCTCTTTGTAAAAAATCGTGTGAAATTTGCAGCTAAAATGAAGGCTAAGAGTCTTGCGGTTTTTAATTCTAATGATATTTATCCCATTGGGGCAGATAGCACGATGCCCTTTCAACAAGCCAGAGATATTTTTTATTTAAGCGGGGTGGATCAGGAGGAGTCTATTTTAGTTTTGTTTCCTGATGCAATCGATCCTAAACACCGAGAAATACTTTTTCTAAAAGAAACCAACGAACATATTGCGATCTGGGAAGGAGAAAAGCTTTCAAAAGACCGCGCTTTTGCAACGAGTGGTATTAAAACGGTTTACTGGCTTACCGATTTTGATAAGATTTTCTATGATTTAATGACCGAAGCAGAATTTATTTATTTCAATACGAACGAACACTACCGTCAAGCCGTAGAAACTGAAACCCGTGAGGATCGTTTTATTAAAGTGACCAAATCAAAATTCCCAGCACATAAGTGGGAACGTAGCAATCCTATTTTGCAGGAAATAAGAGGTGTGAAAGAACCGGAAGAAATTCACTTAATGCAAACCGCTTGTGACATCACCGAAAAAGGATTCAAAAGAGTTCTGCAATTTGTAAAACCAGGCGTGTGGGAATATGAAATTGAAGCAGAATATTTACATGAGTTCATCAGAAACCGATCGAAAGGATTTGCATATACCCCCATCGTAGCTTCTGGTTATAATGCAAATGTTTTACATTACATTCAAAATAATAATGAGTGTAAAGACGGGGATATGCTGCTGATGGATGTTGGTGCAGAATACGCCAATTATAGCAGCGATATGACACGTACCATACCTGTGAACGGGCGCTTTACAGAAAGGCAAAAACAAGTCTATAATGCAGTACTTCGCGTGAAGGAAGAAGCGACTAAAATGTTAACGCCAGGAACATTATGGGCAGCATATCACAAGGAAGTAGGCAAATTGATGACCGCAGAACTCATTAGTTTGGGCTTGATTGATAAAGCCGACGTTCAAAATGAAAATCCCGATTGGCCTGCCTATAAAAAGTACTTCATGCATGGCACCTCTCATCATATAGGGCTGGACACACATGATTATGGCCCTTTAAAAACACCTATGAAGGCAAACATGGTCTTTACGGTTGAGCCTGGCATATACATTCCAAAAGAGAATATGGGTATTCGAATTGAAGATGATGTAGTGATCCAAGAAAATGGAGAGCCGGTTAATCTTATGAAAAACATACCTATAACCGTAGAAGAAATTGAAGATTGGATGCATAAGAAATAACATTTGAATTCTGTTGAAATTGGGAATAGCACGGTTAAAGACCTACCTCTGATTTTTAAATTTTACAGGGAGGCAGTTGTATATCAAAAGCCTCTTTTTGAAAATCACTGGCCTGAGTTCTCGAAGGAAATGGTTCTCAATGAAATAAAGGAGCTCAGGCAATTCAAATTACTTATTGATAAAGAGGTAGCGTGTATTTGGGCCATTACATTTTCCGATCCCGAAATTTGGGGAGATCGTGATCGTAACGATGCTATTTATATACATCGAATCGCAACACATCCAAAATTTAGAGGACAAAAATTTGTCGAAAAAATACTATCGTGGGCCACGTTTTATGCCCGAAAGCATACAAAAGATTTTGTACGGATGGATACTGTGGGTAAGAATGAAAAACTTATTTCTCATTACCAAAAATGCGGATTTAATTACTTAGGTCTGCGTAAACTGAATCAAACTGCTAATTTGCCATCTCATTATCATAATGCCGTAGTTAGCTTATTTGAATATTCGTTAATTTAAAGTTCAATTTTTTATATTATAGATTTATTCTTACTTTTAGTAAAATTAAATCTTACAACATGAAAAAAACAAAATTAAAACAATTGAATTTAAAGAAACTAACCGTTTCCGTTCTTACCAATGGAGTAAAAGGTGGTAAGGTCAATCTGCAAGAGGAATCAGTAAATGTTTGCTTTAGATACACAGAAAGAAGTACGTGTGCAGATTCAAGAAGGGTGTGTTTAGCTTAACATTTAAATTAGTGATATGAAAAAAACAAAGCTAAATCAATTAGACTTTAAAAAAGTAACCATTTCAAATCTTTCTAAAGAGATCAAAGGAGGTAAAAACACAGTAATCGTTGATCTTCCTTTCCCAGTCGAAAGTGTTGAATATTGCCCATCACTTGATGAGGTGACCTGCGCAGATTCGGTACGAATCTGTAATGCATAGGAAGGATTACTGAAAACTTTGAAAATGCTGCTCCATGAGTAGCATTTTTTTTGATTTGAATGATCCTAGAATTGAAGTCGTCTTTAAATTTTGAATGACTTGTTTTTTATAAAGGTTTCAAATAGTCTAATAATGATGAAAACCAATACCGAAGGCAAGAGCCATGCAAGATTATGGTTTCCCATTGGAAGAAATTCTTTTGCCGATGTTATCAAAGAAGAAATCATTACAGAACCCAGAAAATCCGGGATACTAAAAACAAGTGTTGTAATAACCACTGCTCGAAAGACCAAATGACCTGTGTATCTTTCTGGAAGTGTATTCAAAAAGATAAGAACAATGGTAACCGGATAAATGAACATAAGCGCAGGTAAGGCAATATCAATGATATAGTGCACATCAAATTGACCCATAAGTACGCCCAACAAAGAGGCAGTAACGCCAGTGATTATATAAGCCTTTTGAGACCCTTTAAAAAGTCCCTTAAAATAATCTGCAGTTCCGGTAACAATTCCTACTGCCGTTGTAAAGCAAGCTAATGATACAAGAACACTCAAAAAAGTGGTGCCAACATTCCCCAAGGTGATCTTACTGATTCCTGTAAGTAATTCTATGCGTGAGGCGTCGAGTTGAAATTCTCCGTTGAAAATGGCTCCAGTAAGAATTAGTCCGGAGTAGATCACCAATAATGCGATTCCGGCGAGTACGCCTGCTTTGGAGATCAACAGTTTTTTTTCTAATAAAGAGTGATATCCTTTCAGATTAAGAGAAATAATGATCACACCACCAACCACTACACCTCCGATGGCATCGAATGTTTGATATCCTTCTAAAAGACCGCTAACAAAGGGTAATTCATAGTTCCCGGCGGTCGTAATTTCATTAGGTGAAAAAATCCCAATTCCGATGATCATTAGTAGAATGATAATGATTAATGGAGTAAGGAAGCGCCCCAGAATATCTAAAATCTTTGATCTGTTGAGAACAAACAACAGAACCAGTGAAAAATAGACACTACTGGTGAGCCATGATCCAGTTCCTAAAAAAGGTGCTATTGCAATTTCATGAGTTACCGATGCTGTTCTGGGAGATGGTAAACTCACAGATATTGCATACACGCACAAACAATAAATGGTACTAAAGAGCGGAGAAACCTTTTTTGCAAAGTCAAACATGGTGCCTTGTAGTCTTGCATGTGCAAAAATTGCCATAATAGGCAGTAAAACTGCGGAGATCAAAAAGCCAAGAGTAACAATTAGCCAGTCTTTACCAGAATTAAAACCCAAAAAAGGGGGGAGAATTAGATTTCCAGCTCCAAAGAACAAAGAAAATAATGCGAAGCCGGTGATAAGGGTTTCTTTCGGTTTATTCATTAAGTCCGGTTATCTTTGCGAAAGATAGTTTAAATATGGTATTAGCATATAAAGGAATTGAAATTTTTTATTCAGATACGGGTACAGGAGAGCCGGTTGTTTTTCTTCACGGGTTTTTGGAGAATTCCACGATGTGGGAAGATTTAGTACCTTCTATAGAAAGTCAGCGGCGCGTAATTTGTATTGATCTGTTGGGGCATGGAGAAACAGGCAATTTAGGCTACATACATACCATGGAAATGATGGCAGAGGCAGTTTTAGAGGTCTTGGATCATCTTACTGTAAAGAGAGCCATTTTTATTGGTCATTCTATGGGCGGATACGTATGTCTGGCATTAGCTGAAAAAGCAGCGTATCGTATTCAAAAACTTGTTTTAATGAATTCGACATGGCATGAAGATACTGCAGAGCGCAAGATCAATAGGGATCGAGCTATTGATGCTGTTAAAAAGAATCAACGAGCGTTCATTAAGATAACCATCCCTAATTTATTTTCTGAAACTGGGCGGCTTCATCACCAAAAGAAAGTTGCTGCCGTTACGAAAGCAGCTTTAAAAACGTCCTTGCGTGGCGTCATTGCAGCATTAGAAGGGATGAAAAGTCGTAAAAATCAAATAAAAACAGTCAGAGCTATAGCCAAAGAAACTTACGTAATAGTCGGAAAGCAAGATGGAATGATTGATTATCAACAAATTCTATCTGAAGCCGAAAATATGGGAGTTAATGTACTATTACTGGATGGAGGTCATATGTCTCATATTGAAAACAGAACAAAAGTATTACTTTTTCTGGCCGAGATTGTTCATAAATAAACCTTTTTGTTAAAAATTAAAGGGTTGATTGTTTGGTTGTTAGAAATTTTTATTTATATTTAACGTCCAAATCTTAATTACCCAAATCATGAATACCCCTACAAAAGCACCGATTCTTTCGGTTGGCAGGATTCTCTGCTTATTTTTCGGACATCGATTTATTGTAACAAAAAAGGTAACAGCTCACATCAATGAGTATGAATGTTCCTGTTGTAGAAAACAAGTCACTGTTGATGTACAGGGCAATCTGGCTTCTTTGACGCCTCAACTTAAAGAAATCAATGAAACTTTAGCTCTATTGCATCAAAAAAGAATGGCGCATACGCACAGACCTGCACATTCGGCTGCCTGATCATTCGTTTTCTTCAAAAGAGTTCCAACCGCGTGCCTTGATTGGTATTTTGGTGTTAGCTCTTGTAATCAGATGAAGACCTTCTGCTTTTTCTGTCATATGACCTATGATGGTAAGGTTTGGATTGCCTTTTATCTTGTCAAAATCTTTTTGATCTATGGTAAATAGTAATTCATAATCTTCTCCTCCACTTAAAGCAATAGTCGTACTATCTATATTGAATTCTTCACACGTTTGAATTACCTGCGGATCCAGCGGTATTTTATCTTCAAATAAATTACAACCTACATTACTTTGAGTAGCCAAATGAATGATCTCTGAGGAGAGCCCATCGCTAATGTCGATCATAGAAGTAGGTTTTACATCTAACTTTTTAAGAAGTTCATATACGTCTTTTCGCGCTTCTGGTTTAAGTTGTCTTTCCATCAGATAGGTATACAATGATAAGTCTGGCTGGTTATTAGGATTTACCTTAAACACTTCTTTTTCTCTTTCCAAAACCTGCAAGCCTAAATACGCTGCCCCTATATCTCCTGTTAGCACGAGCAGATCGTTGGGCTTAGCACCATTTCTATATACCAGATCTTTTTCATCCGCTGTTCCAAGGGCAGTTATAGAAATGATAAGACCTCTGGTAGATGAAGTAGTATCTCCACCAATAAGATCAACATTGTAAAGTTTACTTGCCAATCTGATCCCTTCATAAAATTCTTCCAGTGCCTCTAAAGGGAATCGATTTGAAACCGCGAGGGAAACTGTAATTTGAGTAGGCATGGCATTCATCGCATATACATCAGAAAGATTTACCATGACCGCCTTGTAGCCTAAGTGTTTTAGAGGTACATAACTAAGATCAAAATGAACTCCTTCAACAAGCAGATCGGTGGTAACTACCGTAGATTGATCACCGTACTTCATCACGGCGGCATCATCACCAACACCTTTGAAAGAGCTTTTTTGCCGGAGTGTAATATTTTTAGTTAAGTGCTCAATAAGTTTGAACTCGCCTACTTCTGAAAGCGGAGTTCGCTTTGGATTTTTATCTTCAATCATGTCGCAAAAGTATAAAACAAGCGCTTTATAAGCATTAATTAACAGTTCAAATATGAAAAACCCATTTTTTTAGGATATTTTTACGTATCCACCTTAAACATAGCAAAGATGAGAATAGGTAAATTGGTTGCCATAATAGCCATATGCTGCTTAGGATCTTGTGTATCGTCTGATGACGATGTAATTTCTAATTTTGATACTTCCAATCCTGAAGCATCTGCCGCTCCTTGTGAAAATGGATTTGCAGGACAATATCCATGTAATGGGTATGATCTTGTAGCCCAGATGCCCCTATCTGTTTTTGGAGCGAACTCAGCAAACGATATCTGGGGCTGGACAGACGATTCAACCAACAAAGAATATGCGATTTTAGGCCTCAATAATGGAACCGCTTTTATCGATATAAGCACACCTTCGTTACCAGTGTTGGTAGGAATTCTTGAGACAGCTACCGGTCCTAGCAGGTGGAGGGATGTAAAAGTATTCAACGATTATGCCTTTATTGTAAGTGAAGCAAGCGACCACGGGATGCAGATTTTCGATCTTAAAAGTCTTCGTAATGTTAGTAATCCGCCACAACAATTGGTAGCAGACGCTAACTTTAATGGTTTTGGCAATGCTCATAACATAGTGATCAACGAGGCTTCAGGTTTTGCTTATGCGGTAGGCACTGCACGGAATGATATTTACAATGGAGGCGCACATTTTGTTGATATTTCGAATCCTGAAGCCCCTGTTGCTTCCGGCGGACTTGCCAGTGAAGGCTATACCCATGATGCACAAGTGATCACCTACGCCGGGCCTGATGTTAGATACACCGGGAGGGAAATCTTTCTCGGGAGTAACGAAGATCGTTTGGTAATCGTAGATGTAACTAATAAGACGACTCCAGAATTGATATCCTCTATAACATACGCAAATCGTGAATATACACATCAAGGCTGGTTCACAGAAGATCAAAGATATTTTTTGCTTGGGGATGAGCTGGATGAGGTAGAATTCGGCTTTAAATCCCGTACCTTGGTTTTTGATTTGACAGATCTTGAAGCACCTGCATTGCATGACGAATACCTGGGCACTACCGGTGCTATTGATCACAATGGTTTTGTAAAAGGAAATGAATTTTTCCTATCAAATTACACGGCGGGTTTAAGAGTGTTGGATATCTCAGGCATCGCAAATAAGAATATTTCTGAAATAGGTTTTTTCGACACTTTTCCTCCAAATGACAACGCGGTCTTTCAGGGCGTATGGAGTGTATATCCGTATTTCGCTAGTGGAAATATTATTCTGGGGGATATTAATAATGGATTTTTTATCATACGAAAAAGTAATTAGAGAAGATGAAGATACAAGTCTTTATAATTGCGATATGCATATTATCTCTCTCAGGATGTAGTACAGACGATGGCGGCCAACATACTATTTCTGAAGACTTTAACGCTGAAATAGACTGGTTGAAGACTTTTGGAGGCAGCGGTGAAGATACCGCTCAAGACATCATATCTACTAGTGATGGCGGCTTCGCAGTGCTAGGATATACCAATAGCACCGATGGAGATATAACAGATAAAAATCTTAATGTTAATGATTATTGGCTCCTCAAATTTGATAAACAAGGAAATCTTCAATGGAATAAAACTTATGGAGGCTCCAAAGACGACAAAGGGCAGTCAATTATTCAAACGAATGACGGAGGTTACGCAATAGCAGGGTATAGTATGAGTTCTGACGGAGATGCTTCTGTCAATCAAGGTTTTCATGATAATTGGATTCTCAAAGTAAATGCTGATGGAGAAATTTTATGGGAAACCAGCTTTGGCTATTCTGGTCATGACCATGCCTATGATATTTTGCAGACCAGTAATGGAGGTTATTTTGTTGCCGGCTTTCTGGATGTTACAGGCTCGGGAGGAGAAGGGAATACCGGACGCTCTTCGTTTACAGCTCATGGTGTTGGAGAATTCTGGGGAAGTCTTTTGAACGCTTCAGGAGAAATTGTATGGCAACGCTATTTTGGAGGTACAAATAATGATCGTGCACATGCGGTAGTGCAGGCGAACGATGGGGGTTTTGTACTTGCAGGATTTACCGAGAGTGATGACTTTGATATTTCTCAAACGAACGGGAGCTACGATTTTTGGGTATTAAAAATCAATCTTGAAGGAGAACCCGTGTGGGAACGCACCTTTGGAGGAAGCGGGATAGATAGAGCAAATGACATTGTAAAGACTTCAGATAACGGATATTTAATTGTGGGTGGTTCAAATAGTACCGACGGAATGATAAGCCGTAACCATGGGAATTCAGATGTATGGATCATAAAGATAAATGACGCCGGAAAATTGGAATGGGAACGTAGTTACGGGGGTACCGATTTTGACGATGCGACGCATATTAGCAAAACATCAGATGAGGGTTTTATAATCACAGGAAATTCAAAGAGTACCAATATTGATGTAGTTATGAATCAGGGAGAAAACGATATTTGGGCTTTTAAGATTGATGCTTCCGGGAAGCTTCTCTGGCAAAAAAGTATGGGAAAGGAAGGACTCGATCTGGGCTTTGGAGCATTGGAAAACCCCGAAGATAAAAGTGTTATCATTTGCGGAGAACTCTCTGATACTGACAGCGGAGAAAAAAATGCTGTGATCATTCGGCTAAAATAAGAAGAACGATGAATGGTTAACCTGAAAAGTGGATTGAAAATACAGGAATGATAATGATAGGAAAACTACGCCATACCATAGGTAAAAACTATCTTAACATTTGTTATATAAATGTTACAAATTGCTGAAAATACCTTTTAATACGTTATTTTTGCAATCTATTTAGAACTAATCTATTTAAAATGATCAAAGTTTCAGAACAAGCCAAGGCTAAGGTGATCCAGCTCATGACGGAAGAGGGTTTTGATGCTGCTAAAGATTATGTGAGAGTGGGAGTTAAAAGTGGAGGGTGCTCAGGTTTATCATATGAGTTAAAATTCGACAGCAAGATTGCAGAAGAAGATAAGGTTTTTGAAGACAATGCAGTGAGAATTATTGTAGATAAAAAAAGCTTCCTTTATTTAGTGGGAACCACGCTGGAATATTCAGGAGGTCTCAATGGCAAAGGATTTGTATTTAACAACCCAAATGCACAACGCACCTGTGGTTGTGGGGAGAGTTTCTCTTTATAGACGTAATAAAAATTTTAAAGTAAATAGCTTTACCAATTGTTAGAGCTCATACTTTTATCAGAAAGAAATGGCATATACCGAAGAAGAATTAAAAAAAGAGTTAGAAACCAAAGAATACGAATATGGTTTTTATACCGATATTGAATCCGATACGTTTCCTGTAGGGCTCAATGAAGAAATAGTACGTGGTATTTCAAAGAAAAAGAACGAGCCGGAATGGATGACAGAGTGGCGTTTGGAGGCTTTTCGATACTGGAAAGAAATGCAGGAGCCTGAATGGGCCAACGTACGTTATCAAAAACCAGATTTTCAAGCGATCTCTTACTATTCTGCTCCTAAGAAAAAAGATAAGTACGAAAGTTTAGATGAGGTAGATCCTGAATTGCTTGAAACTTTCAACAAGTTGGGAATCTCTATTGATGAACAGAAAAAGCTGGCGGGTGTTGCAGTAGACATTGTGATGGACTCTGTATCTGTAGCAACTACATTTAAGAAAACGCTGGCTGAAAAAGGAATTATATTTTGTTCTATCTCAGAGGCAATTCAAGAGCATCCTGAGCTTGTTCGTAAGTACATTGGGTCTGTGGTTCCGCAAAAAGATAATTTTTATGCAGCATTAAACTCGGCAGTTTTTTCAGATGGTTCATTCTGCTATATTCCTAAAGGGGTACGATGCCCTATGGAACTTTCTACATATTTCAGAATTAACCAGGCTGGGACCGGTCAATTTGAGCGAACGCTTGTAATTGCAGATGAAGGTAGTTATGTGAGTTATCTGGAAGGTTGCACCGCTCCAAGCCGTGACGAAAATCAGTTGCATGCAGCTGTTGTAGAGCTCATTGCTTTAGACAATGCCGAAATTAAATATTCTACGGTACAAAATTGGTACCCAGGAGGTAAGGATGGTAAAGGCGGCGTATACAATTTTGTAACCAAGAGAGGACTTTGCGAGAAAAATTCTAAAATTTCATGGACTCAGGTAGAAACGGGATCCGCAGTAACCTGGAAATATCCCTCTTGCATTTTGAAAGGAGATAACTCGGTTGGCGAATTTTATTCAATTGCGGTAACCAACAATTATCAACAAGCAGATACAGGAACTAAAATGGTGCACCTCGGGAAAAATACGAGTAGTACTATTATATCCAAAGGAATTTCAGCCGGAAAATCTCAAAACAGTTATCGAGGATTGGTACAGGTGAATAGCAGGGCAGAAAATGCACGTAATTTTTCACAATGTGATTCCTTACTTATGGGAAATGAATGTGGAGCTCACACCTTTCCCTATATTGAAACAAAAAACAAATCAGCACAGATAGAACACGAGGCTACTACCAGCAAAATTGGTGAAGATCAGATTTTTTACTGTAATCAACGGGGTATTGATACTGAAAAAGCAATTGCCTTGATCGTAAATGGCTTTAGTAAAGAAGTATTGAATAAGCTTCCCATGGAATTTGCAGTTGAAGCTCAAAAATTATTAGAAATAAGCCTGGAAGGTTCTGTAGGTTAAGACTTGTCAAACTTAATAATCAACCGTATGTTACGAAATGTATTAATTTTTGCAGGAATCTTAGTTTTTGCATCCTGTAAAGAAACACCAAAAAAAGATACCGAAACTACAACGAAAACCGAGGTAGTAAAAAAGCCAGAAGTTAAATTGTATACGTTTGACGGAGGTACCGTAATGGTGAACAAATTAGAATTGTTTTCTCAGGACACCACCTATCAAGGGCAAACGAAAGAGTTTTCAGATGCGTTCTACGTAATTAGTCATCCGAAAGGAAATTTGATCTGGGATTCCGGATTGCCAGAATCACTGGTAGGTCTGGATAAACCCTATACATCCCCTGACGGAGCATTTACGGTTTCGAGAAAAGATTCGGTAACTCATCAATTGAAAGAGATAGGTTTGACTCCTTCAGACTTTGCATATATTGCTGTTTCTCATACCCATTTTGATCATACCGGAACTGCCAATACATTTAAAAATGCTACCTGGTTAGTACAGGAGGCAGAGTACAATTTCATTACCAGCGAAGAAGTTCAAAAAAATAATACTGATATCTACAATGCAATCAAAGAGCTCACTAACATTAAAAAATTAAATGGTGATTTTGATGTTTTTGGAGATGGCAGTGTAGTTATTAAATCAATGCCGGGACATACCCCCGGGCATCAGGTGCTCTTTATTGACCTCCCGGAGCACGGTCCAATTCTTCTGGCAGGAGATCTTTATCATTTTGATGAAAACAGAACGCACAAACGTGTTCCAAGCTTCAATTTTGATGCGGAAATGACGAAAAAAAGCATGGAGGCTTTTGAAGCTTTTGCTAAAGAGAAAAATGCAACAGTTTATTTGCAGCATGAACTTACTGATTTTAACAAAATGCCTAAGGCACCAGAATATTTAAAATAAAACGAATAACACGACATATGTTAACGATTAAAAATCTTAAAGCAGGTATTGAAGGTAAAGATATTTTGAACGGAATTAACCTCGAAGTGAAGGCTGGAGAAGTTCATGCCATCATGGGGCCTAATGGCTCCGGAAAAAGTACTTTATCAACGGTAATCGCTGGCAAAGAAGAATATGAAGTTACGGAAGGAGAAATTCTTTTGGAAGGTGAGGATATCGGTGAATTAGGAGCAGAGGAACGCGCTCATAAAGGAATATTTCTTTCATTTCAATATCCGGTAGAAATACCCGGGGTAAGCGTGACTAATTTCATTAAAACTGCGATCAATGAAACCCGTAAAGCACAGGGGCTTGAAGATATGCCTGCAAATGAAATGCTTAAAAAGATACGGGAAAAGGCAGAACTGTTGGAAATCGAAAGAAAGTTTTTATCTAGATCATTAAATGAAGGCTTCTCGGGTGGAGAGAAGAAACGAAATGAGATCTTTCAAATGGCAATGCTGGAGCCTAAATTGGCCATTTTAGATGAGACAGACTCAGGTCTTGATATTGACGCTCTGCGCATTGTGGCCAACGGTGTCAACAAATTAAAAGGTAAAGACAATGCAGTAATCGTAATTACGCACTACCAACGATTGCTCGAATACATTGTTCCTGATTATGTACATGTACTCCATAATGGAAAAATTGTAAAATCGGGAGGTAAGGAACTTGCATTAGAACTGGAGGAGAAGGGATACGACTGGATTAAGCAAGAAGTAGAAACGGTTTAGATCACGATTATTATGGAATTGAAAGACAAACTGGTATCATCATTCATGGCCTTTGAAGAAAAGGTTGATATAGATTCATCAGTGCATGAAATGAGATCTGAAGCGATCGAGGTATTTGAGAAAAACGGATTTCCAACAAAGAAAGATGAAGCATGGAAGTATACTTCACTAAAAAGCTTGCTTAAGAATAATTACAGCGTTTTTCCAAAAAAAGAGTCGGCATTAGACTTCAAAGATGTCAAGCGTTATTTTATACACGATATAGACTCCTATAAAGTAGTTTTCATAGATGGCATCTATAGCTCTCATCTTTCAGAAACTACCCATGAAGGTATAGATGTTTGCTTAATGAGTGCGGCGCTCAGCAAACCTAAATATAAAGCTACCATTGATAGGTATTTTAACAAGGTCGCTAGGAAAGACGATAGCTTAACCTCGTTAAATACTGCATTTTCATACGAAGGTGCTTACATTAAAATCCCAAAAGGGAAGGTTGCTGAGAAGCCTATTCAAATTGTTCACTTTTCAACCGGTAATGAGTCGGCTATCATGCTTCAGCCAAGAAACCTTATTGTAGTTGAAGAAAATGCCAATGTACAGATCATAGAACGGCATCAGAGTCTTACCAGCAATGAAGTTCTGACAAATGCAGTCACCGAAATTTTTGTAGGTAAATCCGGTTTGGTTGATTACTATAAAATCCAGAACGATTTGGTATCTGCCTCCTTAATTGATAACACATATATTTCTCAGGATCAAAAGAGTAATGCAAGTGTACATACATTTTCTTTTGGCGGTTCTATAACGCGTAACAACCTTAATTTTTATCATAAGGGAGAACATATAGAATCTACTCTTAAAGGGATAACGATCATAGGAGGGAAACAGCATGTTGACCATCATACATTGGTGCATCATTCACAGCCTAACTGTGAAAGTCATCAGGATTATAAAGGTATTTACGGAGAAAGAAGTACAGGTGTATTCAATGGAAAGGTTTTTGTAGATAAGATAGCCCAGAAAACAAATGCTTTTCAACAAAATAACAACATACTTTTAGACGACAAAGCGACAATAAATACGAAACCGCAATTGGAGATTTTTGCTGACGATGTAAAATGTTCGCATGGATGTACCATTGGGCAGTTAGATGATGATGCCATGTTTTATATGCGTTCCAGAGGAATCCCTGAGAAAGAGGCGAAAGCTCTTTTGATGTATGCATTCGCAAACAATGTTTTGGAGAGTGTTAAAATACCTCAGGTCAAAAGTAGAATTAATAAGTTAATCGCTAATAAGCTCGGGGTAAATTTAGGTTTCGATCTGTAATTAAGGGTTTTTAACAGAGGCTAAAATATTTTTTAGAAAATCATTAAAGTCAATATTTGATAACCCTAAGCGTACCACAACCATATCATGGGATGGTATAATAAAAACCCGTTGACCTTGAAAACCGTCTGCATAAAAGATATTTTCAGGCACATCGGGCATTTTTTTACCTTGATTTAGCCAAAAATGTGCCCCATAGTTTTTCCTAGAATTAGGAGCCGGTGTTGTCACGTAAGACACCCACTCAGGATTGAATAGTTGCGCTCCATTCCAGTTGCCTTCATGCAGGTACAACAGTCCGAATCTAGCCCAGTCCCTTGCATTTCCCCACCCATAAGAGGAGCCTACATAATTTCCTTTAAGATCAGCTTCTAAAATCATACTATGCATTCCTATTTTATCTATCAATGCAGAATACGGAAAATCCAAATACTCTTGATGATGACCAAACTGATCTCTTAAAATACCAGAAAGTAAATTACTTGTTCCTGAAGAGTAGTTCCAGATCTCACCAGGTTTTGCTATAGCTTCTTTGTGTACCTGCGCTTCGGTCATATCACTCTCCAGAAATAGCATTTTTGTGACATCACTTATGGTACCATAATCTTCATCCCATGCCAAACCACTATTCATTTGAAGGAGGTCGTTAATAGTAATCCGGGCACGATCATCACCAACCCATTCTTTCACCGGAGCCGTATCTTCTACTGAAATTTTCCCCTGCTTCTGTAGTATTCCATAAAGTGTACTGATAATACTTTTGGTCATAGACCAGCCTAGAAAAACAGAATTTTTATCGAAGCCAGTAGCATATTTTTCGGCGATCAGGTGATCTTTATATAGCACAAGAACTGCTCTGGTTTGCTTAATTTTTTCATTCTCTTCATCATCAAACGCATTTATAACAGCCTTCTCCAACAGCTTATAATTAACTTCCGGAAACAAAGTGTCAATGGGCTTACCGGTGCCATAGGGGTAGGGAATAGAGTCCTTGCTTAAGAAGCTTCTTGAAGGGATTAAATAGTTCTGGTTTTCTACATAATCATTATTGATGAGCACACTACCTAGACCCTCCCTGTAAATAGCAGTTCGCTCTAAGAGACCAAATACAGAAGCGCTTGCTTTTTTTGCACTTAAATCTACCCGATCTTTTGCAAGGTTTACCGGGCCAAAGGCATTATCAGTAGTATCTGTCAAAGCCAGGCTACGGTTTGCTAAGAAAACTGAAGAACTCGTGTTTTTTGCAGAATATCCTGAGATAATATTCAGTTTCGGATAATTATAAATAATTGCGATCGCGACAACGATCACGAATAAAAGGAGTAGTCTATTTACTAGCTTCATAGCGCGTTGTATTTAGTACAAAACCATTCAAATATACCAAAATAAGCACAGAAATAGTTAGTACCTTTGCAGTCTTAAAAGCAGTTATGAACTATGTTGGATGTACAAAAAATAAGAGAAGATTTTCCTATTCTTAAGAGAAAAGTAAATGGTTACCCCTTGGTATATCTAGACAACGCCGCTACTTCGCAAACGCCTCAACAGGTAATAGACGTAATTGTAGATTATTATGCTAACTACAATGCAAATATTCACAGAGGGGTGCATGCGTTGTCCCAGGAAGCTACAGATGCTTACGAAAATGCGCGCAAGAAAATCCAGGAACATTTTAATGCTGCGAAATCTCATGAGATTATCTTTACTTCTGGAACAACTCATGGAATTAATGTTGTCGCTAATGGCTTTGCCTCATTCCTATCAAAAGGCGACGAGGTGATTGTTTCGGCACTGGAACATCATTCTAACATCGTACCCTGGCAGATGCTATGTGAACGCACAGGTGCACATATGAAGGTGATTCCGATGAATACAAACGGAGAACTTCTCATGGATGTATATGAAGAGCTCCTTTCTGACAGAACAAAACTGGTTTTTTGCAATCATATTTCGAACGCATTAGGTACGATTAACCCTATCAAAGAAATTATTGAACAAGCACACAATGTGGGAGCAGCAGTGCTTATTGATGGAGCACAGGCAGTGCCTCATATAAAAACAGATTTACAAAAGCTTAATGTTGACTTTTATGTAGCTTCGGCACATAAAATGTGCGGTCCCACGGGTATTGGAATGCTTTACGGAAAAGAAGAATGGCTCAATAAGCTGCCCCCTTATCAGGGAGGAGGTGAGATGATTGCTGAGGTTACCTTTGAAAAAACAACTTACGCAGGATTACCTCATAAATTTGAAGCAGGTACGCCTAATGTTTGTGGGGGGATTGCTTTTGGTGCTGCGTTAGATTATATGAATAATCTTGGTTTTGAGGAAATAGCAGCTTATGAAAACGAACTTCTTGAATATGCTACAGCTCAATTATTAGAAATAGAAGGTCTCAGAATATACGGTATGGCTAGCCAGAAGACATCTGTAATATCCTTTAATTTAGAAGGAATACACCCGTACGATGTAGGAACGATCGTAGATAAATTGGGTATTGCAGTTCGCACTGGTCATCACTGCGCGCAACCGATCATGGATTACTATAAAATCCCTGGAACTATCCGGGCAAGTTTTTCGTTTTACAATACAAAAGAAGAGGTTCATTCGCTGGTTGCTGCCATAAAAAAAGCTAAAATGATGCTTTCTTAGCAAAGCTGTAAGCTCTCAAAAGCCCCGTTTTGCGGGGTTTTTTTCGTTTTCATCAAAACTTTAACATTACCATTTGTCTAAAAAAACTAACAATACGTTAACAATTTGTTAATTTTTTATATATTCGGCTGCGAAAAAAATAACCAAAACTTTATTTACATGAAAAAAATTTTTCTAAGCATGGCAGCTGTTGCTATGATCTTTGCTTCTTGCTCTGATGAAGCAAAAACAGAAAATGACGACACTATTCAAGCTATGGAATTGGATGAAAGTGTTAAAAACAGTTTTTCCAGAAGTTGCGAGTCTATGGGTGTTCTGGATAGACAGTTGGCCAACGACCCCATGTTGGCGATTAAAATGGCCGAAATTGAAAAACACGGCTATGAATACGCACAGCGTGTAGCCGGTAAAAAAGGCGGCAATGGCAATGGCGGCGGCGGAGGCGGCGGAGAAGATCCAACTCCGGACAACCTTGGGACCATTAATATTCCGGTAGTAGTTCACGTAATTTATAGTAATGCTAATGAGAATATCAGTGATGCACAGATCAATTCTCAAATAGCAGTCTTAAATGCAGATTTTAATAAAACTAATTCAGATGTAAATCAAGTTCCATCCGAATTTGCTGGAGTAGTTGCGGATGTTGATGTACAGTTCTCTCTGGCACAAGTAATAAGAAAGTCTTCTACGAGAACATCCTGGGGAACCAACGATGCGATGAAATCTTCACAAAATGGAGGATCGGATGCGGTTGATACTTCTAAATTCCTAAATATTTGGGTATGTAATATAGGAGGCGGAATCCTTGGATATGCACAATTTCCTGGAGGAAATGCTTCTACAGATGGTGTAGTTGTAGGGCCACAGTTTTTCGGATCTCAAGGATTTTTACAGGCTCCATTTGATAAAGGCCGAACCACTACACACGAAGTGGGTCACTGGTTGAACCTTCGTCATATTTGGGGAGATGGTAGATGTCGTCAGGATGATTTTGTTGCCGATACACCTTCTTCAGATAGACCAAATTACGGTTGTCCGGCTTATCCAACTCAACATTGTCGTACCAATGATATGACGATGAATTACATGGACTATGTAGATGATGCTTGTATGTATATGTTCTCTGAAGGACAAAAATCGAGAATGCGTGCATTATTTACAGCAGGAGGTGTAAGAGAGAGCTTTATTACCCCTTAACCTTGATAATTTAATTTATAAAGGCGCCAACATGGCGCCTTTTTTTTGTAATATTATACTTCATATAAAATGCCATATCATGAAACTCCTATTAATATTTCTAACCTTACTATCATACAAGGGTTGCGCGCAAACCGAAAATACCGAAATCACTTATAATGCTGCTTCCAGAGGCTTTTACTACAACGTTGTGGTAAATAAAGATAATATTACAGTACAAAAAACCCGTGGAAGTGAAAAGGGGATGAAAATGGAAGTTGATAAAGCAAAATGGGAAGAAATATCCGGGATGTTAAAGTCCATTGAAATTGCAGAAATGGAAAATCTTAAATCGGATAGTTCCAAAAGTCAGGTAGATGCCGCTGCTATTGCCAATCTGCAAGTAAAACTTGATGATGAAAATGTGCACACTGCAACTTTTGATCATGGCAATCCACCAGAAGAGCTTAAGGCATTGGTAAATGCAATTCTTTCATTGGCAGAAACTGTTGAAAAGCAGTAATACTTGTTGTATTTTTGCATAAAATTGAAACATGACGATACAAGAGATACAGCAAGAAATTGTTGACGAGTTTTCGATGTTTGACGATTGGATGCAGCGTTATGAGTACATGATCGAATTGGGCAAATCGTTACCGTTAATTGATGAAGAATACAAAACAGATGAGCACATTATAAAAGGCTGTCAAAGTAAGGTATGGGTTCATGCCGATCTCGAAGGAGATAAATTAGCTTTTACTGCAGACAGTGATGCAATTATTACAAAAGGAATAATTGCTATTTTAATTCGTGCCTTTTCAAATCAAAAACCGGCAGATATTATTGCTGCCGATACTTCTTTCATAGATGAAATTGGATTGAAAGAACACCTTTCTCCCACCCGGGCCAATGGTCTTGTAAGTATGATTAAACAGCTTAAACTTTATGCAGTAGCATATCAAACTCAACTAAATTAATAAGCATTATGTCTGAAACAACGGTAAATACAAATGAGTTGGGTGAAAAAATAGTAAGAGTACTCAAAAGCATATATGATCCCGAGATCCCGGTAGATATTTATGAATTGGGACTCATATATGACGTGTTCGTAAATGAAGATTACGACGTTAAGATTCTTATGACACTCACTACTCCCAACTGTCCCGTAGCAGAAACGCTTCCGGTAGAAGTAGAAGAAAAGGTAAAATCTTTAGATATGATCAAATCTGCCGAAGTAGAAATTACTTTTGACCCACCCTGGAGTCAGGATTTGATGAGTGAAGAAGCAAAGTTAGAATTGGGACTATTGTAATGGATGATAAAATCGTTAACAGAGTTGCACAAAGCAAGCTGGTTACTTTTGACCTGGAAGATTACTATCCGGAAGGAGAACGTATCAGTATTGATATTAAAAAATGGCTCTATGAAGGTTTTGTGCTACGCGAAAAAGATTTTAGAGAAGCAGCAAAATCTCATGATTGGGAAATGTATACCGATGCCTATGTAGCTTTAAACTGTACCTCCGATGCCATTATACCTTCGTGGGCTTATATGTTATTAAGCACCTATCTTCACAAGTATGCTAAAAAAGTAGTTATAGGTTCGCTGGAAGATCTGGAAACCAGTATTTATCAAGAGATCATTGAAAAATTAGATCTCACAGGTCTTAAGGATATGCCTGTAATCGTTAAAGGATGTGCGCACAAACCGGTACCTCCAAATGCATATTTGTTTTTATTGAACAAACTGCAGCCAGTAGCACGAAGTATTATGTATGGAGAGGCGTGTTCTTCAGTTCCGCTCTTTAAAAAGAAATAAAAGTCCTATAGTTTTGTGATAGAAATTATTTGTTAAGGTAAACTATTTTTATTTTTGCCCCGTATTTACATTAAACAAACAAATAATTGACATGAAAAAATTAGTATTGCTTTTACTTCTTGCAAGTCTTAGTGTCTTCACAACAAATGCTCAAGAAGAAGAAAAAGAACCGCCAAAAGAAGGTTGGACAACACAAGGTAACATTTCCTTTCTTTTAAATCAAGCTGCGTTTTCTAACTGGATCGCTGGAGGTGAAAATAACGTTTCCGGTACTGTTGGACTCAACTACGACTTCAATTATCTTAAAGGTGACTGGACCTGGAACAATAAGATCATAGCCTCTTATGGTTTGGTAAAGACAGAAGGTAGTGAGTTCGCCAAAAAGACCGATGACCGTTTAGAGATCAACTCTTTACTTGGTAAGAAAGCTAGCGGAAACTGGTATTATTCTGGATTTTTAAATTTTAAAACACAATTTGCAAAGGGTTACACTTTTGGTACAGATCCAGTAACCGGAGAAGAAACCAGAACAGAACAAACGAATTTCTTTTCTCCTGCGTATCTTCAATTTGGCCCAGGCATGTTATGGAAAAAAAGTGATAACCTGTCTGTGAATATAGCACCTGCTACTGCTCGACTAATTTTTGTAAATAGTGACTTTACACTTCCAAATGATGCCTATTTTGGTGTAGAAGAGGGTAGTAGTACCAGATTTGAATTAGGCGCATCAATTTCTGCTTATTACAAATTCAATTTAATGGAAAATGTTTCTTTTGAGAACATCCTTAATTTATATTCTAACTATTTGGAAGATCCTCAGAATGTTGATTTAGATTACCAATTAAACATTGTAATGAAAATAAACAAGTATTTAAGTACCAACTTAGCGGTACAAACTATTTATGACGACAATGCGATTGGAAGACTTCAGGTGAGACAGGTATTTGGACTCGGAGTTAATTACGGATTCTAAGAAAAAAGAATTATTTGGAAATAAAAAAGGCTCGACATAATCGAGCCTTTTTTTATAGATCCATATCTTCTGAATACTCGGGGTATAAAAATTTGTTATAAGGAAAACGAGTCACGTGAATTTTGCGAACTTCTTCGTACACTTTTTTACGAAAATCTTCAAGGTTTTCTTTATTAAGAGCAGAGATAAACAGCACATTCTCTCCCATCGTATGCATCCAGGTGCGTTTCCAGTCTTCGAGCGTGAAATGTGATTTTGTTTTTTCGGTTACAAGATCATCTTCTTCGATTTCTTCAGGAATATATTGATCTATTTTATTGAAAACCATAATCGTCGGTTTTTCTGCCGATTTAATCTCAGAGAGTATTTGGTTTACAGAATCAATATGCTCTTCAAAATTGGGATGCGAAATATCAACTACGTGCAATAAAAGATCTGCTTCTCTTACCTCATCCAGTGTACTTTTAAAAGATTCTACAAGTTGGGTGGGAAGCTTACGTATAAAACCTACGGTATCGCTTAGCAAAAAAGGTAAATTTCCTATAACTACCTTTCGAACTGTGGTGTCCAGCGTTGCAAAAAGTTTATTTTCGGCAAATACATTACTCTTGCTGATTACGTTCATCAAAGTAGATTTTCCAACATTAGTATAACCTACAAGGGCTACTCTCACCAGCGCGCCCCTGTTACTGCGTTGAGTTGCCATTTGCCTATCTATCGTTTCCAGTTTCTTCTTTAAAAGAGAAATGCGATCACGAACAATACGGCGGTCGGTTTCTATTTCTGTCTCACCGGGTCCTCTCATACCTATACCACCTCTTTGCCTTTCAAGGTGTGTCCATAATCCGGTTAATCGAGGCAGCAAGTATTGATACTGTGCTAATTCTACCTGAGTACGCGCATAGCTGGTTTGAGCGCGCTGCGCAAAAATGTCAAGAATGAGACTGGTTCTGTCCAGGATTTTACAACGAAGTAACTTTTCAATATTATTTTGTTGTGCAGGGGATAACTCATCATCAAAGACGACGGTTCCAACTTCATGTTCCTTTACGTAATCTTTCACTTCTTCCATTTTTCCGGTGCCAATAAAAGTTTTTGGATTAGGAACGTCTATTTTTTGAGTAAATCTTCTTAGAACTTCACCGCCCGCAGTATAAGTAAGAAACTCCAATTCGTCTAAATACTCTTTAACTTTGGCTTCATCCTGTTCTTTATTGATGACTCCAATGAGTATTACCTTTTCATAGTTTAATGTATTTTTTTCTAGCATAAATTACTTTCAAAGTGCAAATTTACGAAATGCTTGCTTGGATTTTAGTAAATTAGACAGATAGAAGACCCTATTAAATGAGTAAAGTGCCTTTTTTTAAACGAACCCGAAAAGATCCCTATACCTATACGGTGGCTTTTTACAACCTGGAGAATCTTTTTGATATCAAGGATGACCACCGAACGTTAGATGATGATTTTTTACCTGATTCTGAGAAGCGATGGGATCGAAAAAAGTACGAAAGCAAGTTATTTAAATTAGGGAAGGCCATCTCAAATGTTGGTTTTGATAAAACCGGAAAACCTCCTTCAATCGTAGGCTTGGCAGAAGTAGAAAATAAAACGGTTGTAGAGCAGCTGGTAAGATCTAAGCATTTGAAAAATAAAGATTACGGTGTTGTTCATTACGATTCTCCCGATGAAAGAGGAATCGATACAGCTTTGATCTATCAAAAAAGAAGCTTTGAAGTAGAAGATTCCAGAACAATTCCCCTGCTTTTGTTTGATGAGTTTGGGCAACGAGATTATACAAGAGACATACTTCATGTAACCGGAAAATTAAATGGTGAGCGTATGCATGTCTTGGTAAATCATTGGCCTTCCAGAAGAAGCGGTGCCGATGAGACAAGTGCAAAGAGAATTGAAGCAGCTCGAACCGTCAGAGAGGTGGTAGAAGGAATCCAGGAGGAAGAAGAGGATCCAGGTATTTTGATCATGGGCGATTTTAATGATGAGCCTTACAGTGAAAGCATAAAAGAACATTTGCTAACACCAAAACTAATTAATCCTATGGAAAGACTGTTAGGTCAGGACAGAGGGAGTCTTAACCATAGACGGCAATGGAATTTGTTTGACCAGATAATTTTATCACACAATTTTTTGAAAATGGAAAGAGGAACGCATCATTTTGCGCATGTCGATATTTTTGACAAAAGATTCCTTGCTGAATGGGATGGCAGATATAAAGGAAATCCTTTTAGAACGTATGTAGGCAGAAAATACCTGGGCGGATACAGTGATCACTTTCCGGTATATGTACAACTCAAGTATACCAATCCGCATTGAACAAGATTCCTTTACGGGAAAACCATAACTTCAAACTTTTTTCTTTAACAGTTGACAAGTCTTTTTATTTAAAGATTAAACAGTATTGTTAATAAAGTGCGTTTCGTCGAATAAAATCGCTCTATTGTCTAAATTTTTGGTTTTTTTTAACATATTTGTTAGAAACCAACTAAAGAATCCCTTCAACTTTTAAACACTTTACATGAAGAAAAATTTACTCAAAAGTACTTTTTTACTGGCCTTTGGATGTTCACTCATGCTAAATGCACAGAAAACCGATCAGATCTCCAGCAGAATGACAGATGATAACGGACATCCTAAACTGGTAGTCTTTCAAAAATCTGCCTCTTATTCACTTAATGCACCTATGAAAGTTTTTAGAGAACAATTAAAGCTTTCAGATAATGACAGTTACGCAAGACTTCGATCTGAAGTAGATAGAATAGGATTTACGCATGAAAAGTATCAACAGTTCTATAAAGGCCTTAAAGTAGAATTTGCTACCTATAGCCTACATGCGAAAAATGGTAAAGTAACTTCTATTTCGGGAGAATATTATGAAGTGACAGATATACTAACTACTCCCAAATTATCAAATCAGGAGGCATTTGCAAGGGCGCTTAGCCATGTAGGAGCCAAAAATTATTTATGGGAATATCCCGGTGCCGCAAAAGAAATGGACAACTACCAAAAACCGAAAGGCGAGCTGGTAGTGCTTCCGCTTTTTGATCAGCAATCAAGAGGGAATATCTATAAATTAGCCTATAAGTTTGATATCTATGCAACCAATCCGGTGAGCAGAGGAGACCTTTATATAGACGCAATCACAGGAGAAGCACTTTTTTACAATGCAATTATTAAGCATGCAACCACGTTTGGTCACATAGGTGAAGTTTCAAATGCAGAACTAAAATCAGCGAAAGAGACTTTGGGAATGATGGTTTCCGGATCAGCGGAAACGCGTTATAGTGGTACGAGAACTATTGAAACTTCCTTGAATG
Organism: Flavobacteriaceae bacterium M23B6Z8; assembly: GCA_046199005.1. Lineage (GTDB taxonomy): Bacteria > Bacteroidota > Bacteroidia > Flavobacteriales > Flavobacteriaceae > Ascidiimonas. Next base: position 214,837 of record CP176050.1, read on the forward strand.
GATCAAATTATACGCTTAATGATACCTCCAGAAAAGTATATACGAGAGATGCTTTGAATCAGGCTCCCGGAAGCACTTATCCTTATATTAATAATTATGCAGAGTTTACCGATAATGACAATAACTGGACTACTGCAGAGCATAGTGTAAATAAAGATAATGCGGCACTCGATGCGCACTGGGGCGCTATGATGACTTATGATTACTGGACAAGTATTCATGGTAGAAACAGCTATGATAATTCAGGTGCACAAATCAGAAGTTATGTACACGTAGATAATAACTACGATAATGCTTTCTGGAATGGATCTGTTATGTCTTATGGGGATGGAAGCTCTAATGGTAGTGAAGGAAATGGTAATTTTGACGCCTTGACCAGTATCGATGTGGCAGCTCATGAAATAGGTCATGCGGTTTGCACTTTTACAGCAAATCTTGCTTATCAGAGAGAATCAGGAGCACTTAATGAAGGTTTTTCAGATATATGGGGAGCGGCGGTTGAGCATTTTGCCAAGGGCAACGGGAGTGATACAGCGCCTTCAGCCGAAGTTTGGCTAATAGGTGATGAGATAGACCGAAGAACAGGTTCTTCTGCCTTACGCTCAATGAGCGATCCGAAATCAAAGGGACAGCCGGATACTTATGGTGGCACATATTGGATAAACCCTAATTGTGGTACACCTACGCGTTTTAATGATTATTGTGGAGTCCATACGAATTCGGGCTTATTAAATTACTGGTTTTACTTATTATCTGCAGGTGGTTCGGGAACCAATGACATCGGAAGCAATTATACAGTCTCGGCAATTGGAATTTCAAAGGCAGCTGCCATTGCGTACCGATTAGAAAGTGTGTATCTGTCTGCAAACTCAACACATGCAGATGCACGTTCTTTTGGAATTCAGGCAGCTATTGATTTATATGGAGCCGGTTCAGCCGAAGAAATTGCCGTTACAGATGCGTGGTACGCAGTCGGGGTTGGTTCTTCATATGGAGGTGGAGGTACTACCAGCTATTGTTCTTCCCAAGGCAATAATGTAGGAGATGAATATATAAATATAGTACAGCTAGGAACTATTAATAATACTTCTGGTTCTAATGGTGGATATGCAGACTTTACTGCTTTAAGCACCAATCTTTCTAAAGGAGTGCAAGCTACGATTACGATAACACCTACATGGACAGGTACGGTTTATGCAGAAGGTTATGCAGTTTGGATAGATTACAATCAGGATAATGATTTTGATGATGCCGGAGAACTTGTTTACAGCAGAGCTGCAACTACAGCAACACCAGTTTCGGGAAGCTTCACTGTACCAACAACTGCAACGGACGGAGCTACGAGAATGCGGGTTTCTATGAAATACAATGGTATTCCAACCTCCTGTGAAACGTTTACCTATGGTGAGGTAGAAGATTATACGGTAACTATTGGCGGAAGCGGTGCAGATACCGAAGCACCTTCTGCGCCTGCAAATCTGATAGCTACCAATGTTACCGAAACCACGCTGGATCTTAGCTGGGATGCAGCGACCGATAATGTAGGTGTTACTGAATATGATGTGTATCAAGGAACTACTTTATTAGGATCTACTTCCAACACATCCACTGGTATTACCGGATTGACAGCGGCAACAAACTACACTTTTTCAGTGAAGGCAAAGGATGCAGCAGGAAACGAGTCGGCTTCCAGTAATGAAGTCTCTGTGACTACAGATACAGGATCAACTGCAGATACCGAAGCTCCCACAGCTCCTACAGGATTAGCGGCTTCAAATGTTACCCAAACTACATTAGATCTTTCCTGGAATGCAGCATCAGATAATGTTGGAGTTACTGAATATGATGTGTATCAAGGGTCAAGTCTGATAGGAACTACTAGTGGAACTTCTACAGGAATAACAGGTCTTACAGCTTCTACTACCTATAGTTTCTCTGTAAGAGCCAAAGATGCAGCAGCAAATGTTTCTCCTTCCAGCAACGTAGTTACGGTTACCACCCAGTCCGGAAGCGGGGGCGGACCAGTTAGTGATGTATTGCATCAAGGATTTTTCGAAACCGGTCTTGATGGGTGGATCGATGGTGGTTCAGACTGTTACCGCTATTCAGGTTCTTTTTCGTATGAAGGGAATAGTTCTATGCGGTTAAGAGACAATTCAGGCGTCGCTTCATCTATGACGTTAGGTTCTTTTGATGTTTCTTCTTATGATGAAATTGACATTGAGTTTTATTTCTATGCAAATAGCATGGAGAATGGTGAAGACTTCTGGGTGCGCTTCTACGATGGCTCTTCCTGGAATACCGTAGCAGCCTATGCCAGCGGAAGTAATTTTAATAATGGAACGTTCTATACAGCCACGGTGACCATTAGCAAAACGAATTATAATTTCCCTGCCAATGCACAGTTCCGGTTTCAATGTGATGCAAGCGCTAATGCAGATCAGGTATATATAGATCAAATTACGATTACTGCCAGAAGCGGTGGCGCAGGTGTAAGCACATTCGATGCTATTGCATTAGGCGGAGGAGTGCAAACTTTTGCAGGTAACAGCGATTTAGAGATCGATGGGTTTATCGTATATCCTAATCCGGTAGTTAACACGCTTTTGCTGCAACGTACAGATGATTCCGAAGCGAGTTATAGTATCACCAACCTGATAGGTCAAACCATACTTCAGGGAACACTTTTAAACAATCAAATAAACGTTTCTTCTCTGGCAAAAGGAGTATATCTTATTTCGGTAAGTGATGAAGAAGAAACCACGATCAAAAAATTCATTAAACAATAAATTCCACAAACCAAACCTTGAGAAAGCCGGGCTGAAAGGTCCGGTTTTTTTATACACTTAAAATATCTTCCGGTTCTAATAAGGGTTTTCCCTGCAGGCGTAAGAAAATCTGAGCAACAGCTACCGTGTCCCGTTCGCAATATTCGATGATACGATCGATATCGTTATCAATGTAATATACATCCCTTACCTGACTCCCGTCTATGTCACCTTTTGGAGATGGTATTCCTAATATATTTGTAAGCAATTTAAGTGAAGTATAATGCTTGTAATCACCAAACTTCCAGAGCTCCATGGTGTCAAGATGCGGTATTTCCCATGGTTTTTTTCCAAAAAGATTTAGTTTAGTAGGTAAGCTAATATTGTGAATGATCATGCGTCTGGCGATATATGGAAAATCGAATTCCTTGCCATTGTGCGCGCATAAGAGATGTGCCGGTCTGTTAAAGTGTGTTTCCATCATAGACTTAAACTCCTTTAATAGCTTTATTTCATCCCCATGAAAAGTGGTAACCCTAAAGTTTTGGGTGCTACCCTTTGTAACAAAGTAACCTGCAGAGATACATATAATTTTACCAAATTCTGCCCAGATCCCGGCTCTATCATAAAATGCCTCTGCACTGTATTCATCTTTTCGCTGGTATTTAGACTTCGTTTCCCATAGCTCTTTATGAACGTCGTCTAGTTCTGCAAAATCCATGTGCTGCGGAACGGTTTCTATATCAAGAAACAAAATGTTTTCAAGATTTACTTTATTGATCATATAAACCAGTCATTTTATAGGCTTCCTCTATGTATGTATAAATATCTTCGGTGAAATTTGTGTTGGGGCGATAATCTTCTGTGCGTCGATGTCCTAACCGTACGATGATCATATTATCTTCTGGTTGTACTATCACATATTGCCCCAGATGCCCGCGCATCATAAAAAACTGACGGTCTAAATGGTATGGTAGCCACCAGCTGTATCCATAGGCGGGAGTCTCTTTAAATCTGGGAGCAACAGACATCTTTACAAATGCGGTATCTAAGATCTGTTTTCCATTCCAATTTCCCAGATCTTTGTATAATTTTCCCATGCGAGCAAAATCGCGAGCATTGCTTCCAATACAGCAATATGCTTTTTCTACTCCATTTTCTTCACTATCCAATTGCCAGACGGCATCATTTTCGGCACCCATTGGTTGCCAGAATTCTTCAGATAAATAATGAGCCAGCTTTTTCCCGGATGCTTTTGCCACCACCATTCCCAGCAATTGTGTGCTTCCGCTTAAATATTTAAATTCTTTACCGGGTTCCTCCACAATATCGAGGTTGAGTAAAACTTCATCCAATTCATCATCAAAATAAGCTCTGGTGGTTATCGAAAAAGGACTGTAATACGCTTCATCCCAATCAAGGCCGCTAGACATGGTAGCAAGGTCTCCTACGGTAACTTTTCTTCCTAATTTCGTATCATATTCCGGAAAAAAATCAGTTAAGGGCTGGTCTACACCTTTGATATATCCGTCTTTTATGGCCTTGCCCATAAGAGCTGCAACAATGCTTTTGGCCATAGAGAAGGAATTACTTTTAGAATCTTTGGTATAATTTTCTTTATAATCTTCAAACCAGATACTGTCATTCTTAATGATCAAAAAAGCAACTGTACCGTTTTTCTCATGAAGCTCATTGAGCGGCCGGGTAGAAGCTACAGAATTGTAGCGTTTATGAATGGGCCACGATTGCGGCGTATCTGATTTCTTAATGACCCTTGTATCAAAAACCTTGTAATCATCTAAATATGCCGTTTTATGACCTTGCCCGTAAATGGTTCGTGCAGCTTTAAAGATATAGTCGTAGTCAAAAATATAGGTGATTGCTATCAAGAGAACGACCAAAATTATAAGCCATTTGAGGAAAGATTTGATAAAACGCATTTTATAAGATTTTACGTACGAATATAGATTATTTTAGGAATTCTAAAAAAGGGATTGCTGCGGAGACGGATTTTCGTGCTCCAGCAACCATTTTTTGCGCCATATTCCTCCGGCATATCCAGTTAAAGAACCATCGCTCCCAATTACTCTATGACATGGTATTATAATCCAAAGCGGATTTCTGCCGTTAGCAGCTGCTACTGCTCTTATGGCTCTTTCATCACCCAACTTTCTGGAGAGCTCCAGATAGGAAACTGTAGATCCGAATGGAATTTCTTGCAGTACTTTCCAGACCCTCATTTGAAAATCCGTACCTTGTGGTTGAAGTAAGAGATCAAATTGTTTTCTTTCTCCATTAAAATATTCATTTAACTGGTACACAGCATCTTCCAGTTCTAGAGGAATTATTTCGGTAATTTTTTCTTTCGTATCTAATACAGAAACAGCGCTCAATCCTTTTTCATTTCCTTCGACACTTGCAATACCCAAAGGAGTTTGAATATATGCTTTTTCCATTATTCTTTTTTATTTGCGTCTTCCTGTGCAGTATTTTCCTGTGTTTTGATCATTCCAAGTCTTTCGGCACGCATTTGCCAATTACGTCTTGCTAATAATTGCAAGTCTTCTACGTGATCACTTTCATCGACAATCTCTAACCCCAGTAAAGTTTCAATAATATCCTCCATGGTAACCAATCCGCTCACGGAACCAAATTCGTCTACTACAAGTGCAATATGGTCTTTATTAGAAATAAAAGTCTCAAAAAGATCAGGGATAGGGGTAGATCTCTTGGTAATTAAAATATCTCTTTTGATACTTGACATTGCAGAAGAGCCTTTGCCATTTATAATTTCTTCCAGTAACTGATCTTTTAATACAAACCCCGTGATATTATCTTCCTTTCCTTCAAAAATGGGAATTCTTGAAAACCGAAGTTGCGGATTTGCCTTAAAAAAATCTTCGATTGGCGTACTGCCCTTTTCTATTTTCATAACGGTTCTTGGGGTCATTACGTCTTTGGCCTGAACTTCTTTAAATTTTAACAGGTTTTTGATCACCTTACTTTCAGACTCTTCAAAAACACCCTCTTCCTGAGCAATTTCTGTCATGGCAGTAAAATCTTCTCGGCTAAATACAGAACCATGGGCGCTTTTTCCTCCAATTAATTTTGTTGTAAGTTGAAGCAGCCATAGAATGCCAGTGTACTTCAAAGGAAAAATAATCATCTCAAGAGCGGTAGCAGCAAATCCTGATAATTGTTTCCAATAGGTGGCGCCAATCGTTTTTGGAATTATCTCAGAAACCACCAGTATCAGTATAGTCATAACAGCAGATACAATTCCCACAACATTATTACCCGTACCGAACGCCTGTTCAGCAGTTGCTCCCACACCAATGGCACCTACCGTATGTGCGATTGTATTAAGGGTTAAGATAGCAATTAAAGGTTTGTCTATATCGTTCTTTAAACTCTCTAATTTTTCTCCTGTCTTTTTACCCTCTTGCTTTTTCACATTGATAAATGTGGGTGTAATACTCAATAGAACTGCTTCTAATATAGAGCATAGAAAGGAGACTAGAATAGATAAAATTGCAAATGAAAGAAGGCCTGCCATGTAGTTGTTGTCTTAAGTTTCTAAGTTAACAATAATTAATTTATTTGATCACCACCCACTGTATCGGGGAGGTGTGATATTCTTTAGATTGAGATAAACGATTAACTGCCCTCGGTGATGCGTAACATGATCTTGTAGCAAATTGAGAATTTGCAACTTGCTTTTTCTTCCGGCAAAGAAGTCTACTTTTTCTTTTAATTGTTCTTCTGGGGTGTTTTGGATAGCATCGCGTACAGCATCGAAAGAGCTATTTAGATAAGCTATCAGGGATTCTTTGGTAAAGATTTTTGGTTTTTCAGGTAAAGAGGCCTGATCGAAATAAGTGGTTCCCAGCCAATTCATATTTCCCTGTATGTGGATCAATTGCTCTTCGAAAGTCATCTGACGCTCAGAAGGTTTGTAGTCGTAAAACTCATTCGGCATTGCTGCTGCTATCTCAGCGAGATAGTTTTTAGAATTTTCCCATTTGATTAGGAAAGCTGTTATAGGAGAATCCTGCGAAAACATAAAGAGTGGTACAAATAAAATGACAATGAGTATTTTTTTCATAAAAGTCCTTTAAGATAATAGCTGCACCACCTCTTTGGCGAAATAGCTGGCGATTACATCTGCACCTGCGCGTTTAATAGCTGTGATCTGTTCCATCATAACAGCATCATGGTCTAACCAGCCTTTTTCTGAGGCTGCCTTTAACATAGCATATTCTCCGCTTACCTGATAGACAGCTACGGGCACTTCGACAGCATTTTTAATTTCCCTTACAATGTCTAAATAACACAATCCTGGTTTCACCATCACGATATCCGCACCTTCATCTATATCCATTTCAGTTTCTCTAATGGCTTCAAACCGATTCGCCGGATCCATCTGATAGGTTTTTTTATCGCCAAATCCGGGTGCCGAATCCAGTGCATCTCTAAACGGACCGTAAAAAGCAGAAGCGTACTTGGCGCTGTAGCTCATAATACCGGTATTTAGGTAACCTTCTTCTTCTAATGCTTCGCGAATGCTTAAAATGCGTCCATCCATCATGTCACTTGGCGCTACAAAATCTGCACCTGCCTGTGCATGTGAAACACTCATTTCGGCGAGAACTTCGCAGGTTTCATCATTTATGATCTGCCCGTTCTCTACGATTCCATCATGACCGTATGAGGAATAAGGATCCAGCGCAACATCTGTCATTACCAGCATTTGCGGTTCTGCATTTTTTACTGTTCTCACAGCTCGTTGCATAAGCCCGTCAGCATTGATCGCTTCGGCACCTTTATTGTCCTTCAGATCGTCAGGCACTTTCACAAAAAGAAGAACTGCTTTGAGGTCCAACTGCCATAGTTGTTTAACCTCTTTTGCCAAAAGGTCTAAACTTAAGCGGTAGTAGCCAGGCATTGAGGGAATTTCTTCTTTCACATTTTTTCCTTCGACGACGAAAAGGGGTACTAAAAAATCATCAGGTGTTATTCGCGTTTCTCTTACGATACTTCTTATACTATGATTTTGTCGCAACCTTCGGTTTCTTCGTAACGGGAACATAAATTTTGTACATTTAAAAGCACAAAGTTAACTATTAAAAACGAGTGTTACTTGCCTAATTTTACCGATGTCCTTCGATTCAAGTTCTCATGGAGAAGTTATCAGCAGAGCTTTCTAAACAATCTCGAAAAACATATTACAGATCAACACCTTCATTTAATTGCTCCCCCAGGGTCCGGAAAAACGATCTTAGGATTGGAGATCGTTCGGCGCATTAACAAAAAAACATTGGTGTTAGCACCCACCCTTACCATTAGAAATCAATGGAAAGACAGATTAGCTTCTTTTTTTGCTTCTGAAAACAGTTTTAAAGCGTTTTCATTTGATCTGAAAAAACCGGAAGCAATTACGTTTAGCACCTATCAATCGCTACATGCTTTTTATAAGAGTTTTGAAGAGAAAAGCAGTTTTTTTGAGTTTTTTCGCAAGCATGAGATTGAATGTATTGTTCTTGATGAAGCACATCATTTAAAGAATGAATGGTGGAAATGCCTTATAGCTTTGAAAGAAGATAAGCTTTTTACAATAGTGGCACTCACAGCAACTCCACCTTATGATAGTGAGCAACTTGAAATTGCAAGGTATTTTGATCTCTGCGGACCCATAGACGAAGAAATAGCGGTACCGAGTTTGGTGAAGGAAGGAGATTTATGTGCTCATCAGGATTATGTTTATTACTCAGAACCTGAGGAGGCAACCATTGAGGCCATAGTGGCCTATAAAAGGAAAATTGCTGATTTTGTAGATGAAATGAAAGCCGATGAAGCCTTCCTGAAATTTTTGCAATCACATCGTTTTTATGCGGATACTGCTGCCGTATTCGATCAAATATATGCTTCCCCTGAATATTTATCTTCCATTTTAATTTTCTTGAATGCATCGGGTATTTCCATACCTTATGAAAAACTGGCAGTACTTGGCTTTGAAGATGAAAAAGTGGAGTTTCCTCCGTTAACTTATGAATGGGTAGAAACGCTGTTTCAATACCTACTGGTGCGTGACCGTGCTGATTTAATCAATTCTGAGCCGTATCTCACAACGCTGGACACCAGATTGCGAAAATTAAGCATTTTTGAATCTGGTAAGGTAAATATTGAAGGTGACGATAAATTGTATAAGTCACTTGCAAATAGCCCGGCGAAAATGCAGAGTATTGTCGAAATCTGTAATGCTGAGTATCAAAGTTTAGGTAAAGAATTAAGGTGTGTAGTACTCACTGATTATATAAGAAAGGAGTTTCTGGAAACCCCGGACAAGGGGCTTTGTAAAATAAACCGTCTTGGCGTAACCTCTGTTTTCAGGTATTTAAGAGCACATTTTGAAGACAACTCCTATCTGGCTATTCTATCTGGATCTTTGGTGATGGTTCATCGTGCCGCAGTGACTCATGAAATTACAGAACCATCTTTTATAGACAATTTTAGTTTCAAGCAATGGAAGATTGACCCTAATTTTTTAATTATAACTGCGAAGAACTCCGGAAAGACAAAACTTACAGGTTTAATGACGCGATGGTTTGAAGAAGGAGCTATTAAAATACTCATTGGCACGAAGTCTTTGTTGGGTGAAGGTTGGGATGCACCCAGTATAAATAGTCTGATTCTCGCTTCTTTCGTAGGTTCATTTGTGACCTCTAATCAAATGCGCGGAAGGGCTATACGTGCGCAAAATGGAAATACACAAAAGACTGGAATTATATGGCATCTTGCTTGTTTGGATCCTACCATCCCTGAAGGCGGAAAAGACATAGAAAAACTCAAAAGAAGGTTTGAGGCCTTTGTTGGCGTCTCAGAAAGTACACCGGCATATATTGAAAATGGTTTTGATAGGTTGGGAATGCCAGACAGGTATGTAGCAAATGCAATAGCTATTTTGAACACCGAAACCCTACAGAAATCTAAGGATCGCCTGTCGCTTACAAGGCGTTGGAAGGAAGCGGTAGACAGAGGTACTACCATGGTACGAGAGCTTAAAGTAATGCATCGTGAAAAGCATGGTTACCAGAAACAAAAAAAATTGTACTACAGAGATATGGTCGTGTATACGCTGATGGAAGTCGTAATTGGAGTTTCTTTGTTTTTACCAGAATTTATGCTCAAAAATTTCAAGGTCTTATTCGAAAAAGGGTTGCTGACTTTTTTTTACTTCTTACTGGTAGCATTGGCTCTGGGTTTTGGAAGAAAACTTTGGATTGCGATCAAGCTATGGGTACAATTTGGTTCACGGCATAAAAAGATTGCTAAGATGGCAAGAGCGATCATCTTGACTTTGCACGAGAAAGGAGCTATAAGTACGCCTCTTGCATCTTTAGAAGCAGAGACAGAAGTTCGCAGCAATGGAGAGGTTGTGTGTTTGGTAAAAGGAGCCAGCGAACTTGAAGGTGAACTAGTAATAAGAGCACTTGAAGAAGTACTTGGCGAAATTGATAATCCAAGATATCTTTTAATTAGTAAAAGCTGGATTCGCAGACGTTTAAAAATCGAACAGGTGTATCCAGTTCCTGAAATTTTTGGCACAAACAAAGTCTATGCACAATTATTTTGCAAGCATTGGAATGCAAAACTTCGCCAAACAGATCTATTTTTTACCCGTAATCCGGAAGGGCGTAAGTTATTAATCAGGGCAAGAATCTATCATATCAGTAATGCTTTTAAGAAGAAAACAAGAAAAGCAGTTATTTGGAAATAATACTAACGAAGTTTCCCTTTAAGTAGAATATTTAAATTTTTCTTTTAAGAGATATAGGTCGAAACGATATAGAAATAATTTACTAACTTACAGATTCAACAAACGCCTTACGGCATTAAAAACATCCAAATGAAAAAAGCCAACCTTAAAAAACTGAATCTTAACAAAGACCGTGTTGCTAAACTCGAAAGCAAAGATCTTAACCTTATCAAAGGAGGAGTAGATACGTATGCTGCAGCTTCCTGCCCACCCTGGATTTGTACTTCCGAGGAATTTAATACCGGTCAATAAAATGAGTTTCAACGGCTCCGTTTGCGTTAGGTGAGCGGAGCCTATTTATTATTTAGGTCCACTTAACAGGATTACGCAGTACACTCAATAACTTTTCTTCTTCACTTCCTTTCTCTGGTTGATGATCGTACCTCCATTGCACATGAGGGGGTAAACTCATCAAAATGCTTTCGATACGACCATTCGTTCTTAGTCCAAATAAGGTGCCTTTATCATGCACCAGATTGAACTCTACATATCGCCCTCTTCTTATTTCCTGCCAGTCCCGATTCTTTTTTGAAAAACTCAGCTCTTTTCTTCTTTTTACGATGGGTAGGTAGGCTTCAAGAAAACTATTGCCTACTCCGGTTACAAAATCATACCATTGTTGCATCGTTTTTCCATTTTCTGCTCTGCAATAATCAAAAAAAAGTCCGCCGACACCTCTTGCTTCATTACGATGTGTATTCCAGAAATATTGGTCGCATTTCTCTTTGTAGGTTTTATAAAACTCAGAGTCATGAAGATCGCATATACGCTTACAAACTGAATGAAAGTGAGTGGCGTCTTCTTCAAATAAATAATAAGGTGTAAGATCCTGTCCGCCTCCAAACCAACTATCCACGATTTTACCGGTATTATCATACATTTCAAAATACCGCCAATTTGCATGCACCGTTGGCACAAAAGGATTTACGGGATGTAATACAAGGCTTAAACCGCAGGCAAAAAAGTCAACATCGCCTACCTTGAAATATTGCTGCATTGTTTGTGGTAATTTACCATGAACCGCAGAAATATTAACACCACCTTTTTCAAAAACAGCTCCGTTTTCAATTACCCGGGTTCTTCCTCCACCACCTTCAGCACGTTCCCAGAGATCTTCCTTAAACAAAGCCTTTCCGTCAATTTTCTCTAATTCACTGGTAATCTCATCTTGTAGTTGCTCTATGTATGCATAGAATTTTGTTCTCATGGTATGTAATCATCTTTAAGCAATCCAAAATAGACAACATCGTGTACCTGCCCATCAGGATCTTTAAATTCGTTTCTCAAAATACCCTCTTGAATGAATCCGTTTTTTAAGGCTACTTTTTGACTCCCTATATTCTCAGGGTCGGTACAAATGAAGATTTTATTCATTTTCATCTGCTCAAAACAGAACTTAATCACTATCCCTACTCCTTTAGATATGATTCCTTTGCCCTGTAAATTCTTATCTACGAAATACCCCAATTCACACATAGGGATTTTGCGATTGATATTTTTAATATTAATAAGACCTTTTGGTTTGTTTTTTTCTTTATCGAATATGAAAAAGAAATAGCCCTTCTTTTGCTGTTGCAATTTAGCCGTTTGTCTGAGGAAAACTTTTGTTTTTTCAAGACTTGAACAGGCGCGAATGGTATACGGGAATCCGATTTTAAGATGTGTTCTGTTTTTTTCAATTAGTTCGAAAAAATCTTTTGCAATTACTTTTTCCGGTTGGATAAATATGTATTTTTTTAAGATCATTTTAGACAGCAATATCGTCCTTAGTGAGTACTTCTTCTTCCGAGTCTTGAGTTCTTGACCATATTGCCAAACCAAAGGTAAGCACTCCTAATCTACCAATAAACATAAGAACGATAATGGCAATTTTACCAATATAGCTGAGGTCACCTGTAATACCGGTACTTATCCCTACGGTACCGAGAGCGGAAGCAACTTCAAAAAGGATGCGCTCGTAATTGAAGTCTTCAGAAAGGGTTAATATAAATGTTCCGACAAATATGATTGCAGTGTAAAAAATAAAGGAAGAAGTCGCAATATAAAGGCGCTCAAACGGGATTATTTTTCCGAGAAATGTTATTTTTTTACTTCCGCGTAACCTGCTTTTCATAATAGCGTACACAGCAGTTAGTGTAGTAATTTTCATTCCCCCTGCTGTACCGGAAGGAGAGGCACCTACATACATAAGAAATATGGTAATCAATAACATAGAGGGCACAAATACTCCAAAATCTACAGTATTAAAGCCTACGGTGGTCATCGAGGTCATTGCCTGAAAAAAAGCACCGTATAATCGCTCTTTACCATGAAGCTGATTAATACTCGGTTCGAGGAAATAAAAAAACAGCGTACCGAGAGTCAGTAAAGCAAAAAAACCAATAAAAATTATTTTGGTTGTAAAACTGATAGCATGTGATTTGCGCTTGAGCCATAGCCAGATATCAGTAACCACAATAAAACCAAGAGAACCACAAATTGCCAACATCGAAGTAATGAAATTAACAAAACCATCACCCACATAAGGTACAAAGCCGTTACTGAATAGACTAAAACCTGCGGTGCAAAAAGCACTTACACTATGAAATAAAGCGTTCCATAATGCCTCTCCAACTGTCATATCATCCTTAAAAGCGATAAAATAGAGGATGGCACCAAGCGTTTCCATGACTAGTGTAAATATAATTACCGATTTAATGAAATCGCCAACTTTAATAGTAACGGGTAGCGTAAACTCGGTTTTGAGAATGTTTTGATGCCAATGGGTAATTTTTCTGGTAGTGGATAGGATCATAAATGTGGTGAAAGTGAGATAACCGATACCCCCCAGTTGAAAAAGTGCCATGATCACAAATTGACCGAAGAAACTGTAACTGTCAATCACGCTTATAGTAACCAATCCAGTAGTTGATACGGCAGATGTCGCTGTAAAAATAGTATCTAATAATGAAACGCTTGTCTTCTGAGAAAATGGAAGCAGGAGTAATAATGTTCCTATAAAAATGTACAATAGAAAGCCATAAAACAGATTTTGCTGGGGACTTAACCCCAATTGAAATCTGGTATACTTAGAAGCTATCTGTTTTAATTTACTCATTTATTTATTAGGTATTGTATTCTTTTACTGCATCTACAAAAGCTTTTGCATGGTCAACAGGAATATTGGGTAAAATACCATGACCAAGATTGGCAATGTACTGGTCTTTACCAAAAGCGGTGATCATTTCATGAACCATTCTTTTAATTTCAGGAATAGGCGACAAGAGTCTGGAAGGATCAAAATTACCCTGCAAAGTTATTTTTCCGCCACTTAGGTAACGGGCATTTCTCGGAGAGCAGGTCCAGTCTACACCTAGGGCGGCTGCCTTGCTTTTTGCCATATCGTTAAGAGCGAACCAACATCCTTTACCAAACACGATCACTTTAGTTTCCGGTGCTAAAGCTTCCACAATCTGATTCATATATTGCCAGGAAAATTCCTGATAGTCAACAGGTGATAACATTCCCCCCCAACTGTCAAAAATTTGTACTGCATTAACTCCAGTTTTTACCTTTTCTTTTAAGTATAAGATCGTAGTATCTGTTATTTTTTGTAGCAATGCATGGGCAGCTTCCGGTTGTGAAAAACAAAAACCTTTGGCTTTATCGAACGTTTTTGAACCTTGACCTTCTACGGCATAGCATAAGATAGTCCAGGGAGAACCAGCAAATCCAATGAGCGGTACCTCATCATTCAGCATTTCTTTTGTGAGTTTAATAGCATCCATCACATAACCTAATTCTTCCTGAATATCAGGAACAGTTACCTGTGATACATCGCTAGCAGAACGAATTGGATTAGGGAGCCAGGGCCCTACACCCGGTTTCATTTCTACCTCGATATTCATAGCCTGAGGGATCACTAAAATATCGGAGAAAAGAATAGCCGCATCCGGTTTAACAATGCGAATAGGCTGAACGGTGATTTCTGCTGCAAGTTCGGGAGTCCTGCAACGTGTAAAGAAGTCATATTTATTCTTGAGTGCCATAAACTCAGGAAGATATCTACCTGCCTGTCGCATCATCCATACGGGAGGACGGGTTACAGTTTCTCCATTTAAGGCTTTAAGAAATAGATCGTTTTTTATCATGAATCTGTTGTTAGCTAAGCAGTGATCGTTAGAGCGAAATTATGCTATAAATTGTTAATTAGTATTTTCTTTTGAATATTTAATGACCTGAATAAGAACATTTTCTACCGATGGAGTATTTGCAACGATCACCTGATCATTGTATTTTTTTGCAGCGATCGCAGTGGTTTCTCCGATGCAGAAACAAGGAGTAACGTGTAAAGAATTGTATTTCACATAGCTTTCTACCGCACTCGGACTAAAAAAAAGAATGCCATCATAACTACCGCTGAACGTTTTCGGAGTTAGTACGGTATTATATACCGTTACTTCTCTAAAAGAAACCTCATGTGATCTGAGAATTTCGGGGAGAATATCTCTTCTTTTTGCTCCGCTGAAAAACACAAATGTCTTATGAGCATACTTTTCAATAAGGACCTTGGCAAGACTCTCTGCATCTCTGGCAGACTCAAGTACAGTATAACCTTTTGTTTCTGCAAGATTACGGGTCTTAGGTCCCACACAAAAAGCATTTTGGACTTCAACAGATTTCTCTACCACCGCAAGTAATGCATTCTTACTGGTAAATATGGCATTCTCAACTACAGCTTCACAATCAAAAGGTAAACGCTCAATGCGTATAAAACTGGCATGAACAAATGCGATATTTGCATTCAGCAATAATTGTTGCTGGCTTGGGCTTAATAATTTAGTAGACAGAACACGAAAACTCATGAAAGCTGTTGCTTGATTTGTTGCATCAATTCTGAACCTCCTTTGTCTAGCACTTCCAGAGCCCATTTTTTTCCGCAACCTTCAGATTTTGAGACGGGAACTCTCCGGGTACACTCAATTTTTTCTTTTCCGTCCAATGAAAAAATCGCACCGCTAAAATGAAGATCATCATTGACTATCTTAGCAAATGCTCCTATAGGCGCAGTACAACCACCTTCTAATGTTCTAAGAAAATCTCTTTCTATGGTAACAGCAATCTCGGTCGGTTCATGATTCAGCTTTGCCAGAGCTTCTTGACAGAATACATCTTGCTCCATAGCTACTACTACCATAGCGCCTTGTGCGGGTGCCGGAATCATCCAATCCAGTACCAAATGATTCTCTGGTTTTAAATGAATTCTTTCTAATCCTGCCAATGCAAAAATGGCACCATTCCAGTCGTGCTTTTCCAATTTTTCCAAACGGGTATTCACATTGCCCCGGAGGTCAGCTATTGTGTGATGAGGATACCGATGTAACCATTGTGCTTTTCTTCGAAGACTTCCGGTGGCTATATGCCCTTCTTTCTCCAAAAAAGACAGATCACCTTTGTGAACCAGCAAGTCTTGACTGGCTGCTCTTTTTAGTACTGCCGCCTGAACAATACCCTGCGGAAGTTTGGTAGGTACATCTTTCATGCTGTGCACAGCGATATCGATGTCTCCTTTTATCATGGCAACATCCAGGGTTTTTGTAAAGATACCTGTGATACCCATCTCATAGAGCGGTTTGTCAAGTATCAGGTCTCCGGTTGATTTCACCGCTTTTAAATGCGTTTTATAACCAAGTGCTTCGAGCTTATTTTTCACGGTATTCGCCTGCCAGAGTGCTAGTTCGCTGTCCCTTGTGCCAATTCTGATGACTTTATTCATTTTTCAAGATTCTCCAGTTTAAAAACCTTTTGAATAAGATCAATACTTTCATCAGAACTGTCTGCATGTTGTTTTAAATGATTGGCAAAGTGGGTCGTGATCTTTTGAATAATACGATTGGAAATTATTTCTGCCTGATGCTCATCAAAATCAGTGATCTTTTTTCTCTGAAAGTCTATTTCAGCATCTTTCATTGATTTAAGTTTCTTTTTCAATGCCTGGATCGTAGGCGCAAACTTTCGGGTTTCCATCCACGTGATAAATTCATCTTTTACCTCCTGAATAATTTCTTCCGCTTGAGGAATAAATTGTTTTCTTTTTTCCAGTGTGTTATCAGTTATTTGTGACAATTGATCCAGATGCACCAATGAGACGTTTGAAAGTTCTTTTACATTTTCATCCACATTTTTGGGGATAGACAAGTCGAGTATGAGTAACGGCTTATCTGTATGTATAAGTTCTTTAGAAATCGTAGGATGCTGCGCGCCCGTAGCTACGACAAGAACATCAGCATTTCTGATCTCGGTTTGGAGGTCGCCGTACTCTTTGACATGCAAATTAAATTTGCCTGCTATTTTCTCTGCTTTAGATCGTGTACGATTAATAAGGATGATATGGTCGTTTCGTGTATGTTTTACAAGGTTTTCACAGGTATTTCTACCAATTTTTCCAGTACCGAAAAGTATAATATTCTTTTCTGAAACATAAGGCACTCTGGCGAGGATGTATTGAACAGAAGCAAAAGCTACAGATGTAGCTCCTGAAGAAAGTTTGGTCTCATTCTTAATTCGTTTACTCGCCTGAATAACAGAATTGCATAACCGCTCGAGAAAAGGGGTTGCCAATTGTAGTTCCTTTGACTTTGCGAAACCTCTCTTTACCTGACTTATAATTTCGAAGTCACCCAAGATTTGGCTATCGAGTCCTGTGCCTACACGAAATAAATGTTTGATGGCCGCTCGATTCTTATGAATGTAGGCAACTTTCTCAAATTCTTCTACAGTACCGTGTGAATGTTCGCAGAGTAATCTAATAAGTTGAAATGGATGTTCTGCAAAGCCATACATTTCGGTTCGATTGCAAGTAGATATCAATAATAACGAATCAATACCCTCTCTTTTTGCCTGTACCAGAATGTTATGTTTTTGCTCCTCGTTTAAACTGAAACTACCGCGAATGGTCGCATCCGCTTTTTGATAACTAAGCCCTATTGCGTAAAAGGTAGGATGTTTAGAGAGGTGATACCCTTTCATAAAATGATTCTACTGGAATTTTTGACAAAAATAAAGGGGTGTCACATAAAAAAATAACGCTTGAAGGACTTTTTATAACGCTTGGAGTGATTTTAAAGATCGTTCTGCTTTAAATAAGGTAAATACAGTACATTTGTAGTATGTATGCACACTTTAAGACAGTTTGTTTAGAACTGTTCTAAATAATAAGTTAACAATGACCGCAAATGGATGATGAAAAAAACAACGCTCGAAGTGCTGTAAATGAACTGGAGCTGGAAAAAGGTTTTATCGTATTAAGAGTACAAAATGAATCGGACAGTCACCAGACCCTGACACGTGAAATAGATAGTTCTTTTATTCAGTTTCACTTTAGTTTAAAAGGGACGTCCATTTTCAATTTCAATCAGGGCAGATATCAACTTGATGTGCGTGAAGATCAGGCTTTGTTGCTTTATAATCCCCAGCGGGATTTGCCTATTAATATGGATATTGCTCCTAAATCATGGCTTATTTCTGTATTAATCTCAATTCAAAAATTTCACTCTCTTTTTTCAACTGAAGCCGGCTATGTAGATTTCTTAAGTACTGATAATAAAGACAAAAAATATTATCAGGATAGTACGATTACACCGGCCATGACGGTGGTATTACATCAGGTAATTAATTTTAATTTGCATCGTTCAGTAGAGCCCCTTTATATCAAGGGGAAAATATATGAGCTTTTGGGTCTATACTTCAATAAACCGGAAGATGCAGACATTGAGCAGTGTCCGTTTTTGATCGATGAAGAAAACGTACTTAAGATTAGGAAAGCAAAAGACATTATCTTAGCTAACATGGCAGAACCTCCAAGCCTCCAGGAACTTGCTAACGAAGTGGGGCTCAATCTTAAGAAACTCAAGGTTGGTTTCAAAGAATTGTATGGTGATTCTGTCTACAGTTTTCTTTTTGACTATAAGATGGAGTATGCTCGTAAAATGATGGAAAGCGGGGAATACAACGTGAATGAGGTTGGCTTAAAAGTAGGTTACAGCACTTCGAGTCATTTTATTTCAGCATTTAAAAAGAAGTTTGGAACCACTCCAAAAAAATATTTAATGGCTTTAGGAAATTAATAACCACCCATAAAAAAGTCACTCTCTTCATTATTTACAGATGCTCTTGGTCGGTCTTTCAATTGCATTTCTTCAATAAGAAGACTAATTTGTTCCTCAAGCGTTTTGGTAGCAGAGAAATCACGTTCGGTAACGTAAGCAACCTCCCCGAGAGGTTTGTTCTTTTGAATAACAGCTATAAGGGAAAGTTTCCACTCAGAATCATAACCACCTTCATCCTTTATTTTAAAAATATAACCCCAATAATCTTTACCTTTTAATGAAATAGATTGTTTTTTGATGAACTTATGTTTGTAACGATTTGGTTCGTAAGAAACATTTTTATAAAGTAAAGAGACTGCTAAAGAGTCCTGACTTCTGTAAGCTTCAGGTATCAAGGCTTCTTTCTTTATATTTTTTAGTTCATTGTATAAGTACGCACGTGCGTCTATATCTGAGGCCAGTTCTAAAAGTTCATTTTTATTGGCTTTTGTGCCATTAGTAAGCTGCGTCTTCAGATAGTGTATACGAATAAACTTATCTTTTACGAGACCGAATCTTTCAAAGAATTGTTTTATGTTTTTTTCTTTTCTAAAGGGATATAATAAGGTGATATAGTCCTTCAAAGAAGGCTGCTGTGCGCTTTCGAAATCATCGTCGTAATAGTTGTATTCGTTAACTGCCTTATTATCTTGTGCAAGTTGTCTCTTGAGTGCTATTTTTGCTTCGTTAAGTAACTGATTGAGATATCTTTCATAGACCTTTACGCCGACCAGCTTACGTTCTTTTAATTCGGAAAGAAGATTGTAGACGGCACCTTTATATTCACGAATCGATGCGTAATCCATAATTGAAGGAAACAAATCTTTCGCAAGCGGTAACGAATCGTGATAGTGCTTGAATAAGGCATATGTATTGACCCCAACTGGAACATCCTTCGATAAAAGTGAAAGCACTTCAGTACTCGCATCTTTATTTTTACCTTCTGCAATAGCCACAAGTACTTTTAATTGTACATCAGAATTGGCATAAGAGTTTTCATAAAGTTCTTTAAGAAATGGTATGATCCGTTTATTCTTCATCTTGGCATACGCACTTATAAAATGGTTTCGAATTTGAATTTTATCTTCTGGAAATTCAAAACGAGTAATATATTTCTCCAGAGAATCCATGTGCTTCTCGTTGAATACTAGTTTTTTGTAAGACGAGAAAACGATGCTATCGTTTGCACGTAAGTATTTAAAAAAAAGTGCCGTTTTATCTTCAAAAGGAGATTTTCCTATAACGGTATCTTTTGGCTGGAACGATTCGTAAAAATAACTCGTAAATTCTGTTGGTTTATAAAGAGAATCTTGAAGCGATGAAATTGAATAGATAGATCCGTTTCGAAGAATGTTGCGAATAAATACCTCCCGATGGCTCAATGTATCCGTCAAATAAAAATCTGCTATTGAATGTCCTTCTTCATCTTTGTAGTATTTGTACTCCCCTGTATACAAATCATTACCCTCGTATTTTTTTTGCCGTTTGGCCCATAGGGAGTCTAAGTTTTCATACATCTGAAAATCGTGCAATTTTTCAAGCTGTACTGTAATATGTTCGTCATTACCATTTTTATAGATACGTGTTTTGGTATAAGCCTCGTAATCTTTCTTTTTTTTCTTATCAGCATAATAGGCTGCACCGTCATTCTCGGTTTGTATGGGCGGTGGGACGTTGGTTTTGACAGAGAAGAAAAGCGCAGTATCCTGTACCATTCGAAATGGTTCTCGATACGCAGGATTTTCTATTTGGAGGGAGTTAAAAAACTTAAGTGCAGCTTCTTCGTTTTTTGTTGTAGCACCTAGTAAGTAATAATCACCTGCTTTTAAGCGAGAGCTTAGGAAAAGCCTATGGCTTGAATTTTCTTTTAAAGCGGCACTGGATCTCACTTCGCTGGAACCATCTTTGGCAAGTACCGTAAACGTACCATTTTTAAGTTGCTGACTTTCAAAAAAACGCTTTTGAATTTGTTTGAGTTCAAATAGATCTTCTTCTACATAATCAGTTTGATACAAATTTGCTCGCTGTAAAAAGAAATAATCGCCTGTGTTCGTATCAACGGCTTGTAACATGCGTTTTCCCGTTTTGTCGGTATTGTAAAAGATGTAATTATCCGGAAGCATGACACTGAAGTCTTTAAAACCGCTTTCTGCTTTGATCCAGACCCCATTGGTTTTACGAAATTCAAGGCTATCAAAAATAAGATGTCCGTATTTTGTTGCGTAGTCACGCTTTCCGCCGAGTTTCATGATAATTACTTCCAGCGGAGTAAGATAGATCTGATAACGCTGATAGTCACCATTTTTCAACTGGTTTATGATATCAAAGCCTTCAAAAGGCTGATTTGAAATAGCTGTTTTAGCAATAATACTTCCCGGAATACTCTCATAGAGCATATCGTCTATGGTAGCTAAAGTTATAGGAGGTTGTTTTCTAAAGACATCAAAACGACTAATACGGGTAATGGTAAAAAACGAGCCGTTCGTAAGTTCGGGGCATGCATAAATACTGAGTCCTTTTGCTGACCCCATCTTATGCAATTTATCTGGAACTTTAATACTGAACAAACTGTCGGAAACAGTTTGTCTGGTGTGCGGTGTAATAAGCACTTTTTCTTCAAAATTCTTTTTATAAGCGGAGGCCTTTGAAGTCTTATTCGATATTAAAGGAGTTACTTTATAGCCTTTATCCCTTAATAATTGTAGTACCCCTTTTTCGCCCGGGAGATGCGCTGCACCAACGCCAGCGAAGAGTTTTCCTTTTTTTGCTATTTCAACAATCCCGTCGGCCATGATCGCATTTCGATCATAAAGCATGTATTTCATGTAATGATCGGTGTATAACCCCCGATTTAAAGAATCGATGAATGCAACTTTTCGTTCTCGATACGCATTTTGAAGAAGGTTGTAATAGTTCTGTTTTTCCAGTTTTTTTTGTAACCAGGCATCGGGTACTTTCTTAAAAATATTCTGTTGAGCACGGTTACTGAGTTCAGACATTTGCTCAATATCTTCTAATGCAATAAATTTTTTAGCAGTTTTTTTAGCAGTTTGATAGATAAACATATCAAGATATGTCTCCTCTTCAAAATTCTGAGAAGTCACATTCGTCCGGTAGAGAATATTATTTAAGATACTACTGTCAAATGCGAGCATAGAACTTACTACCTCCCTTCTTGGAGGCTCTATTTTGAATACTTTTCGGTAAAAACCATTGTAAGCATGCTCAGCGTTAAATCCTTCATAGTTTTCATATTTTTTATAATGATCTAACCACAAAGCAGGATCACTTTCAAGTGCCACGTATTCTGAATTATTGAGTGCTTCGTAAAAAACATCATCTAAACGAAAAGCGATTTTTTTACTTACATGCATGGTTCCGTAAATATAGGAAGGAGACTCCAGGCCATTACCCGAAATTTCCCAGAGCAAACTATTGCTGTTTTGTGCATTTAAAGCAAAAGAGGAAAGAAAAAGAATTACATAAAATCTTCTGAACATGATAACAAACATATTATGTAAAAGTATAATTTAATCTTACTTTTGAAAAAAAATTGTTGTGAAACAGGATAATTCCGGGGGTACCGATCTCTAATTCGGTCTCTTCGCTCCTTGTTTTATCTTAGATATAGACATAAATGAAAGCTAAAAAAGGTGTTTTACTTGTAAATTTAGGATCGCCGGACAGTCCTGAGCCAAAAGATGTAAAAAGATATTTAGGAGAATTTTTAATGGATGAACGGGTGATCGACCTTCCGGGTTGGTTGCGTTCTTTTCTGGTGAAAGGGATTATCCTGAACACCCGACCTAAAAAGTCGGCGAAGGCTTATCAAAAAATATGGTGGGATGAGGGTTCGCCACTTATCGTACTTTCAGAAAGATTGCAGGGCAAGGTTCAAAAAATAACCTCAGTACCCGTTGCATTAGCCATGCGATACGGGAATCCTTCTATCGAAAGCGGGCTGAAAGAATTGCACGAACAAGGAGTAACAGAAGTTTTGCTTATTCCACTATATCCGCAATTTGCAATGGCCACAACAGAAACGATCTTGGTCCTGGCTGAAGAGATCCGGAAGCAACAGTTTCCAGAAATGCAATTCACTACGGTTCCCGCTTTTTATGGTCATCCGGATTATGTTAGGGTACTTTCCAATTCGATTCAGGAATACCTTAAAGACAAAGAATGGGAACACATACTTTTTTCTTACCACGGTGTTCCGGAAAGGCATATACGCAAATCAGATATTACAAAATCGCATTGTAAAATAGACGGTCAATGCTGTAAAACCGCATCACCTGCGCATCAATTCTGTTACCGTCATCAATGTTATGAGACTACCAGACAGGTAGCAGAATATCTGGAGCTCAAAGAGGGTACCTATTCTACTTCGTTTCAATCCCGTTTAGGTTTTGACCCATGGCTGCAGCCATATACAGATAAAACGGTAAACGGATTTGCAGAAAAAGGAATTAAGAAAATGGCAATTGTTACACCTGCTTTTGTTTCAGATTGTTTGGAAACACTCGAAGAAATCGGGATGGAAGCAAAAGAAGAGTTTGAAGAAAGGGGAGGTGAACAGTTTCATGTAGTTCCTTGTCTTAATGATGATCCGGCTTGGATTAAAGTAATGGGTCGCTGGATAGATGAATGGGCATTAAACTAGTTAGTACTACAAAATATGTAATTAAAATCTTATATTGGGGTTTAATTTCAAACCATCAATAAATGAAATCAACTAATTTTTACTTTGCCGGAATCTTGTCTTTGGCACTCGCATTTTCTTCTTGTACACAAGATGAAGACATTCATGATGAATCCACTCAATCTTTTGAAACTCCTTCGACAACTGTCACAAATGCAAGATCTCTTGGCATTACCGGAAGCAGCGCCGACGTCACCACCACCACTACCGGTGGCACCGTTTTAATGGGAGGAGGCCCCGATGTAGACCGTGCAATGCAGTGGATGATTGACAAATCAGGAGGCGGTGATTTTGTAGTCATACGAGCTACGGGCACGAATGCGTATAACGATTATATTTACGGACTCGGAACTGTAAATTCTGTAGAAACCTTGCTCATTGATTCCAGAAGTCTGGCTAACGATGCAGCTATAGCAGATAAAATCCGCAAGGCAGAAGCGCTTTTTATTGCTGGAGGAGATCAATATGATTATGTGAGCTACTGGAAAGGTACCAAAGTCGAAGATGCTATTAATTATCTTCGAAATGTAAAGCAAGTGCCTATTGGAGGTACCAGTGCGGGATGTGCCATTATGGGAGCCACCTATTTTGATGCCGCCAACGGCACTGTTCGATCTTCAGAAGCATTAAGAAATCCGTACCGCACAGAAGTAAGCTTGCAACGCGACAATTTTATTGACAATCCTTTCTTAGACAATACCATTACAGATACGCATTATAATGACCCGGATAGAAGGGGCAGGCATGTTACCTTTTTGGCGAGGATGAATCAAGATTGGGGGATTAATGGAAAAGGTATAGGGGTTGATGAAGAAACTGCCGTATGTATTGATAACTCTGGTAAAGCAGTCGTTTTTGGTAACGGGTATGCTTTCTTTTTACAGCAAAATGGCGCTGGACCAGAGCGATGTGCGCCTAGAAAATCTCTTGACTGGTATAGGAATCGAAGGGCGGTAGAGGTTTACAAAGTTTTAGGAAATAATTCAGGAGCTAATTATTTTTGGCTCGATCGTTGGAATGGCGGCTCTGGCGGAAGCTGGCAATATTATTATGCAGATAGAGGTCGCTTACAAATTTCGTATTGATCAAACCTTTGTTTCAAAGAAACAAGTCGCTTTCTCAATATCTTAAAAATAAATCCCGTAGTGATACGGGATTTTTTAATGGATAGAGGAATAAATATATGCTGCCCGAGTCGCCAAAAGAGTCTTTCAATATACGTATCTTCGTATCAGAAAAATATGCTGCATGGCCAGAGTTTCTTCTGCTGAATTAGGGACCGATCCCATAGGAAAATTATTGATTAAACAAGCTGTTCCCGCTTCGATCGGGATACTTGTGATGTCTTTGAATATTCTGGTCGACACTATTTTTGTAGGTCAGTGGATTGGTTCTACAGCGATTGCTGCAATTAATGTAGTGCTTCCGGTTTCTTTTTTTATAGGGGCATTAGGTATGGCGATCGGTATTGGGGGGTCTTCCATAATTTCAAGAGCACTAGGTGCAGATAATCATGAGAAGGCACTTTGCTCTTTTGGAAATCAAATTACTCTTACACTCTTGTTAACTTTGAGTCTGGTGGTTTTAGGACTTCTGTACGTGGACTCACTTATTCCGGCATTTGGTGGGAAAGGAGCCATTTTCGAACCAGCAAAAATATACTATGTAATTGTAGTTTGCGGAGTGCCTTTCCTGGCACTTTGTATGATGGGAAATAACGTGATCAGAGCAGAAGGGAAAGCAAAATTTGCGATGATCGCGATGATTATTCCTTCTGTGGGGAATTTATTGATGGATTATATTTTTATCAATCTTTTGGATTATGGGATGCATGGTGCTGCCTGGGCTACTACGATCTCTTACTTCTTATGTTTTTCGTATGTTTTTTGGTTTTTCCTTTCGAAGCATTCAGAATTAAAGATCAGCTGGAAGCACCTTGGCCTGGATCTCTCCATTGTGAAAGAAATAGGTTCATTGGGTTTTGTCACTTTATCAAGACAGGCAGTCGTGAGTGTGACTTACCTATTTATGAACAATATATTATTTGACCTTGGGGGTGAATCCTCGGTAACCGTATATGCTATTATCAGCAGGATGTTGATGTTTGCTTTATTTCCTGTGCTTGGAGTAACTCAGGGATTTTTACCAATAGCCGGATTCAATTACGGTGCCGGAAAATATATTCGCGTAGAAGAAACCATTAGAACTGCGATGAAATATTCAGTAGGACTAGGGCTGTTTATTTTTGTTTTTATCATGACGTTTCCAGAAGCGATCACCAAAATTTTTACCGATAACACACAGGTGGTGAATGAGGCACCAGGTGCGATGCGTTGGGTATTTGCTGCAACGCCTATTGTAGCCATACAATTGATAGGTGCCGCTTATTTTCAAGCGATAGGTAAAGCCATTCCTGCGCTACTACTAACCCTTACACGTCAGGGCTTTTTCTTTATTCCACTTATTTTTATTTTACCCCATTTTCTGGGCGAAATAGGAGTTTGGATCTCTTTTCCTATTGCTGATTTACTGGCTACCATCATTACAGCAATTTACCTCCATAAAGAAGTTAAACGAACGCTCAAGAAGGATGCACCCGGTTCTACCTAAATTCCCTTAAAATTGAAGGCTGTTTTATTTTTTATTGCTACTTTTAGAACATAGCTAACTCAACAATATTTGATCATGCGATTTTCTGTAATCAGTGCCATTCTGGCCATCTTCTTTTTGTGCTTACTACCCACAGACGCAATTGCGCAACGAACTAAGAAATCAGCAAAAGAACCCGTATTTGCCGAGAAACTATACGATGCATTATCATATCGCTTAGTAGGACCATTTAGAGGAGGACGTTCTGCGGCAGTAACCGGTGTTCTAGGAAAACCCAATCTCTTTTATTTTGGCGCAACCGGAGGAGGCGTTTGGAAAACGCAAGATGGTGGTCGATCCTGGGAGAATATTTCTGATGGATTTTTCGGAGGATCCGTGGGCGCCATTGCGGTGGCAGCCAGCGATCCCAATGTTATCTATGTTGGAGGAGGTGAGGTTACTGTTAGGGGAAATGTTTCTTCGGGTTATGGAATCTGGAAAAGTGTAGATGCAGGAAAGACGTGGACTGCTTCCGGATTGGAAAAATCAAGGCATGTTCCCAGAATCGCTATACATCCTGATGATCCTAATATTGTTTATGCAGCAGTACTTGGCGATATATATAAACCCAGTAGTGAAAGAGGTGTCTATAAAAGCACAGATGGCGGTAAAAGCTGGAAAAAGACCTTATTTACCAATGATCAGGCAGGAGCTGTAGACCTTACTTTAGATCCTAACAATCCCAGAATTATATATGCCGCAACCTGGAGGGTTCAGCGTACGCCATATAGTTTAAGCAGTGGGGGAGAAGGGTCTGCCCTATGGAAAAGTACCGATAGCGGGGAGACATGGACAGAAATATCAAAAAAAGAGGGTTTTCCTAAAGGAACATTGGGGATCATTGGCGTTACCGTATCACCTCAAAATTCTGAACGTGTTTGGGCCATAGTAGAAAACAAAGAAAAAGGAGGTGTTTACCGAAGCGAAGACGGCGGAAACACCTGGAAATTGGTAAATAGTGAAAGAAGCCTGCGTCAACGTGCCTGGTATTACACACGTATCTATGCAGATACAGAAGATGAAGATGTAGTTTATGTAGTGAACGTAAGGTATCACAAGTCTAAAGATGGAGGTAAAAATTTTAGCATGTACAATGCACCCCATGGAGACCATCATGACTTATGGATTGCACCGGAAGATTCAAAACGTATGATCATTGCAGATGATGGAGGTGCACAGGTGAGTTACGACGGCGGTGAAACCTGGAGCACTTATCACAATCAACCCACAGCTCAGTTTTATCGCGTTACAGTAGATAATCATTATCCGTATCGTATTTATGTGGCACAACAGGATAATTCTACCATTCGAATAAACCATCGAAGTGACGGAGGATCTATAGATGAAGACGACTGGGAAGAAACCGCTGGAGGCGAATCAGCACATATAGCAGTAGATCCAAAGGATAATGATATCGTCTATGGAGGTAGTTACGGAGGATTTCTCACCAGAGTAAATCACAAGACAGGAACAGTAAGGGCAATTAATGTATGGCCTGATAATCCCATGGGCTATGGAGCCGAAGGAATGAAATATAGATTTCAATGGAACTTTCCAATTATTTTTTCAAAACATGATCCGAATAAATTATACACTTTCTCCAATCATGTACACTTAAGCACTAATGAAGGACAAAGCTGGGAATTGGTAAGTCCTGATTTAACCCGAAATGACCCTGATAAACTTAAATCTTCCGGTGGGCCAATTACTCAGGATAATACAGGCGTGGAATACTACTGTACAATTTTTGCAGCAAATGAGAGTCCGTTAAAAGAAGGATTGCTATGGGTAGGAAGTGATGACGGATTGATTCATATCACGAAAGACGGAGGGAAAAACTGGACCAATGTGACTCCGAAGAATTTACCTGAATGGAGTATGATTAATAGTATTGAACCTTCCGCTTTTGAAGAAGGCACTTGTTACGTTGCAGCTACCAGATATAAACTAGGTGATTTTACTCCTTACCTGTTTAAAACTACCAATTATGGTGAAACCTGGACCAGGATCGATACAGGGATAGAAAGAGAACATTTTACCAGGGTAATCCGGGAAGATGTTAAGAAAAAAGGCTTGCTGTATGCAGGTACCGAAACGGGAATGTATGTGTCCTTTAACGACGGCAGAAACTGGCAAAAACTTCAACTAAACCTTCCTATAGTGCCCATCACTGATCTGGTAGTAAAAGATGACAATTTGGTGGTTGCAACTCAAGGGAGAAGTGTTTGGATTATAGATGATCTCACTGTGTTGAGACAGTTAAATACAGAGATGACTGATAAAGACATGCTACTTTTTCAACCAAAGGACGCGTATAGAACGAAAGGTTGGGGAGGTAAAGCCTCTAAAACAGCTGGGGCAAACCATCCCAACGGGGTGCTTACCTACTATTACTTAAAAGATTTTGATGAAGAGAAAGATTCTGTTTCTCTTATTTATAAAGATGCCGATGGAAAGGTTATCAAGACTTTTAGCAATAAGGCGAAAGAAAAATCAGATCAGTTGAAAATTAAAAAAGGATCAAATTATTTTGTCTGGAATATGAGGTATGAAGGTGCCGAGAAACTACCCGGAATGATTTTATGGTGGGCAAATCTCAATGGGGCAAAAGCGGTTCCGGGAGATTACCAGGTAACCTTAGATGTCAATGGAAAAAGCGAGACCCAACAATTCAGAATAGTACCCGACCCACGCGCAGAAGTAGACGTTGCAGGGATGCAAACACAGTTTAACTTTGTAAAAGAAGTGAACGAAACGGTAGATAGAGCACATCAGTCCATAAAAAAGATACGAAATATTAACAAGCAACTAAAAGCGTTTCAGAAGCAGTATAAGGAAAATGAAGAAGTTTCAGATCTTGTGAAAAAAGCCGCTGAACTGGAAAAACAATTTACAGAAATAGAAGAGGCATTATATCAGACAAAAAACCGAAGCAATCAGGATCCATTAAATTTTCCGATAAAACTTACCAATAAACTGGCTCACATCAATAGTTTGGTGACTATTGATGATTTTCCGCCTACAGCACAGGATATCGAGGTAAAGACTGAACTTTCAAAAGCGATCGAAGAAAAACTGGATGCGTTTGACAAATTGGTCAATAATGAGATTAAAGCGTTTAATGCAGCCTTTAATGAAGCGAAGTTGCAGTATCTGTTTGTTGCAGATGAATAAATATAAAGGCAATCTTAAAAGTTTCTATGGTGTTTGAATATTATAACTACATAAAGTCATTACACCTCATTTTTGTGATCACCTGGTTTGCAGGATTATTTTATATGCCCAGATTGTTTATCTACCAGATAGAAGCCTGGCATAAACCATCACCTGAAAAAGAGATTTTAGGAAAGCAGTTAAAACTCATGGCAAAAAGATTGTGGTTTATTATCACCTGGCCTTCAGCCATTCTGGCTACCTTATTTGCTGTTTGGTTATTATTAATACAACCAGTTTGGCTTCAGCAAGGTTGGATGCATGTAAAACTTGGTTTTGTGCTGCTACTTATTATTTACCATTTAAAAAGTCATCAGATCTACAAACAACTTCAAGCCGATCAGGTAAAATACACCTCTAATTTTATGCGTATTTGGAATGAGGGTGCCACGCTTATCTTATTTGCCGTAGTTTTTCTGGCTATTTTAAAGAATTCGGTAAATTGGATATTTGGTGTTGTGGGAATTTTTGGTCTTGCCGTTTTACTTATGTTAGGAATCCGTCTTTATAAAAAAATAAGGGCCAAAAACCCTGAAGCTTAGTGAGATTTATTAGTCTAAAGTGGCTCGATTATTGTGGCTATTGCAAGTTAAATAGTAGTTTGTGAACAAAAAATTATCGCTTAGAACCCGTATTTTCTTTACCATGATCCTTCTGGTGGTAATTGCTTCGGTACTTATAGCAGGTGTCACTATCTATCAATACAAAGAGCAATCAAAAGATTACCACAGAGATCGCTTGGAGCGAAAGGAAGAGCAGATAAAAGCAAGTGTAGACTATGTGATCATGAAAACTACCTATCCGGTAGAAACAGAATATCTGGAACTTATATTTAAAGATGAGATTTATGAGATCGCAGATGTTCAAAATGTAAATTTTAACATATATGATCTAGAAGGTAACCTGATCAAGAGTTCTAGACCTAAGTTTGAAGAAGACAGTATCTCCAGATGTTTAAGTGCCGATGTGCTCAATGGTTTATCGATGTCTCCAACCGAACGTTTCGTGGAAAAGAAAATAGCGGCAGGGGGTCGTTTTCAATCTTCCTATACCTACATAACCGATAGCAAATTCAAGCCTATTGGGATCTTGAATCTCCCTTATTTCGAGGATGATTCCTTTAACACGATGGAGCTAAAAGAATTTTTGATCCGGTTGGGGGTTGTGTATCTTTTTATGCTAGGTATAGCTGTGTTTCTCGCCTATTTCATTTCGAAATATATAACGAGATCCCTTAAAACGATTTCCCAGAAAATAGATCAGACAAGGTTAAGTCATCGCAATGAAAAAATTATTCTTAACGGTGCAAGTCAGGAAATAGAAACACTGGTAGGTGCTTACAATAGTATGATTGATGAGTTAGAAGAAAGTGCTGTGAAACTGGCAAGAAGTGAACGGGAGCAAGCCTGGAGAGAAATGGCGAAGCAAGTAGCTCATGAAATTAAGAATCCGTTGACCCCTATGCGTTTAAGCGTACAAAGTTTTCAGCGTAAATTTGATCCTTCAGACCCAGATGTAACCAAAAAATTGAATGAGTATACGCACACCCTGATACAGCAGATAGATACAATGAGTAATATCGCATCTGCTTTTTCCAACTTTGCTAAAATGCCGGCTCAACAAAATGAAACGCTCAATGTGGTAAAGGTAGTGAAGCTGGCACTTGATATTTTTAGTGAAAGATACATTTCATTTATAGCAGAGGAAGAAGAGATTATCGCAAAATTAGACCGTACACAACTTATTCGAGTGATCACTAATCTGGTAAAAAACGCAATTCAGGCCATTGACGAATCAGGAGAACCCAAAATCGTCGTATCTGTTGCTTCAAACAAAGATGTAGTTGAAATCACGGTTGCCGATAACGGGAAAGGCATTCAGGAAGAGTTTCGAGATAAAATCTTTGAACCTAAATTTACCACAAAGAGCAGCGGGATGGGATTAGGCCTGGGTATGGTAAAAAATATTGTGGAAACCTACAAAGGAAATATTAACTTTACATCACAAACTGGGAAAGGGACTGTTTTTGTGGTAACCTTTCCTATCGAAAAAACCTAAACCAATGAATTTCGAAAACATTCTCGTTAAAAAAGAAGACCAAATCGGGATTATTACTATCAACAGACCTAAAAAACTAAACGCACTTAATCGTCATACTATTGAGGAACTTCATAATGCTATCGATGCACTTAATGGTGAATCTGAGATCAAAATAATTATTTTGACGGGTAGCGGTGAAAAAGCATTTGTTGCTGGTGCGGATATATCTGAATTTTCTGATTTCTCGGTGAAAGAGGGAGGAAGGCTTGCCAGAAAAGGGCAGGAATTATTATTTGATTTTATTGAAAACCTTAAAAAACCAGTAATTGCCGCTGTAAATGGTTTCGCCCTTGGTGGCGGACTTGAATTAGCCATGTCTTGTCATTTTAGGGTAGCAAGTGATAATGCCCGTATGGGACTGCCGGAGGTATCATTAGGGGTAATTCCCGGTTATGGTGGTACGCAACGTTTGCCGCAATTGGTTGGTAAAGGTAGAGCCATGGAAATGATTATGACCGCTGGGATGATCGATGCCGAAAAAGCACTTTCCTACGGTCTTGTAAATCATGTGGTGCCTTTAGATGATCTTATGCCCCTGTGTTTGAAAATAGCAAACAAGATCCTGAATAATTCTTCTGTAGCTATCAGTTACGCAATTGAAGCAGTCAATGCTGGATTCAAGACCGGTGTAGATGGTTTCAACGCCGAAGTAAATGCTTTTGGCCATTGCTTTGGTACCGCAGATTTTAAAGAGGGTACGGCTGCCTTTTTAGAGAAAAGAAAAGCGGACTTCCCCGGAGCATAAAATTTTAATTGTTAATTTGCGTTTTATTGAATGGGAATGCCCTTTCCCTAATCTTAACTTAACCTCTTCATATCATGATACGTATTTTTTTGGTTTTAACGCTGTTTGTAGTCTTCAATCCTGCTGTAGCCCAATCTCCTGAAGTTTCCTATAGTACAGGAGAGAGCATAAGTGACAGACATAAATTTTCTAATATCATTGCTACCGAGAACGATGGTAAAGGAGGCGTTATTGTCGTAAGAGCTTTTTATGGTGGTATGATCATTCGTTTACAGGGTTATTACATTGCACACTTCAACAAATCGCTGGAACTTATAGATGAGTATACCTATAAAGCAGACGATGTAGAAGTTATGGGGGTCGTTTCCGGTACTAACGGAATATCAATTATCGAAGTAGGATACAATAAAGACAGTGGTCATTACATCTATTGGGCCAATACAACTCCTCTGGATCGTTTTAGTTTTCGAAAAAAAGAGTTATTTCGTTTTAAGCGAGAGCGAGAACGAAGGATCAATTTTCTAACCAATTATGAAGTCCCTTTTAACGATAAGTTTTACTCTCAGTTACTTTTTGATAGTGAGAAATCGGTATTTATGATCTCTATCGATAGTAAAAGTAAAAGCAGAGACCTGCATAAAATTTACTTCTTCGATTCTAATCTCAATAATCTGATGGAGTATGTACTTGAAAAAGAAACAGAAGATCGTCATCTTGTTTTCGAGAATCTGGAATACAATACGAATAATAATTCGTTCTATTTGCTGTCAAAAGCGTATGAACAAGGCAAGCGAACTAAAACTATCTCACTAAAATACAGATATCAACTATTTAGGTTTTCGAAGGACGAATTACCAGTAATGCAATATTTTGAGAAAAAAGACCTTTTTGCCAGTTCTCTAAAACTAATCCCAGATAATGAAGTACTTAAATGCGTAGGCTTTTATTCGAATTACAGCGATCGCAAATACAGAGGTCTTGTATATATTGAATTAGGCGCTAATGATTTGACAATTAAAGAACAAAAGTTCAATCCTTTTTCAGAGCAATTCATGAAAGACAAGTATGGGGCGGAAACCGATAAAGAACTTAAAAACCTTGCTTTTAGAGATCTGCATGTATTAGATGATGGTTCTATTATTTTTAATGCCGAAGAAGAATATGTCAGCGGCACCTTCAAGAACAATCCAGATGATTCCCGAACACAGATTTTCATTTATCATTACAATGATATTGTTTGTGCAAAACTTAATGCATCTGGAGAAATGGTATGGGCAAGAAACATCAATAAAGCCGAAAAAACTATGGGTGATGAAGCCTATGTTTCTTATACGTCTCTAGTAAATAATGGAAACACTTGTTTTTTTATCAATTCAGGTTCAAAACCTCAAGAAATATCAGGAGAACGTATCCTGTTCAAAAAAGGGTATTCTAAAAGTCCGGAAGTTTATATGATCCTTATTGATAGTTCGGGTAATCTAAGTTATACCCAAGTCACTACAAAAAAAGAGGTAAGGCTCCCTGTGATGGTAAGCGAAGGACTGGTTTCACCAGACAATCAATCTGTATTTTTTCTTGCCAGGAGAGGGAATCGCAGGCAACCATTAAGAGTTTCTGCCTCTCTTAATAATTAACATTTTCTAAGATTATTTATTGGATAAATTCCATATTTTTGGAATAAATCCAATAACATGACTGATTCATCATTTCTTAAGGGTAGAGGCGCTCAGATTCAGGTGAACAATAGATTCGATGCATTTACAAGCGAAATGCGTGATGACTTTTTGGAGTATTGCAGACTGGAAGGAGAGCCAGCAGAGACCAATAAAACACGTTACCTCGAAGTTTTCCCTAAAACGGTAGTGAATAAGGTTGATAGTCCAGATGTTGGGATGGAATACTCCTTAAATCCTTATCAAGGCTGTGAACATGGATGTATCTATTGTTATGCACGTAATACCCACGAGTATTGGGGATACAATGCGGGTCTTGATTTTGAACGAACTATATTGGTAAAGAAAAATGCTGCCGCTTTACTTGAAAAGAAACTAAAAAGTAAACGATGGAAGGCGTGTCCGATAGTGCTTTCCGGAAACACAGATTGTTATCAACCTGCAGAGCAGAAGTTTGGTCTTACGAGGTCTTGCCTTGAAGTTTTCCTAAAATACAGGCATCCTGTAGGGATCATTACAAAAAATGCCTGGCTGTTACAAGATCTGGGTATCATTAAGGAGCTATCTAAAGACGGGCTTATAAGAGTAAATATCAGTATTACGACACTATCAGAAGCTACGAGAAGACTTTTGGAACCTAGAACAGCAAGTATTAAAAAAAGATTAGCTACTGTACGTATTCTTTCGGAGAATTCAGTTCCGGTGAATGTTATGATAGCTCCTATTATCCCCGGTATCAATAGTCATGAAATTTTACCTTTGGCAAAGGCTGCTTCCGATGCGGGGGCAGTGTCAATCGGTTTTACGGTTGTTCGGCTCAACGGAGCCATAGGGAAAGTTTTTACCGATTGGATAGAAAAGGCAATGCCAGACAGCGCAAAGAAAGTCTTGAATCAGATTGCCGACTGCCACGGAGGAACGCTTAATGACAGCAGATTCGGAATACGTAACAGGGGAGAAGGTAAAATTGCCATGCAAATACAAAGTCTGATCAAATTAGCGAAACTAAACTATTTTAAAGAGAAAAAGGTACCGCCTTTAAATTGTGATCTTCATCATAATTATAAAGACGGACAAATGAAATTATTTTAATTAGTCATAGTAAGACGTTAAGATCGTATCCATGCAAATATTAGAAGATAATCGCGCGTCATAGACCGATACTTAATGGTATCAAATCTAACTAAGGGGTAGCATTTTGATGATTAGCTGATGCATTGCATATTTCAAAAAGGAGGAATTCTGTTATGGCTATTTGAGTATTAACCATCTATAGAAGGCTCGCCGTTCCATTCTTTATAAAACTGCTTCAGGTAGTTTTCCATAAATTTATGTCGCTGTGCCGCAAGTTGCCTGCCGGTTTTGGTATTCATTCGATCTTTGAGGAGCAACAACTTTTCATAAAAATGATTAATCGTGGGAGCAGTAGACTTTTTATATTCTTCCTTCGTCATATTCAAATTAGGCGGAATATCGGGATCATAAAGTGCTCTGTTTTTAAAACCTCCATAATTGAAGGCTCTCGCAATACCCACAGCGCCTATAGCATCTAATCTGTCAGCATCCTGTACTACAGCGAGTTCTTTTGAATAAAACGACTGCTTTTGATTACCTCCTTTAAAAGAAATATGCTTAATAATATTTTCAACATGTACGACGACAGCTTCTTTTACATTTATTGATTCGAGGAATGACCTCGCTAATAAGGGTCCTTTAGCTTCATCACCATCATGAAATTTAGAATCTGCGATATCGTGCAATAAAGCACCCAAAGCAACTATTAATGGATCAACCTCTTCATCCTTCGCAATGAGCAAAGTATTATTAAATACGCGCTGTATATGAAACCAATCATGTCCTCCTTCGGCATCTTTGAGAGTCTCTTTAACAAAAACAATAGTTTCTTCGATAATCTCTGTATTCGTCATGAATTTTTTATAGAATCTGTTATTGTTTTTTCAATGATATTTATTAGATCTGAGGTACTATGTTCATTTACTTTGAGTGGTGCATGTACGGTAAATTTTACGTGAGCACCTATACCCATGGGGAACTTACCATATTGTAATAATTTCCAGGAATTATTAATCGTAACTGGTATTACCAGGGCATCCGGTATATTATCGAACAAGGTTTTGAGTCCGTTAATGGCAAATTTCTTTGGAAGACCATTTCTACTTCGGGTTCCTTCAGGAAAAATTACAGCTCCTCTTTTATTGGTTCTCACATAGGTTGCAAATTCTTTTAAGGCAGGAATGGCTTGTGAAGGATCTTTACGGTCTATCAAAACAGAACCGCCATGACGTAAATTATAAGAGACACTGGGGATTCCCTTGCCCAGTTCTTTTTTACTTATGAATTTAGGGTGAAACTTTCTCATGTGCCAGATGATGGGAGGAATATCATACATGCTTTGATGGTTAGCAACGATGATAACAGGTTGACCTACTGGAATGTTTCCGGTAATCTTAAAAGAATATCGGGTGCCCAAAATATTAGTACAGCGCATGATAAAAAAATTGAGGACATCAACACTTTTTTTATGCGCCTGATATCCAATGAGATTGAAGCAAATCCATTGAATAGGATGAAAGATCACTAATACCAGACCAAAGGCTATAAAATAAAGAACGGTTAAAGGGTAGGCAATCAACTTTTTCATAGGTCAAAAATAGGAAACCCAGTCGAAACCTTCTTAGCCCTCTAAGCTAATTGTTGATAAAAAACAAAGAATCAATATTGTAGTTCGCAACCCGATGAACCACAAATAGCCTTTGTCGGCGCTGCTATAAGAAGACAGTCAGAAATAATATTCCAACGTTCATTAAAGGCAGCTTCCATCGCATTGTATTGCGCAATCAGTTGAAGAAATTCAGCCAGATTTACTGCTGACTCATTGTATGCCAGATACTTTTGAGGTCCGCCACAAGCCTTGCTGCCAAAGGCAACATAGTTGCATGTACTGGTCTCATTACAAGGAGCCGTAGCCAAAGCTTCAATTTGCCTAGCCATTTCTATAAGTTCGGCCTGATCTTCTTCCATTGAGCCATCATCCTCGTTGCAAGACATCAGATGTAACAAAGATAGACCTACCAAAAGGTATATATACTTTTTTATCAAAACAATGAGGCTTAGATTACACTATTAAGATGTAGGTATAGCTAAATGGTTGCTTCAATCCATAAAAAAAACCGCCTTGGCGGTTTTGATATATTAATAACTAGATGATTAACAGTGTTCGTTATATGCATCTATTAGATTTTCAGAGATAAGTTCTGCAGGACGTCCTTCAATATGATGTCTTTCTAGCATATGCACTAGTTCTCCATCTTTAAATAAAGCGATACAGGGAGAAGAAGGGGGAAATGGAATCATGTAACTTCTTGCTTTGTCAGTAGCTTCCCTGTCTACACCTGCGAACACAGTTACAAGATGGTCAGGGGTCTTGGCATTTTGTAAAGACATTCTGGCTCCGGGGCGAGCGTTAGCAGCAGCACATCCGCAAACTGAATTTACCATAACAAGTGTGGTTCCTTCTTTGCTCATTGCTTCATCTACAGCCTCGGTCGTATGTAATTCTGTGAACCCTACTTTAGTAAGGTCTTCTCTCATGGGTTTTACCAATTCTGCTGGGTACATATTTCAATTTTTTTAATTCATGATTTAAAGTACAAAGATACATATTTATTCGGCTGTACTAGTTTTAATAATGCTGTTGAAATTCAAAGAAATTGTTAAAAATAAGAATTAAACTACAAAATTTAACAGACTTAGATGTCAATCTCCATTCATCTTGGTTAAATTGCAGGAATTAAGAACATATATTAAAACTTGAATCATGAAAAAAAAGCAATTACAAAAACTGAAACTAAAAAAAATGGCTATTAGCAAATTGGAGTCCGCTATTGTAAAAGGAGGAACTTTATCCACTTATACACAACCAACGGTTCCTTTGGAAGAGTGCTACGCAACCATTGCGCATACTATGTGTAACGGTAAACCATATTGTGAAGTATTATAAATAGATTATGAGATCTGTTTTAATGATAACTAAGTATAATAGAAATGAAAAAAACAAAACTAAAAAAGCTCGATTTGAATAAAAGAGCGATCAGTAAACTAAAATCAGATTGTATACAGGGAGGAACGCTTACCCAGCCTACCAATGTATTGGAATGCTGGGAAACGGTATTCGTCACTAAATGCAACGGCAGACTCTATTGTGAACTTTTTGATCCGGATGTAAATTAAATTGTAATCAATATAAAATTATAGATCATGAAGAAAAAACAATTAAAAAAACTCAAATTCAATAAATCACGAATAAGTGATTTAAACGAAAATGAAATAAAAGGAGGTACACTGGTATTTAGTGGCGAAAGAGCTACATGTCCTGAACCCTTTGTTCAAACTTTGAATATAACCATCTGTTGGGGGAGGCCCTATTGCGAGATACGAGATAACGGCTGTTAATACAAAAAAGCCTGAAAATTCGTTTTCAGGCTTTTTTAAAATTGTATCATTAATAAATCTAGTTTATAACTATTGATTTGGCATTATCCCATTTGGTAACATTAGCGATTCGTCCGTCTGTATAATCTACTTCACTTAACTGAGTATCATTCCAAAAGAACCATTTACCTACTTTTTTGCCCATATTGTATTCTCCAATAGCTATTTTATCTCCCTCCGCATTAAAAGCAATCCATTCACCGTGTGGTTTACTTTCTTTATAGAAACCAGTCTGTGCTATTTCACCATTCTCATGAAAGTAGGTGGCCTTCACAAGGTCTCCTTGCTTTTCCATCAATGGTTTATTTTCCTGAGCAAATAAAGTTACTGAGAAAATGAGCGTGATTATAAGGGCTATTCGTTTCATTATTATGGATTTTAGTTCATATATATTTACAAAGATACATAAATTTTACAATAATCATACAATTCAATAACATTCAGTTTACATTAAATTAACATTAAACATATAAAAAACTGATTTACAACCATTTAAATTATAACAACAATAAAACTTTTTTAAATAAGACAAGGAAATGTTAAGTTAATGTTAGCCGGTTTTAGTCAGCTAATTCCTCAGAAATGATTCAATCTAAAATCTTCTTCCCTGTTATTTTGCATTGTTAATCTTTAGTACCTTTGCTGCGCTAAAAAGAGAATTATATGTACAGAAGTCATAACTGCGGAGCGTTGCGATTAGCAGATGTCGGTAAAGAAGTAACTTTATGCGGATGGGTACAAAAAACCAGAGATAAGGGTTTTGTGATATGGGTAGATCTCAGAGATCGTTATGGAATAACGCAATTGATTTTTGATGAGAAACGAACGCCGAAAACAGTTTTAGACAAAGCGGTCAATCTGGGCCGTGAATTTGTTATTCAGGCTTCAGGGGAGGTGATAGAAAGAGCGTCTAAAAACCCTAAAATACCTACAGGAGATATTGAGATTTTAGTAAAGAGCCTAAGCATTTTGAATGAAGCACTGGTGCCACCATTTACAATAGAAGACAAGACTGACGGGGGTGAAGACCTCAGAATGAAATATCGCTATCTAGACCTACGAAGAAACCCGGTAAAAGAGAGCCTTCTTTTCAGGCACAAAGTTGCGATGGAAGTTCGTAATTACCTTTCTGAACAAGGTTTTATTGAAGTTGAAACGCCTTATCTAATTAAATCTACACCAGAGGGTGCTCGTGATTTTGTAGTGCCTTCACGAATGAATGAAGGTCAATTTTATGCCTTACCACAGTCGCCTCAGACATTTAAACAGCTTTTGATGGTGGGTGGTATGGATAAGTATTTCCAAATTGTAAAATGTTTTCGCGATGAAGATCTAAGAGCAGATCGTCAACCAGAATTCACTCAAATTGACTGTGAAATGGCTTTTGTAGAACAGGAAGACATCTTGCAAACTTTTGAAGGGCTTACGAAATACTTACTTAAATCTATTAAGGGGGTTGATACAGGAGCATTTCCAAGAATGACGTACGAGGAGGCAATGAAAACCTATGGAAACGACAAACCAGACATACGTTTCGGGATGAAATTCGGTGAGTTGAACGAGGTTGCACAACATAAAGAATTTAAGGTTTTTAACTCGGCAGAGTTAGTGGTTGGAATTGCTGTTCCAGGTGCTGCAGATTACACTAGAAAGCAAATAGATGCACTTATAGATTGGGTAAAGCGCCCTCAAATTGGTGCTATGGGAATGGTTTATGTAAAGTGTAATGAAGATGGCACTTATAAATCATCAGTTGATAAATTCTACGATCAGCAAGATCTTGCGAGATGGGCAGAGGCTACTGGTGCGGAGAAAGGAGATCTTATTTTGGTACTTTCTGGACCTGCAGCTAAAACCAGATCGCAATTAAGCGCACTGAGAATGGAATTGGCAGAAAGGCTGGGCTTGAGAAATCCGGAAGAATTTGCACCTCTTTGGGTGGTAGATTTTCCTTTATTGGAATGGGACGAGGAAACCAATAGGTACCATGCCATGCATCACCCGTTTACTTCACCTAAACCAGAAGATATTGAGTTGTTAGAAACTGCTCCGGGAAAAGTAAGAGCGAATGCGTATGATTTAGTACTGAACGGTAATGAAATTGGAGGTGGCTCTATAAGAATTCACGACAAAAGCCTCCAAGCACGTATGTTCGAATTATTAGGGTTTACGCAAGAAGAGGCGAAAGCGCAATTCGGATTTCTAATGAACGCATTTCAATACGGTGCTCCACCTCATGGCGGGGTAGCCTTTGGTTTTGACCGTTTGGTTGCCATACTCGGCGGCCAGGAAACGATTAGAGATTACATAGCGTTCCCAAAGAATAACTCCGGGCGTGACGTAATGATTGATGCGCCGGCTCCCATTGATGATGAGCAGTTGGAAGAGTTGGGGATTATTTTAAAGAATTAATTACATCGTGAATTTATTACGTTCATCTATGATATTTTATAAAAGATAAAATTATTCCTTTATTCGTGTTCAATGAATTAACCAAATAATTTTATGAAGATTTTTTTTAGAGTAATACTTTCAATTACACTCCTTTCCTCCTGTTCATCAGATTCAGATAATGATGATCTTATTCCTCCAACGATTAGTTTTGAGCTCCCTTCTGATAGATTAGGAGCAAAATTTAACGTAGACGTGGATGCAGAAGATAATAATGAAGTTGCAAAAGTTGAAATTTTTATAAATAATGATAGAATTGCAAGCGATCCTCAACCTCCTTTTTTCTTTGTGGTTAATCTACAAGATAAAGAACCGGGGACATATCAATTTAAAGCAGTTGCTACTGATGGTTCTGGGAACAAGGCCGAAAAATCTCAATCTTTTATTTTAGATAACAGTATTCCTGTCATCTCAGAAGTCAATTTCAATCAAGACGAAGTCATTGGAGGTGAAAACAATACGCTTAGATTTAAGGTTAGGGATAATGATCAGATAAGTGAAATTAAAGTGCTTTTTAATAATTTGGTTATTGCTGATTTAGAGGGTGTTGAGTCAAATGATAATCCTGACTTTATTTATGAAGTAGTGATGGACAAAAGTATCGTCCCAGATGGCACAGGAACCCTTGAAATTGAAGCAACCGACTTAGTGAATAATACGGCGAATAGTACTATTGAGATTACGGTTGATAATACGGGTCCGATGCTAGAAACTGAAAATATTTTTGAGAATGTTTCTATTGGAGAAAAAATTACGGTAGAGCCATTAATTACAGATAATTATTCGCTACCTGTAAATTTGAAAGTTTTTCTAGATGATATACTGCTATTTGAAGGGAATACTCAGGATAATGTAACATTCGAAATAGATCCAACTGTTTACGGAATACAGAAAAGTAAAATAAGATTTGACCTCAAAGATAATTTAGGGAATGCGAGTATTGTTGAATACAATGTAAATTTTGTGGAGATATTAGCAACGATTAGAGTTCCTGATGGTTATTTTAGTGAAACTAGTTATAGTGATTTATGGCTCATCGTTTCAGATACTAATGGGAAATTGATGCACT
Source organism: Flavobacteriaceae bacterium M23B6Z8 (assembly GCA_046199005.1). GTDB lineage: Bacteria > Bacteroidota > Bacteroidia > Flavobacteriales > Flavobacteriaceae > Ascidiimonas. The sequence continues at coordinate 256,661 of CP176050.1, forward strand.
CGATAAAAGCTTCGGAAAATAAGGACATTAATTTATTCTCTTCGGTAGATTTTAATTTAGGAATAGATCAATACTCGATTACGTTTTTAAACAGATTCTCTGGCGGAAGCTTCAATATAGAAACTATTCAAAATATTGACAGTAATTCGCTTCAGTTTTTTAATCTTCCGAAACGACCCCAACCAGTTTTTTCCTATTTAACAAAAAATATTCCCATGGTAGGTTTTCCGGAAAATAGTTATGCTATCGGCAAAGGATATGGTTATTTTGCTGGCGAGGCTAACGGCGAAAACAATTTTCAAATCTTACTTTCTGACTATCCTCTGGAAGAACCCGAATACGCTTATATAGCGGTCTCAGGTTTTCCTACTCCCAGTAGCGTTAGATGGATTAAATATCGGACCTCAGAATTAGCGGATCTTTCAGAATTAAACAGTAATAATTTATTAAGTGAAAAGATTTCTACAAGGCTTATTGATAATCCAGGAAATCAGGTATCGCTAAATGTATTCGGATATGAGAATAAAAACGATTTAGATAACGATATAAGTCATACTGTGCAGTTCCCCACTGCGAAATATATCAATAATCAATATGAATACCGAATTATTGATGATTTTGATTTTTATCGATATCAGTATACAATAACCTATAATGATTATTTTGTTACCTTAAACAAAATTGGCCTACCGGATACCGCTGTAGAAGTTCCAGAATGGAGTTTTGATTATAGTGTTGAAAACGATGGTATCTTTTTCACTAAATCAGGTCAGGGTTTTGATAATGGAGATATATTTATTAGCGATTCAAAGAATGGGACAGCTTATGTGTGGAGATTTTCCTTCGATGGAGAGTTAACCTCCAAAATTGTTTTCCCTGAATTACCGGAGGATCCTAATCTAACTTTACTTGCCAATTTACCTAAAAACGATTTTAACACGCTCAATGTTTCTTTATTTGATTACGACGAAGTGCAGGGATATCAAGATTATATTTTGAGGGCAAAAAGAAATTTTAAACCTTATTATCTTTTTTCAACTGGGTATAGCCAATTTACAAAAAGCAATAATAGTTTTTAAATTTGCGTTCAAAAAATATTTGCTAATTGTGAATTGTATGTAAAGCTTATTTTTAATTGTTTGGAACTAGCTTACAATACTTTATCTAAATTAGCAGTCAAATTACTAGAAGTTAGCAAATTAGTAAGCTATGCCCAACACGAAAAGATCTTTGCTAACCCGATTCCTTATTTGGAAAGCGAAGCATGTTTCCAATAAGCAGTTTATTGCCTTTCTTAGCATAATCATTGGAATCCTGTCTGGCATTGGTGCGCTGCTCATCAAAAACTTTACGCATCTTATACAACTCTTACTGGAAGGAAATTTGGTACGATATTACCATGCCGCTTTTTATTTTGTATTCCCTATTATTGGTTTTTCTATAGTATATCTTTTTATAAAATACATAATTAAAGCAAGGGTAAGCCATGGGATTCCTTCAACATTATTTGCAATATCCAAACGTAAAGGAATCATGAAGCGTTATCAAATGTTCGCTTCTCTTATTGCTGCACCTATTACCGTGGGATTTGGAGGTTCGGTAGGTCTCGAAGGACCTACAGTTGCTACGGGAGCAGCGGTGAGTTCAAATATCGCCCGTCTTTTTCATATGAATCAGACTACGCGCACCTTATTGATAGGTTGTGCTGCAGCAGGCGCCATGTCTTCAATTTTTAAAGCACCGGTGGCCGCAATAATTTTTGCTGTAGAAGTATTTAGTTTAGATCTCACATTTGCTTCACTGTTACCTTTGTTATTAGCTTCGGTTTCTGCTATTATCACTTCGTACTTCTTTTTCGGTTCTGATATTTTACTGCCTTTTCGCATCGAAGACAAGTTTGTTATTGGAGATGTCCCATTTTATATGATTCTCGGTATTCTTGGCGGTATCACTTCTATTTATTTTACAGAGGCCTACGACCGAATTCAGCGATTTTTTGATTCTATAGCTTCCAAACCAAAACGTTTGTTAATCGGGGGTTTAGGAATAGGGGTACTTGTTTTCTTTATACCTCCTTTGTATGGCGAAGGTTTTGATGTGATCAATAATCTCATTCAGGGAAATCCGCAAGAGGCATTGAAGAATAATTTTTTCCATTTAGACCTTACCAACGTTTGGGTAGTCATAGGTTTGCTGGCTGGGTTGGTTTTTTTTAAGGTTATAGCCAGTTGCTTAACTTTCGGGGCAGGAGGCGTTGGTGGTATTTTTGCTCCTACGCTCTTTATGGGTAGTATTATGGGAAACTGTGTCGCTAAGTTTTTAAATAATATAGGACTCGGTATTGAAGTTTCAGAAAGTAATTTTACCCTTGTCGGTATGGCTGGTGTAATGGCAGGTGTATTACACGCACCATTGACAGCCATATTTTTAATTGCAGAGCTGACTGGAGGATATGAGCTTTTTATCCCGCTCATGATCACTGCTGCCATTTCTTTTTCGCTGACTAAGTATCTGTATCCACATTCTGTTTATACTATGGAACTGGGTAGAAAGGGAGAATTGATTACACATAATAAAGATCACGCCGTACTCACATTAATGAATATAGACAGAGTATTAGAAACAAATTTTATAAAGCTCCATCCAGAAATGACGTTAGGTGAGATTGTTCATGAAGCCGTCGTGAAATCGAATCGTAATATTTTTCCGGTAGTAAGCAAAGATGACGGTTCTTTGTTAGGCATTATTTTGTTGGATGATCTGAGACCTATTATGTTCGACCGCTCTTTATATGATGAACTTACTGCGGGAGACGTTATGCAACACCCACCGGAAATCATCGAAGCCGGGAAGGATAAAATGACTGAAGTAATGAAAAAGTTTCAGGACAGTAGTGCCTGGAATCTTCCGGTTACCGAAAATGATGTTTACATGGGTTTTGTATCAAAATCAAAATTACTTACCGTTTACAGAAGAAAGCTCATTGAGGTTACCAGATAGCTTGAGATAGCTTTAAAATTGTATTTTTACAACCTAAATCTGTTTAGAAATGAAATGGATTATCAGGATATTATTTATAGCGATCCTCTCTTCCGTAATTATAGGATATTATTTTAAAAATTCAGGTGATCACACTTCCGGTGATCGTTTGATAGGTATTGCCATACTGGCATCTGCCTTTATTTTGATGCCGGTTTTCATATATCATCGCTCAAAAGGTAAAAACTTAAAAGATTATATGTTCACTCAGGAAAATCTTAATAAAATGAACGATAAAAGTCCGGAAAAGCCTGATAATCAATAAATTTTTTACAAAAAACAGTTTTTATTTTTGTTACTTTTATTTAAATCCTATTTTTGTTTTTTTAATTAATTTTTTATTTATAATGACAGGTACAGTTAAATTTTTCAATGAGTCTAAAGGATATGGATTCATTACAAACGATGAAACAGGAAGAGATATTTTCGTTCACGTTTCAGGCTTGAACGGAGTTGAACTCAGGGATGGTGACAAAGTAGAATATGATGAAGAAGAAGGAAGAAAAGGTAAGGTTGCTGCTGACGTAAGGGTAATCGACTAAATAATATTTTATTTTGAGTACAAAGCGCTGCGTTAGTAGCGCTTTTTTTATGGTCTCAAGTTTTAGTTAAGATTACGCCTTTCAATAAAAAAACGTTTCAAAAGTGTACTTGCTTCTTTTTGAAGAATACCACCGGTCATAATTGTTTTAGGGTGAAGCTTTGTTCCCATGACTCCACATCCGCGTTGATCATCATTAGCCCCATATACGATTTTTGGTATCTGACTCCAGTACAATGCTCCGGCACACATTTGACAAGGTTCTAATGTGACGTATAAAGTACAGTTCTTAAGGTACTTTCCACCTAGAAAATTGGCAGCAGCGGTAATCGCCTGCATTTCTGCATGAGCGGTTACATCGTTTAAAGTCTCTGTAAGATTGTGAGCACGTGCTATGATACGATTCTCGATAACGATCACGGCCCCAACAGGAATTTCTCCTTTTTCAAATGCAGTTTCTGCTTCCTGAAGCGCCTTTCGCATAAAATAAGTATCGTCAAAAATATTTTCCATTGAAACAAAAATACAATTTCATAATGTACTTTTGTGATATGCCAAAAAAATTGCTGGATCATATTGAATACCCTTCTGATTTAAGACTTCTCGACAGAGAATCGTTGCCTACTCTAGCAAAAGAATTACGGGATTTTATTATAGATATAGTTTCTGTTAAGGAGGGGCATCTTGGTGCAAGTCTTGGGGTTGTGGAATTAACTATAGCACTTCACTATATTTTTGATACACCAAATGATCTTCTGATCTGGGATGTGGGTCATCAGGCTTATGGGCACAAGATTCTTACAGGAAGGAAAACAACTTTTCATACCAATCGACAATTGAAAGGTGTTAGTGGATTTCCAAAACGGGACGAAAGTAATTACGATGCGTTTGGTACAGGCCATAGTTCAACTTCAATATCGGCAGCCTTGGGTATGGCACTGGCATCTAAATTGCAAGGTGATCTGAAGAAACATCATATTGCCGTTATTGGAGATGCTTCAATCGCAAGCGGAATGGCATTTGAAGGTCTGAATCATGCGGGAGTCACCGATGCAAACCTCCTCATTATACTTAATGATAATGCCATTGGTATAGATCCTAGTGTAGGAGCTTTGAAGGAATACCTTACCAATGTAAAAAAAGACAAACGTCTGGCAACCAATAACATTATCAAAGCGTTGAATTTTGACTATTCCGGACCTATTGACGGACATGACTTAAATGCATTACTCAATGAGCTTGAACGTCTTAAAAGTAAAAAAGGACCAAAACTTCTTCATGTCATCACGACCAAGGGCAAAGGTTTAAAAAAAGCGGAAGAAGATCAGGTGCGCTACCATGCACCTGGAAAATTCGATAAATTCACAGGCGAATTGACACCAAAAAATGAAGGGAATCTACCTCCTAAATATCAGGATGTTTTTGGTCATACCCTGGTGGAGCTGGCAAAAACGAATAAAAAGATAGTAGGTATCACCCCTGCTATGCCCACCGGAAGCTCTTTAAAGTTTCTTATGGAGTCGCTACCAGAACGTGCTTTCGATGTAGGGATCGCGGAACAACATGCGGTGACACTGGCTGCGGGTATGGCCTCACAAGGATTAGTACCTTTCTGTAATATCTATTCCACCTTTTTACAACGGGCGTACGATCAAGTTATTCACGATGTAGCACTTCAAAAGCTTCCGGTGATCTTTTGTTTGGATCGTGCTGGGCTAGTAGGTGAGGACGGACCAACGCATCACGGAGTTTTTGATCTTGCGTATTTGAACTGCATTCCAAATCTTATTGTGTTTGCACCGAGAAATGAGATTGAACTTCGCAATATCATGTTTACAGTTCAAACTGGGATTGATCTTCCAATAGCCATAAGATACCCAAGAGGTCGGGGTGCCATCACCAAATGGCAACAATCCTTCGAAAAAGTAGAAATAGGCAAGGGGGTTTGTCTTAAAGAGGGCGATAAAGTAGCTGTACTAAGCCTTGGGAGTATTTCAAAAAATGTAGTCGCCGCTATTGATAGTTTAGAAGATGCCTCAGGTGTAGCACATTATGATCTGCGTTTTCTGAAACCATTAGATAAGACATTACTTCATGACATCTTTAAAAAGTTTTCTAAAATTATAACCGTAGAAGATGGAGTTGTAAAGGGTGGTATGGGAGAATCACTTGCGTCTTTTGCAATTCAAGAAGGATATCATCCAGAGATCAAACTGATGGGTATCCCCGACACATTTATCGAGCATGGTACTGTAGATCAATTGTTTTCCTTGTGTTCGCTGGATGCTGTTTCAATAGCAGCTGTAATTTCGGAGTACCTCAAATAAAAAACCACAACCCTTAAGGTTGCGGCTTTCTTATTCTCATATTGTCTCGTCCTGAAATAGCGTTACACTAAAATTCAAGTGTAATGAAAAGTAATTATGTAAAGCGTACCCAAAAGGACTATCCTATGTCATTTAAGCTGCGTGTAGTTCAAGAGATTGAAACAGGAGAACTCACTCGTTCTCAAGCGTTATCGAAGTATGGTATTCAAGCAAGATCTACTCTTGGCACATGGTTAAGAAAATATGGTAACTTTGATTGGGAGAACCAAAGTTATAAGCCAATGCCCAAAAGTCCTCAACAGCGTATCATTGAACTAGAAGAAAAGATTAAGCTTTTAGAGAAACAAAAAGCCAGAGCAGAGTACCTGGCGGAGCGTGCCGATAAGAAAGCTATCTTGTTCGATATGATGATCGATCTAGCAGAAAAGGAATTTAATATTCCGATCAGAAAAAACTCCAAACCCAAGTAATCGATATGTTTAGAGTACCGTATCAAGAAAGTATCTCATCTACCTGTGAGTTGCTTGGGATTAGTAGGCAGGTATATTACAGAGCAATTGCTTCAAGAGCAAAACGACAAACTGTGGCAAAGCAGGTCATAGACTTAGTTCACTCAATCCGTATAGAACAGCCACGTATTGGAACAAGAAAGCTGTATCATATACTGAAAAAGCCTTTACAAGAGCTAGGTGTTGGAAGGGATCGGTTGTTTGCTATTCTAAAAGCAAATCATATGCTTATCAAACCCAAGAGGAGTTATCATATCACCACCAACTCCCATCATCGTTTTAGAAAGCACAACAATTTGATAGAAAACCTATCAATCAACAGACCTGAACAGGTCTGGGTGGCCGATATAACTTATATAGGCAACAGGCAAAATCCGATGTATCTCTCATTAGTTACAGATGCTTATTCTAAAAAAATCATGGGATATTATGTCTCTAATACCCTAGAGACCAATAGCTCAATTAAAGCATTGAAATTAGCCATAAAGAATAGATACTATCCAATTCAACAACTCATACATCATTCTGACCGTGGGTTACAATACTGTAGTGATCATTACCAAAGAACACTACATAAACATAACATGGAGTGTAGCATGACACAAAAGTATGATCCGTACCAAAATGCCATAGCCGAAAGGATCAATGGTATCTTAAAACAAGAATTCTTAATCCAAAACAGTCAGGCCAATCTAAAAATAATGAGAAAAATAGTTAAACAAAGTATTCATATTTACAATACCAAAAGACCTCATTTATCATGTAGTATGTTAACACCAGAGCGAATGCACAATCAAAATAAGATCAAAATCAAATCCTATAGAACAAAAAACACTGAAGAGTTGCAACTCTTCAGTGTTTAAGTGTATTTTTAACTAATCTAAAAACTGTAACGGTTTTTTAGGACTAGTCATATAAACTTAGCTAATTCGTTTTGAATTGAAATAGTTCTGAAGTAGAGCTATTGCCTTCAGAATCTCTGGTAACTACCTGCCAGTAATAAACGGTACTCGCAGTAACATTTACATCTAACGTAGTACCACTTTGTGTCGCTTCCAGATTGGCTGGCGGGTTTGATGTATCAAAGAAAATATCATATTCTACGATGTCATTATCTATATCACTACCAGACCAGCGTAACGTAATCGACCCTGTAGAACCATCTACAGTCTCACCAATATTCGGATTCACAGCAGCTGCAGGGAAGGGAGCAAAACTTTCGATAGGCTCACCCGCATTGTAAAATCTTGAAATAGTGCTTCTTGCTGTTTGAGAGGTGCCCGAAGCTCTGGATTCAACCTGCCATGAATAAGGAGTGCCTCTTGAAATGGTAATGTCAAGGCTTGTGGTCGTAGATGTTCTGTTAGTCACCTGATTGTTCTCAAGATTGGTGAGAATTACCACGTAAGAATCTGTATTAGCTGCTTCGCTCCATCTAAACGTAACGCTACTTTGTGTATCAGATAGTATTGTGCCTTCATTACATTCTGTATTGTTCTCTGGAAATATTAGAGTAGCCGCAGAAGGGGGTGTTACAGGACCACCTCCACCATCACCACCATCACCACCTCCGCCGCAGGCAAAAAGCAACATCGAACAAAATGTGATACCTATTAATTTTTTCATCTTCTTATTATTTTATAACTAAATTCTGAATTGTTTTGGGTATTGATTTTAACTATATAGACTCCCTGTGAAAGATTTGCAACAGGAACTTCAATACGACTATTGTTTACTTCAAACGCTCTAGCAAGCATTCGTTGACCATTGATACTATAAACCTGAATAGTTACTTTACTGTCTTCAAAACGCCCCATGTTAATACGCAGAGTGCTTCCGGTTAAAGGATTAGGGAACAACTGAATCTCATCGGTTAAAAGAAAACGTTCTGTATAAATGCCCTGGCATTCCTGATCTGTTTTTACCGTAATCAAATTTTCGGTAAAAGGAAGGTCTAAGGTGATTTCACTTTCCTGAGTTGTATAACTTATATCGTTCAGGGTAATGAAATAAGTGTCGCCTCCAGCAAGAGAAAGGGTAACCTTCTTATCCGGAGCACTAAACCTTGCAAAAACAGAAAGATCTTCTGGTTCAGTAATGGTCACATCAAAGCACTGTTCGTAACCTGCCTCTCCCTCTACGGTAATACACACTTCGTAGTCTCCCGCTTGAAGATTTTCTTGCGAGAAAGATGTGGTAAAGTCTATGCTTTCATTTACTCCGTTACCAGTAATAACAGCTGTATAATTGAGTGCCGCCTGAGAGGTTATGCTAATGCTTCCGTTATTGTTTGAACGGCAAGTCTCGCTTTCAATTCTCAAGGCAAAATTATTCACGGGTAAAGAAAATATCTCACATCCGGTAACATCTACTACGGTATCGGCAGGCGTATCAGGACAGAGGTCATTATCATTGGTTACGCCATCATTATCGTCATCGTCGTCACAAACGTCACCCACACCATCATTATCGGCATCAGCCTGATTCGGATTCGGAGTATCAGGACAGTTATCGGTAGCATTCGGTATCCCATCGTTATCATCATCAGCATTTGTGTCTACTTCAAAAGTTCCGGTAAAGAAACCACGACCGTAGGTACATGCTAAAACGGTATTATCTGTCGCCCTGTAGTCCAGATCATTTACGGGCACGTTGCTCATTCCATTAAAGGATGCTTCCCAAATAGGGCTTGCATCATTAAAGTTGCTGGTTTTCCATACTCCAAGCGAAGTTCCAACTAAAACTTCATTTCTACTTAAGGGATTTTGAAGTATCGTAAATACAGGGAGGTTAGGTAAATTTCCGTCTTTCTGGAACCAGGTAGCGCCATTGTCATCTGTTACCCATACATTATTAACGCCGAAATTGTAGAAACTAACTATAATATCATTACTGGTCTCTCCAAATTCTATATCTGAGATACTACCTATGAATTCCGGTCCTGTAATTTCTGTCCATGTTGGGCTAGCGGTATTTGCGTTGGCTACAGAGAACAATCGGTTACTCTCGGTACCCACCATGAGCCTTGTAGAGGAGGTTTCGAAAGGGGAGACTTTCAGAGCAGAAACAAATTCACCGTCAAGAAGCGCATCAGTGATAAACTCTTGTACAACATTGGCTTCTCCGTTCGTAAGGTTTGACAATCGAGCGATCCGTTCGGAGCCGGCATCATTTGCATCAAAATAAAAGATATCGAGATTAGAATCGAGATCTGCAGGGTTCACAAAAGCACCTCCTTCGGGACTTGGCAATAAATAAGCATCTGAAGTGGCGGTTACAGGAAGTTCAAAAAGAAAGTAATCAATAAACTGCCTTCCGCCAATAAAATATTGTCCCTGTTCGTCAAACTGGCCGTAAGTACCATCTCCACCCGAGACATCTGTAAGTGCATTAATACCTGCATTTAGGTTTACTTCTGCTAAAACTCCGTTATCCTGAGTTCCACCTACAAAATCATCTCCGTTACCCACGTCTTGCGAGTTTATAGAACCAGCATAAAACTGTGTGATATTGAGGTTGGTGATTCTAGGTTGTATATTTTCATTTGGCTCAATACCGCTCGTGGCAGCATCAGCTGTGTAATACACACCACCATCTGTTCCAAAAACAATTTGATTCGCATCACCGGGTCTGAATACAATTGCATGCATATCAGCATGAACCAAAGAGACATCAAGATTCGCTAATTGATTGTTATTAGACCATTTCGATATTTGGGACCAATTTACAGAAGGAGCGGCTTTATTAACGATCCCTCTAAAAAGATCTATTCCACCGATATATAGAATGTTATCATCGTTAGGATCTACTTCAATTTCCAGATCATAGAATGCCTGTCCTCTTGCAAAATCTGTCGCAGGAATATTTGTGTCCACGTCATCTGGTTCCGGTAAGGGAGCAACCGTTGCAAATGCATCAGTAGTAATAAAGAGGTCTGCTTCGTTATCCACTTCGGCTGCAATATAAAAAACATTCTCGCTTTGAGAAGAAACTTCGATCTCTGTTCTTTGAGCATTTGGAACTGTGTGTCTTAAGGTGAAATTGGTGCCATTAGACGATTCATAGATCCTTCCTCCGGGAATACCAAAAATATCGCTTGTGGTCGCAACCCATATGTCATTGTTAATGTCAAGCTCCAGATCATTTGCGTTGATATTCTGACCGCTGACTGTAATGTTTATTCTGGTCCAGCTATTCCCATTGTTGGTAGAGCGATAAAGACCTCTGTCTGCTCTGCCTAATACATTAAAAGGAGGTTCATTGAAGCCCGTATTTGCAAAAGGGCTGCTACCTACGGCGATATAGAGTTCAGTAGTACTTCCCACGTCTCTCGCAATAATGTCATTAACGTAAAAAATACCATTGATGTTAAGTACATTGCCATTTTGAGTCTGAGTACCGTCGGGTCCACCAAATATTTGTTCCCAGTTTGCACCACCATCGGTAGACTTATAGACTCCATTACCAATAGCATCTCCCTGTACATAAGATTCACCGGAAGCAATATAAAAAGTATTTGAATCGTTAGGATCAAAAATAATCTGTTGAACCGCAATATTCTCAGGAACTCCGGTTACCATAGTCCACGAAGCATTAGGATTTGTGATATCATCAATGACCCACAAACCTCCAGATACACCTCCGGCAAAAACTCTTCGGTTCTGGGAGTCATTGGGATCAAACATAATACCTCTTGTCCGACCCGCTATGTTGTTGGGTCCTCTTTCTACCCAGGCATTATCAATATCACCAGGCGTTCGGGAGAACCTGTTTTTTCCTCGATTAGCTTTTAGCATCTCTGCCTGAATACGTGCTACTTCATTGTACGTAGGATATCCCAGAGCGGGATCCATGGTACGGTCAAAAAGCATTTCGTAATAGCCATTAGGCGGAAGCCTTCTGGCTTTTCGTTCTTTTTTGGTGAGCTTCTTGGTTTCACGGTAAGGGCTCTTGTTCAAAAACTCCTTATGCTTTTCTCTAAGTTGTGCTACATCTGAAGTATTAGATTCGCTGTCATTTTCAGTATAAAAAAACCAGATAATACCAACTATTAGAACCCCGAAGAGAGGTAGTAGTAATTTCTTTTTCATTCGTTAATTTTTAATTTACTTGTTTTTAAACGAGACTAAGTAATTTAGACGAACATTCAAAGCAAACGTTATCGCCTTCATGTGAATTCTAACTTCATTTAAAACAGTCGTTTAAATTACTACGAAGTTACATTTTGGCAAAAAAATATCGATGAAAATAACAATTTAACAATCTAAGACGTCTTATTTCATCATTTTTTTATAGAGTCTGGTCACTTTTCCGTCAGTCAGACTTGCGACAAAACAGCAGATTTGTAGGATTGTGGCGTATAAAGAATCGTTCTGTGCAACATACTTCTTTGGTACCAGATGCATGACTAATTTATCGTAATTATCTGCACTGTTGTGGTATTGATTTACTGCTGCATTTATAAACACTTCCAATAATTTATTGATGATTGCATAACCAGTAATTTCTTTTTCAACCACCTCAGTAGAACGGTATATTTTTTCAATACTTACTTTAAGTATATCGTCTATTTGTGCTTTAAAGGATGATTTCTCTAAAAGCGCTGCATGAAACTGGTTGTTGAGAATGGCTTCTTCATTTTTGATGAAAATTGCTACGGCTTCATCGATAAGTGTGCTTATAGCTATAGCTCTTAGATATCCCAGCCGATCTTCAGTAGTGTTTAATTCGGCATATTTTTTCGCATTAATTTTATCTTTTACTAATTTGATGAGATATTCCAGTGCATACGCCTCCTCAATTAACCCGAGATTAATACCGTCTTCAAAGTCAATTATGGTGTAACAAATATCGTCTGCGGCTTCCACCAGATAGGCCAGAGGATGCCGTGAGTAGGCTATTTTACCTTGATTTCCTGTATATATGAGACCTAACTCAGCCGCAACTTCCTGGAAAAACGCAAGGTCTTTCTGAAAAACACCAAATTTTTTATCAGCTATTCGGTCTGAAGGCTTTTTTGGGAGTGATGCTTTTGGATATTTAATAAAAGCTCCTAAAGTAGCATAGCTTAAACGCAATCCTCCTTCTACTCCTTCACGCGTTTCTGTGAGTATTTTGAAACCATTTGCGTTGCCTTCAAAATCAATTAGATCCTGGTATTCCTCAGGGGTGAGCTGGTCTTTAAACTTTTTGCCACTTCCATTTTTAAAGAATGTGCCAATTGCTTTTTCACCACTATGACCGTAAGGTGGATTTCCAATATCATGCGCAAGGGCTGCAGCAGCTACGATGGCTCCAAAATCATTGAATTTGTAGCCAAATGTTTGAGATAGGTAAGGATGTTTTTCCAGAATTTTTGTTCCGGCGAGTCTGCCTAGACTTCTACCTACCACCGAAACCTCCAGACTGTGCGTTAATCGGGTATGCACAAAATCTGTTTGCGATAAGGGAATTACCTGTGTTTTATCCTGCAGACTTCTAAAAGCTGCTGAGAAAATGATACGATCGTAATCAACTTCAAAACCCAATCGTGTTTCGTCCTGCTCTTTTCGAATGCGTTTGGCTTTATCTCCCTGTCGTTTAAGCGAAAGTAATTGTTCCCAGTTCATCATTGTTTTCGTGATAACGATTTACGTAGTTGGTGCGTAAAAATAATAATAGTCAATGGCTAGAACGACAAAATTATGCATAAAATGTATGATCATTCCGTACCAAAGAGTTCGGTATTTATGACGTATATATCCCAGGATAAGCCCGAAAGGAAAAATCCAAATTATAGAAAGAATTGAAAAGTGAACCAATGCGAATAAAAAAGCAGTTCCTATAATGGCTATAGAAGGTGAGGTCACTTTGATGAGTTGATTGTGAAGAAAACCTCTAAAAGCGAGTTCTTCAAATATGGGTGGAAGAATAGCTACAAATAAAACAGCCCAGAAAACAGGATTGTTGTAAAAATGATATTCAAAAATGTAATTACTGTGAGGAATATTTAGTGCATCTGAAACAAATTCCAAACCGTAATGCACCGTTATCGCCGAAAATAAAGGAAAAATGATGCTAAAGACAACAATTTTCCAGTTTACTTTTGGTAACCGATATAAACGGATAATGGGAATCAGATCAAAAAATACAAAAGTAATGACTACCATTATATCGATGAGATGAATTCCTATTTCAAAAAGAAGACCAGTACTTTGATATAATTGAACTCCTAAGTTAACAGCCAATAAGAGAATCGTCACTATATAAAATGTGATGATAAGATGAAGCGTGCGTTTTTGCTGGCTTTTTTCTTCGGAGGCACCTGAGAGCTTTTTTCCGCAATTAGAACAAAAGTTTCTTTTTTTCTCAAAGATGGTATGACAATAAGGACATTCCATTAAGATGCGGGAGGATCATTCTTTTTTTGTTCGAAAGCAGCATAAAGAGCTTTACCCAGAAATGCGATGACAATTCCTTTGAATATAATTCCTCGTATTAGCGTTGAAGGATCTACAATAGCATTAATGAGTGTTATCGTAAGATATAATAGTAGTGCAAGAAGTAAGGAAATAAATGGCTTTTTTGACGACCACAATCCCAATCCAAAATAGATAAGTGCCAGAATTGTGTTTTCAACAAATATAGACAGATCGCCGTTGGCCATGTAAGCAGTGAAGGTGCCTATTAAAAAAATGAGTGCAGAGAGAATAAAAAGCAAGTTTCTGCCAGATTTGATTCTCTTATTTTCTAGATCACCTTTTCTCTTGTTCATTACTTTTTTCGCAATGAAATGGGAGCGTTCTTTATCGGTTCCGTTTTCGGGATATCCACATTCGGCACAGAAGCGTTCGTCTAATTGAACAAAGGCACTACAATGTCTGCAATTGGATTGATTAAGAGATGTACTTTCCACGGTTAAAAATTTTTAAATAAAAAGGGAAGCTATTACACTTCCCTTTTCTGGTTAAGTTCAAACAGATTAAAAATTAAGAACCACACATAAGACAATCATCATCTTCGCTTTCGCGGGATTTTGCCAACATTTCTTTCAACTCCTGGGGCGTCAGAGGTTCTACGGCTACCGGTGCTGTACCGGGGGTACTTGCTTCGGCAGTTATTTTTTCCGGAACAGGTTCTGATTTTTTAGTGTTATCCAGGGTAAATTTAATCGCATCTACCGCAGATTTTGTCCTAAGATAATACATTCCTGTCTTAAGTCCGCTCTTCCAGGCATAAAAATGCATAGAAGTTAGTTTTGCAAAGTTAGCATTTTCCATGAAAAGATTCAGCGATTGCGACTGATCAATAAAATATCCTCTATGTCTAGACATATCGATGATATCTTTCATGCTTAACTCCCAAACCGTTTTGTAGATCTCTTTTAGTTCTTCCGGAATGGCTTCAATATTTTGCACAGACCCATTTTCACGCATGAGTTGCTGTTTTAAATCCTCATTCCAAAGGCCAAGGCGAACAAGATCTTCCAATAAAAACTTATTTACTACGATAAATTCACCTGAAAGAACCCTTCTTGTGTAAATATTAGAAGTATAAGGCTCGAAACACTCATTATTTCCAAGTATCTGAGAAGTAGAAGCCGTAGGCATAGGTGCTACTAGCAATGAATTACGCACCCCGTGCTTCTTCACGTTTTTGCGCAATTTATCCCAATCCCAACGACCGCTGAGCTCTTCATCCTGAACACCCCATAAATTATGCTGGAATTGCCCTTCAGAAATCGGAGATCCTTTATAGGTTTCATAGGTGCCTTCTTCTTTAGCCAGTTCCATAGAAGCAGTAACAGCTGCGTAATAGAGTGTTTCAAAAATATCTTGATTGAGCTGTTTCGCCTCGTCACTGGTAAATGGAAGTCGTAACATTATAAAAGCATCCGCGAGACCCTGAACACCTAAACCGATAGGTCTGTGTCTCATGTTAGATGTTTTTGCTTCTTTAACCGGATAGTAATTTCTATCTATTACCCTGTTGAGGTTTTTAGTTACGCGTTTGGTTACTTTAAACAATTCTTTGTGATCAAACTCGTTGTTTTTAATAAACATGGGGAGTGCGATCGAAGCCAGATTACATACAGCCACCTCATCAGGAGAGGTATACTCCAGAATTTCTGTACAGAGATTAGATGACCGAATCGTACCTAGATTCTTCTGATTCGACTTTCTGTTCGCAGCGTCCTTATAAAGCATGTAAGGAGTTCCTGTTTCGATCTGAGATTCTAAGATCTTTTCCCAAAGCTCTCTGGCTTTGATAGACCTTCTGCCTTTGCCCTCTGCCTCATATTTTTCATACAGGGCTTCAAATTCGTCTCCATGAATGTCAAATAATCCCGGACATTCATTAGGACACATTAGCGTCCATGTACCATCTTCCTGAACACGTTTCATAAACAAGTCTGGTATCCACATAGCGTAAAAAAGATCTCGCGCACGCATTTCTTCTTTACCGTGGTTCTTTTTGAGATCTAGAAAATCAAAAATATCGGCGTGCCAGGGCTCTACATAGATTGCAAAACTTCCTTTTCTTTTTCCTCCTCCCTGGTCTACGTACCTTGCTGTATCGTTAAACACCCGTAGCATGGGTACAATTCCATTAGAGGTTCCATTTGTGCCACCTATGTAGGATCCTGTTGCACGTATATTGTGAATTGACAGTCCTATGCCTCCGGCAGACTGAGATATTTTAGCGGTTTGCTTCAGGGTATCATAAATACCATCGATGCTGTCTTCTTTCATAGTTAAAAGAAAACAAGACGACATTTGAGGTTTTGGAGTACCTGAGTTGAAAAGAGTAGGTGTAGCGTGCGTAAAATATTTTTTCGACATTAATTCGTAGGTCTCTACGACGCTATCAATATCGTCTAAATGTATCCCGACAGAAACCCTCATTAGCATGTGCTGCGGGCGCTCTACGATTTTTCCATTCAATTTTAAAAGATAAGATCGCTCCAGTGTTTTAAATCCGAAAAAGTCATAGCCAAAGTCCCTGTTATAAATTATGGTTGAATCGAGTTTGTCGGCATTATCCATAATTACCTTGTAAACTTCATCAGAAAGCAAGGGCGCTTTTTTTCCTGTTCTGGGATTGATGTACTGGTATAGATCGGTCATCGTTTCTGAGAACGATTTTTTTGTGTTCTTATGAAGATTAGATACAGAAATACGTGCCGCTAATCTTGCATAATCAGGATGTGTAGTAGTCATCGTAGCAGCAATTTCGGCGGCTAGATTATCGAGTTCAGACGTGGTCACTCCATCGTATAGTCCTTCAATAACACGCATGGCAACTTTTACAGGATCTACCAAATTATTCAATCCATAACAAAGTTTTCTTACCCTTGCGGTAATTTTGTCAAACATAATGGGCTCTTTACGGCCGTCTCTTTTTACTACGAACATACTTTACTTTTTTTTAAGCCTTAGGGCAAAATTTGTTAGTGTACGCCTGATTATCAGGTTACAGAAATTAGATATATTTTAAGATATCAGGCAGCGGGTGCCTGGAAAAGGTCTGATTAAAAATCGGCGTCGAAGCTGATTTTTTTACTGGATTCGTTGTCTTTGTTAAGAACGCCTGCTTTTTGGTATTCAGAAACTCTTTTCTCAAAAAAGTTTGTTTTACCCTGAAGCGAGATCATATCCATAAAATCAAAAGGATTGGTAGAATTATATACCTTTTTGCATTGTAATTCCACAAGCAGTCTGTCTGTTACAAATTCCAGGTACTGCGTCATCAATTTTGAGTTCATACCTATTAAGCTAACAGGTAGCGACTCCGTAATAAATTCTCTTTCGATATTTAAAGCATCTACGATAATCTCGGTGATGCGTTCTTTTGAAACTTTGTTTACCAGGTGGTTGTTGTGAAGGTGTACAGCAAAATCACAGTGCATACCTTCGTCTCTTGAGATCAACTCGTTAGAAAATGTAAGCCCTGGCATAAGGCCTCTTTTTTTGAGCCAAAAAATAGAGCAAAATGCGCCTGAAAAGAAAATCCCTTCAACCGCTGCAAATGCGATAAGCCGCTCTGCAAAACTCGGAGACTCGATCCATTTTAACGCCCAGTCCGCCTTTTTCTTAATAGCAGGGAAATTTTCTATAGCCTTGAACAAGGTATTTTTCTCAACCTCATCTTTTACATAAGTATCAATGAGAAGTGAATAGGTCTCAGAGTGAATGTTTTCCATCATGATCTGGAAACCATAGAAAAATTTAGCCTCTGAGTACTGTACTTCATTCACAAAATTTTCGGCTAAATTCTCATTTACGATCCCGTCTGAAGCTGCAAAAAATGCGAGTATATGTTTTACAAAATATCGCTCATCTGCACTCATTTTATTGTTCCAGTCATTCAAATCCTGATGAAGATCAATTTCTTCGGCAGTCCAAAAACAAGCCTCCTGTTTTTTATACCATTCCCAAAGATCATGATGTTGAATAGGAAAGATCACAAAACGATTTTCATTTTCTTGTAAAATTGGCTCAAGGGCTACTGACATGTGTTTAAATTTTTTAAGGAATCGACATTTTTTTTGAGGCGATTTGGGATTAACAAAGATTCAAAAATGTAGTTGAATTTGAAAGGTTGTTTGTTTGATTATAATACAAAGTTTTTAACATGGGTTGTTGAAATGTAAACTGCGTAGTGATGATCATTGAGATTGTTAACTTATTGTTAAGTAGAATATTATTTGCAAAAAAGTAATTCTTCTTAACCAAATTCGAAGCATTAAAAAAATCACTTTTCTTTTTGAAAATAAATTCCTACAAAAAAGAAAAAGCACCGTGATTCATTTTCAGACCACAATGCTTTCCTTGAGAAATAGAGAAGGGTGTTTTTGATCCTAAGTTTTGATTTTAGGTTTTAAAATTTCCTCATTTAACTGCTCCATAATTTCGATTGCAACATTCTTTTTGTTATCAATACTTATTAAGTTCCAGGAATCAAAACCAATTGTAATTACAAGTTGATTTCGATATACAGAAAGGATGTTGGCAATATGGTTTTCTGTACTTTGCCATAAGGCATATTCTCCCAGACCTTTGACAACATTTTTTTGATCTCCGAATTTAGCCCCTTCTATAAAAGTATCGTAATCTCTACGGTCATCAAAACCAGTTATCAAAATGCTTATCTGTCCTTGTTTGTCACCATCCATAAAGCTGGCACCGCAGCCATGAGGTGTTCCACTTCCTGTTGGCTTTTGCGTGAAAGTAACCTGCTCAGAAAGTTTAAATGCTTCTATGATACGCTCTTCTGTTAGAAAACTACAGACTTCAGGAAGTGATGCAATCGCAATAGGTTGTGAAACTAACGAAGTAGCAGTGGAAGGATCTCCAGTATTCTTTTGAGATTTGGAATCGGTTGTGTTGTTGCCACACCCCA
The DNA here is from genome assembly GCA_046199005.1 of Flavobacteriaceae bacterium M23B6Z8. Lineage (GTDB taxonomy): Bacteria > Bacteroidota > Bacteroidia > Flavobacteriales > Flavobacteriaceae > Ascidiimonas. The sequence goes on from CP176050.1 coordinate 275,458, forward strand.
ATATCCATAATATTGAAATTATAAATAGTATTTTTCTCATTTTAGTTTTTGATTTAAATAAAGAATACAATGCTAACTTCTTCGATACTTCCTTTTGAGTTTACCGGAATTGCTTTTATTACAATTTTATAAGTGCCTTTACCAATTTTACCCGGATAAGCTTCAAACACAGCTTCTTTTCCGTTGGCAAATGTAAGTTGATGAATAAAATCAAAAGTTTCAACAGGCATTAGCATCTCACCTGGAAAGAAAGGCATTGGAGCTCTTAGGTTTTTTGAGACCATCCGTCCGTTTGCGAATAAAGAAGTTTCAAAAGAGAACAGAACGACACCTCTTCCTTCGTTATCTTTAGGCATGTTTTTTCCCTCAAACGCAAAAATTATGGGATATTTACCTTCTTTAAAGTTTTTAAATACCTCTACAACATTTCCATCTTTTACCTCAATTTCAAATGCAGATTTTTTACTAATGGAAATTTTACCATTAACTTCCTGTGCGTTTGTGAAAATGCCGGAAGCGAGTATTAAAATGAATAGAATATTTTTCATAGTTTGATATATTAATTTTTTATTTTGAATTCAGAATGAATGGCTCAGCTTAATCTACCAGCTCTAAGGTATAGTGATATCCAAATCTTATCTTACCTTTGGTGGGTTCAATGATATCTCCATATCCTCTCACATATCTTTTACTGCCAACCGTTTCTAACCAAAAGGTATCACTACTATTAGGAAGCCTTTTTCTCCCGCTACCTGCATTTGAATAATCGCCTGCATTAGTTACGCCGGTCAAAAACTTTAATACCTCTTTTAAATTGATAGTTCTAGTATCATTTATACGAAACCTTTCGGCAAAGATCATGGCCCCGGCATTAGCAATAACAGGCCATTCTGAAAAAACAAACTGGTTTTGGAAATAGGTATTTTGATTAATTAGATTTAAAGAATAGGGTATGTGAAACTCAGCGCTATTTTGTACATTTTGAACCACGCCCACCTTGTACGAATCTTTTCTCCCAATGCTTAAATCATGATTGAGGGTTTTTTGTGTTTCTAATTTCGATTTGACGTAGGGAGGACTTGCTTTAAAATTACGTGGTCTTATAGTAGCACCGCTTACCTTCATTACTGGCATTACATAAACATTGCCCTGCTCGACTTTGCGAAGATTATCACTCCCGTTACATTTAAAACTATTAAAGGTGATCTTTAGTTTGAATTTGGCAGCAAGTGCATTAGAGCCATTAGAAGGGCGGGTAACTACCCAGGAAGCGCTGCCAGCACCTTTAAACACTCTTCCTCTAATTTTATTTCCCTCATATTTCGCCTCAAACCGGGTAGGCGTGTCATTTGCATAACGTACATACTTCCCTGTGAGAGTTTTGGAAGATTTGTTATAGGTACCCCAGATGTACCCATTATTTCCATATAATCCAGCTACCTGATTATGTTTGTTATGAACCAGTTCTATTTTAGTTTTGTCAGGAAGTATCCAGCTTCCTTTTAATACTCCTTGTGAAGCATTCGCAGTTCTTTTTCCTGTCCAGCTACCGCCATTTCTATTCGAATTCCACCCCCAGTCTCCATTAACTGAATTCCCGTTTTTTGTCCATTTAAAAAATCCTTTGTTGCCATTATTGTAGAAACGACCTCTGATTTCGTTTCCACCCTTGTAGTCAACAATGATATTACCTAAATCCCGATAGGTACCCGTGATCTTATTATTTTTTTCAATTAAGATTACTTCACCAAAATTGGTGTTCCAGGTTCCTGTCCATTGACTCTGCCCTATTGCCATACTTACCATAAGCAGGAAGCAGGCAGTAAATATTGAATTTCTCATGTTTTGTTTTTATTGAATTTCTAAAGTGTAGAAGTATCCGAATTTAAGTCGGTTAGTAAATTGAATGAAGCCATAGCCTCTGGCGTATTTTTTACCAGAGCTGTTAGTCTCCAGCCAGAATGTCTGATCTGATCCCGGAATTATTTTTCGTCCGTCTGGACCATTTGAAAACTGACTTTTTGACTTTATTCCTTTTAAATATTTCCAGATCTCTTCGAGGTTGACGGTTTGTGCAACCATTCCATCTCTTATATTAAAAACCTTCCCTGATTCATCATAGTAAAAACGAATATCCATTTTTGTGTCGTGAAATAGCGTGGGTCTCAAAAGTGTATTTATGAATACCTGAAAACTATTACTGCTATTTACAATGCGTTCCCGGTTTTCTTTGTAATCGTAATTGCTGTTATCTTTATAAAGATTTATGGTAGACCTTTGATCTCCTTCTCCACTGAAAACACGAGCTGTTATTTTTACTTTACCGGTTTCTGTTTTATCAAGATCATTTGATTGGTAGAGCTTGATCTTTTCTATTTTCACCTTAAGAACATTTTTATTGTTCTTAACCGTACCCATGATCGTTTGTCTGGAATTGTTACTTTTTGTGTAAGAACCAAAAATATAGGATCTGTCTACCTTAAAGGTGATAGGTTTGGGCGCAGCTGTATAGCTAGTTTGAATCGTCCCCCTGAATTCATTACTGCTACTATAATATCTCCCTCTTATCACACCCAGACGAGTACTTTGATTTATGTATAAAAAACCAACTGTGTGACCATGGCTGTTCTGGATAAATTTAAACTGCCCCACGGTAGAATTCCATTCACCAGAAAGCGGGGCCTTTTCTCTGCGTACTCCCGGAATAATTTTTCCCGTCCAGTTCCCGATGGTTGAACTGCCTTTCCAATTCCATTTCCCATCGAATCTTCCATTCGAGAATTTTAGTTCGAGATCTCCAGAACTACTCCCATTACTGAAAATTCCTTTATAGTTGTCCAGACCTGCAGGTTTCAGGTAAATGGTACCTGCTTTTGCGTAGGTTCCAACAACTTCCTGACTATAAGGGTCTTTTAAAAATATAACCTCTCCATACGTGGTGTCGTAAGACCCATCTTGTGCCTTGAGTACCAGTATTATTGACAGGAATAAGAAAAAAGTAATTTTGTATTTGAAATGTTTTTTGAATTTCATTATTAAAGCATTTTTATTTCAACTCTTCGATTTTTGGCTTTCGCTGTTGCAGAATCTTCTGGTACCAGCGGACTTGTTTCTCCCTTACCTATAATGGTAAGCTGATTGGCGGCAACATTAAAATGATCTATAAGTACATTTTGTACTGCCAGTGCTCTCTCTTCTGATAGTTTTAGATTATAGTCTGCTTCTCCGTCACCATCGGTATGGCCTATCACTTGAAATACTGAATCAGGTTTATCAGAGATACTTTGAGCGATCTTTTTAAGTGTACCGTACGAAGTAGGCTGAACCCTAGCTGTATTTGGTTCGAAATTGATTCCGTAAGTCTGATAAGTTCCCGATCGAAAAATATCCTCACGACTACTCTTAATATCCGTGGTAAACTTTATGTTCCCAAGGTAGAAATGCTGATCTGCGGGACTGATTTGGGATTCAAATCGCAAACTTTTGAGTAGAATTCCGGCTTCAACTGCCTTTGGAACATCGAAGACCTTATCTTCATTTACATAAAGGCGAATACGGGTACCGATCTTGCTAATAGAAATATGATTCACTTTCCCGGAAACGCCTGTTTTTTTAGAAAATGCAGGATGATGTTCTTTACCGGAAGAATTAAGTTGTTTTACTGTGGTTTTCTTGGTATAGTAAACTCCTCGCCCACTGCCATCTGCTACAGATATTTTAGCCGCAAAAAGATTTTTCCCCTGCGAATGTTTATTCAGATAAAAATCGGGATTTTCCAGATCTGAAAAAACTACTTGCAGGTAACGCTTAAACGCATATGCATCTGGATCGAAATCATAAATGATATCAAATTCTAAGGTAAAATTTTCAGGTATTTCGTATGACATTACCGAGTGTACATAGGTACCTGTACCATTTCCGATTTTCATCCACTTACCCGATGCGGTGCTTACGGTTACCACTTCTGCACTTAAATTGGTGTTCCAATTTCGGGGGAGGTCGCCCAACATATTGTCTGAAAAGTCTTCGAAAGAAAGCAATTTATCCCCGGGAGTAAAGTCGAATCTTGTATAAGATTCAAAGTTCGGTATTACCGTAATGTCATTAGCAGCAGGTTCGATGGAGTCCTCTGGTAATGAATCTTCCATAGCCATCGGATCTGCATTTTGTTCTTCGGGTGCTGCCCCTTTTAACTTTTTCTCCGGAAGTTCAAAAATTGAATCTACCGCTTGCTCTGTTTTTTGCTCTGTTTTTTCTTCAACCTTTCGCAAAATAGTTTCTTCTGCTTTTTTTTCTACTTTTTTTCTCAGTTTTTTGAAAAATTGAGCTTCTGCTTGGTTCATCGTTAGGAGGGCCATTAACAATGAAACCACTACTGTGATTTTTTTCATAATATTTCTCATTAAACAAAAGTGATTGCTGCAGCACTTCTTAGTTATGGGGCTAAATTAGAAGTGTATTCATTAAATGAAGTCTAAGATTTTACAGATGGCACGATCTGTTGTATAAATGGAAGTAAGCTAAAAGTGAAGTAATTCGTAAACAAATGAAAATCAGTATTTTAAATTAGTAATTACAAAAAGGTTCAGGCTTTCAGTTCCATGCTTGCTACCAGATACTCATAATTTCACCAACTATAGGTGATTTTATACCGATTATGTTCAATAAAATACCATTTACACACGGCTTTGCTTCTTGCCAATAGAAAATTGCTACTTTAGTGTATTCAAGTTTGTCTTATGATTAACGTAATACTCGTAGATGATGAGCCTATGGCTTTAAAAAGCCTGGAATGGGAACTCAATAATTTTTGCCAGGAAGTGCATATAAAAGGGGTCTTCACTAATCCTGAACATGCGTTAGATTTTCTTGAGCATAATACCATTGACGCCGTTTTTTTGGATATTGAGATGCCCCAGATGGATGGTTTTCAATTCATAGAAAAAGTAAAGCCCAGAAAGGTAGAAGTAATTATAACTACTGCTTATGATAATTTTGCGATAAAAGCTATTAAGCAACGGGCTTTAGATTATCTTTTAAAGCCTATCGATTCAGACGACCTGGTCGCGGCAGTTGCTAAATTGGTAAGTAAAAGTGAGGAAAAATCGCTGGCAGAAACTCTAGAAGAAACACTTTTAAACTTAAGCAAAGAGCAGCGAACCAGAAAAATAAGTATTCCTATTGAAGGGAGAATCGTGTTTATAGATCCCAAGAACATCGTTTATTGTGAAAGTGATGGAAACTACACCACTATCCACATGCAAGATAAAAGCAAGCTATTAGTATCTAAGAAAATCAAGGAGGTATCACAGAAGCTTGAAAAAGATCATTTTTTCCGAATTCATAATTCGTATGTCATCAATATGTCTAAAGTAGTAGAATTTTTCAGGAATGAGAATTATGTGATTTTAGAAAACAATATCAAACTTCCGGTATCAAGACAAAAAAAGTCTTCTTTCTTAGATATGATTTAATGCTTTATGTTACAGTTACTCGAAAAAAGTTATACGAATGGGCTTGCACTGGTAATTTTAAGCATCCTTCTTTATATTGGAGTATACCATATCATTCTTTTTTTAAAGATCAGAAAAAGATATTATCTCTATTATGGTCTTTATGCACTCTTGACAGTAGCTATCCTTATTGGTCGTGTCGATAATGTATTTTTCTCAAGCTTCTTCGATAAATATATTTTAATCTTTAGTTATTTACATTTCTTCAATCAGACATTATCTTTTTTACTCTTTGCGCATTTTATCATGAGCTTACTAAACTTCAAGGAGTACCTTCCTTCGTATCATCGGGCTTATTATTGGTTTACTTGGGGAGCGCTTATTTCTATAGTTATACTTTCGATTCATAGGATTGTGATTGACGACCGTACATTGATCACTCAATTTTACTTTATCGTATTTACCCCGCTGGCTCTTATTTCAACTATTTATGGTCTTTACTTAATATTCAAAAAAATTAAAGATCCCATACGCAATATTATTGCTGCTGGGGTGATAGTTATCATGATGGTCTCTATTATTTTTGCCTTTCTGACCGCGGGAAGAGTACCAGGTTCTAGTTTTACTTATGGATACATCTATTTATTTGGGGCGTTACTTGAAAATTTGCTTTTCTCATATGCGATAGCCACTAAACAATACCTGATACAAAAGGAAAAAATAGAAATTCAGGAGAAATACATTCTAAAGTTGCAAGAGAATGAGACCATAAAAGAAGAAGCGAATCAATTACTACAATTAGAACTGCAGCAGCAAGAAAAATCACTTAAGAAGACATTGGCAATTCTCGAAAAGGAGAAACTCGATAAATTACGATCTGATTTTGATCAACAATTGTATAGATTGCATTTGACTTCGCTCCAGAATCAAATGAATCCCCACTTTATTTTTAACGCCTTAAACTCGATAAAAGTTTACCTCATTGAAAGTAACAAGGAGAAAGCAGTCTACTATCTTAATAAATTCGCTAAGCTTATACGTAAGATATTGGAGTTCTCAAGAAGAGAGCAAATTAGCCTTGCAGAAGAAGTCGTTATTGCAGAATTATATCTTCAAATTGAAAATATACGATTTTTACATGCGCTAGATTATAAAATAAACATTGACTCAGACGTTCCGGCAGATGCTATTCAAATGCCACCACTCATTTTACAACCGTTCATTGAAAATTCTTTATGGCATGGGCTAGCTCCAAAGGAAGGAACTAAAAATTTGGATTTAAAAATAAGTATGGTGAATAATAACGCACAGGTACTCATCGCGGACAATGGTATTGGCCGAGAAGCATCCAAGTCCAAAGCCAAAACAATTACAAAGAGCAAAGAATCCTTGGGGTTAACTTTTGCGAGAGAGCGTATTGACTATTACAATAAAAAGAATGGCACTAACTACAGTTTTGAAATAAGAGATTTAACGAAAGAAGAAGGAGGTGGTACGGCAGTAATTTTTAATTTGAATATATAATGATCTCCTTAGAATTCTTTTTTTAGATCTCTGGCAACATCTTCCAATTCTTTATACCATTTTTCTCCAAACTTTCGAATGAGCGCTTCCTTTACAAACTTGTATATGGGAACTTGCAGTTCTTTCCCGAGTACACAAGCATCATCACAAATATACCATTGGTGGTAATTTACTGCAGCAAATTCTTTGTATTGTTTTACCCTAACCGGATATAAATGACATGAAACAGGTTTTTTCCAAGAAATATCACCTGAGTTATAGGCTTCTTCAATGCCACATAAGGCGGTATTTTTATCATCAAAAATTACATATGCGCATTCATTTCCATTAACAAGAGGAGTTTCCCACTCGCCATCTTCTCCTTTAATATAAGTACCTTGCGACTCAATTACGTTGATACTTTCCGGTCTCAAAAAAGGTTTCACTTTTTCGTAAATATCATCCAGTACGGAAAGTTCTTCTTCATCCAGCGGAGCTCCGGCTTCACCATCTACACAACACGCTCCTTTGCAAGCCGAAAGGTTACACACAAAATCATTTTCAATGATTTCCTCAGATACGATGGTCTTTCCTAATTGAAACATGGTGCAAAGGTACGTTCAAAATAGAAATCCCAAAAGAGTTTGTATTTCAATTCTCGATAGATGAAGTATCTTTGCAATATATGTACGATAAACGTGCGAAACATTTAAAAATTTAGATTCCTGAACGCTATGAGAATATTCACTCTTATTTTGATAATTATCGCAGTGGGTCTTATCGGATATAATGCAACCCTGGTGAATTTTGAGGAACCTATGGAAGGTGAAAGTCAGATTGCACTCATCCTGATACTTGCTTCCCTTTGTGCAATTATACTCCTTATCATTATGACCTTGTCTAAAAGAATACAGGAAAAGCTTAAAAAAGGAAGTTAATGTTTGATGTATTAATTATTGGTGGTGGAGCCGCCGGAATGCAGTGTGCCTTAGTATTGGGCTCTGCCCATAAGAAGCCATTTGCAGCTTCTAAAAATATAGGTATTGTAATGCACCAAAAAGCCTCACACCTTCAAAGTGCTCTTTTTAACAATGCACTTGGAATAACTCCCGGGACTACCGGATTAGAAATACTTAGAAACGGCAAGCATCAATTAAAAACATTATACCCTCATGTACTACAGATAGAGAAAGAGAAAGTGTTAGCCCTGTCGTCTACCGAAAACGGATTCAGCATTAAAACCAATAAAAGGGATTATGAGTCTAAAATCGTGGTAGTGGCCGTAGGCTATACAGATCTTCTTTCGATCAAAGGTCTCGACGACTATGTAGAACCTCATCCGATGGCTCAAACCGAAAAAAATAGAATTTGGCTTAGGAATGAGAATCATCTCGTTAAACCAGGACTATATGTTGCCGGAACGTTGGCGGGCGGTCGAAGTCAGTTTGCAATAGCAGCAGGAAGCGGGGCACAAGTGGCTACAGACATTTTGACGCTATGGAACAATGGCAAGCATACCAAGATTCACGACAAAATAGAAGGAGCTTAAAGATTTATCAGATCAGGTGAATAGCAAATATGTTTTATTATTAAGGGCGGTCAACGTTGGTGGAAGAAATATCATAAAAATGGAGACGCTTCGCAATGTGCTCAGTTCCAATGATCTTTTTAATGTTCAAACATATATTCAAAGTGGGAATGTCGTTTTTAGTGCTAAAGAAGCTTCTGTCGATCGATTAAGACAAAAGTTGATGCAGGTATTAAAAGATAATTTTGCCTATGAACTACCTTTTGTTCTCATGCCATTCGATACATTTTGCAGTCTAACAAAAAATATTCCGTCTTCTTTTAATGAATTGAACGCAAACGCAAAGATCTTCATCAGTTTTCTGGTAGAAATACCAGATCTTGAAAACATTGACAAACTTCAAGAATTATCAAATGAAAATGAAAACTACGAAGTACGCGAAGGTGCAGTTTATGTTTGGTGTATCAAAGACGGGCGTAAACTCAATTTTAGTAATAACCTGGTAGAAAAAATTTTAAAAGTAGGTGCTACTACACGAAATTTGAACACTGTAGAGAGATTATCTACCTTCTAGTTTTTTCTGCTTAAGTTGACCGTTTTGATGATAACATCATCATCTTCATTTTTAATTTTTTCAAAAGCATTAGAACCAAAAAGTTGTTCTGCCAGGGTTGCTTTAATATATTTTTTAATGACGCCAAAATAACTACCAAAATCCAATTTAAAATTGTTAGATTGGGCGTAATCAATAAATTTTGAGGCCATCGCATCTTCTACATAATACGAGTCAATAAATTCTTTTTCGTCGTAAGCTTCAAATGTATTTCGATTTTTTTCTAGTTCTTCGAATATAAAATAAGACAGAAAGCCCGATTCAAGGAAAAGGATTAGCGAGTTTTCTTGTCTACTCATTGAAAGCGGGACGAATACATCTGGAATAATTCCACCACCTCCATAAACTACTTTTCCTTTAGGAGTCGTGAATTTAAGGGAATCAGCAACCTTGATACTGTCAACAGATTTCATTTCGCCATTTTGATAGCGATCATAATAATCGTTATAGTAATTTTCCGTTCCATTTTCGTAAGAGCGCTGTATAGACCTTCCGGTAGGAGTATAATACCTGGAAATCGTTAAACGTACTGCAGAACCATCTGGAAGTGGCATTTCTCTTTGCACAAGTCCTTTGCCAAATGAGCGTCTACCTACAATGATGCCTTTGTCATTATCCTGCAAAGCTCCTGCTACAATCTCACTGGCAGATGCAGACTTTTCATCCATCAGTACATACACTTCACCGTCTTCAAAATCCCCTTTTTTGGTAGCATAGCTCTTTTCTATGGTTCCTTTTTTATTTTTCGTGAATAAGATAAGCTTGTTGTCTTCCAGAAATTCATCGGCAATTTGCTCTGCAATTCCCAGGTAACCGCCCGGGTTATCTCGTAGGTCTAAAACTAACTGTGTTGCTCCTTTATTCTTGAGACTGGTAAGTGCCGCTTTAAATTCCCTATAGGTTGATTCTGCAAAACGGTTTATTTTAATGTAACCTAATGTGTCAGTTAACATATAAAAAGCATCCACACTTTTGATAGGAACCAAAGCTCTTTTTAATTCAATATCAAAAACCTTCTGTGTATCGGGGCGAAAGATTGTAAGTTGCACCTTAGTATTAGGTCTTCCCTTTAGCAAACTAACAATTTCATGACTTCTCATGTTTTTCCCATAGATCGTATCTCCATTTGCAATGAGAATACGATCTCCGGGTTTAATGCCCGCATTAACACTAGGACCTCCTTCAATAGATCTTATAACACTTAACGTGTCTTTATACATATAGAAGCTAATACCAATGCCGACAAAATCCCCTTTCATATTTTCAGATTCTTTTTGCATATCCTTCTTAGGAATGTATACAGAATGAGGATCTAATTTGTCTAAAATATTATTTACGGTTACATCTACAATACTGTCTGTATTAACATCGTCTACGTATTCAAAATCAATATAATCTATAAGACGATTGAGCTTGTCTTTCTTAGAATTATTCGTAAAAAGTTTTTCGGGCGTATCGTGAAAGCGAAGTTTACCGCCAATGAGTATGCCAAAAGCGATACACGCTGCAATTACAAGAGGAAGCCAATAATAATCTTTGTTTTTGGGCATTTATTTAATCTAGGTCCGAAATATGTTTTAATTGAACGCCTGCTTTCGCTAGAAATTGTAATCCGGAGTCATCTTTATAGGCATTTTCGTATACGACTCTTTTTATTCCGGCTTGATGCACAAGTTTGCTGCATTCCCTACAGGGCGATAATGTAATATACAAAGTAGCATCCTTGCAAGACTGAGTAGAACCTGCAACCTTCAAAATTGCATTGGCTTCTGCGTGTAAAACGTACCATTTGGTGTAGCCTTCCTCATCTTCGCAAGGATTTTCAAAGCCAGTAGGCGTGCCGTTATATCCATCAGAGATAATCATCCTGTCTTTAACAATGATAGCCCCTACTTTTTTACGTTCACAATGAGATAGTTTTCCCCATTCCTTTGCCATGCGTAAATAGGCTTTATCGTATTTGAGTTGTTTAGTATTCGACATAATAGATGCTGTTCTTCACGACTTTTTAGGTTTACTTAACCGTAATCGGAATTAAGAAGTCTTCAAAATCAGAATAAATATCATTCTTTAAAACGAATATACTTGCTTTACATGCTATTACCAACCAGCGAAAGTTAAAAATGAATTAAAAAAATAACTTATGATGCTGGAATGATCTCTGGTTTTCGGGAACGCTTTCTATCCATCATTATGGATATCCTGAAGAGATCGTGCTTCATGGTCGTTGAAACGGTAAAATGATGGACAGACCATCTAAAATAATCTATACTTATCGTTAAATTAAAATTAAATTATAAGAAAATACTTAATTTATATGTTGAAAATTAGTCAATTAATAATAACTTTGCACAGCAAAAAAAGTAAGTAGGGAATAGACTTTTTTAGAAGAAACGGGGACAAAACTATCTGTTGTTGAAGAAAAATACAAGCATCTTAAGGTATTTTTACCTTGATTAATTATAAACTATAAATAATAGGAATTGTTTAGTTAAAAAGACGATAATTATTCTTCATTTTCAAGGATATCATATTAGTTCCTTTCTTCTGTAAAGTCTTTTAAAAAATTAGGGTTTGAAGACAGCTAAGAAAGACGAAATTATTTTTGATTCAAGCAAAACGCTCGTAGATATTCTATATTTAAATGCAGATGTGCATCCTGATAAAATCCTCTATCGTTTTCTGAAAGATGGTGAGAATGAGACCAATACACGCACCTTTGGAGAATTAAAGGATCGTGCAGAGATTATTGCATCGAACATTTTAAGGAAAGTTAATCCCGGAGACCGGGTTTTACTTCTTTATCCTGATGGAATAGAAATTGTAGATGCCTTTATGGGCTGTATGCTGGCAGGAGTAATTGCAGTGCCTGCTTATCCACCACAAGGAAAGAGAAGGCTTGACCGATTAAAAAAAGTTGTGGGAGACTGCAATTCTGAACTCATTTTAACCGTTCCCGACGTTTATGAAAAATGTGTAGACTGGTTTAGTGATGAGGTATTTTCAAAGGTTCACTGGCTGGTTACTGAAAACCTAACCCATCTGTCTGATGTTAGTTTTCCATCTATAGCATCTGACACTACTGCTTTTCTACAGTATACTTCAGGATCGACTGGAGATCCCAAAGGGGTTATTCTATCGCATTCTAACATTCTACATAACAATAAATTGATTCACGAATGCTTCAGAAGTAGTTCAGAATCAGTAGGTGTAGGTTGGTTACCTGTATATCATGATATGGGCTTAATAGGGAATATTTTGCAACCTTTCTGCTTTGGTTTTGAATTAATCTTTATGCCTCCCACCGCATTTATACAAAAACCATCCAGATGGTTAGAGGCTATTTCTAAATATGGAGGAACCATAAGTGGTGGTCCCAATTTTGCTTACGATCTCTGCACAAATCAGATTAAAGAAGAAGACTTAAAAAATTATGATTTGAGCAAATGGGAAATTGCCTTCAATGGTTCAGAACCCGTTCGCGCAGAAACCATTCGTAATTTTACTAAAAAATTTGGGATTGCAGGATTTAATGAGCAAAGTTTTCTTCCCTGTTATGGAACGGCTGAAAGTACTTTAATCGTAAGTGGAACAGTCTATAACGTAGTTCCTTCTCGATTAAAACTAGATAAAGAATCTGCGCTTAATGGAAAGGTTGTGGAGACCAAATCGGAAGAAACCCAATCAATTACAGAATTAGTAGGTAACGGGCCGATGTTAAGCGATATTACGATAAAAGCAGTAGACCCGGAAACCAGAAAACTGGTGAAAGCAGGTGAAATAGGTGAACTCTGGATTCATGGGCCAAGTGTAACAAAAGGATATTGGAAGAAACCAGAACAGACTCAAGAGATCTTTAGAGCTCATATTATAGATGACCCTTCTTCAGATGATAAATCATTTCTGAGAACGGGGGATATGGGTTTTATTTACAATAGCGAGATCTACGTATCCGGAAGACTCAAGGAGATGATGATCTTTAATGGTGTAAACCATTTTCCACAGGACATTGAACGTACTGTACAAAACTGTCATGAAGATCTCCAGAATAACGCAGGAGCAGCCTTTAGTACATTCATCAATGGTAAGGAAAGATTAGTGATTGCTCAGGAAATAAAACGAACCAGTATTCGATCATACAATTTTCAGGAAATTCTGGAAACCGTAAGAGCAGCAGTTTTACAAGAACAACAACTACCCATTCATGCATTTATCTTGGTGAGTCCTGGTAGAATCCCTAAAACTTCCAGTGGAAAAATAAGAAGGCTCGCCTCAAAAAACAATTTTGAGAATGGGCAAACTGATGGTATGATCGATGAATGGATATCAGGAACTGCGGTTTCTGAAGTAATCTCCAGTCTCTCTGATACTTCACTAGAAAATGTAGTTCAACCAGCATCTGAAATAGAAAAATGGTTGCAGGAAACCGTGGCTAAAGAACTCGCTGTAGAAAAAGGTATTATTGGAGTTGAAACTTCGTTTTCCGCTTTGGGGATTGATTCCCTCACAGGAATACGAATCTCAGGATTACTTTCAGAACATCTTCAAATTTCTATAGATCCTACCTTATTATTCGCTTATGTCAATATCAGGCAGTGCGCGACGTTTCTTGAAAACCAACTAAAAAACCAAGATGAAGTACATCAAAATGAACTGAGAATTTCAGAAGTTGCCAAAAATCATTCGGAAAAAGACGTACAGGTATCGTTTGCTCAGGAAGCACTTTGGTTTATTGATCAATATAACGGCAGTGAGGAATACCACATTCACCGGATTTTAAAAATTACTCCGAAGCTTGATACACGGATATTAGAGCAGGCATTAAAGCTGTTAATTAGACGGCACGAAATTCTAAGAACCACTTATAAAAATACTGACGGTGGAAAGCTTATGCAAATCGTGCGAAACGAGAATGAATTTGGCTTAGAGTATTTTATGATCTCTGAAGAGCCAAAATCAGATCAATTTCTGCATTGGATCGAGCAGCCTTTTGACCTTTCATCAGACTACATGATCAGGGTAGCAGTTTTCACAAGAAAAGAAGCGCAATATTTAGGTTTTGTTTTGCATCATATTGCCGCAGATGGATTGTCAGAACCCATATTCCTACAAGAGCTATCCCAACTTTACAGTGAACTGCTCACACAAAAGAAGCCAAATAGGAGTCCTTTTAATGTGCAGTACAGGCACTATGCGATCTGGCAAAGAGAATTATGGAGAACCGGTAAGTTAGAGAAATCAATGCGCTATTGGGAACACCAACTTACAAACACGGCGCCTTTGAAATTACCTTATGATTTCCCGCCTTCGCAAAAACGTTCAAAAAAAGGGAACGTATATACAGTAAATATCAGTAGCTCCCTGCGAAATCAGATCATTCAGTTTTCAAAAAAACATGAGGTTACACCCTATGTAACATTATTATCTGTTTTTAAAACTTTGCTATTCAGATATAGTGGTCAAAATGATATTTGCGTGGGTACTCCTGTTGCTAATAGGATTCAACCTGAGCAAGTCCATATGATTGGCATGTTTGTCAATTCACTTGCATTGAGAAATCATCTTCAGGGAGATACGGGTTTTGTCAACTTACTTCAGCAAATCAACACCACTGTTCGTAACGCTTTTCTTCATCAAGATGCGCCTTTTGAGAAAGTGGTAGAAGCGGTGGCTCCTGATCGTCAGTCTGGGAACCCTCTTTTCCAAATCGTTTTTGGATTACAATCGCCGCCAGACATAAACGCTCTTCAAATTGGAGATAGCAAATTGATTCCTCAAAAGATAAAACGTAGAAATACGGTTTTTGATTTATATTTTCAGGTGGACGACCATGCTGACAGTATGGAACTCACCGTTGAATATAGTACTGATCTTTTTCATGAATCTACTATCCAAAAGATGGCAGCGCATTTCAAAAGTCTTTTAAAGGAATGTCTGAAAAAACCTTCTACTGCACTCCTGGAATTAGAAATGTTATCCTTAGAGGAAAAACAACTGTTAATCAATGATTTTAATCGCACAGAGGTTTCTTATCCGGATGAAAAATCAGTGATAGCACTGTTTAAAGAGCAGGTACAAAATACTCCTAGTTCAATTGCACTGATTTTTGAAAATAAGGAGTTCACTTATCAACAATTAGATCAATTATCAGATGAGTTTGCTTCTTTTATTCAGATAAAAAATACCGGTAACAGTGCCCTTGTAGGTGTTAAGCTTGACAGAAACGAATTTTTGTTGATTTGTCTGCTAGGGATTTTAAAAACAGGAAGTGCTTATCTTCCTCTGGATACTGAATACCCTGAAGAACGTATTGAAGAAATGATTCGCAGCTGTTCTTGTGGTTTCATCATAGATGAAAGGTTGGTTGAAGAATTTAAGAATTCAAATAACTTTACTTCTCATAATATTGGGTTACCAAATACGAATGCTGAAAGTCTCGCTTACGTAATGTTTACTTCTGGTTCTACCGGTAAGCCTAAAGGCACCATGATCACTCATAAAAATATAGTAAGTCTAGCTAAGTCTTGTGATTATTTAACGATCAATTCAAATACAAAATGGTTGTCTACCGGTTCTTTTTCTTTTGATGCTACTACCATTGAGTTTTGGGGTACATTGCTCAACGGAGGAACTTTGGTATTGAGTAAAAAGGAAGACCTTCTGGAAATAGCTTCTTTCGAATCTCTTATTGAGAAACAGGGTATAAATACGATGTGGATGACCGCTTCCTGGTTTCATCAAACCGTAATGGAAAAAATGGATGTTTTTAAAGGATTAGATCAACTGATAATAGGGGGAGATAAGGTTCTTTTTGAATATACAAATAAAGTAAAGTCAGTATTTCCTAAACTCAAATTGATCAACGGATACGGACCTACAGAAAACACTACATTCTCAACGGTTCATCGTATTGAAGCAGATCAGGAAAAGGATATTCCTATCGGAAAACCGATCGCCAATAGTCAGGCATATGTAATGCATACTGATTCAGATGTTCTTCAACCGGTAGGCGTAGTTGGTGAATTATGTCTTTCAGGAGATGGATTAGCGCAAGGCTATATTAATGACGATGCTTTAACCCGACAAAAGTTTACAGACCATCCTTTTAGAAAAGGAGAAAAACTCTATAGAACCGGGGATCTTGCACGGTGGTTATCTGGGGGTATTTTGGAGTTTATGGGTCGTAAGGACGATCAGGTAAAGATTCGCGGGTATCGTATTGAGCCTGGCGAGATTGAGACGGTACTCACGTCTCATCCTGAGGTAAAGCAGTGTTGTGTGCTGGCTCCTTTAGATCATCATGGCAACCGCCGTCTGGTAGGTTACTACGTGGGTAGTAGCGAAACGGTATCCAAAGGTATGTTAGAAGAATGGCTGGAGGAGCAACTTCCCGATTATATGGTTCCCCGACTTTGGGTAGCATTAGATCGGATGCCCTTAACCCAGAATGGTAAGATAGACAAGCGTTCGCTCCCTGAGGCTTCTTTTGCTTCACTAACGAGTGAATACATAGCACCCAGAACCGGCACAGAGGCGGCTCTTGCAGAACTTTGGAAAGAGCTTCTGGGCTTACCAAAGGTAGGGGTGTACGATCACTTTTTTGACATGGGAGGACATTCACTGCTGGCGACCCGGCTTGCCTCTATGATCCGTAAGCAGCTTTCGGTAGAGATAGCTATCAAGGAGATCTTTACCTATCCAACGATAGCCGCATTGGCCACCCGGATTGATACTGCCTCAGGCAAGACCGCACTTCCTGAGATTAAGGCGCACGAACGATCAGGCAGGCAACCTTTGTCCTTTAGTCAGGAGCGCTTGTGGTTCATAGACCAACTGGAAGGCAGCACGGCCTATCACATGCCTGTGGTACTCCAACTCGAAGGAGAAGTATCCGTCGCTACTTTGGAACAATCCCTGGCTACGATCATCGACCGTCATGAGATCTTACGTACGGTTTATGGCGAACAGGACGGTATTGGCTACCAGGAAGTGATCTCGTCTTCAGATTGGTCACTAACCCGTGAGGAAGTAGCCACAGAAGCAGCATTAGAGTCATCGCTGGAAAGCTTTATCAACCACCCATTTGATCTGGGAGAAGATTATATGTTCCGCGCCTGTTTGTACAGGGTAGCAGGCGTATCAGGTCGCTACGTTCTGGCGGGAGTGTTTCATCACATTGCCAGTGACGGCTGGTCTAATGGGATCCTGGTATCGGAGTTCACGGAGCTCTACAGGAGTCTCGCCGATGGGGAGTCAGCTAATTTACCATCCTTACCGATACAATATGGCGACTATGCGCTATGGCAGCGATCGTATTTAGAAGGAGAAGTACTGGAGCAGCAGTTGCAGTACTGGGAAGATCAGCTAGGCGATACATCGGTACTTTCGTTACCGACCGATTATCCGCGACCCTCGGTACAGAGTACGCGAGGGGCAAGCCTACGGTTTAGTTTATCAGAATCGTTAAGTGCTTCTTTAGAGGCACTCTCCAAACGAGAAGGTACTACCTTGTTTATGACCTTGCTTGCTGGTTTCAAGGTGCTGCTGTATCGCTACACGGGACAGGATGACATTTGTGTAGGAACGCCTATAGCGAATCGAACGCAGAAGGAGTTGGAGGGCTTGATCGGTTTCTTTGTGAACACGCTGGCTTTGCGCAGTGATCTGGGCGGCAACCCCAGCTTCAGGGAGCTGTTGCATCAGGTAAGGCAAACCACCTTAGATTCCTATGACCATCAGCTGGCTCCGTTCGAGAAAGTAGTAGACCGGGTGGTGACCACAAGAGATATGAGTACAAGCCCCTTGTTTCAGGTTGTTTTTAGTATAAACGATGCAACTCCGCTACATAAACTTAAGCTAGATAAAGTATCAATAATACAAAAGGATGTCGAAACGGTAAATTCTAAATTTGATCTTTCAGTCAATTTATTAAAAACAAAAGATACACTTGATATTGAATGGGAATATTGTAAAGATCTGTTTGATGCATCTACCATAAAAAGGATGTTCCGACATTTTCAGCAGCTGCTTGAACAGATAGCCGTTAACCCAGAGCTACCGCTGAGAAAACTCTCTGTGTTAACCGTAGAAGAAATCAAACAGCTGGATTCGTTTAATCAAACTAAATTAGACATTCCTCAAGACAAAACACTGGTAGACCTGTTTTCTGAAGTTGTTAGCATACATGCACAAAAAACGGCACTTGTATATCAGGATAAGAGGTATACGTATCAAGAGATAGATCATGCCTCTAACAAGCTTGCAAATTATTTATTGAAAAATTGTGGCTTGACTACAGAAGATCTTGTAGGCGTAAAACTGAGGAGAACCGATCGGTGGATTGTTTCAATACTAGCTATCATGAAAGCTGGCGGTGCTTACCTTCCTATAGATCCTAAGCATCCTGAAGATCGTATACGTTACGTGGAGCAGGATAGCCAATGCGTTTTATGTATTGATGAACAATTTTTGTCTGAGTACGATAAAGTAAAAGAAAAAATAGCTGATAAACGACCCTCGGTAGTATTAAAAAATCACAACCTGGCTTACGTAATTTATACTTCCGGATCTACTGGTAAACCAAAAGGAGTACTTATCGAACATAAGGGTATTGTAAATACTATTTGTTCTCAGATTTCAGCCTTCAAGATATATCCGGAAGATCGCTGCCTACAATTCGCGAGCATCTCTTTTGATGCCTCTATATGGGAAGTTTTATTAGGGTTACTCGCTGGTGCTTCGCTGCATATTATCCCAGAAGAACAAAAAACAGATGTTGGGTATTTTTCTGAATTTGTGAATGACCAGCAACTCAACTTTGCCATTCTACCTCCCGCCTTTTTGAATATTGTGAATCTGGAGAGGCTTCCTAACCTTAAAACATTGGTAACAGGAGGAGAAGAAGCTCCTTTAGAACAAGCCAGAAAGTTTTCAAGACTCGGAAATTATTTTAATGCGTATGGCCCCACTGAAGCCAGTATATGTGCGACTCTTTTCGATGAAGCTATCGATACTTTTATCCCTATTGGAAAACCTACGGGGAATATGCGTGCCTATATTTTGGATAAGGATCATGAACGATGTCCGGTAGGGGTTATAGGAGAGCTTTGTTTGAGCGGAATAGGACTAGGCAGAGGTTATCTCAATCGTGAAGAACTTACCAGTGAAAAGTTTGTCGTAAATCCGTATGAAGAAAACTCATTGATGTATCGTACCGGAGACCTTGCTAAGTGGTTGCCTGATGGAAATATAGCTTTCGCAGGTAGAGTAGACAATCAGGTAAAAATTCGTGGTTACCGTATTGAGATAGGCGAGATTGAACAAGTATTAATTGCACATTCTCAGATTGAGAACGGCAGTGTGATTGTCAAAGAAGATAATGCAGGCCATAAGTATTTGTTAGCTTTTGTAGTAATGACGTCTGAGAATTCATTTGAAAAAGATGAAATACAAGCTTTCCTTCGAAAACAGCTTCCGGAGTATATGATTCCATCTTTTTGGATGGAATTAAAAAACCTACCATTTAACAGTAGTGGTAAAGTAGACCGCAGAGCACTCTCTGAAATACCATTTTCTCTCAGCTCAGAAAATTATATAGCTCCTTCTACGCCTATACAGAATAAGTTATCGCTTATCTGGAAAGAATTACTTCAGGTGAAGACTCCAGGAATACACGATAATTTCTTTGACCTTGGTGGTCATTCCTTATTGGCTACCCGACTGGTCTCTGCCATTCGTAAAGAATTGGAAGCAGATATTGCGATTAGAACAATTTTTCAATATCCTACTATTGCATTACTCGGTGAATATTTGGAAAGTGATACAAATCAATCCTTACTTCCTCTGGTAAAAGCTGAGCAAAAAAACGCTAGTGTACCACTTTCATATAGCCAGGAGAGACTTTGGTTTTTAGATAAATTACAAGGCAGTAAGGAATACCATATCTCATTTGTTTACAAACTGGAAGGAAGTCTGGATAAGCAAATCTTCGCAAGGGCACTTCGTAAAATAATTGAAAGGCATGAAATCCTTCGAACCATCTATATAGATCATGAAGGCATTGGGTACCAGCAAGTGATTTCTGCCAGAGACTGGATTCTTGATGTAACTAGTGTTAAAAATGAACAGGATGCTCAAAAAGTGATCAAAGAATACGCTAATCGTGCTTTTGATCTTACAAGTGATTATATGTTTAGAGCATGTTTGTTGGAATTACAAAACGAACGCAATACCTATTTTTTATCAGGTGTAATACACCATATTGCCAGCGATGGTTGGTCTAGCGATATTCTTATTTCAGAATTTACTGAGCTCTATAAAAGCCTGAGGGCAGAAAGAGAACCCGAAATACCTGTTTTACCGTTTCAGTATGCAGATTATGCGATATGGCAACGAACGTATCTTGAAGGTGAAATTTTAGAAACGCAGCTTCAATACTGGGAAGAAAAATTAAAAAATATTACACCTCTTGTCTTACCTTCTGATAACCCTAGACCCGCCGTGCTAAGCACAAGGGGGGCAAGTGTAAGATTTACTCTTGAGGATGATGTATATCAAGGTTTGAAATCGCTTTCTCAAAAAGAGAATACGACATTATTCATGACCTTGCTTACGGTATTTAAGATTTTGCTTTATAGGTATACCTATCAGGAAGATATCTGCGTGGGAACGCCTATTGCCAACCGTACGCAGAAAGAACTGGAAGGACTTATAGGTTTCTTCGTGAATACGTTAGCATTGAGAAGTCACGTTTCAGGCACCCATTCATTTAAAGCACTTCTTAACCAGGTGAAAGAAACTACTTTAGAATCATACGATCATCAATTAGCACCATTTGAAAAAGTAGTAGATAGGGTTGTCACTACACGGGACATGAGCATGAGCCCGGTATTTCAAACGATGTTCGTTCTACAGAATGCTTCCGGTAGAAATCATCTTTCTATGGAAGATATAACTATAAGTGATTATGGATTCGAAGAACAAACCTCTAAGTTCGATCTTACTTTAACTGCGCTGGAAGCAGGAGAAGTTTTGGAAATGAAGTTCGAATATGCTTCCGAATTGTTTTCGGAAACTACTATTCTTCGAATGATCGATCATCTGAAGGAGATCACAAAAGATATCCTCATCCATCCGGAAAAGGAAATCGGAAGGCTTTCAATGCTAGAAGCGGCAGAGGAAAACAAACTGATAGAACAATTCAATCAGACAGGTGTTGGATTTCCAGAAAATGAAACACTTGTTAGTTTAATCGAAAAATCAGTAGGTACTTATCCCGATGAAAAGGCAGTTTCTTTTAAAGGAGTATCGCTAACGTATCGTGAGTTAAATGAAAAATCTAATCAATTAGCACATTACCTGCAGAAAAAAGGGGTGAAAAAAGAGACTTTAGTGGCCATTTCGCTGGACCGATCCGTTGAAATGATCATCGGTCTTCTAGCGATTATAAAAGCAGGGGGAGCCTATGTTCCAATTGATCCTGACTATCCACAGGATCGAATTGATTACATTCTGAGAGATTCAAACGCACCTTTCTTAATTACAGATGCAAAAACAAATGAATTACTGGGCAAATCAAAGACTTCATGCCTGTCGATTTTAATTGATGCTGATACTAAGGAAATAGAAAAAGAGCCAATTTCGAAGGTTTTTAATAAGCTCCGTTCAGAACATCTTGCCTATGTAATCTATACCTCAGGTTCTACAGGAAAACCAAAAGGAGTACTTATTACACATAAAAATGTGGTTCGTTTATTTATGAATGAAAGCCCCTTATTTGATTTTTCTGAGAAAGATGTATGGACAATGTTTCATTCTTTTTGCTTTGATTTTTCGGTATGGGAGATGTATGGTGCACTGCTATTTGGAGGACACCTTGTGGTAGTTCCAAAAGAAATTGCAAAAGACAGTCACGCTTTTTTAAAACTCATATCTAAAGAAAAAGTAACGGTATTAAACCAGACGCCTAAGTCATTCTACCTGCTGCAAGAGGTAGCGGAACACGCTGATATCGAATTGGATTTGCGATACGCGATTTTTGGCGGGGAAGCATTGAATCCCTCGCAACTAGCTTATTGGAAAAACACTTATCCTGAATGTAAACTGATCAATATGTACGGTATCACCGAAACCACCGTACATGTTACTTTTAAGGAGATCACAAAACAGGATACCTTAAAATCGATAAGCAATATCGGAAGGGCGATCCCCACACTTCAATGTCATATTCTGGATACTAATTTACAATTAGTTCCGATTGGTGTCACAGGTGAGATATGTGTCACCGGTGCAGGAGTGGCAAGAGGATATCTTGGCAGAGAGCAGCTTACTGCGGAAAGGTTTGTGGTAAGTCCGTTCAATCCCTCTGAACGAATGTATCGATCCGGAGATTTAGGAAGATGGTTACCAGACGGAAGCATCGAATATCTGGGGCGTAATGACAGCCAGGTAAAGATACGCGGGTACCGCATTGAGTTAGGGGAGATCGAGACCTTGTTGCTGCAACAGGCATCTGTACAGCGTTGTTGTGTAACAGCGTGGGAAGATGCTCAGGGTACCAAGCGACTGGTAGGATATGTGGTAAGTGAACAAGAGATAGACAAGGCAGCATTGCAGGATTCGCTGGGCACACATCTTCCGGATTACATGGTACCCCGGTTGTGGGTTGGTTTAGACGCCTTGCCGCTCACACGCAATGGGAAGATCGATTACGGGGCTTTGCCTGCCCCTGAGACCGATGGTTTGAGCGGTGAAGCGTATGTAGCCCCCGAGAGTGAAGCAGAGCAGGCATTGGCTACGATCTGGCAGGAGCTGTTAGGGGTAGCCAAGGTAGGTGTGCATGACAACTTCTTTGACCTGGGGGGAGACTCGATTATCACCATACAGGTAGTAAGCCGCTTGAAGCGTTACGGCTATCACCTGAAGCCCAAAGATATCTTTGAAAATCAAACCATTGCAAAACTCTCAGCGGTGGTCTCCAACAATACCACGGGTATCCAGGGTGAACAAGGCTTGCTCACGGGGGAGAGTTCTTTACTACCGATACAGCAATGGTACTTTGAAACCCTGCACAATGGAGGTGCCTTCAACCAGTCTGTACTGTTGTCAATCGATAAAGCTGCAGACCTGGAGCGATTGTCAGCAGCCGTAACCAAACTGTATGAGCAGCACGATGCACTTCGGTTGCGATACGAATCAGGCGAAAGCGGCTGGAAGCAGTATTACAGTGAAGCCACAGGCAGTTTGGAAAGAGAGGTGATCGCTACCGACGATGTCTCGGCAGCGGGTAGTCTGATCACCCGCTATTGTGAGGAATACCAACAGCGATTGTCACTTAGCGAAGGTCCTGTGTTTAGAGTGGTACACCTACAGACCCCTGATGCGATGACCCACGACCGATTGTTCATGGTGGCGCATCACCTGGTGATCGACGGGGTATCGTGGCGGATCCTTCTGGACGATCTGACCAACTATTTAAGAGGTGATAGCACTAACGAGCAGTCCGTAGTTAAAGGGACTTCGTACCGGGAGTGGAGTGAAGCCCTGGCGTTGTATGCGCAGAGTCGCAGGGCGATCAGTCAGTTAGGTTACTGGCAGGAGGTAGCCTCTTCTTATGAAGCCTTACCGACCGATCATGATGAGATATCACACAGTACCACAAGATCGGAGACCAAGAGTTACAGTGTACGTTTAGACAAAGAACATACCGGTTTGTTGTTACAGGAGGTACATCAGGTGTACGGCACGGAGATCGAAGACCTGTTGCTGGGTTGTCTGGTGTTAACGCTTACCGACTGGAGTAATCAGCAGGGAGTAACGATAGGATTGGAAGGTCATGGTCGGGAAGATATCGGCAGTAAGGTAGACTTAAGTACCACAGTAGGATGGTTCACGAATTTGTATCCGGTGCATCTGGAGTTGTCCGACCGGGAAGATCTTGGGTATGTGATCAAGACGGTTAAGGAGCAGTTGCGTAGGATACCTGATTCAGGTATGGGTTATGGCGCATTGCGTTACCTGCATCCCTCCGATGAGGTGCGCAGCTCACTGGCAAACACCCGATGGGATGTGGTGTTCAACTACCTAGGGCAATTGGATAACATATTTCAAGGTGAAGGGTTTCTTTCCGTCGCCGAAGAATCAAAAGGAGATGAAGTTGACGGTAGCCTTAAATTCGACAGCCTTCTTGAAATAACCGCAACGGTTCAAAACGGAGAACTCATTCTGAACTGGACGTATCCATTTGATATCTATGAAACACAAACAATACAAGGATTGGCAGATCGCTACTTATGGAATTTAAGAGCGCTAATCGTTCACTGTATGAAAAAAGAAAAACGCGAGTTTACCCCATCTGATTACGGAATTGAAAAAGAAGTTAATGTAGAAGAAATGGAAGCGTTTACTTCCTTCTTAACAGAAGAAGAGGAAGAAGGCGAAGATATTCTTGAATTTTGATCGAAGATAAACCCATGAAAGAATTTATAGCGAAGCTTGAAAGGCTCCATCTTTTTTTAGTAGAAAAAAACGGAAATCTTGTTTTAAGAGGCAAAAAGGGTACTCTGGATAAAGAGGATATTGAAAAAATTAAGAGCAACGGTGAAATAGTCAACTTTATTAAAAATAACAAACAGGAATTAATAAAGTATCTTTCAACACAGGCTTATGTTCCAACTTTTTATAAATTGAGTCCTTTGCAGGAAGGAATTCTGTTTCACGGACTCTATGAAAAAGAATCCGGAGCCTATATAATTCAACTTTCTCTTGATTTTCCCGAAAAATTAGATGTAGATGCATTTAAGAGATCCTGGAATTTTGTTTTCAAGAATCACACCATTTTGAGGAGCGCCTTTTTTCATGAAAAGTTGAATATTCCCGTTCAGACTGTTCATGAAAGAATTGATTTTCCCTTTTACCAGTTGGATTATTCCGGATTGGAAGAGGATACGCTTCGCAAAAAGTTGATAGAATTTCAGGAATCCGATCAAAAAAAGGGATTTGATTTTCAGGAAGCCCCTCTTTTACGCGTCACTTTGATCAAAACTTCCCCCGATGCATATCGAATGATATTTACGCATCATCATATTTTGCTAGATGGATGGTCTTTATCTGTCTTAATGGAAGAGTTTCTGTTAGCTTACGAAATGTTTACAAGAAACGAAACGCCTGAAATGCCAATAATTGACGCTTATGAAGACTACATTAAATTTCTGGCTAACGTAGATAAAAATGCTCAGGATGAATTTTGGAGAAACTATTTAAAAAATTTAGACACGCCTTCTTTTATACCTTTTTCAAAGGCTAAAAACGATGGAAGTCGAAAGGGCGGAGATTTTTCAGAACACAAACTGGTGCTGAATGAGCAATTCACGACAAAGCTTAAAAATCTGGCTCAGCAAAGCAGAATAACACTAAACACATTAATCCAGGGAACCTGGGCTTTGTTACTCTCAAAGTATACTCAACAAGAACAGGTGACTTTTGGTGTGACCGTATCCGGAAGGCCTGCAGAGATGGAAAATTCTGAACGAAGGGTTGGTTTATACATCAATACGCTTCCGCTATATACGCATGTTGATGCAGAAAAGCAATGTGTTGAATGGTTGCAGGAAATACAACAATTACAGACATCCTCCAGAGAATTTCAATACGCAGATCTTGCATCCTTACAGCAAATGACAGGAATTAAGGGAGATTTCTTTGATAGCATCGTAGTTTTTGAAAACTACCCTGTTTCTAAAGTGATCTCTTCTCAGGAAGAAAGAACATTGAAGGTCGCTAATATTTCTTCAGTAGAGCAAACCAACTATCCACTTACTATTATCGTAAATGCTGGAGAGAAAACCGATATAATTTTTAGTTATAACACCAGTCTTTTATCTCGCGACATTATAGAAATGATATCAGGGCATTTTGAAAAATGCTTGAATCAAATTCTAGAGAATAAGGCTGTTTTGCTAAAAGAGGTAGAACTGATTACAAAAGCGGAAAAAGAAATGCTTTTGGTAAACTTTAATGACACCTCTTTTGAATTTCCAAAGGAGAAAACTCTGTTAGACCTCTTTGAGGAGACTGTAAAAAGATCTCCGGAAGCAATTGCGATTGTCTTCGAAGACCAGAAGTTGTCATATGCTCAGCTGGAGGACAAAGCCAATAAACTGGCTAAGTATCTGATAAAAAAGGGAGCCGGAAAAGAAAAATTTGTAGGTCTGTATATTGAAAGGTCTGCAGAAATGATCATAGGAATACTGGCGATACTTAAAACCGGAACTGCTTATGTTCCTTTAGATCCTCAATACCCTAAAGACAGGATTGCTTTTATACTGAAGGATTCTGGTGCCCATCTGATGATCAGTGACGGTCTAACTTTACAAAAATATGCATTTGAAACTCAGACGGAAGTTATTAGAATAGAGGATGCATTTGCAATTGAAGAGAAGAACATCACTTCTTATAACTTTTCTACACCCGAAGATTTAGCATATGTGATCTATACTTCAGGATCTACCGGAAAGCCGAAAGGTGTAAAAATGTCGCATTCGGTACTTACAAACCTTATTTGTTACCATGATGCGCTAGAAATATCACATGAAAAAGTAACACATTTTACCAGTATCGGTTTTGACGTTTCGTTTCAGGAGCTGTTTTTTACTTTAAACAGAGGGGGTGAATTACATGTACTTTCATCGGATGTTAAATTAGATACGTTTGAGTTTATTGAATATATTAATTCTCATGAAATTCAAACGATTTTTCTTCCCACTTCCTATTTTAAATTCTTAGCATCAGAAGGTCATCTGGAAAAGCTACGGAAATTAAAAGATATAGTGGTTGCAGGTGAACGACTTACACTTTCTACAAATGCTATAAACTATCTTGAAAACACAAAGGTTCGTTTGCATAACCATTACGGTCCTTCAGAAACACATGTAGCCACAACTGCCACCATTAGTAACGAATTAAATAATATAAGTACTACCCCTCCTATTGGAAAACCGATAGGTAACAGCCGTATTTATATATTAGACGCTTATGGAAAATTACAAGTTCCCGGGGCTTATGGTTATCTTTTTTTAGGAGGATCGATCGTAGCAAATGGATATGTAAACCTTCCTGAGCTCACTCAGGAACGGTTTACCAAAGATCCTTTTTCGAAAGATCCGGAAGCAAAAATGTACAACACCGGGGATCTTGCACGGTGGTTACCTGGGGGTATTTTAGAGTTTATGGGTCGTAAGGACGATCAGGTAAAGATTCGCGGGTATCGTATTGAGCCCGGCGAGATTGAGACGGTACTCACGTCTCATCCTGAGGTAAAGCAGTGTTGTGTACTGGCTCCTTTAGATCATCATGGCAACCGCCGTCTGGTGGGTTACTACGTGAGCAGTAGCGAAAGGGTATCCAAAGGAGTATTAGAAGAATGGCTGGAGGAGCAACTTCCCGATTATATGGTTCCCCGACTTTGGGTAGCATTAGATCGAATGCCCTTAACCCAGAATGGTAAGATAGACAAGCGTTCGCTTCCTGAGGCTTCTTTTGCTTCACTAACGAGTGAATACATAGCACCCAGAACCGGCACAGAGGCGGCTCTTGCAGAACTTTGGAAAGAGCTTCTGGGCTTACCAAAGGTAGGGGTGTACGATCACTTTTTTGACATGGGAGGACATTCACTGCTGGCGACCCGGCTTGCCTCTATGATCCGTAAGCAGCTTTCGGTAGAGATAGCTATCAAGGAGATCTTTACCTATCCAACGATAGCGGCATTGGCCACCCGGATTGATGCTGCCTCAGGCAAGACCGCACTTCCTGAGATTAAGGCGCACGAACGATCAGGCAGGCAACCTTTGTCCTTTAGTCAGGAGCGCTTGTGGTTCATAGACCAACTGGAAGGCAGCACGGCCTATCACATGCCTGTGGTACTCCAACTCGAAGGAGAAGTATCCGTCGCTACTTTGGAACAATCCCTTGCTACGATCATCGACCGTCATGAGATCTTACGTACGGTTTATGGCGAACAGGATGGTATTGGCTACCAGAAGGTGATCTCGTCTTCAGATTGGTCACTAACCCGTGAGGAAGTAGCCACAGAAGCAGCATTAGAGTCATCGCTGGAAAGCTTTATCAACCACCCATTTGATCTGGGAGAGGATTATATGTTCCGCGCCTGTTTGTACAGGGTAGCAGGCGTATCAGGTCGCTACGTTCTGGCGGGAGTGTTTCATCACATTGCCAGTGACGGTTGGTCTAATGGGATCCTGGTATCGGAGTTCACGGAGCTCTACAGGAGTCTCGCCGATGGAGAGTCAGCTAATTTACCATCCTTACCGATACAATATGGCGACTATGCGCTATGGCAGCGATCGTATTTAGAAGGAGAAGTACTGGAGCAGCAGTTGCAGTACTGGGAAGATCAGCTAGGCGATACATCGGTACTTTCGTTACCGACCGATTATCCGCGACCCTCGGTACAGAGTACGCGAGGGGCAAGCCTACGGTTTAGTTTATCAGAATCGTTAAGTGCTTCTTTAGAGGCACTCTCTAAACGAGAAGGTACTACCTTGTTTATGACCTTGCTGGCTGGTTTCAAGGTGCTGCTGTATCGCTACACGGGACAGGATGACATTTGTGTAGGAACGCCTATAGCGAACCGCACGCAGAAGGAGTTGGAGGGCTTGATCGGTTTCTTTGTAAACACACTGGCATTGCGCAGTGATCTGGGAGGCAACCCCAGCTTCAGGGAGCTGTTGCATCAGGTAAAGCAAACCACCTTAGATTCCTACGACCATCAGCTGGCTCCGTTCGAGAAAGTAGTAGACCGAGTGGTGACCACAAGAGATATGAGTACAAGCCCTTTGTTTCAGGTACTCTTTAGCAACCAGAATGCGGAATTAGAAGTACCTGACATTGCAGGCTTAAAGCTTTCCAGTTATGGAAATCATATGAATGTTGCAAAGTATGATCTTACGGTTAGAACAGCTATAGAGAAAGGAGTTATTCATATTGAAATTGAATACAAGCCAGCTCTTTTTAAAGAAGATACCATTGAGCGTATGGGAGAGAGGTTTCGATTATTACTGGAAGAAATCGCTCAAAATCCTTTGAATTCGATCAATGCTTTACAAATACAATCTGAAGCAGAGAAGGATCTTGTGATCCGACAGTTCAATCAAACAGAGGCTAGTTTCGAAACGTCTTCAGTCGTGGATTTGTTCTCGAAGCAGGTTCTGCAATCTGAAACCAACGTTGCAATTTTGTTGGATGATCAGAAATGGAGCTATAAAGAACTGGACGAGGCTTCCGATCAGGTTGCCTGTTTGCTCTTACAAAACGAAGTTTCCAGTGGAAGTCATGTGGCTGTTTGTATGCAAAAATCATTTGGAATGATGAGCAGTATTCTGGGAGTTCTAAAGGCTGGAGCCGTTTACATACCGGTAGATCCTTTACATCCGGAAGAACGGATATCATATATTCTAAGAGATTCTGAAAGCAGTCTGATCATCACAGATGATATTTCAAAAAACGCTCTCCCTTCTGGCTTTAATTTGCAGCAACTTGTTTGGGAGCAAATATTGACTGCTACTATCAAGAAAGGAGCTGATATACCTGCTAAGGTAGATTCAAAACAAGCCGCTTATATGATCTATACCTCAGGGAGTACAGGTAAACCCAAAGGGGTGTTAGTATCACATGCAAATCTGGTAAATCTCATCAATGCGCAAATTTCAGGTTTCGAGATCAAGAATGAAGAAAGGATACTGCAATTAGCGAATACTACCTTTGATGCTTCCGTAGAGCAAATGTTTCTTGCTCTTTTGAGTGGAAACACTTTGGTTCTTGGGAAGAAAGATCTTTTATTGAATGGATATGCTTTTATAAACTTTCTTAGGGATAAGAAGATAACACATCTTCATGCCACTCCAAGTGTACTGAGCATGCTTCCGGTAGCGGATGATCTGGAACATCTTCGAAGAGTGGTTTCCGGTGGAGAAATATGCCCATTAGAACTTGTAAAAAAATGGAATAAATATTATCCATTTATCAATAAATATGGTCCTACCGAGACAACGGTCACCACAACTCAAATTGCATATGAAAAAAACAGCGAATTAACGACTGTCTCTATAGGAAAGCCTATTTCAAATACGCAGGCTTACATTCTTGATGAGAAATTAGAGCCTTCACCAATAGGGATAATAGGGGAATTATTTATTTCAGGAAAAGGAGTTTCTCTGGGATACTGGAATAACAAAAAACTCACTCAGGAAAGATTTATTGCGAATCCTTTCATACCTGGTGAGGTAATGTATAAAACCGGAGATCTTGCCACATGGCTACCAAACGGGAATATCGTTTTTAAAGGAAGAAAAGATCAACAGGTTAAATTGAGGGGTTATCGAATTGAGCTAGAGGAAATTGAAGCTGTAATCGTAAAAAAATCAGCAATTGACATCTGTTGTGTAATTCTTCATCAAGACGATAAAAACAATCAGCAGTTGGTAGCTTATGTCGATGCAGATGAAAAAACATTTGACAGCGAACAGATGCGAACGGTTCTGGCCCAGGAGCTTCCTGATTATATGGTCCCAACCCGATGGATATGTTTACCGGAATTTCCATTGACATCCAGTGGTAAAATTGATAGGAAAGCGCTTCCAAGACCTGAATCATATGACATATCTGGCGGTTTTGTAGCACCCAGAAATGATCTGGAATCTACATTAAGTAGTATTTGGAACGAACTCCTACAGGTAGAAAATCCAGGTATCAATACCAACTTTTTTGAATTGGGAGGACATTCTTTACTTGCGACCCGGGTGATATCTATGATTCGAAAAAGGCTAGGTCTTGAACTAGAAGTAAAGGCTATTTTCAAATATACTACGATTGAAGCGCTGGCCAACTTTCTGCAATCTACAGAAAAAGGACAGCAATTGCCTCTTATAGTGCCTATGGAGACCTCAAAAGAAGTTCCGCTGTCATTTAGTCAACAGCGACTTTGGTTTGTAGATGCACTTGAAGGAAGTGTGCAGTATCATATGCCCATAATTCTAAAAATCGACGGAAAGTTAAGTAAGGACTTACTTATAAAATCGTTTCAAACAATTCTGGAACGTCATGAGGTACTTCGAACCACCTACTTTGACAAAGATGGAGTTGGCTACCAAGAGGTAATTTCTTCGAAAGAATGGTTGCTTGATATTATTAATGTCAAAAATGAAACTGCATTGAGTGCAGCCATAGAAAATTACGTAGACCGTCCTTTTGACCTGTCCGGAGATTACATGCTTAGAGCCTGTTTATACAAGCTTGAATACGCAGAAGATCAATACGTTTTGGCTTGCGTTTTACATCATATCGCGAGTGATGGCTGGTCTACCGGATTATTGATAAATGAGTTCACAGAGTTATACGAAAGCTTTACGAATAACAAAACACCTGATTTACCTGAATTGGTAATCCAATACAAAGATTATGCAATTTGGCAGCGCTCCTATATTGAAGGGCCCGTTTTGGAAGATCAGTTAGCCTATTGGGAAGAAAAACTGAACGGAACCACACCTTTAGCGCTTCCGACGGATTATCCAAGACCTGCGATTCAAAGTAGTGAGGGAGATAGTATTAGTTTCAGTATTGACAAATCCATGGTAAGTGACTTACAAGCGCTTTCTAAAGAAGAAGGAACTACTATGTTCATGACACTGTTAACTGCCTATAAGATTTTACTTCACAGATATAGTGGTCAGGATGACATTTGCGTTGGAACGCCTATTGCCAATCGTACACAGCAGGAATTGGAGGATCTCATAGGCTTTTTTGTGAATACAATTGCTTTAAGAAGTGATTTGTCGGGAGTGCCAACATTTCGAGGTCTTTTAAATGAAATAAAACAAACAACCTTAGAGGCCTATGATCATCAATTAGCTCCTTTTGAAAAAGTAGTAGATAGGGTGATCAAGAATAGAGATATGGGAATCCATCCTTTATTTCAAACAATGTTTATTCTGCAAAATACACCAAGAGCAAAGGAAGTGACATTAGATTCGCTGGAGTTTTCAACCTACCAGGGTCATTCTGAAAAGTCCAGATTTGATATTTCATTAATCGTAGAGGAAGAGGCAGATGGTCTTCAAATGAAATTCGAATTTTGTACAGCTTTATTTAAAAGAGAGACTGTATCAAGAATGTGTGCTCATTTGACGTCTCTGTTGTCAGATATTATATCGAATCCGGATCAAAAAATCAATAGTTTAAGGCTTATCTCAGCGAATGAAGAAAATCGTCTGTTAACTAGTTTTAACGATACCTTCACAGTATTTCCAGATCATAAAACAATCCCTCAGTTATTCTCGCAAACAGCAGCAATGTATCCTTCTCATGTTGCACTGATCGATGAAGTGAATACCATGACTTATAAAGAACTAGATGTGCGATCTAACCAGTTGGCCAACTATCTGTTAAGGCAGCATCTTAAGAAAGGAGATTATGTAGGAATTTGTCTGCAAAGGTCAATGGAAATGCTAATTTCTATTTTAGGGATCATTAAAGCCGGAGCGGTATATGTACCAATGGATCCTTCGCATCCTTCAGACCGTTTAGAATATTATGTGAACGATACGGAAATTAGTATTGTATTAACAGATTCTTCAATTATTGAAAAACAACCGGTTTTTGAAAAGCTCAACACTTTTAAATGGGATCTGGAAAAAGACAGCTTAAATAATTATGCCGAAGAAGTTCCGGAGATATCACTTTTGTCGGAAGATCTTATGTATCTCATTTATACTTCCGGAAGCACAGGAAAACCCAAGGGTGTAAAAGTCTCACATAAAAATCTTGTAAATCTGGTAGTCACTCAGAATGCTACCTATGGTCTGGATACTTCTGAAAATGTGATGCTAATTGACAACTATATTTTTGATCCTTCAATTGAACAGATGTTCAATGCATTATTGAGCGGAGCCAGACTTACATTACCGCCAGAAGATCTTATTTATGACGGAAATGAGTTCTGTGATTTTGTAGAGAAATTTGGAGTAACTCAATTTCATATTACACCCAGTGTTCTAAAAATGATTCCGGTAAGAGATGGAATGCCTCTAAGACGAATTATGTCAGGGGGAGAAGCATGTACTGAAAAACTTATTTCGTCATGGAGTGAGCATTATACAGTCTACAATCAATATGGTCCTACTGAAACGACCGTAACTTCGACACAAGCAAAATATGAGGTTGGAACAAAAAACACAGAAGTTCACATTGGCAAGCCACTGGCCAACACCTCTGTTTACATCGTAGACACACAGGATCGTTTGGTACCTGTGGGAGTGATCGGAGAGCTTTGCATAGGCGGCACGGGTGTAAGCCAGGGATACCTGAACCGACCGGAGCTCAATAGTGAGAAATTCGTAAAAGACCCTTTTAGTGCAGATCCTGATGCACGTATGTACCGCACGGGCGATCTGGCACGTTGGTTACCCGATGGGAACATCGCCTTTGTAGGTCGTGCAGACAGCCAGGTAAAGATACGCGGGTACCGCATTGAGTTAGGGGAGATCGAGACCTTGTTGCTGCAACAGGCATCTGTACAGCGTTGTTGTGTAACAGCGTGGGAAGATGCTCAGGGTACCAAGCGACTGGTAGGATATGTGGTAAGTGAACAAGAGATCGACAAGTCAGCATTGCAGGATTCGCTGGGCACACATCTTCCGGATTACATGGTACCCCGGTTGTGGGTTGGTTTAGACGCCTTACCGCTCACACGCAATGGGAAGATCGATTACGGGTCTTTGCCTGCCCCTGAGACCGATGGTTTGAGTGGTGAAGCGTATGTAGCACCCGAGAGTGAAGCAGAGCAGGCATTGGCTACGATCTGGCAGGAGCTGTTAGGGGTAGCCAAGGTAGGTGTGCATGACAACTTCTTTGATCTGGGGGGAGACTCGATTATCACTATACAGGTAGTAAGCCGCTTGAAGCGTTACGGCTATCACCTGAAGCCCAAAGATATTTTCGAGAATCAAACCATTGCAAAACTCTCAGCGGTGGTCTCGAACAATACCACTGGTATCCAAGGTGAACAAGGCCTGCTCACAGGGGAGAGTTCTTTACTACCGATACAGCAATGGTACTTTGAAACCTTGCACAATGGAAGTGCCTTTAACCAGTCTGTACTGTTGTCAATCGATAAAGCTGCAGACCTGGAGCGCTTGTCAGCAGCCGTAACCAAACTGTATGAGCAGCACGATGCACTTCGGTTGCGATACGAATCAGGCGAAGGCGTCTGGAAGCAGTATTACAGTGAAGCCACAGGCAGTTTGGAAAGAGAGGTAATCGCTACCGACGATGTCTCGGCAGCGGGTAGTCTGATCACCCGCTATTGTGAGGAATACCAACAGCGATTGTCACTTAGCGAAGGGCCTGTGTTTAGAGTGGTACACCTACAGACCCCTGATGCGATGACCCACGACCGATTGTTCATGGTGGCACATCACCTGGTGATCGACGGGGTATCCTGGCGGATCCTTCTGGACGATCTGACCAACCATCTAAGAGGTGATAGCACTAACGAGCAGTCCGTGGTTAAAGGGACTTCGTACCGGGAGTGGAGTGAAGCCCTGGCGTTGTATGCACAGAGTCGCAGGGCGATCAGTCAGTTAGGTTACTGGCAGGAGGTAGCCTCTTCTTATGAAGCCCTACCGACCGATCATCATGAGATATCACACAGTACCACAAGATCGGAGACCAAGAGTTACAGTGTACGTTTAGACAAAGACCATACAGACTTGTTGTTACAGGAGGTACATCAGGTGTACGGCACGGAGATCGAAGACCTGTTGCTGGGTTGTCTTGCTTTAACGCTTACCGACTGGAGTGATCAGCAGGGAGTAACGATAGGATTGGAAGGTCATGGTCGGGAAGATATCGGGGGTAAGGTAGACTTAAGTACTACGGTGGGTTGGTTCACGAATTTGTATCCGGTGCATCTGGAGTTGTCCGACCGGGAAGATCTGGGGTATGTGATCAAGACGGTTAAGGAGCAGTTGCGTAGGATACCTGATTCAGGTATGGGTTATGGCGCATTGCGTTACCTGCATCCCTCCGATGAGGTGCGCAGCTCACTGGCAAACACCCGATGGGATGTGGTGTTCAACTACCTGGGGCAATTCGATAATGTATTGAATAAACACGAAATCCTTGGCGCAGCAGAAGAGCATCGCGGACAAGAGATTTCAGATACCTTACCCGCACCATATAAATTACAGATAAATGGTTCGGTTTCAGATGGCGAGTTATATCTGAATTGGAACTTCATACAATCCTTATTTGATGAAGAAACCATAAAGGGACTAGCAGAAAGATATATCTGGAATTTAAAAGCGCTTATTATACACTGTATGGAGAAAGAAGACCAGGAATTCACTCCATCTGATTATGGATTGGAGAACGAAGTAACTCATGAAGAATTAGATGCATTTCTGGAAGATGATTCAGACGAGGAAGAATTACTTAAAATTTAAAATCGATTTCGAAAGAATGAAACAGTTTATAGAAAAACTACTAAGTTTAGGTTTAGTTGTTACAGAAAAAGATGGAGACTTAAGCTTAAAACGAGCTAAACTTGATAACGGAAGATCACCTTACGATCTCAAAAAAGATACAGAAGGAATTGTACCTTATTTGAAGAAGCACAAACCTGAATTAGTTGCGTATTTAAAAAAGTCAAAAAACAATTCTTCAAGTAAAAAAGCTTCCGTTTACAAACTCACTCCTTTACAGGAGGGAATGCTGTTTCATGCTCTTTTGGAAGAGGAATCTACTGCTTATGTTGTACAATTAGCGGTCGAATTTCCTTCCGGAATCGATACAGATCATTTCAAGAGATCTTGGAGCTATGTTATAAGAAACCACAGTATTTTAAGAACTGCATTTTTTCATAAGGAATTAAGTATTCCGGTTCAGCGTGTATTCCCTGAGATTTTACCTCCGATTCAGCAACTGGATTTTTCAGAATTATCAAACGATGAAATTCGAATCAAGATAGATAATTTCCTTCAAGAGGATAAGCAAACCCCGTTTGTTTTTGAAAAAGCTCCTCTTTTTAGAATTACGCTAATTAAAACAGGAGATGAGTCTTATACAATGGTATTTACTAATCATCATATTGTTATGGATGGATGGTCTACCTCTGTATTGATCGAAGAATTTTTAAGTGCGTATGAGGCTTATAGCGAAGGAGGAAACCCTCTGTTTAAGGAAGAAGATAAATTCGAGGATTATATTCGTTATCTGGCAAAGCAAGATCCTGATACGGAAGAAAATTTCTGGAAAAATTATATTAAAGGATTAGAGGAACCTACCTTACTTCCATTCATAGATGGAATTACTTCACGAAATACAGACCCTGGAGATCTGGGAGAATTGATACTTGAAATTGATGAAGATCAAACTGAAAAGATAAAAAGTTTTGCCCAAAAAAACCGCCTTACACCAAATACACTTATTCAAGGAACATGGGCCTTGCTATTGCAACACTATTCCGGCAATTCCAATGTGGTTTATGGGGTAACGGTTTCCGGAAGACCAACAGATCTTGAGAATTCCGAAAAACGGGTAGGAATGTATATAAATACCCTGCCTCTACACGCGGAAATTCGAGGTGGAGAAATAATTACAGAATGGTTGAAAAGTATTCAGGACGGACAAATCGCAAGTAGAGAACATCAATATACGGGTCTTGCATCGATTCAAAGTATGACAGGTATTAAAGGTGAGTTGTTCGATACTATCATGGCATTTGAGAATTATCCGGTAGCAGAAATGCTGAAACAACGTACGATGAAACTGGAAGTTTCAAATGTAAAAAATCAAGAAAAAACAAATTATCCGCTCGCCATTTCCATCGGTCTTCATGATAAGATGATACTCAAGTTCGGATTCAATAAGAACCTGCTTGCAGCAAAAACAGTAGAAAATATAAGAGACCATTTCAAAAATGTGTTGTGTCAATTAATTTCTGGGAAGGAACTTCAGATAAGAGATATTGAAGTCATTACACCTGTTGAGAGAGAAATGTTTGAAGGGTGGAACCAAACTTTTACCGACTATTCTGGTAAAGAGACACTTTTAAGTCTTTTTTCGGAAAAAGTTAACGAGTATCCTACCAAAACAGCATTGGTTGATCAAGGGAAGGAATATAGTTTTGAGGATCTTGATAAGATGTCAACCGATTTAGCAGGGTACTTGCATAAATCAGCTCAGTTAACAAGCGAATCAATAGTTGCTGTTGAATTAGATCGCGGTCAGTGGTTTGTGATAGCGATATTAGCAATCTTAAAGTGCAATGCTGCTTATCTTCCGATAGACCCTCAATATCCCAAAGAGAGGATCGATTTTATGAAGAAGGATAGTCAGTGCAAATTTGTGATCAACAAGAACCTGATTTCTCTTTTTTCTGAAAGTGACCATGACTATCACTCAGCACCCTTCGAAAATATTGCACCGGAAGCACTTGCCTATATTATTTACACTTCAGGTTCCACCGGAAAACCAAAAGGGGTGATGGTTGAGCATCGCAATATTGTGAATACAATTTTGTCTCAAATT
This sequence comes from Flavobacteriaceae bacterium M23B6Z8, assembly GCA_046199005.1. GTDB lineage: Bacteria > Bacteroidota > Bacteroidia > Flavobacteriales > Flavobacteriaceae > Ascidiimonas. The sequence goes on from CP176050.1 coordinate 313,154, forward strand.
GAAAATACAAATGTTTCGCAAAGTGACAGATGTCTTCAGTTTTCCAGTCAGTCTTTCGATGCTTCCGTATGGGAGATTTGGATTTCATTACTTTCAGGGGCTACTCTTTTTATCATTCCTGATGACAAGAAAAAAGACACTAAATTATTTTCAGACTTTTTAAACGATCATGCGATTACCTGGGCTACGCTTCCTCCCGCTTTCGTGAGATTACTCCAAATGGAAGATATAAGACCTTTAAAAACACTCATTACTGCAGGAGAAGAGGCACCAGAAGATAAAGTACGTACCCTAGGGGCGCATACGAATTATGTGAATGCTTACGGACCGACAGAAACCAGTATTTGTGCAACTACATTTTCTGGGGATTTAGCTAAAAAACCTATTCCTATTGGAGTTCCAATTGCGAATACCAGAGTATATATTGTAGATAGATTTCTAAGACAAACTCCAGTAGGAATTCCGGGGGAATTATGTATTAGTGGTCGTGGAGTAGCAAGAGGTTATCTAAACAGAGAAGAACTTACTAAAGAAAGATTTGTTACAAATCCGTATGAAGAAAATAGCATTATGTATCGCACAGGAGATCTTGTTAAGAGATTACCAGATGGGAATATTGTATTCATAGGAAGAGTAGACAATCAAGTAAAGATAAGAGGGTATCGTATTGAACCTGGAGAAATCGAGCAGCGATTACTTGCTCAACATTCGGTTGAAAATGCATGTGTTATAGCGTATGATGATGGAGCAAACGACAAGCAATTGGTGGCCTATGTAGTCATAAAAGAGAATCAGGCGTTTGATAAAGAAGCATTGCAAGGATCACTGAATGAGCAACTTCCGGATTATATGGTGCCTAAACTCTGGATAGAATTAGATGAACTACCGATAAATAGCAGTGGTAAAATTGATCGGAAAGCATTACCCAATCCCAATTATGAAGCAGCTAAAGTAGCCTATGTAGCTCCCGAAACAGAAACAGAAAAGATACTTGCTAGTATTTGGGAAGAATTACTAAAAGTAAAAGACATAGGAAGATATGATAACTTTTTTGAGTTAGGAGGACATTCTTTATTGGCAACCAGATTGGTTTCTGCCATTAGAAAGCAGTTAGAGATAGAGCTTCCTATTAAGAATGTCTTTAAGTATCCTACCGTGTCCTTAATGGCAGCTCAGCTCGTTGGAGAATCAAATAGAATGACACTTCCGGTTGTAAAACCGGTTGATAATCATAAGGGAAAGATCCCTCTTTCCTTCAGCCAGGAGCGTTTATGGTTTCTGGATAATTTAAATGGCAGTGTGGCGTATCATTTGCCTTTTGTTTTAAAGATAGAAGGTACGCCCGATACTGATTTAATAGCGAAATCTTTAGCTACGATCATCGATCGTCATGAGATCTTACGTACGGTTTATGGCGAACAGGATGGTATTGGTTATCAGGAAGTGATCTCGTCTTCAGATTGGTCGCTAACCCGTGAGGAAGTAGCCACAGAAGCAGCATTAGAGTCATCGCTGGAAAGCTTTATCAACCACCCATTTGATCTGGGAGAGGATTATATGTTCCGCGCCTGTTTGTACAGGGTAGCAGGCGTATCAGGTCGCTACGTTCTGGCGGGAGTGTTTCATCACATTGCCAGTGATGGTTGGTCTAATGGGATCCTGGTATCGGAGTTCACGGAGCTCTACAGGAGTCTCGCCGATGGAGAGTCAGCTAATTTACCTGCATTACCGATACAATATGGCGACTATGCGCTATGGCAACGATCGTATTTAGAAGGAGAAGTACTGGAGCAGCAGTTGCAGTACTGGGAAGATCAGCTAGGCGATACATCGGTACTTTCGTTACCGACCGATTATCCGCGACCCTCGGTACAGAGTACGCGAGGGGCAAGCCTACGGTTTAGTTTATCAGAATCGTTAAGTGCTTCTTTAGAGGCACTCTCCAAACGAGAAGGTACTACCTTGTTTATGACCTTGCTGGCTGGTTTCAAGGTGCTGCTGTACCGCTACACAGGACAGGATGACATTTGTGTAGGAACGCCTATAGCGAACCGCACGCAGAAGGAGTTGGAGGGCTTGATCGGTTTCTTTGTAAACACGCTGGCATTGCGCAGTGATCTGGGAGGCAACCCCAGCTTCAAGGAGCTGTTACATCAGGTGAAGCAAACCACCTTAGATTCCTACGACCATCAGCTGGCTCCCTTTGAGAAAGTAGTAGACCGGGTGGTGACCTCAAGAGATATGAGTGTGACCCCTGTTTTTCAGATCATGTTTGGATGGCAGAACACCCCTGAAACCCCTAAACTGGAAGTAGAAGGCATACAACTTACTCCGATGGATGCTGGAGCGGTGAGTTCAAAATTCGATATGACCATCACGGCAGCCCAGGTCAAGAAAAACATCATCATTGATTGGGAATACTGTACCGATCTGTATAGTGAGCAGACCGTAACAAGAATGAAAGATCATTTTGAGCAGCTACTGGAAGCCTTCGTTGCAAATGCCGAACAGCCTATAGGTGACGTTTCACTTGTATCAGAAAAAGCACGCCAGCAATTACTCAAGGACTTCAATGCCACGGGGGTAGCCTATCCTTCCTCAGCAGGTTTGATGGAGTTGTTTTCAGCCCAGGTTTCGGCGAGCGGTACAAAAACAGCACTTGTCTATGGGACAGCAGAAATGAGTTACGAAGCCCTTGATATTTCATCAGGAAGAGTAGCTTCGTATTTATTGGCAAAAGGGATCACTCCAGGCAGCCGCGTGGGTATATTATCACCGCGTAGTATGGAGATGATCATCAGTATGCTAGGGATCTTAAAGGCCGGGGGTGTTTATGTGCCACTGGACCCATCGCTTCCGCAGGACCGATTGTCTTTTATCGCCTCAGATGCAGGACTGGAACTCATAATAGGTACCGATTCGGATCTTACCGGGGCGTATGCTTTTGAAGAGATACCGGTGTTTGATTATAAAGAGACACTGTCCTACGAACCCCTTGGGCATGCTGTGTTGGTGTCTCCGGATGCCGGTGCTTATGTGATGTATACCTCTGGAACTACGGGCAAGCCCAAGGGTATTTTAATTACTCATAAGAATATCAGCAGTCTGGTGTTTGGATCAGCGGCCTTACAGGTGTACCCGGAGGATCGTGTACTGCAATGGTCTAACTATGCCTTTGACGGGAGTACCTATGAGATCTACGGGAGTTTGCTTCATGGCGCCAGTCTATACCTGATCGATTCCGATACGGCATCCGATGTGATCGCGTTGGGGAACGTTTTTAAAACGCACAGGCTCACGATAAGCTTTCTCACCCCTGCCTTGTTCAATGCCTTTGTAGAAACTGGATTGGACAGTTTATCGAGTGTTCGAAAACTCATTATGGGTGGAGAGAAGGCCTCTGTAGCCCATGTATCGAAGGCGTTGGAAATACTAGGTCCGGGTAGTTTGATGAATGGTTACGGACCTACAGAAACCACGACTTTTGCCATTACCTATACGATAGATGACAGCGACTCGATCGCCAACGGTGTTCCAATCGGCAAGCCACTGGCAAACACCTCTGTTTACATCGTAGACACACAGGATCAGTTAGTACCTGTGGGAGTGATTGGAGAGCTTTGCATAGGCGGCACGGGTGTAAGCCAGGGATACCTGAACCGAGCGGAGCTCAATAGTGAGAAATTCGTAAAAGACCCTTTTAGTGCAGATCCGGATGCACGTATGTACCGCACAGGCGATCTTGCACGTTGGTTACCTGATGGGAACATCGCCTTTGTAGGGCGTGCAGACAGCCAGGTAAAGATACGCGGGTACCGCATTGAGTTAGGGGAGATCGAGACCTTGTTGCTGCAACAGGCATCTGTACAGCGTTGTTGTGTAACAGCGTGGGAAGATGCTCAGGGCACCAAGCGACTGGTAGGATATGTGGTAAGTGAACAAGAGATCGACAAGTCAGCATTGCAGGATTCGCTGGGCACACATCTTCCGGATTACATGGTACCCCGGTTGTGGGTTGGTTTAGACGCCTTACCGCTCACGCGCAATGGGAAGATCGATTACGGGGCTTTGCCTGCCCCTGAGACCGATAGTTTGAGTGGCGAATTGTATGTAGCACCCGAGAGTGAAGCAGAGCAGGCATTGGCTACGATCTGGCAGGAGCTGTTAGGGGTAGCCAAGGTAGGTGTGCATGACAACTTCTTTGACTTGGGGGGAGACTCGATTATCACTATACAGGTAGTAAGCCGCTTGAAGCGTTATGGCTATCACCTGAAGCCCAAAGATATTTTCGAGAATCAAACCATTGCCAAACTCTCAGCGGTGGTCTCCAACAATACCACGGGTATCCAAGGTGAACAAGGCTTGCTCACAGGGGAGAGTTCTTTACTACCGATACAGCAATGGTACTTTGAGACCCTGCACAATGGAGGTGCCTTTAACCAGTCCGTGTTATTATCGATAGACAAGTCTGTAGACAAATCATCACTTTCAGCGGTCGTATCGAAAGTGTACGAACAGCACGATGCGCTACGATTCCGTTACAGAAAAGAAGGCGAAGACTGGTTTCAATATTACAGTGATCAGATTGGTTGTCTTGATCAGGTTGTTATTAAGGAAGAAACAACCGAAGCCGTATCAGAAATGATCACCGATTACTGCCAGCAGTATCAGAACAGTCTATCGATAGGATCAGGTCCTGTGTTTCGGGTATTACACATAACGACACCTGAAACGATGGATCAGGATCGTTTGTTTATGGTGGCACATCACCTGGTGATCGACGGGGTATCCTGGCGTATCCTTCTGGATGATCTCACCAGCCATTTAAAAGAAGGCACCACTGCAGAAAAGGTCATTGCAAAAGGGACTTCTTACCGGGAGTGGAGTGAATCCCTAGGGTTGTATGCGCAGAGTCGCAGGGCGATCAGTCAGTTAGGTTATTGGCAGGAGGTAGCTTCGAGTTATGCGCCGTTACCGGTAGATCATTTGGTTGAGGGTAGCACCTTACGCTTACAGACCGAGAGTTACAGTGTACGCTTAGACAAAGAACATACCGGTTTGTTGTTACAGGAAGTACACCAGGTATATGGAACGGAGATCGAAGACCTGTTGCTGGGTTGTCTGGTCTTAACGCTTACCGACTGGAGTAATCAGCAGGGAGTAACGATAGGATTGGAAGGTCATGGTCGGGAAGAAATCGGCGGTAAGGTAGACTTAAGTACGACGGTGGGTTGGTTCACGAATTTGTATCCGGTGCATCTGGAGTTATCAGACCGGGAAGATCTGGGGTATGTGATCAAGACGGTTAAGGAGCAGTTGCGTAGGATACCTGATTCGGGTATGGGTTATGGTGCATTGCGTTACCTGCACCCCTCTGATGAGGTGCGCAGCTCACTGGCGAACACCCGATGGGATGTGGTTTTCAACTACCTGGGACAATTTGATAATGTACTTGAGGATAAAAATGTACTTTCTGGAGCCCAGGAGGCCTATGGGGATGAGGTAAGTATTAATTCTCCATTTTTAAACAGATTTGAAGTAACAGCTTCCATAGGTGGCGGGACTTTAGGAGTAAGTTTCAACTACGCTAAAAATCAATACGATAAGGAAACCGTTGAGAGCCTTGCTGAAAGCTATTTATGGAATTTAAGGGCGCTTATTCTTCATTGTACCCAAAAAGAAGAACCAGAAAAAACACCTTCCGATTTCGGACTCCATCAGGAAACAACGGTTACTGAATTTGAATCCTTTCAGAATAAATTACTAAGCAAATACGGTAAAAGACCAGAGAGCATTTACAAATTGAGTCCGCTTCAGGAAGGGATGTTGTTTCACGGGTTGTACGATCAGAATGCAGGTTCCTATCTGGTACAGTTATCGCTGGAGTTTCCTTCAGGGGTAGCATTAAGCATCTTGAGACAATCTTGGAATCGTATTGCTGCGAATCATAGCATTTTGAGAAGTGCTTTTTTTCACAATGAATTGGGAGCACCTGTACAATGTGTTTTTGAAAATGTGGAGGTTCCTATTAAAGAGGTTGATTTTTCTGAACTAACACCGGAGACACTGGAAGAAAGCTGGAATGACTTGCTTTCAAAAGATCAAAGAACTGATTTCGACTTTCAACAGGCTCCACTGTTCAGAATAACTTTTGTAAAGATGCCTGATGAACAGGCAAGAATGATCTTTACGAGCCACCATCTGCTAATAGATGGCTGGTCTCTTGGCGTACTAATTGAAGAATTTTTAAGAACATACGCCTTGATCTTTAAAGGGCAGCAGATGCCTTCAATTAAGCATGATAATTTTAAGGATTATATAGACTTCATTTATGCGAAAAACAGTTTTGAAGAACTTCAATTCTGGGAAAATTACCTTGAAAGTTTTGAAGAACCTTCTCTTTTACCATTTATAAACAATAAAACTTCCCGAAACCGTATATCTGTAGAAGGAGTAGATTATAAGTTCAGGCTTGATAAAGATACTACCGAAAGAATTAAGTCTTTTGCTCAAAAAAACAGGTTAACAGTAAATACGATTATTCAGGGAAGTTGGGCCTTTTTGTTGAGATCTTATACAGGACTGAACGGGGTTACCTTTGGAGTTACCGTTTCAGGACGTCCTGCAGAATTGGAAAATTCAGAACGGAGAGTCGGAATGTATATCAATACGCTACCTCTTTATGTAAATTTTGAAGACGAAAGTTCGATCCTTCAATGGTTAAAAAAATTACAATCAGGACATACAGCTGCAAGGGAGCATCAGTATTCAAGTCTTTCGGTAATACAAAAAACGGTAGGTATCAAAGGAGATTTCTTCGATACGATGATCGCATTTGAAAACTTTCCGGTAGCCGATGCCATCTCTGAAAATGAAGATGGTTTAAATGTAAAACCTATTTCTACCAAAGAAAAAACAAATTACCCGTTGTCAATTTCGGTAACTTCCGGAGAAGAAATAGCGATGAAGTTTACCTATAACGAAGCGATTTTAGACGAAGAAACCCTTCAATTGATCACTTCGCATTTTGAATTATTGGTGAATCAGATTGTCGATATAACAGTAACGAAATTAGACGAATTGAATCTTGTTTCTCCCGAAGCACGCCAGCAATTACTCAAGGACTTCAATGCTACGGGGGTAGCCTATCCTTCCTCAGTAGGTTTGATGGAGTTGTTTTCAGCCCAGGTTTCGGCAAGTGGTACAAAGACAGCACTTGTCTATGGGACAGCAGAAATGAGTTACGAAGCCCTTGATATTTCATCAGGAAGAGTAGCTTCGTATTTATTGGCAAAAGGGATCACTCCAGGCAGCCGCGTGGGTATATTATCGCCGCGTAGTATGGAGATGATCATCAGTATGCTGGGGATCTTAAAGGCCGGGGGTGTTTATGTACCACTGGACCCTTCGCTTCCGCAGGACCGATTGTCTTTTATCGCCTCAGATGCAGGACTGGAACTCATAATAGGTACCGATTCGGATCTTACCGGAGCGTATGCTTTTGAAGAGATACCGGTGTTTGATTATAAAGAGACACTGTCCTACGAACCCCTTGGGCATGCTGTAACGGTGTCTCCGGATGCAGGAGCGTATGTGATGTATACCTCTGGAACTACGGGCAAGCCCAAGGGAGCTTTGATCACCCATCGCAATGTGATTTCGTTGGTGTTTGGATCAGCGCCCTTACAGGTGTACCCGGAGGATCGTGTTTTGCAATGGTCTAACTATGCCTTTGACGGGAGTACCTATGAGATCTACGGGAGTTTGCTTCATGGCGCCAGTCTATACCTGATCGATTCCGATACGGCATCCGATGTGATCGCGTTGGGGAACGTTTTTAAAACGCACAGGCTCACGGTAAGCTTTCTCACCCCTGCCTTGTTCAATGCCTTTGTAGAAACTGGATTGGAAAGTTTATCGAGTGTTCGAAAACTCATTATGGGTGGAGAGAAGGCCTCTGTAGCCCATGTATCGAAGGCGTTGGAAATACTAGGTCCGGGTCGTTTGATGAATGGTTACGGACCTACAGAAACCACGACTTTTGCCATTACCTATACGATAGATGACAGCGACTCGATCGCCAGCGGTGTTCCAATCGGCAAGCCACTGGCAAACACCTCTGTTTACATCGTAGACACACAGGATCAGTTAGTACCTGTGGGAGTGATTGGAGAACTTTGCATAGGCGGCACGGGTGTAAGCCAGGGATACCTGAACCGAGCGGAGCTCAATAGTGAGAAATTCGTAAAAGACCCGTTCCGTGCAGATCCGGATGCACGTATGTACCGCACAGGCGATCTGGCACGTTGGTTACCCGACGGGAACATCGCCTTTGTAGGGCGTGCAGACAGCCAGGTAAAGATACGCGGGTACCGCATTGAGTTAGGGGAGATCGAGACCTTGTTGCTGCAACAGGCATCTGTACAGCGTTGTTGTGTAACAGCCTGGGAAGATGCTCAGGGTACCAAGCGACTGGTAGGATATGTGGTAAGTGAACAAGAGATCGACAAGGCAGCATTGCAGGATTCGCTGGGCACACATCTTCCGGATTACATGGTACCCCGGTTATGGGTTGGTTTAGACGCCTTACCGCTCACGCGCAATGGGAAGATCGATTACGGGGCTTTGCCTGCCCCTGAGACCGATGGTTTGAGTGGTGAAGCGTATGTAGCACCCGAGAGTGAAGCAGAGCAGGCATTGGCTACGATCTGGCAGGAGCTATTAGGGGTAGCCAAGGTAGGTGTGCATGACAACTTCTTTGACCTGGGGGGACATTCACTACTAGCTACCAGATTGGTTTCTGCAATACGCAAACAATTTGAAACGGAAGTTTTAATAAAAGACATCTTTATACATCCTACGGTAGCCCAACAAGCAGAGATGCTTGAAAAGGCGGCTCAAAAGATCAGTTTGCCTCCTATAACAACTTTTGATAATACCGAAAAAGTTCCACTTTCTTTTAGTCAGGAACGTATTTGGTTTTTAGATCAATTGCAGGGAAGTATCGAATATCATATACCAATGATTTTTGAGCTAAAGGGAAAAGTGAATGCGGTGGTAATGGAAAATGCATTGCGAAATATTATTCACAGACATCAGATTTTAAGAACGGTACTTATCTCTGAAGAAAATACTTTGTATCAGAAGGTTCTACCAGTTTCTCGATGGTATATGGAGAAAGCTATTTTGGAGCAAGAAGAAGCTGTTGAGGAAACATTGATGTCTTATGCATATGAACCATTTGACCTGTCAAAAGATTTTATGCTCAGGGCATGTTTATACGAAAAAGCTAAAAATGAATATATCCTTGCAGTCGTTTTTCATCACATTGCCAGCGATGGTTGGTCAAATGGAATACTGATAAGAGAATTTACAGAGTTCTATCGATCGTTGATAAGCCGAAAGAAACCAAATCTTCAGGAGCTTGAAATTCAATATGCTGATTTTGCGCAATGGCAACGAACTTATCTTGAAGGAGAGGTTTTACAGCGTATGCTTACATATTGGGAAAGCAAACTAAAAAATACAACATCCCTGTTATTGCCTACAGATTTCCCAAGACCTGCCATACAAAGTACCGAAGGGACTAATCTTTACTTCAAACTGGACAAAAAGCTAAGCCAGGATTTGGTAAGTCTTTCTCAGGAAGAAGGCGTTACCTTGTTTATGACCTTACTGGCTGCTTTTAAAGTGTTACTTTTTAAATATACAGCGCAGCAAGATATTTGTGTGGGTAGTCCTATTGCAAACAGAACCCAAAGGGAACTGGAAGGACTCATAGGCTTTTTTGTAAATACGCTTGCGTTGCGTTCTGAAATAGATTCAGGAGAAACTTTTGCACTGTTCCTGAAACGTGTAAAAGATACTACTCTGGATGCCTATGATCACCAATTGGTTCCATTTGAGAAAATTGTGGAGAAAGTCGTTCGAACACGCGATCTAAGCACAACACCCTTATTTCAGACGATGTTTATTCTTCAAAATAATCAGAGATCTGAAGCCGTAGAATTCGATGGATTCAAAATGGAATTGTATGAACAGCACGCGCAAACGGCCAAGTATGATTTAACATTTAATACCAGTGAAACACAGGACGGGATTGCTCTTGAAATTGAGTACAGCACGGCATTGTTCAAGGAAGAGACCATTCGAACTATGAAAGTACATTTTGAGAACTTGCTTTCAAGCATTGTCAAAGACCGAACTCAAAAAATTTCAAGGCTAACATTACTGGATCAAGAGGCTGAAAGAGCAATTCTTCAAAAATTGTACGCTGAAAAGCAGTTTGAAATTCCTGAAAAAACAGTTTTGCAACGTTTTGAAGAGCAAGTTGAAAAAAATCCGGAAGCTATCGCCCTGGAATACGAATCGGAGTTGTTCACATATAGGCAGATTAATAATTATGCGAATCAGTTGGCAATTACGCTACTTGAAAAACATGACACTCCGTATAACCGGGTGGGTATCTGCATGGAGCGAAGTCCAGAAATGATCGTAGCTATTCTGGCTGCATTCAAGGCAGGAATTGCCTATGTACCTATTGATCCGGAATACCCACATGAGCGAATTAAGTATATCATCGAAGATGCAGGTTTGAAGTCAGTTTTTGTGAATTCTTCAGTAAAATATGTATTTGAAAATATTCTGATTGATTCAATAGAAGAAGTGGTCTTGGGGGAAATGGAAAATGAAACGTTCGAACTTCCGCCTTCCGTAAAAAATCCTCAGGAACAACAAGCATATGTTATCTACACTTCTGGAAGTACAGGCAAACCGAAAGGAGTTCTTGTTGGGCAGGATACACTTAGCGTGAAAATTGAAGAAGAAACATCCTTGTTACAGATAGATAGCAATCTCATAGGCTGTTTGGTAACCAATTTTGTATTTGATGTTTCGCTTCTTGATATTTTTCTTCCTTTGACAAACGGGGGTAAAATTATTATACCAATACAGGAAGAAGTGCAAGAAGTACATCAGCTTAAAGCACGACTTATTTCAGGCAATGTGAATCTGCTTCAGGGAACACCGTCATTCTTTTCAAATTTACTTTCGGTAATTGAACCGGGGGAAGCTGATTCATTTTCTTTGCGATGCTGTTGTGTGGGTGGAGAATCACTTCAGGAATCTCTGGTGAAAGAGTTTCAATATAAATTACCTGCTGTACAAATCAACAATCATTATGGACCTACAGAGATTACAATAGATGCTGTTGTGCTCCAGAATATTACATCATTCACGAAAAATAACATCGGGTTCCCTTTACCCGGGACGGTTGCTTATATTTTAGATGAAGCACAGCAATTGGTGCCTAAGGGTATTATAGGTGAGTTGTGTATAGGAGGGAACTCACTTGCCAAGGGATATCTCAATCGAGAAGAGCTAACGGATAAAAGGTTTATTCCTGATCCTTTCAGGAACGATCAAAAATCCCGAATATATCGTACAGGGGATCTCGCGAGATGGCTACCTGATGGATCAATTGAATTTATTGGAAGAAAAGACGATCAGGTTAAGATAAGAGGTTATCGTATTGAATTAGGAGAGATCGAAAAAAATATTACTGACCTAAATCAGGTTTCTGAAGGATGCGTAAAAGTTTTAACGGATAATGCAGGAAGTCAACAACTTGTTGGTTACGTAGCCATGCCAGAATCATCTTATGATAAAGAACAGTTGGTTTCATCACTTAAGCTCGTTCTGCCTGATTATATGATCCCTAAAATATGGATACGTTTAGATAAAATGCCAATTACGATCAATGGAAAAATTGATCGAAAGCAATTACCCGAACCGGATGCTCAAAGTATTTCTTCTGTACTTTTTGAGCCGCCAGTTACAGCGCTTGAAATCAAACTAGCTAATATATGGGGTTCGTTGCTAAAACAGGAGAAAATAGGGATTCACGATAATTTCTTTGAGTTAGGAGGACACTCTTTACTTGCCACCCGATTGGTTTCTGCTATTCGTAGTCAATTAAACGTAGAAATAACGATTAAAGATATTTTCCTGAAACCGACCATAAGCGGTTTATGTGAACAAATTGTTGGTCTTAAATCAGGAAGATCGCTTCCTGCAATCAAGCCTACCGAACTTAAAGAGAAGTTTCCGCTGTCTTTTAGCCAGGAGCGTTTGTGGTTTATACATGAATTACAAGGGAGTGTTCATTACCACATGCCTTTGGTTCTTCGAATTAAGGGTACTGTAAAAAAGGAGATTTTGGAAGGCTCTTTCCTGGAAATTCTTCGAAGGCATGAAGTACTCAGAACACGAATTCTTAATTCTGAAGGAATTGGTTATCAGAAAATAGTAAGTGCAGAAGACTGGAAACTGGAAACAGGAACTTATCAAGACGAGAAGTTACTGCATGACAGTATTTATGACTTCGTTAAGAAACCATTTAATCTAAGCACTGATTTTATGCTTAGAGCCGCTTTACTTAGTAAAGGTGCCGAAGAACACGCGATGATTGTGGTAACCCATCACATTGCTAGTGATGGTTGGTCTGAAAGTATATTAATGCACGAGTTTACCACAATTTATAAATCATTTTTAGAAGATCACAAGTTGCAATTACCACCTGTCAATTTACAGTACAAAGATTACGCAGTTTGGGAAAGAATACATCTGGAAGGAGCCACTCTTCATTCGCTTATTAAATATTGGCAGAACCAACTTAATGGGGTCTCACCCTTAGAGTTGCCACTGGACTTTGAACGTCCGCAAGTACAAAACATTGAAGGGGAAATTTTAGAATTCACTATTGATAAACCGTTGACCTCTCAAATCAAGACACTTGCAACTTCTAATCGCAGTACCATGTTCATGACTTTGCTTACTGCTTACAAGGTATTTTTACACAGATATTCGCATCAAGAAGACATCTGTGTAGGAACACCTGTTTCCAATCGAACACAGGCAGAGCTTGAAGGGGTAATTGGCTTTTTTGCGAATACGCTTGCGCTAAGATCACAAATTACTGGGTCATCGACCTTCCATCAGCTATTGGAAATCATTAAAAATAATACTACTGAGGCATTCGACCATCAAATGGCACCTTTTGAAAAGGTAGTAGATAGTATAATTAATGAGAGGGATATGAGCAGAAGTCCATTATTTCAAACCATGTTCGTTTTCCAGAATACACCTAATGCCGAAACTGTTTCTTTCAGTGGTTTTAATGCTGAAAAGATGATGTTTGAGACCAAGACGTCTAATTTTGATTTGACCTTTACAATCACCGAATCAGAAGGTAAGCTTATAGGGGCAGTCCAATATGCAACCGCATTATTTAAACGAAATACCATCAAAAAAATGCAGTTGCATTTTGTTCAATTACTGCAATCGATCGTAGATCAACCAGATATTCCGGTTGCTTCTTTATCTCTGATTGAAAAAGAAGATCGGGAAAGACTGCTCATTGCGTATAACAAAACCCGGCTTGACCTGGAAACTAATTCTTCCTTAATTGATCATTTTAAGAAACAGGTAACGCTTCAATCTCAGAAGACTGCGCTTGTGGATAACAATACATCTTATAGTTACAAGGAAATTGATGAACTTTCAGGAAAACTGGCGAATTACTTGTTGCAAAAAAATACGATCTCTTCAGAAGATATTATAGGAATAGAGTTAGCAAGAAGTGCGGGTTATATCGTTTCAATTCTAGCAATACTAAAAACGGGTGCCGCTTATTTATCTATTGATCCTGAATATCCGGAAGAAAGGATTGCTTATATGAAATCAGACAGTAATTGCCGTTTCTCGATTGATGATAATTTATGGGAAGACTTCCTTCAAAATCAGACAGAATTTGATACAAATGTTTCGGTAGGTGAAATTTGTTCAGATCAATTGGCCTATATCATTTATACTTCTGGTTCTACTGGAAAACCAAAAGGAGTGATGATCGAGCATAAGGGAATTTTAAATACTATTCTTTCGCAGATAAAAAATACAGGAGTAAGTAATCAAGACCGTTGTTTGCAATTTGCAAATCCGTCTTTCGACGCTTCTGTATGGGAAATATGGATTTCTTTATTAGCAGGAGCAACTTTATATATTGTTCCGGAAGCATGCAAGAAGGATGTTGATCTTTTCGTAAGTTATATGTCTACTGCTGAAATTACATGGGCCACGTTACCTCCTGCATTCGTAAGGTTACTGCCGATTGAAGGACTGGTCACGTTAAAAACACTCATTACGGCCGGCGAGAAAGCACCGGCAGAACAAGCAAGTAAATTTTCAAAACTAGGAACGTATATAAATGCTTACGGACCTACAGAAACCAGTATTTGCGCATCGACTTTTAATGGTAATGTTAAAAGAGAAAACGTACCCATTGGCAAACCGATTGCAAATACATTTATTTATATTTTGAATGAGCAGTTAGAACCTGTTCCTGAAGGCGTCATTGGAGAAATTTGTGTGAGTGGTGATGGATTATCAAGAGGGTATTTGAACCGGGAAGAGCTAACTGCCGAAAAATTTGTTGAAAACCCTTTTCTTAAGCAAACTCGTCTCTACAAAACGGGAGATCTGGCAAGATGGAATTCTGAAGGCGTTTTGGAATTCATAGGTAGAAAAGACGATCAAATCAAAATAAATGGTTACCGTGTAGAGCTTGGAGAAATAGAAAGTGCACTTACTGCATTGTCAGAGGTGAGAGATGCCTGCGTGGTACTTAAAGAGATCGTTCATGGAAATAAACAACTAATCGCTTATATAGTACATGATCATTCAGATGAATATTTAGCATTGGTAAAAAATCAATTAAAAGATATCCTACCTTCCTACATGATTCCAGAACTATGGATACAAATTGATAAAATACCAATGACCAGAAACGGTAAAGTTGATAAGACGGCGCTGCCAGATCCTGAATACTCCGAAACGGAGACCGAAAGCTATGTTGCACCTCAGAATGAAGTTGAGGAAAGACTTTCTGAAATTTGGGCAGAAATTCTCGGTTTTCGCGTCGGGACGAATACTAATTTCTTTGAAGCTGGCGGTAATTCTATCTCTGCCATGAAATTGGTAGCAAAGATCAACCATGTTTTTGATACAAAACTAAATGTAATGCGATTGTTTGGCAGTCCAACAATTTCTGGAGTTGCTGAGCAAATCGTTGGAGAGGGTGTGGCAGAAACCAAAAACCAACTAATCATTCCTTTTCGAACTTCAGGCTCAAAAACACCTGTATTTTGTGTGCATCCGGTACAAGGAACAGCTACTTCATTTTATGCACTTGCAAATGCATTGCCCAACGATCAACCGTTTTACGGAATACAATCTTCCGGGTTGGATGGTATAGGATCACTTCACCTTTCAATGAAAGAAATGGCAGGGGCTTATGTTTCTGCTATTCAGGAAATACAACCAAAAGGCCCGTACCGCTTCGCTGGTTATTCCCTGGGCGGAAAGATCGCTTTTGAAATGGCGGTTATGCTTCAGGAAAGAGGTGAAGAAGTAGAAGATCTGTGGTTACTGGATGCTGATGCGTTTTCTTCGAATGAAAATTCAGTCGACCTGGATTTGTTACTTAGCATGATTGAACAAGCATTGGCCGATCGTTTCAATATTTATGTAAAACTACAGCGAAATTCTAGTTCAGATCTGGTAAATCAAATCATGGATCAAATTAATGGTAAAGGAGTTCCTTTAGATCATAATATGCTAAAAGGAATGCTTCGTGTTTTTCTTAATAACGTACAATTAGATACTGTAATTTCTGATAAAGTGTTGCAAAATACCAGCGTTCGTCTTTTCAGAACTAGTGCTACTCCTGGAGAAAAACAGAACGAAGATTTAGGATGGCAGTCGTATGTAAGCAGTAAAATTCATATTACATCATTTAACTGTGATCATGAAGCTATCCTGAAAAACCCAGTAGTTCAAGAAATTGCTCATCTTTTAAACACAGATGAAGTAGCGTTCAGCGCGAAAGAAGGAAGTCAATTATTAAAGTCATTTGAAAAATGAAAAAATATCTTCTTTGTCTTCTGCTGATCTCTTTTTCATTACTTGGGACAGGGCTTACAGATTTTGCTTTGAGCGTTTGGATTCTGGATCAACCGGGAAGTAGTGTTACTTCTTATTCATTAGTGTGGTTCTTTCAGGCAGCACCAGCAGTACTTCTTTCTCCGTTTATAGGGAGTCTCGTAGATAGATGGGAGAAGAAGAAGATTATAATTTTAGGTCAGCTGGGTGCCGGAATCGGAAGTTTTAGTTTGATGCTTATACATTTTCAGGGACTGTTGGAACCATGGCATATAATGGGTGTTGCAGCAATAAGCTCTGTGGCAAATATGTTTGTATTTCGTGCATTCTATGTCTCTATTGTAACGTTAGTTTCTAAGGTTAATCTGGTGAAAGCCAACGGACTTTCAAGCACCTTGTATTCGATTGTGCAGATAGGGGTGCCTGTTGCCGCTCCTGTTCTTTACAAATTAATTGGATTGGAAAAAATATTCTTAATTGACATTTTTACCTTTTTAGTATCTATTATTATTTTCATGTTTATCAGTTTAGGAGCCGTTCCCCGAAGTGTTGAAAAGTTCAATTTGAAAGCCGATTTTAAATCTGTAGTGGCCTTCATGAAAGAAAAAAAAGGATTTATACCATTAACCGTTTTCTTTTTTATAATCTCCTTTTTAATAGGACTTATTCAGGTTTTGTTTACACCTTTAATTCTTGATTTTTCAAATGAATATGTATTAGGGTCTGTTTTAGCTTTTGCTGGAACCGGAAGCCTGATAGGAGGTATTGTAATGAGTAGTAAAAAAAGTTTTCATAACCCGTTAAAGGGAATTGCCACTTTGAGTATGTGTATGGGGGTGGTTTTACTGGCGTCATTTACCTATGTAAATACTTATGTGCTTGCGATTGGCGGGATGCTTATGTTGATGATGTTTACAATTGTAAGTGTTATCAATTCTTCTTTCGTACAAACTATTGTTCCTGTAGACATGCAAGGTCGCGTTTCGGGATTTGCTACTTTGTTTATCGGAATAGCAGCACCGGCTGCCTATTTACTAGCAGGCATATTGGTAGATAGTCTCAAATATCTCTTTAATGAATTTGATCTCACTTTTTTCAATCGCTTTCCCGGAAGTACGGTGACCGCATCGATCATCACAATTTTTGCCATTTCAGGAGGGATATTGTTCCTGATCTCTATGTCTTTCAGGAAAAGTGAATCGGTCAAAAACCTTGATTCAATTTATCATGATGAGCTTGAAAGCAGTCATGCTCCAGTGTAAGACCTGAAAGCTATTAATGTGCCTGACTTATTATAAAATTATATCGTAAATTGCGTTTTTCGCATTTCAAAAAATAGTACCATGAAAATAATTGCGATCCCTTTTGCAGGAGGAGATAAGCATGCGTTCCGGATTTTCAGTAAATATATCCCCTCAAATATTGAGTGGATTACTCTTGAACTCCCCGGAAGGGGAAGAAGGTTTGGAGACGATTTAGTAACTACTATAGAAGATGCGACCACAGATCTGTTTGAACAAATAAAGCCTCATATTAACAATAAGCCTTACATGATTTACGGGCATAGCATGGGCACCTTATTAGGGTATGAGCTTTCAAAAAGATTGATAGATGCAAATCTGCCTGCTCCCTCTTGTTTATACGTTACGGGTAGAAGTGCCCCTGGTTCCCGAGATGTCGAAAAGCGTGCGGGACTTCCGCCAGAAATCTTTTGGGACAAGGTAAAAAAAATGGGAGGTCTGCCGGAAGAGATTTTGCAACATGATGAACTTTTGGAATTGTATTACCCTATTTTAAGCTCAGATTTCAAGATCATCGAAGATTATAAGTACACAGCCCTTTCAGAGCCACTACCACTACCTATCTTCGTAACCATGGGAACTGAAGAAATAGGCGAACCACCAGAGAAAACCTCTCAAGAACAAGTTAAAATGTGGCAGCGAGAAAGTAAATTTCCTTGTCAGTTCTCTGAAGTACCCGGCAATCACTTTTTTATACTCAAGCATCCTGAATTAATGGTACGAAAAATTACCAAAGCTTTTATCGATTCTTTAAGAGCACATTAAGCTATTTGATTTTTATCAATAAGGATAGGCGTTTATCAACATAGGCAGTGCCATCCCTAAAACTACAGCAGATATTACAAGTATCCATTCTTTTTTGTTGAATCGGAACAAAGTAGACACGATAAAACTAAGTGAAAGTACCATAAGCACTACAATTACCTGAGCCAGCTCTATACCCAATGCAAACTCTAATGTGGGAATTAATTTATTGCTCTCTACAGCAACAATTTGTTTAAAGTGATTAGAAAATCCCAGACCGTGAATAAGCCCGAAAAATAAAGTAATGAAAAATATGAGCCCAAAACTTTCCTTTTTTCCGGCTTTTCCTGCGGTAAAGATATTGATGAGTGCGGTACTTACGATAGTTAATGGAATAAGGAACTCTACTAAAACACTTTTGACACTTACCCAACCATAAATAGAAGCAAGCAACGACGCGGTATGCCCTATGGTAAAAACGGTTACCAACCACAGGATTTTTTTCCAGTCTTTAAAAGTGTAGGGGATAGTTAAAACAATAAAATAGAGTACATGATCGTATGCATTTATGTCTAATACATGCAGTAATCCCAGTTTAACATAATACCAAAAAAGCTCAAGCATTTAATGTAGGTTTATAAACCCTTAAACTTACGATTTATTTAGGAGGTAAGGGGTTTTGAGTATTTGAATAAAATCTTAAATTTTGAAGATAATAAGTTAAAATATAGAGACATCTTTATGCTATCTATCCGTATCTGCGGTGTTGCTGTCTTTCAATAGTTTATAAAGAGAAATGATGCTTTTTATTTCCTTTGCCATTTCTTTAGGTAACATTTGAGTTCTGTTCCCATTTTCTCCCAGAAAGGTTATTTTAAATTCATCATCGTGATTTGAAAGAGCTTCGAAGAGTTCTAGAAAATTTCGGGTATTAGTTTCGATCGAACAGTATTCCGCATTTTCACCTCTGGATTTCACCCAATTTAAATAGTATGAAAACTTTTTATCACCAACTTCAATTACTGATTTATACATCTGAAGCTTTTCTTCTCCATTTGTATAATTAACAAATTCGAGATAGGTCTGCTTGCGCTCGTTAATATAAATATATAAGTAAATACCTGTCTGATTTTCTTTTATCACCGGTCTAAAAGAGTCGCCAGGTTCTATGTAATAGTTGCCTTTTGATTTTTCATAAGAAAGGTCATAAGCTTGTACTAAGCTATCAGTAATGATAGCTGTATCTGCAATCGGAATTTCAAAATAACTAAGGTTTTCCAGATAGTTTTGATGATCCTCTACCCTTTTACTGAATGTACTTTCATCTTCAGCTACCGATTGTATTCCTTTTAAAAGCTTAACATACGAATCTCTTTTTTCAGGATTTGCGGCATCCATACTTGTAATAGTTACCAGATACGTCTGTTTTGCTAATTCCTGCTGTTCCTTCGTCTGGGTTAATCCAAATAAAGGAAATAAGACAAGACATGTTAATAGTATTTTTTTCAAGAGAATTAGTTTATGGATTCAACAAAACTAAAAAAATCTTTTAGATTGATAAGGAGTCAAAAACAACTTTATAAAAATGAAAAACCGAAGTTTGTGCTTCGGTTTTTTTATTAGGCTGCTTCCTGAAGACTTTCAGGTTCGTCTTCGGTCACTTTTTTCTTCAAGCTTCTAATGTATAATTTGAGCTTATAAGATAAAAAGAATAAAACCGGCACTACAATTAGTGTAAGGAAAGTGGCAATTATTAAACCATAAATAACAGTCCATGCCAACGGTCCCCAGAAAATTACATTATCTCCGCCAATATATATTTTCGGATCAAATTCAGAAAAAAGAGAGAAGAAGTCAATGTTAAAACCAGTAGCCAACGGAATCAACCCTAATACAGTGGTGATGGCCGTTAGCAAAACAGGTCTTAGACGCGCTTTACCGCCTTTTATGACTAACTCGCGTACTTCTTCTTTAGACAACATTTCATCATCTTCAAACTCCATTGCTTCCTGCTTCCGGTCGATAAGCAGCTGCGTATAGTCTAGCAATACAACTCCATTATTTACCACAATTCCAGCCAACGATATTATTCCCATCATGGTCATCATGATCACGAAAGGCGCACCTGTAATTAAAATCCCCCCAAAAACTCCAACAAAACTTAGAAAGATCGCAATCATAATAATGGTAGGTTTCGAGATCGAACTAAACTGAAATATCAGGATCAACATAATAAGACCTAATCCAGAGAAGAAGGCACCCATCAAGAATTGCATTTGTTTGTTTTGCTCTTCTATCTGACCTGTATAATCTATTTTTACACCTTCTGGAATACCATCGTAATTCTCCATCTCGGCCTGAATTTCATTTACGATAGCTTGAGCGTCTGTAAAGCCAGGTTTTAATCCTGAATAAACGGTCACCACTCTCTTGGTATCTTTATGCTTGATCGCGCTGAATGCTGCCGTATTTTTTTTCTTAATTACTGACGATACTGGAATTTCTTTTAGTTGACCCGTGGCTTGATCCCTGAAAATTATATTCTGATTGAAGAGCGCACTTTTGTTATAGCGATTCTCCTCATTAAAGCGAACGTAGATATCGTAATCCTCACCATCTTTTTTATAGATACCTGCTTTTTGTCCAAAAATAGAGCGCCTTAACTGATTACCAACCTGACCAGCCGCTACTCCTAATTCTCCTGCTTTTTCACGGTCAACCGAAACCTGCATAACAGGTTTGCCTTTATTCACATCTATCTTAAGCTCTTCAATACCTTCGATGTTCTTAGAATTGATGAACTCGCGCATTCCCTCTGCCGCTGTAATAAGTTGATCATAGGATTTTCCTTCCAATTCAATATTTATGGGATAGCCTGCAGGGGGTCCTACCGCATCTTTTTCTACCGATATGGCAACACCCGGGTAAATACCTTTAAGACCATCCTGAATCTTTTGTCTTAGTTTTTCACTGTCTTTCCCATTCCGGTACTTATACTCCCGCATGGTTGCTGTTATCTTTCCCCGGTGCGGCATTTCTGCGGCAGAACCTCCATCTGTCTGAGGATTTCCAGCACCTTCACCTACCTGAGATACAGCAGATTCTACCAAGATATTTCGATCTCCTTCGACATAGGTATCAGAATTAATGATATCATATACTTTTTCTTCGATCTGTTTGGTGATCTTATTGGTTTTATTAATATCGGTTCCTTCGGGATATTCTATGTATACAATTATTTGATTAGGTGTATTATCGGGAAAAAATTCGATTTTTGTACGTTGTTTTCCTATAGACCATCCAAATAATATGAAAACGATTATGAGTAATAAAAAAGTTCCTCCAACCAGAAATACAGACCTTCGGGTATAAAGGGCATAGTTCAGGAACTTTTCATATTTACGCTCTAACCAAACCAGTATGTTTCTTTGAAAGTAGTTTGCACCTTTCTTGAGAAAATGTTTGTAGACCCAAAACATAATTGCAGTTACGATCATCAAAGACCCCAGCCCTCTTACTTCACCGCCAAAAACAAGTATAAGAAGCCCAAAACCTCCCAGAATGGCACTCAATTTTATTAACTGTTTTCTGGAAAGTACTTTTTCTTCTGTCTGCATAAACTGCGAAACCAGCATAGAATTCATAAAAATGGCTACGAATAAAGAAGAGCCAAGAACAACCGATAAGGTAATTGGGAAGTAGATCATAAACTGCCCCATTACACCCGGCCATAATCCAAGAGGAATAAAAGCAGCTACGGTGGTCAATGTGGAAATGATTATAGGGAATGCAATTTCACCCACTCCTTTCTTGGCCGCCTGAATACGTGACATCCCTTCTTCTTCCATGAGCCTGTAAACATTTTCTACTACCACAATCCCATTATCTACCAACATTCCTAATCCCATGATCAGGGCAAAAAGAATCATGGTGTTCATGGTATATCCGAATGCGGAGAGTATCATAAACGACATGAACATTGACATAGGTATGGCAAAACCAACGAAAAGGGCATTTCTGAATCCTAAGAAAAACATAAGAACCCCAACTACTAATAGGATACCAAAAATGATGTTATTTACTAGGTCATTAACATTATTTAAAGTTTTAGCAGATTGGTCATTTGCTTTTGTAACGGTAAGGTCTGGCGGAAATACATTTTCTTGAGCATTCTTGATAATATCATCTATTTGCTCCACTGCCCTGATCATATTCTTCCCGGCACGCTTTTTTACATCCAGCATAACTACGCTATGACCGAACTCTCGGGCAAAGGTGGTTTTATCTTCTTCCGTAAAGCTCACCTTAGCGATATCTCGTAAGTAGACCGCGCCGTCTTGGGACTTCACCACAAAACTTTCTAATTGATCTGGCTTTACGATCTCGCCCATGATGCGAATGGTTCTGCGCTGACCACTAGTTATCAGGTTTCCCGCAGAAATCGTAAGATTGCCATTTCTAACCGAAGCAATAATATCATCAAAGCTCACCTTCGCAGCCATCATTTTATAGACGTCTACGGCAATTTCTACTTCCTTTTCCTGTGCACCTCGAATATCGGCTTGTTTAATTTCTTCGAGATCTTCAATTTCATCTTCAAGATATTCGGCAAATTCTTTTAATTTTTCAATGGGATAGTCCCCTGAAATATTGATGTTCAGAATAGGTATTTCCTCCGAGAGGTTAAGGTCAAAAACATTGGGTTCAACTTTTGCATCATTAAAGGTAGGCCAGTCTTCCCCTGCTTTTTCACTGTCAGTCTCATCTTTTACCTTTTGCTTTGCTGCCTCTACGGTAATATCTTCGTCGAACTCTACAGTAATGATCGAATAGTCTTCCTGAGAGGTAGAAAGTATTTCGACAACATTAGAAATATTCTTAAGTCTATCTTCTAAAGGGTCGGTGATCAATCTTTCAATATCTTCAGCTGTATTACCCTGATAGATGGTGCTTATGTAAATCTTAGTCTCTTTGATCTCAGGAAAATCTTCTCTTGGCATGCTGTTGTAGGCAGAAAGTCCCAGAATCAAAAAGATGAAAATGGTCACCCAAATGGTGGTTTTATTATCGATGGCCCAGGAGGAAAGCCTGAACTCTTTATCAGTCTGTTTTTTCTTCTTGCTCATCAGATATTAATTTTGTTTGATCTCTACTTGTTGCCCTTCTTTTACGCTTCTCGCACCCTCAAGGATCACTTCATCGCCTGTTTTTAATCCTTCCAATACTTCTACATAATCACCTTGCGTTTTTCCTGTACTGATGATATTTTTCTGAGTGGTAGGAATAGAGTCTCCTTCATTTCTAACGATTATATAGACATATTGTTCCCCCTCGGCATTTTCAGAAATAATGCTTTGCGGAATAAGAATGGCATTTTGGTTTGTGTAATCGTTCACTAATAACTTTGCCGTTAAATTAGGTTTGATATTTCCCGATTTGTTAGGAACGGCCACCTCTATTTTAAAGGACCGGTTGCTTGGGTTTATAAAACTGCTTACCTGTCTCACTTCTGTATCTACCGATTCATTTAATACCGGAAAGTCAACTTTTACTGAAGTCGCCTTTTTAACGGAGGTAACGTATGTTTCCGGTACTTCGGCTTCAATAAACATATTGTCAAGATTAACAATTCGTATGATAGCAGTTCCGGGTCCAACAACCGTTCCCTGATCTGTAAAGATCTCATCTACGATTCCGGCAAAAGGGGCGGTTACTACGGTCTTACTAAGTTGGTTACGCATTTGAGCAATGGCTCTTTCCTGAGCTTCATAAGAACTTTTAGCTTGTAAATATTGTATTTCAGAACCAATTTTTTGTTCCCAAAGTCTTTTCTGTCTTTCAAAGGTTGTTTTGGCGAGATCGGCCTGTACCTGCATCTGAGCCAGTTGCTGACTGAGACCACCATCATCAATTCTCCCTAAAACCTGTCCTTTATATACTTTTTGACCTTCTTTTACAGGCACGCTGTAAAGCAAGCCGCTGAACTCTGAGAATACGGTTACATTCTGTTTAGTGTCTACATTTCCCTGAAGCTCTACATAGTGATTAAATAAACTGTCTTTAGCGATAAAGGTAGTAATGAGCTCTAACTTCTTTAAGGTATCTAACTTACTAATAGCCAGATCTAGTTGCTTCATCTCTTCCTCAAGGATTTTATTTTTTTCATTGAGTTCTGCTTTCTTTTCTTTAAGATCAGATAGATTGCCTTCACTTATGATATCTTCAACGGACTTTTCAGAGCTATTTCCGCAAGAGGCAAGGAAAAAAGCGAGTATGGCGGTTAGAAAAATATGTTTCATTGCTGTTGGTTTACTTGTTTGTGCTTTTTTTGATCTATTTTAAAATATCTCCAGAGAACTGTATCGTTTCCAGAATGGTTTTGGCGGTTATTACATTGAGCATTGCCTGCAAAAATTCGCGCTGTCCGCTATACAATTGCAGCTGTGCTTGTCTAAGTTCAAAACTAGATGCGATCCCTTCGGAATATTTGATCTGATTTTTACGTTCTATCCGTTCGGCCAGATTTAGGTTTTGCTTGGAGGTGGCATATTGTTCAATTGCAAACTTGTAATCGCTGAGTGCTCTTTCGTATTCAAATTTGATATTCTGTTCGGTTTCAGTAAGATCGGCTTTAGCCTTTTCGAGATTAATTCTTGCGCGCTGCGTTCGGGCTGAGCGTTGCAACGAACTAAAAATAGGAATCTCCAAACTTACCCCCAGTAAAGAATTGCCAAACCATTGTTGATCTGAATTGAAAAAAGTAAACTCATCGCTAAAACCCTGATAACCTCCATTAATAAAAGCATCAATGGAAGGAAGTGCTTTGCTTTTTTCAAGTTTTACCAGTAATTCCTGAGATCGTTTGTTGTTGAATGCTATCTTATAGTCAATATTTTCTTCAACCAGAAACGGACTCTTGTCAAATGGGTTTTCTACATTTTTCATGGTAAGGGTTTCCAAACTGTCTGTGAGTGTAACCTCTGTATCCAAATCTGTACCTAAAGCAATATTTAACATTTTATAAGATAAAGTAAGTAACCTTTTTAAGTTGCTGAGATCACTCTCCAGATTGGCCAGAGTTATCTGTAGCTGTTCGAGATCCTCTTCCTCGGTGAGTCCGTTTTCAAGGATCTTTTGTGTTTCGTCAACATTTTTTCGCAAGGTTTCTACATTCTGAGTAGATATTCGAACACTCTCTTCTGTAAGTAATACATTGCCATATGCCTGTATTACCTGTTGGCGCACCTGCAGATCTGTCTTGACTTTTGCATTTTTTGAGATCTCTAGAAATACTTTCGAAGACTGTAAGCCTACGAGATAGGAGCCGTCAAAAATAAGCTGTCGCAAAGTGGCCGTAGCAGTAGCGTTCTGCTTGGTACCAAAAATCACCTCCGAAAATTCTCCAGGCTCTCCACCAAAAAACTCTGCTGGAATTAAAGATACCTGTTGTTTCAGGAAGTTTTGATAATCTACTTTTGCACTGATTTGAGGAAGCCCTGTTGCAATAGTTTCCCACTGCTGTTTTTTTGCAGCCTCAATATCACGCGAAGCATTTCTTGCTGTTCGGTTGTTTTCAAGCGCAAATGCGACCGCTTCTTCCATATTAAAGCTGTATGTTTTTTCCTGAGCATGGCTGCTGAAGAAGAAAAGTAAAAGCGGAATAATAAAGATGATTCTTTTCATCGTGGTTACGATTGATTCGTGTTTATAAATTGGTTGAGAATTTCTAATCCTTTTTCGGTAACAATAGCTCTAAGGTGATATTCAAGGTAGCTTTCCATCAAATAATCCATTTTAAATTGTTTTTCAGGGAATAGTTCTTTGTCCTTGGTACCAGCCATTCCATTAAAATACATGCGGGAAACAAAATCAACATCCAGATTAGGACGAAAAAGTTTCTGTTCAACACCTTTTATAAGGTTTTCTTTGACGCTTTCATGCATCACTTCAAATTGTTTCCACATGAGGCGCTCATAAATTTGAGGATAATATTTTCTGAGTTGGTACTGTGGAGAACTGCGTTCGTCCTTGAGATGTTCCATTACAAACTTTTTAATATGGTAAAGTTCTTCAATGGGATTTGGGGCAGTATCACTAATCTTCTCGATACCTACGCATATTCGGTCAAAAAGGTCGAAAGTACAAGCTTCTACCAATTTGGTTTTGTTCTCATAATGGGTATAAATGGTCTTTTTGGAGATCCCCATCTTGTTGGCAAGATCATCCATAGTCACACTTTTAAATCCAAAAGTGAGAAACATTTCTTTAGCGTTGTGGAGAATATTTTCTTTCATAAACAGCTGCAAATGTAAGATAGGAAACTTTAAAAACATTAAAAGTTTCCGAAGTTTTACAATTATTTAACAATTCTTAACGTTTTACGATGAATCGATTTGCTGTATTTTTACCAAAAAAAAGGATGTTATCAATTCCTGAGTATCACACTGCTTTTACCGAAGAACTTTCCCGAATTTTACCCGAACAGGAACCTGTAAATCTCTATGAGCCTGTTTCCTATATTTTAAATCTTGGTGGCAAACGTTTACGGCCCATATTAACCTTAATGACAGCCGATATTTTTGGAGGAAATTACAGGGAAGCCATGAATGCTGCGTTGGCAGTAGAGGTTTTTCATAATTTTTCTCTGGTACATGATGATATCATGGATGATGCACCGCTAAGAAGAGGTAAGAAAACGGTTCATGAAAAATGGGACTTGAATACTGGCATTCTGTCTGGCGATGTGATGCTCATTCTGGCGTATCGCTATTTTGAAGCTTATGAACCGTCTGTTTTCAGATCATTAGCAAAATTATTTAGCAAGACCGCTATAGAAGTTTGTGAAGGGCAGCAGTACGATGTTGATTTTGAAGAAAGAGAGGATGTTCAGATCAATGAGTATTTAAAAATGATCACTTGTAAGACCGCTGTTCTGGTCGCTGCAGCTATGAAAATGGGAGCGATCATCGCCAAAGCAAAAGAAGAAGATGCTAATGGTATCTACGAATTTGGTTTAAATCTGGGCATTGCTTTTCAGCTACAAGATGATTACCTGGATGCATTTGGCGATCCGGAACGTTTCGGGAAGCAGGTAGGAGGAGATATCATAGAGAATAAAAAGACTTTTTTGTATTTGAAGGCTAGAGAGCTTTCTTCCAAACAAGATGCCAAACAATTGCAATATCTTTTTACCATTCAACCTACTGACGCTTCTGAAAAAATAAAAACAGTTCAGACTATTTTTGAAGAAAGTGGAGCTGCAGAGGTAACAAGGAAAGAAATAGAAAACTATACGCAAAAAGCCTTTAAAATATTAGCCGAACTCAATATTAATGAAGAAGGAAAAAAAATACTCAGCAATTTTGGAAATGCTTTGATGGATCGTAAGTTTTAAGTACTAATTACGCCTGAATCCCTTGATCAAATACCTAAAGAAAGCCATTGTAAAGTGAATATCTGCGACCGAAGCCATTATTCGTATTTCTTCGGGAAGGCTGGTTTTATCTTCTAAGAATTTAAAAATTTTCTCTGCTTTATTCCGCTTAAAAAGCTTGGAAAAAATAAAGGCACCCAGATGGTTTTTTCGCTGTAAAATATCTAAAAGAATTCCGTCGTAGAATGTGAACCGATTTGCGGCGTTAAAGCTTTTTAAAGAGCGTCCCTCTTTAAGATAGGATACAAGAAGCGAAGCTTTTTGCTGGGTATTTTTGAAAGTGTAACCGGTGCTTGCTTTGGTCCATCCGCCTGCCGTACCTATTTTAATAAAATTAGGCGTATTGCCTTGCTTGAAGTCAAAGGTGGTCATGGGCACACTACCCCTTTCTGTATCGGTAATTTCATATGTGCCTGCTTCCAATTCCAGTAAGTATTCTTTAATCGCATTTTCATAGTCTGCTTGAGGAAGCAGATCTTCAGAGAACAACGTGTATTCAACCAGCGCTTCATGTTTAGAAAAGGGAAGCACATACATGAATCGGGTATTGCCTTTTTGAGTGACCGTAAAATCCATAAAGGTAACTTCTTCAGGATTAAAAACAGGCCGTTCCGTTTTCACGAACCACCCTATGAAATGTTGTTGAAGTACCGGATGATCTTTTTGTGCTAACATAGGTTTAGGATCAAAAACGCTACTAAATACTTTCTTAGCGCTGTAACCCTCTATGTTGGTTTCGACACGAACAAATGAACCTTGATCATTTATATCTTTCACCGTTTCATAGCGTATGTCAAAAGATTCATTCTTATGCAATGTAGATAAGACATATTCGTAGAAATCAATACCACGAATCATCTTATAGCGGTAAGGTGCAAGTTTAATACTACTCGTATAATAGGAACTGGCAAAAAGAGCACTATCCCATGTTTTGTAAAGAATGTTTTCGAAAATACCTTTTTCTTTTTCCCAAAAACACCAGGTGCGGTCGTTCTGAGTTTTTTTGTTGGAATCCAGTACTAATATCTTCCTTGAAGTAAAAAAAGGATCTTTTGCCATGAAATAGGCAAGCTGTAATCCTGCAGCTCCTGCTCCTACAATAATATAGTCATAGCTCTTCATTAAATGTATAGAAAAACGGTGAAAAAAATGGTAATTGCGGTAAAGATGTGAAATGAGAGCATAAAATGACCGTTTTTATAAAATTTTTGAAACAAAAAGCACGCAATTAAAGAAATTAAATACCATCCGATATAATTTTGCACCGGTGCAAAACCTCCTTCAAATCGCCAATAATCAAATCGCGGTGCAGATACTTCGATTAGTACGTCTAAAGAAGTCATTAACAATGCTGCTATTGCAGATGAAAGAAAGATATTAGGATGTATTTGTTTGCTGATATTTGATGTGATATAAGTAAGTATCGCCCAGTTGATACCAATGAGTACCGGAACACCAAGAATCTTGAAACCGAGATTTTCTCCGTAACTATAGTCTCCAAAAATGAGTCCGTAATTAACGCCCAGAACCTCCGCTATAAAACCGATAGAAAATGGAATAAGCATTAATAAAAGAAGTTGTTTTTTATCTGATGAAACCCAAACGATCAAGACAAAAAGCAGAAAAAGGTTAAGCGGGCTTAATGCAATAAACCAATCTTCAAAACCAAAAGCAATTCCTAAAACAGCACTGATATGAAGAAGCCAAACAGAACCGATCGCAATCTTTTCTTTCTCTTGTTTTATTATTGCTAAAATTCCCTTTCCCTCCATATGATTGTAAAGTTAATTTTTTCTATCAATTAATTCTGACACTATTTTACCCGATAATAAACAAAGGGGAATACCTCCTCCAGGATGAACGCTTCCTCCGCAAAAATAAAGGTTTTCAATTCGCTGACTAAAATTGGGATGCCTCAAAAAAGCAGCAAATTTATTATTGCTGGCGGCACCATATAAGGAACCCTGATAAGACCTGGTTTTTCTCTCAATAGAAATTGGGTTTAGTATAGCTTCCACTTCTATAAATTCTTCGATATCACTATTCAATAACCTTGATAATTTGTGTATGATATGTTGTCTGCTTTGCCTTGTAATTTTCTCCCAGTCTTGTCCTGTATTACCTGGAACATTAATCATCACAAACCAGGTCTCGCATCCTTCTGGGGCATCGTCTTTTTTCTCCTTACTGGTAATATTAATATATACAGTTGGATCTTCATAAACCGTTTGATCTTCAAAAATTGCCTTAAATTCTTCGTTGTAATTTTTGCTGAAGAAAATGTTGTGGAGATCAAGTTCCGGGAATTCTTTTTTCATTCCCCAGTAAAAAATGAGTGCTGAGCTTGACCTTTTTTGTTTCAGTATTTTTTCGGGTGCGCTTTCAGATTTTAAAAGTTTGCGATACGTTGGAACCACATCCATATTGCTTACCACAATATCTGCGTCATGAAATTTACCGTTTACAATAATTCCCTTGGTTTTACGATTTTCTACTTCTATTTTTTCGACTTCGTGCTCAAAATAAAAATCAACTCCCATTTCTTCTGCAAGTTTGTACAAACTCATGGTAATATGATGCATACCTTTTTTGGGGAAGAAGGTGCCAAAATGTTGTTCTAAGTGAGGGATCATACTCATTATTCCTGGAGTGAGATAAGGAGAAGAACCATTATAAGTAGCAAAACGATTGAATAATTGAACTAATCTGGGGTCAGAAAATGCTTTTTCGTTTACCTCATTCAATGTAGAAAATACATCAAGACTCCCTAAGTTAGCTACAGCTTTCAGCGTCTGCCCTGTAAGATAGGTTTTTAATTTATGTAATGACTTTTCCAAAAAAAGGCTGGCGGTCAAATCATATTTTTTCTTATTTTTTTCTAAATAATTGGTGATCTCTTTTGAACTGGTATTAAAAACTTCACTGGCATGCCAGGCAAACTTCTGCTCGTCTGCAAAGGCAGTGAAGCGCGTACCATCTTCATAATAGTATTTACATATGATCTCTTTGCGTAGGTACGAGAAGTAATCCGTGGGTTTCTTGCCAGCATCTTTGAAGATCTCATCTACAAAATGTGGCATGGTAAATAAAGATGGACCCGCGTCAAAGCGATATGCTCCCAATTGCACCTGAGATAATTTTCCACCAGGATAACTATTAGCTTCAAATACCTTGACGTTATATCCAGAATTTCGTAACCGAATGGCTGCGGCCAGCCCCGCAATACCAGAACCAATGATGGCAATCTTTTTCATAGTCTTAACCTGTAAAGTTACGAATTGCCTTTCACATAAAAAAAGAACTATTTAATGTAAGGAGCCTTGTAAGAGGTGATTACCGGAATGTTTATTCTTTTTAAGGTAAGTGTGTTTTCTCTGACAATCGCCACAATCTCGAAGCTTACATGAATACCATAGATATTGTCTGGATTATTAATTCCTAAAAACATGGTTTTATTTGATGGTTTAGAAACTTCTACAATACCAGATTTATAATTTTCACGGGAAGCTTCAAGATTGTATTCAAAATCTTCTTTGTTCATGAATAGCCTGGCATTGGCCTCGTTCATAAGATAGATATCACAAATATCAGCCCCCGGAGGAGTATTAAGACTCGCAACGGCATTTTGTAATGATTTATCCTGATCAATAAATCTGGTAAGACTACCCGCAAGATCAAATGTTTTAAGTGTATTTTGAATATCCGTTTCATCTCGGGATGCAGTAAATACATAAAACCATTCAATCGTATTTTCAGGTAAAGTTACAGGAAATATAATTCTGTTTTTCCCCCCTTTTATCAACGCGTTTGACCTGCTGTTCAGATAAAACTTCTCTTTTTGTAGAGATGCTATCTTCTCTGTTTTCTCTGGCACCAAATAGCTGGTCGAATAGGCATAGGTCGTATCTTTTTGAATCTTGTATGCAATACTTAATGCTTTTTCATTTACAGATTTTGACTGAACTTCTAAAGTATAAGAGAGTGGTTTTTTTCGTGTATTTATGACCGTAATGTAATAGATACCTCTTTTACCGCTCACCAGATTCTTTTGAAACTTTTTGATATTATTTTCGATCAAAACGGGTTGATCTGGGTAAAGATCAATTCTGAATTCTCCTATTTTAACGCCTTGCGTTTTTTGGACTTTAACAGAGATCTCATCACCTTTATCTGCTGCAAATAAGAACTCTTTTTCCTCACCGGGTTTCAATATTTCATCTGCATTAAGTAACGAGTGTTGCGCATGAAGCGGAATGAGAAATAGAAGGTATATCAAGAACACTATCTTTTTAATCATGAACCGAGGATTTCTTCAAAAATAGGAAAAGAAACTATAAGTCTGTCCCAAATTTAAGTCCGACAAAAAAAGTAAGGGGTCGAGAAGGGCCATATACATAATTGGCGTCTCTTAATGGTCCAAGGTCAAAATCGTCCTGATAACTATTTAGAATGTTTTGTATGCCTGCACTCAATTGTATTCCGTAATGGTCTTTCAGATCAAAAGTATAGCTTGTTTTAAGATTTATTTCAAGGAAATCATTTGTATTAACGAGTCGGTCTTCAGGAATGAAACCTGCTATATGAGGTACCCACATACTTCCGGTATAAACAGCAGAAATGTTGTTTTGCCATTTTTTAACCGGGGCGTACGTGACCACCAGATTCCCGTAAAGGTTAGGCGATTTGAAAAATTGATCTGCATCATTAGTATTCGCATTTTCATCTTCGCTCCATTGCACTGGTGTGTCATATTCAGAACGCTGGAGTGTGAGTCCGCTCTGTACAATCCATTTTTCATTTGGGGCAAATTGCCCTTCCAGATTAACCCCGTATACGCTTGCGCCAGTACTGTTTTTCTTCAGGTAGATAAACTGTCCCTCCTGGGCTGCGATCCCTAGTTCGTTAATCTCTTCTTCGGTGGCTTGCTCGGTAATAAAAGGATCGTTTAATCTTGTGAAAAAAGCTTCCGCTGTTAGTCTGAGGTCAGAAGTCTTGGAATCGCTCGTATACTCGGCTGAAGCTAAAAAACTATGAGACGTTTCTGATTTCAATCCCGGCAAAAAACGAACAAAAGAAACCTCTCCGGCTGCCAGTGTCGCATGAAGGTCTTCTGTGAAATATTGAGGAGCTCTGAAGCCTCTCGCGTAACTCGTACGAAATTGCCAGGATTCACTTGGTGCATACAAGACATTTATTCTGGGGTTGAGGTTTACCGAACTCCTCGTAAGATTGTGAATATCTGCACGAAGCCCTCCTAGGATTTTTAATTTTTCGGTAGCCTGCCATTCTTGTTGGGCATAGATACCGTATACCCTTACAGTTTGATCAATGAAAGCGTTAAAACCGGGTTTTGCATCAATCGCTT
The DNA here is from genome assembly GCA_046199005.1 of Flavobacteriaceae bacterium M23B6Z8. Taxonomy (GTDB): domain Bacteria; phylum Bacteroidota; class Bacteroidia; order Flavobacteriales; family Flavobacteriaceae; genus Ascidiimonas. The sequence continues at coordinate 345,993 of CP176050.1, forward strand.
TGTTATACCTAAATTCAACACCGCCAGTAAAAAGTCCTTCTTTACCAAGAAAATGCTTTTGTTTATGAGAAAATTGCATACCAGCAACCCAGGTATCGTCTTCCGAATTTCCAAAACCGTTTAGACTTTCTTCTAAGGTTTCTCCGCTTCCGCCATAGAAATTGTCGTTTTTGGATAGTTGAGCAGATACGTAAGCAGAAAATTTATTAGAAAGGTCTTCACTATATGTTTCATAGGTAATACCCCCGCTTATTAGATCTGACTCAATTTGTTCAGTAATATCGGCTTCAAATGGTTGAAGGTCAAAATTATTTCCTCCTCTTCTAAATTCATCTGTAGTAAAAAAATCGAGCGAGAGTTTACTACGTTCTCCGGGTTTATAGTAACTGTTGAATCCAAAAGTCAAATTTTCCATCTTCGTGATTTCGCTAAAACCGTCACCGTTGTCATCATAAGGGTCTCTATTTCTGTAAAGGCCATAAAGGGTGATCCCTGAATTAAAATCATTAGAAATTACGGCTCCGTTAAAAGCAACTGATCTGTCAAACGATCGGTCGTTCAAAATACCTAAATTGGTATTAACCGTAAAGGAGTTTTCTATAGGCTCTTTGGTGATAATATTTATGGTTCCTGCTATGGCATTAGAACCGTAAAGTGCAGAACCTCCGCCACGAACTACTTCAATACGATCGATGATATTGGCAGGAATTTGATCTAAGCCATAAACTCCGTTCAAAGCACTAAAAACAGGGCGGCTATTAATTAGAATTTGGGAATAAGCCCCATCCAATCCGTTGATACGTACCTGACTGAAGCCACAATTCTGGCAATTGGTTTCCATACGTAGACCTGGTTGAAAATTCAATCCTTCCGATAATGAAATAGCTTGGGTTGCCTGTAGAATACGATCGTTAGTTACAGTGACAATTACAGGTGCTTCTTTTCTGAATAACTCCCCTCTTGTAGCAGATACAACTACTTGATCAAGACCTAAAGCATCTTCACTAAGTAGTAAGTTTACTTCCAGTTTTTGCCCTGCTGTAATTTGAATATCCCTTTGAATGACTTTATAACCCAGGTGTTTTATCAACAATGTATAATTACCTGACTTTGCTTCGAGATAAAAAGTACCGTCTTCCCTAGTAAGTGTTCCCTGACTAGAATCTTCAAACAGCACGTTGGCAAAACTGGCAGGACCATCTGGCGTATCAATTTTACCAAATACGGCACCAGAATTTTGAGCACTAAGGATGCAGGTGAACAGAATCAGCCAACAAGTAATTTTAAATTTCACTAAAATAAATTTTAGACAAATCTAAAAATATGTTTTTACAAATAAAAATGTATTTTTGTATTAATGAAAAAAATGACTCTTTCGGAAGAGAACTATCTCAAAACTATCTATCATCTTGCGAAAGATGCCAATAAAGGGGTGTCTACCAATCAAATTGCTTCTGCCATTGATACCAAGGCCTCTTCGGTAACAGATATGCTCAAAAAACTTGCGGAAAAAAACTTGGTTCTATATAAAAAGTATCAAGGGGTTAAGCTTACTGATACGGGAAAAGTAAATGCTGCACGTATTGTTAGGAAACATCGCTTATGGGAAGTCTTTCTGGTAGAAAAATTAAATTTTTCTTGGGATGAGGTTCATGAAGTGGCAGAACAGTTAGAGCACGTTCGCTCTGAAAAATTAATTCAGGAATTAGATGCTTTTTTAGATTATCCAAAGGTGGACCCTCACGGAGATCCTATTCCTGATGAAGAGGGTAATATCACTCCCTCTCAGAAGGCGGTGCTTGCTTCATTTAAAAAGGGAGAAAAGGGTGTTTTTGTTGGGGTAAAAAATTCTTCTTCTGATTTTCTTCGCTACCTCGACAAATTGAATTTGAGTTTGGGTGATAGCGTAGAGGTAATAGCCATAGAAGCATTTGACGCTTCAATGACTGTTAAGAAAAGTAATCAGGAAATTAGCATATCGTCAACAACAGCTCAAAATATTTACCTTCAAAAGAACTAAATTATGTTTGATACTATTATAGAGTTTTTTGAATCTCTGGATCCCGTTTTGGGAGCTTTTCTGGCTACCTTATTCACTTGGATAATTACAGCTGCCGGAGCTTCGCTCGTTTTCTTTTTTAAGACGATGAAACGAAGTGTTTTAGATGGAATGCTTGGTTTTACCGGTGGCGTAATGGTAGCAGCAAGCTTCTGGAGTCTACTAGCACCTGCTATTGAAATGAGTGAAGGCGAAGGTTTCACCAAGGTGATGCCTGCCGCTATTGGTTTTGCCATGGGGGCTTTATTTTTGTTTGGGTTAGACAAGTACTTACCTCACTTACACATTAATTTTAAGCCCGAAGAGAGCGAAGGCGTTGATAGTAATTTGCACAAAACCACCTTACTCGTTTTAGCGATTACGTTACACAACATTCCCGAAGGTCTTGCTGTTGGAGTATTATTTGGGGGTGTTGCTGCAGGAATACCAGAAGCATCTATTGCGGGTGCAGTTGTATTAGCATTGGGAATAGGAATTCAAAACTTTCCCGAAGGTATTGCCGTTTCTATGCCATTGCGCAGACAGGGTGTAAGCCGTAAAAAGAGTTTTTGGTACGGTCAGTTATCCGCAATTGTAGAGCCGGTAGCAGGTGTCGTAGGTGCATTGGCAGTTACTTTCTTCACGCCCATTTTACCCTATGCATTGGCGTTTGCGGCAGGAGCTATGATCTTTGTAGTAGTAGAAGAAGTTATTCCAGAAACACAACGTGATAAATATACCGATATAGCTACACTTGGTTTTATAGGAGGGTTTTTGATTATGATGAGTCTTGATGTAGCACTAGGTTAATTGAGATCTCTACTAATTCTCCTTGTAGAACTTAGATAGAACCTGTAAGTTTAAGAGTCTTAAAAAAAATAGAAATGTATACACGAAACTATTTATTCATAATAGCTCTCATGAGCTTGCTTACGGTTTTTTCTCAGAACAGTCAGGATACTGTATTCGGTTATCTGGATGTTTTCGAATTGGAATATGCATCAGATCCGCAGATATCTCCTAATGGGAAAGAGATCGTTTATAGAAGAATGGGATTTGATATTCAAGAGGATCGTTCTGAGGGAAACCTCTGGATCATATCTTCTGAAGGCGCCAACCATCAAAAATTAACCTCAAGAGAGGCTAATGAAAGTCAGGCGAGATGGTCTCCAGATGGTACAAGAATTGCTTTTACAAGCCAAACAAACGAGGGTAACGAGCTATATGTATACTGGAAAAACAGCCAACAAACGGCTCGACTATCTCAATTGTCTCACAGTCCTTCATCTCTTGCGTGGTCTCCAGACGGTAGTCAGATCGCTTTTATTATGAAAGTATCTCAAGCACCACCTGTGATCGCAAAAATGCCTCCAAAACCAAAAGGAGCAAAATGGGCAAACAGCCCTCGAATAACAGATCGCCTTAAACACGAAGCCGACGGTCGCGGATATCTTTCGCCAGGTTTTAATCATGTATTTGTGATTCCTGCGGAAGGGGGTACGCCAAGACAAGTTACTTTCGGTAATTATAATCATAATGGTCCAATCTCATGGCATCCCGGAGGAAAAGAACTCTATGTTTCCGGAAACAGAAATGAAAACTGGGAATACGATTATGTTAATAGTGAAGTATATAAGGTATCGTTAAATGAAAAATTAATTACTCCTTTAACGGATAGAAAGGGGCCTGATTTTAGACCTGTTGTTTCTCCTGATGGCAAAAAAATTGCCTATTTGAGTTTTGAAGACAAAATACAGGCATATCAATTAAGAAGATTACACTTAATGAATAGCGATGGTTCGGAAAAGCAATTGTTATCAGGCAATTTAGATCGCACTATTTCAGGAATGCAATGGGATGCAAAAGGGAAAGGTCTTTACATTTCTTACGATGACCATGGGAATAGTAAGATCGATTATATAGACCTTCAAGGAACTATTAAAAGAATTGCGAATAATATGGGCGGAACTTCTATAGGCAGGCCTTACGCCGGAGGCTCATTTAGTGTTTCGAATAATGGTATCATAACGTATACACATTCCTTACCATCTTATCCTGCTGAAGTTGCTGTTGTAAAACCAAAATGGGAAAAGCCTTTATTGGTTACACATCTAAATGACGATCTTCTGGGAAACCGAGAACTCGGGCGTGTAGAAGAGATCTGGTATAAAAGCAGTATAGACAATCGTGACATTCAGGGATGGATCGTATATCCACCTGCTTATGATGCATCAAAAAAGTACCCTTTGCTGGTCGAAAACCATGGCGGTCCTATACTAAATTATGGCAACCGTTTCTCCGCTGAAATCCAGCTATATGCAGCTGCGGGATATATTGTTTTCTATCCTAATCCCAGAGGAAGCACCAGTTACGGAGAGGAATTTGGAAACCTTCTCTTTAATAATTACCCCGGTGAGGATTACAATGATGTGATGGATGGGGTAGACCAATTGATCAAAATCGGAATTGCGCACGAAGATGCGTTGTATGTTACCGGAGGTAGTGCCGGAGGAATTATGACAGCATGGATCATAGGAAAAAATAACCGATTTGAAGCAGCAGTTGTTGCAAAACCTGTCATGAATTGGATTAGCAAAACACTGGTTGCCGATAATTATTACGGATACGCAAACTATCGTTATCCTGGTCAGCCCTGGGAAAATGTGGAAGGCTATTGGAAATTTTCACCCATCTCTCTAGTCGGAAATATTGAGACACCTACGATGGTTATGGTTGGAATGAATGATTTACGTACACCACCCAGTGAGGCCAAGCAGCTATATCACGCGTTAAAACTCCGAAAAATTGAAACGGTATTAGTAGAAATACCGGAAGCATCCCATGGTATTGCGGCACGCCCGAGTAACCTTATCACTAAGGTAGCACATACTCTTGCGTGGTTTGAAAAGTATAGGGTCAAAGACTAGTCGTTTTCTAGATCGTATATGCTTTGATAAAATATGATTAATTGTTAAATTTGTAATAACAGAAAGAAAAATTACGAATTAAATAATTTGATTATGTTAAGAAATAGTTTTATTGCGATATTCTCAATGTTGATGTTTGTAGGACTTCATACTTCTTATTCACAGCAATCAGCTAAGACAGGAGATACTTATGTGATCAAAGCTGTAGATAATGGTGATTATCAATTTATAAATTTTCCTAAAAAGAATTTTATCATCAAAAGAGGAGGAATAGCTAATATGAAATCCGTAGCCGGTGTAGAAGTAAAAGTTCTATATTCTGCTCTCAACAATAATGGAGTTGAAGTGGCTACCATTGAGCGTACCGATGGGCGAACATTCTTTGGTGCTTTTAGAACAGTTACAGTAGCACTTAAAGATGCGGTAAATTCTGGAGAGCTTCAGAAAAGTTAAGATTTACAATTACCCCCACACTGTAAAAGCAACCTTGTAAATTTGAGGTTGCTTTTAATTATTTATGGATAAATTCAGTCAAGGTCTATTTCCTCGAAATAGCCAGGAGGAATATCTCCAAAGATCAAATTTTCCTTATCGATTTTCGGGTCTTCATCCATTTTCTCGTTGATACCCTTTACAGAATATGTTTTAAGTTCTGGACCAGAGAACAAAGGGTTATATAATCTGGAAAGTCTGAAACCAATTTGCAATTCACCATTTGAAACAATTTCATAAGCTGTTTTCGATGCCCTTGTAATATTTAGACCAATAGACGCATCACTTAATTCGATTTGCTTAACACTGTCACTTTTTGCTTCAATTTTAACTTCGGCATTAGAACTTCCGGAAATTGCAAGCATCGTATTTGTACCCTCCAATACCGCACTAATAAGTACGTATCTTTTCTTCCATTTTTTTTGTCGATATAATTTCTTGATCTCTTTTCCCAGATTAATAAGATCTTGAATGTAGTTATATCTTACCTCTGCGGACGAAAAGAACAAAGATTTTTCCTTTTCAAATTTAATTTCTAGTCCTGCCTTAACTGCCGGAACCCCAGAGTTTCCGATGGCTCCTTTAGAGATCAACGCTACTGAAACTGAATCGCTGGATTTAAAGCTTTCATAAGTTGGATCCTGATCTTTAACAACGTCGAAATTTAATCCGAAGCTAGATCTTATATTTCCCATGGGAATAAAGTACCCTGATTTCATGAAGCCAAAATCGCCTAGAGAGATAGGTTGACTGGGTGGAAAATTAGCGTTATGATTTGTGAAATGTCTGCGAAACATTCTTTTGTAAATCCGGTCTGCTTGATTCATACTCATATTTGTTTTGAATTATAGGTACGAATTAAGCGAAATGCATTGAGGCATATAATACCCATTCCTGGGGATTTTGAAAGAAAAGTTAAATGAATTTGTATTTTTTTTCTAATGCATATCTTAGAAGTTCTCCGGAGCCTTGAAGACCCAATGTGCGGATCATATTCTTACGATGCGTTTCCACGGTACTTTTTCCAATAAATAAGAGATCAGCTATTTCCTGATTGGTTTTTCCTTGAGCAATCAATTTTAAAATCTCGATTTGTCGTTTGGTAAGCACACTGTTTTTATGTGAGTTTTTAAGCTCTGGAAGAACAATAGTGGCATCGTAGAAAGTGTTTCCTTGGGCTACTGTTCTGATAGCTGCAAGGAGTTCTTTTAAACTGGAATTTTTTAAAAGATATCCAGAAGCTCCTGCCTGCAACATTTCTATAATAGCCTGATCCTGTTCAAACATAGTAAATGCGATCACTTTCGTTTGTGAATAGCACCTGCAGATCTCCTTTGTAGCTGCAATCCCATCCATAATTGGCATACGAATATCTGTAATTACTACATGGGGTCTTTTTCTGGCTACAATTTCCAGTAATTCTTTGCCATTGGTCGCCATTCCTACCATTTCAATATCTTCTTCATATTCCAAAAACAGTTGAATCCCTTCAATGAGGGCGGTATGATCTTCAGCAAAGGCAATTCGTATCATAATTTTTTATTTGACATTTTTTCAAAGCACATCTCGCTCTCATTCGGATCTAAACACTATATAAGATGCATCATAGAATTATATTCAGCGCTCAATATAGTCTAGCTGTCGGGGGGAAGAAATACCCGATGATGGGTAAATTGTATTTGAATTACCATGCAAAGACGAAGAACGTTAAAGAAACGGGCTTAGAGTTGTATTTTACATAAAATAAGTAGATAAGTAACCCTTACTAATTCCTTTTAGAAAGAATGAGAAACTTACCTGATTCACTTCATTTTAGTTCTTTTTTTTAAGGAGTATCGCTTTTTGTTTTCCATCTTTATCGGTATAGGTGATCTCCAATTGAGACTCTATAGTATTAGCGATGCCTTTAATACGAGCCATGTCTATAAAATAAACACCTAAGGCTTTAATGCAAAATTTGAAAGCCCATCCTTTTTGCATCTCTTCAAAAGCTCTTTTAACAACCTTGTCATATTTGGGGTCTTTAGATTGAATAGCAAACAAAAGACTCTTGAGCCCATTCATAAAACTCTTGATATTTTTCGCTGGATTGTTTATTCGAATAATACCACCAAACCATTTGTTGTCACCTGCTTGATTAGGACTATCATATTTGCCCTCAATTCGCGCCAGATCGAATTCACGTGATTTAAAATACGCTTCTGCTTTTTGACTGTAAGCAGCGAAGCCTGCCCTATCTGGAAGTCCATTAAAACCTTCATTTCTAAAATAGTAATTCCAGAGTTCACCATATGCCTGCCCACGAAGTTGACGATCTTTTCGATATTTGAAATCTGCATCATAAGGCATTGCTTTACCAAATGCCTGCGATAGAAGTCTGAGGTTTCTGTCTGGTTGGCTTGTAAGAAGGTTTGCCCAATCTGCTTTTAAACTGTCAAACGCTTCCGAAGAAAAATCAAGTTTGAAGGTAAATGTGATATCTTCAGATTTATTTTTCCGATTTAAAATGCTCCAAAGCTCCTCGGCTCGGTCATCAACTTCTTCATCATTCAAAATATTCCAAAGCACAGCCATGTCCATAATCTGAATGAATTTCTTTTTTTCTGATCTTCTCAACTTTCCCTCTCGATGTTCAAGGAAGAAGGTGAATCCGAAATCAAAATCGGCTACAGTCGGATTTTTTCTAAACTCATCCATGGAAGCATTGAAAGCCACCCAGTAATCATTACCGAATCCGCCCAGGTCTCCCGATTCTTCATACTTACGAATACCGTCAAAAGCCACCTTCTCAACCTTTTCCTGGTTGATGATCGTCTCCTGTATTTTACGTTCTATTTCCGTGGTGTCTTTACTTCCGAACTTGTACTTTCCTATCCCTAATGAAATTCCCCAGGCACGAGAAATAGAAAGACTCTTTTCTTTTAGGTATTCTTTTACGCTTATTTTGTTCTTGTTAGTCGATTTTGTTGCCAGATCAATGAAAGGAGTTGTATTGAATAAAATAAGATTCTCATGAGTTTTAGTGAGAATACTTTCGTCCATTTCGGCTTCTAAAAGAATATCGGTAGAGCTAATTCTTGAATATTCGTAGTTAAACCCTGCTTCGATCTTAGACTTTGCCGCTTCCGCTATTTTTGTTTTGACTTCACCTCTAATAGCTCCTATTTTATTCAGCAACCCGGTCACTTTATCTAATTCGTCTTTAAGCTTCAGGCGATCAATCAGAAAATTGACAATTTTCTGCTCATTCTCTTCAAGGTCTATTACGCCAAGATTGTTCGAGGAAGCATCCTTTAATTTCTTTTCGAGATCGCCCAACTCTTCGCCATCAAGAGTTGTGACAGCTTCTAATAATTTGTCAAGTTGCTTTTCTAGATAATCGGAAACCGCCTTCGGATTATTAAAGGCTGCAGAAGCTCCAAACGCAGCACTTGCTTTTGTTTCAGAAGCCACAGCACTTTTCACATAGAGTCCGTAACGTGTTCCTGAAACTTTAGAAAAAATGAGTTCATAATTACCTTTCAGCGAAAAATTCACCCCAATTTCGGCACCCAGATCTATATCGAGTGCAATGCTTTCACTGCTTTCAATAAATTCAGTTAATCCATTAAGACCAGCAGATACGACGTCTGTAGTTTCAAAAGAAAGTGATAAGCCCAAACTCGCATTGGTGACGACTGCAAGTGCTTCTCCTACTTTTAATTTTTTTACCTGTGGTAAGAAATAACCAAAAGACATCCCTTTAAGATCACTTAGGAGTGCATCTTTTACTTTTTCATCCTTTGAATGCTTAAAATAGGCAACAGTTCTTAAAGTTGCTCCTGTTTCTATTCCAAAATCAACACCTTTAAGGTTGCCAGAAGCACCTGCGGTCACTCCAAAGAAAAGTGCGTGTTTGAGTACAGGGTTATTAGCATTGAATTTTAATACTGAGGTAGTATTTGTAGTGTCACCTAAAATTCCATCATCGTCCTTATCACCTGGCTCATTGAAAAGTTGTGTGGTGTGTGAAAGGTTGGCGCTACTTCGCAATTTTAGGTTGGTTGCGTCACTTTCAAGGATGATAACGGGAGGTACTTTATATTCTATTATTTCCTTTAGCGCTGTAGGATCACTTAGTTTTTCAGAGGAAGCTATCTGATCCAGATGAAGTTTTTTTAAAAAATTGGCATCTCCTAAGCCTATTTTATCCAGAATATTCATAGAGTTTGGTTTAGATATAAGGTTAGTATGGTCTAAATGACATTTTTTTCTTATTGATAAATTGTAGGATTATTGGAATCACCTTAAAGGTAATCAAAAATATCAAAACAAGATTCCTTACGTATATTGAGGTTTAGGCATGAGGCTTTAAAGGTGTTTTTTCTGGATATCGAATAAAATGCCAAAACTGTCTAAAAAATTGCTGGTAACCTTAAAAATACCTTAATTTTGCACGTTTGATCGAATTGAATGGAGAATCAAGTAATTATCGATACTGTAAAAGAAAAAGAGTTGTATGACTATCAACTCAAAGATCTGGATGCAATTTTTTCTAAAATTGATGCAGTTGGACCCAATGGTAATATCTTGTATCAATTACCGACCGGAGGTGGTAAAACTGTTATCTTTTCTGAGATAGTTCGTAGATTCATCAATAACCGCAAACAAAAGGTTTTGGTTCTTACGCACCGAATAGAACTAAGCATTCAAACCTCTCGAATGTTAAGCGGTTTTGGGGTTAAGAACAAGGTTATCAACAGCAAGGTAAAGGAACTTCCCGATCAGGATGAATATATGTGTTTTGTAGCGATGGTAGAAACGCTAGCCAATCGTTTGCAGGACAAAAAATTTACCATGAAGGATATTGGGCTTGTTATTATTGATGAAGCTCATTACAATTCATTCCGTAAGTTGTTTAGTTATTTCAACAAAGCACTTATCCTGGGTGTGACGGCGACGCCGCTGAGCTCTAACATTAAGCTTCCCATGAAAGATCATTATGAGGAATTACTTGTAGGGGAGAGCATTTCATCACTGGTAAAAAAAGGTTTTTTAGCAGAACCGCAGGTATTTAGGTATGATGTAGGCTTACAGAGTTTACAAGTGGGTGTGAATGGAGATTATACTGTAAAGTCATCAGAAGAATTATATACGGCTGATGGGATGCAGGCTAAATTAATTACTGCCTACGAAGAGAAAGCAAGAGGCACTAAAACACTTATTTTTAATAACGGGATTAATACATCCTTATTTGTTTACGATACTTTTCGCAGAGCGGGATATTCAATACGACATCTCGATAACACCAATACAGAAAAGGAACGGAAAGAAATCCTTAAATGGTTCAAAAAAACACCAGATGCTATTCTTACCTCCGTAAGTATTTTGACCACAGGTTTTGATGAACCAACTGTGGAAACCGTTATTTTGAATCGCGCAACACGATCACTAACACTTTATTTTCAAATGATTGGTAGAGGATCCAGGGTGCTTCCGGATAAATCTTCCTTTCAGATCATAGATCTTGGTAATAACGTAGCACGGTTTGGACCATGGGATGCACCCATAGACTGGCAGGAGATCTTTCATCATCCCGATTATTTCCTTGAAAATATAAGTTCGGACGAAGAGATTGAAAGGCATTTTATTTTTGAAATGTCCGATGAACTAAGGGCTAAATTCAGCAACACCAGCGATGTTGACTTTGATATCAAAGCAGCTTATAAAAAAGCGCTTTCTCAGGGGCGCCCTTCTAAAACTGCCTTAAAATGGTCGATAGAGCAGCATGCTAAAATGTGTGTTGAGAATGCTGAGAATGCAAGCGAAGCAAGAAATCTTGCCTTTTTGCTTAGAGAAGATATTGCATACAGAGTAAAACAATACACGTATTTAATTATGAACAGTACTAAGAATTATCGAAACTGGCTTGAAGACGATTATATGCGCAAACTTAGACTAAAGATCGTGCAAAGTTTTTCTGGTGTAAGTAACTAAGAGAAAAACGAATACTAAAAAAAGAGCCTGCAATTACGGGCTCTTTTTTTTGAATACAGTGATGTTTACTCATTGTCATAACCATCGGGTCTTTTCCAGCGAACTGGTGCATCAGGTTCTGGTTTTATTCTAAATTCTTTAGTCTTTAATAATTTCAGCGCCTCTTCGACACCGCGCTCTAATTGAGGGTCTTTCCCTTGTAATACTAATTTTGGTTCCTGAATTACTTCAATATCGGGCGCTATTCCTTCACCTTCCACGGCCCATTCCCCATTAATGTCATAAAATCCACCTCTTGGAGCCACCATTCTCCCACCATCTATAAATGCAGGTGTATCCCAGGTACCTACGAGGCCACCCCAGGTTCGGGTGCCCACCAGAGGACCTAATTCTGCCATTTTGAACATATAAGGAAGCAAATCTCCACCGGAACCAGACCTTTCATTGATTAGCATTACTTTTGGTCCCCAAATTCCCGAGATAGGTGTTGTCCAGGGTCTGCGATCATTTGCTTTACTATTGAAATAACCAAAAGGCTTTCTAGACATGATATCAATCATATAATCAGCTGCAGAACCTCCACCATTATTTCTTTCATCGACGATCACTCCTTTTTTATCCTGCTGCGAAAAATAATAGCGGTTAAAAGAAGTAAAACCACTACCACCTGTGTTTGGAACATATACATAAGCCAGTTTGCCCTCAGATAATTCGTCTACCAGTTTGCGATTACCTTCCACCCAATCAATGGTTCGTAAATTTCTTTCGTTTCGAATAGGTGTTACCAACAACTCTCTGGCATTGGTAAGTGAAGGTTTAGCATTTACTTTGATGGTAATTGTTCTGCCTGCAGTTTGCTCAAAAAGACTGTACGGATTTGTAGGTGCTTCTAAAGGAGTATTGTTGACTGCAACTAAATAATCACCTTCGTTAACATCCAGGCCGGGTATAGCCAGTGGCGCTTCGGTATTTGGATTCCAGTTTTCACCGGTATAAATTTTGGAGATTTTATAAAAGCCATTTTCTTCAATAAGGTCGCAACCGAGCAACCCGACTGGAACCTGATCAATATCAGGAAAATCACCACCGTAGACATACGAATGACCGATAGCTACTTCACCGCTCATAATATCTACCACATAGTTTAGGTCTGTACGGTGACGAACATGATCGATCCATGGAGAATACCATTCATAAATTTTATCCCAGGGCGCGCCATGTATATTATCAACATATAGAAAATCTCTCATGAAGCGCCACCCTTCTTTAAATATTTGTTTATATTCTTCCTGAGGATCTATCTTAATTTTAAGGTCTATACTAAGTTTTCCATCCCCGTTCTTAGGTGGTGATGAGGTTTCATTTATAAACCAATTGTCTCCTTTTCTCCATAGTACTTGCTTTCGGTCTTCAGAGACCGTAATTGCGTTCACTCCAGAAGCAAATTCTGTAGCTTCCATTTTTTCTACATCGTACAGGTGAACAATTACGCCTCTGCCCTCAGGTACCGCTTCTGCAACAAATACTTTATGTTTTGGTGCTTTTTCCAATCCTACATAATTCTTGTCATCCAGTTTTAAAGACACGATTCGCTTCCAGAGGTCCTCTTTGTCTATGGTGACTGTAACAGAAGATTCTTGTTCTTCTGACTTTTTATCTTTTTTATTATCCTTTCCTCCAGCGCTTTCTTTTTTTGAAGCGGCCAATTTTTCTTCGTCACTTTCAGGCAGGTTAGGAGCTTTATCTTTTTTAGATAATACAATCGCGTATAAATTTCTTGTAGTATCAGGGTCGTAGGAACTCATATCCAGCCAGCCTGAATTTAAACCATAGTTTGTACTGGCCAGAAAATAGAGGTATTTACCATTCTCATCCCAAACCGGACTAATGGCGTCGGCAATACCGTCTGTAATTTGAATAGTTTCCTTTGTAGAAACATTGTAAGCAAAAATGGCTTTAAAATGGCTTTCAAGTTGTTTGGCATAGGCGATCCATTTTCCATCTGGGGACCAAACCGGATTCATAGTTCTATTAGGATGTGCATAGCGATCAGTAGCAGCTTTTTCTGCTTTTCCGCTATTAATATCGACAACCCAGATGTTATAATCGGTATCAGTATAAGCAATGTGATCGCCGGTTGAAGCCCATTCAGGACGGTAATAAAAAGTCGGGTCTGGTAAAGAAATAGTTTTATCGATTTTGCCGTACTGGTTTGCGATTATTAGTGCATATTCACCGTCTTTATCTGAAAACCAAGCAACTTTATCACCCTTTGGAGACCAGACAGGAGAGCGATCGGCAATCCCTGAAGAATTGGTTAAATTACGCCAGCTTCCTTTTTCCTTAGGAACCGTAAATACTTCTCCGCGATATTCAAAAATAGCGCGTTTACCGGTAGGGGAGAGATAAGGGTTTTGAAGCCTGCTGCCTTTCACGTCTTGCCATCTGCTTCTGGCAAAATTCATATCACCTCTAATATCAATTCTAAGTTGCTGCGTTTCACCGCTTGAAGGATTCAGGAGATGTAAATAGCCTCCTTGTTCATAAATGATCTGTTTGGAATCTGCATCCAGACTTTTTACATCGAATTTTTTATGAAATGTATGTTGTGCCTCTGTATTTGTCACAGGATCGTAAGACCAGATATTACTGGCATAATCCCGTTCTGATAAATAAAATACTTTATTGTCAAACCATATAGGGTCTAGATGTCTTTCTCCGGTTTTTTGGGGTGTGGTAGTGAGTTCTTTGGTTTTCATATCTACAATCCAAATAGGCATTGCCTGCCCGCCACGATAATTTCTCCACTCGGCGTCCCATGAAGTAATGGGAACATAAGCAATATGCGAACCGGTAGCATTAAACTCTCCATAAGCGGCTCTTGGAATTTCAATAGCCTTTGGCATGCCACCTTCCAAAGCTACAGTGTAAAATTTATTGATTTGGGTAGGATGTCTTTCTCGAGAAGAGCTAAAAAGAATACTCCCATCTGGTGCCCATCCCTGAACCATATCATTCGAAGGATGCCAAGTCAATCTTTTAGGGCTACCGCCCTCATTAGGTATTACATAAACATCAAGATTTCCATCGTACTCGGCAGTAAATGCGATCCATTTCCCATCCTTGGAAAAATGGGGAGCAAACTCTCTTCCTTCATTGCTGGTTAGCCGTATAGCATTGCCGCCATTTACTGTGGATTTCCAAAGATCATTTGCATAAACAAATACAATTTCATTATCAGAAATCGTTGGCTGTCGCAATAATTGGGTGCCTTGAGCCATTAGACTTATTCCAGAGAGGAGTGCAAAGAAAGAATAGAGATATTTCATTATGAAAAAATTGATTTGATTTTAGTGTTTATGAAGATATTAAAAATACCTGTTGTTTACAATCGGATCGCGAAAGCCTAAACGTCTTTCAATAGATCATCATCATTCAAATTTTTTTTGGAACTTCAGGGTTATTTAGCGGTAAATTCTTTAATAGCCTGATTAGGTTCTATGATATTATATCCCTTCCAGAAGTCGGGATCGTAAGAAGGCATGTAAGTAGGTAGCTGATCATTTTTCTCCGGAATACTTTCAAAATAGGAAGCAGTAATTTTTTCTGCATCAAATACCACCAATTCATACTTACGGGTTGCTGTTGTAGCCATGTCTAATTTTACTTCTAATTCGTTCTGTTTCCGACGGCCTTTTACGTGTTTGTTTTTCTCTACTATTTTCAACGGACGGCGGATACCAAATTTTCCTCCTGTTTCGTGTTCCAGATACAGAAGGGAGTATTTTTCATTATTATTTTTAGAAAAAATCATTTTACCCTTGGAAAGATATTCGCTGAAAGAAATTCCTAAAAGATTAAAGTTTCGCAAAGGCTGTACATTTTCATAATCGGCACGGAGCACCGCAAAATCATCAATATTCACATATAAAGTTCCCTTGTAATCTGCATTTCTTTTAGGCTCAAAATGAATGACATATACGGGTTGGTTGCCAATGTAACTGTAATCTGTAAGTTCAAATTTGTATTTTCTGGACTTGCGGATGAAGTTAAGATCGGTATCGTCTGTATAAAACAACTTTTGCATGAGTCCGTGTACAGTCTTCTTTCTGTATTCAGCGAAATTTTTTCGTTCTTCTTCTTTCGCCTTTTCCTGCTTAAGCTCTTTTTCAAGGGCTTCTGTATCTGCTTCCTCGGTATTCAAGACCTCGTCGGCGTCTACTTTTGTTCCGAACCATCCTGATTTTATTTTAAGATAGGAATCCGGTTTGATATTCTTTTTTAGAATTTCATTGAACTTTTTTTCCATAGCTTGTATTCCGATCTCATTTTTCTTGTCATACAGTTCAGAAGCTTTTATAAGTTTAATTTTTTGTTTTTCATCTTCCAGATTCCCATAGTAATCGCAAAGAATTTCAGAGTAGTATGCGTATTTTTTCGGAATTGTAGTAAGTACACTATCCAGAAATTGCTTGTTTAATGCCGGGATAGTAGATTTTTTAAACGTATAATTGGTTCGGGAGAGGTTTTGGAAATCTGATTCTCTCAAAAAAAGCCTTTTACGCGTGAATTCCTGATCGTAATTTTGACTCATCTGCTCTTTTACTTTTTCAATGATTTCATCTGCGGAATAATTTTTATTGCTCACAAAAACGTCGTTCAATTCAATAGCTTTCGGATGCAATAAAATCACTTCCTCATTAAATTGGTCGAGAGGCTTTGCAATAGTTTCATAGCCCATACAAGAAATAAAAAGCGTATCTGAAGCCTGGGTGTTTTCTCGAAGTTGAAGACTAAACCTTCCTTCTTCATTTGTTATAACACCTTTTTTGTTGGCCAATAAGATCGTAACATAAGGTACGGGCTCTTTAGTTGTAGCATCAATGATTCTGGAAGTAATAGTTTGTCCGTAAACAGTAAGATTAAATAGACAAAAAAAAGAAACGAATAGGTTTTTAGAATGTAATTTCATCAATTGGTTGTTTGTTCGGAACGAAGTAAAACATCACAACCAGAACCACAAGGGGTATTTAGAATAAATTAAGGATGATTTATTATTTTTTTAACGAATTGCCCTTCCTAATGACAGCCACATCCATCTTTTCCGCATGCTTTGCTAGCGATCTTTTTCTTACCGGTGAAACTGTATTGAGGAAAGAAGAACTTTTTAATTAAATAAGTTACTGCGATGATAACTGTAAGATATACCAGTATGTTTTGTATAATAGAGTCCATAAAGATTAATGTGGTTATAAAAGTACAAAATTTATACTATTATTTGTTTCCGGATTGGAGACATAATGCAGCTGCCCCCAAAATTCCCATATCGTTTTTTTGTGACACAAAAATCTCAAAATCAGACAACTGTTTTTTAAAAGGAAATTTCGCAACTTCAAGTCTCATAGCCGATTCAAAAAAGGGGAATGATTTGGAAATGGCGCCTCCCAGTACGATAGCTTCCGGAGCGTAAGCATGCAACATGATTTGAATTGCATACCCAAGATGTTTACCAAATTCATTAAAAAGAGTGAGTGTCTTTTGATCGTTGCCCATCGCCTTATTATAAGCTTCTTCCCCGGTTATTTTATGTTTTTCGAAGAAAAAGCTTCCGGTGTATTCTTCTAGTATTCCTCCTTTGTAAGGAAGCATACCAATTTCCCCTGCACCACAAAATACTCCAGAGTACAACTGTTTATTGATAATAATTCCAGTACCAAGACCCGTACCCAGAGTCACTCCTAAAAAATGAGTATAGTTTGTGCCTAATCCAAAATAATTTTCACCTAGAGCAAAACAATTCGCATCATTATTTACAAATACAGATTTATTAAAAGTTACTTCCAGAATTTCTTTGAGTGCCACCTTTTTAAGGCTAGAAATATTCTGAATATCAAATACTTCACCAGAATGAGGATCAACAATGCCCGGAACCCCTATACCAATGGACTGAATATGCGATATTGGAAATTTTTCGATGGTTGATTTTACTTTGTCTAAAAAAGTGCTGACATCCTCGTCCCCTCTGATGTCGGTACGATAGGTTTGAATGAGTTTATCTTTGTCAAGCAGTCCTGCTTTTATGGCGTGCCCTCCAATGTCAATGCCTAATATCATATGTCTCTGTTATTTTTTAAGGAAATGGTCTTATTTTTTATAATAGGTTTTGCCCAAAAACCAATGCTTAAAATATAGAGTAGAGGTATGAGCATAAATAACATTCCTAAACGTATGGAAGCGTATTCACTAATCCACCCTATGAGTAAAGGTATGATAGCTCCTCCCGCAATACCTGTACAGAGAACACCAGATAGTGCCCCATGATGTTCCCGAACCGAGTTAAGACCCAAAGAGAAAATGATGGACCACATAACAGAAATAAAAAATCCGGTAGCCGGAAATGCATAAAGAGTTACAGAACGATTTCCAAACAGAGCAAGGAGTAACGAAAAAATGGTTAAGGAGGTAAAGGCAATAAGAACCTGTTTGCTACCAAAAAATTTGAGAAGTAAAAGTCCCAACAGGCATCCAAGGGTTAACATTCCCCAAAAAAAAGATACTACTTCAGCGCCTTGCAGTTGAGGGTCAATTCTATGATATTGCTCTAAAAATGCTGCGATCCAATTTCCAATTCCTTGCTCGATTCCCACATAAGAAAAGATTCCTGCAAAAAATAATAAAGCAGTTCTGTTCTTAAGAATTCTAAAATAATTAACTACGGTTCCTACCTTTTCGTTTTTGGCTTTTTCAAATACCGGAAACTTTACTACCCAAATAATACCAACTAAAACCAACGTAATAAATGCAAAAAGTACATAAAGCCCCACCCATGAGAGTTCTACAGGTAACCAAGTGATAAGTTGTTCGGCGAACCAATGAGAGTCTTTCGCAATAATGGATTGATATACATATGGACTCGTAAAAGACGCGATGCCAAAAACGAGTTGGGCGATTACCGAATTAAATGCAAAGTTTGCTTCGCCTCCGGCACTTCGTAGTAATGGATTGATCACTACCTGAACAACAGCCATACCACAACCTAATAAAAAAAGTGTGGTTAGAAAAGTAGTATACGAAGGTAAGAGCGTGAACCCCATCGATGCTAAAGCGACTAGCAAAAATGAACCTATTAATATTGATTTTTCGCGAAATTTTTCTGCGAGAAATCCGGCTGGAACAGACATCACCCCGTAGGCAATAAAAAAAGAAAAGGGAAGAAAGCCAGTTGCAGTCAAACTCAACTCAAAACTATCGCGAACATCAGTTATAATCGAGTTTAGAATATTGGTAATAAATGAAATAACAAAAAATGTCAAAAAGACGATTGATATAAGTACGTACTGAAGTTTCTTTGGGATAGCGGTCATTATGGCAAGCTGATTTTCTTTGCCAAGAAAAGATACAAAATTTTGTATCGTGTATATAAAATGGGATTTATCTATTTAAGGAGTTGATAGGTAATAAGTGCCACCAGGTATGCAAAAAAGGTCATGACCACTAATTGAATTATAGGCCATTTCCAGGTATTTGTTTCTTTCTTCACAATAGCGAGTGTGCTCATGCATTGCATGGCAAAAGCGTAGAAAAGGAGTAAAGAGATGCCCGAGGCAAGATTAAAAAGCGCAGTACCGTCTTCTTCACGAACTTCTGCTGCCATTCGATTTTTTATGGTTTCTTCCTCATCATTTCCTACGCTATATATAGTAGCCAGCGTACCTACAAAAACCTCTCTTGCGGCAAAAGAACTAATAAGTGCAATCCCGATTTTCCAATCATAACCTAGGGGCTCGATAGCAGGTTCAATCGCCTTGCCTACAATTCCAATATACGAATTGGAAAGTTTATAAGATGCAATCTTAGTATTGAGTTCTTCAGGAGTTAAATTTTCATTTTCAGTCTGTGAACGTACAATTTGGTCGGCATTTGTAAACTTGTCTGAAGGTCCGTTAGAGGCTAAAAACCAAAGTACGATGGAGATCGCCAAAATGATTTTACCCGCTCCAAGAACAAAACTTTTGGTCTTCTCTATAACCGTGTAAGCAACATTTCTGAGTAAGGGTAATTTATAATTGGGCATTTCAACCACGAAAAAACTTCGAGTCTTTATTCGCAAGAACTTATTTAATAACCATGCGGAAAGTACAGCAGTACCAAAACCTATCAGGTAGAGTAACATAAGTGTTAAACCCTGCAAGTTGAGCCCTAAAAATGTTTTATTGGGAATAACCAGTGCTATAATGATCAGGTAAACCGGAAGCCGCGCAGAGCAAGTGGTAAATGGGGTGACAAGAATAGTGATTAGGCGTTCTTTCCAGTTTTCAATATTACGCGTAGCCATTACTGCCGGAATTGCACAAGCGGTACCTGAAATTAGAGGGACAACACTTTTGCCACTTAAACCAAAACGACGCATAATTCGATCCATGAGGAAGACTACGCGACTCATATAGCCGGTTTCTTCTAAAATGGAGATAAAGAGAAATAAGAAAGCAATTTGTGGAATGAAAATCACGATCCCGCCAAGTCCCGGGATGATGCCTTCGGCAATGAGATTTGTAAAAGCACCTGAAGGGAGGGTGTTCTTTGACCAGTCGCTAAAACTAGCAAAAAGACCATCAATGAGATCCATAGGGTAACCACTCCAATCGTAGATCGCCTGAAAAATTGTAAGAAGTATAAAGAAGAAAATAAGATATCCGTAGACCTTATGCGTAAGTATTCTGTCCAAGCGGCTCCGCAGGTCTTTAGCGGCGTTTATGTCAACTTTATAACCTTCTTTAAGAACACCATTGATGAATTGATACCGTACAATAGTCTCTTTTTGCTGTAGCCTTTTTAATTCAGACTTTGGTTTCGTAGAAAAACTGGAGGTATCTTTTACCAGCTTTCGGTCCAGCTTTACAAAGTTTACATCCTGAGTGATCACCAACCATAATTTATAGATCGATTGTTTAGGAAACGCACTTCGAAGACCTTCAAAATATTCAGGATCAATTACACTAGCATTAACGCATGGCTCCGTAGAAAGGTTTTTGTAATCAAGAATTAACTCTTTAATGTGATCTATTCCTGTACCCTGTCTGGTACTCACCAACGCGATGCGGGTTTTAAGCTTGTCTTCAAGCAGTGAAATGTCCAAGCTAATTCCTTTACGCTTCATCCGGTCTGCCATATTCACTACCAGGATGACCGGAATCTCTAGATCTTTAATTTGTGTAAAGAGTAAAAGATTGCGTTTAAGATTTTCAATATCGGTTACAAGAATAGCAACATCCGGAAAATCTTTATCATTCTTATTGAGCAGTAATTCAATTACCACATTCTCATCAAGCGAGGTAGCGTTTAAACTATATGTACCAGGAAGATCTAGAATATGTGCTTTTATCCCACGAGGGAGTTTGCAAATGCCTTCTTTTTTTTCAACTGTGATTCCCGGATAGTTTCCTACCTTTTGATTTAAACCCGTTAATTGATTAAAAACAGAGGTTTTACCCGTATTTGGATTGCCTATGAGGGCTACTTTAATTTGCTTGCTCATAGAAGAGTATTTTCCGAAATAATTTCTATTTCAATATGAAGAGCAGTTTCTTTTCGTATCGCTAGAAAGGCCCCGTTTATATTAATGTACATGGGATCATGAAACGGAGCATATTGTATAAGTTCAACAGTATTTCCCGGAAGGCATCCCATTTCAAATAATTTGATGGGTATAAGATCGGAAGAAACATCTTTTATAATTCCCTTTTCTCCACGCTTCAGATTTGCTACTGTTGCCTTCAATTTTTATTTAGATTCATTTTAATTAAGACAAAAATAGTATAAAAAAACAGGATAGGGAAGTTCAGAATAGGGTTTTTAGAATTTTAGGAAAAGTGACCTGTTTATAGTGGTTAATTAGTATTCTTGTTTAAGTATTTCAAGATCTTTCAGTAATTTTTCAATCTCTTCGGGATTTGTTCCATCGTAAAAACCTCTGATGCGCTTCTCCTTATCTACAAGAATAAAATTCTCCGTATGAATCATATCGTAAGATCCACCATCTCCGTCATTTTTAACCGCCAGGTATGATTTTCTAGCAAGCTGATAGATTTGCTTCTTATCGCCTGTAACCAAATTCCATTTTGTATCAATTACTCCTTTTTCAAGTGCATATTTTTTAAGCTGTGCTACTGAATCAACATTTGGAGTTACAGAATGAGATAATAGCATTACATCTGGCTCATTCAAGATCTTATCTTGTATCTCAACCATATTGTCGGTCATGATCGGGCAAATGGTAGGGCAAGTGGTAAAAAAGAAGTCGGCTATATAGATTTTGTTCTCATAATTTTTTTCGGTAATAGTATCTCCATTCTGATTAATGAGTTTAAAAGGGGAAATCGTATGGTACCTGCGTACATGCTGCATGGACTCGTCTACCAATTCTGTATTCACATCTGACGGTTGGTAAATACGCAATTTTTGTTCTGGTTTTAAAGCATTATAAAATAAGGTAATAATAATGGCAGAAAGGATTAAAAGAGTGATCCCGAGGATCTTAAATTTTTTGAAAAATGAGAGCATATATCTAAAAAATCAAGCGATACAAAATTACGCAATTTTGGTACTTCAAATCTGTATTTTTTAAAGGGAAGGTCTTAAAAGATTCTTAAAAAAATACGGGTATCAAAAGGTGTCTTTATATAGTAAAATGAAAACCGTACTTTTGCGTGTTTTTAAAAATGTTGTAGATACGATTTTATGAGTCCGATTTTAATTAAGACCCTTGGTCTATTACTTAGTTTATCCTTCCTTATTGTCCTTCATGAATTAGGACACTTTATACCTGCCAAGCTATTTAAAACCCGTGTTGAAAAGTTCTTTCTCTTTTTCGATGTAAAATATGCACTTTTCAAAAAGAAAATAGGTGAAACGGTTTATGGAATAGGATGGTTACCGTTGGGTGGCTATGTGAAGATTGCCGGAATGATTGATGAGAGTATGGATAAGGAACAGATGGCAGAGGAGCCCAAACCCTGGGAATTTAGATCGAAACCTGCCTGGCAACGACTCATAATAATGATAGGAGGGGTTACCGTAAATTTAATACTAGGGTTTCTTATTTACATGATGATCCTATTTGTTTGGGGACAAGAAGAATTAAAACCCGAACAAATGCCTCACGGATTCGAAGTTGCGGAAGAACTAAAACAATTTGGATTTCAAACCGGAGATGTGATTCTGGATGTAAATGGAGAAGAGCTTGATAATGCATTGGAAATAAATAGGTATTTATTAGTTCGAGATGTTTCAAAAGTAAGGGTAAAGCACAATGATGGAAGAACAGAAGTGCTCATGCTGCCAGATACTATAGGGGATTACATATTTAAGTCGGGAGTGCGAGTACCTTTCGTTCCGAGAAGAACAAATAGCCTTGATACGGTTCTTGTGGATATGCCTGGATACAAAGCGGGCCTCCGAAAAGGAGACCAAATTGTGCAGGTTAATGGGGCGCCGATTGAGTATTTCGATGAGGTAAAGAAATCCTTAAAGAAGGAAACAGAGAACTCAATTACCTTTCTCCGAGACAATAAGAAACAAACAATCACAGTTATTCCAAATGAAGAAGGGCGACTAGGGATTAGCAGTCTCGAATATGCAGAATTTGATACAACCCGAAAAGAATTTTCATTGGGAGAATCTATCTCCAAAGGATTTAGTTTTGGATATTGGACCCTGCATGATTATGTAGTACAATTTAAATACATCTTTACCAAAGAAGGAGCTACCCAGGTTGGCGGATTTGGAACGATCGCAAAACTATTCCCTTCGGTTTGGGATTGGCAGCAATTTTGGGAGACGACTGCCTTAATTTCTATTATATTAGCCTTCATGAATATACTTCCTATTCCTGCACTGGATGGTGGTCATGTGACTTTTTTATTGTACGAGATTGTTACCGGGAGAAAGCCAAGCGACAAGTTTTTAGAATATGCACAAATGGTAGGCTTCTTTTTACTGATTGCTCTTTTGCTTTTTGCCAATGGAAACGACATCTATCGTTGGCTTTTTGATAAATAAAAAAATAGATATTTATTTGGGTTGATTAAAAAAACACATATATTTGCATCCGCAAAAAAGGATAAAACCTTCCTCCTTAGCTCAGTTGGTTAGAGCATCTGACTGTTAATCAGAGGGTCCTTGGTTCGAGCCCAAGAGGGGGAGCAAAAAAAACCTTGTCATTACGACAAGGTTTTTTTGTTAAGACTGACTAACTTTTCTACTTTAATTTTTTTTCTAGCAAATACCGCAAGAGAAACAATCGGTCTGCACGCTTTCACAATTTTTATCCGTTGCCGGTCCCGGGCAGATAATTACTGTTTCAGCACCGCAAACGCGGTTGGAACCTCCTTAAACAGATCGAGCATGTTTTAGCGTTGCTACCTTTCTCAGATTCAGTGATAAATTTTTCAGATTTTTCTTTCTCATAATTCTAATTTTTCTTCAAAATTAATTAGAATTTCGCACTAAAACAGCCTAATTTTTATTTTTTTAACAATAAAAGATCAGTTATTCAATAAATATTACAATCCATGTATTGGTTAAGTCAATGAATAAGAAACAAAGAAAATCACGTCTTTAAAGTTTTGATCTCCAAGTGCCTGTGGTACTGTTATTTTCATATCAGCAGTTTTCGAAATACTTTGATTAGAGTTTACTTTACTCAAGATGTCGTTAACATCTAAGGTATAAGAGAAATTCTCCACTCCATCAACTGATTTTACATTAGCGAAGTACGGAAAATGTGTTGCCTGCAATGCGAGTTCAATATCATTTGAATTACCTGTTTTAGTAAGCATGTGCCATTCTCCGGGAAAATCGTGTCTCAAACTAAAAGTTCTCAGTGTTTTAGTCCCGTTTAGTTTTCCCAGGGCTGTTTTGAGATTGCTTTCTACAGTAGCCTTGAGAACTCCATCAAATTCAGCCTCATAACTAATGTGGAAAATCACATCTGAAATCGTATTATAATCAAAAGAACGAACCGTATTGGGTAATGACAGTGACCAAGAGCTAATGGCGCCGGCACCTTCGAAGGGTAAATACTTATTTCCATTAAAATTAAGTTCAAACTGCCCTCCGTCATTCTGGGCAGTACTAGTGGCGATCGTATCGCAACCGGCAAAAGAAAAATCTACCAATGCGCTATCTTTTTCCTGTCTAATTTTATTGATACCCAGCGTTAAGGTGGCGCCTATATTTACGTAAGGTCCTGTTATGCATGGAATACTTATTCTCACAGATTTTATTCTTCGTCTGTAATATCCAGGATAGATGACATCAAAGGCGGCTTCCGGAATGGTAAAATCGCTAAATGATCCGTTGATCTTAAGTTCTAACAATTTTTCAGGAGCAATTTGTTTTAAGCTAAAATGCTGTGTAATCTGTTTGTGAACTTTATCCGTATCAATAAATTCTTTTTCTAATCTCTGCAATTGAAGCATCAGTTGTTCACCTGCCAGCAATCCTGCTTTTTCTGAATTCCAATTGTCTAAAGCAATTAGCCCGGGATCACCCAGCGCATTTCCTCTTTGAAAATTGAAAGCGCGTTGTGCATCGGATGCCATTTCATGGGCTAGATTATAGGCCATCTTGTACAATTTTTGAAGCTGCCCTACCTGAAACGTATAGTGATCGAGACCAGAAAATTTTGTAGTATAGAATTCATGCAATTCTTCGTACTGGGCTATGTTCTTCTCATGCATTGAAATATCATATTCAGCCATGGCAACAGCTAGTTCACTATTAGTTAGCTGGTGATCTATGCTCACCATCTCCTGCTCAAACTGTGCTAATTGATATCGCCATTCTTGATCTCTCCTTTGATGACCAGCTTCCATTCCAGCTAATACTGCAATGTTGTCTGCAATTTTAGCGGTAGCAGCAAGGGCATTTGCAAAACGGTTGGCACTATCCCCTAATTCAAGTCCGCCATATTTCATTGCAAAGGGACTCCCTAACTGGGGCACCAGTCTTAGTCCGCCAGATAAAAATTGAAGAATGCCTTCACCTATTCGAATGCTTCCGGCTGTCCATTTAGCAATTTGTTCAGTACGTTCCCATGGAATCAGACCATCCTCAATTAGCTGGTCAAAATGATCGATTCGTAATTGCAGTCCTTTTTTGTTTTCTTCTAGAATTTTAAGGTTGGTTTTGGCTTGCTCGAGATTTTTTCGTTTTACCTGCGTGGTAAGCGTAAGAATGTTTTGTTCATGTCTTGACCGGAGCAAGGTTAATTCTTCGCTGTCCTTCCGCTCAATTGCCGCAAAAAGTTGTCCGCCAAAACTTTGTACGGTACTACAAAATTCTTTTGCTTTGGCAATTAAATATTCGAATTTGTAATAAGGAAGCCCACTGGCTAACGCACCTAAAATATCATCGAACGATAAACCTCCAGCGACCATTCTTGCCAGTAAGGCAGGATCAATGGGTGGAGCAAATGCTGGCATAAGGCGTTTAACTCCGTTGATATCCAAACAATTATTGAGTTTATAAATTCGGTCGTCTACACGGTCCCAGTACGCATGAAAAATATCGTTTTTTGGGAAACAAAATATAAGATCTGACTTTAGATTGATATATTTAACCGGGGTCCTTGGTCTGCCATAAACCTTATCCAGTGTTTGTCTGTCTCTTGAAAAATCGCCAATGTTATACGATTTTCCTGCACTTACAAGTACATTGTTTTGATAAGAAGACACTTCTTTATTACTGAAGACAGATTCCTGATAACGCTTGGTTTTATTTTTTTCGGATGGCCTTCCCACATAATTGTAGGTTTTTAGATTGGCTCTCACCTTTAATTTATCGGCAAATTGATGTTTGACGTTTTCGGTATACTTTTCAAATTTAGAAGTGGCTACTGGCTTTTTGGGTACTTTAGTAAACATATTATAAATAAACTCTCCCGTTGCTTCATTCTGTTTAAAATTGATCTTTTCATAGGTAAGATCTTTAGTTTCTGAACAAGCACCTACACTCTGTGGTTTGTCTCCCAAAATATTCTTGACCATTGCATACAGATTTCTCGCCTCACTTGTACTTTCGGGAGTATATTGAGAAAATAGATAATCACCCCAATCCATTAGATTGTCAAGGTATTTCATAACAACATTTTTCTGATAGGCAGAAATTCTCATTCTCGCAATAGCATGAGGATTTCCTGGATTCCTTCGGTACTCCTCAATAGCATTCTCATTGCTGTAAATCTCCTCTAGCTTTTGAAGACCTAATTCTCTGAATGCGGTAAAATTCCAATTTACATCTGCAGGGAAAGCTAATCGATCAAATTCATCTTTGCTATTGGTCGGGTCATAAATATAACGATACCAGATATCTGCTTCTCTGAATTTACCGGAAGCATTCAAATGATCTGCAATTCTCATAGGGATATGGAAAAAGATCTCATAAAAATAATTTCCAAAACTTTCATTATAATCTACCTGCTCTTTAAAATGATTTTGATTTTTATGATGCAATAGTTCATTTACAGATATAGATATATTATTCCATAAGGTTTGAAGCCCTTCGGGATTTAAAGTAATTCTTGGTAGACTGTCAATCGCCAACTCAGACACAAAATCTCTTTGACTTTGAATGGTCGTTGAAGAAATCATAAAGTTAAATGCGTCTCCCACGTGAAAGGATTTAAAACTATCATAGTATAACTTGTATTCATTCCTAAGTTTATTAACACCACCTGTATTAAGCGGAATATTAAATTCAGATTGGTGTGTTAATTTCTGGTAGGTAAGATCTATGGTATTTACCCGAGATTTTATGGCTGACTCGGGGATGTAATCTATTTGATGGTCTAAAAAGAAATCACCGTTAGCTACTTCATTGAGATTTTTAAAGAAATATTTTTCGTTTCCGCTGGAATCCTGCGGAATAATTCGATACCTAGAATTAGGAACATCAAACTTCACTTTAAAATAAAGTCGGTCATCGCCAATCTTAAAAGCGAGTGTTTGATCTGGTATCGTAAAATTAGTTGGCGGACTCTCTTGATTTGGAGCGGTGGGGTAGAGAACAACCTTGTCAAATCTGGAGAAAGAAAACGTCTTATCATCTTCGCCATCAAACCAGTACTTATGAACTATCTTAATGGCGATATCTGTTTCAAAAGCATCGAAGATAACTCTTGTATGCTTATAGCGAGGAGTAAGTGCTTCTTCTTTATCGGTCCAGATGTGATAGAGTAAAAGCTTGTTAGCCTTGGGTCTGATAAGCAGAGGATAGGGTTTTCTGTATACAGTATGCTCAAAAGATTTTAACACATTTTCCCTTAATTCTGTCGCTAATTCGGTAAGCTGTCTGTTTCCGGGATTACTCCCTTGAATAAAATCTTGTTTTTTATGGTTTTGCAAAGCAGGGTCTTGTAAGTTTCTGTCTGCGTCACTATCGCTAAACTTTCTTAGAAAGGGATCAAATTTGCTTGACTTTCTATATCCTAAATCAATTTTTTGTGGTTCGCTCCATTTTCCATCAATTTTTTGATAAGAATAATTGGCAAAAATATCATAAACATGAGCGAGCAGTTTCTGTTCATCTTTATCAATAATATTAATATCCCTTCGCTGGTAAGATGTCCAGAAGACATAAAGTTTCCCATTCAACCGAATAGCAGATACATCTTCTGAGGAGATGGCCACATTCATTTTTTCCCAATTTGACCATTTTCTTCCTCCATCTGTCAATAGCTCTAAATGTCGGTAGTAGTATTCGTTGGGTTGTGTGCTTGTTCTTCCAAATAAATAGAATTTGGTTGTACCGTTCCACACATCTCTATAGGCACCTACTATTTTCAGCTCGGCGAGTTTCATTACTTGATGCAGGTATTTTTTATAAGCATTTTGTACGACCTCCAGATTTAGCTTCTGCTGTAACAACTCGTCTTCTAATTCTTTGAACTCTGGTGTTTTATTATCTCTTATTTCTGGTTCTATATAGTTTTCCGGAAACAGGAAAATTTTCCTGTTAGCTTCCCAAACCCGATAATTTTTTCGCCACTCCCATTCTTCCTTCTCATCAAGATCAAGAATGACCATAAATTTTTCGTCTCTTGAAACTTCTAAACCAAGCAAGCATCTGTTGATATAGGTTTGTAACGAATTCGTGGCTATAACTATCTTAGGTAGCGTAAAGCAGTCACTCATTGAAATATCCAACAGGAAGTAATCATACAAATCATTAATAGTATCAAAACCAAAATTTTTTGTCCTTATGGTTTTGTTATAAATGATGAAAGCAACTAACGCGTCTCTGAGTTTGGTATTGAGTTTGCTTTCTAATTCCTGAATTCCTTCTTCAAAAGCCGTATTGTTGGTAAAGGTGGATCTGATGGCATTTAAAAGAAGCTGCTCCTGCTCTTTTAAGCTATTGATGGAATTATCTGTTTTTAGGCGCTCGACCAAGGAAAAACTCAGATTCAGATTTTTGGCCCCATCAATCCGGTTCATTACTTTATAGATTTCAAAAACCGAACTATTTGAAGTAAAAATATCGGGGACATCTGCATAGGTTACACCTTTCCATTTTACAATTGATTTTTTAAAAGTATCATCCGTGAGATTTCCCTGTTCAATATTTTTTAGAACATTCCAGATATCGAAATTGTATAATTCAGAAGTTTCAGTGATCCAACTACTAAGAATAGAGAATCCTTTAATCCAGCTTTTATCATTCCAATTATTGAATCCAAATTTGGGATACTGTAACGTTTTAGATTCTTCACCGAGTCGGCTTAGTGTTTCATTGGATATTTTAGAAACAGTAGAAATGAGATCCAGCCTTTTTAAGAATAGCTTTATGTTAGACAAATCAATAATAGTTTGATCTGGAACGCTGCTTTGTGACAGCGCATTAAAAAGGGTATTAAGTTCGCTATCTGTTTTTTCAATGAATACTCTGTAATACGATAATACCGCACTATCAATAGAAAGCCAGTTATTAAATAGTATTTCAAACTTATTGCCCGTCTGAAAAGCGTCACCAGCGACTAATGCTTGTGTATCTTCTGAGGAAAGGTATGTTTGACTATCGGGATTTACGGTTTGCTCCAGTAACGAATCATCAAATAGATAGATAAGGTCATCAGGAGTAAAGCCGAATCCTCGGTAGGATTTAATAAAAGAATCGAAGTCCAGAATTTTATCAATAGAACTATCAAAAGGAACGAAAGAGCCGTTACCCCAAATGATGAGTATACGATTAAAATCATCAATAGAACTCAGCCCCGTCCATTTAAATATTTCTAAATACTGATAAAGGGTATTAAGTGTTGAACGATCTAACTTTATATAAGTTTTTCCATCACCCGGATCAAAACCAATTATATTAGAAAGCATTTTAATACAGCTTCCAATTTCTGAAGTTTGAATACCATAAATTCCTTGAAGCCTGAGATTCAATTCTATCGCTTTATCGCTGTTGTTTTCCAGAATTTCCAGGATTTCTATTTGTTGATCTGTTATCCATGAGGGGGGTAAAATCTTCGGCCAGGAAAAGTCTTTTGTTGCGTCTTCAGAAATTCCGTTGATGATAGAAGCAGTGGTTTCAACATCTAATTGTAAAGTGTTTTTTAAGGCTAAAAAATCAGCAAAGTTTAGAATCGCATCTTTGTTGAGTGAATCGTGTTTGATGTCATAAATCTTGCAGATAATATCAAAATCTGATAAAGTTAATCCGGTTGCTTTCCAGAATCTCAATAGACGATGTAAAATTCCTTTCCATTTAGGTAATGATGACTTAAATTTTATATTTATTTTTTGGAGATCGCTGGGATCGGTTTTTCGTTCGATTGATAACTTGTTCTCCCAAAATGATAAAGCCGCCAGTTCTTTCGTTTCATCTGCTGTTAAACCACTTTTTTTTCTGAACTTTAAGACATCGTTATCTACTTTAGCGGTATGATTTTGTTTGGTTATAAGATTATACTGTTCTTGTGAAAGCTGTAATCTTTCAAGAGCAATGATGAGTTTTTCACTAGCTGTCGGAGTCGGATATAAGTACTCAAGCACCTGAAGCCTTGAAAGTTTAAAATACGACAACCTTTGTCTCACTTTTTCAAGCGGATGATTGTACGGAAGGCTAAACTCGATATCTGAGACCTCCTGTGCTAATCTGTCTTCTACTGATTTAGAATTACCGAGCTCAGATTCAACGAAAGCAGAGAGTACCTCGACAATGCATTCTATATAAGGAACGGATTTATTGGTATTTTCACAGGTTAATGGCAACTTCCAGAGGTCTGGCCGTCTGTTTTTGAGATGTATTGAGTGCGATAACGGAAGCCTATTTTCAACACCTCCTTCTTTTTTCATCACCCTTTTCTCCACAAATTGCATCAGATCGACAAAATATGCCGCCGGACTTAAAACAGATTTGCAATGTTCACAGTCACAATAATTTTGAGCTCCAAAAAGATCGGCTATGGTATCTACATCTTTTAAACCGTGTAGATCTTTTACCGCAGACCAATCAATATTTCCTGGGGTGTACAATATTCGATTAAGTTCTTCGTAGCTGTAAACCGTGTTTCTAAGAGAAGGATCTGCGATGTCCATATAGGCAAAGAGTCCGTTCATTGCGATATCATGTTGCATCTGCGCTCTCTCCTTAATCTCGATGGCCGTTCCTGCATCAACTTTGGTCTTTTTCATCAAACCCGTATAGCTCATCTCTAGTGCTGTACTTATATTTATTTCCTTACTGTAAAGAAGTAAAGAAAGATCGCTGTCCCGGCCTAATTGCAGAGCCTGCTGAGCGAGTGTAAGTTCTTTTAGAAATGCGGGCGTCACCTTAAGATTATAATCAATTTCTGTATTCAACAGACCAGTTTTGGCAGAAATGACTGGATTGGTGAGCAAATCAAAATTTGTATTTTTTGTATAGAAAGCTTTTAATTCCTTTGAAGGGGATTTAATAAGACGTTTGTTAATATTCGCATATTCGGGATTTACGAACAGCCTATTCATAAAAAAGGCCGATGGATTTTTCTGTTCCGCCTGCTTGAGAATATCGAAAGCTAATTCTTTGGCACGATTTCCTTTTTCATCAACGTTCGAATTTTTAGCAATGAGTTTACCGAGGCTTGTTTTGTCAAATTTCACGAGATCTCTAGCATCCTTTACACCCTGTTTTCCCAACATTTCTACGATGGCTGTATTTTCATTGGTTAATTCGAGCAATTCTATAGAACCTAACAGGCTTTGCTTTTGTTTCTCTGAAATTACTTTTTCTGCATGCCACCTTTTGACAAAATTCTGCCTTACTTCTGCCTTCGCAGAGGCAAATGCGGTTAGTTTATCCAGCTTAAAATTCCCGAGACCGGGTATTGACTTTAATCGGGAAGCATTTATTTTGAGCTGAGGGTCTATGGTATTTTTTACCTTACTTTTTGAGGTTGTTTTTTGTTTTGCCATGATTTACTGTTTTGTACTATTATGGATCGTTAAAATAGATTGCTTTATATGAGTGTATTTGTCTACGGCTGAGCATGCAAAATCCATGTTCTACCCGTCTGACTGTCCTCCACAGTACCATCAATATGAGTCTGGTATCGTCGATTAGAACTGGATGAGCTAGGATTGTTAGCAGCATCCCATCCAGCATCAAAAGCAGCTTCTCCTGCTTCTTCTCCTGCCCAACCTAAAGTAAATCCACCGATAACACCTCCTATTACACAGGCTATTCCGGCACCCGGTCCTGTTTCAGAAAAAATAGCCGCAGCTCCAGCGCACCCTAACCAGAATCCACCTTCTCCCCCAGCTTCACCTCCAGAGGCTCGTGCCATAACTCTTCCTCGCTCCTCATTAGTCTGCGCCTCCGCAACATCGCTAACAAGCATCGCAGCGGAAAATGCGGAGAGCGCCCCAGGAAGTATATGTCCTACTCTTCGGCTCAATCTCCTTGAGAAGGATTCGGCTACATCTCTTGATGCTCGTGTTCCTGACCGTGCTGCGGTTCTTGCTGCGTCGGCAACTTCGTCAAGCCCCCCAATTGCGGTTCGGGCAGCTCTTGATGAACCGCCTCCGTCTAAAGGCGCACTATTTATTGCACTCATTAACCTACGACCTTCTCCGTTATCTATTAATCCAGGGGGAACTAGCGAGTGCGGTATACCGGTCTCAGCCAGTTGTCTTGATATTAAAGAGTTAACAGTCCTACCTCTAGAAACATGTGTAAATGCTGATAGCCTGTTAGGATGAAGAGTTCTTAATTGCCTTGCAAGGTCAAGTGTTTGCTCTCCCATTTGGACATGACTTCTTAATTGTTGCTGTAAAGGGTCGAAAACTCTTGATAAATGTCGATGAGCATCAGGATCAGTTCTAGAAACTCTTTGCAAAAATTCGCCAATTTCGGTTAATCGATTTCTTGATGCCTGAACAGAACTTCTTAGTTGACTTGCATGGTTGTAAATAGCAGATGCTCCTGCTCTTCCTCCACCCGCAGAAGGTTGTCTAACAATATTTAGCCCTTGAGCTTCTCCTAGTACGGCTTCAAAAGTTCCTCTATAAAAACCATGCCCTGAAGTCGTGCTTCTAATTGATTCGAGAATTGGTGCTGCTTCGTCAAATGCATCCTCACCATTCTTGTCACTAAATCTTATGGGAGATGAATTACAATATTTATACACATTCAATCCATCGCCAATCCCAATAGGGTCAACACTCATCCATCTTCCCAGCCAGGGCAAATAATATCGGGCTCCATGATAGTTAAGTCCACTCTCTTCATCACGCTCCATCCCGGTATATCGATATCGTTTTTTAGTTGCCTTCACACTTGCATTGGATGCCTTATAGGCTACAGATCCGTATGGATGGTATTCTTCGTAACTGATAATTACTCCGGAACCATCTGTTTCCAGCCCTACAGAGCCTAAATGGTTGCTGTATTGATATCGATCAAGTATTCCTTTGTTTAGCTGGTTGTTATCTGTTTCCAGTATGTTTTCAACGATCAATATCCGTTGATCTTCCACATAAAGATGATGCGTTTCTATTTCTTCTACAACGGCATTAGAAGCATTTCTTCTACGGTATAATTCGGTGCCACCAAGGTAAATTCGTTCTTCCGTAATTCCGCTTTTAGCGATGTATTTTCTGGTTCGCTGCCGTTGGCCATCGTACTGGTAATGAGCCTCACCACCACCACCAAGATTTAATTTATGAACACGGTCTAAATAGTCCCAATTTGCCAGATATGCCTGAGGAGTATCGTTGTAATTTAACATATTACCATGCGCATCATAATTGTAATTAACGGTGCTGGAAGGTGTAGGATTACTTCCGGTATAACTGCGCAGTAAGTGATTACTATCAGAAGCATACTCGTAGTTACGTGTCCATCGATCTGTTGCGATGGGAGATATGTGTCGTATCCTTAACATATTACCTACCGGATCGTAATTATATTTCTGTGTATAATTCCGAAGTGTTTTATCGGTAGTTGTATTACTTGTAATTGGAAAATTAACAGCCGTAGCAGACGGTTCAGTCGAAGCAGGAGCATTATTAAAAGATTTGTTTTCACGGCCCGATGCAGCTATGAGCCTGTAAAGCGCATCGTAAGTATATTCATTCTTTGCGTCTACCTGCTGGTTCATGAAAAAAACCGTTTCAAACGCGTCATCTTCAATTTCCAGAATATTTCCGGAAGCATCATAGGTATAATACAAGTTTTGCAGTACGTTCGAATCATTCAGATTAGAAGGAGCAGCAGGCAGGTTAAAAGCAACTCCGTCTTTAGTAGTCTTCATCTGCACTAAACGAAAAGTCAGTGGGTCATAATGATATTTCGTCGTAGTTCCATTGCCATAGCGAATACGAGTGCGCTGTCCTTTTTCGTTAAACTCAATATGAGATACAGCCAAAACACTACGGCCGGTGCCTGTAAGGTTTGTTTTGTCTGCGCCAGTCACGTGAGTTTCGGAAACTAAAGAGCCTCTTTCGTTGTAACTAGGAATATAAACAGTAACGTTCGCCGTACTTCGGTGCCAATTCAACATACGTTGCATTCGGTTAAGCGCATCGAAAGACGTTTGCTTCGTGAAAACCTGATTCTCCAGAACGTTCGTAGAAGATCCGGGAGACCAGTCAATAACCGCTTGGTCAAAAGCGGCAGCTAACTGACGGGTTGTGGTGAGGAGATTTCCTTTAAAGTCAAAGGCTGTATTTTGAGTTTTCCCGCTAGAATCATATTGTTCAAAAACTTTTCCGCGTAAATTGTTCTTTTGATCATCTGCTACATTTTCACCATAGATTAGCTTGCCTATAACGACATGCCCTAACAAAGATTCCACCGGGCGCTGCAGAGCATCGTATTTGGTCTTGAAAACCTGATCTTTAGAATCCCATAAAATTACAGGATTACCCATCGAATTATTGAGTGTCCAGCGTTCACCGGCATCCATACTCTTTTGATACAATCGATGTCCCAACATGTTGTATTTGTAAGTTACAACCTGATTACCCCGGCTATCAACAACGGCCTTCG
Source organism: Flavobacteriaceae bacterium M23B6Z8 (assembly GCA_046199005.1). Classification (GTDB taxonomy): domain Bacteria; phylum Bacteroidota; class Bacteroidia; order Flavobacteriales; family Flavobacteriaceae; genus Ascidiimonas. The sequence goes on from CP176050.1 coordinate 380,961, forward strand.
CATTACCTTCAATATCTAAATCAATGAAAGTAGTATAGAGTCTGTCTTTTGCGTTTGTATCCCTACCATTATGAGTGATGCTGAGTACAGGTCTGCCTAATGAATCATAATAAAGAGACGTTGGAGTAGCTGCGTGAACAGCCGTTTTTTGAGCAGCTTGCTGCTCTTTTAGATCATTTATAAAGTCAGATCTGCTATTATCTGTTCTCCTTTTATACCATTCGCAGTTTTTGTCTAGAGCTGTGTCATTTTGATCAAATACTGACTTTTTCCAGGAATCAAATATTATTCTTGATAAAGAACCATCGGGGAATTGGGTATAGACTTGCCTGCCTAAACTATCGTAATGCAATACGGGTGTGACTCCGATCTCTACTAGCTCAGCGTTATTTTCATATAGGAAATTCGTGCTAAAATAGGGTTCGTATTGTTTCACCGGATTTCCTTTATTATTCAATACAGTACGACCATTACCTATCCAGCGCAGATCTGTTCCGGTATTTTTTTTGAGCTTTACACCATCTTTTATGTAATAGGCATCACCTGGTTCAACCTGTACTTTGGTCATTAATACATTTCCCATTCCCCCGGAGTACTCGAAGCCAAATTGAATGGAGCTATTGTTATTTATATGGTAATGCTCTTCTCTTGTTATGGAAGCGGCGACTGCCGGGAAAGCCGATGTACTATAAGACTCAAAATCATATACAAATCTGGCGCTGGCATGTTTTAAAAGATCTTTCCCTGTGCTCTTTAGCAAAGTTGTATCTGTACTGCTCTTTGTGGCTGCTCCCAGAAACTGTTTGATTAGGGCGTTTTCCGCAGAATTTTGATATTCTTTGAGTCCTTCCAAATCATCTGCTTTGTCAATCTTTAAAACACTATTGTTCTGCTTGTACCCATTGCCTTCTCCTGCCAAAGCTTTAACCAGACCCAACTCATCAAGTAAGACGGAATTTGCGTTTGCATTTATATCGATCACTCTGTTCGGTGACAGAGTTCGATAATTATAAGTATCTATACTCAATTTGTTGCCTACTGCATCCTCGATCTCCTTCACAAATAGATAATATCCGTCATTATAACGAGAAGTGCCATTAAAGGTTTCGGTATCGTAGATAACTTTTGTTAAGCTACCAAAAGAATCCTCATATGTTAAGGGGGTATAAAAACGGCTTTTAACGTTTGCCAGATTTTCAGCAGAATTTGCTTTTAGGTGTACAATTCCAGACCGAATCCACAGATTTCCATCTATTTTAGTGAATTTACCTTCCGATTCTATTATGCTACTCAGAGGATTGCCACTTACCTGTAATTCTGTTCCGTCTTGTTTACTGTAAAGATGAGTTATTAAAGTTGGTGTAAAAGCTAATTGATAACTTTCGTAGAGCAACCCTAATGTATCAAAGAAGCCAGGATCATGTTTTGACAGATCATCTTTGCGATAGAGACTTCTCGAATGCTCGATCAGGCGTTTTTGGATTCCGGAAGAAGGAGAATTTTGATATTCAATAACAGTAGCGCTCGATAATACATTTTTAACTTCTGAAAATTGAAATTGTGCTCCTGATGGGCTCAAACCAGTAAGCTCATACGTTTTGGTTTCATAAGGTTGTCTAAGCCTGTAGGCATGAGGCAGATCTATATCGTCCTGAACTGTGGTTCCAGATCTGTATTTTGTAAAACTGTTTTTTGAAAAAATTATATGGGTTTTGGTCTGTTCGTTTTTAGCAGCCGTAATGTTCGATGAAAAAGCATTTTGAAGTACCACTTGTTCAGCTGGATCACCACTGATGACTTCCTCTGTGAAATCAGAAACATTTGAAGCCATCGAAAAAAAATCGTTATTAGCTTTAATAGGATCTCTACCATAAACAATAAAAGCGCTTTCCAGCGTGTTGCCTAAGTCATCGATTTCCGTGTGAATGGTATGCGTAAGTCTGTAATCAGATTCGTCTCTTTCATAAGTTAGGTTAATTGCTTGACTCTCTGTGACCAGAAAAACGCCAAACTCATTACTTTGTCTTGGTTGAACAAGTTGAATATTGCAATTATGGGTCGCTACTGTAAATGGTTTCGATTGTAATTGTAGTTGAGTTTTTGTTGCATTTTCGGGAGCATCTAACGCGAATACCTCTTGTCGTAGCATCATCCCTTTGCATGCCCTCATAGCTTCTTGAAATTCAGCTTCGGATAAAGTTTTTATTTCGTCCTCGATCTGAGCATCTGGAAGTACAGGTTCTGTAACTGCAAGAGGACTCTCGGGAAACTTTCGGTTGTATTCTTCAAACCAATATTCTCTTTTAAAATATGTGATCATTAGATCGTTCTCCAGGAAAGCTCCTGTATGAAACCAAGTTCTAGTTAATACAGGTTTTTGAAATAGCGTTTCTTTTTTTTCAAATGAGTTGGTAGCATTGTTCCGGGACCATTCCGGATATTCTTCGGTATCAATCTGGTCTACTCTCCCAAAGCCTCTGAATTCTCTTTCAGTATAGTCAAAGTAACCATGGTGATAACTGTAAGAAGTGGTAAAGCGAACATCGGCTATTTTCTCCTTTGTGATTGTTTTGCTAACTACCTGAACAGGAAAAGGTAGTTTCGTTACCCATGGCGTTCCTTCTCTTTTATCTTTAAGATAGAAATGAGTAGAACTTTTATAATTTATAGTCGTTTCTTTTCCAAGATTATTTTTATAGTGTGTAAGAATATGTGGCTTCTTACCTTTCATCAAATCAATATATCGCATTGGTTTTTGTGCATCGTCAGGCAAGTCAGAAGACCAAACGATACAAGAAGTACCATTTCCAAAAAGATCAACTATAGAGATCTTACTATTTTGGTGTACAGGAAAAAATGAGGTTATTTGATGTGCATTGCTCCAGGCATTTCCACTTAGATTGAGATACGCTGTAAATCTGTTTTTACCTAAATATATAATATCGGCAGTACCTGTTCCGCTGATATCTGCAATTTGTAGGTATGATGGATTAAAAGCATCCGGACTATCAAAATCAGGAGGATTGCTCATCGTTATTTTTGAACTGAATTTTCCGTAGCCCATATTTGCCCAATAACAAACCTCATTGTTTCTAATACGAACAATATCTGTGAGTCCGTCACCAACCATGTCGGCCAGAAAAATGGTTTGTCCGGCATCAGCAAAAACTACTGCTGGCCCCCGGTCTTCATCAAACAATTTTTTAGTGAACTCGGCAGCAACATATCCTTTTTTGCCATTTGAGGGATACCAAACCAATGCATTTTCTTCAGTGATCACCAATTCTGGCTTTCCATCACCATTTAAGTCTATCAATCTGGTATTCGGATCTTGTAAATCTATATTTGCTTTTTGTTCAAAGGGTTCAAATGATTTCCAATTGTCTTCGTTTAATAATTCGAAATATCCGTAAAGTCCCTGAGCTTTAATAACTATCTGCTTTTCTCCGTTGGCTTCGAGATCCTGAATCGTTAATAGACCTGTGGTTATTCCAGAAAATGAGGGTCTTGAACTTATTTTTTTGGCAATTGAAAATCCTACCTCGCCGGTTTCATTTGAGTCACCCAAATTACTTTTATAAAACCATCCATTTGCTTCTTCGGCAAGAATACCAGACACGCCTTCTCCATAGAGATCTATAAGTTGGTAATTATTAGTCAATCCGGTAGGAGCGTTCACAATATTTTCCTTGCTTACCGTTTTAATGGTTTGATTCCATGAATGATCCTGATAGGTGAACTCCATTGAAGGGAGTGTCTTTTTCGAATAGGTGCCATCTGGCTTGCGAATATAGCCGCTTTGAGATGCAGATGATAGATAGTTCACATCGGTTTCTGATGAATTGTTAATGGAAGAAGGTGCGTAAACTAAATCAACAGATCTTACAAGGTAGTTTTCTCCGAATGTTTCTTCTTCCGGTGTTCCGACAAATTGTTTTTCATCTTTAAAATGATGAAACATAAGTATGCGTTTGCACAAACGATTGGTTCGTATTTCAAAACCAGACCTATAAGATGAAAAAGCATCTGATCTATAAAACCATTTTCCCGTATCATTAGGTTTGGGAGCAAGTAGGTTATGATCTCCATAGTCTAAGACTAACTCAAAGAAGCATTCCTGATTGGAAGGAGTTGGAGGATCGTAAGGCTTGGAGACATCTGCATAGTAAGCTACCCTATTCCCGTATTTCACGCTTTTCAAATAACTATTAGTAAAGCGAGCGATACCTTTTATTCGGTTTTTTTCATGAAGATTTTCCGGAACATTTATCAGATCTTCTTTTTTGTATTTGTATAGAATCCAGTTTCCTTTATCATCATAGGTAAATTCTGGTAGCCATTTAAATATCTGAGAGCCATTTTCTGGATTGGCGATCCTTGAACTTTGGTCTCTACCATAAATTGTCGTAACATTATTGGGTGTAGTTACTTTCCAATATACGCCAAGGATTTTATGATGAATTTTTTCAATGCGATCAAATGCTCCTTCTATTCTTGGACGATATCTTTTTATTGTATAATCTCCAACCTTTTGTTCTACAGAAAGGTATTTACCAGCACTGTTTTTCTTTAGATAAGGAACGAGGTCCTCGGCTCCATTGATTATAAAGGTATCTTCAGAATCCTGCAGATATCGTGGCAACTTCCTGTCTGTTTTTCGCTGAATGAAGGTATAATTTAGAGACCAACCCAATCCAAAAATACTATTACCATTTCCTGAATTGTACGAGAGCGAAAATGAAGGCGATAAACCATTTCTTCCAGGTGTCAATGGTAAGGAAATCTGAATGCTACTAGTACCATTTGATGGATTTACTTTGAACTTTTCATCAATTCCTTTAAGTGCACCGCCCCCTTTTGGAAGTGAGATTGATGGCACCTCTAGGGTATTAGATGCAGATCTTTGTTCTTGAGTGAGAGACGCAATATTTTGATCATAAGGATCAGTTTTGACGTTTTGATTATTTTCATTAATAGTTTTCATAGAAAGACGGAAAGCATACTTATTCAATTGAATCTACCGAAGTTAAACATCTATAAATCAGAATTAAAGAGGTGTTCTCCTCTTTTTCGCAAGGGATTTTTCCTGATAATCTAGGGGTGGATTTCCCCTTTAATCAAAATTCTTTTTTTTCACTGCACAAAGAATACCGGATCAGGATCTAAAAGGGAAGAGAAATAATGAAACTTTAAAACCATATTATTTAAATTTCTTCGGGAAATTACTTTAGGGTTAACTAAGAAACATATGGTGCTTTTTTCTTCAGTTTGTTTTGTGATCAAGAAAACTGAAAAAATGCGTGGATTTTCGGCAAGTTAAGATGCTTCTATTGGTATCTATAAGAAAATCACTGCGTCAAAATGTCTATAGAAATACCAGATGGTTTACTGGGCGAGCAAAATTTTTATTCATTATCTTTTCTGAAAAACTTTTTAATATTTCAATACTAAATGCAAAAGATTTATTGAAAACTTTACCTACATCCTTATTCATTATAGCGCCAGTATTTTACCAGGGATAAGCCAGCTAAAATTTATTACACTAACAAAAAGCTATCTCTTATTTCTACAAAGTTTGTTCTTAATTCTTTAAGTTTACTTTTTACCAGATACTCAATTCGGGAATTTGGTAAAGAATGGTTCATCGATGGTCATTCGTTAAGAGTACCTGTCGCTGTCACCATTTTCCTCTTGCTTTTCATCCGAATGCTTAATAAAAAGACTTCTCAGGATAAAATGTCAATGGTAGCAATTTGATCACTTCAAGTCGGGATATGTTAGCAGGATAGGACTCTATTTACCTACTTATATCTGAAGATGAGAATTCGGATCTGGGTACGAAGGAAGCCAAGAATCGGGAATGACATGCAAATTTTTCAAGTTCAAAACAGATGCTTATTTACTTGTACGTATAACATGAAAGCAATTTGTACATATTATATTTAAATGGAATTCGTTCTCAGAAAAAAGACAATCTATTGAATACTTTTTTCGAATACAGTTTTTGTTGTTTCTACTTTACATTTTTTGAAGTGCTATTATTGATAATAGAATAAATCATTCTGTTACAATAACGGAAACTCTTCTTCTTTTTCTACCACTTTTTTGTAGACACTATCCACATAGGCGTGACCCCGGTCTGGAAGTATTAACAATGCTTTTAAGCTCGGGTCTAAATTCTTCGACAATATGTTTTTAGCTGCTGCATACACTGCTCCAGAAGAACCACCTGCAAATATCATCTGTTCACTGAAAAGTTCTGCACATCCCTGTATAATCTCGTCTTGCGGCAGTATAATCGCATCGTCAAGATATTCGTTTTTGATAAAATTACTCTTTCGGCTGGCCCCCAAACCTGAAATATTTCGCTCCTTTTTTTTATCGCTAAAAACAATAGATCCTTCTATGTCCACTGCAATTACTTTGAGATGAGGATACTTCTCTTTCAATTTCATAGATAAACCGGTTACCGTACCGCCTGTACTTACAGCAACGAAAAGATAGTCCAAAGTGTTGAAATCTTTTATTATTTCGTTCGCAAGGGTATTGTAATAGCAGAGGTAATTGTTTGTGTTTCGGTATTGATCTATATTGAAATAATCGTCGTTATCTCTTAAGAGTCTTTCGATTGTTTTAATTCTGGTTAAAAGATAAGAACCATGTTTATCTCTTTCCTGGACTTTTATTGTTTTATGAGCCAAATACGATAAATGATTTTCTTTTTCTTTTGTAATATTAGGATCTATTACCGCAATGAACTTCAAATTTAGACATCGGCATATTCCTGCGAGCCCGATAGCAAAATTACCCGAAGAAGATTCAATAATTGTGGTATTTTCATTTATATATCCATCAAGAATAGCTTGTTTTATGGTGTAGAAGGCAAGCCGATCTTTAATACTTCCCATAAAAGTACTATACTCAATTTTTGCATATAGATTACAGGATTCAAAGTCTAGTTGATATACTTTCGTATTTCCAATGAACTTTTCAATTTTATTTAATTTATTAACTAGTATCATTTACTTTGAATTGTTAAAAAGGTAATCTTATGTATAAAGTTTAATACCTTATTTTCTAATATTTTGTATTTCAAAAAGTCTTCAAAATTTTCAGATTTATCAGAAGTGAGGTATTAAGAAATGAATCTTACTCCGTTATCAAAACTCTTGACATTGCATTTTTCCTGATCGCTCTGGACTTACGTAAATCCCGGGTGGTAAGAACTCTTTTCAACCAACGGTCATTACCATCATATTTCGGTTTAAAAGGTTTTCTACCATGAACAGCTCTGTAATTGTCTATAAAGCAAAAATCGCCAGGTTCTAGTACTACCGGATCTAATCTATTATTGATCTGGTCATATATAAAATCGAGTGCTTTCATTGCTTCTTCATCGCCTTCAGCGGCATGCATAAAAGCAGGATCAATACAAATGTAGGGATCCTCATAGGCGCCAAATAATACGGGTTTTAGCTCTGGATGACTAAACTTATCTGAGTTGAAATTGTTATCCGTAGCGATCACGAAGCGTGGCTGAAATAATACTTTTTTTATCTCTTCGGGAAGGTCTACTTTGTTTACACTGCAAAAAGTGGTAGCGATTTTATCATCGTTTCGAAGACACAATAAACTTAGATTATCAGGCCGGCAATGGTGAAATGCTTCCTCAATGTGCCACTCTAGCAAAGTTTCACTAGCGGTACTTAATTGTTCTTTTTCATGGCCTTTCATCGGAAGAATATCATTAATGATAGCGCCATCTCTTTGAGTACTCCAGCTGAATAGATTACCAAGTACCGCATTAAATAAAATTAAAAGAATTTCTTCCCGGAGTACATCATTTTTCCCATTTGAAGGAACATTTGGGGTACTACCGATCTTTTCATGGTCTATTTCATACCCACGAATCACGCAAACCCCATAATTATCTTCCTTATATTTAAAGTCGTGTAGGTATTTCAATATCCGTTGCGGAAGTCTAAGCGCAAATAAAGAAGCGTAGTAAATAAAATCAGGATTTTCGGCAAATTCAAATTCCTCAATCAGTTGGTTGGTCAGTTCATTTAATTGATCTTTTTCCTCGAAGGTAATATCCAGAATATTTATAAGTTTAGAACTGCTAATTTTCTCCGTGGTATGAGTGGTACTGATATAATCTTTGTGTAGTGTTTTCATTTCAAAAGTTTTTATGGATCAGTTTTGCTTCCTGATGTTTCGATTTTTCTGAAATCTTTTCATTAAATATGCGGGTGATTTTTTGTATTTCATCAAAAATGAAAAAATGACCTCCCTTGAATTCAAATATTGTAATGGGTAAAGTGGTTTCTTTCTGCCAGGAAATAGCTTGATTTGCAGGAGCGATTTGGTCATCAGACCCCATGAAGACTGTAATTGGGATCGACTTCATACTGTAATCCGCATCGTGATGATAAAGCTCAGTTACCTTAGCATCGTTTCTAAGAATAGGCTCTAAATAATTCTTAAGGTCTTGATCTTTTAATATTTCTTTAGCTATACCGCCTTGATTGGCCAATTCAGCCCAGAAGTCATTTGAGTTGAGATGGTAGATTTCAGATTTATCTTTAACGGTGGGTCCGCATGCTCCCGAGGCAAAAAAATGTAAAGGATACCTTTGAGTGTTTTCAATAATTTTATGAACAAGTAAAATGCCAACTAAAGCTCCCATGCTGTGTCCATAGATTGCAAAAGGAGATGAGATTCGGTTCTTGATCTGTTCAAAAATGTCATCCACTAATGCATGAATTTCTCCGATAAGTGATTCACCTGCACGAGTTCCGCGTCCAGGGTATTCCAGAGGAATTATTTTAATATTAGAGGCAATAAATTTTTCAAAACCTTGATAGGAATGACTATGACCTCCTGCATGTGGTAGAACAAATAGATTAACTTTTTTCAACATTCCAAAGTCGATGTTTGTTATTTAAACCATTGAGGCCGACCTCTCTTTTTCGTAAAACAGTTCTTTCTCTCCATAGAGTCGTTCTGCGACCAAACCGTTGTTCTGACAGTAATCTACCAACATATTAGACTGCACTATAGGGTGATCTTCATCAGTATATCGTTTGCTACTAATAAACTCGATCCACGGTTCCATTCCCATGGCGTATACATATACTTCCTTAGGATTAAAAACATCAACCAGATTTTTACCTCTTGCAAAGTTAGAGCCGGACAAGGTTCTGGATCTGTCTGCTTCTCTTGAAATCTCTTTACGCGATAAAGGGCCATATAACCAACTTAAGGGGGCACCTTCACATTCCATTCCAAGAAGAATGACGTCTACATCACCTATCATTTTGTGAACATGTTGATAAAGTTTAGCGTCAACATTACAGGAATCTGCCAAAAACAGCATAGAGAACTGACCAAAATTAACGTGATGACAAAGTTTTGATTGAATGTTGAGGTCTGCATGTTCTCCTATAAAAGGAAGTCCTGTGATCGTACAGTCTTCAAATTTTAATTGCTCCAGATCTCCTACTTCTAAGACATTTTTGAAACCAATTGCATTCAGCATCAATTTTACATTAGGATCCTGTAACGCACCTGATGTTGTCTTAGGTACTACAAAATTCTTAACCCTATGTCGAAGGGGAATTAGTGTTTCAAAAAGAATGTGATCCTGATGATTATGTGTGAGCAAAACATAATCAATTTCTTCAGGAAGATCCATATCGGAAAATCGCTCTACCTCTTGAGGATAGCCATAATAGCTAACCACGGGATCTACCAGTATACTAACATCTTTAGTTTCCACAAGAACACATGCATGTCCGAAATAACGCATACGAACTTTATCTCCGGTGTACGGTTCATAAGGTTTAGGCGCTTCATCAGTAAAAAAGGTTTCAAACAAATTTTCTTTATCCTCAGAAATCTTCAAAAGTTTCTTAATCTGATCTACATTACCCGGTTTCCTTTTCATTTGGCTTAAAAGGTCTATAGCCTCATGATCAAATGGTATTTCAATGTGAACCACATCTTCGCTTTCTAGCCTGGGAGTACTCAATACAAATGGTCTTTCGTCGTTATCGGTAAGCCACAAAGCAAAGCTTTGTGATTCTGGTTTATAGAACTTACTGTTATAGAGCAGGGGTTCGTAAAAACGAATAGAAGGATTGTGATCTAAGTCATATACCAGTTCAATATAACCGCTTAGAGGTTCTGGGATTTTTTCATAGAGCTCCTCAAGAGAATAACCTTCCTCATGCTCATCAAGCATTTTCTGAACCGCTCGTATGGCCTCTGCCAATTCGAGTAATTCTTCTTGTTTTCTAAGCGTAGTTTCTTTTAAGCTTTTAACTTCCTGAACGCGAGGTTTATCAAAATCCATAAACGGACCTCCTAACATACTCGGATTTTTAACAGCCGCCGCATGAATTTGTGGAGCACTTATGTACGAATTCATGATTTTAAGATGACGCTCCTTAACATTAAAAGCAGCCGTTGCAGGAGATATTAAATGTGACCAGGCAAACCATTTATCAAATAAAGGTTCTATAACTACATTAGGCTTCAAATACTTCATTATAAATTACTTATTAATCAGATTGTACCATCCCGTAAAATTAAGAATCAACCTACATTTTATCATAAGTGATTACCCTCTATTTTTTAAAATGTAATCATGTTTTTTCTTACAAATTTAATTCCGGAAATCGCTTGCGCTCTTATATTGTTTTAACGTCTTTTTCAATTTATAGTTGTCTCATTTTCAGCAAGAGAAGATCTGTTTGTGATTTCCATTTAGAGGGTAAACCCCCTAAGTTAAAAATATCGGTTGTTCATATTTTTATCCAATTATTTAAACTATTTCTTACAAACTAAGAATTTTATTAGCGCTATTAATGAAATCCAGCAATCTTACCATTATTGATAAGCTAGTCAGGCATTCTAAAACTTCTCCAGATAAGATCGTTTATCGTTTTTTAGAGAATGGAGAAGATGAAACATGCTCATTTACCTATGCAGAACTAGAATCGAAAACTTCACTTATTGCAGCGAATATTTTGCAGCATACCAAGAAAGGCGAACGTGCTCTTCTGCTATACCCATCCGGATTAGATTTTATTGCTGCATTTTTAGCTTGTCTCAGGGCTGGTGTTATCGCAGTACCTGCATATCCACCAAGTGGTAAAAGAAGGTTGAGCCGGCTGGAAGGAATTGTAAAGGATTGTAAAGCAAACTTGATCCTGTCTACCGAAAATATTGCAGCGAAAGGTAAAAACTGGTTTGGGCAAAGCGAAGTCCTTAAAGATGTATCCTGGTTACTTACCGATACTTTGGAAGAATTGTATTCGTCAGAAATAGATAAGATTCAAGAACAAGATATTGCTTTTTTACAATATACTTCAGGTTCAACAGGTGATCCAAAAGGGGTGATGGTTTCGCATCGAAATCTCTATCATAATGAATTGCTTATAAGGGATGCGATGAATCATGATGTAGATTTAGTTATCGTTGGTTGGTTACCTGTATATCATGATATGGGGCTTATAGGAAATCTGCTTCAGCCGCTGTTTATGGGAGGGACTTCGGTGTTTATGCCACCTACTGCCTTTATTCAAAAGCCGTTGAAATGGCTTCAGGCAATAACCAAATTCAAAGCCACCACTGCGGGTGCCCCCAATTTTGCATATGATCTGTGTGTTTCCGCTATTAAAAAGGAAGATTTGGATGCCCTTGACTTAAGCTCATGGAAGGTAGCTTACAACGGATCAGAGCCTATAAAGCATACAACGCTGGAACAATTTGCAACCTATTTTAAAGGTTGTGGATTCGATGCTAAATCATATATGCCCTGCTACGGCATGGCAGAGACTACGCTTTTCGTAAGTGGCTTGCCATTTGAAGATACACTGCGATTTCTGACGGTTGAAAAAGATCAATTTCTAACAAAAAAGATAGTACCCATTGATAAAGAAAGCAAAGTCAATGAAAATCAATTGAAGCTTACTTCCTGTGGTCATATCGCAAAGGAACTTGAGGTGCTTTTAGTCAATCCGGAAAATCTAAAAGAGTGTGAGCCAAATGAAATAGGCGAAATCTGGATATCCGGAGATAGTGTTGCCAAAGGTTATTGGATGCAAGAACAGAAGACGAAAGAAATTTTTCATGCTTATAATGAAGGAAAAGGTCCGTTCTTGCGAACCGGGGATATGGGTTTCATTTATAAAGACGATCTCTACATTACTGGAAGGCTTAAGGAGATGTTTATAATAAATGGTGCAAATCATTATCCGCAGGATATTGAACGAACTGTTCAACAAGCTGATGATAGTTTGCAAGAAAATGCCTGTGCCGTTTTTAGTATTGAAAAGGACGGAAATGAAGAGATAGTTGTTGCGCAGGAAATAAAGCGTACAAGCCTCAAAGAATTCGATGTGCAACAGGTAGCCGGGAATATTTGCAAAAAAGTACTCGAGCAGCACCAACTCCCGGTAGCCGCTATTATGTTCTTGAGTCCGGGTCGTCTTCTAAAAACATCAAGCGGGAAGATTAAAAGAGTTGCCACCAAGAAAGCTTACGAAGCTAACAAAATGGAAGGCGTTTTGCATACCTGGAATCCTGATCATAAAACAGAAAAACAGAATGAAAACGAGTATTTGGATGCGTCGATATCTGTAAAAAAACTAGATCTTAATGAAACAGAGAAATGGTTGATGGAGATCTTAAGTAATGAGTTACAAATTGAAAAGAACAAAATAAATGCTCATAAGTCTTTTGCCGAGATGGGAATCACTTCTTTGCAGGGAATACGACTTTCAGGTTTTATTTCAGATTATGTAGGCCGGGAGATTACGCCCGCTACTCTCTATAGTTATTCCAATATACGGGGGCTGGCAACGTACCTTTCGGGAGCGCAAAAAGAAAGATTAGACTTTTCCCAGTTTGAAAGAATCGAGAACGAGCCGATTGCGATTATAGGTATGGCATGTCGATTCCCGGGAGCATCTGACATAGAATCCTTCTGGGACAATTTATGCAAAGGTAAAGACTGTATTCGGGAAGTTCCTGCCGATAAATGGGATGTTGAAGCTTTTTTCAATGCGGTGCCAGATGGTAGACATATGAATACCCGTTATGGAGGATTCATAGAAAATGCAGATTTATTTGATGCTTCATTTTTTGATATCCTGCCAAGGGAAGCACGTTTGATGGATCCTCAGCAACGAATTCTATTAGAATTAAGTCACGAACTTATTGAAAATGCAGGATATGCTCCTGAAAATCTTCAGGGTTCAAAGACTGGGGTTTTCATAGGGATCATACAGAGCGATTATGCACAACTCCTGAAAGATGAGGATAAAGATATTTTTTCAGGAACAGGTGCAGCTTTAAGTATGGCGTCTAACAGACTTTCCTATTATTACGATTTTAGAGGGCCGAGTTTGTCTATAGATACTGCCTGTTCTTCTTCGTTGGTAAGTGTTCATACAGCCGTTCAAAACATTCGAAATGGTCAATGTAAAATGGCCATTGCCGGAGGGGTGAATCTTATTTTGTCACCAGATTCAACGATTGCTCTTTCTCAAGCTGGGATGATGTCTCCAGATGGTCGATGCAAGACATTTGACGACGATGCCAATGGTTATGTAAGAAGTGAAGGCTGTGGTCTCATATTGTTGAAACCACTTAAGGATGCAATATCTGACGGAGATGAGGTATTAAGTGTCATCAGAGGTTCGGCAATTAATCAGGATGGAAGAAGCAACGGACTCACTGCTCCTAATGGTCTTGCACAACAGGAAGTGATAAAAATGGCCCTCAAAGATGCTTCAGTTAAACCAGCACAGATAAAATATGCCGAAGCGCATGGCACGGGAACTGCTCTTGGAGATCCTATTGAAATTGAAGCATTAGATGCTGTTTACGGTAAGCAAAGAGATCATCAGGATCCTTTGGTAGTAGGAGCTGTAAAATCGAATATTGGCCATTTAGAAGCTGCCGCCGGTATAGCTGGATTGATAAAAGCTGTACTCTGTATTCAGCATCAAAAAATTCCTCAACAGCTTCATTTTAAGAAGCCTAACAAATTTATCAACTGGAAGAATCACAAAATTCAAATTCCTGAAAGGTTAGTATCCTGGGAATCTAAAAAACATGAGACAAGGAAGGCCTGTGTTAGCTCTTTTGGATTTGGTGGTGCCAATGCTCATATAATTCTTGAGGAACCCTTGTCCGTCAGAACAAATCAGGAAACAGCAAAAATGCCTGCCCGTCCAGTACAGCTTCTGCCACTTTCAGCTAAAAGTAATCACGCTCTTAGTGAATATGCCAATAGCTGGTCAGATTATCTGAAGAAAAACCCAACAGTTGCATTGGAAGATCTTGCATATTCTCAAGCCATTTGCAGATCACATTACGCTAAAAGAGCAGCATTGCAGTTTCAAAATTTAGAAGAACTGGAAGCGGGACTTTCCCGTCTTAAAGAAGGGAGTTTTCAGGAACCAATAAATCTTAAAACAGCCTTTCTTTTCACCGGTCAGGGATCGCAATACGCGGGAATGGCAAAAAACCTTTATGAATCAGAACCTGTTTTTAAAGATTACCTTGATCAATGTACTGAAGTACTGAATTCAATAGTAGGTTTCGACTTATTGGATATTCTCTTTGATGATGCAGATAAAAACGACCTGATCAATCAAACACGGTATACACAACCCATTTTATTCTCGGTAGAGTATGCATTGAGCAAGCTATGGGAAAGTTGGGGGGTTTCTCCTTCAATCGTGATGGGTCATAGTATAGGAGAAATTGTAGCAGCCTGTTTTGCCGGTATTTTTTCCTTACCTGATGCACTAAAATTGGTTTCAGAACGAGGCAAACTAATGCAGAGCCTTCCTGAAAATGGTAAAATGATCTCGCTGCAATGTGATAAGGAAACCGTAGACAATATATATCAGGATAAAAACAAAGGTATCTCTGTAGCTGCTTACAACGGAGCTTCTCAAATTGTGCTATCAGGAGAAATGAAGGCCTTAGAGAGCTTGATAAAAGAACTTGACCGTGTAGGAATAAAGCATAAAGAATTAAATGTTTCTCATGCATTTCACTCTCCGCTCATGCAACCGATTATAGAGGAATTCCGAAGGGTAGCTGAGAGCATTACCTATCATCTGGCAAAGTTACCCGTGGTAAGTAATATATCGGGTGCTATTGCGGATAAAGAGATGAGTACTGCCGAATATTGGGTTTCACACATCATTGAACCAGTAGACTTTGAAAAGAGTATGTCTACATTAGAAGACTTAAGCATCAACGTATATCTTGAAGTGGGCCCTCATCCTGTATTAATTACCATGGGGAGTGAATGTGTAAAAGAGGCTTCAAATGCAATTTGGCTTTCTTCTATGCGCAAAGGGAAAGATGAATTGTCTTACCTAACACAAAATCTTGGCGAATGGTATGAGCATGGCGGACAGGTAGATTGGGAAGGCTTTTATAATAAAAGAAAAGCACGAAAGATCAACTGCCCTGTGTATCCCTTTCAGAGAGAAAGCTTCTGGTTGAAATCTAAGGCTTTCGAATCTTCTGTTGTGAGACAAAACACCGATACCGAGTTAACAACGAATAAATTGTCTATGTCTTCAGCTATTTTTGAAAATATTGAAAAAGATCTGCGAGGTTTAATAAGTCAATCGTTAGAAATAGATCCGTCTCAATTAGTATTGGAATCTTCGCTATTGGAATTTGGAGCGGATTCTCTGGTATTGATGGAGATCGTAAGAAAAATTGAAAAGGAATACCAACTTAAAATTCCTGTTCGCAGGCTATTTGAAGATCTTACTGATTTCAAATCTATCATTACATTTATTTTAGACAACTCAAAAATTACCCAATCGGAACAGGAGAAAGAGACGGTTTCAGAAGTCACTACAGAATCTAAAAACGACATTCATTCCGGTGAGTTTTCTTCTACCAATTTGAATAGTATCCAAAATATACAGGAGGGTAACAATACCACTTTAAGTTTACTTCTAAATCAGTTTTCAGAACAAAATAAGATCCTTTCAGAGCAAAATAAATTAATTTCAGGATTTCTAGCCACTTCGAATCATCAGGAAGAACATGAAATCAGGAATACATATCAAGTTAATTCTTTTGAATCATCAGGGGTAGCACCTATAAAAAACAAGAGAAAGCAGGATAAAACTACCCTGCCTTCATCGTTCGGTGATAAGAACTTCTATTTTAGTAAACTTCCAGATAATCAAGAAGAACAGCTTCCTGAGCTGATTGATGCTTTTACTGTAAAGACACCCAGATCAAAAGCATATGCGGATAAATATCGGGATGTATTAGCAGATTACAGATCTACACTTGGCTTTCGAATCGCTACCAAAGAAATGGTATACCCAATTGTAAGTGCAAGCGCAGAAGGATCAAAATTTACAGATATTGATGGTAATGAATATGTTGACATTACTATGGGTATGGGGTCTTGTATTTTCGGTCATCAACCTGATTTTATAATTGAAGCAATTGAGGCGCAACTCAAAACGGGTATTAATATCGGACCATTAGCAAATTTGTCTGGAGAGGTCGCTTCCCTGATCTCTCAGGTTACAGGAATGGAAAGGGTTTGTTTTGCTAATACTGGTAGTGAAGCGGTTTCTTTTGCTTTGAGAATGGCACGAACGGCCACCGGTAAAAATAAAATTGTCATTTTCTCTGGTTCGTATCATGGTCATTCCGAATTAATTCTAGGAATTCAAGGAGATGAAGAAGGCAGGGTAGAACCTATGGTCGCGGGGGTTACACCCGATATGGTGAACGATTTGATTGTACTGAACTATCAGGACGATGATATTCTCGAGCAAATTCGCGCGCATAGAGATGAATTGGCTGGTGTTATGATCGAGCCCGTTCGTAGCAGATTTCCAGGATTTCAACCCAGAGAATTAATCGAACAGCTAAGAGAGTTAACAAGAGAGCTTGATGTGCCTCTTATTTTTGATGAGATGATCACCGGGTTTCGTATTATGCCAGGGGGCGCACAACAGTATTTTGGAGTACGTGCAGATATAGCAACATACGGTAAAATCGTTGGGGGCGGTATGCCAATTGGGGTGGTAGCAGGTTCTCCCAGATACCTGGATACTGTAGATGGTGGTACATGGAGGTATGGTGATGAGTCATATCCTCAATCTCCAAAGACCTTAATTGCAGGTACATTCACGCGACATCCATTAGCATTAGCAGCTGCTAAGGCAATTTTAGTACGAATACAGGAGATCGGGGATGTAGCTTATGAAGAACTCAATAATAGAACAGCAGAATTAATGAAAAGGCTCAATGCCTTTTTTGAAGCGGAGGAACTACCCATACAAATGGTTCATTTTGGTTCTTTATTTCGGTTCAAGTTTACTGGTAATTTTGATCTCTTTCTCTTTCATTTGATTGAAAAAGGTATTTATGCCTGGGCCGCTAATAATCTTTTTCTCTCGTTTGCTCACACTGATGACGACCTCGATAAGATATTCAAAGTTATATCAGAAAGTGCTCTTCAGGTATCAGCTAAAAAAAGCCTAAAAAAAAAACAGTCATTTTCCAGTGATCTGAGTTCTATTGAGACGACTCAGGCTCAGAAGCAGCTCTATTTTCTTGAACAGATTGATCCTGAATTATCAAAAGTTTATACCCTTTCCTTTAGTATTAAATTGGAGGGAGCATTAGATACGGATAGTTTGAAAAAATCGTTTGAAGAAGTATTTAGTAGCCACCGGATCCTTCAAACATATTTTTCCGAAGACGGAGAAACGCTAGTTTTTGACAAATCTCAATCGATTTCTTTTTTGAGTATTGATCTGTCTGAGGAAGATGATGATAAACGAGAATTAAAGTATCGTAAACTTGTTGAAGAAGACCTTGATACTTCATTTGACTTTAATCACGGCCACCTAATTCGATGGAAGTTAGTAAAGATGTCAGCAGAACAGCATATCATGTTGTTATCTGCACATCATAGCATTGCAGATGGTTGGTCATGTGCCTTAATCATACGAGAACTTGCTCAAAACTATAATTTATTTTCCCAGGGTAAGCAGCCTCAGCTACAGGAGAAACTTCAGTTTACTTCTTATGTAAAATGGTTGAATCAAAATGCGAAGAGTGCAGAATGGAGTATACACGAAAATTACTTTTTAGAAACATTCGGCAAAAAGAATTTTTACCTCGAACTGCCATCAGACAGGGCGCTTGCCTCTAAAGGACACCTCAGTAAAACCAGTTACTATAAGATTGATGCCGAAAAAACGGCGAATCTTAAGAATTGGTGCAGTAAAAACGGACTCACACCTTTCATGCTTTTTCTGGGAGCTTACGAGCTTTTACTTTTCAAGCTTACTAAAAAGAATGAAATTGTCATTGGTGTTCCTAACGGAGGAAGAACGATGCCTGGTATTGAAAACTCCGTAGGATACTTTTCACATATCATGCCTATTGCATCTTCAATTGATGAGTCAAGCTCTGCCATGAATTTTCTATCGAATCTCAAAAAGCGGCTGTTCGATGCTTATGATCATGAAATTTATCCCTATGCTAATTTTCTGAATCTAATGCAGGAAAAAGGATATATGACCGGTAAAAATACGATCAATGTCAATTTTAATTTTGACGTGAATGTGGGTAATATCTCTATGAATGGCCTGAAGCTGCAACTGGAAGAGAACCGTCCTTTATACCTTGACCTTGATCTATCTTTGAATGCTATTGAACAAGATGGTGAAATCCTTTTAAGCCTGGATTATTTACAATCAAAGTTTAGCGATCATTTGGTGAATGAATTCATGTCTGGCTACATCCATATTTTGGATCAAGTCACTGGGGATCCTAAAATAACTTTGGCCGGGCTGGAATTGTTATCGCCTGAGAAAAAGACTCAGATTCTCTCGGTATTCAACGACACCAATTGTGACCTTCCTTTAGATAAAGGATTTGTAGCATTGTTTGAAAAACAAGCAAAGAATACACCGGATGCCGTAGCGGTCACTTTTGAAGATCAGCAACTTTCTTATAAGCAGTTGGATGAATATTCCAATCAATTGGCAAATTTAATTGTTTCGAAAGAGCTACGCTCTGAAGAACTGATAGCCGTATGTATGGATCGTTCTGCAAACATGATCATTTCAATTCTTGCTGTTTTCAAAGCGGGAATGGCCTACGTTCCAATAAAACCTGATTATCCTCAGGATCGCATTAATTTTATTATTGAAGATGCAGGCTGCGAGCTCATTATTTTTGATGAATCCAGTTACGAGATTGCAGGTTCTTTTACAAGGATAGCTGCACTTATCTTTGATAAGAATTACGCATTCATTGCAGATCAATCTAAGGATCCTTTAAATATTCAAATAGACCCACAACAGTTGGCCTATGTAATTTTCACATCCGGGAGTACTGGTAAACCTAAAGGAGCGATGGTAGAGCATAAAGGAATGCTCAATCATATGTTTGCTAAGATCGAAGGTTTAGAAATGAATGCAGATACCGTGCTTGCCTTCACAGCACCTTTCACTTTTGATATCTCTGTTTGGCAAATGTTCAGTCCGCTTTTACTGGGAGCAAAGGTAGCTGTATACCGTGATGAGGTAGTACTAGATCCTAAAAAATTAATTGAATCCTTGTATGAAGACAAGGTTACTATTCTTCAATTGGTGCCTTCTTATGTAATGTCACTGCTGGAGATTGAGACAGAAAGTAACCTTAACCACTTAAAATATTTTGTAGTTACAGGGGAAGCGGTATCTCCTGCCATATTAGCCGAATGGTTTGCAAAATTCCCAAATGTTCCTGTTGCTAATGCATACGGACCTACCGAATGTTCAGATGATGTCAGTACCCACTTTATGACCGAAGCGCCAGATGTGGTAAACGTTTCTATTGGAAAACCAATGTTGAATACTCAATTGTATGTAGTGGATACATCTCATCAACTTTGTCCTATCGGAATTGCAGGTGAACTATGGGTCTCAGGTGTAGGTGTTGGAAGAGGCTATTTGAATAACTCTCAAAAAACAGAAGATACATTCATATCAAATCCTTTTCCAGGGGGTCCCCGAGTATATAAAACCGGAGATTTGGCAAGATGGTTACCAGATGGAACACTTGAATATCTGGGAAGAAAAGACAGCCAGATAAAAATAAGGGGGTATCGTATTGAACTCGGTGAGATAGAAAGTCTTTTATCTGAACTCCCTGGTGTAAGAACTGCCTGCGTGTTAGCACTGACAGATACGAAAGGAACTAAATATCTTACCGGATATGTAGTGATGGATACCAGTTTTGATAAAACATATCTGGAAAATGAACTTGCTGCAAAACTACCCGATTATATGGTGCCAAAAGTATGGGTATTCCTGGACGAAATGCCCCTGACAGCACATGGTAAAATTGATCGTAAGGTACTTCCATTACCTGATGCCGAAATTCTTTCCACCGCAAACTACGCACCTCCTGTTACAGATTTAGAGCATTCGTTGGCAGGTATCTGGCAAGATCTTTTGGGTATAGAAAAGATAGGTATTCACGATAACTTTTTCGAATTAGGGGGTCATAGTCTGCTGGCGACCCGGCTCACGGCAAAGATTCGAAAAGAGTTGTTATTAGAGCTTGCGATCGCAGCTGTTTTCAAGCATCCCACCATTTCTTTATTGGCGCAAAAGCTGGGAGACACTCAAAAAGGTGTGGCCCTTCCTGCGATTCAATTTCAGGAACGTCCTGAGAAGATCCCGTTATCATTTAGCCAGGAGCGTTTATGGTTCATAGATCAATTACAGGGGAGTGTTGAATATCACATTCCGATCGTACTGGAACTTCAGGGGTCATTATCGATAGATCATTTGCGGACTGCATTACAAACCATCGTGGCACGCCATGAAGTGTTGCGCACTGTGATCCATACAGAAAGCGGGACGGGTTATCAAAAGGTACAGTCTTCAGATTCGTGGTCACTTACCCTAAGAGATCTGGAAGATGAACGTACTCTTGAAAGCGTTATTACCGATTATATAGCACAGCCTTTTGATCTTTCTGCCGATTATATGTTTCGGGCGTTGTTGCTGGGTCTTTCAGATCAGAAGTATGTACTTACCGGAGTGTTTCATCATATTGCCAGTGATGGTTGGTCTAACGGAATACTGGTAGCGGAGTTTGTAGCGATCTACAACAGTTTGCAACAAGGTGTTTCTCCCGGGTTGCCACCACTGGAGGTTCAGTATGCAGATTATGCTTTGTGGCAACGTTCATACATAGAGGGAGCCATTCTGGATCACCAATTAAGGTACTGGGAAGAGCAACTTCAGGGAGTGAGTCCTTTATTGATGCCTACCGATTACCCGCGACCTTCAGTACAGAGCATACGTGGTGGCACCTTGCATTTCAGTATAGATGCTTCATTAACACGATCACTTGAAGCACTTTCACAATCTGAAGGAGTAACGATGTTTATGACACTACTGTCTGCTTTCAAAGTATTACTGTATCGCTACAGTCGTCAGGAAGATATCTGCGTAGGTACTCCGATAGCGAACAGGACCCGAGAAGAGGTGTCTGGATTGATCGGTTATTTTGCAAATACGCTTGCCTTACGAAGTGATTTGAGTGGTAACCCGACATTCAGAGAGTTGTTACAAGCTGTAAAGCAGACTACCTTAGAAGGGTATGACCATCAGGATGCACCTTTTGAGAAAGTAGTAGACCGGGTAGTGACCAGCAGAGACATGAGCATGAGCCCCTTGTTTCAGGTTATGTTTGTGATACAGGATGATTTGAATATTTATGAAAAAGTTGCGCTGGATGACGTAGCTGTTTCTGCAGGTCCTTCTTTACAAAACACCTCAAAATTTGATATTACGCTCACAGCATCTCTTAAGAAAAATGATATCTCTTTTGAGATAGAGTATTGCAAAGATCTCTTTACCTACGAGACCATTCATATTTTTTCGCAAAGCTTTGAAGAATTGCTAAGATCTGTCATCGACGATGTCTCTCTATCTATAGATTCAATAAACCTTGTTTCTTCTGAAACGAGGCATCGTTTGCTACATTCTTTTAACGACACCGAGAAAGTTTATCCTAAAAATAAAACAGTTGTAGACCTGTTTGAAAATTTTGTGAAAGAAACCCCAGAAGCCACAGCCCTGGTTTTTAGAGAGGAGACTCTTACTTATAACGAACTGCATCAAAAAGTAAATAGGTTTGCTAAGTATCTCGTCGATAGATCAGTTACAAAAGGAAGCCATGTAGGCCTATTCATGGAGCCTTCCTTTGATCTAATCATTGCGATACTGGCTGTTTTAAAGACGGGTGCGACTTATATCCCTCTGGATACTGCTTATCCGACAGAGCGCATCAAATTTATACTTGAAGATGCAGGTATTTCCGTTCTACTCTCTAATACAGATTATAGTCATCTAGCCGAAATTGCCTCAGTCGAGCATCTCGCTGTGGATGAGGTATGGAAGGAATCTGAAACCGAAATTAATTTTGAGAACCTATCTACTCCCGGTCAAATAGCCTACGTTATTTACACCTCTGGTTCCACAGGTACACCAAAAGGTGTTCTGATTACCAATGAGAGTCTAACTAATTATGTAAATAGCAGTATTAATACCTATACAAGTCACGCTAGCTTTTCATCTGGAAGTTATGCACATTTATCGGTTTCATTTGATGCCTCAGTTACTGAGATCTTCACCCCCTTGTGTAGCGGAAAGTCTTTAATTATTGGTTCATTGAGAAAGACAGAGGTATTCAATGATCCAAATTTTCTCAAATATGCTCCCTATGATTTTCTCAAATTAACACCTGCACATCTGGAACTCTTAAAACCGGTAGTTGAAAAACTTGGACCCTCGAAGAAATTGACAGGTGTATTCGTACTGGGAGGGGAAGCACTATATCCTCACCACACCAGTTTTTTGAAAGAGCATCATGGGGATGTTACCGTGTTCAATGAATATGGTCCAACCGAAGCAACGGTAGGGTGTTCCGGATATGAGTTTGAAGTGCACGACGAAGTCCGCTCATTCAGTAACGGGTATCCTATTGGAAAACCCATGGGCAATATGGAGATCTATATATTAAATGAGTCTGATGTTTTACAGCCACTAGGAAGTATTGGAGAACTTTGCATTTCAGGAATAGGATTATCGGTCGGATATCTCAATCAGGAACAATTAACAAATTCCAAATTCATTCAACACCCCTTCAAATCAAAGGAAAGACTTTATAAAACAGGAGACCTTGCACGCTGGTTGCCGGATGGAAATATTGCTTTTGAAGGAAGAAAAGACAATCAGTTAAAGCACAAAGGATATCGTATAGAACCTGGGGAAATAGAGACCGTACTTAATACGTTGCAAACCGTACAACAGAGTATCATAATCCCGCTAAAAAATGGTTCCGGCGATCAGATACTGGCTGGTTACATCGTACCGGATGGCACCTTCGATAAAGAATTGCTTCAAAGGGAACTATCAGATAAGCTGCCTGCCTATATGATCCCGGATGTGTGGACTGAAATAGAAAGCATTCCGCTCACAGTAAACGGAAAAATTGATAAGAAAGCATTACCAGTTTGGGAAGAGCTGGAATTATCAACTAAAAAGTATGAAGCACCTACAACTATCATCGAGAAACAATTAACTCAATTATGGCAAGAATTACTGGGTCTTGATAAAATAGGTATAAACGATAACTTCTTTGAAATAGGAGGACATAGTCTTTTAGTAATGCGGCTGATTGCTGCTATCAAGATGGCAATGAAAAAAGAAGTTAGTATTGCCGATATTTTTCAGAATCCTTCAATTAAGAAGTTAGCCAGTATCATTACAGAAGACACAAAAGCGTTTGGGCTACCTGTTATTCAAAAAGCAGACAAAGCAGATGCATCGATACTGTCCTTCAGCCAGGAACGGCTATGGTTCATAGATAAACTTCAGGGAAGTGTTGACTATCATATTCCGGTCGCTCTGCATTTCAAGGGAAAATTGGATATAACCTTATTAGAGACTTCACTACGATGCATAGTAGACCGACATGAGGTTCTCAGAACCCTGATTAAAGATTCCGATGAGCATCCGTCAGGGATCCTTACTTCTTCTGAAGACTGGAAAATAGAACAAGTTAACCAATTCAGTGATTTAGAAGATATCAGAAAGGATATTCGATTATTTATTGCTACACCTTTTGATCTCTCCGCAGATTATATGTTTAAGGCGCGTATTTATCATATTGATGAAGAAGAATTCATTCTCACAGGTGTTTTCCATCATATTGCCAGTGATGGATGGTCTAATGCGATCCTCATAAAAGAATTTACGACCATCTACGATGATCTCTACAATAAGAAACAAATAAGTCTGGAGCCCTTAGAATTTCAATATTCAGATTATGCGCTTTGGCAAAGAACTTATTTAGAGGGTGAAGTAATAGATCTTCAATTGAAATACTGGGAGCGTAAGCTTCATAATAGTATGCCATTACTCTTGCCAACTGACTATGAAAGACCTAGCGTTTTAAGTACTAAAGGCAGTAGCATAACTTTTGAGTTAGCACCTGAAATATCTCAATCCTTAAGACAAATTGCAAATACAGAAGGTGTAACCATGTTTATGCTTTTGCTTTCTGCTTTTAAAACATTGATGTTTCGGTATACGGGTCAATCTGATATTTGCATTGGCATACCGGTTGCAAACCGTAGTCAACAAGAAGTACAGAATCTTATAGGTTATTTTGTAAACACGCTTGCAATACGAAGTGATCTACATGATGATCTGTCATTCTCAGAACTTCTTCAAAACGTAAAACGCACAACACTGGAAGCATTTGATCACCAATGGGCTCCTTTTGAAAAAGTAGTGGAAAAGGTGGTCGAAACCAGAGATAGAAGTTTGAATCCTCTCGTGCAGGTAATGTTCGATCTGCAAAGTGATGTTGAAGTAGTAGAGGATATCTCATTGCCGGATGCTTCGGTTTCTTCTCTGGACATCGAAAACGAGATCTCTCAATTTGACCTCACTTTGGTCATTAAAGATCGTTCTGAAAGTCTTGGTGTTGAGATTGAATATTGTACCGACTTATTTAAGGCGGAAACGATTGAAAGAATGATGTTTCACTTTCAAATGATTCTCGGGCATATTGCGGAAGCACCTGAAAAACAAATAGGCCACCTTTCTCTATTGCCTCCAACAGAAATCAAACAGGTAAAAGAACTGTTTCACGGGGCCAAAAAGAAGTTTGATTTGACAAAAACGGTAGTCGATCTGTTTGAAGAACAGGTTCATTCAAATCCGGAATCTACTGCCCTTGAATTTGGTAATAAGAAATTAAGCTATGGAGAACTCAATAGAAGATCAAATCGTATTGCAGAAGAACTTCTCAGCAGCGGTGTAGATGAAGGAAGTTTAGTCGTTTTAAGTCTTGAAAAATCCTTTGAGATAGTTGCCGGAATGATCGGAATTTTAAAAACAGGAGGGACTTATATCCCCATAGACCCTAACTTCCCTGTCGATCGAAAGCTCACCATTTTGAAAGAGAGCAAATCAAAATTCGTTCTTACTACGAAGGGAGAACTCGGTATTTACAATGATTATGCAACAAGTATTGATATTAACGATATAAAAGGTAACTCGAAGGATGTTAAATCTAAAGGAAAACCCGACGGACTAGCTTACATCATTTACTCTTCAGGGACTACCGGAAAGCCCAAAGGAATTAAAATCAGTCATAAATCACTTAGTAATCTGTTGCATGATTATAACAAGCGCTATCAATTTAATAAAAGCAGCAAAGTGCTTCAACTTACTAATTTGGTAGTAGATATAGCTTTTCAGGAGATTTTTTCAACGCTTATTAATGGTGCCACTCTGGTAATTCCGGAAGAAGAGATCATTCTTGACAGGGAAAGTATCCGCAACTTAATTGATCGGCACGAAATTAACTTTATTCAAACTGTTCCCGATACCTTACGGACTTTTTTCTCGGAAGGAGATCGTTTAGAGTCTTTACAATATATACTGTGTGGCGGTGATAAACTGGAAAATTCGCTTAAAGATCTTATCGTTTCTAAAGGATATCCGCTTTACAATATTTATGGACAAACAGAAACTACCATAGATGCTCTTGTAAGTAAATGTGAAATCGGTAAAACAGGATTTGATCAGGTCGTTGCTAATTACGAGGTGTATATTTTAAATGATGCCGGACAGATTCAACCATCGGGTGTAACTGGTGAATTGTGTATCGCGGGAATCGGAGTTTCAGAAGGATATTTAGATCCTGCGCAGGAATCTTCAAAATTTGTTACGAATCCTTTTGGTCAAGGAAAAATGTACCGTACGGGAGATCTGGGGACGTGGCATGAAGATGGTAGAATTGAATTTAAAGGCCGAATAGATGATCAGGTCAAGATTAGAGGCTATCGCATAGAATTGTCTGAAGTTGAAACCGTGATACACCAATTTGAAGAAGTAGAGGATGCCGTAGTAAGGGCCCTCGAAGATGTTTCCGGCAACAAAAGATTGGTTGGATATGTAGTATCAAAAGGTGAGTTTGATCGATATCGTGTTGAAAACTACATCAAAGGACAGCTTCCACAATATATGATACCTCAATTTTGGGTTCCAATGGATAGTTTTCCGGTGTCGGTAACCGGAAAAGTGGATAAAAAGTCGCTACCAGAGCCCGATTTGACCCTACGTTCAGAAAGTACTTATAAGGCACCGGAAACATCCCTTCAGAAAGAACTGGCTGAGATATGGGAGCAGTTACTTGAAGTTGAAAAAATAAGCATTCATGACAATTTTTTCGAATTAGGCGGGCATAGTTTGCTGGCTACAAGATTGGTCTCCTTAATACGTAAAGAACTTAAAAGAGAAGTGTCAATTGCTGCGATCTTCGAGCATAGTACCATTGCAACACAGGCGACTTATCTAGCCAGAAATGCTTCACTCAAATCACTTCCAGAAATTGAGGCTTCCCGAACTGAGAAGGATATTCCTCTTTCTTTTAGCCAGGAGCGTCTCTGGTTTTTAGATCAGTCACAAGGAAGTACCGAGTATCATATGCCCGTTGTTTTAGAACTAAGAGGAAAGCTAAATGTTTCAGTACTTGAAGATTCATTTAAATACATTATCCATCGACATCAAATACTGCGTACTGTAATTAATGATCATGAAGGTACAGGTTTGCAAGGTATTATTCCTGCTGAATCGTGGAAAATGGATGTTGAGCGTATTGATGCTATTGAAAAAATACCATCCGTAATTAAGTCGTTTGTAAACCGTCCGTTTGATTTAACTTCAGACTATATGTTCCGTGCCTGTTTATACGAATTGCCATCAGATCAATTCATTCTGGCAGGCGTTTTTCATCATATTTCCGGAGACGGTTGGTCGAATAATATCCTTATAAAAGAGGTTGTAACGGTGTACAATGCTCTTTCAAGAACCGAAACTGTAAATCTCGAACCACTTTCGCTCCAGTATGCCGATTATGCCATCTGGCAACGTAAACATCTGGAGGGCAATTTTTTAGATACTCAGCTTTTATACTGGGAAAATAAACTTACGGGGGTTTCGTCTTTACTTCTACCTACAGATCATCCACGTCCTTCTTTACAAAGCAAAGAAGGCGATGTAATCCATTATAGTATTGATAGCTCTTTAAGTGAAGCGATCAATGCGTATGCTAAAGAAGAAGGCTGTACACTGTTTATGGTCTTGCTCACAGCATTTAAAATTTTATTATATCGCTACACCAATCAGGATGATATTTGTGTGGGCACCCCTGTAGCGAATCGTACACAACATTCAATTGAGAATTTAATAGGTTATTTCATAAACACGTTAGCTCTTCGAAGTGATTTGAGTGGAAATCCTGATTTCAAAACATTGCTGCAGCAAATCAGGCAAACTACTTTAGAAGGATACGATCATCAAATGGTACCTTTTGAAAAAGTTGTTGAGAGGGTTGTCTCAAGCAGAGATCTACGAGTGAGCCCTTTATTTCAGGTGATGTTTGTACTTCAAAATACTGCTGATATTAGTGATCAAATCGAACTGGAAGGACTTGAGGAGGTTAAAAAGTATGAAACCGAAACCGTGAGTTCTAAATTTGATATTACGCTTACAGCAACCGAATCGGATGAGGGTATTCAATTAGAACTTGAATATTGCACGGCAATCTTCGAAAAATCGCGTATGGAGCGGATGCTTTTACATTATGAAAGATTGCTTGCACATATAATTTCTAATCCGGAAGCTTCCATTGACAACTTTTCTATACTAACCCCTGCTGAAGAAAATCAGCTGCTAAATAATTTCGCAGGATCTCATCTGGCGTATCCTAGGAAGTCGAGTGTTGTAGATCTTTTCGAGAAGCAGGTAAAGAGCACGCCGGAAGCAATTGCGCTAAGTTTTGGAGAAACCCAATTAAGCTATAAAGAACTGAACAAGCGTGTAAATCAGCTTGCAAGTTATTTGATCAAAAAAGGCATAGGTGAAAATTCCTTTGTCGGAATTTGTCTGGATCGTTCTGCAGATTTACTCATTGCTGTTTTAGGTGTAATCAAGACAGGAGCTGCCTATGTGCCTATCGACACTTCATATCCAGAAGAGCGAATCGCATTTATGCTGTCTGATACCAATGCAGCTTATTTAATAACAAATAGTCAAAAGGACTATGATCAGAAAATCTTAAAAGAGCTATCCTTAATTCAAATAGATCGAATCGATAAGCAATTGAGACGTTACGCTACTAGTAACATTAAAGTTTCTATTCCTTCTGATGCTCTTTTTTATGTAATGTACACATCAGGTTCTACCGGTACTCCTAAAGGAGTGTTGGTAAGCCACCGAAATGTGGTAAGTCTGGCCACCAGTTGTGACTATGTTGCACTCAATTCTGATACACGCTGGTTATCTACCGGATCTGTTTCTTTCGATGCAACCACTATTGAGTTTTGGGGTACATTACTTAATGGGGGTACGCTAGTAATTACGGATTCTGAAACCTTGCTGAACACGAGTTCTTTAGGAACGACCCTTAAACACCATAATGTAAATACCCTTTGGATGACAGCTTCCTGGTTCCATCAGGTGGTTGAGGAAGATATTACCGTTTTTGAAGGGCTGGAATATTTACTTGTCGGGGGTGATAAGGTGTTATATCCATATACTAATAAAGTTAAATCTAAGTATCCTTCTCTCAAACTCATTAACGGGTACGGTCCTACCGAGAATACCACGTTCTCCACAACACATAACATAGAAGGAAACCTTACCAAAGATGTGCCTATCGGGAAGCCGATCAAAAATCGGGAAGCATATATTTTCCATCCTGGAATGCAATCCTTACAGCCAGTTGGAGTTCCCGGAGAGTTATGCTTGTCGGGTGATGGTCTGTCAAAAGGATATTTGAATCAGGAATTCCTAACCATAGAGAAATTTGTCCATAATCCTTTGAAAAAAGACGCGATAATTTACAAAACAGGTGATCTTGCTTATTGGAAAGAAGACGGAACCATTGTTTTTGCGGGAAGAAAAGACGATCAGGTAAAACTTCGTGGTTATAGGATTGAATTAGGTGAAATTGAAAAGGCTTTACAAAAACTAGAAAGTGTTCATCAAAGTGTAGTAGTTCTCAAAACTGATGAAGCTGGTAATAAACGCCTGGTGGGATATCTTGCAACGGAAGACGGTACTTATAATAGGACTGAGATTGAGCACAATTTAAAGGAGCAATTACCTGATTATATGATCCCACAAATGTGGGTAAGTTTGAAAAGCCTGCCACTAACGACCAATGGAAAAGTAAATAAGGAAGCCCTGCCAGATGTGAATTTAGAGGAATTATCCACCGCAAATTACGCACCTCCTGTTACAGATTTAGAGCATTCGTTGGCAGGTATCTGGCAAGATCTTTTGGGTATAGAAAAGATAGGTATTCACGATAACTTTTTCGAATTAGGGGGTCATAGCCTGCTGGCGACCCGCCTCACGGCAAAGATTCGAAAAGAGTTGTTATTAGAGCTTGCGATCGCAGCTGTTTTCAAGCATCCCACCATTTCTTTATTAGCGCAAAAGCTGGGAGACACTCAAAAAGGTGTGGCTCTTCCTGCAATTCAATTTCAGGAACGTCCTGAGAAGATCCCGTTATCATTTAGCCAGGAGCGTTTATGGTTCATAGATCAATTGCAGGGAAGTGTTGAATATCACATTCCGATTGTGCTGGAACTTCAGGGTTCATTATCGATAGATCATCTGGAGACCGCATTACAAACCATTGTAGCCCGCCATGAAGTGTTGCGTACTGTGATCCATACAGAAAGCGGGACGGGTTATCAAAAGGTACAGTCTTCAGATTCGTGGTCACTTACCCAAAAAGATCTGGAAGATGAACGTACTCTTGAAAGCGTTATTACCGATTATATAGCACAGCCTTTTGATCTTTCTGCCGATTATATGTTTCGGGCGTTGTTGCTAGGTCTTTCAGATCAGAAGTATGTACTTACCGGAGTGTTTCATCATATTGCCAGTGATGGTTGGTCTAACGGAATACTGGTAGCGGAGTTTGTAGCGATCTACAACAGTTTGCAACAAGGTGTTTCCTTAGGGTTGCCACCACTGGAGGTTCAGTATGCAGATTATGCCTTGTGGCAACGTTCATACATAGAGGGAGCCATTCTGGACCACCAATTAAGGTACTGGGAAGAGCAACTTCAGGGAGTGAGTCCTTTATTGATGCCTACCGATTACCCGCGACCTTCAGTACAGAGCATACGTGGTGGCACCTTGCATTTCAGTATAGATGCTTCATTAACACGATCACTTGAGGCGCTTTCACAATCTGAAGGAGTAACGATGTTTATGACACTACTGTCTGCTTTCAAAGTATTACTGTATCGCTACAGTCGTCAGGAAGATATCTGCGTAGGTACTCCGATAGCGAACAGGACCCGAGAAGAGGTATCTGGATTGATCGGTTATTTTGCAAATACGCTTGCCTTACGAAGTGATTTGAGTGGCAACCCGACATTCAGAGAGTTGTTACAAGCTGTAAAGCAGACTACCTTAGAAGGGTATGACCATCAGGATGCACCTTTTGAGAAAGTAGTAGACCGGGTAGTGACCAGCAGAGACATGAGCATGAGCCCCTTATTTCAGGTAATGTTTGTGATGCAGAATAATCCGGTAGACAATAACCCGGTAACCGTAGATGGAATAACGATTAGTCATCACGAATCTGAGAATTTCACAACCAAATTTGACATTACCCTGACCGCTACACAAGAAAAAGAACAACTATTCTTTGAGCTCGAGTATTGTTCAGATCTTTTTAAGGAAAATACCATTCAAAGATTATGGACGCATTACGAAGGGATACTGCACAGCATAATTGAAAATTTACAGTCCAGTATTCATGCAATACAAATGCTTTCCACCTCTGAAAAACTCAGTTTGCTAGAAACATTTGAAACTGAACAAGTAGATTACCCAAAAAATGAGACCATTGTAAGTCTTATTGAAAGTCAGGTGAAGAAAACACCAAACGCCATTGCAGTTATTCATGAAGAAGAAACTATCTCGTACGACGAGTTGAATAAACGCTCGAATCAGTTAGCAAGATTTCTACAAAAGAAGGGTGTCGTTACAGAAACATTAGTTGGTCTTTGTTTGGACAGATCAATTGAAATTATTGTGGCGATGTTGGGTATTCTAAAAAGTGGAGGTGCCTATGTTCCCATAGATCCTGATTACCCTGAAGATCGTATCGAGTTCATGATCGAAGACTCTGCAATGCAATTTGTGGTGACTACCCATGGAATCTCGGGAAGACTACCAGATAAAAGCGGACTTGAAATTATTTCGCTGGACAAGTCAAATGAAAGCATCCAGAAGCTTTCAAAAGCCAAATTACGCCGGAAGGTTCAATCAGGTGATTTAGCATATGTAATTTACACGTCAGGATCTACTGGTAAACCCAAGGGAGTATTAATCGAGCACCATAATGTTGTTCGGTTATTTAAGAATGAACAAGCGCTTTTTGATTTTAATGAATATGATGTCTGGAGCGTTTTTCATTCCTTTTGCTTTGATTTTTCAGTTTGGGAAATGTATGGGGCCTTGTTCTATGGTGGTCGAATGGTGATCGTATCTAAAGAAGTGGCAAGAGATACCACCGCTTTCGCTAAATTACTTGTTGCCGAAAAAGTTACGGTACTAAATCAGACACCCTCTGCTTTTTATACACTTCAGGAATACAGTGAAGAACTGTCCAGAAATCAAATCAGATACGTGATTTTTGGAGGGGAAGCATTAAAACCTTCCTATCTGAAGCCCTGGAGGACCATGAACGAGCATGCCAGATTGATTAATATGTATGGTATAACCGAAACCACCGTACACGTTACTTACAAGGAAATTAATGATGAAGATATTAAAAAAGCGACCAGCAATATAGGGAAAGCTATCCCAACACTTAGTTGTGTTGTTTTAGATGAAGCACTCAATTTAAATCCGGTTGGAGTACCGGGCGAATTATATGTGTCCGGTGCAGGTCTTTCCAGAGGGTATTTAAATCGAAATAAGCTTACTTCAGAAAGATTTATTACAAACCCATTTGATGAAACCAAACAATCCAGGTTATACAAAACAGGAGATTTAGTAAGAAGACTGTCTAATGGCGATCTGGAATATCTCGGTAGAATTGATCATCAGGTAAAAATTCGAGGATACAGAATTGAGCTTGGAGAAATTGAAAACGCACTTCAGGAAATAGAGATCATCAAGCAGAGTGTTGTGCTGGCAAAAGAAGACCATTCAGGGGCTAAAAGACTGGTAGTCTATTTCACCGCTTCGGAAGCATTTAATAAATCTACTGTAGAGGCAGAATTGAAAACTAAACTACCGGGATATATGGTGCCCAGAATATGGATTGAACTAGAGGTTTTTCCATTAACATCAAATGGAAAAATAGATCAAAAAGCATTACCGTCACCAGACAGCAGCATGCTTACACAACAAGCATTTGTAGCTCCGTCAAACGAGATTGAAATCAAATTAGCTGCTATCTGGCAAGAGTTATTGGGTGTTGAAAAAATAGGAATCCATGACGATTTTTTCGAATTAGGAGGTCATTCTCTGTTGGCAACCAGAGTTATTTCTGCCATTAAGGAGGAATTAGAACTTGAGGAGATACCTGTAAGTTTCCTGTTCAAATTTCCAAATATCGCAGATGTGGCCCGGTATATAAAAATTGCAAAAGTAAGTCAGGAAAGTGATGAAGATCAAGAAGACTTGCGGGTTATCGAATTATAATACTAATAAATAGTTGTACACAAGACATGAATACAAAAGTTGATTACTCAAATATATTACAGATATTAGAAACTGCTACAGATCAAGGGATTTCATTATATCTTGATGAAGGAAAGCTGAAACTCAAATTAAAAAAAGATGAGGAAATCTCTCAGGAGTTACTGGCTCAGATCAAAACCAATAAAGATGAAATTATTGATTTTCTTTCTAATGAATATTCTAATTTCAAAAAGCTAAATGAGAAAGTCAACAAAGTAAAGCGTGCTAATTACGCAGAGATAAAAGAAATACCCCTATCATTTAGTCAGGAACGGCTTTGGTTTTTAGATCAGTTACAGGGAAGCATAGAATATCATATTCCACTTTTACTTGAATTAAAAGGTGATGTCGATGTTCACATACTGGAATCTGCCTTGAAACAAATTGTCGATAGGCATGAAATACTGCGCACATCAATTCAGTCTAAAAACGGATCTCCGTATCAGGTTATCAGATCATCTTCGGACTGGTCTTTGGTGAAAAAGAGTGCAGCTTCTAAAGTAGCAATTGAGTCTGAGATAAATACTTTTGTTTCTACTCCTTTCGATCTTGCCAATGATTATATGTTTCGTGCCAGATTATTTAAAATAGCAAGTACTAATTATATTCTTGCTGGGGTTTTACATCATATTGCAAGTGATGGTTGGTCTAATGCGATTTTGACTGAAGAGTTTATTTCTATTTATAAAAGTCTTAAATCTGGAACAAAAACTTCACTTCCGGAACTATCATTACAATATACAGACTATGCTATCTGGCAACGAAATTATCTAAGACCGGAAGAACTCGATGCGCAATTGTCTTACTGGAAAGACCAATTGCAGCAGGTCCCGGTTCTTGAATTACCTACAGATTTTCCAAGACCAGCTAATCAGAGTACGAGTGGAGCGGCACTTACCTTCAGATTGAAAAAAGACACAAGTGAAGCACTTCACATCCGGACAAAGGAAAATGACGTGACTCTTTTCATGACATTGATGACGGCTTTCAAGATCTTATTATACAAATATACCGGTGAGCGTGATATTTGCGTAGGAACTCCCGTTGCCAATCGTACTCAGGAAGCGCTGGAAAATTTGATTGGATATTTCGTGAATACGCTCGCTATAAGAAGTGAACTTGGAGAAAATACTTCTTTTCTTGATCTATTGGCACAGGTTAAAAAGACGACTCTTGAAGCATATGATCATCAGGCAGTGCCTTTTGAAAAAATTGTCGAACACACAGTTGAAGATCGTGAAATGAGTGTGCACCCGATATTTCAGGTGATGTTCGCTTTACAGAACAATCCCAATACTTCTTCCGAAATCGATCTTGACGGTATGGAAATAGCTCCGTATTACCTCGAAAATAAGACCGCAAAGTTTGATATTACACTTATTGCAGTCGAAGAAACCGACGGAATAGCGCTGGAACTTGAGTATTGTACAGATATCTTTAAAGAGGCTACTATTGAAAGAATGATAGAACATTTCAATCTTTTATTAGAGCAAATTGTCAAGGACCCTACCGCTAGAATCTCTGGTTTAGGTATAGTTACGGAGGCTGAGGCAAAGAAATTGTTAGTTGATTTTAATGCTACTTCGGTTGATTTTCCTGCTGCTGCTTCGGTGGTTACGCAGTTTGAGTCTCAGGTACAGGAGACACCATCGCATGCAGCAGTGGTGACCTCGGAGAGCACATTGACCTATGAAGCTATGGATGCGTATACAAATCAATTAGCCCGTTATTTACAGGATAAGGGACTTGCCCATGGCGATCTGGCAGGTGTTAAATTAGGGCGAGGCACTGGTCTGGTGAGTAGCGTATTAGGCGTTTTAAAGACGGGAGCAGGCTATGTAGCGATCGATCCCGAATATCCTTCTGCACGTATTGATTATATGGAATCAGACAGTGGTTGCAAATGGGTAATTGATGCTGATTTTCTGGAGGATTTTGAAAAAGTACGTGCTTCCTATGCAGCGACCTCGTTAGCAACACCCATCAAGACAGGCGACCTGGCCTATGTGATCTACACATCGGGTTCTACGGGGACGCCCAAGGGAGTTAAGATCAGTCATGGCAACCTGCTGAATTTATGCAATTGGCATAAGGATCTGTACAAGTTGAGTCCATCTAGCCGTGGCACGCTTTTTTCTGGTACCGGATTTGATGCGAGTGTGTGGGAGATTTACCCTTATCTGTTAAGTGGCGCCAGCCTTTATCCGCTACCTAATACAGAGGAGCGCTACGATCTTTCGTTTCTAAGTAATTTTCTGGAGGATCATCAGATCACCCATGCGTATTTACCTTCCCAGGTATGTCAGGACCTGGTCAATGAAGAGCTTTCGATAGCAGGACTTACCATTCTTACCGGAGGAGACGCTTTGCATCTCTCGAAACCCTCCCGTGTAAAGATTTACAATAACTATGGACCTACCGAGAATACAGTGGTGACCACGTATTATGAGGTTCAGGATGGGGAAGCAGGGATGATACCTATAGGCTATCCGATATCGAATACACAGGTATATGTTCTTTCCGATGGTTTGCAGTTACAACCTGTGGGTGTGGTAGGCGAGTTGTGTATTTCCGGAGCGAGTTTATCCTCGGGGTATTTGAATCAGGAGGTTCTTACGGAAGAGAAGTTTGTAGCGAATCCTTTTGTAGAAGGCGAAAAGATATATCGCACGGGTGATCTGGCACGTTGGCGAGCAGATGGCAGCTTGATCTTTTGTGGCAGGAAAGACAGTCAGGTGAAGATACGCGGTTATCGCATTGAGTTGGGCGAGATCGAATATGCGATACAGGATCAGGACGGCATTCAACAGGCAGCGGTATTGGCGAAGGAAGATGCACAGGGTCAGAAGCGCTTGGTAGGTTATGTGGTGAGTTCGGTTGATTTTGAGAAAACAGCGATTGAGGCATCATTAGAGAAGACGCTTCCCACATACATGATACCGAAACAGTGGGTGGTACTGGAAAGTCTGCCACTCAATCAAAATGGAAAAGTTGATAAAAGAAAATTAGATTCAATTGAAGTTGAACTCGTTTCTTCAAATGAATATATAGCTCCTGAGAATCAGATTGAAGCAGAGCTGGCTTATATTTGGGAACAATTATTAGGATGCGATAAGATAGGAGTTCGTGACGACTTTTTTGCGTTGGGAGGACATAGCCTGCTGGCAACCAGATTAGTTGCGGCTATTAAAAATGAATTGGACGTACAGATTTCAATAAGGTCAATTTTCACTCATCGGATCTTAGAACATTTGGCCAATCACATCGAGCAAAAAGATCATGAAATTGGGATCCCTGAGATTTCAAAGCAAGACGCTACCGGCAGAATTCCGTTATCATTCAGTCAGGAAAGACTTTGGTTCATAGATCAATTACAAGGGGGCAGACAGTATCATATTCCTGTGATATTCGAAATGAACGGAGGGCTTCAGACTGAGATACTTGAAGAAACTTTACAACAAATTATAGAGCGTCATGAAATTCTTCGTACGGTTTATAAGTCCGAAAACGGGATAGCTTATCAGGAAATTCAGGATGCTCAAGACTGGACATTGCAATTTCATCAAATAGATGAAAATTCAGAGTTGGAGGCTCAGATTGCATCATTTTTTGAAAAACCCTTTGATCTGACTAAAGATTACATGTTCAGAGCGTGTCTTTTCAGTTTAGATAATGCGCATCACGTATTTGCCGGAGTTTTCCATCATATAGCAAGCGACGGTTGGTCTGAGATCATTTTGACCGATGAATTCATCAAAATCTACAATCAAAAATTAAAAGGGGATCAGATTGAACTTCCAAAACTAGAAATTCAATACGCAGACTACGCCATTTGGCAGCGGAAATATCTGGAAGGTGCAGTATTTGAAAACGAATTGAAGTATTGGGAAAATCAATTGCAAAACGCAGCACCACTTAAACTTCCTACCGATTATGCAAGGCCTGCTTTGCAAAGTACCGCAGGAGCAATGGTCAAATATCAGATAGATAAGTCGGTACTAAAGCAATTAAAGGTGCAGAGTGAAAACCACGGAGTCACACTTTATATGCTTCTTTTAACGGTATTCAAGATCGTGCTCTACAAATACAGCGGTCAGGAAGATCTAAGTGTGGGAACCCCTGTGGCCAATAGGATCAATAGTAAAATTGAAGGATTGATCGGATTCTTTATCAACAATCTGGTACTGAGAAGTACGGTTACTGCCGAGACTACCTTCGATAAACTATTAGCGCAGGTCAAAGAAACTACGCTAGGTGCTTATGATCATCAACAGGTGCCTTTTGAGAAGGTAGTAGAACGCGTGGTAGGAACCAGAGATATGAGTATCAATCCTTTGTTTCAAGTAAAATTTATGCTAGACAACACGCCTGGAATAGGCAAGGAGA
Organism: Flavobacteriaceae bacterium M23B6Z8; assembly: GCA_046199005.1. Classification (GTDB taxonomy): domain Bacteria; phylum Bacteroidota; class Bacteroidia; order Flavobacteriales; family Flavobacteriaceae; genus Ascidiimonas. The sequence goes on from CP176050.1 coordinate 418,733, forward strand.
TTGATATGCATGGCGTAGCGATAAAACCTTATGAAACAGCTCATACGATATCTATCATTGATCTTTCTTGGAATTTACAGGAGACGGAAGAAGGGCTTTTTATAGGAATAGAATATTGTACAGATCTATTCAAAGAAACTACCATTTCCAGAATGGTGTCGCATTTTGAAACGCTTTTACACCAGGTGATTGAGAATCCGTATGCTAAAGTAAGTTCGCTTAACTTATTGAGCGAACAAGAGAAGTATCAGCTCAAAAAATTTAACAAATCTGAGGTAAAATATGAGCGCAACTTGACGATTATCTCAGTTTTTGAAGAACAGGTTAAAAATCGTCCTGAAACCACTGCAGTAGTTTATAATGATGAGAAGTTGTCTTACGAAGAATTGAATAAACGAGCCAACCGATTAGCACATTATCTTAAGGATCAATATGATTTGAAAGAAGATGAGTTGGTGGGTGTTATGATGCATCGTTCGCTATGGTCTGTAATCTCCATTTTGGGTATTTTGAAAGCGGGAGCGGCCTATTTACCTATTGATATTGATTATCCTGAGACTAGAAAGTCATTTATTTTAGATGATGCTGGCCTGAAATTATTGATTATTGAGTCAGAAAGTCTTTTTGACATGATGCAATTTGAAGTCCCTCAATTATCTATAGATATCGAATTTGATACCTTTCCTGAAAACAAAGAAGTATATGAAAACATTCCCGCTATCATAAATCCGAGTAGTCTTGCATATGTAATTTATACTTCAGGAAGTACCGGAACGCCAAAAGGGGTAATGATCGAACATCAAGGTATTATGAATACCATTCTTGCCCAAATAGATATTTTTGGAATTGAAAAAGAAGATCATTGCATTCAATTTGCAAGTCACTCATTTGATGCTTCCGTTTCTGAAATTTTCACAGCATTAGTAGCCGGTGCTTCGCTTTATCTTATTGATGATACCACTAAGAAAGATATTGAAGCATTTACAGCATATATTCAAGAAAACAATATAACGATAGCTACAATTCCACCAGCATTTCTACGATTGTTAGATGTCGAAATACTCGCTAAATCCCTTAAAACATTAGTTACAGCTGGTGAAGCAGCACCCAAAGAGAAAGTAGTAGCTTTCATGGAAAATGGAGGCAATTATATCAATGCCTATGGTCCTACCGAAACCAGTATTTGTGCTACTACGTTTCAAGGAGCTCTTGAGAACACCACTGTACCTATAGGTAAGCCCATTTGGAATACCAAGATTTATATGTTGGCGACTGACGGAAGCTTACAACCAATAGGTATCCCCGGAGAATTATGTATTGCAGGAACAGGCTTGGCAAGAGGATATCTCAATCGCGACCTGTTAACTAACGAGAAATTTATACCGAATCCTTACGATAAAACGGACTTACTTTATAAAACAGGAGATCTTGCCAAGTGGCTTCCTGAAGGAAATATAGAGTTTCTTGGAAGAATTGATGATCAGGTGAAGGTGAGAGGATATCGTATTGAATTAGGGGAAATAGAATCGGTGGTTAATACGCATCCCGAGATCCACCAGAGTGCAGTAGTCACCAAAACCCAGACAGAAGATCAACAAGCGTTGGTAGGTTATTATCAGCGCAAAAAGCAGGTTAAATTACTTGCTTCACTTTCAGAATACTTCGTGTATGATGATTTGGCGTATCATGCATTGACAACAGATAATAAAAGGAATAATTATTACAAACGCGTTTTTAAGAGATATTTAAAAGATAAGGTTGTATTGGACATCGGCACCGGACCGGAGGCAATTCTTTCACAATTTTGTCTGGAAGCAGGAGCAAAAAAAGTATATGCGGTTGAGATATCTAAAGAAGTATATGAAAAAGCGAAGAAGACAGTTGAAAAATTAGGACTTTCCGACAAGATAATATTAATAAATGATGATATTACTAATGTAGATTTACCGGAAGAAGTTGATTATTGCGTCTCTGAGATTGTAGGTCCTATTGGTGGTTCTGAAGGATCTGCAAAACTTATTAATCTTTCCCGAAGATTGCTGAATAAGCCAGAAAATATGATCCCTAAACGCAGTCTTACCAAGATTGCGGGAGTTAATTTTCCAGATGAGTTACATAACTTTCAATTTGACGAGATTGGGAAATATTACGTTGAACGTATTTTTGATCAGGTAGGATATAAATTTGATTTACGTATTTGTGTAGAAGATTTTCCTCTTGAAAATATCCTCACCAATAATGAGTCATTTGAAGATCTCGATTACACCAGACCTCTTACATTAGAGGATTCTCATTCCATCAAGCTTACCTTTGAGAAAGATTCCGTTGTGACCGGATTTATTGTATGGCTGAATCTTTATATTGATGATGATCAGGTTATTGATACGTTGTCTGAAAGATATAGCTGGCTCCCGGTATATCTACCTGTTTTTTATAATGATACTAAAGTATCGAAAGGAGATTATATTGAAGCGGTCATACACCGTACACTTTCAGATAATAATCTGAATCCTGATTTCACAATTGAAGGGAATTTATTCAGGGAAGGATTTGAAGCGGAGGCTTTTACATTTACTACTTCAAATCATGAAAAAAAATACAGGCACACCCCTTTCTATGATCGTTTGTTCAAAGACGATAGTATCCATGAGGGGCATCAAAAAAATAATCTGACACAAGACATAGTTACCTATCTAAAGGGCAAGTTGCCTGATTACATGGTGCCGGAAATATGGATGGAAGTAGATAAACTCCCGATTAATACAAGTGGCAAAATAGATAAAAAGGCATTACCGGATCCTGATGAATCCCAAGTATCAACTGTAGCCTATGTGGCGCCAAGAAATGAATTTGAATCTAAATTAGCTGAGATTTGGAAAAATCTGCTCAATGTTGAAAAGATAGGTGTTTTTGATAACTTTTTTAGACTGGGAGGGCATAGTTTGCTGGCTACGCAGCTTGTTTCGGTGATTAGAAAAGAATTGGATGTAGAATTGCCTATCAGATCCATCTTTGAACATCCATCACTGGCAGACCTGGCCTCTTTCATTTCGAATTCAGGTGCAGTGCAGGGGCTTCCAGAAATTTTTCCACAGGAACGTCCGGATACGATCCCGCTTTCCTTCAGCCAGGAGCGTTTATGGTTTCTGGATAATTTAAAGGGCAGTGTGGCGTATCATTTGCCTTTTGTTTTAAAGATAGAAGGCACGCCCGATACTGATTTAATAGCAAAATCTTTAGCTACGATCATCGACCGTCATGAGATCTTACGTACGGTTTATGGCGAACAGGATGGTATTGGCTACCAGGAGGTGATCTCGTCTTCAGATTGGTCACTAACCCGTGAGGAAGTAGCCACAGAAGCAGCATTAGAGTCATCGCTGGAAAGCTTTATCAACCACCCGTTTGATCTGGGAGAGGATTATATGTTCCGCGCCTGTTTGTACAGGGTAGCAGGCGTATCAGGTCGCTACGTTCTGGCGGGAGTGTTTCATCACATTGCCAGTGACGGCTGGTCTAATGGGATCCTGGTATCGGAGTTCACGGAGCTCTACAGGAGTCTCGCCGATGGGGAGTCAGCTAATTTACCATCCTTACCGATACAATATGGCGACTATGCGCTATGGCAGCGATCGTATTTAGAAGGAGAAGTACTGGAGCAGCAGTTGCAGTACTGGGAAGATCAGCTAGGCGATACATCGGTACTTTCGTTACCGACCGATTATCCGCGACCCTCGGTACAGAGTACGCGAGGGGCAAGCCTACGGTTTAGTTTATCAGAATCGTTAAGTGCTTCTTTAGAGGCACTCTCTAAACGAGAAGGTACTACCTTGTTTATGACCTTGCTGGCTGGCTTCAAGGTGCTGCTGTATCGCTACACGGGACAGGATGACATTTGTGTAGGAACGCCTATAGCGAATCGAACGCAGAAGGAGTTGGAGGGCTTGATCGGTTTCTTTGTAAACACGCTGGCTTTGCGCAGTGATCTGGGAGGCAACCCCAGCTTCAGGGAGCTGTTGCATCAGGTAAAACAAACCACCTTAGATTCCTACGACCATCAGCTGGCTCCCTTTGAGAAAGTAGTAGACCGGGTCGTGACCACAAGAGATATGAGTGTGACCCCTGTTTTTCAGATCATGTTTGGATGGCAGAACACTCCTGAAACCCCTGAACTGGAAGTAGAAGGTATACAGCTTAGCGCGATGGATGCCGGAGCGGTGAGTTCAAAATTCGATATGACCATCACAGCAGCTCAGGTCAAGGAAAACATCATCATTGATTGGGAATACTGTACTGATCTGTATAGTGAGCAGACCATAACAAGAATGAAAGATCATTTTGAGCAGCTACTGGAAGCCTTCGTTGCCAATGCCGAACAGCCCATAGGTGATGTTTCACTCGTATCAGAAAAAGCACGCCAGCAATTACTCAAGGACTTCAATGCTACGGCGGTAGCCTATCCTTCCTCAGTAGGTTTGATGGAGTTGTTTTCAGCCCAGGTTTCGGCAAGTGGTACAAAGACAGCACTTGTCTATGGGACAGCAGAAATGAGTTACGAAGCCCTTGATATTTCATCAGGAAGAGTAGCTTCGTATTTATTGGCAAAAGGGATCACTCCAGGCAGCCGCGTGGGTATATTATCGCCGCGTAGTATGGAGATGATCATCAGTATGCTGGGGATCTTAAAGGCCGGGGGTGTTTATGTACCACTGGACCCCTCGCTTCCGCAGGACCGATTGTCTTTTATCGCCTCAGATGCAGGACTGGAACTCATAATTGGTACCGATTCGGATCTTACCGGGGCGTATGCTTTTAAAGAGATACCGGTGTTTGATTATAAAGAGACACTGTCCTACGAACCCCTTGGGCATGCTGTAACGGTGTCTCCGGATGCAGGAGCGTATGTGATGTATACCTCTGGAACTACGGGCAAGCCCAAGGGTATTTTAATTACTCATAAGAATATCAGCAGTCTGGTGTTTGGATCAGCGGCCTTACAGGTGTACCCGGAGGATCGTGTACTGCAATGGTCCAACTATGCCTTCGACGGGAGTACCTATGAGATCTACGGAAGCTTACTGCACGGAGCCCGACTTTACATCATACCACAACAGGCAGCCTCTGATGCCCAATTACTGGTAGATACCATTTATAAGAATGATGTAAGTGTACTGTTTATCACGACGGCGCTGTTCAACTCATTAGCGGAGTACGGTCTGGATAAGTTGAAGAGTATTCGCAAGCTATTGTTTGGAGGAGAGAAAGTATCGGTTTCCCATGTAGAGAAAGCCTTCGATGCCCTTGGAGCTGGCAAGGTGGTACATGTTTACGGTCCTACCGAGACCACTACCTATGTAACCTCTTACACTGTAGAGGACAAAACATATCCAACAGGGACGGTTCCCATAGGAGCACCCCTTGCCAACACTTCGATCTATATTTTAGACACACAGGATCAGTTAGTACCTGTGGGAGTGATTGGAGAGCTTTGCATAGGCGGCACGGGTGTAAGCCAGGGATACCTGAACCGAGCGGAGCTCAATAGTGAGAAATTCGTAAAAGACCCGTTCCGTGCAGATCCTGATGCACGTATGTACCGCACGGGTGATCTGGCACGTTGGTTACCCGACGGGAACATCGCCTTTGTAGGTCGTGCAGACAGCCAGGTAAAGATACGCGGGTACCGCATTGAGTTAGGGGAGATCGAGACCTTGTTGCTGCAACAGGCATCTGTACAGCGTTGTTGTGTAACAGCGTGGGAAGATGCTCAGGGTACCAAGCGACTGGTAGGATATGTGGTAAGTGAACAAGAGATCGACAAGTCAGCATTGCAGGATTCGCTGGGCACACATCTTCCGGATTACATGGTACCCCGGTTGTGGGTTGGATTAGACGCCTTACCGCTCACGCGCAATGGGAAGATCGATTACGGGGCTTTGCCTGCCCCTGAGACCGATGGTTTGAGTGGTGAAGCGTATGTAGCCCCCGAGAGTGAAGCAGAGCAGGCATTGGCTACGATCTGGCAGGAGCTGTTAGGGGTAGCCAAGGTAGGCGTACATGACAACTTCTTTGACCTGGGGGGAGACTCGATTATCACTATACAGGTAGTAAGCCGTTTGAAGCGTTACGGCTATCACCTGAAGCCCAAAGATATTTTTGAAAATCAAACCATTGCAAAACTCTCGGTGGTTCTGGAAACTTCAACCGCAATTCAGGGAGAACAGGGAATTTTGGAAGGTAACTGTGAGATGACTCCTATTCAACATCATTACTTCGAAAATATTCATAGAGAAGATTCACATTTCAACCAATCGGTACTACTTTCAATTGATAAATCAGTATCAGAAGAAGAATTGACTAAAGCATTTGAAATCATAGTTAAACAACATGATTCACTTCGTTTTGAATATAAAAAAGACGAAAAAGAATGGCAGCAACTTTATACTACTTCTATTGAGAATGCATTTAAAATAGAAGATATTAGTAATACAGGATCTACGGAATTAGCTGAAAAGATCACAACAATATGTAGAAGATATCAGGAAGCCATTAAAATTTCTGATGAAAACAACTTTAAGGCAATTTTGATAAAAACTCCTGACAATGCCAGCAAAAACAGACTGTTTATTGTAGCACACCATCTTATCATTGATGGGGTTTCCTGGAGAATTCTTATTGATGATATTGAAATAATTTTAACTAATCTACTATTCAACGGTGAATATGAACCCCCTGCAAAAGGAACATCTTACAGGGAGTGGGTAGCTATATTGAAGGATTATGCCGTTAGTAAATCGGTAGTCTCAAAACAAAAGTACTGGTCAACAATAGCAAATCACTACCAGCAAATACCTGTAGATAAAGAAGATGGATTATCTGTAATGTCTGATGTTTCGAATTATGAAATAATTCTTGACGAGCAGCACACTCAAAAACTCCTCAAAGAAGTACATCAGGCATATGGAACCGAAATGGATGATATACTTGTTGGATGCCTTGCCCATACGTTGAGTAGTTGGACACATATGAATCATCTGGTTGTTGGTATGGAAGGTCACGGAAGAGAGCAATTATTTCCTGAGATTGATTTAAGTAATACTATAGGTTGGTTTACAAATTTGTATCCGGTACTGCTACCAACTACAAGACAAGAATCCATCGGGGGGGTCATAAAGTCAGCCAAGGAAACCTTAAGAAGCGTTCCGGACAAAGGAATGGGATACGGAGCTCTGCGATATTTACATCCTTCTGAGGAAATAAGAAAGAATCTTGAAAAAGTCAAATGGGATGTAATATTCAACTATCTGGGACAACTGGATCAAGTTGTAAAATCGGATAGCATATTGGATGAGGCTGATGAATTTACAGGAGCTAACATCGGCGCTAATATTCCTTTTACCAATAAAATGGAGGTGAATTGTAATATTATTGGAGGGAGACTAGTTATGAACTGGTCATATTCCAAAAAGCAATACTATAAGGAAACTATTGCTGAAATAGCGATCGCTTACATTGAAAATCTGAAAGAGATAATAACTCATTGTAGCGAGAAGACCACTAGAGAATTTACTGCCTCTGATTACGGATTAAAAGACGTTGATCAAAAAGAGCTTGAGAACTTCATAAATGAAAAAACAGATTCTGAAGAATTATTTAAATTTTAAAATAAAGACACCCTTTAAATATGGAAGATTTCATCCAAAAACTAGATAAAATTGATTTATTTCTAATTGAAAAGAACGGAGAATTAGTCCTGAAACGCTATAAAAATCGAGCTGCGGACCACGAAGAAAATTTTGCAAGGCACAAGGATGAAATTATCAGTTTTATTAAAAGCAATAAGCAAGAGTTAATTGCTTTTTTACAACAAAAGGAAGCTACTAAATCCAATGCACTTTACAATTTAAGTCCTTTACAGGAAGGCTTGTTATTTCATGCGCTTCTTGACAAGGAGTCGGCTGCATATATTGAACAATTATACGTTGATTTTCCAAGCGGAGTGGATGTAACAGCTTTAAAAACCGCTTGGGAATCGGTGATCGCCAATCACACTATTTTTAGAACAGGCTTTTTTTATGAAGAATTAAAAGTGCCTGTTCAATATGTGAATGATCGAGTTGTGTTACCTTTCAAAGAAATAGATTATAGTGATTTGGAGGTGTCTGAGCGCGAAAGTAAAATTCAAGAGTTTCTAAAAAAAGATATGGAAACTCCGTTCGATTTTGGTACTGCACCTCTTATGAGAATTACACTCATCAGGATGAGTTCTTCAGCTTACAGAATGGTTTTTACCAATCATCATATATTGCTTGACGGCTGGTCATTATCAATCGTGATGGAGGAATTTATGGAAGCTTACGAAGGTTATGTATCAAAAACATCTTCAGATAGCAGGCGTGAAGATCATTATGAAGACTATATCAAGTATATTAGTAGTAAGAACAATTTTACCGAAGAAGAATTCTGGCGTAATTATATGGTAGGAATCGAAGCGCCTACTTCACTTCCTTTCAAAAAGAAAGTAGATCTAGAAAATGGTTACGGAGAGGCAAAAGGGATTTCTTTTAAAATGGCTACATCCTTTACTGATAGCCTCATTAACTTAACAAAAGAGCATCGTATTACACTTAATACAATGCTTCAGGGGGTTTGGGCGGTATTACTCTCCAGATATACACAACAAAGTAATATTTTGTTTGGGGTTACTGTTTCAGGTAGGCCAATCGATCTAGAAAGATCTGAGCAACGTGTAGGATTGTATATTAATACACTGCCCTTGCATGCAGCAATAAATGACGATGAAGTTTTTACTTCATGGCTACAGAAACTGCAAAACTCTCAATCTGAATGTCGCGAGCACCAGTACTCGAGTCTTGCCAAAATTCAGCGATTATCTAAAATTGAGGGAGATTTATTTGATAGCATTTTGGTTTTCGAAAATTTTCCCATATCCAAAGTTCTTTCAGAAAGTGAGGGTACACTCGAAGTTGGAAATGTTCACACAAGTCGGGATCAGTCGAATTATCCACTAAGCATCATTGTTCATCCTCAAAGTGAATTATCTGTAGAATTCAGATATAATGATGCCTTTTTATCGGAAGAATCTGTTTTAATGATCAGCAAACATTTCAAAACGCTTTTAAGAAATGCTGTGGAGAACCCTCATTTAAAAATCTGTGATTTAGGTATAGTTACGGAGGCTGAGGCAAAGAAATTGTTAGTTGATTTTAATGCTACTTCGGTTGATTTTCTTGCTGCTGATTCGGTGGTTACGCAGTTTGAGTCTCAGGTAAAGGAGACACCATCGCATGCAGCAGTGGTGACCTCGGAGAGCACATTGACCTATGAAGCTCTGGATGCGTATACAAATCAATTAGCCCGTTATTTACAGGATAAGGGACTTGCCCATGGCGATCTAGCAGGTGTTAAATTAGGGCGAGGCACTGGTCTGGTGAGTAGCGTATTAGGCGTTTTAAAGACGGGAGCAGGCTATGTAGCGATCGATCCCGAATATCCTTCTGCACGTATTGATTATATGGAATCAGACAGTGGTTGCAAATGGGTAATTGATGCTGATTTTCTGGAGGATTTTGAAAAAGTACGTGCTTCCTATGCAGCGACCTCGTTAGCAACACCCATCAAGACAGGCGACCTGGCCTATGTGATCTACACATCGGGTTCTACGGGGACGCCCAAGGGAGTTAAGATCAGTCATGGCAACCTGCTGAATTTATGCAATTGGCATAAGGATCTGTACAAGTTGAGTCCATCTAGCCGTGGCACGCTTTTTTCTGGTACCGGATTTGATGCGAGTGTGTGGGAGATTTACCCTTATCTGTTAAGTGGCGCCAGCCTTTATCCGCTACCTAATACAGAGGAGCGCTACGATCTTTCGTTTCTAAGTAATTTTCTGGAGGATCATCAGATCACCCATGCGTATTTACCTTCCCAGGTATGTCAGGACCTGGTCAATGAAGAGCTTTCGATAGCAGGACTTACCATTCTTACCGGAGGAGACGCTTTGCATCTCTCGAAACCCTCCCGTGTAAAGATTTACAATAACTATGGACCTACCGAGAATACAGTGGTGACCACGTATTATGAGGTTCAGGATGGGGAAGCAGGGATGATACCTATAGGCTATCCGATATCGAATACACAGGTATATGTTCTTTCCGATGGTTTGCAGTTACAACCTGTGGGTGTGGTAGGCGAGTTGTGTATTTCCGGAGCGAGTTTATCCTCGGGGTATTTGAATCAGGAGGTTCTTACGGAAGAGAAGTTTGTAGCGAATCCTTTTGTAGAAGGCGAAAAGATATATCGCACGGGTGATCTGGCACGTTGGCGAGCAGATGGCAGCTTGATTTTTTGTGGACGGAAAGACAGTCAGGTAAAGATACGCGGTTATCGCATTGAGTTGGGCGAGATCGAATATGCGATACAGGATCAGGACGGCATTCAACAGGCAGCGGTATTGGCGAAGGAAGATGCACAAGGACAGAAGCGCTTGGTAGGTTATGTGGTGAGTTCGGTTGATTTTGAGAAAACAGCGATTGAGGCATCATTAGAGAAGACGCTTCCCACATACATGATACCGAAACAGTGGGTGGTACTGGAAAGTCTGCCACTCAATCAAAATGGAAAAGTTGATAAAAAAGCACTACCTGAAGCCGATGGATCAGAGCGACTAAAAACGCAATACGTTGCTCCCCGTGATGAGAATGAGCGAAAGCTAATAGCTGTTTGGGAAGATTTGTTAGGAGTAGATAATATTGGAGTTCACAATACATTTTTCGAACTAGGAGGGCACAGTTTGCTTGCTACACGTCTTGCATCAGCTATCCGCAAAGAGATGAATGTGGAAGTTGCCATTGCAGATATATTTTCAAACCCGACGGTTGCTAAGCTTTCAGAATTTATGAATACAAGGGAGAAAGGGTTACAACTTCCTGCAATTACTCCTCAGGATAAAAAAGATGCAATTCCCCTTTCGTTTGGACAGGAAAGGCTTTGGTTTATAGATAAGCTTCAAGGTAGTGTGGAATACCATATTCCTATTGTTCTAAGTTTATCTGGTGTGCTGGATCCTTCAATAATGGAGGCTTGCTTACAGGGCGTATTGTCGAGACACGAAGTTTTGAGAACGGTAATTTACGCTAAAAATGGAAAAAGATATCAAAAGATCAATGAAGCTTATGATTGGTCTCTAGAGGTGATTAAAGATGTAAGCGAAGATTCTCTGAAAGATGTGATAAGAAGCTTTATTTCAGAGCCGTTTGATCTCTCTTCTGATTACATGTTTAAAGCAAAATTATTCGAAATTGAAACTAATGAATTTGTTTTTGCTGGTGTTTTTCATCATATCGCAAGTGATGGATGGTCTCAGGATATATTAATTAACGATTTCGTAAAACTATACAGTGCCTTTACCTCAGGAGAAGCCTTTGCGCTTCCGGAACTAACTATTCAATACAGCGATTATGCAATATGGCAGCGTAAACATCTAACCGAACAGGCATTGGAAGAACCATTATCTTATTGGAAAGACAAGCTTCTTGATGTACAACCAGTACAGTTACCTACCGATTTTTCAAGACCTGCCGTAGTAAGTACGAAAGGTGCTACGCTTAAATTAGAGTTAGACGATGAGCTAGCAAGATCTCTTCAGGAACTTGTTTCTTCTCAAGGTGTCACGATGTTTATGCTGCTATTATCAGTATTTAAAGTTTTGCTATACAGATATAGTGATCATGATGATATATGTGTAGGGACAACAGTAGCCAATCGGACTCAAAAAGAAATAGAGGGCTTAATAGGGTACTTTGTCAACACATTGGCCTTGAGAAATACAGTAAAAGGAAATGCCTCATTTAGTGGTTTACTACAGCAAATTAAAGAAAGTACTTTAGAAGCCTATGACCATCAACAGGTTCCCTTCGAAAAGATCGTTGATAAGGTGGTTACTTCCAGAAATATGAGCATGCATCCTATTTTTCAAACCATGTTTGTATTGCAAAATAATCCCGATACAACTGACGAATTGCAAATGAATAATTTGGAATTAAAGCCGTATCCTCTGGAACATAAGGTTTCACAGTTTGATCTTACACTTACAGGTACCGAATTGAACGAAGGTATTCTGTTAGAAATGGAATATTGTACCGATCTTTTCAAGGAAAGTACGATTGAAAGAATGCTCAATCATTACAAAGAGTTGCTCATTAGTATAACGAAGAACCCTGAAGCCAAAATAGGTGAACTTTCTATGCTTTCTGCTAAAGAAACAGAAGAATTGTCCAGAGGATTCCAGTTTTGCGAAGCATCTTTTCCTGTGGAGCATACCGTTGTTGATTTATTCAGGAAACAAGTAGAAAAAACACCTGAGGCAGCTGCGATTTTTTATGATGGAGAAGTGATAAGTTACAGTAGATTGAATAAGTCTTCTAACCAATTAGCAAACAAACTCGCAAAAAGAAAAGGTGCTGAAACGGCTATTGCCTTATCTTTTAACAGATCGATTGATGCAGTGATAGCGATTTTGGGAATTCTTAAGGCAGGTGCGGCTTGTGTACCTATAGACCCTTCTTTTCCTTTGAATCGAAAAAACAGCATATTAAAAGAAAGCAATTGTAAGGTTATTGTAGGTGACCATAACACTCTTGAAGGTATTGAAGACAAGATAGAAAAGATATCAATAGAAGCGCTACAGGAGGAAGATTCGTTCTTTGAAGATCAGTCAACTGCTATAAGCAACGCCTACATTATCTACTCTTCTGGTACCACTGGCAAACCAAAAGGTATTCAAATAAGACATGAATCATTCACCAATTTGTTGTTTGACTACAATGAAAGATACCATATGAACGCAGCTACACGGATCTTACAATTAACCAATTTAGCAGTAGATATTGCGTTTCAGGAAATTTTTTCATCACTCATCAACGGGGCAACGCTGTATATTCCGCATGATGAAATTGTTTACAATGCAGAAGCTTTCCGTCAATTTGTAACAGATCATCAAATTAATTTCATTCAGGTAGTACCAGATACGCTACGATCGTATTTTCTTGAAGGCGAACGATTAGAATCGGTTACGCATCTGTTATGTGGAGGAGATAAATTAGATATGAGACTTAAAGATAAAATCCTTCAAAAAGGCTACCCACTTTATAATATTTATGGACAAACTGAAACGACCATAGATACATTAATTAGTAAGTGCGAAATAGGAACAGAAGGGTTCCATGAAACGGTATCGAATTATCAAGTATACATACTTAATGAACATTTGCAATTACAACCCATCGGTATCCCTGGAGAAATATGCACTGCAGGAATTGGTGTTTCAAGCGGATATCTTGGAAATGAACCGGATCTGAAGGAAAAATTCACCAAAAACCCTTTTGGATCAGGAACCTTATATCGAACTGGGGATGTTGCCTTAAGAACTTCAGACGGTTCAATTCAATTTGTTGGAAGAAAAGATAATCAGGTTAAAATAAGGGGCTTTAGAGTAGAGTTAGGAGCTATTGAGCAAGTAATTAATGAATTGGATGAAATACAGGACAGTCTTGTAGTGTCTTATGAAGACGCAAACCAACATAAGTTTTTGGTCGCTTATGTAGTCACAGAAAAGGAACTTAACAAAGTACTTCTCGAAGCACATCTTGCTTCAAAATTACCAGATTACATGATTCCGAGAACATGGATGAAGCTGGATAATTTTGAATACAGCAATACTGGTAAAATCGATCGAAATGTACTGCCAGTTCCAGAAATCACTAGCAAGAGTCATGAGAGATATATAGCACCTGAGAGTAAATTGGAAAAACAATTAGCAGTCATATGGATGGAAGTTCTTGGTGTTGAACGTGTAGGATTAAATGATAATTTTTTTGAGCTTGGCGGGCATTCTCTTCTGGTAATTACATTGCTCTCTCGAATGAACAAAGAGATCGTAAAAAGACATATTTTAAAAATGGATTACGAAATACAATTAGTTGATCTTTTTAGGTTTCCTACAATTTCAGGATTGATCGATAACATTTTGGATAAAGCGAAACCATCTGGGGAGAAAACCGTTCATAAATTGAATAAAACAATTCATGATACACCTATTTTTTGTATTCCTCCGGCGGGTGGAGATATTCACGATTACATTCAATTTGCTAAACTAATGGAGACACACTATGGAGTATATGCTTTTCGATCGCCCGGACTTGACGGCATCACGGAACCGCTGACATCTGTTCCGAAAATCGCCTCGTTATTCATAAGAGAAATGCAGAAAATACAACCGCAAGGTCCCTACATGCTTGCAGCATACTCGTTTGGAGGAGATGTGATGATGGAAATGGCGATACAATTGGAAGCAAAAGAACAAAAAGTATCAAAAATGATCGCTATTGATTGTTATCTGAAGTCGGGGAAAAATGATGCGGATCTAATAAAAGAACGTCCTTCTGATCTTGACTTGATCATGGAGGTGTTAGAAATGATGACAGGAGATGCGTTAAGTAAAAATGACCATGCCGAAATAAGAGCTTCTTTGACCGGGATGTCCAGAGCACAGTTAATTGATTTTATAACAGAAAGAGCCGCTTCTTCGGGATTAGAAATGAATACCGACCAGATAAAGGGAATGGTAAACGTTTATATGGCAAACTCTTCTATGTTTTACATACCGGAACTAAGTGAGCCATTAGATACCGAGGTAATTCTATTTAAAACTAATGAAGCCGAAACAGAGAGTGTCTTAGATCAAGAGCAGCTTAAATTTTACGGCTGGCAGTCGATTACTAATCTAGAAGTGAAAGTTGTAAAGGTACCGGGAACGCACACTACCGTACTTAAAGTACCTAATGTTCAACATTTATCCGATAAATTATTAGAAACTCTTCAAAATCGTATAGAGAAAGCAGAGGTGTAAGAAACTGTAATTAAGTTGTGGTCCAAAGGCTTCCTTATGGAGAAGCCTTTGGTATGACAATTTATCATGTAGCCTTTAGTTTTTGTTTGATCAGATGCTTTATGATTTGTCTTTTTAGTTCTTATTTGAAAGTGATACTGGACATAAAAATAGGCTTACATTTTTATACTAGAACCATATCACATCAAGACCCGCACCTTTCAGTCTGAGTCAATAGTATTCGTATTTAAAATAATTTAAGATTACTCATATTTTTCCTGATTCTATCTTAAATAAGCCCAAGATCTTTTACGACCGCAATAAGATGGGTGGAGTTAATCGCGTTGAAATGCGATTTCATACGATTTATTTTCTTTTCAATACTGCTTAAACTGGAAGGCGAGATCTCTTTATTTTTTAATTCTTCTGCGATTTGTTCCTGAGTATGCCCGGAAGCTAAAAATTTAAGTAGATCAAGGTCGTAAGCATCAATTTGTAAGCTATTAGAACTGTGAAGAGCTTCGGACACTTGAGGAGATAGAAATTTATTGTTTGCGTAAGTAGCAATAATAGCCGACTGGAGTTCTTTAAGCCCTTTACGGCCTTTGCATACATATGCGTTTACATCATGAATATCCATTAATTTCCGAACCGTTTGTATTTTATCTTCTACCGAATATACGATCAGCTTCAAATAAGGAGCTTTTTTACGAAGCTTCTCTATAAGTTCGACTCCAGATTTAATTTTCTGTACTCGATGATCTCTAGTAAAAGACAAGTCGGTAATACATAGATCATAGGGTTCATTTTCGAGTTCTGCTTTTCGTATCTTCAAATAAGCATCATCACAATACTGAACATAATCAATATGATCAATATGAAGTTCATTAAGGATTTTTTTTACGCCTTCGCTGATATTATCAATGTCCTCGGCAAACAGAATTTTTTGAAACATGGTTTATTTTTTAAATAGGAAAATTCATAAATGCTTTCAGTCCTTTTCCCTGGTTTGTTTCAAAATTAAGAGTTCCATTTATCGATTGAATACGGGTTTCCGCAATTAGGAGACCGTTTGAAGCTACAATCCCCGTTTTTGGAAACCCAATTCCGTTATCACTATAAAATATTTTAAGCTTTCGTCCTTCGCTAGAAAACCTTATAAATACATGAGTTGCCTGGCTGTGCTTCTTCATATTAGTCATAAGTTCTTGCAACACGCGGTAGACTACCTGTTTTTTTAATTCGTGGATATTTTTCCATGAAATTCGATCCATTCCAGTAATGGTAAGTCTAACCTGATTGGATACGTATGATTCCAGTAATGCTTTGAGCTCTTCAGGATATTCTTTTCCGGTATTAATAATTCCAGTCTCCCTGGAAATATTTCTTGCTTTTGTATAAACGTCATCAAGCTTATCTACTAATCTTATATTTTCGTCTTTCTGCTGGATAACTGTCATCACCTGATAAATTCCATTCGCAATTTCGTCATGTACCTTTTGCGAAATTCTATTTTCGGTCCTATAAACTTCTTTTACTTTTTCTTTTTTAGACCTTACTATGAGAAACCATGTACTACCTATTCCTGCAAAAAGAAATAAAATAGCACCTGCTGCGGTGCGAAGATTTTTATGCTTTTCTTCAACAAGGCGTAGTCTGGTTTGTGTGTTTTTTGTTTTTAATTCAAGGTTCTCTTCTTGTACCAGACTGTTATCGTATTTTATTTTAGAAAAGTATTCAATATCACGAATACGTTGTTTTCTAATACTGTCTGCCAATTTCACATACTTTTTAGCATATAAGGCGCTTTCCCGCAGCGGTAGCAGATCTACAAGTCTGCTTAAAGTTTGAAGTTGATCATCTGTATTGGCAAATTTTTCGGCAACTTCAAGGTGTTTTTTTACATAAGCAATTTCCTTACTTTTATCTTTAACACTAAAATAATCTGCGAGATGTTCATAGCTCGCTTGTAAGCCTTCCAGATCATCTTCTGAAAAACGTAATTCTAGCGCTTTCATTAATTCGGGAAGAACATTTAGTCTATGATCTAGAAGCCATTTACTATGTGCAAGATTGTCAATTACTTTGGCAAGTAGATCAGGTTCTTTTTTAAGTTCTTTTTCCTTAATGATATTGCTTAGTATTTCAATAGAAGTTCTATAGTCTTTCTGCTCTCTGTAAGATACTGTCATATTATTAAGCACCCTGAGACTATCAATTTTGGTAGGAGCGTAACTAAGAGCGTTTCGATATTCTGCAAGTGCATTCTCAAATAGATACTGCTTTCGGTAGCTTATGGCTATGGCGTTATGAGCTCCAAAGAGCAGTCGGGGTTCATTTAACGGGCGAAGGTATTTTAAGGCCTCCGTGGCAGTTGATTGACAACCTACAAAGTCACCGAATTGTTCCTGAATAATAGCCATTTCTTTCAAACGCCTTCCAACCTGTAAACTATCTTTAATAAGTAAAGACCATTTTTTGGCTTCAGACGCATATTTGAAAGCAGTCTTTTGTTGTTTCAAGATCTTACTAATAATACTCTTTCTGTAATAGCCCTTTGCAATGAATTTAGTATCCTTCTGGCGCTCCGCATATTTTATAAGTTGATCTGCGCTGGAAAGAGAACTATCGTATTTTTCTAACTTGTTTGAATAGAAAATTTTATAATCAAGAAAGACGAGGTATAAACTATCTTTTTTAGAGGCTATGCTGATTCCCTTATCAATAAGAACTAACAGATCTTTGGGATTCAGAGTGTCTTTTAATTTTTTAATTTTTTGTAGATGTAAAGCAGCTTTTGAAGGGGGTTTTTTATTTTTTGTAGTGTTAGTAAGATTACAGGATTTAAATATTCCTGATGATAACAATGTCAAAAAAATTATATAAAAGTAGTATTTCTTCATGCAATGGAAAAATATGAAAAAAAGCAAAAGCTACGAAAAAAAAATCGTAGCTTTTTGTAGGTAAAATGATAGATATTATCCTCCTGGATTATCTTCACTACCACCCTCGTGAGATTCATCACCTCCACTATCACCTAATCGGTTATCATACAACGCATCGGTTTCTTTGGTGTCACTATGTGAACAGGAAACCAGTTGTGAATTGAACGCAATTAGGGCTATAATTATTAAAATTTTTCTCATTATTCTCCTTTTAAGATTTGACATGAGGATGACAATCCTTTGTTGATCAAAAGATTACATAGATTGCCATCCATTTTTTTCGATGTAAATCGATAAAGGAGCGCCCCTTAATTTTGAGAAGTAGGTAGCTGTTTTGTTTGCCTTAAAAAAGACTTCTCACTCTCTTTTGTTAGCACACATTACGGCTTCCCGTAAAACCCGGTTAAACAGTTTTGTTATGTTAGCTATGCATAACAGCACGTGTTTCTGAGTTTGAAATAAAAGGATATGGTTTGTTTACAAGCAGACAGATTCTTGACAGATTCTTGACATTTTTTTGACATGAAAAAAAATAAGGCTATAAGCAAACTTTGAAAGAATCAACAGGGGGGAGATGAATGTAAATATTTGGATTCAAAAATTGATGAAACAGGTATTTGAGAAGGCTAGAAAAGATTCGTTAGAGTCGAGTGCAGACGGTTTGGCAAAATATCTAAACCATCATTTTCAAGAGGAATTTAATATCACCATTAGCACCAGAAATTTTACGAGGTACTACAATGGTTATATTCAGGAAAGAATAAAAAAGATCAAGCCGGGAAGACCCATAAGAGATGCATTGAGTAAATATGTGGGATATAAGAATTTTGAGGATTTTGTGGCCGATAATGAGTCGGAGGATGACAGAAAATATAGAAGAATAATAGCTAAGTATCTTAAGTTTCGAAAAAAGATCTATTTCCTTGTAGGATTAAGCACTTTCTTAGGCATAGTTCTGGCTCTGTTTATTATAAAGTATTATAAAAAAAATTGTATGGTTTGGGTAAATGATCACTATGAAAAAGTAAGATGTTCAGGCGATGTATTGGAAAGTAAACTAGATGTCACAAAATTAGAGAAGTTTAGAAAGATAAATGTTTGTGATACCACCACATTTTTTAGAAACGGACAACCGGCAATTTGGTACTCAAACGAAAATGGAAAACTGGAGTTTTTTACATATCCCGGTCTTCATCCCATCACCAATGAAACTTTGGATGATATTACCCCAGAGATTATCAATCTATATCAGTTGAAAGAAATAGCATGTGATTAACCATGGTTAGATCGTGAATAAAACATTCGTCTCTTGATTTTATTACTATTGTAGTAATATCTTTATGGGAGAGAAAGGCAACTCAATAGCATTGATTAATTGCCGATTCTTATTGAAGATCATAACCCCTTTAGCACCATCAGGATAATTGGCTGTAAAACCCACAAGAAAGACTTCATTAGCTATGTCGTAAACAAGTGTTAACGGAACGAATCGGGTACCTTGAATAGGCTCAAAAGGAATGTTTGTATCCTGATTAACATCGATAATCGTGCTTTTTTGACTATTTATATCAAAAATTCCCGGATAGAAATCCAGAAAACTCGGTTGTGCTGCTGGATATTTATGATAAATAATATTATTATGAACAATAGGTTCTGGCAGATTTCCAAACCGCAGAAAAGGTGGAATAGTACTCAAAGTTCTTTCGTTCAACTTACTTAGAGCCACAAGGTCGTATTCAAAGTAGGTATTATTCAGATCAAAAATAGATAGATTGCCGTCTGTATTTTTCAGCACGTGTGGAGCACCTTCATAAATTATCCTATCATCAATCTGTTGCGTATTTGTATTAAAAACAATAGTTTGATAGACACCTTCGTTGCTAAAAGTAACAAGTAATTTATTTGAATAGTACATGGGTTCTCCAAGCAGCGTTGCTCGGGAAACTGTAGTCAGATATGTATCCCTGACAGTTTCGTTTTCCCGGTCAATAATTCGTATATACACATCTCCCGAAGCGAAAGGGCTTTCGTAACCTATATAAATATGCCTTTTTGAATGGGTGTTCCAGATGAGAAATTGATCTTCTTCAATCGTAAAATAGGAGTCGTATTTTCTGCTTGCGCCGGTATTTAGATCTTTTTGCCACGCCGAAATTTCATTAACATTTCTGTTGTTAAAAGAAACGATATTTTCGGTAAAATTAAGACTTAAAAGATTTGAAATATCCAGACCCAATTGGTCAGATAAATTGATCAGATTGGTCTGATTTCTTGAAGGATCGAATGAAGACTCATAATAGATCCCGTCTGATGCGCCTATTACAGTGAAAGCCGGGATTGTAATTTCTTCAGGAGGATCTTCAGAACTACAGGAGGTAATAATCAACAACAAAGAACCAATAAAACAGAAGGCTTTTTTCATAGCAACGGGCTTTCTTTTTTAATGATTCTAAGATATAAATTCCTGCTAAGAATCGCTAATGAAAAGAAAATATTAAATTATACATAATCATATAGTTAGTAGCTATTATCTTTAAAATTTAACATCTTTGCAAAAAAAAAGAAACGTGTCAGACAATAAGACATTCACTTTGAGATTGACATCGCTGGAAGATGATGACAGGCCTGTATTTGTCGCCGGAAACTTTAATGAATGGAATCCTAAGCATCCTGATTACGAAATGTCTCGTAAAGAAGATAATTCTTTTGAAATTACGATGGATTTGACCGGATGGAAAAAAAAGAAAATAAAATATAAGTTTACGAGAGGAGGTTGGGAAAATGTAGAAATAGATCGTTACGGGAATATTACAAAAAATCGAAAATCAAATATAAAAGAGGGTTCTGCAGATGAAATTGTGGAAAAATGGAGGATAAACTGGGCTCCCTTTAAAGATGAGTTTTTTCCAAAAGTAGAATTGGTCTCTGAAGCCTTTGAAATGCCTCAGCTCAACCGTTCCCGTAAAGTATGGGCATTGTTACCTCACGATTATTATGAATCAGACAAGAGTTACCCCGTACTTTACCTTCAGGATGCGCAAAATCTTTTTAACGAAGGTTCTGAGTATGGCAATTGGGAGATCGATAAAAAGCTATCGATACTAGCAGAATACGGTAGAGGAGATATTATTATTATTGCAGTAGAACACGGCGATGAAAACCGGCTTAAAGAATACATCTTTGGAAGAAATCCTTTGGTAAAAAGAGGAGAAGGCAAAAAGCACATTCGTTTTGTCACAGATACACTTAAACCTTATGTCGATAAAAAATACAGGACTTTACCCGAACGAGAACATACGGGGATCGGAGGCAGTTCTCTAGGGGGGCTTATCAGTATTTACGGAGGCTTTCTTTACCCCGAAGTTTACAGTAAATTGATGATATTTTCCCCTTCACTATGGGCCGTTCCTAAGATTAGTTTTCCGATGCTACAGTTTTTTAATCCCTTTCAAACAAAATTGTATATTTATGGAGGAGGGCGCGAAGGCTCAAGAATGGTTGCATATATTAAAGAATTTGTCTCCCGAATGCAATCAGAGAGTAAAGGAAGTCATGCTGAACTGGAATTCAAAGTAAGCATAAACCCTAAAGGAGAACATACAGAATTTTATTGGAGTCAGGAATTTCCTGTCGCCCTTGAATGGTTGTTTTTTGATAGCAGAATGGATCCCGTGGTCATTAAAGCGATTAAAGAACAAAAAAATGATATCGCTACAAATGATTAAAAGCAGCATACAAACAGGTCTTGATTCTCTCGGATCACAATTGGTGATCGTTCCTAAAAAGGAAAAAGAAACTATTTTAAAAGAGATTTTCAAAAGTGAGTTACCAAAGGTTTTTCAGGCCGATTATAAGGAAACGCAAATTGTTGAAAGAGAAAGTACATTGTACATTCTACTGGGGTCTGGTGATAAAAATACGGTTTCAGATCTTCGAAACCTCGCCTTAAGTTTTTCTACTCAGTATGGAAAACAGCTTCCGGATGGTACACTACTTCTTAACGTACCTAAATCATTTAATTCAGAACAGTTGCTTGCCCTGTATAATGGGTTTTTCGTAGGAGCTTACACTATAAAACAAAATGGTGAACATTTTCTGCTTAAAAGCGACACCACTGTTCATGTTGATAAATCTCATGAAGATCTGGCAAACGAAGCTAAAGTGCTTGCAAATGCTCAGATCACCTGTATGGAATGGTTGAACAAACCAGCAAACGAAAAAACAGGTCCGGTCTTTGCTCATTTCGCTAAAGAAATGGCGAAAAAATACGATTTTGAATGTAAGGTGCTTAATCGTGAAGAGGCCAGGAAAGAAGGTTTGGAAGCGTATCTTGCTGTAAATCGTGCGAGCGAACACGATGCGGCTTTTATTATAATGGAATACAAGCATGAAAAGGCTCAAAAGAAAATAGGTCTCGTTGGTAAATGTGTGACTTTTGACACCGGTGGAATTTCTATAAAACCTTCTCAAAATTTACATTATATGAAAAGCGACATGGGTGGTGCTACTGCTGTTCTGGGTGCTTTTCAGGCCGCAGCTGAATTAGGGTTGCCCGTACATTTGATAGGTATTTTACCCGCTACAGATAACGCCGTTTCTGAAAAAGCGTATTTACCTAGTGATGTGATTCGTTCTCATTCCGGAAAAACAATAGAAATTATTGATACCGATGCAGAGGGCAGAATGACACTTGCAGACGGGCTGTCGTATTTGATTAAAAATTACGATCCGGAAACCATCCTTGATCTGGCGACATTAACGGGAAGTGCAGTGCGAACATTTGGCTACGAATGCGCAGCATTGTTTAGCAAGAATGAAAAATTGTCACAGCTTCTTAAAGAAGCAGGTAATAGTACTGGAGAAAAAGTTTGGCAACTTCCTATGTGGGATGAATACGCAGCGAATCTTCATTCTGACGTAGCCGATATCAAAAATTATAGTGGTAAACCTATCGCAGGGGCTATAGATGCGGCTATGTTCTTAGAGAACTTTACACACGATCATAAAGCATGGGCACATCTTGATATTGCAGGAGTCGCTTTTGGCAGTACGCCCCATGGTAAAGATAAAGCTGCAACCGGTTATGGAGTACATTTATTAATAGAATATATGAAACGCATTACAACATAAAATAAAAACAGATGGCGCATACCATAGTTTGTATATCTAGCTATTATAAGGGGAGTGATTTCATGAAGCAGGCAAAAAACCTGGGAAATACAGTGTATTTGATCACTTCAGATAGCTTACGAAACGATCCCTGGCCATGGGAATCGATTGATGAGGTTTTTTATATGGAAGAAACAGAGCCTTTTAAATGGAACCTCGATCATCTTATTTTGGGAATATCACATCTAATGAAATCTGTTAGAATCGATCGCATCGTAGCATTGGATGATTTTGACGTGGAAAAGGCTGCATTCCTAAGGGAGAATTTCAGAATTCCCGGGATGGGGCAAACTACCCAGCGGTATTTCAGAGATAAACTGGCGATGCGAAAAAAAGCATTAGATGAAGAAATACTGGTACCGCAATTCACAGCAATTTTCAATGATTCAGAAGTTAATTCTTTTGCAGATCGTGTTTCTCCACCCTGGGTACTAAAACCGCGCTCTGAAGCTTCCGCTTCTGGAATAATCAAAGTACATTCAAAAGAAGAATTATGGGAAAAAATTCATAATCTGGGAGAAGAAAGACATAAGTTCTTGTTGGAGCAATTTAGACCCGGTCAGGTTTTTCACGTAGATACACTGGTTTGTAATGGTAAAGTAGTTTTCACTTCAAGCTCAGGATATATGGATCCTCCCATGGCAGTATCTCATGAAGGGGGTGTTTTTAGAACAATGACTCTCAACCCTAAAAGTGAAGAAGCAAAAACGCTCAAGAAGCTCAATACCCAATTATTACAAAAATTCGGTTTGTTTTACGGTGCTTCGCATTCAGAGTTCATTAAAGATAATGAAAGCGGGGAATGGTATTTTCTGGAAACTTCTGCCCGCGTTGGCGGTGCATACATAGCAAATATGGTTGAAGCATCTACAGGAGTTAGCCTTTGGAAAGAATGGGCCAATATTGAGAACGATATACTTAACGGTGAAACTTATACCCTACCAGATGCATCATACAGGGCTGCCGGGCTTTTGGTGTCTCTTGCTAAAGAAAAGCATCCCGATACCAGTATGTTTCAGGACAAGGAAATTTATGAACATCTGCGTAAAGAGTACCACGTAGGATTTGTTTTTGCCGCGAAAAAAGAGGAAACGGTACAGGCAAAACTAGACGATTATGCGAAAATTGTTACCGAAAAATTCCTTAATATTCTTCCTCCTACAGACAAGCCAACCAATTAAAGAAAGTACGAACAATGCCACAGCTTAAAGAATTTCAATATTATTCTCATATTTTAGGAAGAGACATAGCGGTAGAGGTCACCGGCCACTGGGGGTATCCTGTAATTATGTTTCCTACCAGTTATGGCAGCTACCTGCAAAACCGGGACTTTGGCCTAAACCATTCGGTTTCTAAATATGTTGAGGAAGGAAAGATCAAACTATACAATATTCAAACGCTGGATGGTGAGACCTTTTATGCCAAACACTTAAATGGAGAACAGCGAATCTACAACTACGATCTTTACATGCAGTTTTTCATAAAAGAGTTTACTCCTTTTATTCAGAAAGAAAACAATACACATCGTTTTGCTGTTGCCGGATGTAGTTTTGGAGGATACCATGCTGCTAATGTAGCATTTCGATTTCCCGATGTAGTTTCACACTTAATCTCAATGTCGGGAGCTTTTAGTATTCGAAATTTTATTCCCGGAAGTTCTAATGATAAGGTGTATTTTAATTGCCCTGATGAATTTATGCAAAATGAAGAGTCCTGGAAGTATCATCATATGAAAATCATTCTGGGAACCTCAGAATGGGATATTTGCAGAGATAAGAATCAAGCGATGGCTGGTTTGCTTTCGGCAAAAGGAATTCCGCACTGGTACGATGAGAAAAAGTGGGCTGAACATGATTGGCCATTATGGAAAATGGCCTTCCCGGAGTACATTCATTCTTGTTTTGGAGGGTAATTTAAATTGATTATAAGATTAAAAAGCATCGATTTTTTTAATATATTGAAACGAAATCCAGATAACCAAAAAATTATAATGTGAAGAAAATAGGTATTTTATTCGGAATGGAAGATACATTTCCATGGGCGTTTATTGAGAAAGTTAATGAATTAGGCAAAGGAAAATTTATCGCCGAACCTGTTTCTATTGATAAAGTGCAGCAAGGTATAGACTATGGCTATCATGTGATTATCGATCGGATCTCTCAGGATGTGCCTTTTTACAGGGCTTACTTAAAAAATGCAGCACTAAAAGGAACAGCAGTCATCAATAATCCTTTTTGGTGGAGTGCGGATGAGAAATTTTTCAATAACTGTTTAGCGCTTGAAGTAGGTGTTCCTGTGCCTAAAACGGTATTGCTACCCTCACATGAAAGACCAGATGATACGTCAGAAACCTCGTTTCGAAACCTTAAATTCCCGATGGATTGGGAATACATAGAAGATTATATAGGTTTTCCTGCATATATGAAGCCTTACGCTGGCGGAGGATGGAAAAGTGTCTATCGAGTTGAGAGCCTTCAAGATATGTTTGATAAGCTCACCGAGACCGGGCAACTAGTGATGATGTTACAGGAAGAAATCGTTTTTGACGATTATTATCGCGTTTACTGTTTAGGTCAGAAATACGTGCATATCATGCCTTACGAACCCAGAAATCCACATCATTTAAGATATTCTGCAGAACCCAAAACAACGGGTACCGCTCATAAAAAGCTCATGAAAACTATTAAAGATTACACCTTGCTTCTTAACAAAGCACTTGGATATGACTTTAATACCGTTGAATTTGCTATAAGAAATGGAGTACCTTATGCGATTGATTTTTGCAATCCGGCTCCGGACGCAGATATTCATTCTGTGGGTCAGGAAAATTTTGACTGGATCGTTACTCATGCGGCAAAATTGGCTATTGAAAAAGCGAGATCGCACAAAGCGGGACAGAATAATTGTAGCTGGGGAAGTTTTGTTAGTGATGCGTCTGCGATGCCCATTATAAAAACGCCTGAACCTAAGAAAACACCCGCTAAAAAAGTAACGATAAAGGCAAAATCTGCCGCTGCCAAAAAGACCAGTGCGGCCAAAAAAACCGCTACAGCAAAAAAGAATACAACTGCTAGAAAATCTACCAAAAAATAAACTCCTCTTTATATGCATAAATTTACAATAGGTATTGAAGAAGAGTTCCAGGTAATTGATGCCGAAACAAGAGCGTTGGTATCTCATATGTCTAAGATTATTGAGGGAGGCCAGATAGTTCTTAAAGAGCAGATAAAATCTGAAATGCATCAATCGGTAGTAGAAATGGAAACCGGAATTTGCGAGGATGCTGCGCAAGCCCGTGAAGAGATTACCTATTTGCGAAAAAATCTGGTGAACGTTGCAAAAGAACAGGGCCTGTGTATAGGAGCAGCCGGAACACATCCCTTTTCCAAATGGACGGATCAAAGCATTACTGATAATCCAAGGTATGATGAGATCGTAAATGAAATGAGGGATGTAGCTAGGTCCAACCTGATTTTTGGTTTGCATGTACACGTAGCGATCCCAAGCAGGGAAGAAGGTATTCGGATCATGAATGTGGCTCGTTATTTTTTACCGCACATCTACGCATTGTCTACGAATTCTCCTTTTTGGTTGGGTAGGGAAACAGGTTTTAAATCGTACCGCTCAAAGGTTTTTGATAAATTTCCCAGAACCGGAATTCCTCCTTTTTTCTCCAGCGTCTCTGAATATGATGATTTTGTGAATTTACTGGTCAAAACCAAATGTATAGACAACGGTAAAAAAATATGGTGGGACATTCGATTACATCCCTTTTATCCTACCTTAGAATTTAGAATTTGTGATATGCCTATGCGGGTAGATGAGACGATTTGTCTCGCCGCAATCATGCAGTGTGTAATTGCGAAAATATATAAGCTTCATAAGAAAAATTTGAGCTTTAGAGGGTACAGAAGAGTACTTATTAATGAAAACAAATGGAGAGCTGCACGGTATGGAATTGATTCAAAATTAGTGGATTTTGGGAAAGAGGAAGAGGTGTCTTTTCCGGGATTGATCAATGAATTAATGGATTTTATAGACGATGTGGTTGATGAACTTGGTTGCCGTAACGAGGTAAATTATGTATACCAAATGTTAGAACAGGGTAGTGGGGCAGACAGACAACTCAATATATACCACCAGCATGATGGAGATCTTAACAAAGTGGTCGATTTTATTGTTTCTGAAACGGCTTACGGACTTTAATTTTATAAGTTAACGTATTTTTACTTTGAAAACTTCGTAAAGTGCTTATTTTTGCGGTTTTACGAAACAAAAGATGTCCCAAACAGAACGATGGAAAAAATGAAGAAGCAAATCTTGCGTATTGCCATATTAGATATGAATAACAATGTCCCTAATCAGGGTTTACGTTGTATCAAAACACATGTTGAAGAGTTCCTAGTAAAAGATGGAACCGAAAATAGCTATGAAGTTTTTGACGTTCGTTTCAAGAATGAAATTCCCGAGATCGAAGATTTTGATATTTTTATTTCTTCCGGAGGTCCTGGAAGCCCTCTAGAACAAGGTCTGGCCTGGGAGCCGCTTTACTATAAATTCTTAGATCAAATCTGGGCGCACAATACATTAAATGAAAATAAGAAGTATCTGTTTCTTATTTGTCATTCATTTTTAATTGCATGTTTACATTGGGATCTTGCTACGATTAACCAAAGAAAATCTTATTCGTTTGGTGTTATGCCTGTACATAAGACAGATGCAGGTAAGGCAGAACCCTTGCTAAAGCCACTACCCAATCCGTTTTATGTAGTAGATAGCAGAGCATGGCAAGTAGTGCAGCCAAAAAGGAAAAAGCTCGAAGTAATGGGTGCCAAAATACTTAATTTAGAAAAGAAACGTCCGCATATTCCTCTTGAAAGGGCTGTAATGACCATACGTTTTTCAGATGAGATCTTTGGAACTCAGTACCACCCGGAGGCAGATGCCGAAGGTATGCGTTTCTACTTTCAGCAAGAAGAAAAAAGACAGCAACTCATAGATGAGTATGGTGAGGCAAAGTATCTGGACGTTATAGATCATCTGGATGATGAAGATAAGATCATGCTCACACAACAAGTGATTATTCCAGGTTTTTTACGAGATGCAGCAGATGCCATTAGAAATCCTAGAGTTTTTGCCTGATGAAAAGTGAAGCGAGGCACTGGTTCAATTCCAGATTTTCTATGGATAAACATCGGATGTTGCTTCAGCACTTTGAAGATAATTACCCCGGTCAGTTAGGTTATCGAATCTCTGAATCGCCCATCTTCCTCACAGATCAATTTAAAGATCAATTGCTTACAGCAAGTGACCAGATTCTGGGACAGGTGTCTAAAATACCTGCTTCAATATTGGCGAAGGCAGTACCGGAAGCTATGAGAGTTCCCGGTGACCATCACCGGCCACATTTTATGTCGATCGATTTTGGAGTTTGTGCAGATGAACAAGGGATGTTGACACCGCAACTTATCGAGATGCAGGCTTTTCCTTCGCTGTTTTGTTATCAACTTGAATTAGGTCAGCAATATAGAAAGCAGCATGAGCTTCCGGAAAAATATGAGTTTCTCTTCAACAATTATACGTCTGAAACCTATATTAAAGCACTTAAAGACCTCATCCTGGAAGATGAAGCTTCAGAAAATGTAGTAATTCTTGAGTTGTATCCCGAGAAACAAAAGACCAGAATTGACTTCCGCCTGACGGAGAAGTTCTTAGGAATTAATACAATCTGTTTAACGCAAGTTATAAAAGAAGGCAAACAACTATTTTATCGGAAAGGAAATTCCAAAATTCAAATTAAAAGGATTTACAATCGGGTTATTCTTGATGAAGTACATCAGTATGATGGTTTGAAAACCAATTTTAATCTTACCGATAAAGTGGATGTAGAGTGGGTAACCCATCCGGATTGGTTTTTTAAAATGTCTAAAGTAGTTTTGCCCTGGTTGGATCATCCTAATGTTCCTAAATCATATTATGCTGATGAAATACCACAGGAGGAAGATCTTAAAAACTATGTTTTAAAGCCCCTCTATTCATTTGCGGGTCAAGGAGTTAAGTTATCACCTGATCTTAATGATATTAAAAACCTCAAAGATCCCCATAACTATATTTTACAGAAAAAAGTTTCCTATGCACCTGCATTTTTAGACACCAATCAGGAATTGGCAAGAGCGGAGATTCGAATGATGTATATATGGCCAAAGGAAAACGAAAAACCAGTACCTGCCATTAACCTGGTACGGATGACTAAAAGTGAAATGATCAATGTAGATCACAATAAAGCTCACAATATTTTTACCGGAAGTAGTATTGCTTTGTTTACCAAGTAAACTACCTCGGAGCTAGCCAATGAGGCATTAATTGGAAACAAACCTTCAATCGCGAGGCAAGCTTCGGGGTATTAGACCCTATGGCGATGCCAATAAAGTTATCATGAGATTCATTTTTTTTTACCTTTTTAATCATAAGCACGGTTTTTTTACATGCACAACAACCAAATAAAGGGAAAAGCTGTGAAAGTGCGCCAGAATTAATTCCATTCAAGTCGAATAATAATAAGTACGGTTATCTAAACAAGAAAGGTGAAGGGGTAATAAAACCTCAATACGATGAAGCAAGCCCGTTCATGTTCGACTTTGAAATTTACAATAGTGAAAATGCTAAACAATTTGGTAAAAAGGAATATGCAACAGTTAAAATTGATCAGAAGCATTTTAGAATTAATGACCTTGGAAATATCGTTTTAGATCTTGATGAGGTAGTATTTAATATTTCTGATTGCTGCCCTAGCATTCCACATAAACTGAATATTGTAAGATTCAGAAACCGATTTGGAGTAAAGGATGTTAATGACGAATGGGTTGTAAAACCTAAGTATGATCAGATTGAATATTTATTTTATTTGGATGAATATGAAGATCATTTTCTGGTTACTCGAAAAAATAAAATGGGAGTAGTTGATAAAATCGGACACGTCATAATTCCTATTAAATATAAATCACTTAGAAATATGACCACAAGCGTAAACCCGAGTGACGGAATTCTCTTTAAGGGTGTGCTTCAAGACAAAGAGGTTATTATAGATTTGTGTAATAACCAATACAATCTACTTTAGTTTTTTTAAAACCGAAGTCTAAACCCGGAGTAAATTCCAAAAGTAAATGGATGAATCTCGTCCGGATTATCTTTAAAAGCATTGAGTTGATATTTAAAAACGGGCTCTAGTGTAAACAACCAATTGCCTGAGAAATTATAATAGATACCAACGCCGGCATTTAGACTAAAACTGATGTCTGATAATTCTGTTGCATTCCCGATAAATACCCTTCCTGACGGTGAGGTGGCGAATACTTCATTGGTATTTAATAACCAGGTGCTGAATCCGCCAATACCTGTAAACTGCAGCTTACCAGCTTTCACAAGATAATTTACTTCAAGCGGAATCTCAATGTAGTTCAATTCATGATCAAGATCAACAAAGCCTGTTTCACCAAAGAGATTTGCTAATTGTGCCCGGGAAATGACGCCGGGAGCATCAATTTTGTAATCCAGCAGATCTGTAGGATCATCATTGCTGTCAAATTCAGGAATGTTTTTTGTAAGGTAACCTGCAGTAATTTTATTGGCTCCGAACCTTAAACTTAGTTTTTCTGTAGCCCTGTAATAAAAGAAAAATCCATACCCCAGGTTCCATTGTCCTTGCGTGTCATTCCCGCTTAGAGAAGGGTCCAGAACCGATCCCTTTTGTAATAAATCGTAATAAACGGGTGCTGCATGTACCGAAAAGGCTAATTTTTTTTCGGAGGTTTCTTCATCCGGAATACTATCTTTTTCTTTCTTTAGATCACTGTCGGGCAGACTCACTTTATTTTTAAGACCCAGAGAATCCTTAATTATAGAATCTTTTACTATTTCTGAATTGTCCAAAACAGCTTTTTTGTTTGGGCCGCTAGTGGTAGAGGTCTTTGAAATCTCAGTTGTGTTGTCGGTGGTAACTGAACTATTATTTTCAGTAATAGGAACTTCATTTTTTACGGTTTCTTCTGATTTTCCGTTATCCTCTTGAGCAGCATTACTTTCACTTATGGAAGTTTCAGGTAAGACAAGGCTGGGATCAGAGGATTTTATAACAGTCTGTTTGATCTTCTCTTTAGACTGCCTCGTATTTTCAGATTTTGATAGTGAACCTGTTTTATCCAGCGAACTTTCTGTTTGTAGCGTTTCATTAACAGACGCTACGGATTCTTCATCGTCTGTAGCTAAGCTGCTATTACTAGTCAAACTATCTGATAAGGTAGTATTTTGACTGTTGAGTGTATCGTTTTCAATAGTTCTGGTTTCTGTCTTTTCTGAATTAACTACATTTTCTTGTTCTCTTATTTTTTTGTTTGATACTTCTTCTTCGATGATCAAAGTCTCATTCGAGGGGGAATCGGTAACCGATTCGGGAGAAACAGGTAATACCCATAGAACGACACCAGCGGTGAGAAGAAGGAGTAAAACACCCAGGCCACTCCAGAACCATATCGCCCGGCGCTTTCTTTCTTTTTTTAGTTCTGATTCCAACTGTGACCAAAGTGCACCTGAAGGTGATTTTTCACCACCTTCTAAAGCGTCTTTGAACAATTTTCCTATTTCCTTTTTTACTTTCATTTATTTTA
Source organism: Flavobacteriaceae bacterium M23B6Z8 (assembly GCA_046199005.1). Taxonomy (GTDB): domain Bacteria; phylum Bacteroidota; class Bacteroidia; order Flavobacteriales; family Flavobacteriaceae; genus Ascidiimonas. The sequence continues at coordinate 450,418 of CP176050.1, forward strand.
GGTCGCCTGATTTTTCTCAAGCGCTAATAGTTTTTCTTTTAAAATACTCTTGGCTCTGTGTAAATTAGATTTAGATGTTCCTACAGAGATAGCTAAGAGTGTTGAAATTTCTTTATGAGTATACCCGTCTAATTCATATAGGCTAAATACCATTCGATATTTATCAGGTAGTTCCTGTATCATTTTTAACAATAATTCCAGCGGATAATCATTAGCTACGACTTCATCTGATTTGAGTTCCTCAGCAACAGTGATCTCTTCGTTAAGTTGGGTTTTATAAGCTGTTTTTTTGTATCTGTCAATAGCCTTATTAATCACTATACGTTTCATCCAGCCCTCAAAAGATCCTGTACCATTGTATTTTTTAATGCTTTTAAAAATGGTCATAAAAGCGTCTTGCAGATTGTCTTCTGCTTCTTGAGTATTGCTACAATATTTTAGGCTCAGAAAAAACAGGGTGTCCTTGTATTGTAAATACAAAGACTCCTGAGCTTTAAGATCGTTTTTTTTGCAACGCTTAATGAGTGCTTCTAAGCTCAAATGATGAATGTCTGTTTTTTTGAATTCCTAAATACGAATATCAAAAATTATAACTCGATTATTTTCTTTTATGAGTATAAATTTCGATGCGGTAAAAGGATTTTCTTCGCTTTACTTTTATAATAGTCTTAGAAAAGGGAAAATGGTTGCGTACAGCGTTCACTAAAAAAGTATTCTTTAAATTTGTACGGCTTGCAAGATTTAATATTTAATAGATTTTGTAACTGTTAATTGGTAGGTAATAATAAGAAAGGCCCCATAGTTCAATGGATAGAATAGAAGTTTCCTAAACTTTAGATCCAAGTTCGATTCTTGGTGGGGCTACAAAGAAGTTTCCTAGAAGGTATGATAAAATACATACGTTTGATAAACATGTCGAACGCATTTTGTCTGCATAAGTTGCCGTCTCTACCGGTGGTATTTTGTTTGCATATAGAGGGTCAGAATCTATAGGGTCTTCAATTCAATTACTGATATCTGATCAAATACTTTTTCTAAAGAGTAATTCGTCAGTTAAAATCTATTTCAACTGAATTCAAAAACAATTTATTTCCCCCTCCTTTTTTTTCAATCAAGATGCCAAAACTTTTGATCTGTTCATGTTTCAGAGTTTTATGGACTTTCGCAACTTCTTATTTTTACGTCTATTCCACGCAACTACCTAAACCTTATTGAATTTTAGTGAAAGTAATTCAAACTTTGTTCAAAATTCAATAAGGTCTTTTTAAGCGCCTAAAATTTTATGGCTCTTAAACCTGGCTCCCCATATTGGGATATATATAAAATTCGCCTTCTTTCATCAGCGGCTATCCCATTTGGGCTTGAAAAAGTAGCTTCATCTAGTTTTCCATCCTTGTTGCCTGCGTTACCAATATTACCTGCAAAGATTTCAGTAGTACCATCAAAACCAACTTTGAAAATCACATGATCGCCAATTCCAGTTGCATAAATGGCATCCTCAAAAATAGTCATGTAACCGATAGCAAAACCCTGAGTCGTATTGGGAATGTTGGCAATTAATGAAACCTCACCTTCAGGAGTGACTTTCAAAATATCTGCAGTAAAGAAATTAGCGGTAATTATATTTCCATCTTCGTCTATATCTATTCCCACACATCCAAACAACCTGTTATCGGTTGCTAAAACAGAGATGTTACCATCTGGCATTATTTTATGTAATGTTGGCGCAAAAAAGTTAGCTACATATATAACATCGTCATTATCTATTGCAACACCTGAGGGCCATCCAGGAATCTCTGCTACTTTCCTGGAGGAACCATCCGTGGCTATTTTTACAAGTACACCCGAAACCGCATCATTATTATTTTCGGTATTGAAGTAAAGATTGCCATTACTGTCTTGAGCACTTCCCATCGGAGCCTCAAATCCCTCTGCTTTTATTTTGATACCTCGTTTATTGATTTGAAAAACCTGAGTGCCATTATATTTGCCAAGTTCGGGATCAAAAACACCGAAGTTTGAGGCAAAAAGTGTACCATCTGAGGAAACATACAAACCATCGTTGGCTGGAAATTCAGCACCGAAAATAGTCTTTACTTTTAGGTTTTTTTTGCCGCCATTCCCAATGAAGTCATTTACACATCCACTTAGGAAAAGTGCCATAAGCATAAGAATAGCAATTGTCGATTTTCGAAAAATAATTTGATTTTTCATCTTAGGAATATTTAATGTTAGATGGGTAAATGTATTTTCGAAATTTCTGGTATTCGACGCATTGGGCACGCTGACACTTTATTCAGGCTACTTTTGTATTTTTTAAGTATTCTTTTGGAGTGATTCCCATTTCCGATTTAAAAACCCTGTTGAACGTAGATTTAGAATTAAAACCCACATCCAATGCCAGAGCCAGCAAAGTGTGGTTCGAATGCTCATTTGCATCGATCTTTTTTAGAAACGCCCTAATTCTGAATTTGTTTATGTATTCGTAAAAAGAAGCCTGATATATTTGATTTAATAGCCACGAAAGATTATTAGAAGAGGTATCCAGCTTATCTGCCAATACTTTCAAGGTAAGGTCTGATCTTAGGTAAATTTCTTCTTCTTCCATAAAATAATGTAACCGTTTCTGCAATATCTTAATCTCTTCGGGTTTTAAGCGGTTATTTTCAGATTTTGGTTTTGATTCAAAAGAAATTCTAAAGATCGATGGTTGTCTTAGGCTAAAATATCCGATGACATATATAAACAAAGGCGTCGAAATCCACATAGTTACATAATTGAAATATTTTAAAGGAGTTCGCAGGAAATTTGTGCTCAAAAAGCTCACCAACCATAATGTGATAAATATCGCAAGGGTAGCCAACAAAAGTTTTAAGTAGTTTGACACGTTCTGATGGAAGGACAATTCGGTTTTTTCTTTGGCTGAATATCTTTTAATAACAAGAAGGCTTTCAATCCAGTAGTAGCTAAATGAAATTAATCCTGCAGCTTCAACGATGAAAAATATTAAGTTTAGCTTACCGGAAAAGTAGATTTCGTTAAAAGCTTCCAAAGAAAAGGTCAACGCCCAGAGATAATAGCACAAGTGCATAAAAGCTGGAATATAATTCCACCAAATTAGTTTAAAAACAGGGATTTCCTTAAATATAAGTCGTCTTACGTAAGTGTAGATTAGTGGTCCAAACAAAAAAATGGTCGTATCTATAAGTACGCCAAATCTCCATACCCAAATTTCAGGTATCCGGTAGGCTGCAATCCTACCGAAAAGCATCACGACAGCAATCAAAAGTAAATAGGAAAGAATCTTATTCGCAGACTTATTGCGATCATGAATAAGTCTCAATGAAATGGATAAAAATATCCCTTGGCTTATCCCTAGAAACAGTATAAGATCTGTAAAATTTAACAATCCCATCGTTTTAATTTCAATACGCATAAAAGTATACATTATAGACTTAACCCAGGTACTAATGGGCACATTGATACCCTTTCAATAGGTAACGAATTTAATTTTCGCGGTTCGATAAGCTTACTTTTAAGGATTCCAACTAACTTTAATATTTTAGCGTATGAAAAGGAAAGTTACTTAGACGATAGTAAAGAAGAAGTTATTTAGTTTATATGAAAAAATACATGCGTTTCGCAAACGTTCCGAATGCACTTTCTCTATATCGGTTGTTATCTTTTCCTTTCATATTGTATGTTGCATTAAAGAACTATGAATCCCTGTTTGCCGTCTTGTTGATCATTAATCTGATCACAGATATTTTAGATGGTCTAATTGCCCGGGTATTTAAACTTGAAACTGACTTTGGGGCGCGATTAGATTCCATTGCAGATTTCGGTACTTATATCTTAGCGATTACCGGGATTTTTATTTTCAAACATGAAGATTTTCAACCCCATTGGTGGAGTTTTGGTTGTTTTTTGAGCCTTTTCATAATAAGCCATTTACTGGCTTTATTGAAGTTCAAACGCTTTCCTTGTCTACATTTGTATTCTTGGAAAATAGGAGGATATATACAGGGATTTTTCTTTTTTGTATTGTTTGCCAACAGATTCTACGAACCTTTTTACTACCTTATGGTGATCTGGGGAATTTTAGCTTTTTCAGAGCACATCTTAATTCAACTGCTTATCAATGAAATGAAGCCAAATGCCAAAGGTTTATATTGGGTATTGAAGGATATCAAAAATTCTAATAAATGACAAATCAGGAATTAAAATGGCACTCCGTTGGTGTGAAACGAAAAGATGGATTTTTAATTTAGTTTTAGTGATCTCAGTAGCGTTGGTTATTTATTGGCACCGCCAAAGGGTCTAGTACCCCGAGGCTTGCCTCGAAATTAAACATTTATTTCAAGCAAATGCCTCATGGGCTTGCCCTCAGGTAGTTTACTAGGCAGGGTCGCAAAGTTTTTTATCATTAACGAAGTCTGATTTACCCGGTATAATAGGGAGGGTTTTTTAGCGAAATTCTTTTATTCGGCAGGTACGTTGTTAGAACTTTTAGAATGGTATTATCTGAAAAAAAAGATAGGAATTAGAAAGATAAGACTTTTGCTTTTTTAACCGGTACAACTTTGGGTTCTTTATGTACTATCTGGTGCGCCTGGAATATTTTTATATTCGCCAAATGGTGAATATCTCTAGGTTAGAAAAGAAAAAGGTTCTTTACTATTTCTGGTAATCTTTGTTCAAAAGAAGTTTATCAAGCTCCTGAAGCATTACCTCAGTAATTCTGTCCAAATCATAGGTGTGAGCCCAGCCCCAATCTTTACGCGCTTCGCTGTCGTCTATGCTTTCCGGCCATCCATCGGCGATCTCCTGTCGATAATCAGGCTCATAACTTATTTTAAATTCTGGTTTGATTTTTTGAATACTCGATGCAATTTCTTCAGGACCAAAGCTTATGGCGGCTAAGTTATATGAAGATCTAATTTTAATAGACGCTTCCGGTGCATTCATAATTTGCATCGTAGCCTGAATCGCATCTTCCATAAACATCATAGGAAGAATGGTTCCTTTCTTAAGGAAGCAGCTAAAATGTTCATTTTTTACAGCTTTATGATAGATGTCCACTGCATAATCTGTAGTACCACCCCCAGGAGGGGTTTTGTAACTTATGAGACCGGGATATCTAATGCTTCGAACATCCACTCCGTATTTGACATGAAAATATTCACACCATCTTTCACCTGCCAGTTTGGTAATTCCATACACTGTTAGTGGTTCGATCACTGTTCTTTGGGGAGTTTGAACTTTTGGAGTTGTGGGGCCGTAAACAGCGATAGAGCTTGGCCAGAAAATTTTCTTTATAAGTTTTTCGCGTCCCATATCTAAAACATGAGATAATGAGTTCATGTTAAGTTCCCATGCCAATTGAGGGTTCTTCTCGGAGGTAGCAGATAGGAGTGCTGCCATGAGATAGACATCGGTGATTTTGTATTGGTCGACTACTTTTAAAAGAGCTTCCTTGTCTTTGGCATCAACAATTTCAAAGGGGCCTTTTCCCAAAAGCTTTTCATCTCCTTCACGAATGTCTGCTGCCACCACATTTTGGTTCCCAAAACGTTGTCTTAAGGCTAGCGTAAGCTCAGATCCAATCTGTCCGCACGCTCCTATAATAAGTATTTTTATGTCCATTAAATTCCAAAAAACTGTGTCAAAGATAAATATTTCCACCCTTATTTTTTGTCAGGAATCCCAATGAAATAATAAAAAATTCATAAAAAAAAGGTCATTTAGCTGCAATCCATTGTTAAATGAATAATTTATGACCATTTTATTTACAAATAACTAGATAAAATGATACTTATAAATTAAAAGGAATATGGTAATTTTAGCCTTTATTTATAATAGGTTATAGAAAAGGGTTCTAATCCTGTTGTTATACAAATGTAAACTCATGAATCACAAGAGAAATCTTATCCTGTTTTATGCGCTCATCTTACTTCTCTCCGGAACTTCCTGTCAGGAGAAATCGGATAACGTTTCGGAGACTGAAGATAAAATCACCATCTCAGAAAGCATTCAGGGAGAATTGCCTCAAATTATTCCGTTGACCGGAGAAGCAAAAGAAAATGTAGACAATTGGACTGAGTTTACCGATTTTGATAGTGAACTGAGACGAATCTATGAAAATGACATTGATCTCGAATCACTATTGAATGAATTACTGCGCAGAGAAAAAGAATTGAGAGCATCTGACTTTCCTGAAAAGTTTAATATCCCTGCCGTCCAAAGTAGATTATTGGTGTTACGAACATATTTAGGAAGAACACAAGCAGCATTAACAGAAAATGATCCTTCTTTAATGCATAAAGAAAAAATTGCGGTTATAAAAGCCTACAATGCATTAAGGGTACAATTCATGGATGCATGGAAAAAGAATATTGCAGAAGAGTTTCTCAAAAACGACTCTATTTAAGTAAAATGTTATGAATTATAAAACAATCTGTCTGCTTGTATTTTTAAGTTTACATGCAGTAGTCTCAACGGCACAACAAACCGAAAAAGAAAGGATCGATGCGGTATTAACGCAGTGGCATCTTGCAGCAGCGGAAGCTTCTTTTGATACTTATTTTGGAATGATGACAGATGATGCCGTTTTCATTGGCACAGATGCTACCGAGAACTGGCAAAACGAAGATTTTAAAGCGTTTGCAAAGCCTTATTTTGATAAAGGAAAAGCCTGGTCATTCACTGCTGTTGAAAGAAATATTTATTTAGATGAAACCGGAAACATAGCCTGGTTTGATGAACTATTGGATACAAGAATGAAAATTTGCAGGGGTAGCGGAATACTTAAAAAAATAAATGGTGATTGGAAAATTGCACACTATGTTTTATCTATAACAATACCTAATGATAATGTGGAAAATGTTGTTAAAGAAAAAGGTGTTTTTGATGATGAATTGTTAGATCAACTGAAAAAGAATAATTAACATCTAATTCTTTAACGTTTTTTTTAGATTTTTAAAAACTTCTTATATATTTAGCCCTTAACTTGAAATTTTACTATGAAAAGGATTTTTCTCCTCTTCGCTTTTGCATTTTCGGCAATAGCGTATGCACAATTTAACGAGGGAGCTCCATGGATGAAAGAACTTGAAAATACTTCATCCCGTGGTCCCCAACAACCCTATTCCATTTACGAAATAAGCGAAGCTTTTGACAAGTATTGGGAGAACAGAGATTATACAAAAAAAGGTAGCGGTCATAAGCCATATAAAAGATGGGAAAGCTACTGGATTCATTTAGCTGACGAAAACGGATACTTACCAACAGCCAAAGAACAGTGGGAAACTTATAGACGTAAACTAAAAGGAATTGGTCGTGCTAATCCTACCAGTGACTGGCAACCTTTAGGTCCATTTACGCATTTGGCTCCGGGACAACGTTTACCTGGTCAGGGTAGAGTAAATGCTATTGCTGTAGATCCTAACGATCCTGATACCTGGTATGTAGGAGCACCAGCCGGTGGTATTTGGAAATCTGTAAATGCCGGATTAAATTGGGTTCCGCTGTCAGATAATTTACCACAAATTGGAGTTTCCGGGATTGCAATTGATCCTAATAATTCTAATGTGATCTATATTTCTACCGGTGATGACGATGCAGGGGACACCGTAAGTGCCGGAGTATTTAAAAGTATCGATGGCGGCCTCACCTGGAATGAAACTGGTATCAATCCATCGAATACGCCTAGTTCAATGAACGAAATTTTAATGGATCCGGCGAATTCAAGTATTTTATGGGTAGCTACTAACGATGGTGTATACAAAACTACTAATGGAGGAAATGACTGGACCCTGTCTTTAGCGGGTCAGAATGTAAAAGACATCAAATTAAGACCTGGCTCCAGCACAACCGTTTATGCAGTAACAAATGACCGTTTTTATCGTTCTACAGATGCTGGAATTACATTTAATAGGATTGCTATCGGTTTGCCTACCTCTTCCGGTAGATTTGCAATGGCGGTTACTCCTGCTAATGCAAACTATATTTATATAGTAAGTGCGAATACTCGTTCTGATGATTACTCCTTTCGAGGAATTTTCAAATCTGTAAATGGGGGTGATTCGTTTTCGCAAACGGCAGTAACCACAGATATACTTGAGAGTTCTCAAGCCTGGTTCGATCTTGCTATAGAAGCTAGCCCCACTAATCCAGAACAGATTTTTGTTGGATGTTTGAATATTTGGAAATCTGATAATGGTGGTAATACCTTTTTTAAACTTAATAACTGGTTTATTAAAAACGATGCTTATACGCATGCAGATATTCATTTTCTCAGATTCTTTAATGGAGATCTTTATTGTGGTAGTGATGGGGGTATTTACTCTTCTTCTGATAATGGATTTACTTTTACCGATCATACTTCGGGACTGGCGATAAGTCAGTTTTACCGTATTTCTGTAGGGAGAAATGATGCCAGTAAAATAATTGGAGGGCTGCAGGATAATGGAGGCCATTCTCGAAAAGATGGACAATGGAGAAATTACCATGGTGGAGACGGCATGGATAACGTGATGGATCAGTCAGATAATGCATTGATCTACGGATTTACCCAATACGGAGGATCTTTAAACATATCTGACGATGGAGGTGAAAGCCTTGTTGCGATTGTACAGGAGCCGAACTCGCTTCGTGGAAATTGGATAACCCCATTAGCGATGGATAAAAACGGAACGGTTTATTCTGCCTACAACGCGCTTTTTCGATTGGATGGCTTAAACTGGACGAAAGTTTCAGACAATTTCTTTGCGAATGTTGACGATTTAGAGATCGATCCTATTGATCCCTCTATCATTTATGTAGCGATCAACAGAGCACTCTTAAAAAGTACAGATTCTGGAGTTACGTTTAACAATGTTTACACCTTCCCTTCAAATGTTACAGAAATCGAGGTGAATAATAACGATAATTCCATTATATATGCTACCACAGCAAGTAATGGCATTTACGGAGTGTTTAAATCTGAGAACGGGGGTGAAGACTTTGCAAGTATTCGAGGCAACCTTCCAACAGACCAACCATTTCTTGCGATCATACATCAGGCAAGAAATACCACCAACCCTATTTATGTAGGGACGAATATTGGTGTATATCGTTTGGATGACACCCTTACCGAATGGGAAGAATATTATACCAATCTGCCAAATGTACCTATCAGAGATATGGATATAAGCCTGGCAGAGGGTAAACTTATCATTGGAACTTATGGGCGTGGTGTCTGGGAATCACCAATCCCAGTTGAGATACCGGATTCAGATATTGGTCTTGTAGCGATCAATCAACCAACCGGAAGCCAAATATTTTGTGGTGGTGCAGTACCTGAGATTGAGGTCGAAAATAATGGCACTACAGATATTACAGAAGTTATCGTAACCTACTCAATAAACGATGGTACCGATAGTGTTTATAATTGGAGCGGAATTATTGCTGTAGATGAAAAGGCTTCAATTCAATTGCCTCCGTTGAATTTTGAAAACGGAGAATCGCTCTTAAAGGTGAATGTTACTATTGCTGATGATGCTTATGGTGATAACAATGACCTTGCTGTCACTTTCTTTGGAAATGTAGAAGGGAATGCAGCTGAGGTTAATTCCTTCGAAACCGAAAGTGATGCTCTCGTAACGTACAATGAAAATGGAGGAACCCCTGAATGGCAAAGAGGTGCGCCTGCAGGAACTCTTCTGAATGCGGCGGCTTCCGGAAGCAATGTATATGGAACTAATTTAAATGGTGACCACAGTAATAATGTAAAAAGTTATTTGGTAACCAGATGTTATGATTTTTCGACGATTACGAATCCGGTTTTTAAATTTAAAATGGCGTTTGAACTGGAGATCAATTTCGACATCATGTATGTAGAATATTCTACAGATCAAGGCGGTACCTGGAATGTTCTAGGGACTAAAAACAGCGGACCTAACTGGTATAACAGTGATCGTACCAACGCATCCTCGGGTGTTTCAGATGACTGCCAAAATTGTCCCGGAGCACAATGGACGGGCACCAACGCAACTATGACGGAGTATTCATATGATTTTACTTCGAATATTGCTAATGGCGATACCGACCTTAGAAGCGAAACAAATATTATGTTCCGTTTTGTATTCCATTCAGACCCTGCTGTAGTGGAAGAAGGAGTGATCATAGATGATTTTGTGATAGAAGGTGAACAAGACGATGATGATGATGATAATGACGGAGTATTAGATGAAGATGATAACTGTCCTTCAATCGCTAACGCAGATCAAAAAGATACAGACGGAGATGGTGAAGGCGATGTTTGTGACGATGACGATGACGGAGACGGTATTCTTGATGTAAATGACAACTGTCCGTTAACACCTAACGCTAATCAGGCAGACGCCGATAATGACGGTATTGGTGATGTATGCGACACAGATAGTGATAATGATGGAGTACTGGATGTAAACGATGTATGTCCTAATACCCCTGCCGGAACAACAGTTGATGTAACAGGTTGTGAAGTTTTCTCGCTTCCGTCAAACAATTTTGCTATAAAAATTTCAGGAGAGACTTGTATCTCAAGTGATAATGGAAGAATTGATTTAACGGCTCAGGCTTCTTTTAGCTATACAGCAAGCGTTACCGGACCTGGCGGCTTTGACGAGTCCTATCCTTTTACATCTACCCTCGGAATACCCGATCTCGCAGCTGGAGATTACACTATTTGTATTACGATGACAGAAGAGCCCGGGTATGAGCAGTGTTTTAATGCAACCGTTTCAGAGCCGGAAGATCTTTCGGTATTCTCAAGAGTGAACAGCATTAAAAAACAAGTTACCTTATCATTAGAAGGCGGAGAACGTTATTTCATTACGCTTAATGGAACTACTGTGACCACTACCGAAAGTGAAATTACCATGGAATTACCTTTCACGGAGAATACGCTTCAGGTAAAAACAGATAAGGATTGCCAGGGTGTCTATCAAGAGACGATCTTATTAAACGATCAGATCCTGGTGTATCCGAACCCTTTGACCGGTAACCGACTCTTTGTGAATCTCGGACCGTTTAATCAAGAAAAAGTATTCATATCTGTAATCTCTCTTCAGGGTCAAAAAGTACTTGCAAAAGAATATCCTGTAAGTAACGGTCAGATCCAGATCAATGTTGGAGGTCTGGCTCAGGGAGCGTATTTGCTCAATATTAAAACCGACGGTTCACTATTAAATTATAAAATTATCAAGCGATGAAAAAGATACAATTAGTATATACAACAGCAATTGCAATTGCTTTTATCTCCTGTGGTGGCGGTGGTGGTTCTGATACCGAACCAGCACCTCAGGTAAATCCACCCTCTTCGGCGACCCTTATCTTTCCGGAGGATAATACAGAGTGTAACGAAGGAACCGTGATTTCAGATACCCAAAGCACTGTTACCTTTCGCTGGAATGTTTCTGATAATACCGATTCTTATACGGTAAATGTTAAGAACTTAAGAACCAATAGCACCACCACGCAGAATGCGTCTACAAATCAGGCAGACATCACTATATTAAGAGGTGTTCCTTATTCCTGGTCAGTAGTTTCCAGAGCTAACGGGGCTTCGCAAACTGCGACCAGTCAAACATGGAAATTTTACAATGCAGGATTACCCGTTGAGAGTTACACGCCGTTTCCCGCAGAGGCAGTAAGCCCTACCAACGGGGCAGATGTAGATGCTTCTTCAGGATCTGTAGTGTTAGAATGGGAAGGAGAGGATATCGATAACGACATTCAGAATTACGACGTATTTTTTGGCACAGATAATCCGCCTTCAAACAACATAAGCACAGTTACAGCTTCTTCATTAAGTGTGGATATCACGGCAGGTACTATTTATTACTGGAGTATAATTACACGTGACAGTGAAGGAAACACTTCTAATTCAGAGATTTTCCAATTTCGGGCTAATTAGTGAAATGCTATAAATAATGAATAAAAAAAGGCGCTCAAAGCGCCTTTTTTAGTTTTTAGGAGTTGTTTCCGGTGCTTTAGGAGGATTCTTTCTTTTCAACAATGCATCTTTACTTATCAATGCCAGATTAAAATTAGGCGAAATAGCCAGAGCTTCGTCTAACAATGCCACTGCGCTATCGATATTGTTAACTTGATCTTTGTTAAATTCAATTAATGCTTTCAAATGTATGAATGCGGCTTTCAAAGCGACCTCGTAAGGAACCTGGCTTTCATAAAAAGCTTTCTTATCTTCTTCTTTGGCATTGGCAATACCGTATTCTATTTTCTGCATGGCTGCATCAGCCTTTCCGGTTTGCATTTGCAAATCAGCCATCTCATATGCTAAAAAGGCGCTCGGATCTCTGGCAAACAGCACTTCGTATTGTTCAAGTGCACGCTGCGGTTGTTTTAATGCTTTAAGGGACACAGCCTTCACTTCTACAGCCAAATCAGAATCTGTTGCTACTTTTTCAATACCAATGGTATTCAAAGCCTGAAGATATTTCCCCCCGTTTGCATACAGGTATGCAAGGGTATCCAATCTTTCCTGCGAGGGTTTTAAAATATTTAAGTGTGTCATAGCATTTATAATACCCTGCATATCACCTTGAGCCCTCATCTGCTCATAAAATTTTTCATAGTGTTCTACAAGTGCAGCTTTATCCTGCGCTTGCAAATTAATGCTTACAAGCAGCATTAATGATAGAATGATCTTCTTCATGTTTGTTTATTTTGATGGCGTCAAATCTATTAAAATTATTGTAGATAACTCTTAATGAGATGCTAAAGGTTAATGTCTTTTTGAAAATTGTATGCAAGCGCTTTCATTAAAAGGTTCGATTCAATACATTTTCCTTGATAACCAGAACTTTCAAATTGCGGAGGCTCCAGTTTTCGGCGATTGGCCTCTCGCTCATAATATTCCTTTTTAGAAGGATGAGAGGGATACGCGACATTGAAAACTTTCTCTTTAGGTTCCTGTTCGATAATACGCTGTATGATCTCCATACAATCGGTTCGATGAACAAGGTTCACACAAGCTTCAGGATGTTTAATACCTTTTTTACCGGAAAGAAAGGTTATGGGATGCCTGTCCTCTCCAATCAAACCGGCGAATCGCAGAATCGTGGTTTTAAACGAAGGTTCTTTGAGCAGTAGATTTTCGGTCTTTAAAAGTTGTTTACCACTTTCAGTATTTGGTGTGGGCGTGGTTAATTCTGTTACAGATCCTTCTATGTTGCCGTAGACAGAGGTGCTGCTGGCAAAGATCACGTGACTTACTTTTGTTTTCTGAAGGGCAAAGATCAGGTGCTGAATTTTTGCCACATAATTCCCTGAAGGATCCTTTCTGAGTCCCGGAGGAATATCGATAAATAAAGTGTCGGTTTCACTTAAAAAGGCATCAATGGCTCCTTCTATACCTGTCTCTTTAAGATGAATTAAAAAAGGAGATATCGAAGCATTTTCAAGGGTAGTTAATTTTTCTGAGGAAGTGGTTGAACCCTTAACCTTGTATCCTGCTTTCACCAATGAGACCGCAAGCGGTAGACCCAGCCAGCCACATCCTAAAATTGCGATGTTCTTATTCAAATCGGATGGTTTTTTTTACAATGATTGCATCGTTTAAGACAAAGGGTTTTGGGATCGTATTTTCCGGGCGTTCCGGAACAGAAAATAAGTCGTTCGACAACAGATCATACGAAGATTCAAATATCTGGAGGTTGAGTTTTTGATCTTGTGGGATCGCCATTTTAATTTCGGTATATGCATTATTGCTTACATAATGGGTGATCAACCGGGTTCTTTTTGAAAGACCTTCTAAAAATTCGGCAGATAAGTCACTACCATTAACAGCACAAGAATTGATAACGGTACCCTTGTCGGTAAAGACCGCAAGTCGATTAATAGGACGATTGGGTTTGATACAAATTTCCAGTACCCTCTCATTATTCACCACCGTGTCTTTCGTGATTAATACATCAGGAACCGCAATTTGCTTTGAACCAGTCTCAGAAGCATACGAAAGTCTGGTTCTATATTTACTGGCGAACATGGTGCTCACAACTTCTGGGGCTACCTGATTCTTTTCGTTTACGTATTGCTTCACCCATTCCTGAGGATTCAAATCATAGGTCGCCCAGAAGCTTTTGCCAATATCGCTATCTTGAATGTAAACCAAACTCGTAGGTAAAGGTTTTTCTTTGGTGAACTCAGCATCAAAATGAGCTGAGATGAAGAAAATGAGTCCTAGCAGAATACCAAAATATCCTAGCTTTTTAAGTTTTGGAAAACGAAGTAATGTTCCTAACAGTAATCCAAAAGTACATACGCATAATAGAGCAGAGAGTACAAACGGAGAGAATTCTGTGTCGGCTACTGTCATTTTGAATCCGAGACCAACCGGAAAAACCTGAATAAATTGCGCGAGTATCCAAATGGCAGGAATGCCTAAAAATGTGATGAAAACTAACGACGCCCTTTCCTGAGATACTAATATGTAAAGTACCGCCAGTGAAGCGAAGGCAGGTACAATGAAAAATGCAGCGCCTTTAAGATAAATAGAGGCAAGGCTGCAAATGATAAGCCAGAAAGCAAGCGGCGCTATTACTAAATTAGAGGTTTTTAGTTTTTTGAATCTACTATAAATCAGAAAACAGATTCCGAGGAAAGTTAGAACAAAAGCAGCAATATAGGTATAACCGTTATAGGGAAACTTATGTAATATCTCCTCATACTCCGGATAAAAACTGCGCAGGATCGCGTAGGCAAAATATCCTAAGATCATACAGATCGTTAAGGATAAATAAAAGGGAATAAAACCGGTAAAGATTTCAGCAAAAGAAAGTGTCTTTCTTTTAAAACCTAAAAATAGTAGCAAGATAAAAAGAAGGATGGCTATAACTAAAAGTGGTAAAATCCAGGAGAAAGGATAATACATCAGTTTAAAAAACGGAACCGTGAAGTACACGTAGTCTTCACTTGATTGAAAACTAGAAAGATTATTTTCAGAAAAATAATTGAGAAGTGGCATCAGGTAGCTTCCCAGATGTGCTACCGTATTTTTATCAAGTCGGTCATAAACATCTAATGCAGCATGATAGTCATAATGGTCGTCGATAAAAGCAAAATTAAAACCATCTATGTTTTTGTCTTCTCTGAAGACCGTAAGATCTGTATCGTTTGGCAGCATTTTATAAATGCTGTAGGCCAACGAATTTCCTACAGGATATTGGGTGTTTGCCTTGTAAAACTCTTTTATGAGTTTGCTGTTTCCTCCGTTCGTTTCAATAAGCATAAATGCAGGACCGCCACTGCCTCTGGCTTCAAAATTAAGTACAAGACCAGTTTCTTTTGCCCACGGATGTTTATTCACAAAAAGGTCGGCTCCATTTAATCCAAGTTCTTCACCGTCTGTGATAAGAATAATAATATCATTTTTAGGTTTTTTACCAGAAGCCAAAAAAGCCCGTACTCCTTCAAGAATGGTTGCTACACCACTTCCTGCGTCACTTGCACCGTATGAGGAGTGCGGATTGCTATCATAGTGCGATAGTAAAACCAAGGCTTTGCCTTTCTGGGTACCTTCAATTCTCGCAAGTATGTTGGTCACCTTGCTTAGATTACCCCAATCTCCACTATTGATGCCCTCGTGAATACCCGTCTGTAGCCCTAACTTTTGCAATTCTTCAATTATGTAATTGCGCACATTCGTATGGGCTACTGAGCCTACATAATGAGGCTTCTCTGCTATCTTCTTTACATGCGTTAAAGCACGTGTAACAGAAAACTCAATTTCGGGAACATTATCAGAATTTATTTTTTGAGGTAGCCGATTATAAAACGTGGTATAAGCAGCGGCGACAAGAATTAAAAAACTTATGACAACAGAATATTTTTTCAAAATTTGAAATTTAGTCAGGTTAAAAAATAATTTTATTCTAAGAGGAGATATTTGTCTAACCCATGTTTTGTAGGCAATTTCCTAAATCAGAATAGTTTTCAATAATGTTCCTTTTGATTTCTAAAAATAGGGAATTCTTAATTTTTCAGCATAAGCTTTCAGGAATTATTATTTTAATTCACACAAAATGAGTAACTTTAGAATTAACCAAAAAATAAACGTATGGGCATTAAGAGTTTTCAAGGAGCGCGCGAAGAGGTTAAGAAAACGTACGACGCTCCCATATTAGTATCTGATTATATGAGTAAAAAGCTTATTACTTTTACCGCAGATCAATCGATTTTAGAGGTCATGGAGATGTTTACCAAACATCGTATTTCCGGGGGTCCTGTATTAGGAGAAAAGGGAGACCTGGTTGGTATTGTATCTGAAGCAGACTGTATGAAGCAAATTTCTGAGAGTCGATACTTTAATTTGCCAATTTTAGATAAAAGCGTGGAGCGGTTTATGACTAAAAATGTTGAGACCATCCCGCATGACACTAATATTTTTGATGCGGCTTCTATCTTTTACAAAAACAATCGTAGGAGGCTCCCGGTATTAGAAAACGGTCGATTGGTAGGACAAATAAGCCGTAAAGATATCGTAGTAGCAGCTTTAAAATTACAAAGCATGAACTGGCAACATTAACGTTCTCGCTTTACTAACATATAAAAATCATTATCCAACGGAAGATATCCTAGATCATACACAAAATAATAGGTAGATCCTGTTTTGGTAGTATAGATACTCGTGAAGAATTCGAAATCAAAACCCTTATCTATCAATTTCATTTTGGTGGTTTTAGGTTTTGAAACAGGGTTCATTTGCTCCAGAATGCGATAGTTTTTACGAAGACGATTATTGATATTTCTGATTAGATTTTTACTATCCTTATTTATTCTATTGTTGTAGGCGTTCCTGCAAAAATCACTGCAGAATTTTTTATCTACTCTACCTACTACCTTCTCACCACACTCAAGGCAGCTTTTATCCATTAGTTATTGTTTTTTGTAATTGAATTTTACTTCTACAGGTTTTGTTTTTTCTTCGCTGATCATTACATAAATATTCATTTCTGTATCACTGATTTTTTCAAAAGTAAAATCATTGAAATAGGCGATGTTGTTTTCCAGCTTGATAAACTTAAAATCTACTGTTTCATCCTTTTTTTCCCATCCTTTCATGTCTCCATGAAAATGCTTAAATCGGAGGATGAGTCCTTCCGGGGTTTCCATAATTGCTCCAGCTTCGTAAAAAGTGACCTTGCCATCTACAATGTGTCTAAAAACAAACATCATTGACCCAGCTTCTGGCGGGCTCCATATTTCTTCTGCAACGCCTCCGAAAGCTTCTCCTTTCCAATGTCCGGAAATCCAGGAAAGCTGATCTATAGAGATCTGTTCGCGATCTTCATTTTCATCGATCGAAATTGTCTTTTCTCGTTGTGCAAAGATGTTACCTAAAGAAAACATCATTACCAGGATTGCTAATTTTTTCATTCCTTCTTTTTTAAGATGATTGCGGGTATCTCTAATTCTTTGAATAGCACATTAAAGGATTTCATGTCCTGATTCACAATTTGATCTCTTATGTCGGTATATGTTTTCCAATCTGCCATTAAATCTTTTAAGCGTTCTTTCGCTCCCTGAGTTAATCGTGGATCTGCAGTATCAGCATAACCTTTTAAATACATAAGCTCTGCATTTAATTGGTTGTTAAAATTAATCACGTCTTGAAATGTCTTTTGTTTAGGCTGGATTAAATTTTCTTCCCAGGTGTTTATCTGAGAGATCAAACTGTCTGCTTTTTGAAGTAAAGGAGATGCTTCGTCCTGATCTTCCAGTAAATCTTTATAATTCTTCAATTGAGATTTTGCAGAACGCATTTGATTTACAGAATTATGAATATCACGTATCATATTTTCTATGGTCGTAAGAAATTCTTGTTGCTCGTTAAAGTCGGAAGATGAAGCTTCTATTCGCGGATCCGCCAAAATGGTTACATCTGTTTTGACAACCTGATCTTCCAAAGAAAGACGAACCTGATAGTTGCCTGGAGCAACGCTCGAGCCTTTATAATCTCCAAAAACAAACACATTGTCTACCGCCGGAAGGTTTTCCCGGCTAAAATCCCACGTAAAACGGTTGATCCCAGCCTTTGAAGGCAATACTTCTGGTTTGGAAGGTCCGCCGGGCCAACTTTTAAAATCTTCTGGTTTTTTGTTGGTGAAGGTTTTCAAAACCTTACCGGTTGCATCCAAAACTTCCAGTTTTAGAATTAAAGAGTCTGCTGTTTCTTTCAAAAAATAATCGAATGTAACACCCTGTTTGGGATTCTGCCCAAGACCTGGTACGAATTCGTTTTGACTTCCACCAAAGAGACGGTAGGTGTCTTTAGGCTTATATATTGCCAGAGGCGCCGCAGGATCTTTAGTGACAAATTGTTGTAGCCCGCTTAGATCATCAAGAATCCAAAACGATCTTCCGGCGGTAGCCACCACAAGGTCGTTATCTTGTATGGTTAAATCATTAATGGGTACTACAGGAAGATTTAACTGAAATTTTTCCCATGAAAGGCCATCATTTTTTGAAATATACAATCCTGTTTCTGTAGCTGCATACAACAACCCCTTGACAACAGGGTCTTCTCTTACTGCTCTGGCAAAAGTATGTGGCGCGTCTATTCCGTTTGTAATGAGCGACCATGACTCGCCATAATTGGTTGTTTTATAAATATAAGGCTTCAGGTCATTCAATTTGTATCGCATAAGTGTAGCGTAAGCCGTAGCCGGATCGTGAGGAGAAACTTCAATTGAATTCACAATTCCTTCCTTCATTCCTGCAGGAGTAACATTCGTCCAGTTTTCGCCTTCGTCTCGGGTTATGTGTATGAGTCCGTCGTCAGAGCCTGCCCATAAAACACCTTTTTCATGAGGGGAAGCGGTTAAATACATAATGGTATGGTAATTTTCGCCTCCTGCAGCCTCATTGGTATAGGGAGTACCTCCCGGGCCTAATTGTGAATTGAGATTTCTTGTGAGATCTGGGCTTATTTTTTTCCAGGTGATACCACCGTCTGTTGTTTTAAAAACAACATTTCCAGCATGGTAAATAATATTTCTATCGTGGGGTGAAGAAATAATAGGAGCATTCCAGTTATATCTGTATTTAAAATCTTCCGGGGCATTACCCAGCGCGAGTTCGGGATATTCTTTGATCTCTTTGGAGAGTCCCGTTTTTTTGACCCATTGATCTATGATCCCCTGATAACATCCTCCGTAAATGACATCTGGACTGTCAGGATCGAAGGCGAGGTAAGCACTTTCGCAACCTGCAACTGAATACCAGTCTTTCCATCCTATTCCCTGACCTGAAGTGCGACTTGCAATGGCAATAGCAGAATTGTCTTGCTGGCCTCCATATACATGGTAAGGTACTTTATGATCTGTAATTACCCGATAGAACTGTGAGGTAGGTTGATTTTGCTGTGTAGACCAACTTGTACCTCCATTCAAAGATACATTTGCTCCTCCGTCGTTTGAGTTGATCATATATTGAGGTTTCTCAGGATTGATCCACAAATGATGATTGTCTCCGTGCGGAGTAGGTACCCTGCTAAATGTTTTTCCTCCATCAATAGATTTCATAACGGGTGCATTGAGCACATATACGATATTTTCATTTTGAGGATGTGCAAAGATCTCCATATAGTACCACGAGCGGGCAATATTTACTCTGTCTTTATTTATTTGAACCCATTTTTCACCAGCATTATCAGATCGATAGACGCCTCCTTTTTCTCCTTCTGCCTCAATAACGGCCCAGACTCTTTCCGGATTGGCTCTGGAAACTGCAATTCCTGCTTTTCCAAATTCTTTTGGTAATCCTGATTTTAACTGATTCCAGGTTTCACCGCCATCTACAGATTTGTAAATTCCGGAGTTGGGTCCTCCAGATTTCATAGTAAAAGAAAATCGCTGATGCTCCCACAAAGCAGCATACAATATTCTTGGATTGTTCATATCCATTCGCAGTGAAGACGCTCCAGTAAGATCGTGCGTAAATAATACCTTTTTCCAGTTCTTACCACCATCGTCTGATTTATAGATACCACGATCTTCAGAAGGACCGTATTGGGAACCTTGTGCTGCCACAAAAACGACATTAGGATCTTTTGGATGGATCACTACATCAGAAATATGCATGGTTTTATCTAAACCAACGTGTATCCATGTTTTTCCTGCATCGGTTGATTTATAAACACCGTCACCACTTGAAGTCATCACTCCGCGGATCGCGTGTTCTCCCATACCTACATAAATCACGTTTGGGTCTGATTCGGCTACTGCGATAGCGCCCACCGTACCTGTTTTTAAGAATCCGTCGGAAATATTTTTCCAAACAATTCCACCATCAGTGGTTTTCCAGACGCCCCCTCCCGTACTCCCCATATAATAGGTAAGCGGATCGGAAACCACGCCGCATGAAGCAACACTTCTACCTCCTCTAAACGGACCGATATTTCTCCACTGTAAATTATTGAAAGACTTCTCCAGAGGCGTAACTTCTTTCGTATTTTTTCGTTGCCTTCGTTGCGCATTCGTGCAAAGCGGTAAAATGATAATCAAGATAAGGAGTAACTGTATATTTCTCATGAGCCGGTATTATGAGTTAACTTTCTTGAGCTGATAGAGGTCATGCCGCCTGTCTTTCAGAATTCGCACACTGCCATATTCATGCAGTTCTTTTAAGAGATCAAGATCAATATCTACGATAAGGGTCATTTCTGTATTCGGAGTGGCTTCCGCCTTTATACCGTTAGTAGGAAATGAAAAATCTGAGGGTGTAAATACTGCTGCCTGTGCAAATTGAATATCCATATTATTCACTTTTGGAAGGTTACCCACACATCCTGCAATAGCAACATAACATTCATTTTCAATAGCTCTCGATTGGGCGCAATGTTTTACCCTCGTATAACCATTTTGTGTATCTGTTAAAAATGGAACAAAGAGAATCTTCATTCCCTGGTCAGCAAGCAATCGAGGTAACTCCGGGAATTCAACATCGTAACAAACTACAATCCCTATTTTACCACAATCGGTATTGAAAACCTGAATTTTGTCACCTCCGGTCATTCCCCAATGAGATACTTCGTTAGGCGTAATATGTATTTTAGTGTACATTTCGTAGCTACCATCTCTTTTGCATAAGAAACCAACATTGTACAATTTTCCATCCTGCGCCATTGGCATGCTTCCTGTGATTATGTTGATATTATAGGAGATGGCGAATTCCTGAAATTTTTTACGGATAGGTTCTGCAAACTTTGCCAGTTCACGAATGGCATCGGCTTCAGACAGATGGTTATAATCTGCCATTAAAGGGGCGATGAACAATTCCGGAAACAAAGCAAAATCGCTTCCGTAGCCGGAAACTGCATCTATAAAGAATTCTGCCTGATCGAACAATGCTTCCAAATTTGGTAAAGGCCTCATTTGCCATTGTATCAACCCCAGCCTTACGATAGACTTTCTTGTATTTATGAGTTTCGGACTTTTGTCATAATAAATATTGTTCCATTCCATTAAAACCGCGTAATCTAATGAACTCGTATCTCCCTCCAGATAATTCTTCATAACCTTTTTTACGTGAAAATCGTTACTCAACTGAAAGGATAGTACAGGATCGTGCAGCTCTTTCATTCGCACTTTCTCGATGTATTGTTTAGGGGTCATGTCTTTGGCATAAGATACATACCGCGGAATTCTACCAGCGAAAACAATTGATTTAAGGTTGAGTTGTTCACAGAGTTCTTTGCGAGCATCATAGAGTCTTCTTCCTAGGCGGAGCCCTCTAAAATTGGGATGAATAAAGACGTCTATCCCATAGAGCACATCTCCTTCTGCATCGTGTGTTGAGAAAGTGTATTTACCAGTGATATCTTCATAGGTATGATTATCATCTATAGAGTCATAATCTACTACTAAGGATAATGCTGCACCTACCACTTTTCCATCGGCTAGGACCACCAATTGCCCTTCCGGGAAAATTTCAAGTAATTTTTCGATTTGGTGTTCTTTCCAATAAGAACTTTCCAGTTCTCGATAAGCTTCCTGCATAGAAGATTTCAACTCTCTATAATCATTTAGTTGCAGGTTGCGTAATTCAATAATGCCAACGGCTGTATTCATTACTTTTTAAAATTATTGTTATTAATTAATCGTTTACAAACGACTACAAACGTTTACAAACGAATGCAATTATTTCATAACCGAATATAGTTTTTTTAACGTCACATCTTTGCTTCATCGATTCGAAATAATGGAATCATCTATTAAAAATACTATTAACTTTTAAATTATTAAATTATGAATGCATTAAGAAACAAAGTACAATTAATAGGGAATCTTGGTAATGATCCTGAAATCATCAATCTGGAAAGCGGAAAAAAGCTTGCTAAGTTTTCTATTGCAACCAACGAATCTTATAAGAATGCCGAAGGAGAGATTGTGAAAGATACCCAATGGCATAATGTAATCGCCTGGGGAAAAACGGCAGTTATTATTGAAAAATATCTTTTAAAAGGCCACGAAGTGGCGGTAGAAGGCAAGTTGGCGAACCGAACCTACGAAACCAAAGAAGGTGGTAAAAGGTACATTACAGAAGTGGTTTGTAACGAGTTACTGATGTTGGGAAAGTAATCTAATCTATAAATATTACTTAAAAACCCACGTTTTAAAAATGTGGGTTTTTCGCTGTTAAGAATAGTTTGTGAAATAAGATCAATCCACCAAAGTTCCTGAAAGCAGCAGTAAATTTACTTCTGCCAGCTTTACATTATATTTTGCCTGCGCGTAATTGTTGAGCGCATTAAAAAGATTTATTTGCGCCTGCCTGAATTCCACAGTTGTAATCTGACCTAAACCATACTGTTTTTGGGTTCTCTGAAAATTAAGCCGATTTACCTCAACATTGGATTCTTCAGTTTGAAACTTGTAAATTTCATTCAAGTAAGTTTCATAGGCATTGTATAAATCCACTTTTAGTTGCTCTTCTAGCTCCTCGTAATTGATACTTCGATTTTCACTTGTGATTTTTGCTTTTTTGACAGCGGTTTTAGTTTTTCCTCCATCAAAAAGACTCCAGGATAGATTTATTCCAAGATTTACTCCGTAAATTTCATTAGAAAGTGCAAAAGACGTTGGAGGATTATCACTTTGGCTCCATTGATAAGAACCACTACCATTGATCTTAGGAAGTAGTTTGGCTCTGTTTATAAGAATATCTGTTTTTGCCAGCGTTAAATTCTGTTCCGCAATCATAAGCTGGGTATTTTTGGATTTCATAAGCATCAAAAGCGAATCTTTATTCATTTGAGGCTGAAAAACTAATAAGGTATCTATTGTGAACGATGTAAGCGGATCTCTACCCATTAAGAAATTTAAGTTTCGTTTTAGATTTGTAAGATCGGTTAGAGAGGACCGATATGTGATGCTATCATTCCCCAGATCCACTTTTGCAGTTAAAATATCTAATTGTGTACCCTGACCGTATTTCACTTTTCTCCTAGCTCTATCCAATCTGTCCTGAGAGTTGCGAATTGTATATTTTAAATTTTCTACGACCTGCTTCTGGAAAGCAATCTGATAGTAGGATTCATAAATATTAACAATAGTATTCTCGATTTGCTGTTTCTCCTCCAGTTGTTTCAAACTCAGATATTGTTTGTTCCTTCTATTCGTAAATTTTCTTTCAAATCCATCAAAAATGGTATATTCTGCAGTAATAGAAGCATTATAAGATTCGGTAATCGCGTTAGATACGGCAGTACTATTTCCATCTGCGAAAGTGACACTTTGATCTTCATTCGCATAATTGACCCCGCTGCCTATCGTTATTCTTGGAAGAAATCCGCTATTCAATGATTTCGTATCTACTTCGGCGGTAGACACTTCATTATTTGCGACTCTTAAACTGTAGTTTTGTTTCAATGCTGTATCTACTGCTTCGTCTATGGTAAGACTTTCCTGTGTAAATCCGGTTTTACAGATCATCAAAAATGCAAATAGGATCAAATGAAAACTATATTTCTTCATGAACTACATTTAATTCTTTTACGGCTCTTTCTACACTTTCTCTTGTTGGCTTATTGCCTTTTAATAGATAAAGCGTATACACTTTCAGACTATTGGAAAAGGATAGAAAAATAGGGAGTATAAAAAGCGTGAGTAGCGTAGCCACGGCAATACCGTATGAAATAGCGATTGCCATCGGAATAAGAAATTGTGCTTGAAGACTCTTTTCGAGCATCAAAGGTGCCAATCCTGCTATCGTGGTGATTGAGGTTAAAAAGATAGCCCGGAAACGAGCTTTTCCTGTTTCGAACAATGCTTCGTCAAAGGGCAGCCCTTTCCTTAAAAAGTCATTAAACTTTTCAGTAAATACCAGTCCGTCATTCACAACGATCCCAATCAAGCCAATGATTCCCAAATACGATAAAATGCTCATTGAGAAGCCGTGTAACCAATGCCCGAAAGCTACACCTATTAAGCAGAAAGGAACCAATGACAGTAAAATAAAAGGCTGACTGTAAGATCTGAATGCTATGACAATCACCATATAGATAAGAAATAAAATCGCTGGAAATACATTTGCGATCGAATCGGTGATTTTTGATACTTCTCTATTTTGTCCGTCTGCCTTAAGGACTACCCCTGATAATTGAGACTCAACTTTTGATGCCACCCTTGTTTGCAAATCCCTCATGATCTCCGCAGCACTTGCCTTTGGATTGGCAAGATCTGCTTCTATCTTAATTTCTCGTAAACCCTGAAGATGATTGATAGCCACCTCTCCTCTCTCAATAGTATAATTTGTGAGTTCAGATAAAGGAATTCTACCTTGAGAAGTGGTCACTTCCATTTGGTTGAGATCATTAATACTACTTCTGTTCTTTCTATCGTACCGAACCCATACTTTCACTTCATTTTCACCTCGTTGTAATCGCTGTATTTCTCTCCCAAAGAATGCATTTCTTACCTGTTGCATTACCTCCTGAAGTGAAAGCCCCAGCAAAGCTGCTTTTTCATTAAGTTCAAACTTAATTTCTTTGATCCCTTCGGGGCTTGTATTTGTGATATCTTTAATGTCGGGATTCTGCTTTAATTCTTCATAAACCAACGTTCGCGCTTTTTTCAAATCGTCAATATTCTTTCCTTGTAGAGAGACAGAAACAGGCATTCCACCTACATTTGCCCCAGAGTTAAAACTTAATTTTTCTGCCAAGCTTATATTCCCGGTTAGAGTTCTTATTTTACTGGCTATTTCTGTAGATGAGATATCTCTGGTTTCACTGGGAGCAAGGTTTACAGTAATGGAACTTTTGGAGCTTCCGGGTCCCAGTCTTCTTAACGTATTTAAAATATGTGAATCGCCTAACGCGTTTTTACCTAATTCATCATTTACATTCCAAACCTTGGTCTCTACTATTGATACTAAAGAATCTGTGACCGTTTCACTTGTACCTTGTGGAGTTTCTAATGTTATTACTATTTGATCACTGGCGTTTGAAGGAAAGAAACTTAACTTGATGATTCCACTTGCAAAAGCACCAATCGTTAAAAGAAACAGAAAGCAACAAATTGAAAACACAAAAAACTTATGTTGAAGGCTAAAACGGAGTGCGGGTGCATAGATCTTATCTTTTAAATAATTCATGAAGCGATCGCCATATTCATTAATTTTATATGTTTTTGCTTTTTTACTTAGATCTCTGGAATGGGCGAGATGAGCAGGTAGAATAATCAATGCTTCAATAAGGGAAACCAGCAAAGTGATGGTTACTACGGTTGCGATATCGCCAAAAAAGGTACCAATTAATCCGTCGAGAAAAAAGAAAATTGAAAAAGCCAGAATTGTTGTAGTAATGGCGGCCAAAATAGGAGTCATTACTTCCAGTGTTCCATTTACTGCTGCTTTAATAGGAGAATCTCCTTTTTCGAATCTACTGTAAATATTCTCTGAAATTACGATACTATCATCTACCAGAATACCAATTACCAGGATCATACCAAAAAGGGATAACATATTTACAGTAACATCATAGGATGGTAATAAAACAAACATTCCTAGAAAAGAAATCGGTAAACCAAATGCTACCCAAAGTGCAATACCCGGTCTTAAAAAAAAAGACAGCAATAAAAGCACGAGCAACATTCCAACGATCGCATTTTCAAAAAGTAAAGCAATGCGGTCTTTGATCGCCTGCGAGGAGTCAAAGGTCACTTCAATTTTTAAGTTCTCGTGCTTCTTGTTGAAAGTAGTGATGTAGTCTTTAACCTCGTCTGCACTTTCAATGAGGTCTTCCGAATTGGTATTTAAAATTGAAAATACAATTGCTGGATTATTATTCAAATAGGCCCTATCAGGATCTTCTTTAAACGTATCCTGCAAAGTCGCAATATCACCCAATATTACTTTCTCGCCGTTTGTGCCGGATTTGACTACAATATCTCTCAGGAGGTTTGCAGCGTAATCTCTGTTTTCTGCTCTTATTAAGTATTCCTCTTTCTTAGTTTTAACAGAACCGCCTGTGATCAAAATATTACTTTCTGCTACTGCTTTGGCGACATCATCAAAGGTAAGTCTATAAGTTTGAAGCAATTCTTCAGAGAGGGTGATTGCAATTTCTTCTTCCGGAAACCCCGAGAGTTTTACCTGAGAAACGTTTTCAAGCCTCAACAGATCATTTTCAATTTCTTCAGCTTCCCTTTTCAATATTCTCAAGGGAATATTTTTTCCGGTGAGCACAAAAGTGATCGCATCCCTTGTAGGGTTCACCATTTCAATTACCGGGGGTTCCATAGATGCCGGGAATGATGCGATTCGATCTATTGCATTTTTAACATCATCAACTACCAGATTAATATTGACATCTGTAATAATTTCAATACTTATCGTACCCAGATTTTCACTTGAGACAGAACTTACCCTATCAATACCTTCGATGCCCTTTAGATTATTTTCTATTTTTTCAATCACACCTTTTTCCACCTCCTCAGGGGACGCACCGGGATAGGCAACAGAAATGTTAATAAAAGTGGGTTCTGCTAATGGGAAAAAAGACGCGTTGAGCTGCCTATATCCAAAAAACCCAAAGATGATGAAACCAATGATCATCACATTAACGACTACGGGGTACTTTATAAAATGCCCTATAAATTTCTTCATTGTGAAGTTGAATTTGTGACTTTCATTCCAGGATATGCATTTACTATAGGCTCTTTGAGTAGTAACATATTATCTTCAAGACCGCTAACCGTAACACTATCTTTAAAATGGTTTAGAGGGACAACTTGCTGAAGCTGAAGCGAATTGTTTTTAATCAGGTAAACGAACTGGTTTTCTGCAAGTAGCGATGCGTGAATGGTAAAAGCTTCCTGAAAAGGTTTACCTGTAATACGACTTGTAAGATATTGCCCATCTTTGAGTCGTGAATCATTTATTTCTACTATGGTTTTAACTGTTTGGGTTTCGGCATCGATACTTTGATTAATTCTCTTGATCTTTCCAGTATAATGTTGCGATTTATTCAAAGTCGTTAAAAGAACCTCTGTATCGATTTTTACATATTCCAACGCAGCAACCGGAAGCGGGAGTTCAACTTCAAACCACTCTGTGTTCATATACTCACCCAATAGCTGACTACTTCTTACCAGGCCTCCTGGTTTGATGTTCACTTGAATAAGCGTACCTTCAAAAGGAGCGAATATCTGATACTTAAACAACTTTTCTTCTAATTGTTTAGCATCGTAATACATTTTGAGGATATTTTTCCCTGTAATAAATAATTGAGCTTTTGTTGATTTGATCTCCGGCAAAGGTTTGATAGGTTTGTTAAGGTCAAATTGTAATATGTAATTTTCCCAACGCGAAGCTTCTTCAGGAAATTCAATTTCCATATCTGGAAGCATAGTCGCTATTTGATTCACCAGAGTACTTTTTGCTGATTGGACCTGAACCTGTTGCTCCCTATTTTCAATAGATACAAGTATTGCTCCTTTTCGGAATGAATTACCAACACGAAACCTGCTATTTGAAGCGAGCATCTTTCCTTGTACCTCGCTATAAATGGCAATCTTGTTTTTGGCCTGTACTTTTCCGGTGACCTCAATTTGAAAGGGAGTAGTGCCTGTCTTCACCCGGAGTGTTTCGACAGGGATTTCATTGGTAAGATCAGAAGCCTTGGTCTTGTCTTTATCTTTTGTAATTATCCAGCTTATCAAAGCCAAAGCAGTCACTATCATCAAAATGCCAATTATAGTTCCGGTCTTTTTTCTCATATTACTTGTTCATTTTACTTCTAAAGTGTTTTCGAAAGCGTGGCAGTAGTTCGTCTTTATACTTTCTCATCTGCGATTCATTCAAGACTTCATTCAGCTTTTCATTTTTAGTTGTCATGATTTTTCGCATCTTTCCCATTTTGCTGAACCTGCTTCCTTCTTCATTCATGAGGGTAACCTGTTCTTCTGTGAAAAGCTGATTTATTGTAGCGACCTTTTCAGATTGTTCTTCGCTAAGCGCTAATTCTGTTTTCATGACAGATGTCTGAAAGGATGCAATTTCCGAAGTATTTAATCCTTCCTGTGCCATAAGGACATTCGCAGTAAAAAGTGCTAGCATTACCAATAATTTTTTCATTTTTTGAGTTTTATTCATACTTATTTCTAACAAACCAGATATCCAAAAGGCTTAGATTAATATTGATAAGATTGAAGTTTTCTTCTACCAGAATTCCGTTGGTAGTTCCACGAAACCCTCTTGTGTAGGATATATTTAGCATAGACCCAGTCCTTCCAACGGGAAGTCCCAGACCTACCGAACCATTGAAATTGTCAATGGAGACGTCATCTACTCTCAGGTATCCGGAATCGTATTGAAGTCCAGCCCTATAATTTATTCGCTGCCAGTATTTGATTCCGTTATACTTGGGTACATATTCGGCTCCTAGGCTAACGATATTTTGATCCTTATAATTACCAATGTTATCTTCCTGATTTGTGCTTCCCCAGAAATATCTTTTGTAATCGGCACTTAGATCAAGATTTTTAAATAATTGAGTATGGAGTCCCAAACCAAACTGGAAAGGTAATTCAAAGTCATCGAGATCCTGATCGATTTCATCGTCAACGAAAGTTGGAACAAAGTCTAAAGACTTGATCACAACCCGATCTCTTGACCCGTTTAAAATGGCAGGTAAGCTAAAAGTAAGTCCGATGTCAAAATTAGAGCTTAGTGTATATTGAGATCCAAAAGAGAGTTGGACACCCTTGTAGAAATTTTCATCCGTCACTTCTAAAAAGCTCTCTCCTGTAATCACAGTTTCCTCCTCTTCTATTTTTCCAAAGAGGTAAGCCGCTGTAAGTCCGATAGACCATTTAGGGGTTAACAGGTATCCGTAATCTAACCGCAATTCGTTAAGGCCCCCAGAACCTAAAATATTACTTCTAAAAGTTTCATTGCTGCCTTCAATATTGGTTTCGAGGCCAATAAGTGCATATCCCACGCTTGTTTCAGGGATTAAAGATAGCCCGAGTCCGTTTTTTTTATCGAGTTTGAAACCCAATGCAATGTTAGAAAAATTGTATGCGATGCGTTGCTCATCTTCGTTGCGGTTTGAAATTGCATTTAATTCAGCGTACACACCTACGTCAAAAAAGAATCTTTTCTGGGACAGATGTGCAAAAGATGCGGGATTATAGATATTAAAGACTTCGGCCCCATTTAAAGCAATACCAGTTTGTGCCAATCCACTAAACTTGCCTATATTCGAATTACTTTGTACTCCGAGTCCAAAAAGCGAATAAGGTGATCCAGTAAGATTATTAAGTTGTGCAATCAGCGATTGCTGCATACAGATCACAACCAGCAAAATCAGTCCTCCTCTAGTCTTCATCGTAGATGGCATATTTGATGATTAATTTTGCGTTGAAATCGCTGTTTTGGCTGTCATTCAGAATAATTCTGTCTACTGTTGAATTGTAGTTTTCCTGATACAGAATAAGAGCATCGTCTATAGTAAAAGGTTCCAGTAATTTTCTATCAACATAAATACCTACTGGAATTTCATAAATTACTTCGTTGAATTCTGAGTTTTTATCATTGATCCGTCCGTATACCGCACCCCCTCCGTTGGTTACCTGCTCGGTGATTCGATTGTTTTGATCAACGATATTAACATTAAGCGAATCTCGAATTGGTTGTAGGTCACTATAACTACTTCTTGGAGGTTTAATTTGCAGCACTGCACTCAAAACGGTACCAGTGCCGGGAATATCATAAATATCCTTTAACGTGGGGAATTGAATCCTGGTAGCATATCCAATACCTGCTTGAATGAAGCTTTGATTATTCGTCTTTGAAGAAAGTAAATTGATTTCCTGATCGATAAGCGTGTCCAGAGGTAGATTGCTCACATCACTCCTTAGATTATTAAAGGCTCTTGGTCCATCTGATTTTATAAAAAGATCGAATGTCTTTTCTTCTTCCTCCTCGTTTTTTTCTTTGAAGAAGAAACGCAAATAGGTTTGACCCGCGTTTCTGGAGAATCCGATAATCGAGGAATTGTCGTTTTCTCCCGGTTGTAAACTTATACCTTTAAGAGCTTCTCTTAGGTCGTCATCATCATTAATGTCATTGTCCTGAATTCCCTTGAAGATCATATTTCCAAACTCAAAAGGTAACGCGATGTAAAGAGAGTCATCGTCTCTTGGTTCGGGTTGGTAATCCAGAACAGCGATTGGATTCTGTTCGTATTCCAGTGTATTTACATTGTAAAATATTTCATCTTCTGGGTTGACCTCTTCTTTTAGCAAATGCACATTTAGTCGGGAAGAGGGTATGGTATCATTGTAAAAATAATTATCGTACCCTAAAATAAGCCCCACGCTATCTAATTCTGCATCTTCAGAAATAGTATAGCTGTTTGCGGTTAGCTCAAAGTAATTTGATGCTCGTATCTGCCCGAAAAAATCATCTAAGTACTGTCCAACCAACAAACGGTTACTTGAAGAAGTATTTAGGCTATCAAATTTGAAAGTGGAGAGTTCTACCTTAAATGTATCTATGGTTATAACCCGAATATTAGAATCTGTAAAATCGCTGCCTACCTCCAACACAGGAATCTCATCGCGTTCTGAGCTGCAAGAAGCATGAACGATTATTAACACAGCGAGCAAAACATAAAATCTCATTAATCTAAGTTTTACTGCAAATAAAAATAGTAGTGAAGGCTTCAAAAACTTTAATATACTTAGCTCCGGTTTTCCTCTACCAACAAAGTGGAATGTTCGATAGAGTCATAACCCCGGATTCATCGAGCTTTTACGAAGTCTTATCTATTAATTCGGACTACTGGTATATAATTTTTTTTGAAGCTCCCGGTCACTGATACATTTACCCAAAATTCTTTTCATTGGAGCACAATTGGTTGACTTTGGTTTTTTTATTAGCTGTAGTTGGATTATTTGGTCAACAAGGCAGACCTGAACTCGGAGGTTTTACATATACCCTGTTCCCGGAATTAAGCAATACACGTATTGAAAAATATGATGTGCGTTTAAATGGGGGTGTCAAAGCAGGATATGGTTTAGTCGGGTTCGGGCTGTCTTACTCCAATTTTAATTTTATTTATGACGACAGGAATATAGGCTTTGATCTTTCTTCGTATGAACAAATGCATGTCTTACGATTTTCTTTAAGATACCTACGACCATTAAAAAATGATTGGAATTTAAACATATCGGCTTCTCCGGTGTTATCTGGCAATTTTAAAGAAGGTATTGTTTCTGAGGATTTCCAATACAATGGTTTCGCTATGCTACGTAAAGTATGGAGAAAAGACGAGTCGGAGTCAAATTTGTCTTTTGGCCTCGCCTTTGGAAATTTTTTTGGTCGTCCTTCCCTTTTGCCCATGGCTTCCTATGGTAAAATTGTGAATAATAAATGGGGCTTTACGGTGGGTATTCCCCGCATGTTTGTCTATTATTTGCCTGCTGAACGTCATCGAATTCAATTTACAATGGGGGTAGAAGGTCTTTATGGTAATAATTCAGCCAGATCCTTTATTCCAGACTTTGGAGTACTTGAAAACACCAAAATAGCCCTTGCAAGTTTTAGTGCAGGATTGGAACACCAATTTGAAATTCAAAGAGGGATAAATACGGTTGTGAAAGCTGGGTACTCATATAACCAGCTTGCAATTGAAGATAATGATACAAATGAATTGTATGATTTCGATGCTGGAGGATCAGCATTTTTTAGTATGGGTTTGAACATTAATTTAAACATTTTTAAAAATGAAAAAACTAAAAATTAAAAAAAGATTTAATGAACGATATCTACTGAGATTGATGACTATTGTTATGTTGGCATTAGTTGGTTGTTCTTCAGACGACGGAGATGATTTATTGGGAAACTGGATAGACAGATCGGTTTTTGACGGTACTCCAAGGAGCAGTTCTGTTGCTTTCAACATTGGCAATAAAGGCTATGTAGGAACAGGCTATGATGGAGACGATTATCTGAATGACTTTTGGGTATATGATATGGAGGGAAATTTTTGGTCTCAGCTTTCCGATTTTCCAGGAATACCCCGAAGCAGTGCGGTCGCATTCAATGTAGGGAATGAAGCATTTGTAGGTCTTGGTTTTGATGGCGACGACGAACTTAAAGATTTTTTCAAGTACGACATTAACACGAACATCTGGTCTCCGGTATCTGAATTCGCAGGAACTCCGAGAAGAGGTGCAGTTGCTTTTAATTCTGGAACAGCAGGCTATGTGGGAACCGGATTTGATGGAGATAATGACAAGAAGGATTTCTGGAAATATAACCCTTCTACAGATACCTGGACAGAGATCGTTGGATTTGGAGGTAATAAAAGGAGAGATGCTGCTACATTCACTATAGGAAACAATTTATATTTAGGAACAGGGATATCGAACGGTTTGTTACAAACAGATTTCTGGGTTTTTGACATGACCACAGAAACCTGGAGTGAATTATTAGATCTTGATGATGATGATGACTATAACATTCTCAGAACTGGTGCGGTTGGTTTTACCATTGGGGGCAGAGGATATTTTGCTTGTGGGGATACCGGTGCCGGAGCAATTAGAACAGTTTGGGAGTATGATCCCACCAGAGATGAATGGGACGAGAAAACAAATTTTGAGGGAATACAAAGGGAGGATGCTGTAGCTCTATACAACGGAGAGCGAGCGTTTGTAGCTTTGGGACGTACTGGAAATTTATACCTGGATGATAATCTGGAGTTTTTTCCCTTTGATGAAGAAGATGAAGACGACTAATTTGCCGTTTAACAAAGTCATTGGATGGATCATTCTTACCATTTCGATCATAACATTGTTGTACACTTTTTTTAAAATGAACGGATTCAATCACCATTTGAACAAACAACCGAAAGATACTACAGTAGTGTTCGAATTAGTGGTGGGGAAGATCAATGATCATAGTTGGTACTACCAGATCTTTAGAAATGGCAACCTTATCATACAGCAGAATACCATACCCGCAGCAAGAGGGACACAGTTTTTTACTTCCTACTCAGATGCCTTTGTGATTGGAAACCTGGTAACGGAAAAATTACAAAGAGGTGAGAATCCTAAAATAACTGTTAAGGAATTGATGGAAAAAGGTATTTCTTTTAAAAATTGATTAATTTATCCTCCATTGAAGTAAGTTAAGGTGCTAAAAAAATTTCGAATTCAAGAATTCTGGTTTCATTTGTTGGGATGGATTTGTTTGCTGTCGTTTCCAATCATTACATCAATTAACCAATTCGGACAAGTATTTCCTGAATTGTTTATTCGATTTTTGCAGGCACCGTTAGTCTTCTATGCGAATTATTTTATTCTTGCGCCTCGATTTTTGTTAGAGAAGCGTATTCTTGCATATGTACTTATTTCCATAGCATTTCTAGCATTTGTTGTTTGGTTTGTTTTGTTTGTCTTTCCCGATCCTGCGCTACCGACGGCTTCAAATTTTGACAAGTTAAAAGGCGTTTATCCGTTCATAGGTGATATGCCCTATGCTGAGTTTAAGCGATTTGAAGAAAATATGCCTATGCTCAGAAATGTACCGTATTTGCTGGGAGCAGTATTTTCACTTTCCTTCTTTTTGTTGGGTGGAGTTTTTAGATTGATGAAACACTTCTACCACCGGGAAAGAATTACCAAAGAAAAGGAAATACGAAGAACGCAGACAGAATTACAGTTTTTAAGAACGCAATTAAATCCGCATTTTCTTTTTAACTCATTGAATAGTATTTACTCATTAGTACGAAATAAGTCGAATGATGCTCCAGAAGCGGTAATTACACTTTCAGAATTAATGCGTTATATGTTATACGAGGCAAATCAGGAACAGGTGTTGTTAAAGAAAGAAATTGCATATATTGAAAACTATATCTATTTACAGCGGTTGCGATTGTCTAACAGCGAAAATGTAAAATTAAATGTGCAGGGCAATTATGAAAAAAAGAAAATTTTCCCCCTGTTGTTAATTACCTTCATTGAAAACGCTTTTAAATATGGAACGGATTTTAAAGGGATTACTGATGTGAATATTCGAATTCATGTTGTCAAAGATCAACTTCTGTTGTCGGTTAAAAATATAGTAGGTAAGTATAAGAAGGATAAGGATAATTCGGGAATCGGGCTTATAAATATTGAAAATAGACTTCAATTGTTATATCCACAGTCGCATTCCCTGGATATCATCAAAGAAAATGGGTATTATGAAGTATTGTTGAAAGTCACACTTAATTAAATGAAATGTATAATTATTGATGATGAGCCACTGGCACTTAACATTATAAAATCGTATTGCGAAGACCTTGGTACCCTTCAGGTAGCGGGTATCTATACGAATGCGTTAGATGCTTTACCTTTATTGAACTCAGAAAAGATCGATCTTATATTTTGCGATATTGAAATGCCGCAGATTAATGGAATAGAGTTTATTAAGGCGCTCACACAACAGCCCATGTTTATATTCACCACGGCATATCCCGAATATGCGTTAGAAGGATTTGAACTAAATGCAGTAGATTACCTTGTAAAACCCGTTCCTTTTCCAAGATTTATTAAAGCTGTAAGCCGTGCCCGAGAGCTCTATCAATTAAAGAGTGACACACAGGTCAACACCATAAATCTTACCCCTACTCAAGGTGTTGAAGGACAAAATGATCCTGTGATCTTTGTGAAAGCCGATTACAATAATGTTCGAATCAAACTAGAAGACATACGCTTTGTTCAAGGCCTGAAAGACTATCTCAAAATACACACTCAAGAGAATAAACCTATTCTTACACTAATGAATTTCAAGGAGATTCTTGCAAAGTTGCCTGCACAAAATTTTCTAAGGGTTCATCGTTCCTTTATTGTTAATATTCATCATATAGAATCGATACAAAGAAATAAAATCGTAATACGAGATATCAGAATTCCAATAGGAGACTCTTATAAAAGCGAATTTTTTAAGAGGATAGGTATTTAAAGGTATAATCGGCGATCTCCAAAATATAATTTCATATTTTGATTTTAACAAAATAAAACTTACCTTTTGTTAAGAAATAACATGTAAATTATTAGAAAAATGATTCTTAACGTATCAACATTAGGTGTTGTTTTATCCAAAGAAGAACAACGTAAAATTACCGGAGGTTTGGCACATTGTCGTATAGAACTAGGATTGGATTGTGCACAAAATGAATGCTGCGATGGAAAAATTTGCAGATCATCACCGGGGGCATCAGGCAGTACCACTTGCTAAAAATAGATTTCCTGTGCTAACCGGAAGGTGTTAGCGTGTGCTTCGATAATAACTTTGATATCCTTGGAGTACCCTCCGCCCATACTACATTGTACAGGAATATCGTATTTTTTACAGATTTCCAGAACAAAACGATCCCGCTCTTTACAGCCTTGCAGCGTTAGTGCTAATCTGCCAAGTTTGTCACCTTCTATTACATCAACCCCGCATAAGTAAAATATAAAGTCTGGTTTGACTTCGTTTATAAGTTTGGGAAGCATCTGGGTAAGAATTGATAGGTACTCGTTGTCTTTAGTTTTGTCATCAAGGGCGATGTCCAAATCGCTTTGTTCTTTTTTGAACGGATAATTGCCTTTGCCATGCATCGAAAAAGTAAATACCGAATCATCTCCCTGAAAGATTTCAGCGGTACCATTTCCCTGATGCACATCTAGGTCTACCATAAGTATTTTCTTTGCAATACCAGCATCTTGTAAGTATCGTGCGCCAATAGCCTGATCGTTCAGAAGGCAAAAGGCTTCACCCCGATCACTATAGGCGTGGTGCGTGCCTCCGGCAATATTCATTGCTATACCGTGCTCTATCGCAAATTCGCACCCTCTTATAGTTCCGTCGGCAATAATGATTTCTCTGTTTACCAGTTCTGCAGATAACGGAAATCCGATCTTTCGGGCGGCTCTGGGGTCTAGTGTCAAACTTTTAAGTTGATCATAATATGCTTTGCTGTGAACTAGAAGGATAGCTTCTTCTGAAGGTATTTCAGGTTCAAAAAAATTAGATGCTACACAAGTACCCTCATAAAGTAGCTGTTTGGGAAGCAACTCATACTTTATCATAGGAAATCGGTGCCCTTCGGGTAAAGGGTGCTTGTAGATAGGATGGTAAGCGATTTTTAGCAAGCTACTTTATTATCATTTAATCTGACATTCGAAGAGAAATTCGAATGATAGGAGATACTAATTAATAGTCTGGCCATTAGTTACGCTTTCTTCATCAGGATTCACAAAGACAAGTTTCCCTTCTTCATTTTCGGTCATCAATATCATGCCCTCACTTTCAACTCCCCTGAGTTTTCGGGGCGCAAGATTAGCGAGTACTGTCACTTTTTTGCCTACGATATCTTCGGGACTAAAGCTCTCTGCAATCCCGGAAACGATGGTACGAACATCCAAACCGGTATCTACTTTGAGTACGAGTAATTTATTTGCTTTGGGCATTTTAGAAGCTTCAACAATTGTGCCCACGCGAAGATCCATCTTCGCAAAATCTTCGAAATTAATAGTGTCCTTTTGGGGTTCGACATTGGTACTCATTGCTTCATTTTGTTTTTTGGTGGCTTCCAGTTTGTCCAATTGCTTTTGAATAGCATCATCCTCGATCTTAGAAAATAATAATTCTGATTTGTTAATCTGATGTCCCGCTGAAATCAGAACATCCTTAACAACCACATCATTCCATTGAGCATGTGCTCCTTTTAAAGCCAATATGTTTTTAAGTTTTGCTGAGGTAAATGGTAAAAAGGGTTCTGATAATACCGCCAGACCCGTTGCAATTTGCAAGGCAACATACATAATGGTCATTACCCTGGTTTCGTCTGTTTTAATCTTTTTCCAGGGTTCTTCGTCTGCAAGATATTTGTTGCCCAATCGCGCCATATTCATGAGTTCATTGAGCGCCTCCCGAAATCGGTAGCGTTCAATTGAGCTGCTGATGATCGCAGGGTATTCTTTCAGTTTACTTAGTGTTTCAGAGTCTATTTGCTGAAAAGAATCAGGTTCAGGTACCCGTCCTTGATAATATTTATGCGTAAGAACGGTAACCCTATTGATGAAGTTCCCAAAAATCGAGACTAATTCATTGTTATTTCTCGCTTGAAAGTCTTTCCATGTAAAGTCGTTATCCTTACTCTCTGGCGCATTAGCAGTTAGTGTATAACGCAATACATCTTGCTGGTTTGGAAAATCTTCCAAATATTCGTGTAGCCAAACGGCCCAGTTTTTGGAAGTTGAAAGTTTATTGCCTTCTAAATTAAGGAATTCGTTTGCGGGGACATTATCGGGTAAAATATAGCTTCCTTCTGCGTGTAGCATTGCAGGAAATATGATACAATGAAAAACAATATTGTCTTTGCCGATAAAATGAACAAGTTTGGTGTTTTGATCTTTCCAATAGGGTTCCCAATCTTTACCTTCTCGCAATGCCCATTCTTTAGTAGATGAGATGTATCCTATGGGAGCATCAAACCACACGTAAAGTACCTTCCCATCAGCACCGTCTACGGGAACTGGAATACCCCAGTCCAGATCTCTTGTAACCGCCCGTGGCTTCAAACCGTCGTCTACCCAACTCTTTACCTGGCCATAGACATTTGGCTTCCAATCTTTCCTGTGCTTCTCCAATATCCAGTCTTTAATAAAGTTGTCATATTGGTCTAAGGGCAAAAACCAATGTTTGGTTTTACGAAGCGTCGGTTTACTTCCAGATAGTACCGATTTAGGATTAATAAGATCTGTTGCATTGAGAGAGGAGCCACATCGCTCGCATTGGTCACCATAAGCTTCTTCATAATTACAATTAGGGCAAGTACCGGTTACGAAACGGTCGGCCAGAAACTGCGAAGCCTCTTCATCATACAATTGTTCGGTAACCTCTTCAATAAACTTATGATTCGTATATAGTTTTTTAAAAAAATCGGAAGCCGTGCTGTGATGAATTTCTGCTGAGGTTCTTGAATAGTTGTCAAAGGAAATACCAAAATCTTCAAATGATTTCTTGATGATCGAGTGATACTTGTCAATAATCTCCTTGGGTGATACGCCCTCTTTCTTGGCTTTCATCGGGATGGCAACCCCATGCTCGTCACTACCGCAGATGTAGATAACATCTTTACCAATACCTCTCAGATAACGGGCATAAATATCGGCCGGCACATATACTCCTGCCAGATGGCCAATGTGAATAGGACCATTGGTGTAGGGCAGGGCAGCGGTGATCGTATATCGTTGAGCGGATGAATCGTTTTGAATTGTATCTGACATCTGTTTCTTTCTTAGCTGTGCAAAAATAAAGATTTTGCAGATAGCGAAGGCAGGTGTTCCCAAAAAAGAAAGCCTCCCGGAAAGGAGGCCTGATTGTCAAATTATTTAAGATCGGACGAGAACCGATTTACTGTATTTCTGATTTTTGTAGGTGACTCTGTAAATATATTGTCCTGTTGAAAGTCTGGTTCCCATACTCTCCATTATAGGAATGGTGTAGGCGCCTTCAATCATCATTTCATTCTTTATGGTACCGATACGCTGACCTAAGATATTATACAATTGCATATCTACCAGCCCTGCTTCCGGAATTTCGATGTAAATTGAAACCTCACCGGTTTCCGGATAAACAGGTTTATGATCAAAGCCTTCAATGACGATTACTGGTGGATCTTCATCATCGTCTGGCGGATTAACAATACCATTACAATCAAATCCAAGTTCAACAAGGTTGAGCGGTCTGCCCAACAGATATTCTTCAACCAGTTGTTGATCAATGCACAGCCACTTGTTCATGACAGTTCCGTATAAATCCCTGAAATCTGTAGTAAACTTAAGATTTCCGTTATCCAGATCAGTAAGACTCGGGTGTTCTCCTATAAGACCATTACCATTTAGTGCAGGACCAAAGAACATGGTAGGAGCAGAGGCTCCGTGGTCTGTTCCAAGCGAACCGTTTTCGAATACCCTTCTTCCAAATTCTGAGAAGGTCATACTTAAAACTTTATTTTGTTTGTCCTGAAAACCAAGATCTTCATAAAAATTACGTACTGCTAACGATAAACGAGACATTAATCGTTCGTGATTGATAGGTTGATTAGCATGTGTGTCAAATCCGCCCATACTAACCATATAAACCCGGGTTCCTAAATTACCTTTGATAAGCCTTGCTAAAATAGCAAGCTGTTTGGCAAACCCGTTATCATCGTATTCCACATCGTTCGTTCCGCGTTCATAAGCATCATGAATGACTCCTGCATATTTATACGTGGTATTCGTAGTACCTCTTAGAAAACGCAGCTGATCACCATACATGCAATCGGGAACATTTTCTACATCGTATACAAGGCCTAACTCGGCAATTCTTTCTAATTGGTTCGGATTTGCTGTCGTAAATGCATAGTTGGTTTGCGTTCCTTCAAAAATAAGGTTTCCGAAGCTACCAATTTGAATAGCAGCCGGAATAGAAGGCGGCTCTACTAAATAATCAGGATAGATGTCTTCAAAATAACGACCCATCCAACCGGTTCGTATTCTCGTAAGACTCTCGGTAGAAGCCCAAATATCTGAAGATGTAAAATGCGAAAGATTTTGTTCTGGATAGCCAGTACCGTGTACAACTTTCATTGCACCTTCTCCCCAGAGAGGTTCAAGGTTTTTCATATACCCTGCCATACCATATTCATCAGAAAGTTTGATCACCTTACTTTCAGGAATATAGATCGAAGGTCGGTTATTTGCATATACATCAAATTGATTTAGAGGAACAATTGTATTCAATCCGTCGTTACCACCGTTAAGGCGAATAAGTACGAGAATATTATCGGTATCGGCATTGTTGATCGCCATACTTAGGGGTGACAATGAGGAAGCACTCATCATATTACCACCGATCATCATAGTTCCAGCACCTGTGATTCCCAGTGCCTGCAAAAATGACCGACGACTCCAAAAGGTATGCTCGAGATCATGTTGTTCTTCTTTCGATATATTTTTAGAATGTGAATCGCACATGTTGGGGCTATTTAAGTTGAAATTCGGGTTCTTTACTTATATGCAGTAATAACTGGAGTACCTGATAGGGCGCACTTTCCCAGTAGAGATTCCAGGAGTTGTCTTCGTAATAATTATCAGGAACATCGCTTTTGAAAACATCGGTTGCTACTTCATAATCCAGATCTGTCAGTAGTCCCTTAGGGACTATCGCATCTACAATTTCACGGGTAACATAATAAGGGTCTGTATTATCACCAGCCAGCGCCAGTGCGAATGCCCGAAATTGCTCCTGATCGACGTTCCAGTTATGATATATAAACCACTCCATAATAGACCAGCGACCAATAAGAGCGTTGGCACTTATCCAATTTCG
Organism: Flavobacteriaceae bacterium M23B6Z8; assembly: GCA_046199005.1. Lineage (GTDB taxonomy): Bacteria > Bacteroidota > Bacteroidia > Flavobacteriales > Flavobacteriaceae > Ascidiimonas. The sequence continues at coordinate 491,323 of CP176050.1, forward strand.
ATTTCGGCGCCATCCAGCGACGTCTACAGGATTAAAAAGGCTTTGACCGATCAATCCATTAAAGTAGATCATACTTTCAAGTATCATATCGTCGTACTGAAATGAAGTTTCATTAATAAAGTCTAAGATAACGTCGTATGGACTTTTAATGATGACCCCTATAGATTCGTCATCAAAAAAATGTTCACTTTTAAAGAGTTGTCGCAGTACAGGTGCTATTTCCCAGTTTGCTGTAATAAAAGTAGCTGCCATTTCATTAATGATCGCGTCTGGTGCTTCGGGATGAACGAAAAATGTATAGAGTTTTCTACAGATAAAATCGGCTATTTCATTTTGCCTTTGGGTAAAGAGAATTTCGATAACATCGTCATACCCCCAGGCACCGGTCTGACCAAAAATAGTCTTCGTTCCTGGGTCAAATTGGGTGGGTTCAAAAATAAAGCCGCTAAACCAATCGTCTTCTATAGCACGTCTTACGTATCCCGTTAAGGCTCGTGAAGTCTCAATAATATCCTGCTCCGTATATCCGTTACCTTCTCCAAGCGTAAAAAGCTCGTAGAGCTCTCGTGCATAATTTTCGTTAGGTCTGTTTCTTCGGTTACGGTTTCCATCCAGATACCGCAGCATAGCATTAGTAAGACCTATTTCACGCGTAAATTCTTTAAAGTTACCAAGAGCGTGTTCCTGTAATTTGTTGGTGTACCCATAAAGAAAACCGGGAACATCGTATACATTTAATTCTGTTACAAAGTGATTGCTCCAGAAAAAACTCAAACGATCTCTCAGTGAATTGTCAATTAATGCTCGCGTGTAGGTTAGGGCCCACGTTTCTCTTTGAGCTCGTACCATTTCTCCTCTTAGATCATCGTCTTGTGGATAATTCACGAGTGTCCAGTTAGCCCATTCGGGCGCAGGGGTAGGGGGCAGGTTGATTGCCTGATCTATGATCTCATCTACAAGTTCGCCAGGATTTCTGGAGAGGGCAGCATTAATAGTTTCGACAGAAGCACTAAAACCAATGCGTCTGTATAAATGATGTATTCTGGCAATATCCCAAGGTTTATCTGCCGTAGGTACATAGGGATCCAGTGTGGAAGTATTGCAATTTTCAAGTATTTCCATAAGACTTTAGGGCGTAAGTTTTGTCTAATATATTAAAAATTAGCAGATTATGCATATTTTGACTTGTATTAAACGTTTCTCATGCTAAAAATAGTATTTTAGAGAGATAAATTTTTCTATCCTTAATAAGCTATATAATATACGCTTCGAAAAGGTGTCTTGGATTATGCAGCAGTGTTAAATTAAGGGAAACCGTAGGCAACGGCGATGGATTATTAAAACATCACTCTTGAAAAACGTCAGGAAATTTTCTAAATATTGATTTTATCAGATGGCTCAACATAATGAATTAGGAAAGAAGGCAGAAACATTGGCTTGTGACTACCTGTTAAACAAAGGGTATGCCATATTAGAACGAAACTTCATCTATGATCATGCAGAGGTCGATATTATTGCTCGAAAAGATAAAACCGTCGTTTGTGTTGAGGTAAAAGCCAGAAGTACGGCTGAATTTGGTAATCCTCAGGACTTCATAAATACGAAAAAAATCAAATTGCTGGTGAAGGCCATGAACGAATACGTGAGTAGTTTGGAGGATGATGTAGAAGTAAGGTTTGATATCATTGCAATTCTTCATGTAAAAAATGCATTTTCTATAGAACATTTGGAAGATGCGTTCTATCATTTTTAATTTTTTTCAACTCTTTGTTTTATTTAAAACAAAATGTGTTATTTTTACAATGAAGTAAACAGCTTCAGGGCAAATCCATGAAGCATTTGCTTGAAACAAACGTTGAATTTCGAGGTAAGCCTTGGGGATATTAGATTCTTTGGCCGTGCCAATAAAATTTTGTGAATTATGAAAACCATTTCATCTGTGGTTGAGACCTATATTAAGTCAAAGCCATTTCTTCAAAGCGCATTGTCTCAAGGTATTATTAATCTCACCTCATTATCGCGCATTATCAAACCCGAAATCGAAGAACACTTGGGTAAGGAGGTACGCAATGGAGCGGTGGTCATGGCACTCAAGAGGTTATCGGATGATCTTGAATTCAGGGCTACTCACAAAATTGTAAAAACATTAAAAAATATTGGAGAGATCACTGTAAGATCTTCTCTTAATGACTATACATTTAAAATTTCCGATACACTACTTCAAAATATGGCATTGCTAATTACTAAAATAGAGGATAATAAGAATGCTTTTTATACTTCTTCTCGTGGAGTAAATGAAACAACCATTGTAGTAAGTAATAATGTTGCTGCTGAGGTAGAAGACGTTTTCAGGAACGAAATGCTTATCGAAAAACTGGAAAATGTATCATCGATTACGGTAAAGCTGCCCAAGGAAAATGTTTCGATACCAGGTATTTATTATTTTATTTTTCAACGCTTGTCCTGGGAAGGAGTAAATATTTACGAAGTGATTTCGACCACCTACGAATTTACTATTCTGGTTAGCGAAGATCAAATAGATAAAGCATTTAAAGTGATTAAAGACCTTAAATCTATCTAGACAACGCTATTACAGCGACACGTTCTCGGTATCTTTTACGAACGGGCGAAGTGTTTGCAAAGCTTTGTTGACCGATCTAATTTCTTCAAATGTAAGTAATAAACGCAGCCCGTTTCTGGTTTGCTTTTCCTTTAGACGGCATTTCTCCGGATGTTGTTGCACGTATTTTACAATAGCTCCGAAAGACTTGCTTTGATAGAATCCGCTTTGCTGGTCTGAAATGAAATAGCCGATCATCTTTCCTTTTTTCAGTACGATTTTTTCAAGCCCCATTTTGGTAGCGATCCACTTAATGCGTACGCTGTTCAAAAGGTCCAGAGCCTGCACCGGAAGCGGACCAAACCGATCTTTCAAATTCATTTCATAAGCATATAAAGCTTCTTCGTCTTTTAATTTGCTTAGCTCATTGTAAAGGTTTAGTCGTTCAGAGATATTGTTTATGTAATCATCAGGAAACAGTAATTGGAAATCAGTATCGATCTGCGTGTCTTTTAGATATACTTTTTGATCTTCGTTTCCGTCATCATAAAGTTCTTTGAATTCATTTTCTTTAAGTTCTTCAATGGCTTCATTCAGGATTTTCTGGTACGTTTCAAATCCAATTTCATTTATGAATCCGCTTTGCTCACCACCAAGAAGGTCACCTGCACCTCTAATCTCAAGATCTTTCATCGCAATATTAAATCCACTTCCTAATTCGGTGAACTGTTCAAGTGCCTGAATACGTTTTCTCGCATCATCGGTCATCGCAGAATAAGGTGGAGTAATAAAATAACAAAAGGCTTTTTTATTGCTACGACCTACACGACCTCTCATTTGATGAAGGTCTGAAAGCCCAAAATTATTTGCATTATTTATAAAAATAGTATTGGCGTTTGGTACATCTAGACCGCTTTCTACAATACTGGTGGATACCAAAACGTCAAATTCGCCATTCATGAAAGCTAGCATAAGTTTCTCCAGCTTTTTTCCATCCATTTGACCGTGACCGATCCCGATACGTGCATCAGGGACCAGACGCTGAATCATTCCGGCTACCTCTTTGATATTCTCAATACGATTGTGGATAAAAAATACTTGTCCACCACGCTGAATTTCATAATTGACAGCATCCCGGATGCTTTCTTCGCCAAATCGTATAACGTGACTTTCTATGGGATACCGGTTAGGTGGCGGCGTTGTTATTACCGAAAGATCCCTTGCTGCCATCAAACTAAACTGAAGCGTCCTAGGGATTGGAGTAGCCGTGAGCGTGAGAACATCAACATTCTCTTTTAAGGTCTTTAGTTTTTCTTTTACTGCCACGCCAAACTTTTGTTCTTCATCGACCACTAGCAATCCCAGATCTTTAAATTTTACATTTGGATTTACCAATTGATGCGTACCAATAATAATATCTACCTGACCTTGTTCAAGACGCTCAAGTGTCTCTCTTTTTTCTTTAGCAGTTCTAAAACGGTTAATATATTCAACGGCTACAGGAAAATCTTGCAAACGTTCTGTAAAGGTTTTGTAATGTTGAAAGGCAAGAATTGTAGTAGGTACCAGAACAGCGACCTGCTTGCCGTTGTCTACTGCTTTAAATGCCGCCCTAATAGCTACTTCTGTTTTTCCAAAACCTACGTCGCCGCACACCAGTCTATCCATCGGGCGCTCGCTCTCCATGTCTGCTTTAATGTCTTCGGTCGCCTTGCTTTGATCTGGTGTATCTTCGTATAAAAAGGATGCCTCTAACTCTGTTTGTAAATAGCTGTCTGGTAAATATTGATAACCTTTCTTAGTTTTGCGTTTTGCATAGAGCTTAATAAGGCTGAAGGCGATTTCTTTAACACGGCTTTTTGTTTTTTGCTTAAGGTTTTTCCAGGCACTACTACCTAATTTGTAGATCTTTGGAGGCTTGCCATCTTTACCATTGTATTTGGTGATCTTATGAAGGGAGTGAATACTAACGTATAAAATATCCCGGTCACCGTAGATTAATTTGATCGCTTCCTGTTTTTTGCCTTCCACCTCTATTTTCTGGAGTCCGCCAAACTTTCCGATCCCATGGTCAATATGAGTAACATAGTCTCCCACTTCCAGATTGGTAAGTTCTTTTAAGGTAATGGCCTGTTTTTTCGCATAACCATTTTTTAAATGAAATTTGTGATAGCGTTCAAAGATTTGATGATCTGTATAGCAAACAATTTTATTCAGCGGATCGACAAAACCCTGATACATCGAAAAAACAAGGGTTTTATAAGGTACAGCCTCTTCCATTTCTTCAAAAATATCATGAAACCTTTTTGCCTGTTGCTCGCTTACACATGCAATGTAATTTGTAAATCCTTTGGTTTTGTTTTCTCTGAGATTAGCAATCAATAAATCAAACTGTTTGTTAAAGGAAGGCTGTGGTTGTGTTTCAAAATTGAGAATCCCTTCTGTGTTTTTAAATGCTGTTTCAGATGCATTGTTCGCTTTTGTTCCAGAGAAAATACCATTTCCGATCTCTACCAGTGTAAAATCCAGTAATTGCCTTTTCAATAATGCCGTATCACAAAAAAGCTCTTCCGGGGTGGCGTGCTTTATTTCTTTAGACAGTTTTTCAAAGGCTTCTTTTGCTTTCTGGAATAACTTATCGGTCCTGTCTAGCAAAAAATCTGTATTTCTGGCAAAAATGATGGTTTTGTCCGCTATATATTTAAGAAAACTTTCTCTTGACTCCTCTAACAGTTTGTTTTCAACATTAGGGATAAGACTTATTTTTTTAGTAAGATTGATAGAGAGTTGTGTTTCTACATCGAACGTTCTTATACTGTCTACTTCATCCCCAAAAAACTCTATTCTATAGGGTTCGTCATGGGAAAAAGAAAAGACATCGACAATACCACCACGAACAGAGAATTCTCCTGGTTCGCTTACAAAATCTACTCTTTGAAATCGATATTCAAAAAGTACTTCATTAATAAAGTCTAAAGAAACGGTATCACCCACCTGAATTTTCAGGGTGTTTTTTTCCAGCTCTTTTCGGGTAACCACTTTTTCAAAAAGCGCATCTGGATAGGTAACAATGACTGCAGGCTTTTTTCTGGAGTTGATTCGATTAAGTACCTCTGCCCTCAAAAGTACGTTTGCATTATCGGTTTCTTCTATTTGATAGGGTCTGCGGTAGCTACCGGGATAGAAAAGTACCTGTTGATCCCCGAGTAGCTGTTCCAGATCGTTTAAATAATAGGCTGCTTCTTCTTTATCGTTTAAAATGATCAGAAAAGGAAGGTCAGCCGTCCTAAATGCATTGGCGATTACTAAGGATAGAGAAGATCCTACAAGGCCTTTTACCTGAATTTTATTTTGCGAAATGGCAATAGCTTCCACCAGTTTTTGCTGTGGCAAAGACTGTGGAAAAAAATCCCGGAGCGTGTTAATGGTCAACGCATATAAATTTTGAGACAAAGATACATATCGGATAGTTGTTGGCAAAACAGGATAATGAAAACATAAAGTAAGTAAATACTAATTTAATATAAGAAAAAACGTACAAAACAATATTTATTATTACATTCGTTAATCATTTTGAAAAAAAGAAAAAAATTTATCATGAAAAAATCACTACTCCTCTTTCGGAAACTACCAATTGTTTTGGTTTGTATTAATCTTTTATGTACAAATTTTTTGATGGCTCAGTCTGCCGGACAGGTAGTAGATCCTTCTACTGGGTCACCATGGAGTGACTTACCCTCTTACAGCATTTGGAATTTTACGATACCTGGTACCAATGGGAGTAATAATAGCGTAGGTACCTGGAATGTAACCGAATACAGTACAGGCTGGCGAATTACATTCACCGGCGAATATTTGATCTATGCTGCCCGTATATGGCAGGGGGCTGGCAGGGTTTCACAACTTATAGGTAAAGAAGCAGACATTGAGTATGTGGCACTTACTAGTTGGGGTTCAAATTATGGATCAAAGGATAAATTTGCTGTGGGGATGAGCATCCCCAAAAGCAATAACTCTGGTACTTCTGAGCGTTTAACCTATTTGAATTCCAAGCCTACGAGTGATCAGTACGCCCTGGTTACCTGCGGGCGTCCGGGATGCAATCAGTATGATACACCGCCCTATGAAATGAATTCAGCTACCGTAAAGCTTACCCGGGAAGGCCAGACCTATAAGGCGTCACAGGTAGTCATCCGGCCTTATTTTCTTAGGATGGATGGGGGTTGCCGGTATTCCGGTTGTCCATCTCCGACCCACTCCAAAGTTTTCTATCGCCTTTGGGTAAAGAAAAAGGTATTTCCCTGCAATTTTCAGTTGACGGACGAAACCTCTGTAAATGCCGAAAATTGCGGTAGTACTGAAGGGTATGTAACCCGTGCAGGTGTAGTGCCTGTGGCAGCCGGAAAAACCGTTAATTTACGAGATTGGTTTGTTAACAATACCGGAACCAGTGCACAAGTGTACGTCCAGGCTCCGGGGCAAACGGGTTATCAGGAGGTTGGCGGAAGCAACTTCGCCTATAATTTCAGTAATCAGGGAACCTATTGGGTTCGGATGGTGATTACTAAAAACGGGGTAAAATGCTGTTTAGGCCCAATTCAGGTGAAAGCCTATCCCTGTGAAAACTGTTTGGCGGATGAATCAAGAGGGAATAACCGTGACGTTTATAAATGTTTTCCGGAACCTTTAACTAACTACCCTTCCCTGGTGTTCAAATTTAATTGTGCTACCGGTACCTGGGATGGAGGCGTCGGAAGTCCGGATGGTAATTTTATTCCTTACGGAATGTTTACCGGGACGGTAAATCCGGAAAACTACCGCCCCGGATGTAAAGATTGCGGCGGGCTCGCCGCCAATATGTATGCGTACAAATACCTGATGCCCAAGTCTAACGGAGCCAGCAGGCAAATGAACTATGTAGTACTAACAGAACCATTTTCTACTTATAATACCCGCAACTGGAAAGCGTTCACTACGGTAGACCAGGCTGCGGGAACTACAAAGTTACTCATTCAGAGTGCATCTAATTTTGGTGAATTCACGACTGTTTTCCAGGAAGACCTGGGTAGTAATATGGCAAATGCCCCGGGGAGTCTCACACCCTATGGCTTTTATCCGCCCAATCATGAATACTATACAAAGCCCAATAGTACTTGCCAAACAAACTGGACCAATATTACAGCTGTTACCGGTGCCTGGAGCGAAAATGCCAACCTTGGCGGAGTAGAGGCCAATTGCCGAACCTTCAATAAACCTTTGAGAGAGAACAGCAATGAATTGTATAGGATCAGGGTTTGCAATCCTTGCTCAGTAAACGGGTTTTTCCTGATCCCGGAAGCAGATTTTGAAGTTACAGCCGACCTTAACTATTCTCAAGGCACCAGAATAGGCCAGTCTAACTCGCCAACTACTGCAGGGGGCAAGATTAATATCCACTTAAAGAACAATGCGGAGTTTCTGAACTGTTCAAAACAATATCCTAATGTCACTTCTGCGGTCTCTAACAGAGACCTGCCTTCAAACTGCCCTACGGGAGACGATAGTCCGAATGGCAGCAATACCGCAGCTCGTCAAAAAGTTACGCTGATCTCAGAAGGTACTGAAGACCCGGAGCTACTTCAAACGGCATTGTATCCCAATCCTTTTAATGACCGTCTTACCATTCGGTACACCATGGCTGCAAGTGGCAACGGTAGTTATTCTGTGTCTGATATGTCGGGTAAAACGGTAGTTTCAAAAGTACAGCTCGGGTCTGATAAGAATGAAACCGTTTCAGAAGTTTTAGATACGACTGCATGGCCCTCAGGAGTTTACCTGATTACTATCGATCCCGGTAACGGAAAACAATTGACTAAAAAAGTCATTAAGAAATAAATAATAGTGTTCATTGACCGGCTTTGTTAAAGGAGCCGGTCATATTATTTTATGATCATGAGAAAAAGTGGATTATCAATTATAATATTGCTATGCATGGCAGCTCTTTCTTCCCTGATGGCTCAAGATGTCGAAACTACCGGGCTGTCACCGTTGCAATTTGAAAAAACCAGCCATAACTTTGGAATAATTGCTCAAAATATACCCGTCTCTCACACATTTAGGGTCACCAATTCAGGGGATTTCAGGGTTGTGATCAATGACATTTCAACTCCCTGCGGATGCACAACGCCGGTGTACGAGCAGGGTTTGCAGTTAAATCCCGGAGAAAGCTCGGAGATTACCCTAACCTATAATGCGCAGGCCATTGGAGCTTTTATAAAAACGGCAACGGTAACCTACAATAAAGATCAGACCGTTTCCCTTACGTTAACGGGTGAGGTAATACCGGGCGATTAGGTTTACGTTTTATGACGAGTGCTGATTAGCCGGTGAATTTTTGGACCGTAAGGGCCAGTTTGTCCAGATCTGATTTGGTATTATATACATGGGGTGATACCCGAATGGCATTCCCCCGGAAAGAAACAAATATTTTCTCACGTTTCAATATTTGTTGGAGTTCGGGGGTCTTCTTTGCATTGGGCAGAAAGACCCCGAAAAGATGTGCTACCCGGATCCCTTCTTCTTCTACAAAACAGCCGGTTTGTTGCAGCATTGTGATGGCCTTTTGAGTAATATCACGGCAATATTCCTGAACGGATTCGGGTTTCCAGTCCAGTAATTGCTCAATCGCTTTGATCAGCATAGGAACCAAAATGAAATTGCTGGATTCTCCCATATTGAATCTTCCGGCATCCGGTTGGTAGTGTTCTTGATAATGAACTAACTTGCTAAAATCTTCGCTGTAAAGACGATTCATCCAGTTTTCTTCAATCGGTTTGCCCTGATGAAATGCTTCACTGTAGTAAGCCATCCCCAAAGAATAAGGGCCCATCATCCATTTATAACCTCCACAAATCAGCGCATCCGGTCTAATGTCTGCTACTGAGAACGGATAAGCTCCCACGCTTTGCGTACCGTCAATAATAAGCAGGGCTTTGTAGATGTCACAAGCAGCACGTACTTCTTTTAGGTTAAATAGCGTGCCATCTGCCCAGTGAATCTGTGGGATTGCCACGACTTTTGTTTTTGAGGAAATAGAATTCAGTAGTTGTTCGTTCCATCTCTTACTTCGTTCCGGTTTTATCGGTGGGGCAGCCACGGTTTTAATTGAAACATTCTTCGTCTTCGCTATTTCCTGCCAACAGTATACGTTACTCGGAAACTGCTCTTCCACCAATAGGATCTCATCTCCTTTTTGAAAATCAATATTTTGAGCGGCATTAGCCATACCATACGATACCGAAGGAATAATAGCGGTGTGCGAAGCTTTAGGCGCCTGTATTAATGCTGCAAATCGTTGTCTTAATAAGGCTCTGTTCTCAAAGAAGTCGGTATCTGAGAATTCCCAGGGGTGTATTTTAGAATCTACTCCTGCATAACCTGTTTGAGCAATTGATTTTAACAGCGGAGACATATAGGCTCCGTTTAGGTAGGTAATTCCTTCCGGAATATCAAAAAGGTGTTTCTGGCATTTCATTCGGGTTGTGTTTTGCGATTTGAAGATACTTAAATAATAGAGAAGATCATTTAGAAATAAGAATCACCTCTTCAGGAGTGATCACAAAAACCTGATCTTCTTTTTTCGGTGTCAATGTAAAGTTACCTGTAAAATCACCAAAAGCAGGAAGGATGAGTTGTTTTTCACTACGGAAAAAACAGGGGAGTTTTAATACCTGTTTTCCCTCTCCTTTCAGCTGAATACCCGGGTGAATATGACCGCAAAAATTGAAGACACCTTCATCGGTTTCGGTGGGATGGTGCGTTAATAAAAATGAATCGAGTAAAAGTTCTTGTTGCAATGTGAAGCCGAGACTTTCGAATCGATGCGGACTTATAATATCATGATTACCGGTAATAAGAATAAATCTGGTGTTGTGTTTTTGAACCCAGGTTTCGAAAAGTGACCATTCTTTATTTAGATGGCTGTGAAAAAGATCGCCCAGGAAACAAACAGTTTCGGGGTTGAAAAAATGCAATGTCTTATCAAGCCTTTCGTAATTTTTTTGGGTTACAGATAGGGGAACCGGCAGCCCGTTTTTTCTAAAATGCGTGCTTTTTCCCAAATGAACGTCTGCGATCATGAGCATAGAACGCTCTTCCCAAAAGAGCCCTCCTTCGGGATGCAGCACAAAGTTTTGACGATGCAGAGAGATATTCTGAGTCATAGAACAAAGATAAAACTATACAGCATATCCTGCTATTTCTCCAATTGTAAAGTCATACGTTTAATTCGGTCCTGTAATTTTTCTGAGGTTAGTTTTTCCCGAAGCCTATCGGTTATGATAGGAAAGGAGAAAGGCGTTGGTTTTTCACAGATTTTCCAGATGATCTTTTGAGATTCGATACGTTCAAGCGCCTGTATAAGACGACCTTCTTCTAATGTATGCTCAAAAGTTTCTCTGAATGCCTGCCGAAAAAGTAAATTATCGGGTTCAAAATCCCGAAATACATTAAACAGTAGCTGAGAGCTGGATTGCAGATGTTTGTTTTTTACGAGTTTATCAGGATAGCCAGTAAATACCAATCCGCCGATAACCGCAATATCTCTGAATTTGCGACGTGCCATTTCGGTTGCGTTCAGGCTTTTTTGCAAATCGTCATTCAAATATTGTGGTGTAAAAAGATCGTTATCGATCACTTGTTGCATATCGATCTCCTTGTCAGACAGTAATTCAAATCCGTAATCATTGAAGGCGATAGAAAAGGTGATAGGTTGTAAGAGGCTAATACGGTATGCAAGTAAACTACCCATGGCTTCATGAACAAATCTTCCTTCAAACGGATAGAAAATAGCGTGATAACCTTCCCGTGTTTTAAAAGTCTCTATCAAAAATTGATTGTCTGCCGGTACCATAGAATCTCTTTGTTGCCTTTCGAATATGTGTTGCAATGCTTTGATTTCTGGAGCCGGATTTTGAGTGTTTTGAAAGGAGTATAATTCTTCACGAAGTAATTGACTCATTTGGGAGGATAAGGTCATTCTACCGCCCATCCAGCTAGGTACTTTAGAAGTTTTTTGTTTGGATTTCTTCACGAGTACCTGCATTTGTTTGATGCGGAAAAGTTCCAGATTTCTTCCGGCGAACGTAAACACATCACCGGGAGATAATTTTGAAATAAACCATTCTTCAATCGTACCTATGAACCCACCGGAAACATATTTTACTGTCATGACAGCATCACTTACAATGGTGCCGATAGATAGGCGGTGTCGCATAGCTACTCCTCGATTGTTCACCTTAAAGCGCCCATCTTCTTCAATTTCAACTTTCTTATACTCATCATAAGATTGAAGGCTTTTGCCACCAACTGTGATAAAACTTAGTATTTCGTCCCATTGTACTTCAGAAATTGCCTGAAAACAAAAAGTAGATTTAATTTCAGGGAAGATCTCTTTCGGATAAAATCCATTGGATACTGCAAGTGTAGTCAGGTATTGAATGAGAACATCAAAACTCAATAAGTAAGGAATGCGGTCTTCTACTACTTTTTGTTTCACCGCTTTTTGAAGTGCAGCGGCTTCAATAAGTTCAATAGCGTGGGTTGGTAAAAAATAAATAACACTTTCTTTTCCTGGTTGGTGGCCACTCCTTCCTGCTCGTTGCATAAATCGGGCTACCCCCTTGGGTCCACCGATCTGAACAATGGTTTCAACAGGAGCAAAATCTACACCGAGATCTAGGCTGGAGGTACAGAATACTGCTTTAAGTGACTCGTTTCGAATGGCATTTTCTACCCATTGTCTTGTCTCCTTGTTGATACTGCCGTGATGCATAGCAATTTCACCGGCAAACTCCGGATATTTTGACAAGATTGCCTGAAACCAGATCTCACACTGCGCTCTGGTGTTTGTAAATAGTAAGGTGGTACGACTTTTTTTTATAATCGGGATTACCGAATCCAGAAGATGTAATCCCAAATGCCCCCTCCATGGAAACGTTTCCATTTTCTTTGGAATGATAGACCGTACTGTAATTTTTTTCTTGATATCTGCTTTGATTAATACTGAATTTTCAAGCGCCTTTGAGCCAGGTCCTAAAAGTACTTCTTTTGCTTGCCGGAGATTCCCGATGGTAGCAGAGATACCCCAAATACGCATATATGAACTTATGTTTTTCAGTCTGGATAGTGCAAGTTCAGTTTGCACTCCACGTTTAGATCCTAGGAGTTCATGCCACTCATCTATTACAATAGCAGAGAGTTCTTTAAAGGTCTTATCATAGTCTTTTGAGGCCAACAGAAGATGAAGGCTTTCCGGAGTTGTGATGAGAAGATCGGGCATCTTTCTTTTTTGAGCTGCTCGCTCTTTCTGTGAAGTATCTCCTGTTCGAATACCAACGGTAAATGGCACTTCAAGATCATCACAAAATCGCTGTGTGGCCTGCTGTATTTCTAACGATAGTGCCCTGAGTGGAGTAATCCAGATGGCTTTAAGTCCTTTCTGATGTTTTGTTTTGTACTGCGGATTTTTTTTTATGTATTCTAAAACGATTGGTATCCATAATGCATATGTTTTTCCGCTTCCTGTGGGCGCATTTAACAAGCCATTTTTTCCGCTAAGAAAAGCACTCCAGGCTTTCTTCTGAAAAGGGAACGGTTTCCATTGTTGTTTTTCAAACCAATGTAAGGCCAGATCAAATACTTGTTTATTTGTCATGATCTTTCAGAATGTTTTTTTCGTATTCATTATGAACCGTTAAAATCAAGAGTCCGAATACCACGGCAACAATTATGAGTACTGTATTTACAAGTCCGTCTACTGAAAAAGATAATCGAATTAAAATCGTTGAAATCACAAAACCAGAGTTTCGTATTACTTTGTGAAATTGGTTCGTATGGAAAAAAGAAAGTAAAAGCAGCAGGACGTCGACAATAATCAATATCGTAAAAAATTCGTCAAAAAAGATATTATTTATGTCTTTGAACAAAATAGATGCTTCTTCAATTTGATAAGCAGTATGATATATCCAGCTTCCAAAAATGTAAAGGGCAAGTGCGATTAGCACGGGTACCAGGCAAATGGCAATGGCCTTTTTAAAATTAATGAACTTGATGATGTTGGCATCTGTTGCTGTATTATTTTTTGAGATTGTATATCTGAGTTTACTCTTTTTAAAGAAGAGGTATAAAAGGTAAAAAAGCAAAACAGAAGCGACGAGGTCATACGTAAATTGTAAATCATCTTTGATCTGAAACCAATCTGAAGATAATTTTAAAGATGCCAGGTCTTTAAATAGTCTTCTTATGATGATGAGCGTTATGATTTCATACTGCTTACTAATATAGGTAGTGATTGATCGGGGTAAGTAGTAAACCAACAAATACACTTCATAGATCAAGATAAAAGAAAAAGGAGTGTAAATGGCTGCGATAGGATTTTTCAATAGATCGCTTTCAGAATGAAAATTTAAAACTCCAAAATCTTTTAAATAGATCACCGCAAGATGAACAAGAAAACCAATGATTGAGATGATAAGAATAACCCTTTCTCCACGTTCTTTAATTTCATCTGAAAGCAGCTTATTATAAATAGAAGTGAGAAAGTTGGATAGCTTCATTAACAAGATTTTAATCCGACTAAAAAGTTTTGGATCTCAGAAAGATACTAAATAAGTAATGAATCGTAATTCTTTAAAAACTTTAATTTTTAACCTGTTTAAGAGAATGAATTATTGCTAGTCGTATACTAATCTACCTGAGACAAGTAGTATTTCGCAGAGAGTGTCTATTGGATTAATTGTTTAAGGTCATCCAAGGTATTTGCTTCTTCAGGTTTTTTATCTTGCCTCCATCTTAGAATTCGGGGAAATCTAACGGCTACCCCGCTTTTATGCCTTTTTGAAGGAGCGATTCCTTCAAAAGCAATCTCGAAAACCAATTTAGGAGTAACCTGTCTTACAGGCCCAAAGCGGTCTGTCGTGTTCTTCTTAACAAAGTTATCGACTTTTCGAAACTCCGCATCGGTCAAGCCGCTATATGCTTTAGCAAAAGTGACCAATTCTCCATCATTCCAAAGAGCGAACGTATAGTCGGTATACAGATTAGTACGTCTTCCATGACCTCTCATAGCATAGGTAAGTACCGCATCTATAGTAAGGGGGTCAACCTTCCATTTCCACCAGTCTCCTTTTTTTCTTCCTACTAAATAAGGAGAATCTTTGCGCTTAAGCATGAGCCCTTCACTTCTTTTTTCCCTTGACAGATCACGCTCTTTTGCCATTGCTTCCCAGGTTTTGAATTGCATGGTTTCTGAAAGATGAAGGGGTAACGAGGGGTCGTCGATCTCCTTGAATAATTTTTCCAGATTATTTCTTCTGTCTTCAAAAGCATAATCGCGAATATCCATTCCATTCCACTCCAGCAGATCATATGCTTTTAGGATGACAGGCGTTTTTTCTAAAAGTTTTTTAGAAACAGTTTTTCTACCAATGCGAGTCTGTAAATCGTTAAAAGTGCCAATTTCATTATTTGGAAAAGGCAGAAGCTCACCGTCAAGCACTGTGCCATCCGGAAGCACTTCTGTGAATTTTTCAAATTCAGGATATTTATCGGTAACTAATTCTTCACCGCGACTCCAGACAAAAAGTTGACCATTGCGAACGATCACCTGTGAACGAATCCCATCCCATTTATGCTCGGCAAGCCATTTTCCAGGATCTCCCAGCTTTTCCAGATCATCTTCCAGCGCATAGGCAAGGTAAAACGGATAGGGCTTGCTTAATTGATCTTCGGGGTTTTCTTCGAGGATCAATTTTTGAAAAGTCGTGTTTTGTGGCGTCCAGTTTCCCATAAGTTTGTAAGCGAGAATATCTTCTTCAATACCTGTAGCTTTAGAGAGTGCTCTGGTCATCAATTTTTGGCTTACGCCTATTCGAAAGCCTCCGGTTAAGATCTTGTTAAACACAAAACGTTCATAGTAGCCCAATCGCTTCCAGTGATGTTGAAGATATTCTTTTTTCGCTTCTTCTTCAGCTTCCCCTAAAGCTGCTATTTCTTCAATAAAAGAAGTAAGAGATTTGGAGGTGTTTTTTTTTGCTGTGGGAACTACCAGTGCGATTGTTTCTGCAAGATCTCCTACAATGTGATATGATTCTTCGAAAAGCCAAAGAGGAATATCTGAGATTTCAGAAGCCCATTCTCTAAGCAACGTAGTATTTACTGGTCTTTTGGGTCTGCGATGAGAAAGTAATGCGATGGTCCATAGTTTATCTTGATCACTGGCTTTTGAAAAATAATCTGCAAGTGCATTTACCTTGAGGTTTGTTTTATTAGTGCCATCTAATACTTTAATGAGTAGTGCAAATTCCTCCATACCTAAGTTATGCAGATTCCTTTTGGTCGTTAATATCTTCTTTAGCATCCAGATTTTCACCTTCATACTGGGTGCTTTCGGTACGGGCATCGTAGCCTTGTTCTCTCAGGTACCTTGAAAAGATATCTGTGTAGCCGTGTGTAGAGATCACTTTTTCGCATCCGGTATCCTTTATGGCAGTTAATAACTCTTCCCAGTCGGCATGATCAGATAGTACAAAGCCTTTGTCGATAGCTCTTCTTCTGCGGGCTCCTCTAAAGGCCATCCATCCACTGGCGGTTGCAGTAACGAATGGCGCAAATTTTCGTAACCAAACCGAGCCATGTGCAGAAGGAGGTGCCACAATAATATTTCCTTTAATCGCTTTTTTATCGGTATCTCTTGTAATAAGCTCAGTAGGAGGGAGGTCTATCTGCGGCCTTAAGACTTCGGTCATTTTTTCGACAGCACCATGTGTATAGATCTTTCCAATGGAGGTGTCTAAATGCTTCAGCAATCTTTGCGCTTTTCCCAGAGTGTACCCAAACAGTACGGATGTCTTTCCTTCCGCTTTATTCTGTGCCCACCATTCATTCATATCTCTGAAAACTTCAGATTGAGGTCTCCACTTAAAAGCAGGTAATCCGAAGGTACATTCCGTAATAAAGGTGTCACATTTTACGGTTTCATAAGGAGTAGAGATGTGATCGTCACTTAACTTATAATCTCCGGTAAAAACCCAGACCTCTCCTTTGTGCTCTACGCGTATCTGAGAAGAACCAGGTATATGACCAGCGGGGTGAAAACTAAATTTGACATTGTTTACAGTAAATGTCTCGCCGTAGTTTTTACCTGTAATGGCGATGTCACCAAGTCTGTGCTTGGCGATAGGTACATTGTTGTGTTGTGTAATATACTTTTTGTGACCCCATCTTGAATGATCTGCATGTCCGTGAGAGATCAAAGCTTTGCTTACCGGTTTCCATGGGTCGAGGTATACGTCTGCAGTTTCGCAATAAATACCCTTGTTTGTGAAGGCGAGTAATGGTTTTTTCATAGCGATGTGAAGTTAAGAAAAATATCATACATTTGATTTTATTACGCAGGTGAATTGGCTATATTTGCGCTGCTTTAATTTTAAATTATTATGATGTCAATTTCAGAATTATACTCAAGCGGATTCAGGGAGCGCAACCGGGATCATTTTGCCGCAATCGTACGTATAGCTCTTTCGGATAATGTTATCGTTGAGGCTGAAAAAGCGTTTTTAGACAGGCTTGCTTCAAATCTGGATATTTCCGAAAGTGATTATGAAAAGGTACTTGAAAATCCTGCTGCATATCCTGTGAACCCTCCGGTGTCTTATGAAATGAGATTGGAAAGACTTTATGACATTGCAAGAATGGTCTATGTAGATGGAATCACCGATGATGACCAGATTCGAATCATGCATAAATTAGGAGTTGGATTAGGTTTCACTCCTGAAAATGTGGAATTTATTGTCAAGAAAGCAATGCAATTAATAGAACAGGAAGTTAACCTGGAAGTTTTTAAAGACGAAATGCGAAATATGAACCGCTAAGGAAACTTATAAACTGATATAAAAAGGCGACATCTTTCTTATAGACGTCGCTTTTTTTTATAAATGAATTATGTACTACCCCAGACAAGACCGAATGTCGTTTGGATATAAATAATTATTTACCACCATCCACCGTAGCACATATTACCAACTGCCTCTTCGGGGCCTTCGTTGATATTTACTTTTTCGGGATCACACCAATAAGAAATAACACAGGTAGATACATAAGATCCTTCAAACTCACCATTACCGCCCGGTAAATTTCTTGCATCACAGGCAGCGATTCTTTCTTTGTTTAAAGATAGTTTCGTGATTGTCTTTTTTTTCATTTTTTTAAGTTTTAAAGGTTATTTGATTTAAAATAATTCTCCGTAACAAAGATTTCCCACAGGTAGTTCTTCTCCTGCCTGAATATTAAAGTTACAAAAACAGGTTTCTTCAAAAGTCAGACAACTACCTCTCGATCCGTAGAATTGTCCTCCTTTTTCATGATCATACATAAGCTTTGAAACTCTGATTTTGCTAAGGGTAAGTTTGCTTAAATTTTTCTTTTTCATAGTTTTCATAATTTAATTTTCTGGATGCTACCACCATTCCCCAAAGCACATATTAATAGGGCTTGGATTTTCTTCGTCTGATACACCTACTTCAAACTCGCACCATTCATCAAAAGTCCAGGTACCGGCTGTATTGTATCCTCCTGTTAAAGATTTAACTTCAAAATTGGCAATTTGTTCTTTGTTCAATGATAATTTGTTGATTGACTTTTTTTTCATCTGATAAAGTATTTGTGTTAAGTATAATTATGTAACAGAGTTTTTAACTTGTAAAAAGAGGATCTTTCGAATGATTTGAGAAATTCTTCCAAACAATTTCTCGCTTCACCGATCTGGGAATGATTTCATTTATCCACCGGCCTCAGGCGTTCTATTCTAAAATTCTTTTAATAAAGAAGTTAAAGAATAATTTAAGCTAGCATTGTAAACAAAGAATAAAGTCAGCAATAGTTCGGAAACCTGGAAGTCGTAAAATTGTTTTAAACTACAAAGTTACAAATGGGTTATTGGTACTATTTTGTTTAGTCTAATTACAAAAGCCACTCAACAAAAGTAAGAAAAATACATTTAGTTACACTAAAATCTTACAAAAAGTAACAGATTTTCAGAATAATAGCTACTATTTTAGGGGCTCATGAATGATTCGGCTTTCTCTACCATCTTGCGACTTCCGCAGAAAAAAGGAACTCGCTGATGTAGTTCGGTAGGTTCAATATCGAGAATAGGTTGAAAGCCATCACTTGCTTTGCCATTAGCCTGTTCAGCCAGAAACGCCATTGGATTGCATTCATAAAGAAGCCTTAATTTACCATTTGAGGCTACGCTGCTTTTAGGATAGAGATAGATACCACCTTTAATCATGTTTCTATGAAAGTCAGAAACCAGAGATCCTATATATCTGGAAGTATACGGGCGGTCTTCTTCTTCTTTTTGACAGTATTTAATATAGTCCTTAACTCCTTGTGGGAAATGAATATAATTACCTTCATTCACAGAATAAATTTTACCAGTTTCCGGGAATTGCATATTTGGATGTGAGAGATAAAAGGTACCTATCGCCGGATTCAGAGTAAAGCCATTAACACCATGTCCTGTAGTGTACACTAGCATGGTTGATGTTCCATAGATCACGTAACCCGCAGCCACCTGATTTCGACCTGGTTGCAGGAAATCTTCCAATGTCACAGGAGTACCAATGGGGGTTACTCTTCGATACACAGAAAAAATAGTTCCTACCGAAACGTTCACATCTATATTAGATGAACCATCCAGCGGATCGATAAGCACTATATATTTATTCTGATGATTCTCATCATGACTGTTTACGCTTATAAAATCGTCTTCTTCTTCAGACGCGATCCCACAAACAATTTCACGATTCATCAAGGTCTGAATGAACTTCTCATTAGCCAGCACGTCTAATTTTTGTTGATTCTCTCCTTGTATATTGGTGTCCCCTGCAGCCCCAAGAATATCTACTAAACCTGCTTTATTCACCTCATGATTCACTACTTTGGCTGCTAGCCTTATTGCATTAATTAGTTTAGATAATTCTCCAGAAGAATATTGAAATTCTTGCTGATTCTCAATAATAAATTCACCGAGCGTTTGATTTTTTCTGGTCATTACAGGTTAGGTTGTAAATTTGGTCACAAATATCGATAAAAATGTGAAACTACATCGTTTTCGTGATGCTTATATTTTTTACATTTATAACTTTGTGTTTTATTTGAAACAATTATGGAAATTATAGTACGAGACGCCCGAAAGGAAGATATGCCCGATGTGCACAGTTTGATTTACGAGTTGGCTGTTTTTGAGAATGAAGAGAATGCTGTTGCTATTACAGCAGAAGATCTGGTAAGAGATGGTTTTGGCGAGAAAGTGTTGTTTCATTGTTTTGTAGCAGAAGTAAATAAACGCGTAGAGGGAATCGCTTTAATATACCCTCGATATTCAACATGGAAAGGTCCTACGATTCACCTTGAAGATCTGGTAGTGAGGGAACAAATGCGTGGAAAAGGCCTGGGGAGCATGCTTTTTACTGAAGTAATTAAATATGGCCATTCGCTAGGAGTCAAAAGGATTGAATGGGCAGTTTTGGATTGGAATCAGCCAGCTATTGATTTTTATGAAAAAAACGGAGCAAAAGTATTAAGGGATTGGGATACCGTTCAAATGGATGAACAAGCAATCAACACGTATATTTCAAAGCATTAAGTATGAATATTTTTAAGTTTGGAGGGGCGTCAGTCAAGGATGCCGAAGGCGTTAAGAATCTGGTAAAAGTTCTGGAGACCGTAGGGTATGAGAATACTTTGTTGGTTGTTTCAGCTATGGGCAAAACCACAAATGCATTAGAGTTAGTGGTTAAAAACTACTTTGAGAATGAGAACCAACTTCAGGATAGTCTGCAGGAAGTCAAGAAATATCACCTTGATATTATGCTTGAGCTATTTGATGCAGCCAGTAATCGAGCAGAAAAGCATCCGGTTTTTTGGAAAATAGAGGGCTTGTTTGCAGAGCTCAATTCTTTTCTCTCTCTAAATAAATCACCAAACTACAGCTTTGTGTACGATCAGGTGGTGAGTTTTGGAGAACTACTCTCCACAACGATCATTAGTCAGTACTTATTGGAAGCAGGGATTAAAAACACCTGGTTAGATGTTCGAAATTTTATCAAGACCGATGCGAATTATCGTGACGGAAATGTGAATTGGGACGATACTCAGATCAACATTAGCGAAGGCGTAAATAAATCATTATTGAATATTACCCAAGGGTTTTTAGGCAGTGACGGAAACAATTTTACAGTTACTTTAGGGAGAGAGGGGTCAGATTATACCGCAGCCATTTTTGCTTACTGTTTGAACGCGCAAAATGTAACTATCTGGAAAGATGTACCGGGAGTACTAAATGCAGACCCCAGACATTTTCCCAAACCGGAGCTTCTGCATCAGATATCTTATCAAGAGGCGATTGAGCTTGCTTTTTATGGCGCCTCAGTGATACATCCAAAGACCTTGCAACCCCTTCAGCGAAAGGAGATTCCGTTGTTTGTCAAGTCATTTATTAACCCTCAGGCACCAGGGACCGCTGTTAGAAAAGGACAACATTTGAATCCACAAGTATCCTGTTTTATTGTCAAAAAGAATCAGGTAATGTTATCCCTATCTTCCAGAGACTTTTCCTTTATTGTGGAAGAGAATATGAGCGAAATATTTTCTTTGCTACACAAGTATAAAATGAAAGTAGATGTGATTCAGAATTCTGCGATTAGCTTTTCTCTTTGTGCCGATAATAAATACAATAATCTACAGGATCTCATCAAGGTACTCGAAGCAAAATTTCTGGTGAATTATTATGAAAATGTATCGTTATATACCATTCGTCATGCGACTGGAGATGCCGTAGATACCGTAGAAAAAGGAAAGAAAGTGTTGTTGAAACAACGCTTACAGGATACGGTACAGTTGGTAGTGAGCGAATAGTAAGCTTTTGTGACCTCAAGCTTTGTTCATATATTCTTTAAATGAGCAATTACGGTTTGAATCAAATTTAACTACATTTGTAATTCGTCTAATCAATGGATAAATGGGGCTTGTTACCGCAAAGGAAATTGCTAAGGTTATAAAAGTTGATAAGTATGGTTTTTTAGGGACTTTTATGGGCTGGTTGCTCATGAAGACTTTAAAAATATCTACCATGAACCGAATTTACAATCGCAATAAACATCTCTCTGATGTGGAGTTCTTGAATGCGATTCTCGATGAATTTGAAATAAGATTTGAGATACCTGAAGAAGATCTTAAAAGGCTTCCGAAGGACGGTGCTTATATTACCATTTCCAATCATCCGCTGGGAGGAATAGATGGAATATTACTTCTGAAACTGTTATTAGAAAAAAGACCTGATTTTAAAATAATAGCCAACTTCCTCTTGCATAGAATAGAACCACTGGTTCCGTATGTAATGCCTGTAAATCCATTTGAAGATCACAAAGATGCCAAAAGTAGCATCGCCGGGTTCAAGCAGTCTTTACTGCACTTGAGAGAAGGTCATCCTCTGGGAATTTTTCCGGCTGGTGAAGTTTCTACTTATAAAGATGATAAACTTATTGTAGATAAGCCCTGGGAGGAGGCAGCAATGAAGCTTATTAAAAAAGCAGAAGTTCCTGTAGTGCCCATCTACTTTCATGCTAAAAATAGCCGACTCTTTTACAGGTTATCCAGGTTGAGTGATACGCTTCGAACTGCAAAACTACCCTCGGAGTTATTATCTCAGAAGAATCGAATCATAAAAGTACGCATCGGAAATCCCATCACCGTAAACGCTCAAAAAGAGATAAGTTCGCTTGATGAATTTACAGATTTTCTCAGAAAAAAAACGTACATGCTTTCTAATGCATATGAGAAAAAAAGTATTTTAAACAAGGTGCCGGCGACTCTTAAAATTCCAAAAGCTCCTAAAAAAATCGTCACTCCGGTAGCTGCCGATTTGATGGAAGATGAAGTAAAAATTCTAAGAGATAGTGATCATCGCCTGTTAGTGAGTAAGAATTACGAAGTCTTTCTGGCAACTTCAAAGGAGATCCCTAACATATTGCAGGAAATAGGTAGATTGCGGGAGATCACGTTTCGGGAAGTGGGTGAAGGAACCAATCAATCAATAGATCTCGATCAATTCGATAGTTATTACCATCATATGTTTTTATGGGATATGGAAGCCCGAAAAATAGTAGGTGCCTATCGTATGGGACTTGGTTCTAAAATTTTTGCATCGCATGGTATAGATGGATTTTACCTTCAGGATCTTTTTCGGTTTGAACCGGAGTTGTATAAAATGATGAGTCAGTCCATAGAAATGGGACGTGCTTTCGTGATCAAAGAATATCAACAAAAGCCAATGCCTCTGTTCTTACTCTGGAAAGGAATAGTGCATACAACACTTCGATACCCGGAACATAAATACCTCATTGGGGGAGTGAGTATTAGCAACCAGTTTTCGAATTTCTCTAAATCGTTGATGATCGAATTTATGAAATCTAATTACTACGATCCCTATATTGCACAATACATCAAACCCAAAAAGGAATTCAAGGTAAAGTTGAAAGACGCCGATAAAGACTTTATTTTTGATGAAACAGAAGCAGATCTCAATAAGTTTGACAGATTGATTGATGAAGTGGAACCCGGAAGCCTCCGCTTGCCTGTATTGATTAAAAAATATATCAAGCAAAATGCAAAGGTTATTGCTTTTAATGTAGATCCTCTATTCAATAATTCGGTAGATGGGCTTATGTATATACGAATTGCAGACTTGCCAGAGAGTACTGTTAAACCGGTAATGGAAGAGTTTCAGGCAGAGTTAGAACGCAAACTTACCGAAGGTAATGGTGAAATAGAACTATAATCTTATAAATATGCGCTCGATCATCATATTTTTAATATGCCTACACGCAATCATGGGCGCATTGTATTCGCAATCAATTTCCGGATACGTCTATGACAAAACTACGAGAGAACCTATCTTGGGGGTAAATGTTTATTTTGAAGGTACCACACTAGGTACAGTATCTAATGAAGAAGGATATTTTGAAATAGAAGTTGACAAAGGAATTAGCAAACCGTTAATAGTAAGTTATGTAGGCTATGCAAAGCGAATTCTAAAGAATCCTTTTGAAGACGATCTTTCAAGACTATACCTTGTTCCTGAGGCAATGATATTAAGAGAGGTCATTGTGGGAAGTGATCCTTTTAGCAGAAGACAAAAATTGAAAGCTTTTGAACGTGAGTTCCTTGGAAAAACCATTGCAGGCAGATCGTGTACTATTCGTAACACGAATGTGTTGAAGCTAAGGTTTGATTCGGCATCAAACACGTTAAAGGCTTATGCAGACGAACCACTGGTAGTACAAAATGATTATTTGGGGTACATCGTTAAATTTGAAATTATAAATTTTGAAGTCTTATTTAGCAGAAAAAGTCTGTCACCAACAGCAACGGTTGAAACCCGTTTTTCAGGCTTCACTTTTTACGCAGATGTAAGTAATGGAAACGATACTTATCTCGATAGAAGAAAAAAGGTATATGAAGGCTCCTCTTTGCACTTTATGCGAGCTACCGCTTCGCAATCTTGGATAGAAGAAGATTTTGAGCTATATGAACTAGATGGCGAGAATAATAAATTGATCATCAATCCTGCTAAGTATATTCAGGTTACAGAAGATGGTACATATAAAAAAGTATCCATCAAAAATCCGTTTTGGTTCAGTTTTAAAAACAAGAAAAAATCTGGTATTAAATCCAGAGTTCCTTATTTCAGAATCGACCCCTACGGGAATCATATGCCCGCAGAAGAAGTTAAGTTTGAAGGCTGGATTGCTGCCCAACGGGCAGGTGATCTATTGCCTAACAATTACGGATTATAGGTGAAGTTTCTTCTACAAACTCAATTACCTATCCTTTGCTATTCAAAAATCTTGAATCGAGATTACTGTGTATTTCTAAAAAAACTATTTGCGACCTGATGTGTTTCGTACCAGTTATCTATATTAATTGTATACCGTATTCGTTTACCCTCTGAAGTACCTTTGATAAAGCCTGCTCTCTTAAGTTCACATAAATGCTGAGATATAGTGGCTTGTGCCAATTCCATTTCAGTCACGATATCCTGACAGGTAGCTTTGGGATGTTTGCTTATGTATTCCATAATAGCAATACGGGCGGGATGACCCAAAGCTTTAAAAAGCTTTGCTGTTCTATTTTGTTGAATAGTGTGCGCATAAAACTTTGAAAACCCCATAATGAAAACGTATTATTGTAAATTTACGATGATATAGATAGCCTATGTTTATTAAAACCAGGGCTTTCTTCCTACCTGATATGTGTTGTAAAAATCTTCATCAGATTTAGTGAGATATATAATCCCTTCTATTAAACCAATAACGGGCGGTATCCAGACCAAAAAGGCACCTATAAGCAAACAAACTAAGGCATAAGATACTACCGTAGCCCCCAATAAAATAAAGCCTTCTTTCTGATAGCCAAGAATAAACTTATGAACTCCTAGTGATCCCAGTAAAATGGCTAAGATCCCGGCAAGTACCTTTTTATTGTCATTACTTTGAAAAGTTTCTTGTGCACTTTTCGAAAATTCTTTAGCGCTGTCTTTGATTTCGTCACCTAAATCTTTGTTCTCTTCAGACATATGTGGATATGATGTTGGTTAGTGCTTTAAAATTAGAAAAAAATTGGAAATATAAAAGAAAAGTGACAGGGGATTTTCACCCCTTCACAGATAATTGTTTATTACTTTCTTATTATAGAAAGTATTTTCTTTCAAAATGAAGATTTGTACATGCCCGCTTTTAAAGTAGTGGTTCATCTATAGGCTCCCAGAGTTCAATTTTGTTACCCTCAGGATCCATAATCCAGCCAAATTTACCATATTCATATTCTTCCATTTCTCCCACTATAGTTACACCTTCTTCTTTGAGGATTTTCAAGAGTTCTACAAGATTTTCTACCCTGTAATTCAACATGAAATTTTTAGTGCTTGGCTCAAAATAACTTGTTTTCGCCTCAAAAGGACTCCATTGTGTCATTGCTATTTTCTCCGGATCATTTTCAGGCCTCCATTTAAAGCTACATCCGTATTGATCTACTGGAAGCCCCAGTCTTTCCTTATACCATTCTTTTAATTTCTGGGGGTTTTCAGATGTAAAGAAAACACCTCCAATTCCTGTTACTCTGTTCTTCATTCTATTGTAAATTTTTATTTCAATTATATTAGTTGATCTTTACTGTACACAGCTATACCAGTCTTTACCATATTTTTAATCTCATCCAATAAAGAATTATCAAGATGTTTTAGATGGAAGCAGCTTTTCCCTTTAAGCATTTTTCTCAGTGAATCCGACAGCTCTGTAAAATGCTCCGGATGGGTATAAATGGGGAAGAAATAAAAACGAACGTCCTTAGGCTTAGGAATAACACTGGCAAAATAGAAGCCATCTACTTTCTTCTTTCCTTGCATAGCTTCTTTAGTGCCACAAACCTCAAATACATCATCGCTGTTTTTTCGAATACGCAACGGAGGTATTTGTTGTGTGAGGATGCCGATCAAAGACTTATGCGCTTCATCTTTATTCTTTAACATACGGTAGCTGATTTTTTTTGAGGATTAAAGCCGAAAGTAAAGAAACGATAAAACCAATAAGCAACACGGTAGTAAACATTACAAAACCTGTAATTAGAGGATTAGCATACACAGACATTTGCTCTTTTACGGCAGCTTTTTTCGCTTCAAATTCTTCTGGAGACATCGTTTTTTTCATATTTTCAAGAGTGTAAGCAAGGTACTGTTCAGTAAATTCCGGGTTGATGTATTTAACGTAAATAGCATCGATAATCCCAAATGCTAAAGCAGCGAATAACGATATCAAAATTCCGATTAGGAGTGCTTTTCCAAATGAAATAGTGCCATTATTTTCTCTGTCGCGGTAATGTTTGATTCCAAAAAACACAAAAATCAGAGAAGCTAGGATCGATGTGTAACCAAGAACTTCCTGGGTACTAAAGTCTAGATTTTTTCCAAATATCAATGCCGAAGTAAATAATATCAAAGTTGTTACGGCGGCATAAGGGCCATACTTCAAAACTGTTTTTTTCATGTGACTGATATTTAAAGGTTAGGTGGTAAAACTCGTAAATTCAGCTAATTTACCAGTCATACTAAAGTACCATTTCTACTATTTTTTAGTCAAAAATCAATTATTTGAAGTGATTTTGCTTTTTTTATAGCCTCGGTTCTTCTCTTCGCATCAAGTTTCAATAAGATATTAGAAACATGAGTTTTAACCGTACTTTCTGTAACGAATAGCTTAGCTGCAATCTCTTTATTAGACAACCCTATGGCTACGAGTTTCAATACCTCATATTCTCTTTCAGACAATCCGGTGGCATCTAGATTCTCCATCCTTATTTGCGAAATGTTTTTATGCGGTTTAAGCAGGCTTTTTTTGTGAAGAAATATGCCAACCAGAAAAAAGATCACAGCAACCAGTGCAATGACTAACTCAATTTTGGTTTGCCCCATGAGTATGCTATACTTACTTATCTGAAATAAAACTAGTAGAGCAGCTATTAATGCAGAAAAGATTAAGATAGTTTGTTTCACAATCTAAATTTAAGAAACAAGAACAATATAAACTACCTTACCAACAAAGCTTACTGCTTTCTATTGATATAGTTTGGAAATTTTATCTACGATCACTTCTGCCAGCTTGCGTTTGCTTTCATGGGTCCACCCCGCAATATGAGGACTCAAAAGCACGTTAGGTGCTTTTATCAAATAGCTAAATGCTTCCGGCATTTCTTCCTGATTGGTAAATAAATTCTCAAAGGATGTTTTTTCGTATTCAAGCACGTCGAGCCCTGCTCCTAAAATTTTTCCGGTTTGTAATGCAGCAACTAGATCGCTGGTCACCACGCTTTTTCCCCGAGCGGTATTTATAAACCAAAACGGATTCTTAAAACGTTCGATAAAAGAGGCATTCACCATTTTCATGGTAAGTGGTGTTTGCGGCGTATGCAAGCTCAATACTTCGGCACGGTTCTGCAATTCTGTCAATGTTACCTGTTTTGCATTTTCATCTTCAATCCCATCTTTGAGATCGTGAAAGATCACTTCTACGTTAAATCCACTTAACTTTTTAGCAAAAGCCTTGCCCATATTTCCATAACCAATAAGGCCTATCGTTTTTCCATCTAGCTCAACCCCGCGATTAGACTCCCTGTTCCACTTACCTTGTCTTACCTCTGAGTCTGCGTTTCTCAAATTGTTTAACAGAGATAATAGCATTCCTAAGGCATGTTCGCCAACTGCATTTCGGTTTCCTTCGGGAGCCGCAATTAGATGAATCCCTTTTTGAGTTGCATAATCCGTATCGATGTTTTCAAGTCCGGCACCGACCCTTCCTATAAATTTCAGGTTACTGCATTTGTCGAGAAAAGATCTGTCAATCGAAAATCTGCTACGAATAATAATACCATCATACTTGTGAATAATCTCTTCGATGTTGGTTTTAGAATCGGTATAATTTTCATCATTTTCAAAACCCAATGCTTCCAGCTCTTTAATGAGTAATGGGTGATTGGTATCTAGATGAAGTACTTTCATTTAAATTTTTGGATAATGAGTTTGCGTTTTTTCATGTATTACCCCTCCTGTATGCGCAGTAGTTAACTTTTCGAATAATAGAAGTTGTACTTCCTCACCGTCTTTTGTCATTGGGTTGTGCTCTACACCTTTAGGCACCACGATGATCTCACCTTCATTTACAATTTCTGTTCTATCTCTGAATTGCATATAGAGGGTTCCTTTTAGAACCTGAAAAAGTTCATCTTCATGTTCATGAGCATGCCAGATAAATTCGCCCTCAACTTTTGCAAGCAGGACCTGCATATCGTCTACCATGGCTATTTGATGAGGATGCCATTGCTTAGAGAACTCAGCGTGTTTTTTTAACAAATTAATAGGCTTCATATATGTTCATTAAGGTAAAACTAGCTTCCCTACTAGAATCCAAGAATGATCTTTGATAAGTAGAAAAAAAGAAAAATGCCAAAAATATCGTTGCTGGTTGTAATAAATGGTCCGGTGGCGATTGCAGGATCGATCCCTCTTTTATGAAGTATAATGGGGACGAAAGTACCAATAAGCGCTGCCACTATGATCACGCTCAACATTGAAATGGCAATGGTAAAACTAAAAAGAAGGTCTAGCTTAGTGAAAATCCCGAATATGATAACCAAAATTCCAAGTACACAACCACTAATGAGGCTGAGTCCTATTTCTTTGACAAGACGATTAAACAAACTTCCTTTTACATTATCGTTCGCTAATCCCTGTACAATGATTGCGGAAGATTGTACGCCTACATTTCCTGCCATCGCAGCAATTAAAGGCGTGTAAAAAAAGAGTTTTTCATATTTGCTTAAAGCTTCTTCAAAACCTTCCATGATAATAACGCTTCCCAAACCGCCAAGCAAGCCTAATACCAACCAGGGCAACCGGGCGCGAATAAGTTCGAAAACGGTATCATCTGCTTCTACTTCCTGCGTAATACCAGCCGCAAGTTGGTAATCTTTTTCGGCCTCTTCTTTAATTACGTCTACGATATCATCAATGGTAATTCTTCCGACCAATCGGCCGAGTTCATCAATTACCGGTATCGCCTCCAGATCATACTTAGACATAACTTTGGCTACCTCTTCGGCCTTTTGATGTACGTCTACATAATCTACTTTTGGAATATAGATCTCGCTTATCTGCGTTTTAGTAGAGGTAGTAAGCAGGTCTTTAAGAGAGAGTCTTCCCTTTAATTTATCATCATCATCTACTACATATATCGAATGAACCCTTGTCACATTTTCTGCTTGTGCACGCATCTCTTTCACGCATGTAAGAACATTCCAGTTTTCATTTACCTTCACCAATTCCTTTGCCATCAGACCACCTGCAGAATTTTCATCATACCGAAGCAATTCTACAATATCCTTTGCATGTTCGGCATCTTCAATTTGTGAGATTACTTCCTGTTTTCTTTCTTCCGGAAGCTCTGCAATAATATCTGCCGCATCATCGGTGTCTAATTCGACTAATTCTTCTGCGATCTCTTTAGCGGAAAGATTCTTTAAGACTTCTTCGCGAAGGTCTTCATCGAGTTCTGTGAGAACATCAGATGTTTTGTCGCTGTCAAGCAACTTGATCAAGTAGGTGCCTTCGGTAATATTGAGCTCACCAATGACTTCGGCAATATCTGCATAATGCACTTCTTGCAGAATTTCCAGAAGTTCCTGATCTTTCTGGTTTTCTATAAGGGTTTCAATCTCCTCAATGAGATCATCTGTTAATTGAAATGGAGTCATTTGCTATCTTTTGAGTGAGGTCAATAAACTCAGAAACAGACAACTGTTCTGGTCGTTGCCCAAAGATAGTATCTTCTTTTAAATTATCAGAAAGGTTGAAGCTTTTTAAACTGTTTCTCAGTGTTTTTCTACGCTGGTTAAAAGCCGTTTTAACCACTCTGAAAAACAACTTCTCATCACAGGGTAACTTAAAATTATCTTTTCTGGTTAAGCGCAATACGCCGCTTTTCACCTTGGGAGGCGGTGTGAATACATTTTCAGCGACTGTAAATAAGTATTCAGCATGGTAAAAGGCCTGCACCAGTACCGATAAAATTCCATAGGTTTTGCTTCCGGGTTTTTCGCAGATACGCTGCGCAACTTCTTTTTGGAACATTCCAGAAAATTCTGGAATGAATTGCCTCATTTCCAGTGCTCTAAAAACAATTTGTGAGGAGATATTATAAGGGAAGTTACCTATGATCGCATATTCGTCATTTTGAAAAAAACGATGAAGATCACATTTAAGAAAATCTTCATTTATGATACGATTTTGTAATTGTGGATAGTGATCTTCTAAGTAGGTAACTGACTCTTTATCGATCTCAATCACCCACGTTTCTATAGGTTTTTGAAGAAGATACTTTGTCATTACACCCATTCCGGGACCAATTTCCAAGACCTTATTATAAGGCTTGAAACTTAGGGTGTTTGCAATTTTCATTGCAATATTCTCATCATTAAGAAAATGCTGCCCCAGATGTTTTTTGGCTTTTACCCGATCGTCACGCATAAATCAGGAGGCAATTTTTCGTTGAATGGTTTCTTCAATTTCGACACGGTCTTTTCTAGAAAGCCAGGATAACTCAAGATCTATTTGCTTATTGTCTTTAGTCACGATAAATGGCTCACTGCCTCCTTTAGAAGTGTAGAAGGTTTTAATGTCTTTAAAAGGGATTTTTCGATATTTGTATCGCATAAAATCCTCCTGTAATTCAACTACGGGTTTGTTTGAGGTAATCACAAAATAGATTACAAAAACAGTAATAAGTAAAAATATGCCCAATAATACAAACATGGTAACTCTCGCCCATACTGCCTGAATATTTCCAAGTAGTGATACGACAATAAAATCATATAACAGATAACCTAAAATGATCATTAGGATCATCAATACAATTTTTCCGTAATATAGGTTGTTGGCTTTAAAGACTCTACTCATGATGATATTCATTTAATATTTCAAGTTCTGTTCTGAATGCCACAAACTTGTCTGCAAATTTTTTCAGGGAATCCCGTCGTAACCGAGGCGCATCTTCTTCGTAATACTTTTCCAAGGTTTCTTTGCTGTTCGTGTAATATTGAACAGAATAAGTAAACCCACCCATTTCTTCTTCAACTAATACTTTTAAGATACGGGCAGACGTAAATTTTCCTGTTGCAAGCATATCAGGGATATGGTTTTTTTGCATCCATTCAATCCATTCGTCGTGGCTACTTTCGTCAATATTGATGGTTACATTATAAATGTACATAGCAGGCTGAATTTTTGGTAAAGTTACGAAAGAATCACGGGGATAATCTATTTAATTAATAGCGTCACCCCTAAGTTGACGGTACGTTTTTCGCGCCTCTACAAAATAAATGCTATTGGGGTGATTAAAAATGATCTTTTCGTAGAACTCTTTTGCCTTCTCAATATCTGCAAATACTTTTCGGTAAAGTTCAGCCAACGCAAACAAGGCATCATCGGCTAAAATATCGTCTCCATAAAACTCTATGATCTTTAAGTAATTGAGCCGCGCTCTCTCAAACTCTTTTTGACCTTCAAATAGTTGCGCCTGCTTAAATAAAGCTTCATCTTCTATACGCTCTCCCTTATGATCTTCAAGAATAGAATTCAATAGTTTAATAGAGGCATTGTTTTTATTCTGATAAGCTAACAGATCTGCTTTTGCATAAATCTTTAAAGCAGTTTGGGTAGAATCTTCTAGAGAATTATCTGAGATTAACAGGCTTAATTGCATGGCATCATTGGCAATTAATTGTGTTGTAGACGATCTCAAAACCTTTAATTGAGTCAATGCCCAATCAAAATCTCCTTTGTAAAAACTGGTCTTGGCTACTTTAAACCGGGCAGTTTGAGCAACAACATCATTCTTTAAAGATTTCTGTACCTGTGCATAATATATTAACGCCTGATTAAACTTTTCTTCATACACCAGAATGTCTCCGAGGTTCAATTTAATTTTTGCAAGTTCATATCGATTTACGGGTAATTCTAAACTTTCTTTCAAAAGATTTTCACCCGCACTTATATCATTAAACTGGAAAGCCAGAAAACGTGCATAAGCTATTTGAAGCGGAATAGTTTCTGTAATGATCCCATAATCCTGAATTAGTGCTTTAAATTCTTCGTTGATATCTTTGTAATCTTTCTTATCTGCTTGTACAATCGCTATTTCTAACTTCAATAAATGTGCATCTAATCGCAAAGATTGATCATTCGATTCTTGTATGACATGACTGAATATGGTTTTGGCAATTTCATAGGCCGCATCTTCTTTAGCCAGGATACCAAGATCCATTACTCTTTCCAGGGAAGTATCATCCGATCTCTTCAAAATTGCTTTTTCCTGAATGAAAGCATTTTTATATTGGCGTTGTTGCACATATAACCAGCTTAACATTTCATTCCAAAGAAGATCAGGCTCACTTTGAACTTTTTTGAGTAAAACCCTTTTAAGCTTCTGGTTGTTTTCATTAAGAGGATTATCTTCCAGAAACTGACCAATTCGGTTCATAATGGTTCGCTTATAGCCATTATTACTTTGGATCAATTCAAGATAATTGGAAAACATTTTTTCGATATCACCCAGCTCTCCGTAAATTCTTGCGATCTCTAATTTTATATTGGTATTCGGGTTTATTTTGACGGATTCTTCATAGGTACGCAATGCATACTGCAACAATGATTTTTTCTTGAAACTCGCTCCGATCATAAATGCATATCCCGGGTTTTCTGCTACCTGATCAAGCGCTCGCTCATAATACTCCTTCGCTAAATTCTCGTTTCCCTGCAGATCGTAATTATAACCTAATTCAACAAGAAGGTTTGGGGCGTAGAAAGTTTTTTTGATAAAGGGGAGTAACAGCTCTTCTACCTTCTCGTATTTTTCTAATTGTTGATAACTTACGATAAGATTTTGAAGAAAATCGGAACGCTCCGGATTTTGTTTGTATAATTTCTCATAAAAACCAAGTGCTTTCTCGAATTCTCCGTTTTCAAAATATTGTCTTGCCAATGCATCATTTTGTGCCCGGCCGAACGTGATCAATAATCCAAAGAAAAGGAAAAGATACTTTTTCAACATAGTAAGGTTTACTTCAAATATAAGGTTTGAAGTCTTTATATACCGTTAATATTATGAAAAAAGAAGTAATGATTAAAGTCCAGACCTTAGCCGTTCCTATAAAATAGCATGCTGGTATCCTAGGTTTGATGTCGGAAGCTGTAATCTACAAAAAGCCGAATAATTTAAGCACAACTATTAATCAATACGATCAAAACCTGTATACGGCCGAAGTACTTCGGGTATCAGAACACCTTCTGGCGTCTGGAAATTTTCAAGTATGCCTGCAAGTACTCTGGGAAGCGCTAAGGCACTTCCATTCAAAGTATGGGCCAATTGACTTTTTCCTTCTTTATCCTTGTAACGGAGTTTGAGTCTGTTCGCCTGAAAACTTTCAAAATTTGAAACGGAACTGATCTCAAGCCATCGATTTTGCGCGGTAGAATACAATTCGAAATCATAGGTAAGGGCTGAGGTAAAACCTAAATCTCCGCCACACAATCTAAGAATACGATAGGGTAATTGCAGTTCTTGTAAAATAGATTTCACATGCGCTACCATTCCGTCTAAAGCCTCATAAGACTTTTCCGGATGTTCGATTCTAACGATCTCTACTTTATCAAATTGATGCAGTCTGTTAAGCCCTCTTACGTGAGCTCCATAACTTCCCGCTTCTCTTCTAAAACAAGGTGTATAAGCGGTACAGCAAATGGGAAAACGATCTTCGGTAAGCAATTCATCTCTAAAAAAATTGGTTACCGGAACCTCGGCTGTAGGAATCAGGTAAAGATCATCTTCACTAATGTAATACATCATTCCTTCCTTGTCAGGCAACTGTCCGGTTCCATATCCCGAAGCTTCATTAATGACGAGCGGAGGCTGATATTCGGTGTAACCCGCAGCTGTATTTTTATCTAAAAAATACGAGATCAATGCCCTTTGAAGCCTGGCACCTTTTCCTTTGTAAACTGGAAAGCCAGCTCCTGTAATTTTATTTCCCAGCTCAAAATCTATAATATCATATTTTTGCGCAAGTTCCCAGTGCGGTAAAGCATTATCGTGCAGTTCGGGGATATCTCCTTCCCTGTAAACTTCTTCGTTGTCTTCATCTGTATTTCCTTTAGGAACTGAAGTATGAGGGACATTGGGCAGAGTATACAAAAGCTTTTGCAGTTCCTCCGCTGTTGCATTCAATTCATCTCCGAGTTCCTTAGACCGCTCTTTTAAAGTAACGGTTTCTTGTTTAAGCTCATTTGCTTTTTGCGCTTCTCCAGTCTTAAATAATAGCCCTATTTCTTTAGACAATTTATTAGATTGAGAAAGTGTTTGATCTAGCTGAGTCTGAAGACTTCTTCGCGCTTCGTCATGAGAGATCACTGCTTCAATTATTTCTGTAGCATCCATATTTCGCTTCTCAAGTGCTTTGATAACACTTTCTTTATTCTCTCTTATAAATTGTACTTGTAACATAGTCTGTTTGCGATTGTATAATACCGTGTTTACGCTATTTAAGGGAACAAATTTAATGTAAATATCAAAAAGAAAAGACCGTCTTATTCTTTTTCTGAACGTTCGTAGGGCAATATCCAATCGTGATGTGAAAAATGAGACCATTCTTCGGCAGCCAGATCTACTTCGGGGTCGATAAGTGTTTTAAGTGATCCGCCGTTTACCCTTACTTTTCCTATGGCATAAATAGAGACATCCTTACCCTCTGCCGCCTGTTGCTTTTTGATACGTTGTGCGAACTGCCAGATAACGTCGGGTTTCGAAGTGACCATTCCGGCTTGTTTCGGACTGAGAAAATTGCGTGGAGAAATGTAAGTGGTTTTTCCTGTTTTTTTATCTACTACTTTAAAAGAGATGTATCCGCTTTTGGTGCGCAACATCATACGCCAACTCATTCGATGACCTTCCTCTGTCCATAATACATCGTCTTTTATCAACCAATGTCTGAGCGGTAAACCGATCTGAATGATAAAGTATATAATTGCCATGGAAATGTAGATGTTTTTATTCGCAGGTACTCGCAGAGCATAGTTCCTGTCGATGGGAGGTTTTCTTTTTTTAAGAAATATGCTCCGGATAGTTTCCGGGGGATAAAAAAACACGATAAAAGCAAGAGATAAATAGGGGAAAATACCAATTTGAAAAACGATCGAATTGAATATGTGAAAGAAAATAGAGGCTACAAACGCAAAATTTCGAGTAGGTTTCCATAGTAGTAGAGGTACCACTAACAGATCGAAAAAAATACCCGTATAGGCAATAATATAATGGAGGGTCTTGTTTGCTAGATATTCTCCAATCACCGGATAGTTGGTGCGTGATGCCATGAGACTTTCGATGGCAGAAGTGTCCAGCCAGTCCGGATAAATTTTTGCAACAGAAGCATAGGTGTACACGATCCATAATTGAAGAATAATGATCAGACTACACCAGCGAGGCATGGTAAGAGATCGCAATGAAGGCTTACGTTTAACGTCCAGAGATAAATACCTGTTAGCGGGTAAAATGCACATAATAGCGCAAATCAAAATAAGTAGGTAATAATGATTGTTGTAAGATGCTTTTTGCATGAGATAGGTGGCCGTCCACATAACCGTAAAAACAAACATGCTAAAACGATAGCGATACCCCAACATTACAAGAAGCCCTGCGATGCCCATAACAAGGTAGTAAAAATACATACCGTTACCCGGAAGAGGTTGTAGCCACTCAAGCCCAATAAAACTAAAGGTGAATTCCGGTTCAACCATTGTTTTTTTTACCCATCCGGTAAAAATGGCGCCTACAGATTCCAAAAAAATAAGGATCCCAAACAGTATTCTGAAGACAATAAGAGGGGCGTTGTCTATTTCTTTGAAAAGAAACTGATCTCTACTTTCTTTTTCGAATAAATTCAAGCGCATGCGTTTTATCTTTCTTGAGCTGTTCTTTAAGCATATCCACCGAGTCAAAGCGTTCTTCATTTCTCAGCCGGCCAAGCATATCTACTTGAATTTCCTGACCGTAAAGATCAGCATCAAAATCAAAAAAGTTAATCTCTACGGTTTTCTTAGACCCATTTACAGTAGGATTAAAACCTATATTCATCATCCCGTAAACCTGTCGATCGTAGAGCATACTTTTTACAACGTAAACACCGTTGGCAGGAATAAGTTTGTAGTCTTCCTTAATCTTTAGATTAGCCGTAGGAAAATCTATTTGTCTACCCAAACCTTTTCCGTGTTCAATGATTCCGGTAAGCATAAATTCATACCCAAGGTAAGCATTTGCGGTAGTAATATCTCCTTCATTAAGGGCATTTCTAATTTTCGTTGAGCTCACAGACACTTCATTAATTTCTTCGGCAGAAATTTCTTCAACATCAAAATTAAATGTACTTCCGTATTCCATGAGATCTTTGATGGTGGCAGTACGATTACGTCCAAAACGATGGTCGTATCCTATCACCATCTTTTGTACATGCAGCTGATCTACTAAAATCTCTTTTACGAATTCTTGTGCTGTTAGTCTGGAAAACTCTTTTGTAAAGGGTTGAACAATTAATTGATCCAGTCCTGTTTTTTCAAGAATCTGTTGTTTTTCAGGAAGGGTGGTTATGAGCTTGAGGTCAGAATTTTGTTGCAGCACCATTCTCGGGTGTGGGAAAAAAGTGAGGAGCGTAGATCTCAGGTCATTTGCAGAAGCACCTGCGACTAATTTTTGAATAATCTTCCGATGACCTATATGAACTCCATCAAAAGTTCCGATAGTTACAATTGTACGAACCGGATTGTTAAAATTTTTTATGTCGTTGAATGTTATCACCTAAAAAGACAGACAAAAAGCAAAAATAACTTATGTTTGTTACTATTATCTTTATTAAAGTAAAAAATTTTACTTCTCTATGAAAACAAACTTACGGTATGTTTTTGCAATCACCATATTTTTTCTTTCCTTTTATCATGTACAGGGCCAACAATACTGGAATCAAATAACCTCAGATAACAAGGCGACTCATACAACACTACGTGAACTTAAAACAGAAGGTTTCTCCCTAATGTCTTTAGATGAAGAAGCCTTTAAAAACAGTCTTCAGGCAGCCCCTTTACGTAAGGCAAATTCTAGATCTGTTGAACTGCTGGTTTCGCTGCCGGATGAGAAGGGAAACCTGATCTCTTTTTCAATATATGAAGCTCCGGTATTAGCTTCCGGATTGAGCAAATTGTATCCGGAGATCAAATCGTATATCGGTTTTGGCAAAAAAGAAAAAGTTAGGGTGCGTTTTAGTGTTTCTCGTTTTGGTGTACAACACATGATGACCTTTGAAAACGGCCGTACAGTCTTCATGGAGAAGTTTACTAAAAGCAGTAATGAGTACATTATCTATACCAGAGATTCCAGAAAATCAAAAACAGGAATAAACTGCTCTACTGAGACGGCAAAACTATCTAAGATCAATTTTAGTGCTCTTCGCGATAACAACGATCAGATATTAAGGATCTATGAGCTAGCCGTTTCCACAACTGGTGAATATACTGCCTTTCACGGAGGTACTGTTGAAGGAGCTCTTTCTGCAATCAATGCCACAGTTACCCGAGTAAATGAGGTGTACGAAATAGATCTCGGAATATCTCTGATCGTTGTAGATGAAACACAGGATGTTATTTTTCTTGATCCAGAAACCGATCCGTATGAAGCTTCGGGGCTTAATCTTGCCGTACAAACGGTACTTACCGAGCAGGTAGGGGAAAATAATTATGATGTAGGACACTTGTTTCATCAGGCAAGTGACAACGGTAATGCAGGTTGTATAGGATGTGTTTGTATCGATGGTAGAAAAGGGAGTGCATTTTCGGCTACGACAGAACCTACAGGAGATATTTTTGATATTGACTATGTATCTCATGAGATAGGTCATCAATTCGGAGCAAATCACACCTGGTCCTTTGAATCAGAAGGTTTCGGGGTAAATTACGAACCCGGAAGTGGAACAACGATCATGGGGTATGCCGGCATCACAGGAGCAAATAATGTACAATTGAACAGCGATCCTTATTTTCATTATGCCAGTATCGATCAGATCACAGATTATATAGCGACCACCGATTGTGATGAAGAGGTGGCACTTACCAACAATCCGCCGGTTGCCAATGCAGGAAGTGACCATACGATTCCTAAAGGAACTGCTTTTGTACTGGAAGGATCTGCAACCGACCCCGACCTTTCAGATCCTGCATCGGAAGATGTGTTAACCTATACATGGGAGCAAATTGATGACGGGATTATTACCAATTCGAATTTCGGTCCCTCAAATACTTTAGGAGCTAATTTCAGGTCGATTCCTCCTTCTACAGATCCTGTTCGTTATTTCCCAAGGCTAAGTAGGATCTTAACTGGAAATCTCACGCAAGAAAATCCGTCATTAAATGACGCATGGGAGACCGTTTCAAATGCAGGGCGAAGTTTTAATTTTGCCCTTACAGTTCGAGATAATGTACCAGGAGGAGGGCAGACAAGTTCAGATCTGGTAGAAATAACCGTTGATGAAGACAGTGGACCTTTTGTTGTTACCTCACAAACAGAAGCGGTTACATGGAAGTCAGGAGAAATAGAGACCATAACCTGGGATGTGGCAGGAACCAGTTCGGCACCTATTAATGCGCAGCAAGTTGATATTCTGTTATCACTGGACGCGGGCGTGACTTTTCCCATTGTTCTTGTTCAAAATACCGAAAATGATGGCTCGCATAAACTCGTCGTACCCGGCGGTATCGATACCACTAATGGCAGATTGATGATACGTGCATCCAATAATATTTTTCTGGCCGTCAATAGCGGAGTGATAACCGTTGAAGGCTCTGAATTTGTAATGAACTTTCCATTCGTGGAAGCACTTATTTGTCAACCAGATAATCTCACGGTTGATTTCACCTATAATACCTTCTCAGGATTTAACGAACAAACCAACTTTACTGCTTCCGGTTTGCCGTCAGGACTCTCAGTTAGTTTTACGCCGGCAAGTGTTACCAATGATGGGACTGAAGTAGAAATGTTAATTACAGGATCTTCAAACGTGACTCCCGGGGCATATCCGTTTACGATAACGGGAACAGCAACTTCGGTCTCACAAAACATCACGTTCAATTTGATCGTTTCAGCCGATACGCTTACTGATGTCGTTTTACAGAGTCCTTCAGACGGTGCAACCGATGTTTTCTTTACCGAAGCATTAATCTGGCAGCCAGATCCGCTGGCAGCTTCTTATGACCTTGAGATCGCGACCGATGCCGGGTTTAATTCCATTGTCGAATCAGCTTCTTTAATTACCACTTCCTATGTTCCGTCCACACTCGCTTCACTAACTACCTATTATTGGAGAGTAAAAAGTAAAAATGATTGCGGTGAAAGTAATTTTGGAACTCCGTTTAGCTTTACTACCGCAGAAGTCAATTGTAAAACCTTCCCTTCAGGCGATGTTCCTGTGACCATTTCGGATACCGGAACACCTACGGAGATCGCAAGCGTTTTCGTACCAGACGATCTGCCGATTACCGATATTAATGTAACCTTGAATATTACTCATTCCTTCATTTCAGACCTGCGCATCACCTTAGTGTCTCCTGCCGGAACGGAGGTAGTTTTATTTGCGTTTGACTGTAACGACAGTGAGAATATGCAAGTAACTTATGACGATGATGGTATAAATCCCGTTTGCGGTTCAAATCCCGCGCTCACAGGTACTTTAATACCACTTCAGGCTTTGAGCACTTTTAATGGAGAATCTTCAAGAGGAAACTGGGCACTTATCGTAGAAGATACTTTTGATTTTGATGGTGGCGCGATCAACACATTTGACCTGGAAGTGTGTGCCGGAGGGATTTTTCTTCCGGATGCAGATGGAGATGGTGTTTTAGACGTAAACGATAACTGCCCCAATGTTGAAAATACGAATCAACTTGATACAGATGGGGATGGAGACGGAAATGCCTGTGATGACGATGACGATGCAGATGGCATACTTGACCAGAATGATAATTGCCCATTGATAGTGAATTTAGATCAGGCTGATAACGATGGGGATGGAATTGGAGACCCCTGTGATGAAGACGACGATAATGATGGTGTTTTAGATGTAAATGATAATTGTCCGCTAACCGCTAATCCCGATCAGTCAGATAATGATTTGGATGGCATTGGGGATATTTGTGATGAAGATGATGACAATGACGGTATTTTAGATGCACAGGATAATTGTCCATTGGAGTTTAATCCTGATCAAAGAGATATAGATAATGATGGAGAGGGAGATGTTTGTGATGAGGATATCCTAGTTTCGGAGGCGATCACTCCTAATGGTGATGGAATTAATGATACATGGAACA
Source organism: Flavobacteriaceae bacterium M23B6Z8 (assembly GCA_046199005.1). Classification (GTDB taxonomy): domain Bacteria; phylum Bacteroidota; class Bacteroidia; order Flavobacteriales; family Flavobacteriaceae; genus Ascidiimonas. Next base: position 531,984 of record CP176050.1, read on the forward strand.
TTATTAATATAGAACTCTATCCAGATGCCGTAGTACGTGTCTATAACAGGTCTGGCAGTGAAGTCTTTAAGGCGGTAGGTTATACAAATAACTGGAACGCCACTTATGATGATCGAAGCGAACGCTTACCGGCAGGGCCTTATTATTATCAGATAGATCTTGGGGGAGACGGATCGATAGATTTTAACGGATGGATTTATATTACTTATTAATGTTGTTTTCTAATTTTTCAAATAGAATGAATTCTAATATAAAAAAGCTGTTTGTTGTAAGTGTATTCTTTTTAAGTCTTTCAATTTCTGCCCAGCAACAATCAGATTACGTTTTTTACAGATATAACCTGAATGCGTTTAATCCGGCAGCAGCAGGATATGAAGGTATTACAAGTTTTTCATTGAATGTAAGGAGTCAGTGGCAGGGAATTGATGAAGCACCACGAACCCAGACCTTTCTTGCCAGTACGTCTCTATCTGATAAAATAGGCCTTGGAGTATCTGTGATCAACGATCAGACGTTCATTGAAAAACAGACATCTCTATTTGTAGACTTCTCCTATAAACTGCGTGTAGATGAAGATACCGATCTTTTTCTCGGTTTGAAAGCGGGAGGTAACATACTCGATATAAATGCGGGTGGACTCAATGCCTTTAACTATACTGCAGATCCGCTGTTGGTAGATCAAAGTAATTTTAGTCCAAATGTAGGAATAGGGTTCCTTTTAAAAAATGAAGCCTATTTTGTATCACTATCTACGCCTGGATTGCTGAGTTCCGATCGCCTGGAGGAGGTTGATGGCACCGTGGTGGAAGCAACAAACGAATTACATATATATGTTGCCGGAGGATATAATTATGAAATTGCAGAAGACTGGCTATTGAAACCATCGGTCTTAGGTCGCTATGTAAACGGAGCTCCTTTTTCGGCTACGATCACCGCAGCCGCAGAATTTAAAAAGAAATTTGAGTTTGGTGTTGCCTACAGAACGGATAGTGGTATTAGCGGACTCGCCCTGATCAAAGCAACCGACTGGCTGCAAGCAGGCTACGCGTACGATAGTTCGCTACGCTCTGAGCTGAATGATCTGGGGAGCGGAACTCATGAAATTATGCTTCGTTTCTTTTTACCCAACAAGAAAAAAGAGGAAGTACCCGAAGAAACAGAAGAGTAATCAGGTATTGTTAAATTCATTCATGGTTCGCGCGGCACCAGCAAGAACAAAAGATTTGATGAGTTCAGTAGATCTTTCAAGTCGCTCCTGTAGTTTGGCTGTTTCTTCCTCGTTCCATTCGCCCAAGACATAATCAACCTGTCTTCCTTTAGAGAATTCTGCACCAACCCCAAACCGATACCGATGGTATTTGGAAGTTGCCAATTGAAGTTCTATATCTTTAAGTCCGTTATGGCCGCCATGGCTTCCTTTAGCTTTTAAACGAATGCTGCCAAATGGTAAATTGATATCATCGGTGATCACAAGTATATTTTCCAAAGGGATCTTCTCCTTTTCCATCCAGTATTTCACAGCTTTTCCACTCAGATTCATGTAAGTAGCAGGCTTTAGAAATATTAGCGTACGCCCTTTGATCTTGTGCGTAGTAACAGCTCCCAGCTTTAAGTTCTCAAACGAAAGTGCTTCTTCTTTCGCAAAATGATCCAGTATTTTAAATCCGATATTATGGCGCGTGTTTTCATAGTTCGGTCCTATGTTCCCTAGTCCCACGATCAAAAACTTTTTCATAAGGTCCTTTTCTTTACTAATGGATTCTGATGATTTTAAAGGATTGTTTCCAAGATATGAGATCAATTTTTTTAGCATGGTGTAAAAATAAAAACATCCCGGCGATGCGGGATGTTTTTGAACAGAATAAATGCTTATTTCGCTGCTGCTTTTTCTTCTTTGGCAGCATCCTGAGCTGCTTTCATCGCGGCACGCGAGATTCTTACCTGACAAACTACTGTGTTATCTGGATGCAATAATTTAAAATTATCTTGCGCTATAGAGGTAACATAAAGTTTGTTACCAATTTCCAGATTAGAAACATCTGCTTCTATATAATCTGGTAAATTTTTAGGAAGAGCTTTTACTTTTAGTTTACGCTTGTTAATACGTAGCACACCCCCTTTGATCACACCGGGAGCATTACCTACCTTCTTCACAGGTACCTCAAGAGTAACCTCTTTGTCATCAAAAAGTCTGTAGAAATCGATGTGAAGAATTTTATCAGATACGGGATGAAACTGAATATCCTGTAAAATGGCATTGATCTTTTTATCACCTTCAAGGTCAATTACTACGGTATGAGCATCCGGAGTATAGACTAATTTTGAAAATGCTAATTCATGCGCTGAAAAATGCACTGGCTCGTCTCCTCCGTATACTACGCAAGGAACCTGTCCAGCATTACGTAAGGCTTTAGTCGCTGCTTTGCCCACGCTTTCTCTTTGAGATCCTTTAATTGTAATTGACTTCATTTTCTATATTTAAATTTAATTATTTACATTAAAAATTTTGAACTGATCGATGTGTTTTCATGTACTCTCGTCATAACTTCTGCAAACAGAGGTGCACAGCTTAGTACTTTAATTTTTTTACTTTCCTGTTTTAAAGGAATGGAATCTGTAATGATCAGTTCTTCCAGTTTAGATTTTTCGATTCGTTCATAGGCCTTTCCTGATAGGATGCCATGAGTTGTGATCGCCCGAACACTTAAAGCACCGCGTTCAATCATAAGATCTGCAGCTTTGGTAAGTGTACCCGCCGTATCTACCATATCATCTACCAGTACTACGTGTCTACCCGTAACATCCCCAATAAGCTCCATGTGATCGATCACATTTGCTTTCTTCCGTTGTTTGTAACAGATCACTACCTCGCTTTCCAGGTATTTTGAATAGGCATAAGCTCTTTTAGAGCCTCCCATGTCAGGAGAAGCAATCGTAAGATTTTCAAGATTCAGACTTCTCAGGTACGGAAGAAAGATAGTAGATGCAAAAAGGTGATCTACTGGTTTTTCAAAAAATCCCTGAATCTGATCTGCATGCAGGTCCATTGTAATTATTCGGGTAGCTCCAGCAGCCTCTAAAAGTTTAGCCACCATTTTTGCTCCGATAGGAACTCTTGGTTTGTCTTTACGATCTTGTCGCGCCCAACCGAAATACGGCATTACTGCCGTGATATGTCTTGCAGAAGCTCGCTTGGCCGCGTCTAACATCAGGAGTAATTCCATTAGATGGTCAGATCCCGGATGCGTAGATCCTATAAGAAATACCCTGGAACCTCGCACCGATTCTTCGAAAGACGGCTGAAATTCACCGTCGCTGTAGGTAGAAAAGGAAACTTTACCCAATTCGGCACCAAAGGCTTCGGCAATACTTTTAGCCAGATCCATGCTCTGTCTACATCCAAAAATTTTCGGAACTGGGTTTGCGTAAGGCATTATCTAACAGTTACTTATTATGACGTCATTTTAAATGAGGTGCAAATTTAGAAATTTATTTGAAGACCGAAAGGAAATATGATCTAATTTTAAGGAAGATTGAAATATATTTTTTAGATTTGCCCACCCAACGAAAGAGTAAGAATACAAGACTCTTTGATTGGAAAGTTCGAGTGGCGGCCCCGAAGTATCGGGAGATAGACGCTACTCAAACCAAAATGCTCGAGTGGCGGCCCCGAAGTATCGGGAGATAGACGCTACTCAAACCAAAATGCTCGAGTGGCGGTCCCGAAGAATCGGGAGGTAGACGCTACTCAAAACAAAATGCTCGAGTGGCGGAACTGGTAGACGCGCTGGATTCAAAATCCAGTTCTTTCGGGAGTGTGGGTTCGATTCCCACCTCGAGTACATAAGGGAAAAGCCGAAGTTTATGCTTCGGCTTTTTTGGTTTCGCTACTATACTTTTTGATAGATCATTCAAATGCTTTCCATAATTGAGTTTTGATTTGAATAAATAAGTGGAATGTTTCGAGAACATATCCCAATTCAAAAACTAAAAACAATTATCTTTAACTATTCTTTTTTGAGATAATCAGGTAAATTACTAAATTACGTAAATCTCCACCATAAAATATATAGAATCAAAAATTTAGATTATAACTCATTAAATTATTTCATGATTTCAATGAAAATTAATGTAAGTATCGTAATTGTCTTTAGTACAATTTCTTTTGCCTTCTCGCAATCTAATTTACAAAACCAGGAATTCAAGTCGGATTCAATTCTATATCAACAATTGATAGATTCTGTTAAGTACTACAGAAATTCTGATCTGGCCAAAGCGGAAGTGTTGCTTGACAAAGCAGCACAAATTAATCATGAATATAAGAATATAAGATGGACGGCAAACATACAGAAATTAAAGGCTGTTATTTATTATTTAAAAGGAGGAACTGATAATCTGGAAAGAGCGATAGGATATCAAAAATCTGAATTAGCTATTTCGAAAGAATTAAAGGATTCCGTAATGATTAGCGGAGCATTAAACAATCTAAGTATTCTATTCTCAATGCAAAAAGATTACTCAACTTCTGCGAAATATGCTCTGGAAAATCTTGAGCTTCTCAGTATTATGGGTAGTGAAAAAAAACAAACTGTTGAACTTGGGCAGGCTTATGCACGGTTAGGAGACATTTATCTTAACTTAAAACTAGTAGACTCAGCTCTGATCAATCATCAAAGAGCTTACAGCGTTTTTGAGAATGTAGAAATTCCAGATCATTATGATTTAATAAGCGCTTCCCTTGTTAAGCTGGGTTATATCAACCATTATTATAAAAAAGACTACGAAAAAGCACTCACTCAATATACAAAAGCCCTTGAAAAGTTTGATGAAAAAAATATAGGTTCGCGTGCTCAGGTAACGATGCTCATAGGAGAAGTATACAAAAGTATTGAGTTGTATTCAAAGGCATTAACTTATTACAAAAAAGCGCTGGGTTATTATAATAAAGATGGCGAGGACGTTACTAGTAAAATTGGTTCTCTTTCTTCCGTTCATATTCAGATAGCGGAGAATTATCTTTTAACTTCACAGCCTGACAGTACGCTAATATACGTTGACAAGGTAATACGGTCAGCAGAGAGTGGCTTGCTGCAAAACCTTGAATTAGAAATGCTTGCCAATGATTTCAAATCTAAGGCACTAGAGCGAAAAGGAGATTCTATCTCATCTTTAAAATACTTTAAAAAGGCACGACTCTTAAAAGATAGTATTGATAAATTATCTGACATACCTGAGACTACAGAAATCTTATTGAAAAATGAAAAAAGCAAATCGCTAAAAAAAGAAGAAGGGTTTTTAAAAACTATCAGCCAAAAAAATACCGTACTGTTAATAGCTATTGTCGTGACAATTATAGTTTTGATTTGTTTATTTATGATTTATATATTCTCCAAAAGAAAGTTGAAAGCGTCACGGATCAAACAAACAGAACTTTCAGAAAACTTAAATCAAACAGAAGAAAAATATGATCTTCTAAACAGACAATACATTTCTTCGTCTGCACATCTTGCTATTAAAAATGATTTACTTCTTAAAATCAATGAGTTATTAGAACGGCTCTCTCAAAAGATTAGCTCCGAAGGGGATAAAAATCAGATTAGAAGCGCTCAAGTCAACATTAATGATAATCTGGAGCTTGATAAAATGTGGGATATGTTTTTTAAACATTTCGAAGAAGTACATCCCAACTATATCGAAAAATTAAAAGGTAGTTTTGACCTTTCCATGAATGAATTAAGGCTTTGCGCGTTTATAAAAATGAATTTATCTTATAAAGAAATAGGACAAATTTTAAATGTCACCCAAAGTGGTCTTCATGTCACAGTACATAGACTGAAAAAGAAACTTAATTTACCTAAAGAACAAAGTGTATTTGATTTTTTACATTCCTTTACAAGTTAAAAAAAAGTACATAGTACTACCTCTCTAAAGAACATTGCATTTTTATCTTAAAATTTATACTCTCCGAAAACCCTTTAAAGAAAGGACTTTGCAAATGATGTAAGGTATTGCTAAGGTGCTGTAAGCCTTAGTTAAGTCCTGAATTATATCGTAAAAATAGTTTCCTCGTTAAGTTAAGGTCCCATGCACTTAACATGCTATTTTATGAAACGATTTTTAATATTGGTAGGTTTTCTGCTGTCTAATTTTTATGGTATCGCCCAAAATCTTGTACCCAATGCCAGTTTTGAGGAGTTTGATGTTTGTCCACCAAATACTTCAATAAATACACTGGGAATACCCAGAATAAAAGATTATATAAAGTTTTGGGAGGATAATGATATTTCAGCATTAGGAGCATCTTCAGATTTTTTTCATACCTGTTCAGATAGGTATACATCTACTATTGGTCCGGCAACTGGTAATGGGCATCTTGGAGGGTTTACATATACGAACAATGATTACAGAGAGTATGTACAAGTTCCTCTAAAAACAGCACTATGCAATGGCCGGACTTATCGGGTAAAATTAAAATTAGCTTCTCCCAGAGGTGCAAGACGTAATACTGATAGGATTGGCATCTATTTTTCTAACGGTAGATTTACTCCCACGAATGCACAAGCTGTAACATTAAGTCCACAAGTCGAGACACCTACAGGTCAGTTTATAACTAATGAAACTCGGTGGAGGGAGTTTACTATGAACTTTACGAATACTGGAGGAGGAGAAGATCATCTCACAATCGGTAATTTCAGAACCAATACCAACACTAATTTTGTTGGCAGTGCTTCAAGTACTTCATATGCTTACATTTATATAGATGATGTATCTGTAGAAGATATCACTCCTGTTCTTACTATTACTGGGGGTACTATAAATGATGCTAATTGTGGAAATACAGATGGTTCTATTACTGGTTTATCTGTTTCAGGCGGATCCGGGAGTTACACCTATCAATGGACAGACTCTAATGGAAGCATCATTTCAACAGATTTAAATCCCAGTGGATTACCTGAAGGAATCTATGAACTTATAGTAGATGATGGTACCTGTGGTCAGTTGGTTGATGGTACATTTATTGTTGAAAATAATTGTCCAGAACCTTGTCCAACTTTAAATCTGGCTCCCAATCCTGGATTTGAAGAGATTAGGCGTTGTCCTAACCAAAGATCTCTTAATAGCAACGATTTGGGCAGGAATGTAAGGGAATGGTATTCACCTAACGATGGTACACCTACGCTGTTTCACCAGTGTGCTCTGGGTGCGCCATTTATGAGTGGAATACCTTCATCTTATCCCGGTCAAGGTTTCGTTGGGTTTTACACGTATTACTATGCAGTGGAATATGGAGATGATCGTAAAGAATATGTGCAGGCACGCTTAGCCTCACCTATGGTGGCAGGTCAAAGTTATACCGTACAATTTGATATTCGCCTTAGGGTAGCAAGAAATTATGCTACAGATCAAATGGGAGTTTATTTTTCCAATAATGCGGTGACCATCAATGGTTCGGACGGAGAACTCGGAGTAAACCCTTCGTTGAAAACTCCTGCCGGAACCTATTTCACCAATACCGATAGTTGGCAAACAGTAACCTTCGCGTCTCCTTATGTTGCCAACGGCGGTGAGGAATTTGTGACTATAGGTAAATTTGAGAATCTGGCAAACACCACGTTTCTTGATTTAGTTCCCGGGCAAGGAAGTGCAGAAGCCTTTTATTTTATCGATAATGTGATTGTAGAGCCTGTTTCAGGAAATTCAGGAAGTGTGGACGCAGGCTTAGACCAAACGATAAATGCCGGAGATAGCGCAACTCTTACGGCAACACCTACCGGCGGTAGCCCGACGTATATCTGGACCGCCAGTCCGTCGGATCCATCGTTATCCGGACAGGAAAATCTGCAAAACCCGACGGTTTCACCTATCCAAACCACAACCTATACGGTTACAGCTGACTTCGGTGGAGGCTGTACATCGACTGATCAAGTGACCATTACAGTAAACGCTACGTGCGTACAAACCGTCGATGCAGGCCCTGACCAGACGATAAATTCAGGCAATAATACTGTTTTGACGGCAACCATTAATTCGGGCACACCCACCTATACCTGGACAGCTAGTCCGGCAGATCCTTCCCTTTCAGGACAGGAGAATCTGCAAAACCCAATGGTTTCACCTATCCAAACCACAACCTATACGGTTACAGCTGACTTCGGCGGGGGCTGTACATCGACTGATCAAGTGACCATTACAGTAAACGCTACGTGCGCACAAACCGTTGATGCAGGTCCTGACCAAACTATTAATGCTGGAGACAGCGCAACTGTTACGGCAACTCCCAGCAGCGGCACGCCTACCTATACCTGGACAGCTAGTCCGGCAGATCCTTCGTTATCTGGCCAGGAAAATCTGCAAAACCCAACGGTTTCGCCTGCCCAAACCACTACCTACACCGTTACTGCGGATTTTGGAGGAGGATGCACAGCGACTGATCAAGTGACCGTTTTTGTTAATAATAGTTGTTCCATTTTACTAAATGACACCAATGTATTAATTACCAATCCTGATTGCGGACAGGCCAACGGGAGCATTACCGGGATTATAGTATCCGGAAACTCCGGCAGTGAGACCTATAGCTGGACCGATGCCTCGGGGACAGAAGTGGGAACAACGGTGGATTTATCCAATGTCGGACAAGGGGACTATACCCTGACCGTCACAGACGGAAGCTGTAGTGATACCGCCGGTCCGTTTACACTTACGGATAATGGGGGTCCTGTCCTCGATGCTTCTAATATCATGATCAATAATGCAGACTGCGGTCAAACCAATGGGAGCATTACCGGGATCACAGTATCCAGAAACTCTGGCAGTGAGACCTACAGCTGGACCGATGCTTCGGGGACAGAAGTAGGGACAACGATGGATTTATCCAATGTTGGACAGGGGGACTATACCCTGACTGTCACAGACGGAAGCTGCACCGATACCGCCGGACCTTTCATCCTTGCCGAAAACGGAGGTCCTATATTAGATAGCAGTAACATCCGGCTATCCGATCCTGATTGCGGACAGGCCAACGGCAGCATTACCGGGATCACAGTATCTGGAAACTCCGGCAGTGAGATCTACAGCTGGACCGATGCCTCCGGCACCGAGGTAGGTACGGGTATAGTGCTCACCGGAGTAGGACAGGGTAGCTATCGCCTTATGGTTACCGATGGTAGTTGTACAACAACAGCAGGACCTTTTATCCTTGCCGAAAACGCAGGTCCTGTTATAGATACCAGTGCCATCACCCTGACTAGCGCGGATTGTGGTCAGGCCAACGGGAGTATCAGCGGGATACGAATTTTAAATTCATCCGGCAATGAAACTTACCGTTGGGAAAATGCAACAGGAACCATCGTAGGCACTAGCCTTAATTTGCCTGCTTTGGTACCTGGTGCATATACTCTTATTGTAGAAGACGGTTTTTGCACTGCGACGGCAGGTCCTTTCACGATAGAAGTCGTAGGTAATTGCGAGCCTTCGGGTCCATCCGCTTTAAGAATCGCCTCAGCGATGACACCCAATGGAGATGGCAGCAACGATATGTTTATGATAGAAGGACTAGAAGCTTATCCCAATAATCGATTACATATTTACAATCGTTGGGGTAATAAAGTTCATGAAGCTTCGAATTACAAAAATGATTGGTATGGTTATTATCGTGGGAATCCGCTTCCTGTTGCTACCTACTATTACATATTGGAATTGAATGACCCCAGCCGACAGGTATTCAAGGGATTTATTACCATAATCAGATAAAACCACCCCATTCTTATCAAAAAAAATGTCGAGATGAATTTTAAAAATCACCTACTAGTTCTGTTTAGTATGCTATCATGGTTGGCTGTTTTTTCCCAGCAAAACCCTCAGTTTTCGCAATATTTACAGAATTCTATGGTACTGAATCCTGCTATCACCGGCACAGAGAACTATCTGGAGTTCGCTCTTGCCTATCGTAATCAGTGGACGGGTTTTCCCGGCGCTCCTAAGACGGCGACTTTTACTTTCCAGAGTCCGTCGGGGTTGTTGTTTTCCGATCGGTCAGATATCACGGAGTCTCACTCCGGTCTTGGAGCTTTCATCTATTCGGATGAAACAGGTCCTATCTCCCGTTCGGGCTACTACGTGAGTTATGCCTATCATCTAAAGGTATCCAACGATTGGTTTGTGTCTTTAGGTACCTATGTGGGTGGTAGCCAGTTTCGTTTTGATGAAAATGAAGTAGTATTGGTAGACAACCCACAGGATATTCTTATACAGAGTTTCAGTACCACCAATCTGGATATCAGTTTGGGGATGTATGCGTATTCTAACTATTTGTTTCTGGGTTTTTCGGCGAATCAATTGCTGGATAGCCGAATTCCGTATGATGTGCAAAGTGGAGTACTTACCACGGGTCGACTTAACAGGAACTTTAATTTTCTCATCGGAAGCCGTATAAGTCTTGACAGGGACTGGACTGTGATACCTGCGGGAGTGATCAGAACGTTGGTTGATGCACCGTTGCAGTGGGACCTTAGTGTGAAGACCGAGTATCAGAACAGGCTTTGGGCAGGCATTTCGTATCGGAATAAAGAGTCTTTCTATGCTCTGGCTGGTTTTCGATTGATGGAGCGTCTTTCTGTAAGCTATTCTTATGATTATCCTATTTCTGAGCTCAGGAATAATCAGAGTGGGTCGCATGAAATCATGATCAGTTATAGAATATTTGAAGGAAACAAATGGTGTGGATGTGCGGTGAATTCAATGTAATTATGGAACCCTGCTCAATACTTTAACCGAATTACTAATTAAAAAAAACACCCGGTCTATACAAGATCCGGGTGCTTCGTTCAAGGGAAGTCTCACAAACCTTCCCTTCACATTATTGAATCACGATTTTACGTGAAACACTTTTTCCTTTTTCATCTATTATTCTTAATAAGTAGATACCCGATGGTAGTGATGCTACATCCAGGGTGTTGGTTTGCGATACGAAACTGGTTCTTGCGCTAAGGTCATTACCACTTAGGTCGTACACAAAAAATTGTAATTCATCAGTCATAGTTCCCTTAAAGTCCAGATTGATTATATCTCTCGCCGGAATAGGAAACAAAGATACTTTCTGAATACTGCCACTGGTACTTTCGTTTCGTAGCACACGAACCGGGTTTGAAAGGTCGTAACACCCTTCCAGATCGGTGGTTGCATTGTTGCCAGCTTCGAGTCCGGTAAGTCCATCGGCAAAACTCAAATGCCAGATCAGGCATACCCCGGGACCGGCTCCGTCGAAGTCGACAGCTTCCGGTGTTGGGGGAAGTCCTAATATGTTTCCGTTTTCATCGGTTACTACCCACTGGGAATTGGCTCCTGAGTTTCCTTCCAGGGTAATACTAGAGACATTGTCTGCGATACCATCTCCGACCGTAAAAGTATAAGGTCCGCCTTTTAAGATTCCGCCATTAGGCTGATTGCGATACACCCGAATGGAATTTGACAGATCAAAATCACCTACCAGATCGGTGGTCGCATTATTACCAGGTTCTAAGCCGGTAAGTCCATCGGCAAAACTGATGTGCCAGATCAGACAAACACCGGGTCCTGCTCCGTCAAAGTCAACAGCCGAAGGCATCGGCGGAAGCCCGAGGATATTCCCCTGTTCATCCGTGACGATCCATCCCGAATTAGGTCCTGAGTTTCCTTCTAAAGTAATTCCTGAAACATTATCGGGTGTTCCGTCGCCTACGCAGAACTCAAAAGGTCCGCCAGCGATCTCACCACCTTCGATAGCCTCGATTCGGTAAACCCTTACCGGGTCTGAGAAATCAAAACACCCTTTCAGATCGGTGGTTGCATTGTTGCCAGCTTCGAGTCCGGTAAGTCCGTCGGCAAAACTCAAATGCCAGATCAGACATACTCCCGGTCCGGCTCCATCAAAATCGACAGCTTCCGGTGTAGGAGGAAGTCCTAAAATAGTTCCGTTTTCATCGGTGACCACCCACTGCGAATTGGCTCCTGAGTTTCCTTCCAGGGTGATATTGGATACATTGTCTACGATACCATCTCCGACCGTAAAAGTATAAGGTCCACCTTTAAGGATTCCGCCATTCGGCTGATTGCGATAGACACGAATCGCATTCGAAAGATCAAAGTCTCCCACCAAATCGGTGGTCGCATTATTACCCGGTTCTAATCCGGTAAGACCATCCTCAAAACTGATATGCCAGATTAAACATACACCCGGTCCTGCACCGTCAAAATCAACAGCCGAAGGCATGGGCGGAAGCCCGAGGATGTTCCCCTGTTCATCGGTTACGATCCATCCAGAGTTAGGTCCTGAGTTTCCTTCTAAAGTAATCCCGGAGACATTATCCGGTGTACCATCGCCTACGCAGAACTCAAAAGGTCCGCCTGCGATCTCACCACCTTCAATCGCTTCACGACGATAGACTCGTATCGGATCAGAGAAATCAAAACACCCTTTCAGATCGGTGGTTGCATTGTTGCCTGGTTCAAGTCCGGTAAGTCCATCAGCGAAACTCAAATGCCAGATCAGGCATACCCCGGGACCTGCACCATCAAAGTCGACAGCTTCCGGTGTAGGAGGAAGTCCTAAAATAGTTCCGTTTTCATCGGTGACCACCCACTGCGAATTGGCTCCTGAGTTTCCTTCCAGGGTGATATTGGATACATTATCGGGAATACCATCTCCAACCGTAAAAGTATAGGGTCCTCCTTTAAGGATCCCGCCATTAGGCTGATTGCGATACACCCGAATGGAATTTGACAGATCAAAGTCTCCCACCAAATCTGTGGTTGCATTGTTTCCAGCTTCGAGTCCGGTAAGACCATCAGCAAAACTTATATGCCAGATCAGACAAACACCCGGTCCTGCTCCGTCAAAGTCAACAGCCGAAGGCATCGGCGGAAGCCCGAGGATGTTCCCCTGTTCATCGGTTACGATCCATTGCGAATTGGCTCCTGAATTTCCTTCCAGAGTAATCCCGGACACATTATCCGGTGTTCCATCGCCTACGCAGAACTCAAAAGGTCCGCCGGCAATCTCACCACCTTCAATTGCTTCACGACGATAGACTCGTATCGGATCTGAGAAATCAAAACACCCTTCCAGATCGGTGGTTGCATTGTTGCCTGGTTCGAGTCCGGTAAGTCCGTCGGCAAAACTTAAATGCCAGATCAGGCAAACCCCGAGTCCGGCTCCGTCAAAATCGACAGCTTCCGGATTTTCAGGCAAGCCCAGAATAACGCCTTCCTCGTCTGTCACCACCCATTGAAAATTAAGTCCTTTTTCATTCCGTACCGTTACCCATACGTTATCAGGTTCACCGTCACCTACTACAAACTCAAACGGTCCACCTTCGATAACTCCACCATCAGGATCATTACGATTCACCACAATTTCATTTGAAAGGTCAAAGTTTCCGGTTACATCCTGTAAATATTTTCCTCTTTGCAATCCGTTTACTTCATCATAAGAGATATGATAAATTCGACATACACCTTCATTCGTAAAAGTGAAATAGGGATTGAATTCAACCTGAATTATTTTTCCGCCATCATCTGTTAATACCCATCTTTTGTTTTCGCCGACGGCTCCTTCTACCGATACATTTATACGCACTTCGCCATCTACCAAACAGATATTGGTGTCATCATTGGTGCTGATCTCTCCTCCGTTAAGTGCTTCTTCCCGATACACACGTACAGGTTCTGAAAAGTCATAACAACCTTCTAAATCGGTTAGCGCATTATTTCCTACTTGAAGACCCGTTAGATCATTGGTATGAGAGAGATGCCATACAAGACATACACCACCTCCGGCACCATCGAAGTTTACCTGCTCCGGATCCTGAGGAATTCCAAGAATAGTACCTTCTTTATCTGTGATCACCCATTTGAACTGGGTTCCTTTTTCATTGCGAACGGTCACCCAGATGTTGTCTTCAATGCCATCACCTACTGTAAAATGAAAAGGGCCACCTTCAATAGTACCGCCTTCCGGTTGGTTGCGATAGACGCGAATGGAATTCGACAGATCGAAGTCACCCACCAAATCGGTAGTTGTGTTATTACCCGGTTCGAGTCCGGAAAGTCCATCGGCAAAGCTCAAATGCCAGATCAGACATACTCCCGGCCCGGCACCATCGAAGTCTACAGCTTCCGGTGTTGGCGGAAGCCCTAAGATCTTTCCATTTTCATCGGTTACGATCCACTGTGAATTAGGCCCTGAGTTTCCTTGAAGAACTACTCCCGATACCTTATCGGGAATACCATCTCCTACGCAGAACTCAAAAGGTCCTCCTGTAATTTCACCACCATCGAGTCGAAACTCGTGGTTTGTCTTTTCTACAAGCTCTGATGCTTTGCTATGTTCAAGAGGTGTCAAAAGCAAAGCGATGATCAGAACAGAAAACCATTCAGGAAAGAAAAATAGTCTCTCCTTCTTATGGGTTGTTGCTGGTAATTTTTTTTTCATTAGAATTGATTTAATTATTTGTGCCACTTTTAAGTAACATGGGTTTCTGAATTATAAAGTACGTTTGTCTTTATGATGATCCGGTCACAAAAAGATCAACTTTGATCGCAGGTTTGTTACTATTTTGTGATGTTTTCGACTCAAGAAGAAGAGGAATTTTTTAAATCCCTTTTAAGCTGTGAGAAAATCAGGGACATTTATGAAATTAACATTGTGATCTTTATGTGATACTTTTTAGTTTTATTCGTAATGGAAATGAAAAAAATACTGATCATAGAAGACGATCCTGAAATTGTCCAGCTACTTGGGATACATTTAGCAGATTATATGTATCAAACAGAGGTAGCAAAGGATGGAAAAATGGGTTTAGCATTGGCACTTGAACAAGACTTTGATCTGGTGTTGCTTGATCTTACCCTGCCTGAAATGGATGGAGTAGAGGTCTGTAAGGCGCTGCGGGCTGTAAAAAACACTCCTATCATCATGCTTACCGCGAGAACTGAAGAAATAGACCGGGTACTTGGGTTGGAAATGGGGGCAGACGATTATATAACCAAGCCTTTCAGCATCAGGGAGTTGTTAGCAAGGATTAAAGCAGTACTTCGAAGAACCAATAACGGAAGCAGCAAGCCCGAAAATTCAAATCTGATCACTGCCGGATCTCTTAAGATTGATGTAGACAAAAGAAAAGTACTTCACGACAAACAGAAAGTAGAATTGTCTCCTAAAGAATTCGAACTGTTAGTACTTATGGCTTCTAATCCCGGTAGAAACTATACGAGAGCAGAACTCTTAAATATTATTTGGGGGTATAATTTTGAGGGATATGATCACACGGTGAATTCTCATATCAATCGCCTTCGTGCTAAAATTGAATCAGATATGGCAAATCCAACTTACATTTTAACGACCTGGGGGGTCGGTTATAAGTTTAATGAAGATCTATGAAGACGGTAAAAAACGAAAAAGTACTCACGCCCAAACTAGTGATAAAGCTATGGATCGCTTTTATAAGCATTATAGTTCTCATGGGTATATCTTATATCTTGATTACCGGATATTACACCCGTGAACACAACCAGGCAACCATTCAAAAATTGCATGCAGGAGTCGCAGATCATATTATAGATGAAAAGTTTAAAGATGCCTCTCCCTTTTTAGAGAATGGCGAAGTAAATAAAGCTTTGTTTGGCGACCTGATGCATGATATGATGGCGGTTAACCGAAGTATTGAGGTGTATTTACTGGATGAAAAAGGATTGATTCTGTATTCTGTAGTGTTGGATCATGATGAAAATTCACCTTCAAATCGAGTTTCTTTAACACCTATTGAACATTTTATAGCAACCGGCGGGCAGGAATTTATATTAGGAGACGACCCAAGAGCTAAAGATGAACAAAAAATATTCTCTGCAGCCAGGTTTGAAAGTAATGGCAAGAACGGATATTTATATATAATTCTTGCAGGTCAAGATCTCAAATCCGTTAGCAGTACACTTTTTGGCACCTACTTTACCAGGCTTGGCGGAGGTGCTTTACTACTATCGATGATCTTTGCAGCCCTTTTGGGCTTTTTGAGTATCTGGTTCTTTACCAAAAATCTGAGACTCATTTTACGTACCGTCAAAAGATTTCAGGCGGGTGATTTACAAGCGAGAATTTCGAATCCGGAAAAATCGGATATTGCCGTATTCGCCACATCGTTTAACCAGATGGCAGATACGATCACCGAAAATATCGAAAAGATAAAATCTGTAGATGCATTAAGAAGAGAATTGATTGCTAACGTATCTCACGATCTGCGCACCCCGCTTGCTATTTTAAAAGGATATGCAGAAACATTGCAGATGAAAAAAGCTTCTTTATCGCCGGAGGAACAAAATGAATATTTAAACATTATTCAAGGGAATGTAGATAGATTATCGAGGCTTATTGATCAACTGTTTCAATACTCTAAGCTGGAAGCAGAGCAAGTAACTCCTATCATGGAGCCATTTTCAATTACGGAGTTGTCTCATGATCTTATGGCTAAGTTCAATTTGATTGCCGCACAAAAGAATGTAAAACTCGCTTTGGAAAATCCCAGTGACAATTGTATGGTATATGCTGATATAAGTCTGATGGAACGCGTACTCCAAAATCTGATTGAAAATGCGCTTAAGTATACCGAAGAGGGAGGAAGTGTCACACTTTCCATTGTTCAAAATCAGAATGATACCGTAGAAGTGAAAATCACCGATACCGGAGATGGCATTCCCGAGAAAGAACAACCCTATATTTTTGACCGATACAAACAGATTAATCCTGATGGTCGAAAACAGGGTACCGGACTTGGTTTGGCGATCGTGAAAAAAATCATGGACCTGCACAACACCACAATTACAGTTTTGAGTATTCCCAGACAAGGTAGTTCTTTCTCTTTTAGATTGCCCTCTTATCAGGTTTCTTAAATGAACGTGATAAGTGCAGCTAAATTTAGATGGAGTTGATATAAAGATAGGTGTCTGTCACCAGTTGTTCTTCACTTTCAAGAATTGTTTCATCTTGATCTTGTACCCTAGTTTTAAAGGTCACAGTAGCATCCTTATCCTTTTCAAAAGCAAGCGTTTTAAGTAATGCGTCTTCTTTAGTAAAGGTAATTACCTCCCGGGTAGTTTTTCCGTTCAAGAGGAAAGATAATTCTACAATTAAGGAGGCTTTATTGTTTTCACTCAACAACGCATCGTTTACTTCAATATCAAGTGTAAATAGTTCGGTTTTAAGATCTTTTATTGGAGTGGTGATATCAATAATCGATGTACAGTCTGGTTTATCAATCCATTCATAGACTTCTCTTGTTCCCTTGTTTGAGATTTCAGAAATCCGGTAACGCATGGGCTTGCTTACCTGCACTGCGTATGGAAAGTTCATGTAGCGGGTATGAATATCAACATCTTTTTGTGTAAATCTGATGATTACCGATACAGGTTTGTTTGCATTCACGCTTACGGCTTCAATTTCTACTGTCTTTAAATACAGATCAGGACGCAGATTCTGAGAAAAATCATAACATTTTATTTCCAAGGCAGCGTAGGAAGGAGGGATGCCTTCATTAAGATCTACCTGTTTGATAGCTTCGGGATACTTCTCCAGATCTATATCAATGGTGATCGCATCGCTATTGATTAAAACATTAGTGAGTTCCTGTTCGTTTTCTTTGGCTTCCGGTGCTTCTGTAATTCCTGTAAATTCTTTTGATCCGCTTACTTCTTCTGAACTTGCCGGAAGCATTGTTGAATAATAACTATAGCTTAGGCTTATCCCTAAGGTTCCATTCGTTAATTGTTCATTAAGTAATTGAGATTCAAATTTAGTAAGACGTGTTGTAAAATAACGTTTACTCCAATAGGCCGTATTTGAATTATAGCCGTTTTTGTCCTCTGCTTGCGTAGAATTTTCAGAACCTATCGGCTTAGAGCCATTTTCATCGCTCGTTTTTGGTAAAATAAGGCGGGTTGCAATATGTGAAAGCGGCAAAGGTTTGAGCTGGCATCTTCCTAGTTCTTTGATGATCAGTTTTCGGGTTTGGGGAGCTAATTTTTCCATTTCAACGCCAAACTGAACAAGACTGCTGTAATTTTTAGTGCCTATGTCTGCGTTGCACTTGTTTCCGGTATACCTTAAATCTAAAAACTGAAACTCAGGCTTTCCGGTACCGTCTGTCGCCAAGGTGAGTTTTCCTGGCTCGTAATAATATAAAAGAGGGTCTTTTGCATCTTGATAGATCACAACATTTTCAATGATCCTTTTACTATCCTGTTTGGGTTGTCCTAAGCATGGATAAGGTAAAAATAACATTAATAAAATACCTGTCAAAGACCTCAAAACCCTCATTTATCCGATATTAGTTTTCGTTTTCTTCTGTTTGTTCATTCTCCTTTTTCTCTTCATTTTTTTTCTTACCATTAAGGAGGCCGTCTAGCAATTCTTTGCCTTTTTCAATAAGATCGTCGGTTTTCTTATCAATAATCGAATCTTTCGTCTGTTCCAGTTCATCCATTTGTGATGCGGGAAACAACTCATCCAACTGACTTTCGCCCAATACCAGTAAGGCAGTCTTACCTTTTTTCCATTTACTGGTTTTTACTTTTCCGTTCTTAAGTATCTTAACTACTTGATAATCAAATGAGAGTTCCTCATCTTCCGGAACATATAGCTTAATACCTTCGAGTGCCTGGTTATCTTCTGTGATACTTAGTGGCGGGAAAGTGATCTCGTTCACTCCGTTAGGATCTGCCTGTATCGATTTGATCATAAGTTTCATAGAATGTGCATCGGTGTATTCTAACGCATTTAGCACCTGAATCTCAATGTTACTTACTTGGCTTCCGGAAGTACCGCCTATTATTTTGCGTTTCACTTCTTGATTACATTCGTTACAATCTGTATTAAGAGAGTAATCTATCCAAACTTCTAAAATAGGATTTCCGGTGGTTAGCTTATTCCGTACAGTTTCATCGGGATTAAAAGAGCCTTCCACGGCAATTTCTTCAGTCTCAATAGGGATATTTTCGAAATAGCGGTAGTTTCCGCGTTTTCTAAGAGCCACGATATTGTAAGGAATCATTGGATAGTCTAAGGTATTGGTCCATCCGTCAAGCAGATCATTTACATTATCAAATTGTATTTTTCCAAAGGTCACCGGAGAATTTACTTCAAGGTTTACCGGTACGCTGATCACGGTAGATTCATCTCCGTAGGGTCTGAATTCGAGGTTTACATTTACACCTACATTGTTGAGCATAGCACCTACAAAATCATCTACATTACTATCCATTCGCCAGTCGAGTATGATGGGTTTATGATAATCAGAAGGAACACTTGCGTTGATGCTTTCTTCTTTTACATTGAAATTGGTGAGGGTAGCTCCAAAGGCTACTTTTGGCACATCTCTCAGGTCCATTGGCATGAGTTTTATCGGTTTGCGCAATTTGGCTGCAAGCAGGCTTTCAGCCAGGTCAATTTCTTTATTGCTTATATGCGGAGTAAGCTCTGCATTGATAAGCACGCTGCCATTGCCTTCTTCTGATGACATATAATACACATTAAATGCGTATTCATTGTTTTTCCGGTCCCACATAAGGGTATACTCTGCCGGGAAATAATAGAGCACATTCGAATAAGGATTTTTATCCTTATACAATTTTCTGAAAACGTTGAGCTTCTCAAAAAACGACTCGTAGGCATCGCCTTCTAAAACGGATTCCAGATCTTCATATTTCGTAATATCAGGTCCCTGGCGTTCCATATTAGATGATGAATTGCCCGTGCTTATAGGATAATATTTTACCAAACCTATATTTTTAAGCCCCGTATTATTTACCGTCTTCGGAGTTTCTTTTTTAATAACCACAGGAGGTTTGCGAACAATAACCTTCCCTTTGGGTATTTCATAGATAATTTGTCGGTTTAAAATATCTCCTGCATTGAGCAGGTTGTAAGCCTCATTACCTTTTAACAGGGATTTATTTTCATTATAAACAGTCCATTTCCCGGAAGCATACCAAACACCAATAGGGTTATTGAAGTTCTTACGTGAACCTTGTGAATTAAAGGTGGTAAAGATCAGACTGCTTTTTTTTCCATTGCTCTTTGGATGGTCTACATAGGTAATGTGTCCTTTCTTCGAGCTAGGAGTTACCTGATGTTTAAATATAGCAGAGTGGATCAGAATATTAAATTTTGCACCGGTAGGAATGGGTTTCCCATTGGTATTAAAAATATACCAGCTACCGGAAAAGTAACCTACTCCTGTCGGATTTGGATTATAGGGGCCTCTTAATCCGTAATTAGGTGTGATTAAAAAGGCCGCATTGGGTTTTCCGTTTAAGGCCGGATGATTTAGTTTGGTAGCACCCTGCATAAAAGTATTAGCAGCAGCAGTATGGGTAAATACATTGTTGCTTTTATCCAGTATTAATACATTAAATCGTGTGTTAGGTTTTAATGGTTGTCTATTCTGATTGTAAATCGTCCATTTTTTTCCATTATACCAAACGCCAATGGCATTGGTATGGTAGGGACCATTCTTACCATAGTCATGTGTTACAAAAAGTATTTTATCTTTTTTACCTGTGGTATTCCCGTTGGTAATTGCAGTGATATGACCACTGGTGTTTTCTGCGGTAGCAATATGCTTAATGGCCTGCTGAGCATTTATACCGATGGTTCCTGCCATCAGCATAAATAATAAACTCAGCATTAACGGTGTATTTATATGTGTTTTCATCTTTTTTAATTTATAATTAAGTAGCTATTACTGCCATTGGCTGCTTTCATTCCAGGCAGCGCTGTTCTCAAGGATATCTATGAGATATCTTGGAAGGCGTTCTCGCACTCTTGGTGTTCTCTGACTTGCGGTAGTGGTCGCAAAGTAGTACATATACCCTTGAGCAATCGCTTCTCCTGCTCCCTGCGTATGACCTCTGTAATTGGTCTCCCGAAGGTAGCGATTGGCTTCTTCGGTATGGCCGGTAGTGATGCGGTGATCACGATCTATAAAATGTCCTATTTCGTGCAGGAGTGTGTAATTGATCCTTCGGTTTCTGGGTTCAGATAATGAATAAGCCGAGAGTTTGATCCACTCAGAACTTCTTTCTGCAGGAGAACAACGCCAGGAAGCACCTCCACGTTCAGGATGGCTCAAAAAGTGATTAGGACCTTCATCACTCACAATGATTATTCTGGGGATTGATCTTATATGAGCTTCCGGTATGCGGGCAAGCGTTTGCTCAATGTTGTTTTTCTGGGTTTCAGAAGCATTAAATACAGGAACCGTAACACCTTTGACTATAACCGAAGATTCAGTACCGAATGAAGGCCAGTTTTGGCAAGGTCCGTCGGTGGTCTCAGTAGTAGTATCCGTTGAAGACGGAGAAGTATCTGTAGTTTCATTGGTTGCTGCGGGTCCG
This sequence comes from Flavobacteriaceae bacterium M23B6Z8, assembly GCA_046199005.1. Classification (GTDB taxonomy): domain Bacteria; phylum Bacteroidota; class Bacteroidia; order Flavobacteriales; family Flavobacteriaceae; genus Ascidiimonas. The sequence goes on from CP176050.1 coordinate 553,401, forward strand.
GACGAAGTATCAGAAGGGCCTGAAGAAGGAGGTTCAAAATTGAAATCTTCAACTCCGGCCATCATACTTTGATTTACACCACACTTAATGGATACATCGGTTAAATTATCCCAAATCCTTGAACTTTCAGACCGGGTAGAACCGCCTGAGTTAGGAATAGGTGTGAGCGAAACAGTTCGTACTTCATCTTTGAAATAATCCCAATAAACATCTAAAAGATTTGCATCAAGTTGATTATTGAACAAGGCATTGAAATCACTCTTCGAACTTGCCGAAAAGCCCGTAAAATAGTCAAAGTATGCAAGTGGTAAAACGATATAGTAGGGCTGATTTTGCACACCGGTACTTTGCAATTGATTTTTGATCTCGGAAACAGAATCGCCTCTGGAGGTTAACCCAAGCGCCATTTTATTTACGATAAGCGCAACAGGGTCTCTTTCCTGATTACTCACAATACTGGTATTCACCTTTTTCACAGCATACATGAAAGGATCGATATCTCTCACGTGTAAAGAAGTCATTGCCAGTGCCAATGCGGTGATGGTCTCATTATGCACTATAAACCTCGCCGGAAGCGATCTTATAGGATAAGCATCATAGCCATTTGCTATAGCATCTGGTGTGCCGGGCCCTATTTCTGCTTTGATTTGGTCGTAAAGCCATACATTATCTGAGTATCCAAAGATACTGCGAAAGACCCTGAAGAAACCGCTGGGAGTTTCACGTTCCACCAGAAGATTTCCATTGTTGGCATACCACCTAAGATAGCGTTGCATACCAGCCCCGTTAAACATAAGGCTTAGTACGTTTGCCACTGCTTCTTTATAGGCAGCTCTCTTGTTTGGAAGGGCTTCTATAAAAAAGTGGGTTCCATCTGCGCCGTATCGGTACAAATGATTATTAACTCTAAATCGATTGTTCAGGGCACTTACAGGATCTTGCGTATGCATGAATTCGTGTATAAAAGTTGCTTTAAGATCTTGCAATCCTTTGTCCTGTCCGTAATATTGTCCCACGTGAACATATCCGCCCCAATTCGGGTCGTCTGAAACAGAAAGGTAATTGGCACAGGGCCAGACCCGATTGTTTACGCCACTCGCCGAGCGGTCATAATCACTCACACAAGGTTTATTGGCATGTGCATACTGTGATCGGGTTCTGCTTGCATTATCGTTCCATAGGTAGATCAGTATTCGGCGATTATTTAATCGTAGAACCTGAGCTACATAATTTTGAAGTGTAGTATCTCCGCCGTTTGCTCCGTCAAGAAGAATCGCTTTGACAAAATTCTGTAATTCATCAATTCCGCTATCGGTCCAGAAACGGCCTTCCAGCTGGTTATTGCTCACTTTTTCATTGCTAATACCAAATCTTGAATCCTGTGTCGGATCGGGAAAATAGGTAAAGCTCAACAGACTTTTTATGGTTTCTATGTCTGAGGACTGACTAAAACCCTGGAAACTCAATAGCATTCCCAGTAGCAGTACAGCCCAATATTTATATGTTTTCATGATTTATTTTTTAGTTAGGTAATTCATCTATTTGAAGTACTTGAAAAGAGGTAGTCTTTCGACCAGACTTTACCTCTTCGCCGCCCCACAATCTCCAGGTAACTTCGTAATCATATTCTTGTTTGTTTTTAGGCAGCATGATGGCTACCTGACCATTGAGAATATCTTTAGAAGTATTTACCGTAAACTGTTTTTGCTGATCTTCACCACCGCCCAGGTTATAGATGATCTTTACATCTACAGACCGTACTCCGGCTTCTTCCAGCAAATCTCTTTCGGCTTCTACCGTGATGATCTTTTGCTGTAGTGGTGCGCTTAAATTGATGGTATTTTTATTGGTGAGCTGCCATTCGGTTTCCACTTCATTTCCTCCAAAAAAGCTCCAGCCAATTTTATATTCATAATCTAACCATTTGGAACGATCATTATCACCCTTCCATCCGTATAACAATGAGAATAGATTACCTTCCTCATTGAAATTCTGGCGGGTTACCCGAACTTCATCAAAAGAGGTCTCCCCGGAAGCGTGATTTTTCTTGATCTGGAGGGATGCATAATTTACAAATTCGGCAAAGTTCTCCTGATTCAAACCATCAATGACCGCAAGTAATTGTCGTTGCTTAAAGACCGGGTCGTCCAGATTAACCTCTTTAAAGCATTTAGGGCAGTCTCTTCGGCTAATTCCCAGATTTCCTCCAAAAGGTTGCGGAATTGTAGTTGGGTAAGTCTCTTTAAATGAGATCACTTTTTTACCCAAAACCCTAATTTCTCTTTGAACATATGAAGCAACAATGGCGATAGGAGGTACAGTTTCTTCTTCTGTAAGATCAGGTTCTACTTCATCTCGCAACGTAGGTTCAACCGGGGTATGCACATCTTCCCTTACGTTTTCTGGAGTGATCCCTGCTGCAGTTGGTGTGACCACTGCTGTACTATCTGTTACTTCTTCCTGCGGATTTTCTTCTTCGGTTTCAGCATTCTCTCTTTCTGCACGTTCTCTTGCTTCTGCATTTAACCGATCCGTTCTTTCCCGCTCCCTTTCATTGGAAGCTCTGATTTCCCGGTTTTCGCGCTCTGCTCTGTTTCTGGCGGTTTCATTTCTTGATCGAATACGTTCATTCTCGGTTCGTGCTTCCTGTCTGGAAGTATTTAGCAAACCTGATGCACGATCTAAAAAAGAAGGTTCCTGTCCGTTAAGTCCGGCCAGTTGCGATAAATTGGGTCCTTCTGAACTTCCGAGCGGTGTGAAGAACTCTTGTGTTGCCATTTCAACAGCACGATCTATCGCTTCCTGCATTTCAAAATTCTCTCCGATTTTTTCGATCTCAATAGCGCCGTTGTCGATCATTTCATCAAAAAAACTTCCTACCTCGGCCGCTAACCACGGAGTGGCGACGCCCGCCTGCATTCTTCGATGCTTACTTATTTGTTCTCTGTTTATAGTGATCTTTGCCTCTAATGGCGAGTTGTATCCGGCAAGTTCCATATTGAAATTAAATGCGACCAGCGGGTTGGGTGTATCTAATGATTCCCATAGTAAGGTAGCAGATCGTTTGCTCAGCTGTAAGTTAACGGCAATATTCGCTCCTTGAATCGTAGGCGCTGGTGCTACGGCGACAACCTCTTCTTTTTCGGGATCATCCACATCGGGTACCGAAACTGTGACCGTTCCGCTCTTGAATATAACAGGACCTATCAGCTTTCCTCTTCCGTTGACTCTGCGAAGCGCAGTTCTCGCTTCTGCAATTTGGGCTTCCGTCGGGCCATATCCGAAAACCACATGAAGTATACCTCCACCGAGACCTTCATCGGAACCGTTGTCTTCATTGTAAACGTATTTCATGAAGTTGACTTTTGGAGTACCATCTTCATTTTGGGCTAATCTTACCGTTCGAGACATATACCAATAAGAATCCTGATCTTTCACCCCAGGAAAGAGAACCATTTCGCCTGCTTCCACAGGTTTGTCAACGGTGATCTGCATCGCAAAATCACGTTGTGAATAGCCTGTGCTCACATTCAATATTGAGAAAAGAATGCTTATTACAAGATATTTATAGATTGTTTTCATTTTGTTTTATTTTGATCGGTAGGTTTTAATCGGTGGTAACTACCTTAACCACATCTTTGAATTTCTCCAGAATTTCTCCTGCTTTGCTAACCTTTCCGTCAGCTCCAGGGTTTAAGATCACTTCTCCTGCTTTGATGATCTTATCCAAATAATCCGGATCGTCATCTCTTAATTCCTGAGGAATGGAGGCATAGATGTAATCATCATTAATTTTCGAATCCCAATCGAGGGCCATCTTGCCTTTTTCTTTGTGGGTAAGTACCAACCGGTAAGCGTACCCCTTGGAATCGCGGTCGGTAAAAATCATTTTTTCAATCAAAGGCTCTCCTTTTGAAACTGTGATTGGAATATTGGTTTCTACTTCATTTCCAAATTTGTAATACCTGAGTTGAAGGGTGGCTCTCACGATATCCAGCGCTTCCAGTTCTTCAAGGTCTGCTTCAAATTCTATATTTCTGGGTACGATTGGCGGTTCAAGGGTAACACCCTGCCAATCTCCTTTAACCCATGAAGGATTTTCAGGATATAGATTTCCGCCTCTTAGGCTCCACTGTGTTTTATATTGATAGACATCTGAGTTTCTGTCTTCCCCTCTTGCATAGGTAATGCTCGCTTTGAGTCCGTTATTTTTCAAGTATTCGGCATCAATAGTTCTCGCATCATTGAAATCATTGCCGGAACTTCGTTTTTTACGAACATTCACGGTTACATAATTCACCTCCTGATCAAACATTTCTTTGGCTTCCAGATCAAGAATAAGATTAATGTCTCTGTGTTGAAAGAATGGGTCATTCAGGAATACCGAACCAACACACTTTTTATTATCCTTCACATTATCGTACCAGCTGGCAAGATTGGCAGTAAGCGTAAATGGTTTTTCTACGGCAAGCCGATAATTCAGATAGTAAGTTTCGGTTTTTTTCTTAAAGCTTGACTCAAAGAAAGTTCGGTTATACGTATATTTTTTTCCGTACTTAATGTTAGGCATCGCCGCTTTTTCCTTTTCTGTAGGCGGAGTTAAGATATCTGAATCTGATGATTCCGTCATTTTCTGTAAAAAGAAATCAAAAAACGCTTCCCGTATCTTTGTTACCCGCTCATCGGCAATATTTTCATCAAAATCAACCTTTATATATTCTTTTTCTACCATATAGTCGATAACGGTGCGAACCTCATCGTAAGACCTGCTTTTTACTTCGGTTTTTTTACCGAAAACGGCGTCTATGACTCCGCCAAAAATACCCCCTCTGTCTTTTTTGCCTCTTACTTCTTTGTATTTGGCATAGTCCCGTTCAAAATGGCTTTGAATTTCACTCCAGTTTACGATCACTCTTCCCTTGGCTGCAGGTATACGTGTGGTGTATTTGAAACTCATTTCAATCGAAAGATCTGTTATGGATCTTGTTTTTTCGAAAGTTGCTGCCAAGAGTTGTGCCCCATTAGCACTTAGATTTGATGCAACCGCTACCTTCGCTCCGGGAATGACGGGCGCATTCAATGATTGTACAACCGAAGGTGCCAGCGTATCATCACTAAGTGTGGCAGAAATAATTCTCAAAGACTTGTCTCCGTCTGGTTTTACATCCAGAGCACCCTTGAGTTTACTTTTCTTGGGAGCTCCCTGTTCGCCGTTCTCAAGAATACGTTCCACTTCTTTTTGTTGCGCCGGAGTGAGTCCCCATTCCATTAACATATGTAATAACGCACCACCAATACCTCCGTCTGATTCTTTGTTTTCTGTGATATATTGTAGAAATAGAAATTCGGGTGTTTTGCCATCCTGTTTCATCCCTAATCTCAAAGAAACAGGAAGATGAAAGTAGTTTCTGGTTTTTCTGTCGGACAAGCTTCTCGCTTCTCCAAAAAGGATCACTTGTGTTCCATCGCTCAGGGTTAAGCTGAGTTTGTTCTCACTATCAACTACCTGCGAAAAACCATTCGAAGGGAGGAGTAAAAAGAAACACAAAAACGCATTTAGTAAAATGATTTTGATAATTGTTTTCATGATTATTGATTTAATAATTCTTTAAAATTTGTTTTAAGTATGTAAGGAGTCATATGTACTCCTGGCTGGTTAGGTTTTCTGAACTTCAATTGAAATGATACGATGAGGAATGTTTTTGTAAGCTCATCATCATTATTCAACAGGAGTTCAAAATCTTCAGCATCGTTAGCATTCATGTGAAAAGAAGCTGCCATTTTCGTGTTTGGAAGCAAGGCTGTTTTTCCAAAGGTTGCTTTGGAATTCTGAAGGATCTTTGCCAATTTTGAAGTTCCTTCAATTGCTATCTTTTGTTGAGTAAAGGAAGCTTCAGGCATAACGCCTCCCATCAATAAAATATCTTCGCCAAGCGCAGATTTTAAGAGAGAATCGGCTTCTTTAAGCTGGTTCTTATCAAGTCCCCAACGAACTAAAAAATGAAGGACCCCACCGGAGATCTCATTCCCTTCCCGGTAGGTAAGCCATGAAAATTCAGGAACCCCTTTCTTTCCCATTGAAAAGGTTAGATTAACCGGAAGATAAAAGTATGCCTCTTCTGTACTATCATAGCCGCTTACTTTCTTTGCAAACGTTACAACAAGCCCTTCAGCCAGTGTAATCTGTTTTTTGCTGTCCTCTTCCAACAGCTGTGCGTAAGAGTTTGAAAAGCAAAGACCTGCTACAGTAATAATTAATATGTTGAGGTAGTTTTTCATGATTATTATTCTTCAGAATTTGGGATCTCATCAATAAAGATCAATCCATATTTATCTGTTCCCTCCATTTGTACTGGTGGTTGATCTTTTTCAAACCACGTGATGGTATAATCCACTTTCTCCTGCCCTTTGGGAAGGGTTATTTCAAAATATTTATCATTAATAGTGTCCGATGGATAAAGCGTGAGATTTTTGGTTTTTGGAGCGCCAAAAAAGTCATAGTTAATTTTAATAGAGATGGCTCTTATGTTTTTTTGCTCAAGACGGCTAAGGTCTCCGGAAAGCTCTATTTTTCTTCGTTGAAACGGAGTGTACAGATTGATCATAGAGGCATCATCTGTCTGCCATTCTTCACTATAGGTACCTCCTCCAATAAATTTCCATTTGGTTTGATAATTGTAGCTTAACCAGGCTTTGCGGTCGTGATCTTCCTGATTGAGATATTTCATCGAGATCTTTCCGTCGGTAGCCTTATAAGAGTCTTTGGTAATAAGGACTTCTTTAAGGGTCTCGGCACCATTTGCGTGTTTTTTGCTTAGTTTGACGGTTACGCTGTTGAGCATTTTATCGAACTCCCGTTCTACATTACCATCAATACCTACGTAAACATCTCTTTGCTGGAATGCAGGATCCCACAATGGCACGTCTTTAAAGATCGCTTTGTTATCTCCGTATTTTTTATAAAGATTTCCGGCATTGAAGGTGATATAATGATTTCTTTTTACGAGGCTACGCCCGTTAAAATCCATGATGCTTTTGCCCGTGGTTCTGTGTTCTTTATACTGGTATCCAACATTAAGTCCGAAACCAGTAGTATTCTGACTTCCCAGCGCACCCTGTTGTCCTATTAAAGAGCTTAAAGCATCTTCCAGGCCTCCACGATGCTCATCAGGCACCTGTTCCAAAGGGGTCGGGGCGAACATAAGCTCCAGTAATTTGGTGTAGACCGTTTGAACCAGACTTTCCATTGATTCGTCGCTTCCGGTACTGGTAAATTTGATGGCTTGGTCTTTTCTAAGTTTATCAAAACCAAGCTCTACCTGAGCACCTACAAAATAGATGCTTCCGCCTGCATCAAATGCATGACTCTTTTTAACCTCAGACCAATCAATTTCTAACTGTGCTTCGTAGTTATCGGTCAATCCTGAAAATCCCAGTTCAAAAACCAGTGAGACATCTGGCGTAGCCATTTTAAAGCTTTCCAACAATAATTTAGAACGTACCGGATCTACATCAAACGACAAAGGGATTTTACTGTTTTCAATAACAGGCGCTTCTCCTGTCACCAATATTTGTGGTTCATTGTCGCCGGTTTTTGGATTAAGTATAGAGGAAACCAGCGTGTATTTAGCGCTGTCAAAAACTACCGGCCCTCTGATCTTTATAGAATCATTGTCAAGGGTCTTTTTAAGGAACCTTTCGGCGTCTGCTATGGATTCTTTAGGTGTATCATACAGCACCAGAAAATTCAGGATTCCCCCGCCATCTGCCTCGGTTATTGTTTTGGCAGATTCCCCTGATGGCTTTTCCAGAATGTAGCGCATATATGAAAATTCAGGAAGACTGTCATTACTCATAGAGAGCCTGGCTCGTTCAGGCAGGTATACGTATGTGTTCTCCTTTTTATGTACTGGAAAACACCACAGACCATCTGCATTGATACCTTGATCGATCAGGATAGACTGTGCCAGACTCGACGAGGAAACAAAGACAATTAAGAGCCAGATATAGAAACTTTTAATATTTTTCATGATTTCTTTTCTTAGATTATTCTTGTTCGGTTGGCGGCATTAGAAATAAGTAATCGCTCGTAAGTTCAGCAACTGGTATTGTGTTTGTACCATTTGTACCATGCCAGCTAAGCTGGTAGGCAACGGGTTCATCTATATCATGATAGATATTAAGAGTGGTTGTGTTTTCAGCATCTGTTTTTCTTAGAATTACTGTTTTTTGAGGTTTTGGTTTGCCATTGATGATGGCATAGAAGCTTACCGAACAGGCGTGAATTCCTTCGTCTTCAAAAAGTGATCTGTCTGCATCTATTTGAATGGTTTTCTTGGTGAATGGAGGGGTAAGCGCAATAGCAGCATCATTGGTTTTGATCCATCCGGAACCTCTGGGTATTTCTATGGTTTTAGGGTCGCCTTTAAGATTCCAGCTTAATTTGTATTCATAATCTAACCAATCAGAGCCTTCGATGCCTAATCTAGGATAATAAACAGTTCTGTAATCTACTCCTTTCTCAAGATCCCCTCTTTTGATAACCACATCTCTGGTAACATCGTTCTGATCCTCGCCATATCCCTTCCTAAAACTTACGCTTACCGAATTAAGAATTTCACTAAACGAATCTGCATAAGTGCCATCCAATTGAAATATGATCTCGCGTTTCAGGAAATCAATATCTTCCAGATCGACTACTCTAAAGTATTTTTCTTTACTGGTTGGATCCTCTTGAAAAACATCATACAAACCGCTGATATTTCCGGAAGCATATACCGGTACTTTGATGGTAGTGGACTTGCTTAAATTAAGATAGAACTTGTTTACTTTTATATCTTCTCTTTTTTTGATCACAAATTGGTTATCGGTCACATATTTTTCATCTTGGGCACCACCAAAAAGTTTACTGAAAAAACCGCGTTTTCTCCTTCCCAGCAATTGCCCCTGCTCTACAGCGGTTTCTTTTTCTGGTTGTTTTGCCCAGCCCATTTCAGCATCAAACATGAGTTCAATAAGTTTGTCGGTTACTAGTGAAAGTATGCTTGACATATCGTCTGTTTTGATTCCCAATCCGGAAGAACGATCAAAAACATCGATATTGAGTTTTTGATCCTGTACCATTTCGTCTGTGATTTTTCGCAACTGTCTCTTCGTATAGCCTTTTTGATTGCTGTATACCTTGCTGTAGTGCTCATAAATGGTAGACATTTCTGCCGAAACGACTGCATTGTAGCCTCTTACTTTTGCTTCGTAAAAGCCGTTTACCACTACTGAAACATCAGAAGTTTTCCCTTGTAGGGATTCCCAAAGCAGCGTAGCACCTTCCTGGCTTAACTTAGCAGCGATGGCAGCTCTTGAATTTCGGTATAGGGGTGCGTGCCCCGAAGTGATCACATTCTGTGTAAAGGCATTTTCACCATCAACATTGTTGAGGATGGAAGAGACAATCTTAAAACTGGCAATACCGTCTTCTCCATCTTCCATGGCCTGCTTCATAGGTACGGGTCCGGTAATCACGGCATCGCCTTTTAGCTCTTTGAGCTCTTTTTCTACCTCCTTTAATAGGTCTTCGGGAAGGTCAAACTGAATTAAAGCATGAAACAGTCCACCACTGGCATTACCGCCCTGACCTATATATTTCATACACATTAATTCAAAATCGCCATCTTCTTTGGTGGCCAGACTTGGAAATTGTGGTATATAGCTGTATTCGTTGGGTTTATTACTGTCTTGTAAGAGTTGAACCCCCTGAATGGTAAGTCTTCCTTCATCGTAATTTACCTGGGCATTAAGACCAGTGAAAACAAATAGTAAACAGCTAAATAAAACCGATTTATAAATACGAGTAATCATGACAATTCATTTTGGTTTGAATGTCAAAGATGCATTGTAATTATCTGATATTCAAGGGTGTATATCTGGTATTTAAAAGGTAAAATCCCGTAGTTTTTAAGAGAAGTTAGACCCTTGTTTATGGGGGGAAAGTACCCTTATTGTAAAGGGGAAAATAAACTAGGAGTAGATTGGGTAAAAGATAATGAAGATTTAAAAATGCGTGATTTACTTCAATTATTTTGGATAACAGAAAAAGATTCCTATGTAAAATAGTAGTTGAACCAAGCTTTGTGTTGTTAATAGAAAGAGTCGGAAATTTATCCTGTATTTTTAGTACTTTACTGGAAGAAATGAAATTTTTTATCTAAAAAAGATGACATTTTTCTATTTCCGGTATATACTATAAAAACCATGAGGCAAATTATTCTAATTTCCAGCTTAATTTTAAGTTACGTTTCGTGTTTTTCACAGACACTTGATCAGGAAAAAATCGACGAGATCATTCAAAACTATCAAGATACCTTTGATGAGGTCATGACCTTAAAAGATTGTGGTCATGAATTGGATATACCTATAATGTGGAGCAAGCGTTTTGAAAGCCGCACTTTAGATGCTTTACTCCCGGTCTCGGAAGCAGAACGAAAAATGATGGGTGCTAAAATTTTTACTGATATGCAAAAAAAGCGAAAAATGGTAAGAGACCATTGGGCTAAAAATGATGTGCTTGCCATCTTAAATAAGATAACTGCTAACATCGATGACAATAAAGTTTCTTATAAATTGAATATCATCGATTCTCAGGAAATTAATGCTTTTGCTACTATGGGCGGTTATATATATCTTACTACAGGGCTTTTAGATTTTGTAGATTCTTTTGATGAACTGGCATTTATTATTGGTCATGAGATTGCCCACGAAGAAAAACTTCATACCCAACGTAAAGTAGTTAAGATGCTGGTTTCTTCTAACCTTTTAAGCATGATAAAATTAGATGATTTCAAAATGATAGCTCTAAACATAAATAAGACACTTTCTGCACCCTTTGATCAAATTGATGAATATGAAGCAGATAAATATGGTGCAGAACTAGCAATGAAAGCCGGTTATGACGCTTCAAAATTCGGAGATTTTTTCGCTAAACTAGCCAGGTATGAAAACAAGACTTTAATAAATAAACTCAAATCTACTCATCCTTTTGCTGAGGATCGTAAGAACTGTTTAGAAGAACATATTAGTAAATAGTAAATGTACATTAAGATAAAATACCAAAACTTCCCGATCGAAGAAGGAGAAATCCTTACCATTGGACGTAAAGGACACGGAAATCATTTAGAAATAGATGATTCTTCCGCCTCCAGACAACATGGCGAAATTCGTTTAGCAAACGGGAGTTGTTTTATAAAAGATACTAATAGCCTTAATGGTATTTATATTAATGATCAAAGAATTGAACCTGATATATGGCTGGAAATCAAAACTGGAGATCATATTAAAATTGTTTCTGAAATACTGGAATTAACTTCTAAAGATGACCTGAATTCGATCAATGAATCGATCGGCAAAGCCAAGCCTACCTTCGCAGAGGAAAATCTATCGAATGATTTTAAAAGCTTCATTCAAAAGAATAAGGTGGTTAAAATTGGGAGGACTTCTTCCAATGAACTAGTTCTTGATGACCCGACTGTTTCCAGAGAGCATGCGAAAATAAGTTACGAAAATGGTCAATTCTGGGTCGAAGATCTGGGATCAACCAATAAAACACAGGTAAACGGTAAAGAACTCAGTACAAAAAGATCTTTGAAAGATAGTGATGAGATTACCATTTCTTTTTTTGCGATCAATCTACTTTCAGGGCTCCGTAACCTCAGAGAACAGGAAAATGCAATAAAAGCTATTGCCATTGAAAAAGAGTATCCTAATGGAAAAATCGGATTAAGATCACTTTCGATGGAGATACCGCATTCAACCTTTGCCGCCTTAATGGGGCCTTCAGGTTGCGGAAAATCTACCTTGCTCAAATGCCTCAATGGAGACAATCCAGCGACCTCCGGGGAGGTTTTTATTCACGGGTTATCGCTTACAGAGAATTTTCAACTCATAAAGAAAAAAATAGGTTATGTTCCTCAAGACGATATTATTCATAAAGAACTTACGGTTTACAAGACGCTTTATTATGCAGCTAAATTACGCTTACCCGATGATACCTCAGATCAAGAGATCGATAGACGAATCTCAAAGGTCATTGAAAGCCTCAATTTAAATCAGGATAAAGAAAAAGATGTACGTAGAAGTAAAGTAGCAGACCTTTCCGGTGGGCAAAGAAAGCGGGTGTCCATTGCAGTTGAAATGCTTACGGAACCTACGATCTTATTTCTGGACGAACCAACCTCCCCTTTAGATCCTGAGACGATTGATAGTTTTCTGGAAAGCCTGAAGAAATTAGCTAAAGAAGGAACTACTATTGTAATGGTTACGCACAAACCAGAAGATCTGAATTACGTAGATCAGGTGATCTTTTTGGGTGTTCAGGGACATCTTACCTACAAGGGTCCAGCTTCACTAATAACCACTCATTTTGATGCTACATCAATTGTACAGGTATACAGCAAAATGAGTGATCTGACCCAAGTGCAAAAGTACTATCTAAAACCCCCTGATTTTATTTTCGATACTAAAAAGAGTGAGGATTTTAAGCGCGACAAGCCTGATTCCTGGTTTTTACAGCTCTATTGGCTTACATCACGATATTCAAGCATTAAAAAAAATGATCTTGAAAATTTAATATTGTTACTAGCTCAACCTGTGATCATCGCAGGATTGTTATGCCTCGTTTTCAACGAAATGAGTACAGGTGTACTTTTTCTTATGGCCATTTCAGGAATTTGGTTTGGAGTAAGCAACGCTGCCAAGGAAATTGTAGGTGAACTATCGGTATACAGAAGAGAACGTATGTATAACTTAAATATTCATGCATATATTTTTTCGAAGGGATTCGTATTGGCTTTTATAGCGCTTGTTCAAACAATTATTTTTGTGGGAATTGTCTATTTAAACTTTCGTTGGAATACAACAACCGGTTTTCCTGATACTTATTTGCATGGTTTTATTCCGATGGTTGGTTTTATGTTTTATATTTCATTCTCAGCGACCTTATTAGGACTGTTTTTATCCTCTTATTTTACAACAACAGAAAAAGTAATGACCGTTGTTCCCATAGCCTTAATGCCACAGATCATGCTTGCCGGAGTAATGAATAAAATCGATAATACGTTGGTGGAGATACTAAGTTTTACAACCTTAGGAAGATGGGGTACTGAAGGTTTTGCCCGCATTCAAGATACAAATTATCCAGACGGTGAGAATATTCAAAGTGTCATATTCAATATTCCCGGTCCTGAGAACCAAACGCAATTAATGGCTGGTGAAGCTTTGCAAAGACTGGACCTTTATAATAAAAAATTGGTAGATGAAGGAACATTGATTGGTAGTGTTTTCGATTCGTTGCAAGCAAATATGATCATCATTATGGTAATTAACTTAATCGTTTACAGCCTGATTTACTGGTCATTAAAGCGAAAAGATCGAATTTAAATAGTAAGAAATGAAGAAGATTTTAGGATTGATGATCATAACCATGATTATGATTTCTTGTCAAAAAAAGAAGCCTGAGTTTCTAGGTATAGATCGGGTTTCTATAAACGGACTAAAAGAGGAAAAACTGCTGATCGATATAGATTATAGTATTTATAACCCTAATAATGTAAGTACTGAACTTAGGCAATCCAGCATGGCTGTATTTTACAAAGATACGCTCGTAGGAAATGGATATTTATATAAAGAAATAAAACTTCCGGCTTCAGATACGATAACGCTTCCGGTGCGTTGTGAAATTGAGTTGAAAACGCTTAGTAAGTATTATCCGGAATTGATAATGCAGGATACTTCCGTTTTCTCATTGAAAGGTGATAGCAAGGTAGATTTTTTTATGAGCTCATTTAACATTGCTATTGAAGATCAAATAGCAATTAATACTAAAGAGATCATTCATAATGAAATAACTAAAAGGCTAAGCGGTGGTAAAAATTTTAAGTTGAAAGAGATCTCATTTGAAAAGCTTCCTTCATTTAACGAAACAGAAATACAATTAACGATCGGAGTCATTAATAGTCTTCCTTTTGACTACGAGCTCCGGTCAATGCATCTCACTTTTTATGATGATCGAATGCGTTCTAAGTTAGGTTCCTGGAGCCTAAGTTCGCCTATAGAACAACCGGCAGAAACACAAACAGAAATTCCGGTAGCCGCTAAAGTTCGAAATTTGAACATGCTAAAGCAAGGCGTATTTGCAGTCTTATCATCTAAAAAAAGAAAGGTCAATATAGTGGGAACAGCAGAAATTCTCATCAAAGGGCATTCTTTCAGGATCCCGGTTGAGGAATCGATGCCAATAAATTTAAGCTTATTATCAGGGTTTTAGTATGACAGATCAAATGATCATAACACAATTGGAAAAAGGAAATGAAGTATATCTGAAATATCTTTATGAGCACCTGGATATGGTAAAAAGTTGGGTGCTTCAAAATAATGGAAATGAAGAGGATGCATTGGATGTTTTTCAGGAAGCTATCATTGTATTTTATCGCAAAATCAAAGGAGGCTCGTATGAAGCCAAAAGCAAGATAAGCACCTATCTTTTTAGTATTTGTAAGCGTCAATGGTACAATCAATTAAATCGCAGGCTTAAATACGAAAAGCCTAATGGTTCTGTGTACAGTATTGATAAAAGACAAGAAGACTTTGACCCTGAGATCACCCATAGATTTCCAACATTAAAGAAGTATATGGAAAAAGCACTCGATAAACTGGGTGAGCCATGCAAATCTTTGTTATTTGCCTCAGTTTGTTCAAAACTTAAAATGCAGGAGATCGCAGTGCAATTTAATTATGCAGACGCCCATTCGGCAAGACAACAAAAGCTGCGTTGTATGAAAAAACTAAGAAGCTATGTGTCTTATGAAGAAGTAATTCGTTTGCAGTAAAGAGCCTGAAGGTACCTTCATGAGGCATTAAAAAAAGAATATTGGTTTTGACAACAGGATTGGAACTTTTTAAATCTCAATAATTGAGTAAAATAATGGATGAGAATCTCGAACATATTGATCTGATCGATAAGTATCTTAACGATGACCTGAACTCAGAAGAGCAGAAAGCTTTTGAACGATTGTCGAGAAAAAGTCCGGCATTTCGAAGAGATCTGGAAGTATACCAACAAATGTATCGAGGCATGGAGGCTTTTGAAGAAGATGATGAATTACGAAAAAGATTGGCTACCTATCATGAAAGTTTTATAAAAGAGAAGCACCGAAAACGGCAGGTGCGAACATTACTTGTAACAGGATTGAGTATGGCTGCTGCGGTTGTTTTTGGATGGTTCTTCGTATTTCGGTCAGCTGACCCAAATACAACACCACTGGCAAAACCGGAGGAGAATATTCCAAAAATTGAAAAGAAAGATTCTACAGAAAGACAAAAGCTGCACGAAACGAGAACCACGAATGAGGTGCTGGTAGATAAACAAACGGATACTGCAACAATAAAAATGTACGATGAAGAAAATACTCCTGCGCTAGCCCTTGGAGGATTTATCAAATTGCCCTCGAAGCATGTTAAATCGGTTTCCTATCCAACATCATTACTTTACACCTTCGATGGCAGGAAGTTACATTTGTTTGGAGATCCGTTACTTCCTGCTTTACGCGTTCAGGTAGGGAAAACTGCTTCTGGCGGTTACATTCTTCTACTTAAGAACAAGTTCTATCTTCTTGAAATTAGCAAAAACAGAGTCCCGTTGCAAATCACAAACCGCACTTTTTCCGGAGCCGGCTCTTATGACGAACAGATCGAGATTTTAGTAAGCGATATCCGGCCATTGGCAAGTATAGCAAATAACATAGAAGTTTTAATTAATAAGATAGAAGGATTACCTATTACCTACAGATTTGAAAAAAAAGCAGAAAAAATACGTATATTCCTCAATGGTAATCCAGATCTTAATCGTATTTCAGTTTGGCGACTTGACTTTAAAGGAAAGTTAAGCTACTATCTGGAAATGAATGGAAGTATCTATGAACTTTCATCGGATGCTACCGAATTTCGTTCCCCTGCCTCATTGAACATTCTTAAGAATGATAGTGCCCGTTTATTCAGAAAGCGTGCGCCTGTTATCAAGCAATTAATAATTTTTGAATAAAAAAAGATGACATTTTAGAATAAACGGTATTAACTATTGAAGAGCATTACAACTATGATTTTTAATAGGGGAAAAGACATTTAATAATTCAATTTTAAAAACGCATTTCCGGAAAACCAACCAAATTATGAAAATTTCGCATTATGAATGGGATCCTGAAAAAGACCTGATAGCAGAAGGGGGATTCGCAGAAGTATTTAAAGCAAAAGATATCAATACAGCAAATCGCTGGGTGGCACTTAAAATATATAAAGAAGCAGTTTCCAGAGGCACATCTGGCAGTACAGGTCAAAAAAAATACAGTCTGGAACAGGAGTTTGCCAAGGTTGACGGACTTTCTCATACACATATTATTTCCTATTACGGTCTTGAATATTTAGAGCATGTAGATATGATGGGCAGAACTGTAAGTTATCCTGTATTGGTAATGGAATATGCAGGAGAAGGAACCCTGTCCGATCTTTTGAAAAAAGGGATCAATCCAGAAGACTCGAAACGTATTATTAAAGAGCTTATAAGTGCAATCAGTTACCTTCACGAACAGGGTGTGATTCACCGAGATCTCAAACCGGGTAATATCCTGTTTTCTAAAGACCGCAATCTACGGTTGGTATCTAAAGTTACCGATTTTGGAATTAGTCGTGATATTTTAAGCGACAAAACAATAGAGCAGTCAATCACCGAAGGTGTTGGTACTTCTCATTATATGGCACCAGAGCAGTTTTTTAAGAAGAAGTTTGGTTGGAATGGAGAGATTAGCAATCGAACCGATATCTGGGCTGTGGGGATCATACTTTATAAATTACTTACCGGAAAGTTTCCTTTTGGAGAAGGAATAAAGGATTATGAGTTAATAAGAGAAGAAATTATTGAAAAAGAACCTGATCTTACACCACTGCCCGAAGAATATCGTGAGGTTGTCAAAGCCTGCCTGCAAAAAAACGCTCATGATCGGGTAAGCTCTGCGGCAGCCTTGCAGGAAATGTTACAGGGAAAAACAGGTTTTGAGACCGTTGTTCCCAAAACGAGTATGGATGAAGATATGACCATACTTCCTGAAGAAAGTACAGCTTATCAAACCGGAAAAAAAACTACCAATTCTAAAGTTCCAGCGGCTGGAGAAAATAAAAAGCCAAAATCTAAAGTAGCGCTTTTGGTAGCACTGTTCTTTGTTATTATAGCTGCAGGAGCGGGAGGCTTCTGGATGAACCGAAATACAAAGATCAATCAATTATTAAAAGATGGATGGGGATATTATAAAAAGGGAAATTATAACGAGGCACATGCTTCGTATTTAAAAGCTTCAGAATATAATTCAGGGGAGGCCTATTATTTTCTTTCGTCGATGTCACAATATGGTCGTGGAACAGATAGGGATTATTCCAAAAGCACTAGCTACGCAAACAAAGCGATTGAAGAAGGATATGATATGGCCGCATTTCAACTGGGCTGGATGCATATGTATGGATTAGGAGTTCCTGTAGACAGCATAAAAGCGATAGGATATTTCAAACAGTCCCTGAATCACATCAAGCAATTGGCAGATGAGAATGAACCAGAAGCACAGAATCTTTATGGCTTGTTATTATCTGAAGGATATGCCGTAAACAAAGATTCGGAAAAGGCTTTTAACATCACTAAAAAGGCAGCTTTAAAAGATCATCCTGCTGCTATAAGTAATCTGGGTTATTATTATGAATATGGCGTAGGAGTTGATAAGGATTGTTCAAAAGCTTTGGAGTGGTATAAAAAAGGAGCTGAAATTAAGCAAGAACGAAGTTCAACCGGGTTGGGACGTCTTTACTTTAATGGCTGTAATGATATCAAAAAAGATATTAAAAAATCTATTGCTTATTACAAAGAGGCTGCTAATCTCGGAAGTCTGGATGCTCAGAACATGGTGGGCTGGATTTTTCAGAATGGTATAGATGGAGAGGTTAATAAAGATTTGGATGAAGCGCTCTGGTGGTATCGAAAAGCAGCAGAAAACGATCATATAGCCTCTATGAATAATTTAGGAACCATTTACGAAGGAAAGGAAAACTACCAGGAGGCTAAAATTTGGTATACCAAAGCGGCCAACAAAAATAACAAATATGGAGCCTTCAATCTCGGGGGATTAATGTATTACGGTCAGGGAGAACCGCAAGACAAAGAGGGTTCGCTCAAATGGTATTTAAAGGCAGCAGAACAAGATCATACTACGGCACAGGTACAGGCAGGTTTTATTTATGGAAATGTGATGTCCCCACCCGATCATGAAAAAGCGATTCACTGGTACCGGAGAGCTGCAAAGCTTAATCATAAAGTAGGACAACATAATTATGGCTATATGTTTGAAAACGGATACGGTACTGAAAAAAATCTGGACAGTGCATTTCATTGGTACTCAAAATCTGCCGAACAGAATTATGAATCAGGCCAGTACGCATTAGCCAGATTTTATTATTACGGATTGGCAAATAAAAAAAATCAGACATTAGCTAGAACGTACTTCACTAAATCTGCCAATCAGGGAAATGCTTCCTCACAGTACATGACTGGTTATATGTGGGATAATGGACAAGGGGGTTCTAAGAACGCATATATAGCAAGAAAATGGTATACAAAAGCAGCAGACCAGGAGCATGCGAGTGCACTAAATGCATTAGGTAGAATGTATGACTCTGGTATTGGAGGCGCTAAAAATCAGAAAATAGCATTCGCTTTATTTGTGAAATCGGCTCAAAAAGAAAATGAGGTAGCACAATACAACCTTGCCAATTACTATTACCTTGGAAAGGGCACCCCCCGAAATCTTTCAAGATCAAAGTATTGGTATGAGAAATCCTGTAATAATTCGTATAGATTGGCCTGTACTGTACTTAAGGAAAGATTTTAGTAATGGCAAAATCAAGATGTTCCCTAAGATCGCAAGTACTCTACGAAACAGGAGGGAGAGATCAAAATGAAGATGCAATTTATCCTGCTGATCCGAACGGTGGTGATCGGTTCTTTATAGTGTGTGATGGCGTAGGAGGTCAGCGTAAAGGAGAAGTAGCTTCTGCTCTGGTTTGCAAGTACTTTGCAGAATATCTGATAACTTCTAAGAATTTTGATGATACAGCTATGCTGACGGATGGATTGCGTTATGTAGAGGAAAAACTATTAGAGGAGATCCGTCAACAACCTGAATATTCAGGAATGGCGAGTACACTTACCATCCTGCTTTTTGCTCCTACAAACCAAAAAGCGATGTTGGGGTGGGTAGGGGATAGTAGGATCTATCAGGTAAGAGATGGGCAGATCCTTTTTCAAACCAAAGATCACTCAGAAGTGCAGAGCCTTGTCGATATGGGCGAGATAACCAAAGAAGAGGCATTACATCACCCTAAAAAAAATATAATAACCAGAGCAGTCAATGGCAGAAGAGAAGCCAGAATCGATCAACATACTATTGATGACATTGAAGAAAATGACTTTTTCATGCTATGTACCGATGGGATCCTTGAAAATTTAAATGAAGCCAAAATTCAGGAATGGTTTTTAAAAACGGAAGATGCTGAGGTTATTAAAGAAAAGATCTATAATAATGCAGTAGGTAGAACCAAAGATAATTTTTCGATGATCCTGATAAAAGTTGAAAATATAGAAAGATCAGGTATTAAAGATATGTTTACCTCCTTGCGGGCTAAGCTTAAATTGTAACCGACGAAACAGCATACTAAAATACCCCTGAGAACTAATCCTTCGCAGGGGTGTTGTATATCATAATAAAAAATTGAAAGCTCTTACAGATCCAATCCTATAGCATTTTTTTCAGCCTTATCTAAGAAAGATTTTGCAACAGCCATATCAAAAATAGACATGCCCATGGGGTTAAACATGACTGGTCCGTTTGTGATCATCTCTTTTATACAATCGTTAATAACTACATCTTCAATAGAGCTGGTGTCTTCTTTTTGAAGTCCGAATTTAAGATGCATATTCTCAATATCGGTATTTTCTCTACAGATCTCTTCCCACTTGTCGACGATCATACCACCTTTAAAGTGATTTATCATTTCTGCTTTGTAATCTCGTAGAGAGATATTAAGATGCAATGAGTCTTTTTTTGGAGGCAGATCTATATAAGGAGCACTAGAAACGGTACACGTGACAAAAACATCTGCATCTTCATAAGCTTCCTGCCAGCTATTTACAGCTGTCACATTGCTATAGCCTTTTAGATTTTCAGGATCGATCCCTTTAAGATCATAAATGTAAATCTGTGTGTCAGTATCTTTAAAGAAATCCAGCAACATATCCAGATGATATTTTCCTATAGGACCAAAACCAGTCATACCAACTTTCTTTACAGATTTTGTATGATGCTTAAAGTAATGTCTCATTAAAAGTCTTGTTACCGAAACTGTTCTGATCACACTTACCAATGGAGTATTAATAATACTAATAGGTTGACCTGTGTTTGCATCGTTTAAGATGGTAACGCTGTGCGCCCTGGGGATTCCTTTATGTATATTATCGGGAAAACTGGCGATCCATTTAATACCGGCAACGTCAAAATCATTACCAATGTAGGCGGGCATTGAAATAATTCTGTTTTTAAGATCTTTAAATCGTAAGTAGGGCTTAATGGGCTGTGAGGTTTCTCCATCGTAAAGACATACGACTGCAGCTTCTACAGTATCGGTTAAAGCTTCCCAGTCTATTCCAACCTCGAGAAGGCTTTTTTCATCTAGATATTTCATAAGGTTTATTTCTATACGGATAATGATTAATATGGAAGAATTATGATTTAAAAATGCAAAGATATTAAACCTTTTTTTAGTAGGAAAAATATTATAAAAATGATATAAATAGAAATGTGTAAATATCAGGCAGGTACAGGATTGTATTTCTTAGGATTTGAAGTAGCTTTCGAAAAACAATAGGCGTTTTTATGTACAGAGCTGTTTATTTTATCATTTTCATGCTTTTTTTCTTCTTGATAGATTATATCAATGCGCAAGATTTGTTTAACAACAACCTGCTACCCAGAATGGATTCCGAAGGTGAAATTGTTGATGCACACGATGGGCGTATCATACAATTTGGTGATACTTTTTACTGGTACGGTACCGCTTATGGCAATACCAATGGGTATACCACTGCAAATACCTATCAATGTTATAGCTCTACTGATCTAAAGACCTGGAAAAAAGAAGGACGCTTATTGCCCGAACAACCAGAGGGGGTATATTACCGTCCGCATGTCATCTATAATCGCAAGACAAAGAAATATGTTTTATGGTACAACTGGTATCCAAAACTATGGGAGGGCCGTTTTGGAGTTGCAATAAGTGATACACCAGAGGGGCCTTATAAAATAGTGAATGATCACGTAAAAATGGCAAATTCTGATAAAGGCTTAGGGGATTTCGGGTTATTTGTGGATGATGATGGTACAGGCTATATTAGTTACAATACGATTCAGAATCATCAGGTATCCATAGAGAAATTATCATCAGATTACCTGTCATCTACCCTTGAGAACGGAGGTGTAATTTCTGAGCATATGGAAGCCGGCAGTATGTTTAAAAAGGATGGAAAATATTATCTGTTAACAGATTACACTTGCTGTTTTTGCAATTATGGCTCAGGGGCAAGGGTCTATATCTCCAATCATCCTCAAAAAGGCTATCAGCTTACCGGAAACATTAATCGCTATCCGGGCAAACGCTCCTATTTATTAGAAGGACCTCAGGAAACTCCGCAACAGTATGAAATCCTGCAGAAGGAAAAAGAAAATTTTCAGTCGATTGAAGTTTTATTAGAAAAACCTCAAGTCTTAAGCGGATTCGATCTACGAATTTTTACAGGAAACCGAAAAGGGAATTGCGGTGACGTGACCAATCCGCGAGTGCATCCGGAAATTGGAATTCCTGATTTTGAATTTTTTAAGTATGAATACGGAACATGGAAAATCCTTCCGGCAAAAATTACTGTGGGAAATAAGACCGCTTTAAGTCAAAACATTTCCATCGAGTTTGCTAATTCCATTGGAAATAGATTTAAGATCAGCCCTAAAAATGAATTCCCTTTTGAAGCAGTTTACATATCAGAACTAAGCCTTAAATCAACCTTAGAACATGAAAACAGACAAGTATATGTAACCGGAGAGTCTATTCCCCGAAAACCCATCATTCCGGCACAACAAACCTATGTGATGAAACTGAATACCGCAGACGGGATAAAATTTATCTGGATGGGTGATCTGTGGGGTTCCGCCTCCGATAACATCAAAGGACATGATTATCAGTATTGGTCTGCTCCTTTACAATTCAATGAAGATGGCACCATCGAGCCAATGAAGTGGTCTGACGGTTGGAATTTTGATCGGTAAATAAAGACTATTTTTTCCTATAAGTTTCTTTCTTTATTTTTATGAGTAAATCAAAAGAGCTCTTTAAGTATGAAAAGGAAAAATACGCTTACGTTTTTTATGTGTTTATGTACCTTTTTGCTTTTTGCCCAGGAAGATTTTTATACCAGACTGGCAGATTCGGCAAAGACGCTTACCTATGAGAAAGTAACTTATGATCCATCCTACTTCTCTCTAGATTATCCAGACGGTGATGTTCCCGAAACAAAAGGGGTTTGTACAGATGTAGTTATTCGTGCATATAGAAAATTGGGCATAGATCTTCAAAAAGAAGTTCATGAAGATATGAAGGCACATTTTGATAAATATCCAAATCATTGGGGCTTAAGAAGTACCGATACTAACATAGATCACCGTCGTGTACCTAATCTCAGAAAGTTTTTTGAGAGGCACGGTGAAGTAAAAAAGATCACAACAAATGCAGATGATTATCTTCCCGGAGATATCGTTAGCTGGGATTTGGGTCGAGGGCTTACTCATATTGGTATCGTGGTGAACCAACGTTCCAGTGATGGAAAACGCTATTTGATCGTACATAATATAGGAGCAGGGCAAGTGGTTCAGGATTGTTTGTTTGACTATAAAATAACAGGTCACTATCGCTACCGAAAATCTTAAATTTACAGATAGATTTTATAAGGCATCAGCAATTACGTATTATTGCAAAAAATAAGTGGGATGAGTACTTCTGAAAACAACAACAGCAAAAGATCCTGGAAGAAAATAACCCTTACAGTGGCATTGCTCGTGATCGCTTTTGTCGCCGGATATATTGGAATTCAATACTTCAATACTTCTTCAAAAATTGAAAGACAATTAAAAGAGGCCGCAGCCGATCTAAATTCGAAACTGCCTATACATACTGATACGTTCTCCCGGCTGGACAGTGTAGCTGCGATAGGGGATCATTCTTACAGTCATTATTACACGCTTATCGAAATGGAAAAAGCAGAAGTGAATCTTGATACGGTAAATAAATATGTAAAACCTGAGTTGCTTAAAAATGCCCGAACCAATCCGGACTTACAGGGGTTTCGTGATCACAAAATCACTTTGAATTACATTTATTACGATAAAAATGGGGAGTACGTGACTACAATCACAGCCACTCCGGAAACTTACGAGAACTTTTAAACACTTTCAATTTGAGATCACCCCTTGAATTGCTTAAAAGTTCGCTTTAATTTCAGGATACTGAACGAAACTGAAAAGCACACTTAATCTAAATGGATAGTGTTTTAAAGATTTGTTACTTGTAGAATTTTCGATCACGCACTTCATAAGCATTCATAAGAACTTCTGTTACAACGGTGTTATCAATTTCTTCGAGGCTTTTATAGCGGAGTGACTTCATCACCTTTCGGCCTTCGGTTGTCATTTTATCTAAATGAACTGTAAGATGTGCGGCATGCCAAAAACCTAAATCTACGTAGTCTTTTGACTGATTCAAATAACAGAAAGGTTTGTCATTGAGATAGTAAAACGGAATTTTATACTTGTATTTTAAGCTTACCTCAGGAACAGTTTGCAGAATGATACTTTGCAAATGCAACAAAATACTTCGATAAGGTTCCGGTCGGTTGAGGATGTAATTTTCTGCGGGATTCATGATAACCGAATTTTAAACAACATATTCAGATTGTTTTCACCCATTAGAAAAAGATGATTAAGATTCATTCTTTTAGTGTCTATTTTGCTCTGATAATGTACTGATAATGTAAAAGTTCAGTATTAACGTTGAGATCGGTAAAACCTGCTTTTGTCAATTCGTCAATTACGATGTCTTTTGCGATTTTATGGTCAGGCTTCGGACCCACCGGAAGCTCTTTTTTATAGAAATCGATCACGATCAGTTCGCCATCTGTTTTCATCCCTTTTTTAACCCGGGAAAAATATTGAATGCGATTATCAATATGGTGATAGGTATTAACGATCAGGACCATATCGACTTCATTTTCGGCTAATCCCGGATCGTCATACGGAATCTTACGCAACTCTATGTTTGCAATCTTATTTTCTTCAATTCTTTTCTGGAGTGCTTCCTGAAACTCATCACTTACATCAGCCGCAATCACGTAAGCTCCTTTATCAGCCAATTTAACCGAAAAATAGCCGGATCCTGCACCGATATCGATGATCTTTTTTCCGGAAACATCTCCCAGATATGCCAACACCTTGTCTGGTTGCTGGTAGGCATCTCTTTCGGGGGACTCAAAACGTTTGATCAGATCTTCTACAGAGCTTTGATGCATATGCTTGTTGGCTGTGTTCGTATCCTTTTTTATATGCGCATCTTCATGTTGGTGAGTCGTTTCGGTTTCAGTTTCAGACTCCGTTTTCTTCTTTTTAGCATCCGTACACGCATTCAGAAAAATAGCGAGTCCGAGCAGCAGTAATTTATAGTTGATTTTCATCTTTAGAAGTCTTTATTCTTTCACTCCAAAGATAAGTAAGTAATCCCAAAATGATGTTGGAGAAGCCAATCAGTGTTTCGGTAGGATTGTTCAGAAGCGCATAAAAGATCATCCATAGGGATAAACCTATGTAAATGATCTGAAAAACCGGAAACAACGGACTTTTATAGCTTCCTTCGGTAGATTCTTCTTTAAGTTGTCTTAGTCTAAAGACGCCTAATACGGTTACCATCGAAGAAATGGTGAGTAAGACCCCGCAATAAATGAGTATTTGTTCGAAGGTCCCGGTGAAGATCAATAAAGCGCTGATCAAAAATTGAAACCATAAAGCTCTTCTGGGCAATTTCTTCTCATCAGCTTTAAAAAATTTCCAAAAGCGGTGATCTTTAGCAATGCTCGAGGTAACCCGGGAACCCACCCATACCATCGCACTTATGGTTGAAATGAGTAAAAACGAAATCGCTAAACCAAAAAATGCCCCCGATCTTTCGCCTAGTAATTGATTCATAGTAATGGTACCGATATCGAGTTGTCCACGAAGGTCACTGATGGGTACGTGCTTTAAAAAGACATACTGCAGCAAGGTATACAACATGGTAACGATCAAGGTACCTCCGATCAAAGCAATGGGCAGGGATCTTTTGGGATTTTTGATCTCTTCGATGATATAGGCGGCAGAGTTCCATCCGGAATACGAATAACTTACATAAATAAGTGCCACGGCAAAGGCAGGAGAAAGGATCTCTGAAAGATCCATGCCGCCAAATGTGGCAACCGCATCTGACTTCGTAGGGGTAAACAGCCCGATTCCGATTAAAATAAGGATCAACAGCACTTTTAAAAGAGTGCTAATGTTTTGAAATTTCGAACTGATCTTCAGGCTACGGGTATGAATAGCTGTGATAAGTCCGATTAATCCAATACTGGTGAGTTGTTGCGGCAGATCGTAGAACGGAAAATACGCCACAAAAGCAATAGCCGATAAGGCAATAGGAGCAGCAAAACCAGCAGTTAAAGAGATCCATCCCGATAAATAACCTACGAGGGGGTGGAACAAGGAACTCAAAAATGCATATTCACCTCCCGAACGCTGAATCCGACTTCCGATCTCAGCATAGCTAAAAGCACCCGAGAGCGAGATGAGTCCGCCCAGGCCCCAAAGAATAAGAATATTGGTCGGATTTTCCAGCTCTTCCAACTGAAACCCCAGACTTGTAAACACTCCCGTACCGATCATACTGGCAACCACTAAGGCAAGTCCGGTAAATGCTGATATTTTAAAAGGAGAAGTTGGGTTGTTCATGGGATTTCGGGCGATTCAGAGGAAGTAAATGCCGCTTTATGTTTGATGGTTGTGTTAGCTGATTAGAATGTTTTTCAAACATCCGTTTATTTCGCTTAAAAATAAGCATTCTAGTACGTTGTTTCACAAAACCGTTTCTTCAAACTAAGGATGGCAGCTGAGAAAATTCGTTGCAAACGAAATAAGATGGTGTTTTGTGAGGAGCGTATAAAGAAGTAAAGTGAAAAGGCATTAAATAGCTACAGACTATTTATCACCTATCTTTTCATAAGACACACTGGCTTTGGTCTTTCCTTCCGGATTAGGATCTAAATACAGTTCATAGCCGGCTAGTAGTTTTATCTTTTTGGTTTCTCCTTTTAAAACCGAGATCTCGTTAATAAGCTTTCCTTTCTCCTGAATTCTAACGGAAAATGATCTTGCTCCCATATTTTGAACGATCGCTAGACAATCCTGTCCGTCGTACGGATTGATCGTAGCATCCTGCCCCGGGCCTTTACCTGTCATTAACATACTTTGGGAAGGTTCCAGTTCAAATTCGGTTTGAGCCAAGAGTTCCTGACTGGTAAGTAAGGTAAGTGTTAGAATAAGAAATATTGTTTTCATGGCATGGAAATGATTTTTAAAGCCTTCCCCTTTTTAGAAACTGTTCAAAAATAACTTTCCAGAATTGTCTTTATCGTTCAGTCTTAAACAAATATCATTATCTTCAATCAAATCAGGCATATCTTTTGGTAAGTCAGAATCAATTAAAGTTACTATATATTGTAAGTCATATTCTTCACAAAACTCTTTTATTAAATTTATGTATCTAATTTTAATTCTATCGTCTAGACCTTCTAAAACTCCATCGTGATAAACGAATTTGTAGAATGATTTGTCAGAATAATTAACTAATAGTGATAGGTCAAATGCAACGCAGAGTAATTTTTTATATGTTGTTCCTTGTGATTCAGAAGTTTTTAATAAATCTGTTTTGTTTTGATAATCAGCATTAAACTCAACATTACCTTGATTATTTAACTTCAATGAAATTAGAGCATTTGTATCTAATATTTCTTTTATTATTGAGTTAAAAACTTTATTAATGTTTGAGTGTTTTCTTTCAGTTAAAGATTTCTTTAATTCTGCAATTTTATCGTTTATTATTTCTCGCTTGTCTTTTATATCGTTTTCTAAAATTAAAGTGCTGTCTATGGCTTTTAATTTGTCTTTAATACGCTCAATTTCAACCTCAATATCAATTGTTTTTTTCTGGTATTCTTTAAATTTAAAATAACTATCTTTTTCTGTTAATAAAGACAATAAATCGCTTTTTTGAGATTCAATTTCTTTAATGCTTTTGTTTAATTTGGTAAAATCAAGTTTTAACAAACTCAAAGTTTCAGTAAGATATTCTTTGCGTTCTGTTGTTAAAGATTTTTGAAAGTTAATTAAATCCTCATACTCCTTTTTTAATTGCTTAGGATAATACAAGTTCACATCTTTAAAAAGGCTATTAATTTCTTTATCATCAATATCATCATTTATTTCAGATAATGAAGATTCAATTTTGTTAATTTCATATGATATTCTATACCTATCAGTATTGAATGCCTGAAGTTTTAAATCTATTTCTTCAACAAGTTGTTTGTTTGTATGAATATCTTCTTTAAAAAAATTGAATTTATCTATTTGGTTTTTAATATCCAAAAGTTCAATTTTCTTTATTTCTAAAAGTCCTTCTAATCTGTCTTTTTCAGAAGTATCTATTTGAGCTTCTAACCTTAAAGTTTGTATTTTTTTCTTTACGTCATCTATTTCCTCTTCAATCTCTAATTTCTCTAAAATTAGTGTTCCATTAAATCCAAGTAAATCAAAAACAAATGGTTTCCAATCTTTATGCTTGCCTTTAAATTTGTTTAATTTAAAAACATCTAAATAATCTTGTTGACTTCTTAAAAAATAAGTTATTGATTTTCTGTAATCCCAATTTGGTAAAACATTAAAATCTAAGCATTCATTCAATTTTGCTTTTGCTTTCTTTAATGTTAATTCTTCATCCCAATCAATATCAAATTTAAAACTATCTAATTTTGAGTTATTTAGTTTAAAAGATATTTTAGTCGCAGTATTTATAGAGCGTTTAATGACTAAATATTTTCCGTTATTTAGTTTTAATTCTCCGTAAAAATCTTGACCTATAAAAAGATTGTTACCTAATAGTTTATTTGTATTCTTATTATAACTTGATAAGAGTAAAAAATCAATAACTCTAATTAACGAAGTTTTACCTAAGTTATGTGTATCATCTTTCTTATCACTTTCAATGAACGCAACAACAGCATTGAATTTTTCATTAAATTCAATATTCTTGAAATTTTTATTAGAATATATTTTACTAATCTTCATTATTGTCGTTGATTAACGTAATCGCGTCAATGTTTTTTATGTATTCTATTTTGCCAATAGAAAACAAAAAGGTTAAAGAATAATCGATATTGTTTTTTGCATTTACTCCAATTTCACTTACTAAGATTTCTTTTAAATCTTCATATTTAATTAAGGATTCCTTTTTTAGAAAGCCCAAAACTTTGCCTGCAATATAAATTACAGAATATTTAATGTTCGTATGTTTTGTTGGTGTTAGCATAATTTATTCATTAATTCCAATATCACAGTTATAATACATATAATGCAAGAATAGACGGACTAAACTTCTATTAGAATTTAATTCAGGATTATTTTCTACAATAAATTTGTATAAATAACTAAATATTAAATCAAACTTGTCAAATTCATCTCTATGCACTACAATTTCTTCATTAATATCATCAATTGTATTTTCATACTTACCTAAATACTCAGCATTAATTGGATTTGTTAAAAATTCTCTGATTTGTTCTAAATATAAAAGGTTTCTTTTAATTACATTATTAAAATAATCCTTACTTAAATTATTTAGCTCATTTTTCTTTTGAATATCCCTTTTGGGTATTTTAGGTAAATCACCTTTTTTCTTATCTACTTTACTAAAGGAATTTATTATTTCTTTTAAATCATTTTCGTTAAAACTCAGAGGAAGTAAAAGTTTATTAAGATTTAAAGTTCTTGCAATACTTGGATATTGCTCTAACCAAAGTTCGATAGTTTCTAATCCAATTAATCTATTTTCAATTTCAGTTTTTTCATCAAAAATATCTTCGATTTTTGCATCTTGTATACCAGAAAGCTTTCTATTTGTAAATAGTAAGTAGAATTCTATCTTTTTATCAGTTTTCAGTTTCTTTATTGCTGGTAATACACTCTTTTTTAAAATTGTTTGAAAACGACTTTCAGAGCAACTTGCATTAACTTTATCCGTATGTTTTGCTTGAATTACAATTTTACCATTCCAAGGTTCTGATTTGCTTGGAAAATTATTTGCTTTTCCATAAAATTTAGCATCCCTTCCGCCATCTTTCCCATCAGTAAAAACCACAGTTCCTGTTCCTAAAATCTCGCTACAAATTAATGCAACTAGTTTTTCAAATTCAGTATCCGTTAAGTTTTCTAGTGGATATTTCATATTGTTTGCAAAGGTATTAAATTATACCTGTCGGTTTGTTTGAATCTCGATTTTTAAATGCACCACAACTACCAAACAAACCCAATCAAGTTTATTCCCCTGTTAATTATGATATCGTAATAATTTGAATAATACCTATGTACTCGTTGTTAAACTTGTATAGGCATTAGTAAACGACTATTGATATTATACTGTTCTATATATTTCCACTTTAAACATACCAAAAACGAACGGTAATTCTTATTTCCTAAGACGAAATACCTTTTTAATCGTTCACAGAAAGTAATCACATCGCTTTCTTATTCTTCTACGCAGAATATAAAGAATATAAAGCACTTTCTTACGGAATTCCGAAATAACCCGAGCTCATGGCCATCTCTATTTAATCGATTGCTGTCTGATATTTATACTCCATTACCGATCTCGTCCTTAATTCTGCCGTTTGGCTCCTAGCTGCAGGTTCGGAATCCTTAATTTTAAGTTTTAAGAAGGCTAATCTTTTACGAACTAAATTCTATAGCTATGAAATGGATCTATTCTATAAATGACCCTTTATGGGAAACGCTTTTAGGCTGTTTGATGATTTTTATTGGGATCATTGTACTTACTCGAATTATTGGCTTGCGATCGTTTGCCAAATTCACAGCGTATGATTTTGCTTTTACAGTGGCGATCGGAAGTATAATTTCGTCTACCTTAACCTCGTCTACTTCCATCGTTCACGGACTAATCGCTGTTGCAGGTCTATTGGGACTAACCTATATTTTTTCAATCTTACAAAAAAGATCTAAAAAGCTGGATAGCCTCATTTCCAACGAGCCGCTATTGTTAATGGAGGGTGATCAGATCCTCTATGAAAACCTTAAGTCAGCACGAATTCAGGAAGCGCAGCTCATTGCTAAACTTCGGGAAGCCAACGTACTTAATTTTAGTCAGGTATGCGTAGTGGTACTGGAATGTACAGGGGCGATTTCAGTATTACATAAGCCATCGGCAGACGACCCTAATTTCGATGAGGAGAAGCTGCTGAAAGGTGTTTCCTTAAAAGGAAGAAAGTCACCTTTGTAAAAGAAGCCTTTACCTCTAAAAAGAATACAATTATCTTTACCACCAGTAACTTATAGATAAATATCATTTACCCGTCTAATAATAGCTATATGCGACCTAAAAATACGGCTCAGAACCTCCTTCAAAACATAGTGATCTCTTTTACAATACTAAGTATTTGTATTTCATGTGCTCAGCAAGAAAAAAAGAACTGGGTCGATATCAACACCCTTCCAGAAGTCGAATGGGAACGATCTTCGGAGATCAAAAATGAAATCGTAAATTTTACCAATACTGCTACCGGAGCGTCCGTCTCGGTACTGCATAATATGGAACGTAACGGATTTCATTTCTATAACGGGCTCGCTCATCATTCTCAAAATGAACTCGCCATTGTAGGCGGTACCGGCTTACGGGTCCGCATCACAGCCAATAAAGGACAATCCTGGACGGAGCATCGTTTTTCAGGTTTTGCCAATCCGTTTTATGCGGCCACTTTTAACGGAGATACGCTTTATACCGTAGGAGAAAGTAAATATATTTTTAAAACAACCGATCTGGGGAAATCCTGGAGCGTCTTTGATACCAGCATATTTTTTGAAGAGCAACCCCTGGCTCAGTTTAAGTATTATAAGATCAAATTTTTAAACGAGAAGCTCGGTGTTTTGGTAGGGGAATATATGAGTGCCCCCATCCTCCTTAAAACGATCGATGGGGGTCAAAACTGGAATAAAATGTCATTTGACAGCGATCCGGAAAATGAAGGCGGCATTACCGATCTTCATATATTTTCAGAACAGCGGATGCTAATCATTACATATATGGGAAATGTATATCTTACTGAAAATGGCGGTACCGACTGGCGCAATTTATATAGTTCTAAAGAAGATCAAAGGATCTATTTGAATTCCGTTGCCTTTGTAGATGATCAGATCGGTTTTATTGGCGGAATCGGAGGGATGCTACAAACCAAAGACGGCGGTAAGATCTGGCAAAAGATAGATGTGACAAGCTTCCGGAAGTCAGAAGTTAATGTTTCTGATATTGTTATTTATCAAAATAAGGCATATATAACCACGTCAGTATCCTTTAGTGAAAACGAACCGGAAGCATTTGTCTATGAGATCGATCCCGCAACCGATAGTATTCGGTCGTTCCTGACCAAGAAAAATACTGAAATTAAATTTGTTGGAGAGTCTTATGAACTGGAAGTGGTGGGAGAAACCCTGTATGTATTAGATCGTAATAATTTGTATAAAACGAGTCTTGATTAAATATTGTACTTTACTTTCTGTGAATGATTTCACGAATTAGTAATTTAGAATGAAACATAAATCAAAAAGATTTTTACTTTTTTGTCTAGCATTCGTTGTTACTTTTCTTCTCGTTTGTTATACAGTAGAACTAGTAAGAATATACCGTGCTGAAAGTCTGGGTTATACACCAATTTACAATGAAACTGTAGCAAGAACTGAGTTTTTGATCGAATCGGATGTGAAGCGTTTTGAAGAACTGGTAATCTTATACAAGGACCGTTCAGAATATCTGGAAAGTGATATGGATTTCCAGCAAATACGTTCGAAGAACTTACGGGCTAATGCGCTTATCGAATTAAGCGGTTTGCTTTGGGCAGCTTGCATAACTATAATAGGATTGATTTTGTTTTTCAAAAAAACATCGCACATCGGACTTACCTTTTATAATTGGTTAGGGCTTTTTCTGAGTTTCTTTTTTATCAGGCATTTTGTGGTGAATACTTTTGATCTCATATTTGATTTTAAATGGTGTGCTGAAACTGATATGCTACTATATTATAACTTACCACTTAAATTATCAATGATCATTTTCGAATTGGTAGGGATTCTTCTTTTAGGAACTATTTTAGTTCATTTACCTAAAAAATATAAAATGTCCATTGTTTTGGCTGCTTTGGTTGCTGGAGCTATTGCCTTGTTTTTATGGGTTAAGTATGCAGGAATATTTTTATCTTAAATCGGGCAGAGACGCACATATTTTAAGTAAAATCTATTATTAGTGAAGGAGTTGCAATTAAGAAAGAAGCGAAGAGAATGCTAATAGCTAAAACTTAAAAAGCGGCTTGAACATTGCCCAAACCGCTTTACCAAACATCCACTAAGTGACTAACCAAAAACCCTTAGTCTTTATTAAAAATAACTTTTCCGGTTTCCATATCGTACACCGCCGAAACGATCATAATTTTTCCTTCATCTTCCATTTTTGCCATGGTAGGCGAAGCCGTTCTTATATTCTGTACAGTAAGCATCGCATTCTTATTGATCACCTCATTGGTAAATGCGGTATTCTTAGAAGTACGCTCACCTTCCAATTGTGTTTCTACTACGGCAGGCTCTATTTCTTCCATAAGCTCTGCCAAAGACTGCATGCCCAGTGATCTTGCGTCTACCTGATCTATAGTTGATTTTACAGCACCGCAAGCGGTATGCCCCATAACAATTACTAATTTAGAACCAGCAACAGCAGTGGCAAATTCCATAGAACCTACAATAGCTTCGTTTTCAATATTTCCTGCCACTCTTGCTACAAAGATATCTCCGATCCCCAGGTCAAATACATCTTCTACTGGAACGCGACTGTCTACACACGAAAGCACGATGGCTTTTGGAAATTGTCCGATCATCGCTTTTCTTCGTTGTTCTGAGTGGTCACGTTGTGTAAGATTATTGCTCATAAAATTCTCATTCCCTTTTTTCAATCGCCCTACGATCTCTTCTGGGGTCATTTCTGCCTGTTCCTCAGCAGTAAGAATACTGCTTACTACTTTTTCTTCTACGAGTTCATTTTGTGTTTGCTGTACGGTTGATTCAGCGGTTTTAGTTTCGTTACATGATACGAACATAAATAAAGAAACCAGGGTAATACTTACTAAAGCACGTGTTTTCATTTTGTTTAATATAAAGTTTAAAATTCTGAACAAAAGTATATTCAATATTTTCATTCTCAATCAGGATTAACAAATATTTAATAGTTTTACTTTTAAACTTATGAATATTACTATCAAAAACAATAGTAAAACTATTATTCTAGATGTAAAAACCCGTTTAGCGCCGCCTGTAAGCGATCTAACAGGGTTTTATATAAGTAAGATATATTAATATATCCCCCAAAAATCGTTCGTTAAGAGTTAGATTTTAAGGATTTCGGAATGTGGAAGTAAGGGTGGTTTGGAGGAATTTTTGGGAAGGGGACAGATAAACAGGTTGAGGAATAGCTTTGCTTCTTTTCTTTTTTGCCTCTCCAACCCTTCGATTTTACTCAGGGCAGGCTTCGAAGGAAAAAAGGATACTTTCTCGATAGGTGTTTTTAAAAGTTTCGCCAACTTTTAAAACCGTAAACAACTTCCTAAAAAGTCTCTACCGAAGCTTCGGTACTTCGACTTTTTTTAACGGAAGTCATTTACTACACTTACGAGAAAGAGAACAATTCGATACCATTTCAACTTTAAGCTCCACGCAGTGAAATCCTGAGGCGTGGCGTAAATTCCAAAGGCTTTGAGAACAGGAGCGAAGGTACGTAGCGACGCAAAGTTTTGGAATTGGTTTTTGACTTCATGGTCAAAAAACGTATAGGCGAGGGTGTCCTTTTTTTTGTTTTCCCCCAGCGCCGGCTGGCTCTTTCGCTAAAAACATTCACAGAATGTTTTCTTTACGCTCAGCCCTGGACAAGCAAAAAAAATGAAAACTAATCATTAATCACATCTAAATTTCCAATGAAATATCTTAGTCTACAAAATTAACTTGTCCCCAACTTAATCCTAAACCCTTGTTATTTATATCAAAACCATCAAGAGCCAACTGTAAGCGATCTAACGGGGTTTTGTATAAGTAAGATATATTAATATCCCTTAAAAATCGTTCGTTAGGAATTAGATTTTAAAGATTTTGGGTTGTGAAAGTAAGGTTGGTTTTGCTGATTTTTTTTGGGAATGGTTTCGGCTATGATGTGTAGCGGTGATGAAATTCCAAGTATTTCCCTTTGCCGTAGATACTGCCGTTGATGGTTTATTAGCTGAGGATAGAAAAATAAAGCTATCAATTTAGAATCCGTGTTGCATAGTTTATTAAGTCCTACCACGTTTTTCCCCTTTCCAGCTAACAATTACCAGAACACAAACCAGA
The DNA here is from genome assembly GCA_046199005.1 of Flavobacteriaceae bacterium M23B6Z8. Classification (GTDB taxonomy): domain Bacteria; phylum Bacteroidota; class Bacteroidia; order Flavobacteriales; family Flavobacteriaceae; genus Ascidiimonas. The sequence goes on from CP176050.1 coordinate 588,359, forward strand.
AAGACCTTTATTAGTAAAGTAATATGTAAAATAGCCTGCCAAGGTCTGATAGTTTTCTCGTCCAACAAATTGGTTTCATTAATCCAATTGATTTTAAGTGTTAAATAAGTCACCATAACAATTAAAAATGAATTAAAGAATATCAAGATTTTATTAGAGTTTCGATTACTTAATCTCTCTATTACAACTTTTATTAGAAATATTATAAAAAATACAAGAGGTAGGTAGGTGAAAAAGATGTAGAAATTTAGACCATTTATAGAATTACCAAGTACAATTAATCGAGTTTTGTCCATAAGTCCGCTATTCTCAAGTCCGACCGTAAGGAAATAGCAAGTAATAAAAACCAGAAGGAATATTAAAACCAAGAACTAATTTCGTTTCCACATTTTATTGGCACCGCCAAAGGGTCTAATACCCAGAGGCTTGCCTCGAAATTAAACATCAGTTTCAAACAAATGCCTCATGGGCTTGCCCTGAGGTAGTTTACTTTTAGAATTTTAATCGATTGTTTATTGGCACTGCCAAAGGGTCTGATACCCCCGAAGGCTTGCCCTTAGGTAGTTTACTTACTGCGGTAATCTTTTCAAGATTAATTTGATTTGACCTTGATGGCAAAGTTCATCATGAATAATATGTTTAAGCTCATAATGATGATTTGTTATAAGCTGATGGTTCGATAAGATGATCTTTTCATCTAACCAATTATCATTTAGTTTTTTCAGTTCTGCTAAAGTTGTTTCTCTAACTTCATTCAAGGTATCTACATAATACACCAAAGGATTACCATTAATAAGCCTTTTATCCATATTGAATGGAAAAGCTCCTCCGAATTTTATGATTTCTTGTTTCGAAAAAGGTCTGTCAAAAAAATAGTGCAATTGAAACTTAAGTTCTAAGGCGGCAATGTGAAGTAGCAAAGTACCAATACTATTACTTTGATCATCGAAGTTGTAATCTAAAGATTTAATAGATAGGCCTTGAGCTAACCGGAAGGTTTCATTTCTAACTAATATCATTTCTGAGATGATATACCCTAGCCGGAGACTATAATTTTCGTGAGATTTTATTTCTTTACTAACCACAACTATTTTCGATGAAACGATTTATTTTTTGAAAATGGCTAATTCACTAAAAGGACATAAATAGTGGATATTGAACATGATAAAACCATAGCATACTCAGGCTATCAAAAAAGATAAATATGTAAATATCAAGGGTATATTTGCTTCACTCCCAATGAAATCGTCTTTTTGTAAAGTCTCGGGTTCTATTGAGTATTAGGTCCGGACCACGGGCATCGGTAATCAGCTGAAGGACAGTTGCCATCTGCTGAAAAACATTTATCTGTTTTAAAGCAAATCCAGTCAGAATAAGGACATCCTGGTTCTTCTGAAATTCCGGCTCCAATAATTTCATTGCCTCCAACGACTTTTTTTGCGTTCAATTTAGAAACAACTTGTTTGTTCAATTTTAATTTAAAATTGCTTTTTTTCATAATTCGAATAAATTAAAGGTAAATATTCTTTAAAGATAATGGTTTTTAGTTCGGATCATACAAGAAGTTCTCCTAATTCGTACATTCAGAGTAATTTATATATGATTTTAGGAAGCAATTAATAATAGATCTTCTGCAATCCAATTCACCATTTACTTAGTTTCAGAATTGCTAATAACGCTAATTTGCCTCACAACTACCTTAGGTTTAGATTAAAAATACGTATTTCTGCTTTTGAATATAAGAAAAAGTTAATTTATGAATATTAAGATTGCTTAAGAAAATATTGGTTTGTGTAAAGGTTACCATTATTGTGTAGCCATATTATTTTCCACCTATTTTTTCTCCTTCCTTCGCATTCAACTTGACTTCACTTAAATAACTCAATATTTTTCCCTTTGAGTCTACATTTCCGACATATCCAAATTCAGGCGAGTAATAGAGGAAATATTCTTTATTTTTTTCTTTGTCTTTATCTGATAATTGTTTGCAATAAACTTTTATACAGTTTTTGTATTTTTTTGCTGGTGTTTTAAACTTTTGCCCTTCTGCTATTACTTCATAACTCCAACTTTTGTCATTTTCAGTCCACTTGTCTCCAAGTTTTGGGTTTATGGGAAGAACTATTGATTCTTCTAACGTTTTTTTGTCTATGTGATAATAGTTTTCAGTTCCTTTTCTGTAATAAGTCGTGTCAACATCGCCCCAACCATATTTTCGGTATTTCACATAATATTCTTTGTCAGCTATAATTTCTTTGTTATTATCAAAAGACTCAAAATAGTAAGTTTTCCTGTATTTATAGTACTTGGCGCTACTTGAATTCTCAAAAAGGCTTATATATCCATCCATTTTTATTTGAATGAATGAAAACATAGTTACTGATAAAATTAGAATTACAATTATTTTTTTCATCGGCGGTTTGTTTTTTTAATGCTACAACGCCATGTGCATGAGCAGTAGCCGATTTTATCCGAATGCTTTTTAGATAGCAATATGCTTTATTCAGACCAAAAAACGGCTCGAGTTAACACTCAAACCGCTTTTGCTTGTATACCGTATTGTGCCCGGTCATTTTTCAATTCCATTGAATATTTCAAAGTGTTGAAATACCATTTCTTTTTGGTTAATGGTGCTAAAAATCGGCATCAATTCTTCCGTTTTCATAGCTTTTTCAGACGCTTTTTTTGCAGCCTCTAAGTCTGTCCAATAAACTATATCTAAAAATTTTCCGTCTTCGGCTATCGCAGTTTTTCTTGCTACAAACCCAGGTTGTTCACTTACAAAAGCGTTTAACTTTGTAATTGACTTTTTTGCTTCTTCTGGACTAATTCCTTCTACAGATTTCCACAGTACCATTTCGATAATTTTTGCTTGTTCCATATTACTTTTCTTTATGTCTGACTGCGCACAGCTAAATGCAGACAAGACGATTAAACCAATGATTAATTTTTTCATGGGTCAAAAGTAAAATGATCAAGTGACAGCCCTATGTCAACTATGTTTGGAAACTTTCAAAGTATTCCTGTAAATTGAAGTTTGTTAGCTTTTCAAAAGGAAATACCGTACTGTGTAGGTGAATGATTCTATCTAATCTAAACTCGCGTAATTCATCCCGAAGGTGACAAAAAGCAATAACAATCCACACATTATTGGTGAAATAGATAGCTTGTGGTTCAATATTTCTTTTGGTAAGCTCTTCTTTATAAAGTGAGTCGTATGAAATAATAACCTGTGTTTTTGAGGAAATTGCATTTTGAATATCTGAAAGCCAATTACTTTCAATTATATCACCCTTACGAAAATTTAAAGTTCGAGTTGAAAGTAATTCTACATTTACTTTCTGAAAATTTTTAAGTGTTGCCTTAATTTTAAAAAGTAATGAATTGAAATTTCTGGATAGTGATTTATCACCTTGATTTTTAATAAATATTTCTGAGACAATTAAGCTGTTTGCCTCTTCTTCGGTTAGCGATATAGGTGGCAATCGATAACCATCAACAATAAAGTAACCAACTCCATTCTCTGAACCGATTGGGACTCCTGCGTCCTGCAGTGTTTTAATGTCTCTATATACCGTTCTCAGACTGATTTCAAAGCGTTCTGCTATTTCTTTCGCCGTTACAACCTTTTTGGATTGCAGTTGTATAAGTATTGCGGTTATTCTTGTAAGCCTGTTCATATTGAAATACTTACAGAAACTTTATCATCTAAATTCAGAACTGCTTTTTTTCTGATATCAGCTTTTATGGGAAGTAGATAAGTATCAAGTCTTTTGTCGAACCAAATTGCTGTTTCCCATTGAATTCCATCTAGATGAGCAGAGGCTTTCATTCTTCCCCAACCTTCTTCTTGCCATTTTAAATGTTCTCGGATTTCTTTAGAAATATCTTTTGGCAAAGAGACAAAAAACCATCCTCCATTCGCATTGTGTTTCCAAATTTTACCTGAAAAATCATATTTAATTTTGGCTTGCAATTTCTTATCTGTTTTGATTTGGTTCTTGGTTTGTTCTAATTGGGTACAAATGAGGTTTGTCTAAAAACTACCTTTGATTTAGATTAAAAATACGTATTTCTGCTTATGATAATAAAAAATTAATTTAAGAATATTAAGATTGCCTAACAAAATATGGGCTGGAGTTGTTTTTCAATCTTTTTTTTACAAATTATTGATTTATACAATCTTTACGGACGTTGTACATAGTGCTTTATTCCTCTGGCTTTGTATAGGTCACAATATCAATTCCGATTCCGTTAGGGTCTATAATTGCAAAATGTCGGTCGCCCCAAGATTCGTTACGGATTTCTATTTCCATCTGCACACCTTTTTCCTTTAGTTGATGGTATATTTCATCCACATTGTTGACTTCAATAGTCAAATACACTCCTTTTCCATTAAAAGCCGATTGAAAAATGGGTTTTTGAGTTGGGTGGTTTGGTTGTAAAAAACTGATTTCTGCAGATTTATCAGGGGTATGCATTAATAGATAAAAATCGTTTTCAAAACTTACTCCAAAGCCTAATATTTCGGTGTAGAATTTCTTGGTTTCCTGTAATTTTTCAGTAACTATTCCTGCGTTAAGTTTCATTTCTTTTTCTGTTTGAGCATTTGTTAAGCCAACGGTCAGAACAAATAGGGTTAATAATATTGATTTCATGGTTAGTGATTGTAGTTCTACAAATTTAGACTTACAAAAAGCAGAAAAATTGTAAAAATCGGACAAATTTAACGGAATGCTTCTGAAGGTGTTACACCGTAAAATGTTTTGAAATTTTTTATGAAATGCGCTTGGTCAAAAAAACCAACATCAAAGTACAATTTATTTTTTTTAAGGCTTTGCATTGAATGTGTGGCATTCAATATATACTGAAAACGAACAACATTGCTAAATGATTTTGCTGTTGTACCTATATGAAAATTAAAAATTCTGCGAAGTTGTCTTGGGCTTAATCCTGTATTAAGGTCTTTTTCAGTATCTAAAAATCCATTCCTTTTGAAAATCAGGTTTAACGAATCTAAAAAACGATGGTCATAGTGGATGATTTGGTTTCTGGAAAATCTGATTAATTTTTCATTCAGTACCTTAGTAATGTCTTCAAATGAATTGGCAGGTTTGATGTTAGAATTAATCCACTGCGAAAAGTTGGGTAGTATTTTGATTAATTCCAGGGATTGATTACTTAAAGTCTTAGCATCAACGGCAAATAAATGTGTGAAAGCCGAAGGTAGAAACCGAATACCGATATAATCGAATTCTTTACCGATTGGAAATTGAACAAACTTTCTACAAAATCCCATTACAAAGTTTTCTGTTGGTTTTTTGTGGTTAAAAAAGATATCGATACAACCGTCAGAAACCACTCGGTAATTATAATCTTGCTCCAGAGTTTTTTGTGATTTAAGTTGCCAATAACAGTAAATGAAATACTCAAGTTCTTTGTCAGGCGATATTTCTTGATAACTTATTTCGTTGTTGTTAGCTGAAACTGCTGGTTGAATCGGTTTATAGTATTTTTTTATGGTTTTTAGTTCGTTCACTACCTTTTTTTATTAAGTACAACGGTCCGACTACACGTAATATCTAAAAGGGTATTGTATTGGTTTAGCTGCCATTTCGTAATTTTTACTCTTCTTTTTCTTTTTTATTACGTTCAATCAATACAGTTCCAATTAGAGCTACTCCAATAAATACTCCACTCAAAGAATCCATTACTTCTCCGCTTCGAACTCCTGCATAAATCCCTGCGAGTATAGATACGATTCCGATTCCAATTATTAAAGATGCTGTTTGTTTATTCATTTCTTTTTTTTGAAGATTTAGCTAGTTGTCTGCTTTTTGCATTTTACTTATTGGTTTTACTCGATAATCGAGATTTTAAGCGCTCTGATGCTTGCGTCGAATTAAAATTGAATTTCTTTCTAATACTTCTGTAGCCTTCAAAAACAGGGAAGCCTTAAGCAATGTATTCAAAAAGACCTTTAACAGGGCTTAAAAAAGGACAGATAATTTTTAATTATTGGTTTGTGTAACGGCTACCGTCGTTAGTATTAGTTTTTTACTTTTTTCAGATACACTTTTGATTTCCGCCATTTTTCTAAAACATCAATATTATCAAAAATAATTTCTCGATTCGATGAAGTTATTGTTCTGTAAACAAAATTTCTATAAGTGTAGCAGCTCATTTTGTGTTTTATTTCGCATATTTTTTCAGGTGTTACATGCTTTTTATAATTGATTTTTAATAGCATTTTTGGTGAAATAGCTAAAAGTATATTTTTATTATTTATTAATATTGGATTATCTCCAAGTGGGAATTTAAATTCTTTTGATAAATAAATACTCCATTCTGATGCTATTAAAGGAATTATTTGACTTTTATGAAATTCAGTAGATGAGTAATCGTTATTTAAATCAATTAGAAAATCAATTTTATTCTTTCCGTTACTAATGTACTTATCGACCAACGAGTTGAAATTTTCATAATGCCTAATCATTAAGTCATAAATAAATGATGCTATCCAAGTTTTTTCTTCCAATGATTCTATATTATTCTGTTTAATAACTTTAATCAATACACTTTTCGCTGAATTTTCTTGGATCGTAAAAAAGTTTTCAAAATCCAATATTACGTCATCTTTAATTTCCGCTAGCCCCATTCGTTTTTCGTAAAAAACTTTTTCAGTTATTGTTGGAAAAATATTATCAGCTTTTATATTAAGAGAATATATTTTTTGAATTCTAGGTGAGTTCTTTCTCCGATATTCTTCATTGTGATAATATTGGTAATTCCAATATGCTGTCCAAAAACAAGGATTATAATGATTCTTTTTTGTTATCGACATTCTTTTCTGGAAATCAATGCTAACGGTCTAGTATAAGAATAGTAGCGGATTTACAGGCACTAACTTTTCGGTTGGACACAGACCTTTTTTAAATTTGCTTACTTTCGTTTTAGCGACTAAACCGCTATTATTTTTATACATTGTTGGCAATAGTTATTTTTTCCACTAGCGTTTTCGGATGCTTCTTCTTCAATTTCTCAATATATTTTAAAACTTTACGAAATCTTGGTTTGTCTACACTATTTAAATATGAAACCCATCCAGTTACTTCATTCAATAGAGTCGTATTCTTTTGTTCACTAGGTTTAGTTAAATGATATATTTTTGAACGAACCATTTTATATTTTTTAGTTCCTATACCAAATCGGTTATTTGATACAACCAAACCAGTTATCCTTTTAGTTCGACTCGCTCCTGCAACTCTAGTTTTTTTAGGATTAATTTGAAAACCTTCATCTTCTATAATACTCTTTACAACTGGTAAAATCTGAACAGTATTCGCAGGATGAAGTCCAGAGAATGTTAAGTCATCCGCATATCGAGTATAAGTTATTCCTCTTTTTCCCACAAACCCTTGAATTCGTTTATCTAGTTTCCAAGTAATTAGATTTGCCAATTTGGGTGAGCAAGGACTGCCTTGTGGTAATGAATCATCACAAGTACAAATATTTGTTAGCATTGTTGATATTAGCTTATTATATCCTATTGATTTAAAAACATTATAAACTTGAATATCTGTTACAGTACCAAAAAAATCTGATAAATCAATTGTTAGCATACAATTAGCATTTATATGCGGTCTTGCATTGTCAGCAGTTGAACTTCCTTTTTCAAAACCTTTACAAGAATCAGAAACTTTCAGTTTGTTTAAAATATTTACTAATATCCAAGCTTGTAGTCCTTTAAGGTTTTTACTTGGTTGGCAAATTGTCCGTGTGCCTCCAGATTTTTTCTTTAGTGGGAATTTTTTATAATGAAAATCAGACCTTACTGATAACTGATAAAGTGTGTACTTCGAAAGATGTGTTATTTGTGAGAAATCATCAATTGATTGGATTATAGGAAGTCCAAGCATATTCAATCGTATGTTTTCATTTCTAGCCATATCTGATTTAATGAAGAAAAGAAAGTTCTTTATACTTCTCAATAGTTGAGTGAAATTTAATGATATCTGAGGGATCGAAGATATCATTAAAATTTGCGATGATAGTATCTAAGTTTAAAACTCGAGTGTCGGAACAACACTCACTCACTTTAACATATTACGACCAAAGTCCATAATAAAAAAGTGTCTAAAAAGAACTTTCCTTATATCTCCATTTTTCTATTTCTTAGTTTGAAATTTAATATTTCTAAGCGTAATTTATCTAACGCCACTATTTCATCTTGTATTTTTATTCTACTACTTATTTTTCTTAATTTCTCAAATTGTTCTAAACCTAAATCGGTTAATTTATATCCATCGATTGTAAATTCTACTGCTTTTTTCTTCGTAAGTGTTGTTAAAGCTGTTCTAGTTGCTTCATATGAATTGGAAATATCATCAATAGCTTCTCCAACAATCTTGCCTAATGTAGTATCACTTATTGGCTCAAGTAAATATATTGTTGGTAATAAAAAACTATCCAATTGAAGTAAGTTTACTGATTTTGTTTTTACTGCACTATTTTTTCTTGTGAAATTAATAGCAGATTTAATTTCCACAATTTCATTTGATAAATCGTTTGGGTCAATAAATAGCACTCCTTGTTTGTTCGCTTTTTTTATCAGTTTTATAGGTCCTTGATTTATGAAACTTTTATTTTTTTTATATTTCTTGTCAATTAAGCAGACAATTTTCGTTCTTAACTTTTTGTTATTTGCAAACGCACCAAGTTCTGCAAATGAACCTGGGCTTTCAGGAATCATTAAGATTACATCAACGCTATCAGCGAGTAAATTTTCAAGAGAGAGTAAATCTTTGCTTCTAGAACTATATAAGAGTTCATCGAAGATGTCTTCAGGGTAAATAATTTCATACCAATAGGAATTCCAGAAGTTTTTAAACTCATTCGCTACCTTATATCTCAATTTGTCTTTCATTGAGATGTCAGCACCACACAAGAACATATTAATTTTAAAAGTATTCAGAGGTCTGTAAAAGTCATCACGAATTCTTCGTGCTAACTTTTTACAATCTTCATCTGATATTTTTATTTGTGTTCTCAAAGTTTCTTTATAATTATTACCAACGTTTATATATACCCCATCATCCCAAAAATCCACAATATCCTGATAAAACGTTAGTATAACCACCCAAATCAGGATATATTACAAAATATTACGGATATCCAACCGATGTAAAGTTATACAAATATGTTAATAAAATCTTATGAATGATAGTGGTAATCCCCAACTTTTTTACATGTTCCAAGACTTCGACTTTTCTTAACGGAAGTCATACACTACACTTACGAAAAAGAGAACAATTCGATACCATTCCAACTTCAAGCTCCACGCAGTGAATTCCTGAGGCGTGGCGTAAATTCCAAAAGCTTTGAGAACAGGAGCGAAGGTACGTAGCGACGCAAAGTTTTGGAATTGGTTTTTGACTTCATGGTCAAAAAACGCTTAGGCGAAGGTGTCCTTTTTTTTGTTTCGTTTATTTTGGACAAGCAAAAAAAATGAAAATCAATCATGGAAGAAATCTGGATTTCTAATAGAATATCTAAGTCCCCACAAAATTTACTTGACCCCAAGTCCTTCTAAAACCCCACATTTTCCAATCTAAAACCCTCCTAAAAGCCCCCAAATGCGTTCTACCAAAGGTTACGATAGGTCTAATATTATACTATTGCTTCTAAAAATCCTTCGGTAGCGGTCAGATCTATAGATACTAAGTGTTGGGTGCAAAATGTATTGTTGAGGATAGGATGATAAGCAATAACCGGATTAATGACTCTTTACAAAATCGATTAATAGTGGTAAACCAGATTATATCAGACAAGACCCATAAATCAAAGGCGAGAAAGTAACATCAGATTTATCTTTTTTTTTGGTTTCCTATGAAATTACACGTATTATCTTACGTATTTCAACCTGTTTATCCAATTTTAAGGTGTTTTTTTCTGCATTTTTGTTAAGTTTAAATTTGTTAAGAATAATTTAATTGATCAATGAAAGATATTCCATTAAAAATAACTCTTTGTTATCAGTATAATTCAGAACATTATTCCAAATTGGACTTACTGGATTGTGTTACGAAATCAATTGAAATAGTTAATAAGGACCTAGAAACCTTTAGCTTGAGTTTTGATGAGATTGAAGAAGGAAGCTCTGGGGTGAACATGCATCAAAATATTCACACCATCATTGAGGAATCGCATCTTGTGATTTTTGAGATTTCTGATCTTAATAAAAATGTTCTATATGAACTGGGATTAGTAAAAGGCTTGAAGAAAAAATTTCTTTTATTACGAGAAGAAGGAGTTAAAGAAAAGCTACCATTCGATATCGCTCCTTTCCAGTATATGTCGTACAATAAGAACGATTTATTGAACTTTAAAAATAGGCTCGGAGCTAAAATAAAGAGAGTATTATCAACTTTTAAACCAGAAGATATATTCTCTGAGAATTCGATTAACAGATTGCTTTCTAATTACTTTCAAGTAATTAACTCTAATGACGACGTCGAAAAACAGTTTGATCAACTTCTGGATAAAACAAAATTAAATTTTTACTATATAGGCACGATCGGTTTTTTAACAAATACAAATAACATAGACTGGATCGAGAAATTAGTAGCGAAGAACCCGAAACCAAATATTTACAGGATAGTTTTTTTACAGAATTTAAAAGAGGTGTATAAGGTATATCAAAATTCTGAGATTCTTGAAAACTATTGTAAATGGTTAGCCAAATACTATATACATGTTAAACTTAACAATATAAAATTATTTGATTGTCCCGATGTCGGTATATGGAAAGCAGGGATGTCTATTATTATTTCAGATGAAAATGAGCTGATTATTCTTACGGGTAATTTTGAAGAGTTTAATACTAAGGGAATTTGGATAAAACATGATGAAATAGGTTATAACTTTAAAGAATATTCTAAGGTATTAGCTGTAGCTTACTCAAAAAAAATAAATCATTTAGATATGATTAAATATTTCAACGTTGGAGATAAACAATCTGCCTTAGACTTTTTAGAAAGCCTGCCTAAAACAGTAGAAGATGAAGAAATAGAAGCATTATGTAGTAGTTATATTGAAAGATCATTTCTAGATAATAATTTATAAAAAAATACCTGCAAAATACTTTTAGTTCCTTGCTTTCACAAACTCAATCAACAACGGTAATCCCGGTACGACCATTTGATGTCCGTAACCTTCAAGTTCGTATAAGGTCACGTCCTGATGTCCGGCGACTTTAAGCATACGGTAGAAATAAGCTACTTCTTCATAACGCCCCAGCAATTCTTTTTCACGATCTCCGGTCAGTAGCAGAATGGGAGGAGCCTTGGCGCGTACATAAAACAGGGGTGCAAATTCGTCGATTATGGGTTGGGTACCTTCAATCCCGCGTTGCTTCCGGATGGTAAAATGGGTGATGGTATGTCCGCTAAACGGAATCAATCCAGCGATCTCATTTGCATCCAAATCATAGGCTGCTAATCGGGTGGTATCCATCACGGTCATAGCAGCAAGATAACCACCCGCCGAATGTCCCGATACAAAGACCTTTTTGGTATTTCCGTTATAGTTATTAATATGATTCAGCACCCAGGCAACTGCTGCGGTAGCATCATCAATACAGCTTTCAGCTTTTACCTTCGGCGACAACCGATAGCCAACACCGACGATGATCAGGCCTTGCTTTTTAAGTCCATCGGGAATTTGTTTCTTACCGCTGGTGAGTCCGCCCCCGTGAAACCAGATCACTACCGGAGCGTTTAAAGAGTCAGTGGGATGATAAATATCGAGATTACATTGTTGTTTGACATAGGGATCTTTAGCTACGGAATCGTTCTCATAGTAAAGAATATCGCGGGTGATCTTCCAGGATTCCTGTGCCTGACAAGGCGCTACTAAAAGTATCCCCAGACAAAGAAAAAACAGGAGTGAAAGATTCGATTTTGTAGACATATTTTTAGTATGTTTAATTCTGTTCTTTAAATTAATTTGAAGGTTGAGGTCTTGTAAAGACGTTATGATCATATACAGTTCTTACGTCTTTTCGAGTATTTTTATGTAATGATAATGAAATAAAAATGTATCGAGAAATTAGACGCTGTAACTCACATAAAAAAGCTCTTGATATAACTTTCACCGTTCGAGGAATCCTATTAGATCGTTACTCTCCTTAACTGCCAATCAGATGACCTTAGTTTTTTGCACCTATTCACTTACCAATAAATTTAATTATTCCCCTTCATAGTTCGGATTAGGTTCTGGGAACTTCGCATTTAACTGCTGTAATGCCTCCTGCATCTCGGCAATCATAGTTTCCAGTTTTTTAGGTTCTTTCTTCGCCAGGTCATTGCTTTCACTCAGGTCTTTCTTGAGATTATACAACTCATAGCGCTCGTCTTCATAAAAATAAATAAGTTTCCAGTCGCCCTTGCGATAGGCAGAGGCGGGTTTACCGTGCTGCGGACTGTAATGCGGTAAGTGCCAGAGAAGGCCGCGTTCTTCCGGTTCATTTCCATTAAAATAAGGAGCGAGGTTGATGCCGTCTTCGGTGTGATCTTCTGCCTTACTCAAAGCACTCATGGTATTAAAAAAGTCTTGTGCGATCACGGGAGTATTTCTGGTTTGTCCCGGTTCGATCACCGAGGGCCAGCTAATAATAAGCGGTTCCCTTATACCCCCTTCGTACACATAACCTTTACCTTCCCGTAACGGACCGTTATCGGTAGGAGGGGTGTGCTTTGCAAAGGCAGGAACTTCCCTAACCGAAAGTCCGCCATTGTCTGAGGTGAACAGGATGAGCGTTTCGTTTGTAATACCAAGTTGCTGCAGTTCATTTACGATGCGCCCCACATTAATATCGATACTTTCGACCATCGCAGCATAGTGAATATTGGGTAGGATACTTTCATCGTCGCTCCCTCGTTTTTTGCGATATTTCGCTACGAGACTGTCTTTGGCTTCAATGGGCACGTGCGGTGAATAGTAATTAAGGCTCAGAAAAAATCGTTGGTCTTTTTGTTGTCGAATATAATCGATGGCTTTATCGGTAAGCACATCGGTCAGGTAATCCCCTTCCTTCGAACTGTTTTGCAGTTTCGGTTTTTGTCCCGGTGGAAAAAACGGATAAAAGAAACTGGAAGGGAGTCCGTTCCAGGCGCCGGCAATATTGATGTCAAAACCCTGATGCTCCGGTGTATATTTACCACCACCCAAGTGCCATTTTCCCATAAAAGCGGTTTGGTAATTTTGTTTTTTCAACACCTCTGCGAGCGTGGTGAATTCAAGATCCAGATGCTGATTCACCGGAGGCGTTTTCAATTTTTGATCAGGACGCGGGGGTGGATTCCCATGAATATGCTCTGTGATGTTTACACGGATCGGATGCAAGCCAGTGATAAGGGCAGCTCGTGAGGGGCTGCATAAGGGTGCAGCCGCATAGGCATCGGTATACCGAATACCCGAGGCTGCCAGTTTATCGAGATTGGGCGTTTCAATAAATGTATTCCCGTAACTCGAAAGGTCGTGCCAACCCATATCATCTGCTACGATCATTATGATATTGGGCGGTGCGGCCTCTTCAATAGGCGGGGTTTGCTTGCTTTTGCATCCGATGAATAACGAAATGATTAAAAGCGCACGTATGTAATATAAATTTCTTTTCATAGATCATTAATTTGTAAAACCTTTAATTTGATAAGACCCACCGGAAGTGATCAGGTACCGATCGGCTCCTTCTGTTTTCAGGGATGTTTCTTTATCGTTCACTGTGATTCTTGTATATACGGACGGAAGATAGATCCGGGCTTCAACTCCCTCAGGAATCTTAACCTTAAGTGTGTAGTGGTCATCCTTTTTGATATCAACGACAATCTGTCCGCGAATGCTGGGAACACTTGCGCTCACTTCTTTTAAGAATCCCAATTGTGGCTTAATGCGGATCTGTTCATAGCCCGGAGTTATCGGAGAAATACCAGCCACATATTGAGAGAGCAAGGTGAGTCCGCCTCCGCTCCAGGCATGATTTACGGTTCCACCACCATAGCCTTCCTTGCCAATACCCCAGCCTTCCCACAAGGTGGTTAGGGTAGGGTGGTTCACCATATTACCAAAACGTTCTTTCATACGTTGCAAGGCAAAGTCTGTATACCCCATTTGAAATAAGGCTTCCAGTATGTATTTTTCCATATACGGACTGGCATGTTGCTCTTTTTGTAATACCTTGTAAATGGCTTCATATTTAGAAGAATCGGTCAATCCAGCGACAACAGCAAGCCCCTGCGAACGATCGTCGGTTTCGCCAATATGATCTTCAGACCGATAAAAACTTCCCTGCCAGAAGGTCTTGTTGAAGGCAGGGACAAAGGCTTCCATTTGGATTTTGATTCGGTTTTGTTCTAAGGTATCGCCCAGGGCTTCCGCCATCAAATATTGTCCTTTAAGTGCTAAGAAATATTGTGTGTTTAAAATCAGCCGTACGTCCCGGTTCTTTCCCCAGTCTGCCCAGGTCCAATCTCCTTTTCGCAACCTTAATGTGCCGTCTTCCCTTAATTTCCATAGGGATAAATAAGCCTTTACGGGTTCGTATACTTCCCGAATGGTTTCCAGATCACCGGTGTTCAGATAGTAATTATAAAAACCATAATAACCTACACTCGCCAGCATTTGTCCCGGTAATTCCTGATTCCAGTTACCCGCCGGCACAGGTGAAAATATCGTGCTGTCTGCACGTTGCCAGTTCATTAATTCCAGGATACCTTTTTTGGTAAGCGCATCGGCATTTCTGTCTAACACATAAAAAGATTCACCGCTCTCCAGCACCACATCTCCCCACCATTGTGCACGTTCACGATCGGGACAGTCCATATACGTATCCCGCATGGTGACATATAAGGTACGCTTTGCTTTTTCCCAAAGTCGATTGTAAAAAGGATCATCACAGGAAAAACTGCCTTTGAATTCCGTATCGTATCCGGTTTCCCTGTATTTCAGATCGTGAATGGTGATCCCTTCCGGAATATAATAGTGTACTTCATGACCGTTAATCCAGCCAAAATCTTCAAACTCCTGCATCGCTTCCTTAGTGATGTATTCGGTTCTTAGGTTTGGAGGACCACCGCCATAATAATGATCGGTACGTAAATCGATTTGTTGCCCTTCAGTCGCTTCAATCTTAAAATAAGGAGTGATATGTGCGTTGTAAGGCAGCTTCAGTTTTAGCGTATCTCCTTTGGATACCAACGGAAGCTCAGGAGCGTTTTCGTAGCTTTTAAGTCCGTAATCCTTCCAAAACGGGATGGGTCTTTTAATGAGTTGATTCCAAGGACCACCTCCGGGTTCACCGATCTCCACCGCTACGGGAGTATTTTCATCTTTAAAATCTTCTCTGGTAAAATCGAAATCTGCCAGGCGTGCATCATAGCGTTTATTCGATTCCGGAAGCCTAAAATTGGGGAACGGAGCTTCGGTATTTTTAAATGCCTTGTTTTGCCAGGCTTTCCAACTGTCATCGGATTTAAGTTCAAAATTCTTTCCATTCGCCTGAAAAAACAATCCCGGTTTCCCCGAACTTTTATGCGAAAAACCATCCTTCCCAAAATACCACACCAGCACTGCCAGCTTATTCTTTCCTTCTTTTAAATAGGTTGCAATATCCAATTCATCATAATAACTGTCTTCAGGAGTAGGGCCTCGTTTAAGTTGTCCATCTCGAACTACCAGTTTCCCATTGATCCACAACCAGTACTTAGAATCCGCTGCGATTTGTGCAGTGACCGTTTCATTTGGAAGTTCAGTAAGGGTAAATTCCTTATAAAAATTAAGCCAGACATTTACCGTATCCTGTATGTTTGTAGGTGCGATCCATTTGCCTGTCCATTCTGTTTTAGTCAGCGTAGGAGCAGTTGTTGACGCTTCCGGCAGACTTTTACAAGCTGTTAAAACGAGAAGGACGATTATATAAATGAATCTGCTCATATTTATTCTCTGTAAGTTACTAACTATTTAGACTTTTCGGTTGTTGAATTAAATAACGGAATGATCCGGAATTTATAGGTATAGGTTTTAGACGGAATCCGAAATGCCTCATGGGGTCTTGCATCCAGATTCCAGGTATTGTCTCCGCCCACGCCCATTTGCAAATGATCAATATTAAGGGTGATATTTTCGCCAAAGGATAGTTCTTCGATCCGGTTTGTATTTTCTAGTGCTTCCTGTGAAAAGGGCCAGGCACTGAAACTTAAAGGGCTGTCAATTGCCTCAATTTTGATGCCTTTTCCCCTTTCATTCTTTAAAATGACAAATAATACATCAGTCTTATTGCTACTTTCCTGAGGTCTTACATAATACACAAAGTCTTTTTTGACGGATGCCGAATAGCGCCCGATGAGCGCTCCTGTTTTTTTATCGGAATAGGTTTCCCAGGGACCTCTCCCGAACCATTCCAGGGCATCAAATTCGGATGGGATCTCTAGCTGCCAGCCAACTCTGGGAAGATCTGGAAGATTTGCTTTTGGTGTTAATTGTAGTTTTATTTCCATGCTTCCGGAAGCATCAATTTTATAGGTGGAAGTAATAATGCCTGAGTCTTTTTTCAGGGAATGAATGGTTTTGATCACCTGTTTATTTTCTTCGGAAAATAGCTGAATGTCTTTTAATTGTGGTTGTTCGGAAGCGATTTTCCAAACCGATTGTCTTTTTTGCATCCCGGAAGCGAGGTCGTTATCGGTAGGCGGTCTCCAGAAATTAGGATGTGGCGCTCTGCTGAGTATAGACTTTCCTTCTACAAAAAATCTCGTCCATGCACCGGAAGCTTTATCAAATTCATAAACCGTATTTGCTGCTTCAATACGATAAAGTGTCGCCGTTTGTGAGAGCAAGGGTTTGCCTGCAGTATCACTAAGCGTTGCATCAGGGACATAACCTAATAGAAATTGTTCGTGCGCTATGGAAAAATGCTTTGGTGCCCATAATGTGGCTTCTTTTAGTAGCAATTGAAGGGTAATGTGATAATACAAACCAGGCTTTTGGTTGATCTCAGGTAGTTGTAATTGCAGGATCCCTGTTTTACCGGGAGCAATATCAGGTGCCGGAAGTGTGTCAGACGTGATCGTTGTTCCGTTTTCACGGATCGTCCATGAAATGTCAAATGCATTTAGATTGGTAAAAAAATGACGATTTTCCAGTTTAAAAACACCCTTTTCAAGACTGTCCGCAGTGATCTTTACCCGTTGCCACACGTATTTTGCCTGATGCCCACCTGATTTTATCTTGCCATCGGCAGAGATCAATCCTTTTTGCACCGGATTAAGATCGGCTTGTTCCTGGTCAAAATCACTCCCGTGTTTCCAGAGTGTTTTTTCATCTGGTGAAGGTTTGTATACCAATTGATCCCGCCAGTCCCAAACAAATCCGCCTACCAATCTCGGATACGTACGAATGGCATCCCAGTAGCTCTGCAGGTCACCTGTAGAATTACCCTGAGAATGTGCATATTCGCTCCAGATCACCGGGCGTTTATCTCCGGGTTGTGTTGCGAGGGCGATCATATCATCAGTCAACCGATACATGCGGCTGAGGAAGTCGGTATACACCCGGTCTTTTGGTTCGGGTTTGGGCCAGTTGTAGCCATAAATATTTTGTGCCCCTTCTGAATGAATGGGTCGGGTGGGGTCAAATTCTTTGATCCATGCCGATAAAGCAGCATGATTGGGACCAAATCCGGCTTCGTTTCCTAAAGACCAGCTGATAATAGACGGATGGTTCTTATCTCTTTCGACCATTCGAATACCTCTCTCCGTAAACGCACGGTTCCAGGAGGGATCATTACTTAGAAGTGAACCGGTTCCATGGCTTTCGATATTGGCCTCGTCCATTACGTAGATACCATATTCATTACAGATCTCATACCATAAAGGTGGGTTGGGATAATGGGAAGATCGTGAAGCATTTACATTGAGTTGCTTCATTAGCTGTGCATCTCTTCGCATGGCTTCTTCGGTAACTGCTTTTCCGTTTACCGCATCCCAGTCATGCCGATTCACACCATAGAGTAAAACAGGCACTCCGTTTACTTTAAATTGTCCGTCACTAATATCAATTTCCCGAAAACCGACCTTCGTACTTCTGGCTTCTACAAGGTCGTTTTTATCATCTTTGAGCAAAAGTACTAGGGTGTATAGATAAGGTTGTTCGGCTGACCATTTTTTTGGATTACGTATGGTTGCTTTCATCAACCTTTCAAAAGGTCGGTTTCCGATTTGAGGATGATGCTCGGTTAAGATTTCAGCAATCGGGATAGAAATTTTTTCTTCCAGAACGTGTTGTTTATTTTGATCATAAAGTTGTGCTTCTACCAGCCAGTTTTCGGTATCTATAGTACCATGCTTAACGATTTCCGGTCGTATTTGCAGTTCAGCATTTTGATAGGCGGCATCAAGATCGGTACGAACAAAAAAATCGTAGAGCTGCACCTGAGGCACGGCTTCCAGATAGACCTCTCTCGTGATCCCACTCATACGCCAGTGATCCTGATCTTCCAGATAGCTCGCCGTACTCCACTGCGAAACCTGAAGGGCTAGAATGTTATTTTTTTCAGTTAAATAAGGAGTAATAAGAAATTCGGCGGGAAGGCGTGTGTCTTCATTATAGCCTACGAATTGTCCGTTTACCCAAACCGATAATGCAGATGAGGCGGCACCGATATGAAGAATTATCTGCTGATCTTTCCAGTTTCGAGGTAAGCTGACCAATTTGCGATAGCATCCGGTGGGGTTGTAGTCTTCGGGAATATTGGGAGGATCAATACCCTTCTTTTCCCAGATCTGATGCGTAAGTCGGTGATATGGTTTCCCATACCCTTGTAATTCCCAATTGGAGGGGACGCTAATCTCATCCCAGTCAGAAGTACCATAATTTGGATTATAAAATTTTGAAGGAACTTCTGAAGGTGAGCTGTGCCATTTAAATTTCCAGGTTCCGTTAAGAGATAATTTTCTTCCGGAAGCATTTTGATCTCCTTTGATGGCTGCGGTTTCCGAAGCAAATGAAATTGAAGTGGCTCTTGCTGGAAGTCGGTTAATATGAGTGATCTCAGGATTTTGCCAGGGCTTCATCTCTTGCGCATCAAGACTATGAAGAAAGCAAATACCCATTGTAAAGCTCCATAAAAGAATAAACTTCCAAGGTTTCATTATTTAATTTTTCTAAAGGATAGACGGTATAATCACAAAAAGAACAAAGTCCTTAACTATGCGATTACACCGTCTAAAAACAACTTTAAACTAATTCAAACTAAATGACTAACTAACTTTACCTGTATAAATTAATTAAAAAATTGTCTACCAGCCTGGATTTTGTTGCAGCCCAAACTGATCGATTTGTGCCTGAGGTAATCCAACCACGGTTCTAATATTTTGATAGGCACCATCAGTGACGGTTAATCCGTCTGCTACCTGTTGAGCACCATGCGCACTCATTACTTCTACTAGTTTTCCGGTTCGTAAAAGATCGAAGAACCGATGCCCTTCAAAGGCCAGCTCTCTTCTTCTTTCGTCGGCGATTGTTTGTTCAAGATCGGCTAATTCTTCGGCACTTAAATTAGGATCAGCAAGTCCGGCTCTGGTACGAATTTGAACCAGAATCGCCACGGGATCGCCACCTCCGGCTCGTTCATAACACTCAGCCAGCATCAATAACGCATCGGCGTAGCGATACATCTGCCAGTTAATATCCTGTTGCCCCTGTTCTACGAAGGGAAAAGCAAATTTACTGCCCCAGGGAATTTCGTTACCGCCACCATCTACAAAAATGGAAATATTATGTGCCTTGCGTTGATCATCATCACTGTAAAGAGCGATGAGTTCTGAGGTAGGCTGAAACTGGTTTCCTCTGTTATTGGGAGTATTGCCTGTTCCTAAAATGGTTTCACCACTTGAGGCAGGTACAAAATTTGTAAAGAAATTTCCGGTTTGGTTCAAATTAAAATCAAACTGAATTTCAAAGATCCCTTCAGCATGATTTTTTGTACCGAAGATATCACTGTAGTTACCGAGTAATTGATACCCAAAACTTCGTATTTGCTCCAAAGGTTGAATAGCATCTGCATAGTTTTGCTGCGCCATCAGGATCTTAGCTTTCAACATAAGTGCCGCTCCTCGCGTAGCTCTCCCCACATCTTCTGCGGCAAGGTTGTTTGGATTTGGCAATAATGTAATTGCTCTGTTTACATCAGTTAATAGATTTTCATAAACTTCGGCAACCGGATCTCTTTCTGTAAATTCTTCAGAGACGATCTGTTCCGGGGTTTCTCCCGCTTGTGTTACATAAGGTATATCGCCGTAGACCCTTACCAGATTAAAATGGAACAACGCTCTGAAAAATAAGGCTTCACCTTCTCGAAAATCTTTGGTGGCCATATCGTTGTAAGTTGCTCTTTCAAAATTAGCCAGTACGTAATTTGCTCTGGAGATCCCTTCGTAATTGGTAGACCAGTAAGCACCTATTCTTCCGTTTGTAGCTTCCATCGTAAACTCGTTAAGGCGATCGTCGTCTATACCACCACCATCACCGGTGACTTCTATATTTGTATTGTCTGATCTGCTTTCTCCGAAGCGCAATTGAAGTCGGGCATTTCCGTAACCGCCATGTAAAGCGCCATTGGTCCTGTAAATTGCAGATACTGCCTGCGTGACCTCGCTTTCTTTTTCAAAAAATCCCTGCGGTGTTCTAAATGCATCCGGTGTTTCGTCTAGAAAATCTTCACATCCAACAAACACGAAAGATGTTAGAAATAGATATAAAATTAGTTTTTTCATTGTTGTGTTTTTTAGCATTTAAAAGGTGGCGTTCAATCCAAAAGTTAAGGTTCTTGCGATAGGATAGGCTCCATAATCGACATTTCGCACCAGCGAATTATCTCCTGCTCTATTCACAGTAGGACTTCCGTATTCATAATTGGTAAATAGTATCGGGTTTTGAATACTGGCAAATAATCGTAAGGAAGAAAAATACTTTTCAAAATCTTTACCTTTAAAGGTGTATCCCATCGTAATATTTCGTATCCATAGATAATCTGAATTATGAACATTTAGACTATTGGGTCTTCTTAAAAACTGTTGGCTGTTATTACTACCTACACCCGGGATTTTCTTAGTAGTAGGGTCATCACCTGGCCGGTAGCGTTGTAGCAGCGTTCTGTCTACATTAAACTGCCCGTCATTCTGATTAAAAAGCACTTGTGTCTGTGCATAGAAAATATCGGCTCCTACCTGGCCGTCTAAAGTGACACTAAAATCAAAATCTTTATAATTAAGCTGCGTACTAAAACCGAATACGAAATCGGGGTTGGAGTCTCCGATTATAGTTACATCCTGATTATTAAGACGGCCGTCTGCCTGATCGGGTACTCCGTCTCCATCGGTATCTACAGTAAGTTGATCTTCAAATTTCAATGAACCGACAATAGCGCCGGGATACTTGGCCACGTTGGGGTCGTCTATATCTTCCTGTGTAAAAAGTCCTGTTACTTTGAGTCCTCTGAATAATCCTATAGGCTGGCCTTCTCTTACTTCGGTGAAATTAATTCCTGCGATGTTACTACCATTCGGGAATAAAAAGCCTTCTTCCTGAATAAGATCAACTACCTCATTTCTGTTTTGCGAGTAATTGAAATTAGCGGTCCATCTAAAATCTTGTTTTCTGAAGATATCCCACTTCAACTCAATTTCAAAACCTTTATTGTTAATTTCACCTGTATTGTCAATAACACCATCAAATCCACTGGTATTAGGTAAAGGTCTAAAGGCAAGAAAATCCACCGAATTAATATTGTAATAATCTGCGCTCAGATAAAGTCTGTTCTTAAAAAGTCCCAGATCTATACCAAAATTAGTTTCTTGAGTTTCTTCCCATCGTGCATTCAGGTTTGGAAGGCCATTTACATCTACCCCCGGAGCGTTTGAACCTCCAAAAACATAATCCTGACCAGGTGTGATAGAACCCTGCGCCTGATAGTTACCAAGGCCGTTGTTACCACTGGTTCCATAACCTCCTTCAATCTTAAGATCAGAAATAGTTCCGCGCAAGCCCTCAAAGAACGATTCATTTGAAATTCTCCAGGCTGCGGCAACAGAAGGAAATGTTGCGTATCGGTTACCTGCTCCAAAGCGGGAAGATCCATCTGTTCTAACCGTTCCGGTTATATAGTATCGATTGTCAAAAGCATAATTAACCCGACCGATGTAGGATATAAGCGCGTTCGAATCTGTAGAAGCATTTCCTGTAAAATCGGTAGGTTCTACCGAGTTTGAAGCACTGGGCAATCTAATATCCTCGTCAGCCAGATTGGATGATGAGACACGTGTAGACGTCGCTCTTCGTTTTTCTAATGTATATCCTAAAAAGACATCTACATCATGTTTTTCGTTGAAAACTTTACGATATTCCAATGTGTTGGCAAATACCCAGTTGAACTGGTTCTGGGTGAAAACGCTGGCAGATGCCTGTTGGGTTCCTAAAAAACTCGGGTTTAAACTGTTTCCTGGAAATCGCGAAGGTGTAAAGTTATTATTTCTTCTATCTGTATATTGTAGAAGGCCTGAAGTTTTAAAGGTCAAATTGGGAAGCAGATCCCATTCCAGAGCCATACTGGTTCGCATTTGATTGGTTCTTCTTCGATCCTCTCTTTCCGTTAAAAGGGTTACTGGATTCAGGTTACGTGCCCTATAGATCAGTTTTCCTTGAGTTACCCCGGTGAGTTCGCCGTCTTCATCAAATAAAGGTGCGGTAGGGTCTGTCCAGGCAGCAAGCGTCACCGCATTGTACACCTGAAAATTTCCGGCACCTCCATCGGTTCTACCTCCGGTTGCAATGGTTCGGGTAGGTGCAAAATTGAGAGCCAATCTTAAATTATCTTTAATGTCTATATCTACATTGGCATTGATCGTATAACGTCTGGAGTCGGTATTAATCAGGGTTCCTTCCCTGTTTTGTAAAGCAGCAGAAACAAAATACTTCACCGTCTCGCTTCCTCCGCGTACACTTACATTGTAATCCTTCACGAATGCATCCCTTGAGATAAGATCGAACCAATCATTGTCAGGCCCGATGTCTTCCGGTGCCAATCCTAAAAGAAAAGCACGTTGGTTTCTCTGTAAGCCTCCCAACGGTAATCCGTCTGCTTCTTTATCATCATAGAAATCAAGTTGATATTGATAAAGTTCACGGGCATTCAGCACATCTGGTTTTTCGAATTCCGGAATGGATTGAATACCTACTCTCGAGGTAAATGAGAACGTAGATTTTCCTGCCTGACCTTGTTTAGTAGTAATGATGACTACCCCATTCGAAGCACGAGAACCGTAAATGGCTTTTGCTGAAGCATCTTTTAATACACTTATAGATTCAATATCGTCTGGGTTTATAGCACTTAAGATAAAATTATCTCGTTGAGAGGCGATAGCAGCGCTATTTCCCAACGGGAAACCATCTACCACATAAAGAGGCGTATTGTTCCCCAAGGATGCAACACCACGAATTACGACTTCTGGTCCGCCATCCGGCGCACCATTTTGACGAAACTGCACACCTGAGACCTGGCCAATCAATGCTTCCTGAAAGGTGTTTACCTGTTGTCTTTGAATAGCTTCTGCCTTTACTGCTGAGACAGCCCCAATAAGATCTTCCCGCTTCCTTGTACCATAGCCAATAACAACCACATCTTCTAATGCAGTAACATTTTCAGTCATACTTACATTGATAACGGTTTGGTCTCCTATGGTTATTTCCTGAGTGTTAAAACCAACGTAGGAGAATACCAGCGTATTGGAATTTTCCGGAACCTGAATTGTATAATTCCCATCAAAATCAGTATTTTGACCAATAGAAGTTCCTTTTACCACTACGTTTACACCTGGTAAAGGATTTCCATTAGTAGTAACCTGTCCGGTAATTGTGCGATCTTGCGCAAGCCCGGCAAAAGATAGAAGAAAAAACACCATATTTATCATTAAAATAGAGGCGCCTTTCTTTACTGAAATACACTTTGTAAAATTCTTCATATTAAAAAGGTTGGCTTGTTTGAGTAATATTTTATCAAAATAATCCTGTATTAATTGCAAAAAAGACAACTTAATGGGTCTTTTATTGCAGTATCAATACAATATTAAGAGAGTGTTAACTTTTATCCATCCTGTACTGTACTGTTTCGAAACAGGTAGGTTTGAAGTGGTGTATTTTTGTAAGATGCTTCCTTTAAAAAGTTTGGATTGCAGCAGGTTATGAAAGATAATTCATGCATTTTAAGGCTGTTTAGAAAGAAGGGAAGCATAAACTTCCAAATTAGTTGCCAGACATAATTTTAAATGGAGTTGCGATCAATAAAATGAAAATCATTTTTGATTCTGGCTGGCGAATTATCCAATATGAGTTTAGCAGAAGTTTCCCCCATTTTTTTAAAATCGGTACTTATCACTGTGATACCTAATAATTCTTTCAGGGGTGTGTCATTGTAAGATATAACCCCTAGTTCGCGACCGGGGGTATATCCGTGATCACGAATTTGCTTTACCAGACTTACCAGATCATTTTCTTCAATGGTTATATAAACATCATCGGGTTGCAGTTCCATGCCGTCATAAATTTCGTCTAGTATTTCAAAATCGAAGGAGTGAAGTGCACAGAATTTGCGAAACCCTAAGAGGATCTCTTTCGGGTACGGATATAAGATATGATTGGGGTACACCAGAATGAGCTTTTCATATTTGGCCAGTTTATCCAAACCGGAAACCAGCGCCTCATAAATGTCGTTCTCAAAATCCTGATATATCTCAGAATGGGGATAGTCAAAATATTTTATCTGGCTGTCCAGTAGTATTAATTTTTCTCTTGAGATCTTGCGCAATGCTTTTTTTACATCGTCTGAAGCTCCCATATGTTCTTGTGATTCATTTTTAAAATGAGGCATGATCACATAATAATCATAACTCCCCTGATGCTTTTCTAATAGATTTAAAAAAATAGATTCGTCACAGTGGTAGATATGAAGATCGACTTGTGCATTTGTCCCAAGTGTGTTTACGAAAGAATTGAAAATACGCATTTTGTAAGAACTCAACTTATTGATCAAAAACAGCACGTTCAACTTTGCCGAAAGATCTGTTTTTGCTACATAGTATCCTTTTCCCTTTGCCGAGACGATGATCCTTTTTTCTTTTAACTCGTTGTATGCCTTTTCAACCGTGTCACGAGAAAGATAGTACTCTTCACTAATCTCATTTATAGAAGGGATCTTTTGACCTATGGTAAGATTTCCTTTGGTGATATTCTTAATAATAGAATTGGCGATCTGTTTGTATTTGGGTATACGCGAATCGTTATTAATCTCTATATTTACTAAAAGCTCCACTATATGTACGGTTTGAAGAGGGTTTTTAAAGGATTATCCGAAATTTAATAAAATTGCGAATTCTTTAAATTATCTCTACAAATCTATATAATTAAATATCATATTTACAATTACGAAGGTATTAAATTGCAAAATAGATACAGTATAGTACAGGATGGCGAACTACCTAAGGTGCTATATTTTCGTAGTATGACCCGGTTTCCGGCGAAAGAAATTGATAATTATGACAACACTCAAGAAAGATTATAAATATGTAAATTACTTATGGGACGATAGCAAAGCAGCTGCGCTGGAAGGAGATGAAGTTGCCCTTTTCTTGTACCGTTCTAATATTTTAGGACAGGATCTGCGCATTACCAATTATGGAGGAGGAAATACCAGCTGTAAAACGATTGAAAAAGATCCGTTAACCCATGAAGATTGCGAAGTAATGTGGGTCAAAGGCTCCGGAGGGGATATTGGCACACTCACCCGAAGTGGGATTGCCGGCCTTTACACCGAGCGGTTACGAAACCTGAAAAAAGTTTATCGTGGTATTGAACATGAAGATGAGATGGTCGCACTGTTTAATCATTGTATTTATGATCTCGATAGCAAGACTCCTTCGATTGATACTCCCTTGCACGGCTTATTGCCTTTCAGACATATAGATCACTTACATCCCGATGCGCTCATAGCGGTGGCAGCGGCAAAAGATAGCCAGGCAATAACACATGAGATCTGGGGGGATACCATGGGATGGGTTCCCTGGCAGCGACCCGGTTTTGATCTGGGGCTTCAGTTAGAAAAATGCCTTGAAGAAAATCCCGGAATTCGTGGAATCGTACTAGGAAGTCACGGACTTTTTACCTGGGGTGACACGTCTTATGAATGTTACCTGAACAGCCTGAAAGTTATAGAAATGGCTTCCGAATACATAGAAAAACAAATAGAAGAGAACGGAAATGTTTTTGGAGGAGAGAAGGTAAAATCGCTTGCTAAAGACCAAAGACTCGAAAAGGCAGCGGCATTAGCTCCGTTATTAAGAGGCTTATGTTCGGCAGCGCAAACAATGATCGGTCACTTTACCGATGATGAAAAGGTACTTCAATTTGTCAATAGCCATGATCTTGAAAGGCTCGCTCCTATGGGAACTTCCTGTCCTGATCACTTTCTGCGTACCAAAATTCAACCGTTGATACTTCCGTTAGAAACCACTGCGGATATCAACCATACAGAAGACATTTTGAAAGCTTTGCAACCTGCTTTTGAGAACTATCGAAAGGAATATGCAGCATATTACGAAAACTGTAAGCATCCCAATAGTCCGCCTATGAGGGATTCTAATCCGGTAGTACTTTTGTATCCCGGAGTAGGCATGTTCACTTTTGCAAAAAATAAACAAACGGCTCGGGTGGCCGCAGAATTTTATATCAATGCTATCAATGTAATGAGAGGTGCAGAAGCTATTTCTGAATACACTTCGCTCTCCAGGCAGGAAGCCTTTAATATTGAATATTGGTTGTTAGAAGAAGCAAAATTGCAGCGAATGCCCGCCGAAAAACCATTGTCCCGAAGAATTGCTTTGGTGACAGGTGCCGCTGGTGGAATAGGAAAAGCGATTGCCGACAAACTCGTGGCACAAGGCGCGACGGTGGTACTTACCGATCTGAACGAAGAACCCCTACAGGATGCCTTAAGATCTTTTAAGGCAGATGAGGCCGTAACCTCGGTATGCAACGTAGGAGATGAAAGCTCGGTTGAAGCAGCTTATAAAAAAGCGTGTTTGAGTTTTGGAGGTGTAGACCTCATTGTACATTCAGCAGGAATTGCGATCTCCAAATCTCTGGAAAGCACTACGCTTGATGACTGGAAATTGCTTCAGGATGTGTTGGTAAAGGGTCAGTTTTTAATAGCGAAGCATGGAGTTGCCATTATGAAAAAACAAGGTCTGGGAGGTGATATCATAAATATCGCCAGTAAGAACGGACTCGTATCGGGCCCTAATAATGTAGGGTACGGAACCGCCAAAGCTGCACAACAACACATGACTCGATTGCTAGCTGCCGAACTGGGAGCGGTAAAGGTACGTGTGAATACAGTAAACCCTGATGGTGTGATCGTAGGGAGTAAAATATGGGAAGGTGAATGGGCAGAAGGAAGAGCAAAAGCTTACGGGATAAGTGTCGAAGAACTTCCACAACATTATGCCAAACGCAACCTCTTAAATGAAATTATTCTACCGGAAGATATTGCCAACGCTGTTTTTGCTTTGGCGGCTATACTAGACAAAAGTACAGGCAATACCATCAACGTAGATGGTGGAATGCCGGCAGCTTTCGTTAGATAAACAAACTACTTGATGAAATTAGACAAACAGCAAATAAGCGATCTTAATACTCAGGAACTAAAATCCCAATCAAGTACATATCAGTTTTTAGCCGATAGGTTAGAGACAGCAGGGAAAGATGTGGCGTCGATCGTTCAAAAAATTCAGGATTTTCAGGTCGCAATTCCCAGCTGGGCGCTGGGGCAGGGCGGTACCCGGTTTGGAAGGTTTTCTATAGGGGGCGAACCTACTACCCTGGAGCAAAAGCTGGATGACATCGGACTCTTGCACAAACTTACTCATACTGCAGGTGCGGTTTCATTACATATTCCCTGGGATACACCACATGATTATGAGGCGGTAAAAGAACATGCAAACCTACACGGAATATTGTTTGACGCAGTCAATTCAAATACATTTCAAGATCAGCCAGACAGTCTACATTCTTATAAATACGGATCATTATCCAGCGTAAACAAGGAAGCAAGGCAGCAGGCGATCGAGCATACGAATGAGGTAATACAAATAGGCAATAGGCTAGGCTCAAAAAGCCTGACGGTTTGGCTGGCAGATGGTTCAAATTTTCCGGGGCAACACAATTTCCAGGATGCATTGCATCATACCAAAGAAAGTTTACAGGAGATCTATAAGGAGATGCCTAAAGATTTTAGTATGTTCATCGAGTACAAGCCGTACGAACCTAATTTCTACAGTACCGTAATTCAGGATTGGGGTACTTCTCTGTTTCTGGCCGAATCCTGTGGAGATCGTGCGTACACCCTTGTAGATCTGGGACATCATTTACCTAATACCAATATCGAACAGATAGTGGCGACCTTGCTTTATCGAGGTAGATTGGGAGGTTTTCATTTTAACGACAGCAAGTATGGTGACGATGATCTTACGGTGGGCTCTGTAAAACCTTATGCCTTGTTTTTGATATTTAATGAGTTGGTCTATGGGATGGAAAATAACAGCAAAAATCCTTCACTTTCCTGGATGATCGATGCCAGCCATAACACCAAAGATCCTTTAGAAGACTTGCTTCAATCCTTAGAGGCGATACAGGTAGCCTATGCACAGGCATTATTGATAGATCATGACACCTTAAAACAGGCACAACAAGAAAATGATGTGGTGAAGTGTCAACAACTTTTACAAGACGCTTATCGCACAGATGTTCGTCCGCTTATACAACAGGCAGCATTAAAAGCGAATGCGGCTATCGACCCACTAGGTGTTTACCGAAAGCTGAACATACGAAAACAGCTTATAAAAGAAAGGGGAGAGGCAACTAAAGCAACCGGACTTTAAAAAAAAGTGTATGTCAGGAATTCCCGTAACTGCCATTTTCGATATCGGAAAAACAAATAAAAAATTCTTTTTGTTTGATAAAGATCTGAAGGAAGTGCATCGGGAATATATCTCTTTTCATGAGATAAAAGATGAAGATGGTTTTCCAACGGAAAATCTTTCTGCCTTACTTACCTGGATCCATCAGGTACTCAAACGCATTTTTGAAAATAAAGAGTTTGAGATCAAAACGCTCAATTTTTCTACGTATGGTGCAAGTCTTGTTCATCTCGGCAAAGACGGCTCAGTACTTACGCCTCTTTACAACTATCTTAAACCTATGCCGCAAGACATCCTGCAGAAATTTGCAGAACTTCATGGAGACCCACAAAAGATCGCTTCCGATACCGCGTCTCCGCCCGATGGCTTTCTCAATGCCGGCATGCAGTTGTTTTGGTTGAAATACAAGAAACCTGAAATATTTACCAATTTGGAATGCAGTCTTCACTTTCCACAATATTTATCGTATGTATTCACAGGAAAACCCATAAGTGAGTACACCAGTATTGGTTGCCATACTTCGCTGTGGGATTATTCAAAAAAACACTATCACCCATGGGTTATTAAAGAAGGACTCGATAAATTTCTCGCGCCCATTGTTCCTTCCTCTACCACTTTTGATACTGTTTTCAATGAGTACAAGATCAAGGTAGGCACTGGAATTCACGATAGCTCTGCAGCGCTTATTCCGTATATTCTGGCCAATAAAAAACCGTTTTTATTGGTCTCTACCGGTACCTGGAGTGTTTCTTTAAATCCGTTTTGTGTAGACTTTGATTCGGATAAGCAACAAGATAATGACCATCTGAATTATATGCAGCCGGACGGAAAAGCGGTAAGGGCGACCCGATTCTTTATGGGAAAAGAATATCAGGTACAAACGGAGTTACTTACACAATATTTTAAAGTAGCAGCCAACTACCATAAGACAATTGCTTTCGACCCTTGTATCTATCATAAAATACAGCAATTGAATGCCCCTGTTTTTCACTTTTCAAACATCCTTATCAACCGGAAGCAACCCGAAAAAACCAATTTAGGTACATTTTCAAGTTTTGAAGAGGCGTATCACTGTTTGTTGCTGGAATTGGTAAAATTACAAACAGAAGTCATTGAAGCGGCTATCGGAAATACACCCATCAAAAAAATTTTCATCGATGGCGGATTTACAGACAATGATATTTTTGTGAAACTAATAGCACATCATTTTAGTGACTATAAAGTAAGAACAACCACTTCATCTCTGGGTTCAGCTTTAGGTGCTGCCATGGTGGTAAATGAAAAACCCAAAGGGAAAAAATTGCTTCGCAAGCATTATCAAATGAAAAAAATGATCTCAAAACTTCCCGAGTAACTACTGCCTATGAAGCTAGCATATGATACCAGATTTCCGTCGATTGAAGACCTCAGGCAAAGAGCTAAAAGGCGTATGCCAAAATTCGCCTTTGAATATTTGGACGGGGGTTGTAATGAAGATGTGAATCTCTATAAAAACACAGCAGAAATAAGGGACATCGAATTGATGCCCTATTACTTGCGGAACTATCATCCCGCAAAGCTCAAAACCAAACTATTTGGTCATGAATACGACGCGCCTTTCGGGATAGCACCTGTGGGCTTACAGGGACTCATGTGGCCAAAAGCGCCGGAAATCCTTGCAAAAGCGGCGATGGACCATAACATCCCTTTTATTTTAAGTACGGTTACCACGGCATCTATTGAAAAAATAGGCGAAATTACACAAGGCAAAGCGTGGTTTCAGTTATACCATCCTGCGGAAGACCGATTACGAGACGATATCTTACAACGTGCAGAAGCTTCCGGGTATGAAGTACTGGTATTGTTATGCGATGTGCCTGTGTTTGGATACCGGCCAAGAGATATCCGCAATGGTCTTGCCATGCCTCCAAAAATGTCACTGAATAATTTCCTTCAAATATTAAAACGTCCCCGATGGGCAATTGAAACCCTCAGACACGGGCAACCCGAATTTGAAACCTTAAAGCCTTACATTCCTAAAAATCTAGACCTGAAACAACTGGGGCTTTTTATGAATCAGACATTCAACGGCAGGCTCAACGAAGATAAGATAGCCGCAATTCGGGAACGATGGAAGGGAAAGATCGTTCTCAAGGGAGTTGCCAGTGAAGAAGATGCCGCCATGGCAGTGCGCCTGGGTCTCGATGGTATCATTGTTTCTAATCACGGAGGCCGGCAATTGGATGCAGGGCCGTCCAGCATAAAACCACTTTCTGTAATCGCCCCCAAGTATGGTGAAAAAATTACCGTAATGATGGATAGCGGTATCAGATCCGGACCCGATGTTGCAAGAACATTAGCCAAAGGAGCTGCATTTACCTTTTTGGGAAGATCTTTTATGTACGGTGTAGGTGCGCTGGGAGCAAAGGGAGGTGATCATACGATCTCTATTTTAAAAGTACAACTGCAACAAGTAATGGAGCAGTTGTGTTGTGAAAATACCTCACATCTCAAAAATCATTTGATCGATCAAAAGGAATAGTGCACAGATCCAGTAGATACTTTAAGACATATCCGATTACCTAACCAAAACAACACCAGAATGAGTCAGTTTAATATCGAAGAAGAAATTGAAGAAATTGCCGGCGGTGAATTTGAAAGAACGCCTGTTCCATCATCGGCATGGAAAGGCTGGAAAAGTTTTCTGGGAATGTATGCCGGCGAACATGCAGCTGGTACCGAGTTTATGATCGGCCCCTTGTTTTTGACGGCGGGTGTAAGTGCTTTTGATCTTATTGTGGGTTTGTTGATAGGGAATCTTTTAGCGGTCTTAAGCTGGAGATACCTCACTGCAGAAATTGCCGTTAAACACAGACTCACACTTTATTATCATCTGGAAAAAATCTGTGGAAAAAATCTGGTTACTGGCTATAATCTGGCCAATGGAATTCTGTTTTGTTTTCTCGCCGGGGCAATGATCACCGTTTCTGCAACTGCCGTGGGGGTGCCATTGGATATTGAGATGCCTAAACTCACC
The DNA here is from genome assembly GCA_046199005.1 of Flavobacteriaceae bacterium M23B6Z8. Taxonomy (GTDB): domain Bacteria; phylum Bacteroidota; class Bacteroidia; order Flavobacteriales; family Flavobacteriaceae; genus Ascidiimonas. Next base: position 620,453 of record CP176050.1, read on the forward strand.
GATACCATGCCAAACGGGACTACCTGGATCATCGTGGTTTTAATCATTGGAGCGGTCATTTCCATCATTGCGGGAAGCGGCTACAATACTGTATCCAAAGCCGCCAATTGGATGTCTCCGGTGATCGTGATCGCTTTTATCGCCTGCGGAGTCGTTGCCTTGGGTCAGTTAGAAGTTAAAAGCTTTGCTGATTTCTGGAATATCTGGGGTGAAGGCGGAGAGCCTTTTCCCGGCCAGACCAAATATACCTTCTGGCATGTGGTCATGTGGTCGTGGTTCTGTAATGCGGCAATGCACATTGGGATGTCTGACCTTTCGGTATTTCGTTTTGCGAAGAAGGCGGCTTCCGGATGGACCACTGCTGCCGGAATGTATGTAGGTCATTACATGGCATGGATCGCAGCTGCTTTGCTCTACGCGGTATATCTGAAGTCACCGGAAGCACAGGCATTTCTCAACGCAGGTGATGCCCCTCCGGTAGCTCCCGGTCCGTTAGCACACAATGCCATCGGTTTTTTCGGGATCATAGCCGTCGTACTTGCAGGATGGACCACCGCCAACCCGACCATCTATCGTGCCGGACTCGCTTTTCAGGCGATTATTCCAAAAGTATCTACCTTTTGGGTTACGATCATTGCCGGAAGTCTGGCGACCATTGCAGGGATTTTTCCCGCCTTTGCCATGAAATTGCTAGGCTTTGTAGCGCTTTACGGATTTATTCTGGCACCCTTCGGAGCTATTATAGTATTTGAGCACTTTTTTGCAGATCGCGTAGGAATCCCAAAATTCGCAGCGGAGAAAAAGGGCTCCAAATTTAATTATAATGTATTGCTAGCCTGGGGAATAAGCTTTGGTGTATTCTACACATTATCCCTACAATTTGATATTTTCCTTTCATTTTTAACGCTTCCGGCATTTTTGAGTTGCGGAGTGTTGTTTTTGGTACTTAGTAAAAAAGCGACTTAAGCGAGGATTTTAACAAGCTTTATTATAGTATTAAACGATATTGGAACCTCAGTAGAGGGGTTCTGGTGCATTCTGGGAGTGTTTTCGGTGTTAAATTTTGTTTTTTATTGGTTTTTAAACGATAACTATAAAAGGGGTCAAGTAAATTTTGTGGGGAGTAATAGGTGAGATTAGCAAATTAGTTTAATTCCATGATTTGTTTTCATTTTTTTTGCTCGTCCAAAATAAACGAAACAAAAAAAAGGACACCTTCGCCTATGAATTTTTTGACCATTAAGTCAAAAACCAATTTCAAAACTTTGCGTCGCTTCGTTCCTTCGCTCCTGTTTTCAAAGTTTTCGAAATTTATTCCACGCCTCAGGATTTCACTGCGTGGGGCTTTTACTTGAAATGATAGTAGGATGCTTTCTTTCTCGTCAGTGTAGTGAATGACTTCCGTTAATAAGAGTCGAAGCCTTGGAGACTTTTTAGGAAGTTATTTACGGTTGTAAAAGTTGATGAAACTTTAACAAACACCTATCGAGAAAGTCTCCTTTTTTCTATGCCCTTGCGCTGGCTGGCTACTTCGCTAAAAATAGCCACTGGCTATTTTTTTAACGCTTGTCCCTAGAGAGGCAAAAAAGAAGAGTGGTTAAACTTCTCCCCAACTTATTCACATGTCCCCACAAAATTTACTTGACCCTATAAAAGCCTGTCTCCATACTTACTTTTTATAAAACCTCGCAAAGGATGCTTCCGGATCCTTGCGTCTAATGATTTAAATGAATGATGCTGATCAGCTCGCCATAGGCCCTAAAATAAGTGCTTCATCACCAATCTCCAATTGTTTACAGTTCTTTGAGAAACTATTGTTCTCCAATGCAATTTTCACTAACAGATCGGGATCTTCGGCAGTCGATTCTATAGGTAACCATCGATACGGTAAGTCCAGTTCTGTAGCTTCAGGATCGAGTAATCGCAATATAATATACTGCCCTTTTTTGTGTTCAAATTTGGCGGGTTTATGAAACCTCAGTTCCAACCTATTTTTATCGATTTCTTGAAGTGAGACGAGTTTCACAATTCTATCGTCTGCGTACTTTTCAGCAGTTTTGCTTTCCCAGATATTGTCTTTCAGCATCTGTAAGGCGGCCAGAAATCCTGTCATGATCGTTCCTTCGAATCCGCCTCCCGGGAATGCCCATGCCGATGCAAAATACAAATTGGGAATCAAAAAGTTATTTCTGAAGCGTTTAAAACCCGATTGCTCTTTGGATTGTGTAAAACCATAAGGTGTTCCTCCGGTATTTAAGGTATATCGCTTCATTGTTTTTGGAGTGGCGATCTCGGCATATTCAATACGATCACGAATACCTGGAAATTGAGCGTCCAAACGCTGCAGTAAATGTTCGGTGACTTCTTTCTTTTTAGCAGTGTAGGCTTCGGCATTCAGGTTTTCCCAATCCTCAAGATAATCTACGGTACAAATTGCTCCTACCGATTTACCTGCGGGTGCCAGTTTCGCATTGATCTGCCCGTAATCTACAAAAATAAAACTGCGTTTAGTCCAGTCTTTACGTTGATTTGGATGTACATCTTTTAAGGTATTTACATCATCGCCCTGGATATAGTTAGAGTAGTGTTTCACTCCAAAAGCTTTAAGATCGGTGTTGAAACCGAGATATAGACACAATAATGAGCATGAAATGGTCTTACCTTCCATTTTATTTCTAAGCAAATTATCAAAAGGTTTTACCAACATATCGGGTACCAAGGGGATGGCACAATTCGCAACGGCATTATCACATTCGATATTATTGAGTGTCTTATCTTTATTAAAACTGTCTGAAAAAGCGACGGAAACCACTTTGCCATTTTTAGTCACGATTTTTTGTACTTTTTTACCCAATAAAACAGTTCCTCCATTTTTTTCAATGTACGAGACCAGGTAATCGGATAACTTCTGAGACCCTCCTTGAATAAAATGTCCGCCACCCCTAATAAAACTGGATTGTGGCAAACCAAAGTAAAACATAGACAGCGTATAGGGATCATCTGCGTAGTACACAACATGCGCCGCCAGTTCTAATTTTAAATCTTCATTCTTTATGTATTTGTCAAGCCATGACCCCACGGTATGCCGGGTTGCTTCTACAATATTTGGATAGAGCAATGGCATAAACGGATATACGAGTTTTCTTCGCCAGGGGGAACGGGGAAGTTTCAATGTTTCTTTTTGTATGCCTGAAATTAATTTCATAAATCTTCGGATGCCCTTTTCATCTTCGGGATATCTCTTGATCAAGGTGTTTGTTGCTTTTTCAAATCCGTGAGGGAACACCCGTTTTTCTCCCTTTGCATACATCGCATAGAGTTCAGGTACCTGAATGAAATTAACATGTTTGTCAATTTCCAGCATCTGAAATACTTTCTGAACCGTATTTCCAGGACTAAAACCGCTCATTTCGTGGAGTCCCACTTCTATGACAAAATCGTTTCTTTTAAAAGTGGTGGCATAACCACCCGGCTTATGATGTTGTTCAAGCACTAGTACTTTCTTTCCGAATTTAGATAGCGTACTGCCCGCCACGAGTCCTGCCAGACCGCTGCCGATGATAATCGTGTCGTATTTCATGTTTTTTTGATTAGAGTTAAAGGTTGCGTATAGCAAAAGGTATCATTTCGTGGATTTTCTAATCGAAAATACACGTTCGCTTCTGAGAATTCGTAATTTGATGAATGACTCTAATGTATTTAAAATCAGCTATTTTTAAAATGACATTCGTCATTCATCTCGTTCTGATATTAATAAGAAATCAATCCAGATGGAAGTATTTGACAGGCACGCATAAGAAGATCTTAACGGAGTTTTAATTCTATGGAATCTGTATTTGAAAATTGTAAGTGTAGGAGTAAAAGGACTTTATATTTTTACTGAAAATTTCCCGTCAGAACCCGTGAAAGACTGATAAGAAACGGGAGTAATCTATAGAGTCAACAGAAAGACTTAAAGCGGCCAAACTGGACAATCTTATAAAAGTTCTGCGCCCTATTCCCATATAAACTTGTGTTTGGTTAAGCTGTTCACAAAATAAGAATTTATATTTATTGGGAGGTGCATTTACCATTTTATGTGGAAAAGCCTGTTTATATTCTAAAGTTAATTACGTCGTCATACGCTGTTTTCATATATTCATTTTCGATCAATTTAACTTTGGCAAGATTTACTTTGAAATATGCAGTTTTTGGAACCTTTGATTTCCTGAAACGAAAGTAAATTAAACCATCTTGTTTAATTACTTTAATATCGTTAAGTGGTTCAAAATTGATGTTGTCAGCACTCACTTTTAACCCTACCGACCAATCATTATCTGCAATATTCTGAAAAGTCAAATAATAAAACTCCTTATCCGACAGAAGTTTAGGTGCTTTTGTAAATCCAATTATAAACCAAATAGGTTTAATAAATTGAGATTTATTGAATTCGTCGAGCGATATAGGTTCTTTCAATAACTGCCATTTACTGTCTGCCGGATAGTGAGAGATGATCGATAGTTCCGGTTTGATATCAAAATAGAATTCAGAAATTATTTTTTCATCGGAGGTGCCCCAGGTGGTATCTACTAACATCCATTTACCATTCAATTTAATCGCATTCCAGGCGTGCCTGAAAGCATCGTCGGTTTCCAGTTCTATGTAATGATTTCTTTGATCTCTTATATGTCCAGTTATCACAACCGTCTCGATATTCACCCAATCTAAAAACCATTTATACAGGTTTGCATAACCCGCGCAAACACCTTTTCGGTTTGTATAGACAACTTTTTCCTTCTGGAGTTCCCAAAAGCTCTGCTGGTCTATTTGTTCACTAATTAATCTTTGATAGGTTTCATTATCGTATTGAATATTAGAGCCAATCCAATGGTAGAAAAACCGCGCTAACTGTTCTTTATCCCTTATGTTTTCTTCGGCAAAAGTTGTTAGCTCCCACATATCGAGGTTCAATTCATCTGTTTTTTCAATCAAAGCTTTAATGGCATCACTTTGTGAAAACAGGGAATTCGCAAAAACCCATAGGAAAAGGCAGGTGTAGTAATACTTTTTCATTGATGCCGGTGATGTATGATTATATATGCATTAATTAGATGAAGTTTAAAAATAAAGATTTTAGCTAAAAAAGAAAGCAGAAGGCCTTCTAGCAAGGAGACCAATACTCAAACCGAATTAATTTTCCGTTTTTCAAGGTAATTCTTATGCCGTCGTCCCCTTCTTTGCGAAAAATCACCATAGACTTTGTAGTGTTACGGTCAAAGTGTTTTTCTAATTCTTTTCCAAAGATTTCCATCAATTTAGTCAAGCCAGTTTGATGGGTAAGATCGTAGTTCCCATATTTTAGTGTGATGGAATCGTTAGTTTCAAAATTTATTTGCTCCAGAAGAAAAGACTCTTTGTCGTTGCCTGTGAATTTGATCGTTCCGTAATCAAGTGTTAGGTACTCACTATGCTGGGTATCGGCAGATAAAAATCCGCAATCATGATTTGGTTTGTAGATTCGTTCCGGTTGTCCGAGTACTTCTAAAATTTCTGCTTTTGAAGTATTGAAATTAAGTCCGTTATAACTTATCAAATCAAAATCCACTGTCTGAGCATGGCCTAAATCGGCGGTTATGATTATTATTAATACCGATATAATATTTTTCATTTTGAATATGATCTATGCTTGTAGTGGTATTTGACTTCGCTAAAGTGTAAGCTTCCCTTAAAACCGAACTGTTTAAAAATAGAATATTAATGCTTAATTTTAAACAGTAATTATGAGAAAGAGTAAATTTTCACCCACACAGATCGCAAAGATTTTAAAGGAGTTTGACAATGGTAAAAGTGTTGAACAGATCAGTCGTTAGCACGGTGTCAGTTCGGCCAGCTTTTATAAGTGGCGTTCGAGGTACGCTGGAATGAATTCCAAAGAATTGAAGCGGCTTAAGGAACTCGAAGAGGAAAACCGTAAGCTAAAGCAGATGTACGCCAATCTGGCTTTGGATCATCAAATGGCTAAGGAGATCATCGAAAAAAAGCTTTGAAGCCCTGCCGTAAGCGTATTATTACCAAAGAACTTATTCATTACGGTATTAACAGGGCATGCCGTGTTCTCAATATGAGTAAGAGTGTCTATTACCACAAGCCTTTACCGAAGGACGATACTGAGATAGAAGAAGCCTTGCAACAAAAAGCAAGGGAACACTCGGAGGAAGGTTTTTGGAAGGCTTATGACCGTTTGCGCAATGAAGGGAAGCCATGGAACCATAAACGGGTTCACCGTGTATATAAGGCTCTTGGACTGCCTTTGAGAAGAAAAACTAAGAAACGTTTGCCGGCAAGGGTCAAAGAACCCCTGGAGGTTCCCAACGAACTCAACCATACCTGGAGTATGGATTTTATGACTGATGTCTTAGCAAACAAGAGGCGCTTCAGGTCGTTCAACGTAATCGATGATTTTAACCGGGAGGCACTTTATATAGAAGTGGACTTTTCCTTGACCAGTAACCGTATCGTTTGGGTACTGAACCATCTTATCAACAAAAAAGGGAAACCGAAAAAAATACGAATGGATAATGGTCCGGAGTTCGTAGCCCGTTTAACGAAGGCTTGGAGTGAGATTCATGGAATAGAATTCAAACATATTCAACCGGGCAAACCGACCCAAAACGCTTTTGTGGAAAGATTCAATGGTAGTTATCGGCGAGGGGTTCTTGACAAATATATATTCGAGCATATTGATCAGGTAAGGGAACAGACCCAGATCTGGATGAAAGATTATAATCATAACAGACCTCACGATGCGCTGGGCAGAATATCGCCCATAAAATATGCAAAACTTAATTCTTCTGGGGCTAGCCCCAGAAGAATTAAAAACAATAACTTTAATGAAGTTTTAGAAAAATGAGCAGTTCTATCTAGGGGAAGCTTACAAAAGTATAACGATCAAAAGTATTGTTTACTTATTGGTATGCTAAATTGCACTGTTTTGTATCTAAATGTGATTAATTCCTATCTATTAAGGATTGTTTTTTATTATTCAGGGATCGTCATTCTTACATATTTTTTTATATAATCTGCATGTTTAAAAAATAGCGAATCATGGGTATGTTTTATCAGTTCTGCTTTCCAAATAGACCAACCACCCTGGATGGTGCGGTAATGATATTCAATATAGAATCCTTTTTCACCGTAATTATATCTTTGAAGTCGCTTTAATTTGGCTTCTCTACTTTTCCAATCAGTTAAATCCTTCGCACGGAGCTTTACCAATTCTCCATTTTTCCTAAATCTAATATAGTTGTGATATTCATGATCCTTGAATTGCTGTTTTGTATTATAAGTTAAATTCACAGAAGCTATTTCTTTGTAGATACTAGTCGTATCAATAATCTTAAAAGCTTCGGTGTTGGTATTTGGTTTAATTGTAAATCGGCTAAAAATAAACATAGGTTTATATGCATCGCAACACACGAGTAGTAGCATCGCAAACAAAAAGAATAACTTTTTAATCATTTTGATTACAGATTCTTTAGATTGATAGTTATATCAGGTCCTACCATCAGATCAAGTTTAAGAGGTAAGGTCTTAATGGCTAAAACTTTATTTTCTTATGAAGATACTTTTTTTCATTTTATGACTGTTGTCTTTTGGTTTCAAAATTCAAAAAAATTTTAAAGAAAACTTCTGTTTATAATTAGTTATTCCTAATATTCGTAAGTGTATCAATGTTCAATATTTTCTTTAGTTCCGAAACGGATTTTTCTCTTTCAGCATTAAATCCAAGATGAGATAATTTATGCAAAAAAGCAATCATAAACAACGGGAGTAGGATAAATAAAGGGTTTGTTCTTTGAGTAATCAATAATAGCGTCGAACCTTGGCTTAGTCAAGTAATTTTTCATTACCATTTCCATAAATTCTAATATCCTTTTTAAATGTATATAGATAGTTAGCAATAACTTTTCGTTCGCTCACTTTTTTCTGATTGACTAAGTAATGAGAGATTTTTTGGTTAGTAATAAAATACATCAATTCAACCAATTCACTGAATGAATAACCCTTAAGAATTCCAATTCTAACACTTTTTTTTATAATATCGTTTATCTCTGTTTTTAGTGCTTGTTCGATTTTCGCTAAGGAAACACCAGACTTACTCTCTTCACCTTGCTCTTTTAGTTCCTCAATAGAAGTTGGTAAATCGCCAAAACCTAAAAATATTTTTGCACCATTTTCAATTGAAAACCTTCCAATTTGTCCATTAGAGTTGCACGACAATGAAATAATTTTTTTACCACTAAAAACCTTGATATTTTGTGGGTTTATGAAATTGTCTTCATAAAAATATTTTTCTGGCTCTTCTGCTTTAACTAGTTCGTTTTCTAGTGTCCCGTAATAATCTCCTTTTGCTCCATACAAACAATTACTTTTTCCGTGTCCCATAAAGAGCAATAATCCATTTTCTGAGAAATCTTTTATTGTTTCTAAACAGTGATTATGAGAAGCTTTATTGGGTTTTATATTGAAGTAATGGACGCTTTCTTCAAATTCTGCTTGTAGATGGTTTTTAATCCTTTCTAAGAATGAAGTAGATTTATCATAAGGATGAATGATTAATATCTTTTTATCCATAACTAAATCTTTTCAGTCAGATAAGATATAACTTGTTCAATTATTTCTTTTTTAAATTCATTATCCATTATGATGTCATTATCAAGCATTTCTGCAACCTGAGAATATGTTTTACCTACGAATTTCTCATTCACAAAATTGTTTTCGAATATTAAATCTGGATGAGTATTTAAAATATTTGAAACAAGTAATTCTGAAGAAACAGGATCTTCATTAAGAAATTTAAGAATTTGTGTATCTCTATGGTCTCTATCCAAGTAATCTATTACCTTGTTTCGAACCATTGATTTTATTTTGGTAACAGCCTTATCTATACTTAAATCCTTTATGATATCTTTTAAAACATCATCTAACAGTCCAGAATAAACCATTTTAGGGGATTTCTTTAATAGGTTATTATGATTAAATATTCTGATTAAGTCCGTTCCTTTTATATTGGTGTCATCTAAATCATAATCAAATGCTACAACGTTAAAATTTCTTCTACCAAACCTCTCTTTAAAAACACTAGCAACCTTGTCTCTGTCAATCAAATTATTTGTAAGAACTTCAATGAATGATGTAAGTCCTATGTTTAATTGATAACATTCTAGTTCAATTCCAATGTGTCTGGCATCTCTGACCAATTTTTCAATTTCTTCTGATTGGTCTTCATTATCTATTATGAGGCAACTTCTTTTTATCATTTAATTACTATTTCAAAACAAGCCCCTTTAAGCTTGATATTATTACCAAGAAGTTTTATTGTCCCATTCATAGATTTTAATCCCTCTCTTACTGAATTTAATCCAATACCAGAGCCACCATTTGTTGTTGTTACTCCTAGTTCGAAAATTTTATTCTTTGCATTTTCATCAACAAGGAATTTATCCAAAACTCCATTGCCATCATCTGAAAATAGTATTTTCAATTCTCCTTTTGATGAATTAGACATTTCAATTTCAATTAGTTTTGCTCCTGCTTTTTCAGAATTGGAAATCAAATCATCTAGAACTACCGACATATCCAATACACTAAACTTTTTAGTCAAACTTGAATTATTTTCAATTACCTTAAAATCTAGTTCATTTCGAGGATAGATGTCTGAGTAGATGTCTATGTATTGTTTTATGTATAGAGCAACATCAGCTATTTGAGCATTTCTATCAGCTTTAAAATTAGAACGAGTAATAATTTTGCTGATTTTGTTAGCTTTTTCTGATTGAAATTTAATTGCACCTAGGGACTTTAGTAAAGAGTTTTTTGTATATTTATCGTTGATTATTTTATCATATAAATTGTCAACACTGCTGCTTATTTTTCTAGAAGTGATTTTAATATTATGAACTAATCCTTTGGCATCTTCTGTAAGTGTTCTTGAAGATGTTTTTAAGTAAGTGTTCTTTTCTTTTTCTAATTCTAATTCTTCTTGAAGTTTTTTAGCTTCTTCCTCTAATCTTTTTGAATCATCCTCGAGCTTTTTAGTCTCTTCAAATTTTTTCTGTATTACTTGCTTTAAACTATTTAATTCCTTTTTGAGGTTTTCAATTTGATTTTCCCGACCTGGAAAATTATAAATTTCCTTTTCAGAAATTTTTAAATCGTGAAGTAGTTCAAAAATCTGTTCTGAGGTTAAAGTCTTATTAGTTAGTTGACCAACTATTGAGTTTATTTCGGCTTTAGCCTTTTTTGCTTGTTCTTCTGCTAATTCACTAACTAAATCTTTATTAATAGATAAAGAAATGATGTCATCACTCTTGATATTGATTATTTTTTCAATAACAGAAATAACACGTTTATTTCTTGTTAGATTGTCTTCACGATACTCTTCTTTAGACTCATTCCAATTTTTATCGTCTAAAACTTTTTTCTCAATTGCAGAGTCTTTTAATGTTGAGCTATCCCATTTTATACCTTCAACAACAAACCTCTCTAATCTTCGAAAAGTTTTAAAATAAAGTCCATATGGCGAATCATTTTTAGTTAGTTGTTCAAAATGCTTGTTGTTATCTACGCCTGAACGATTGGAAATGATAAAAAAGTCGTCTTCATCCTCATCAAATTCAACTCCATTAATTTCAATTCTCCCTATTACTTCTCTAGTACCTAAAAATCGATTATATCCTTGTCCTTTCCGTAATTCCATACCTAACCAATCATTACCTTGGTCACCATATGGTGGTATTCTAAACCCATTAATAAATAAAAAGATAGAGCCAAAATCCACAGACCTTATTCCAGTTTGTCTTGTAAAATATGCCTTAGAGTAAGGATTCAAGTAATATATATGGGTTTCAATATCTTTTAACAAGTCGAAAGGATTATTTTCAACTAGAGTAAATATCTCTTTACCTCTGTCTCTTAAAGTAGTTGTAATAATTTTCCCATCTGTCGAGACTTTTGATTTTATATATGTTGCTTTGAAGTTGAGTTTGCTAAATATCCTGTTCTTTACAATACCATTTACTCTTTCTCTTTCAGGTAAATTTAATTCTGCCTTCTTGAATTCTAATGCCTTGATTTCAACATCAAATGATTCTGCTTCAAAATTTTGATTTGGATTAATAAAACGTTCTAGTTGTCTTTTTAGAGATTGGATTTTTGACAAATCCCACACTTCTCTAAGGTTACTTATAAATAATGTAGTTCCTGTTTCAAAAGGTTCTAGTTGAGTTTCTTTTACGTATTGTTTCAGTTCAATTTCATTTAGCTCAAAATCAACATCTTGTATGTTTTTCTTTATATCGTCTATTCTTTCAAACTTAGTCCAGTCAATAGTTAGTTTTAGTAAAGGTTCATTTTTTTTCCGTGTATATATCACTAACGATTTACCTAGTCTATCACAGGAAAATCTACCAACTCCTTTGTTTCCTGCTAATTGCCTGTTGAATTCTTCTTTTTTCGCTTTTTTCTCTGAATAAGCAATATTTAGCCACTTATTTACTAAGTCATATTCTGACATACCAGAACCAGTATCTCGAAGAATAATTTTAGACTCGTTTTTCTTTTTATACTCTTGAATTAATTGTGCAGTTATTACGTCTCTAAAAATGATTTCAGCCTTTTTTGAACCTGCATCAAATGAGTTCTTAACTAGCTCTAAAACTGCTATGTTATCATCAGTAATTAAATCTTTCCCAATGATACTTTTTAATAGGATATTTGTTCTAAAACTTACCTTTCCCATTAAAGAATAGAATTTAAAACAAGTCCAGCTTGCTCACCGAATAGTGGTGGAATCGCATTGCCTATTTGTGAATACCTTGGAACTTCTTGAGTTCTTCTTTTGCCTCCAGTTGTATATTTTCCTTTGAATTTGTACCAATCATTAAATGATTGGATTCTTGCATATTCACGAACAGTAAATATTCTTGGTTCGCAATAATGAATATAATCGTCTGGTAATGTTGTTATTGTTGGTGTAGGCAAATCTCCAGATAGAGGAATTATAGTTCTTTTTTTAAGATTAAATCTTTCCTTAATTTCAAGCGAAAGGGTTTTGTTCTTTTCAGCGAAGTTTAAAATAAACTGAAATTTTTCTACAGTTTTAGGGTTATGTTTTGCAAAGCGATGACTATCTGGAATTTTGGTTTGAATCTCACCTTTCAATAACTTTTGATAATTAGATTTAGTTGTATTGTAAAGTCCCGTTTTGAATGACTTTGTATCTGGTGAAATTGCTTCTTCTAACCTAAGTAAGTCAGAAATAGCATCTTCTAAACTATTCGTTAATCCAATTCCTTTATTCCCAAGAAACTGCTTTTTATTCTCTTTTATCTGTTCGAAAAAAATCTTAGGATTTATAGTGTCAGAAACATCTTTTCTAATCCCAACTAAAATGAATCGAGTTCTTTTTTGTGGCACACCAAATTCAGAGAAATCAATGAGCTTTCCATAAACATTATAACCAGTTGCATTAAGTCTTTTCGAACCTCTTTTTAAAGCATTTTGTACATATTCAGAATAGACTCTGCCTTTAACTTTATTCTTGTCAAATTTTTGAGTAAAGCCTTTTACGTTTTCAAAGAATATAACCTTAGGTTGAACTAACCGAATGAATTTTATATAAGATTCTATCAGTTTGTTTCTAGTGTCATTCTCAATTCTTCTTCCTGCAGTAGAAAAACCTTGGCAAGGTGGTCCACCAGCAACCATATCAATAGTTCCACGAAGAGATTTTAGTTCTTCGGGATATTTCTTGATAACTTCATTAATGTCTAGGTTAGATTGAGGTAACCAATTGGGCCATTCAAAATGAGAATTGTTTTCAATTAAGTTGTATTCCAAAGTTTTAAAAGCGTCTGGACTTTTCTCAACAGCGAATTTACCTTTCCAATGACCAGAATTGAATAGTCCAAGTGAGAGTCCGCCACATCCTGCGAATAAATCTATATATGTTTTTTTCGAACTCATTTTAATTGTTAGTATTTTTTGTAGAGCATAATAAGTCTCTGATGTCAATATCTAGTGCATTGGCAATCTTTAAAAGGTTTTCAAGTGATGGTTGTCTAGCATTTGTGCACCATTGTGAAATGGTAGATTCATCTTTTCCGATTTGTTCAGCCAACCACTTATTCTTTCTTCTTGTCTCAGCTAGAGCAACCTTTATCCTGTTGATTTCCACTTTCGCCAATTTCTTTGTGTTTTACGCAAATATATTAACTTCATAGGAAAAATATTCACTTTTTGATTGATTATTTTAGTGAAAGTCTTTTTTTTTGAGGAACGAGCAAAATAAAACGTTCTTGGACGCGCGGTGGCTATTTATTCTGCTTACAGACAACCAATAAACATACCAATTTGCTTTTATTTCTTTATTAATTATATTTTGTAACATTTTGAACATAGCATTGTCTTTGTCTTAAATGTTTATAAAGATTTGTAAACGACTACTTATATGCTTTTTTCTATAAATTTCAACCTTAAACATACCAAAAACGAACGGTAATTCTTATATGATAAGACGAAATACCTTTTTTATCGTTCATCGAAAGTTTACGAGGTTGCTTTCTTATTTCTTTGCGCAAAATAATTCAATACCAACAGACCACCTTACGGAATGCCGTAAGCACCAGATGAAGTTGCTATAAAAGGATCAGGCAAAAGGAAATAAAACCCTTCTCATCCAAAATATCTTTGTAAACTATTTGTTGACTTGTAGATTATAATTTACATAATATAAAATGTGTTTGCACTTAGATTTTAAGTTACGTTACTTTCCGCCCGAGGCGGACACGGCTCGATACTCCCGCTGTTGCTGGGAACTCGAAGTAACGTAAGGCGTTGGAGTTGGGTTCGGGCACCCCGAAATCTCGGGGTCTCTCCGCCTGGGGCGGATCGAAATGACTGTTATTAATGAGTTTTTGAGATCGTAAGAATTTTAAATCGGTAAAATCATAATAACTTCAACCACCCCGTCACTTTCAAAACGGTTTTCAACCGTGTTTTCAAGTGCCACCCCTCCTTGTTTAAGGAGGGGAGTTTTAGGCGTTGTGCTGGTTCGGGCAGGTTTCTCAGTCGCTGCTCTCCTTCGAAATGACAGGTTACAAAAGGCACTTAGCATTTGAGGTACGTTACTTCTCGATACTCCCGCTCTCGCAGGGAACTCCTTTAGACTTGTATAGTTATATTTAAAGAAAGTATAAAAGAGCAGAACTTAAGTACACTATAGGCACTCAGAAGTATAAACTTCATACTTCGATTTAGACTTAAGTTCTTTCTTTCATCAACAATCTCTAATAGAAATTCGGGATTCAAAGCCCATTATCAAGGAGTTGAGTATTGATGAAGTGCTCTTTCAATTATCTAAAAAGTAAAATTATGAAAAGTATTTCTTTAGGAATAGATGTTAGTAAAAAAACATTGGATATCTGTATTATTGATCAAGGTTCAGAATCTTATTTCAAGATTGAAAACACCGTTAAAGCTATTAAAAAGTTTATCAGAACAATCGCATCTTTAGAAGCTCGTATCTCTATTGCAATGGAGAATACCGGTCTTTATAATGCTAACTTGTATGCTGTCTTACAACAGCATTCATTTAAGGTTTATGTGATTGATTCCCGGCATATTAAACGTAGTATTGGTTTAGTTAGAGGAAAGAATGATAAGGTAGACGCTAAGCGAATTGCCAGATTCATTGAAAGAAATCACCAAGATTTTGATTGTTGGAAACCTGCAAGTCAATCCGTTCAGAACATAAAATTATTAATGAGTCAGCGAAGGCACAAGGTAAAAACCAAAAGCGCACTAAAACAACAGATCAGAGAACTCAAAACGCTAAAAGCAACTAAGACCATAACTACCTGTATACATGTTAATTTGAAAGAAATTAGACAGCTTGATAAACATATTGCGCGTTTGGAACAGTTGATCAATCTGGAAGCAGCTAGTGATCCTAATCTGAAAAAAGATATTGAACGTCTGAAAACGATTCCAGGCGTAGGGAATATTACAGCTTGGACTTTGGTTATCAAAACCGAGGGTTTCATACGATTGAAAGATCCCAGAAAACTAGCTTGTTTTGCAGGAGTGGTTCCTTTCGAACAGCAGAGTGGAACAAGTCTGAAAACTAAACCAAGAGTCTCTAAAATGGCTGATATGCAACTCAAATCAGTTTTACAAATGGCCGCTATGAGAGCTGTGCGAATGAATAACGATCTACAACACTTCTACTTGAGAAAGGTGAAAGAAGGAAAGAATAAAATGAGTGTGCTGAATGCCATAAGAAATAAATTAATCCATATAGCTATGGCTTTAATCAAAAACAAAACTTTTTATCAAAATCGTTTGGTTTTGACATAGAAATCGAAGTGACGTGAGGCTTTGAGGTTGGGTTTGGGCAGGTTTCTCAGTCGCTGCGATTCTTCGAAATGAAGATGAGAATTTTAATAAAAACAGTAAATCATAGTAACCCCAACCACCCCGTCACTTTCAAAACGGTTTTCAACCGTGTTTTCAAGTGCCACCCCTCCTTGCTTAAGGAAGGGAATTTTAGACTCAGTACTCATCTCATTTTATAATGCACTCCGGCGACGTCCCGTAACATCTCTGCGGCTTGTTCGGGGGTGATGTCGCGCTGCGGATTAGCAAGCATCTCATACCCTACCATAAATTTTTTAACTGTGGCCGATCGTAAAAGCGGCGGATAAAAAACCATGTGCAACTGCCATTCAGGATACGATCGTCCGTCAGTAGGCGCCTGGTGAATCCCGGCAGAGTAGGGGAAGGAGGTTTCAAAAAGATTGTCGTAGCAGATGGTTAGCTTCTTATACGCCTCAGCGAACGATCGCTGTTCTTCTTGGGTGAATTGAGTAAGCTGCGAAATGGCACGTTTGGGAACGATCATCGCTTCAAAAGGCCAGATCGCCCAAAACGGGATCAGGGTCACGAAATGATCATTTTCAAAAAGTATACGTTCCTTCTTTTGCAGTTCCTGCTGTATATAATCGACGAGTAGTACGCTTTGATGCTGTTCGTAATACTTTCGGAATTGCCGACTCTTTTTTGTGGGTTCGTCGGGTATAGATTGTTGTGCCCAGATCTGTCCGTGAGGATGCGGATTGGAGCAACCCATGATAGCGCCCTTGTTCTCAAAGATCTGTACATAATTGATATGCGGTTGTGCAGCTAAGGCCTCATACTCTTCGGTCCATAAGGTCACCACTTTCTCGATCGATACCAAGGGCATTTCAGGGATCGTAAGGTCGTGTCGCGGAGAGAAACAGATCACCTTGCAAATCCCTTTTTCACTTTTAGCTTTAAAAAATTCACCCTCACTAAAAGCTCCATCAGGCGTATTTTCGGGAATGGCCGAAAAATCATTAACAAACGAAAAAGTATCTTTGTAATCGGGATTGGTTTTTCCGTTAGCACGGGTATTTCCGGCACATAAATAACAATCAGGATCGTGTTCCGGACGCTCTGTCTGTATGTGTTTTTCTACCTGTCCCTGCCACGGTCGTTTCGCCCGGTGTGGAGAGACTTGCACCCATTCGTCGGTTAACGGATTGTACCTGCGGTGTGAATGATCTCCTAGATGAAAGCTGCTCATGATTTATGGGTTTTGTAAGCATGTGTGCCGTTTCTGATCTCGACTTCAAAACAATCCGGTGTGATCCCAAATTCATTTTCATAGGCACTTTGAAAGCGGTTAATGATCTCTTTTTTTCGGTCTCTGGCAACTAGGTTGATTGTACAGCCGCCAAATCCGCCACCCATCATTCGGGCGCCCAGTACTCCTTCAGTAGTGCTTGCTAGCTCTACGAGAAAATCCAGTTCAGGACAGCTCACTTCGTATTTTTTGGAGAGTCCGTGATGCGAAGCAAACATCAACTTCCCAAAATTGATGAGATCATCTTTAAGCAGATAATCGGTACTGTTTAATACCCGGTCGTTTTCTTCCAGTACAAAACTACAGCGGTCGTAGATCAAGGGTCCTAGTTCTTCCTTTGCCTTGCTCAGCATTTCCTGAGTCACATCTCTTAGCGAGCGTACTTCCGGATGGTATTTTTTTACGATCGCTACACCGGTTTCACATTGAGAACGCCGCTCGTTGTATCCGGAATCGGCGAGCGAATGTTTCACCATCGTATTACACAAAACGATCTGATAGTTTTTAAAATCTAACGGAAAATACGCATATTCCAGTGAACGACAGTCCAATCGCAGAGCGTGATCCTCTTTTCCCATCATACTCGCAAACTGATCCATAATACCGCATTGCACTCCTGCAAAACGATGTTCGGCACTTTGCGCCATTTTTATCAGGGTAATTTTTGGAATATGAAAGTCAAAAACCGCATTGAGCCCAAAAGCAATTCCGCATTCCAGCGCGGCGGAAGAGGAAAGTCCGGAACCAATAGGAACATCTCCGGCAAACACACAGTCAAATCCCCCTACAGCGTAACCGGCTTCCTGCATTTCGTTAACCACCCCAATCAGATAATTCGCCCAGAGTTTGGATTGCGGTTTGAGTTCGTTGAGGTCGACTATAACTTCTTCTTGATAGTTTACAGCATACAAACGTATCCTGCTTCCGGTATTTTTTTGAAGTGCGATGTAGATTCCCTTGTCTATCGCTGCCGGTAATACAAATCCGTCATTATAATCGGTATGATCCCCTATAAGATTGATCCTTCCGGGAGCAAAATAACAAAAAGGCGTTTGCTGATAGCGTTCTAAAAAGATGCTCGAGAGCGTATCAAAATTTACCATGGTATGATATGTTGTTCTGCGATGGGCTTGACGGTTGCTATTCTTCGTAAAAAGACATCGTTTGCCCCTAGCAGGCTAGCCCAAGTTACCAAATATAACAGGGTATTTAAACGAAATCGTAGAATTAATATCAACAGGACAGCACAGGATAGCCACCTATTCTTTTTCAGCTATTTTTCTGTTAAATAGTTATATGATGTGCTACAGACAGATTCAACTCTCTATTGCTTTTTTATTTTTTAGCTTTTATTCTTTTGCAATGCAACAACCCGATCTCAGTGTCATTGAAAATCCCGAAGTAACGGGCATCAACCGAATGCTTGCGAAAGCCACTTCGGTTTCCTATGCTACGGAGGCGGAAGCATTAAAAGGTGATCGGAAAAAATCGACGCGCTACCAAAGCCTTAATGGCGACTGGAAATTTTCATGGGCTCCGATTCCTGAAAAAGCGCCGAAGTCTTTTTTTACTACGGATTATAATGATGCGGATTGGAAAACCATTCCGGTGCCGGCAAATTGGGAACTGGAAGGCTACGGAACGGCTATTTACACCAATGTTCAATATCCGTTCTTGCCCGTGAATCCGCCCTTCGTTCCTGAAGATGACAATCCCACCGGAAGCTATCGTACGACTTTTGACATTCCGGAAGCCTGGAAAGATATGCAGTTAACGCTGCGATTCGGAGGAGTGAGTTCTGCTTTTTACGTTTGGTTAAACGGGGAGTTACTAGGATACAGCCAGGATAGCCGGCTTCCTGCGGAGTTTGATATCTCAGAGCAGGTAAAACCTGGAAAAAATGTATTGGCAGTACAGGTGTATCGCTGGAGCGACGGAGTGTATCTGGAAGATCAGGATCACTGGAGGCTTAGCGGCATTCACAGAGATGTAGCAATTCTGGCAGCACCCAAAGTGCAGCTCTATGACTTCTTTGTAAAAACCGATCTCGATAAGAACTATGAAGACGCTACCCTGCAAATACGTCCGTCGATCAAGGTGTTTGATGGGACAGATACGAAAGACTGGAAGTTAGAAGCAGCACTTTTTGATGAAAATAATACCAAGGTACTACCGGAAAATATAAGCAAGGAGCTCAATAAGATCCGTTATGAATATTACGGGCAGCGTGGGAAACCTGCTTTTGCATTAATGAATGCCGAAATCACAAATCCGAAGAAATGGAGTGCCGAAAAACCGAATCTGTACACTCTTGTTTTTTATCTTAAAAATGCTTCCGGTGAAACAGTAGATATCAGAAGTACTAAAATTGGCTTCCGGGAAGTCGAATTGAGGGATGGGGAATTGTTTATCAATGGAAAATCGGTGTTGCTGTACGGAGTTAACAGACACGACCACGATCCCGTCACCGGAAAAGTGATCAGTGAAGCCTCAATGCGAAAGGATATTGAAACCATGAAACGCTTTAACATCAATGCGGTACGTACTTCACATTATCCCAACGATCCACGGTGGTATGAACTCTGTGATGCTTACGGCTTGTATATAATGGATGAAGCAAATCTGGAAACACATCAACTGGGAGGCTATTTGAGTAACCAACCCGAGTGGGGAGCGGCGCATCTGGAACGTGCCACACGTATGGTGATGCGTGATAAGAATCATCCCTCAGTTATTTTCTGGTCGTTGGGGAATGAATCCGGTTCCGGACCTAATCATCAGGCAATGTCGCAATGGATCAAAGCCTACGACGATACCCGATACGTACATTACGAAGGGGCGCAGGCTTACGATTACGTGAATAAAAAATGGACGAACGATCCGGAGTATGTGGATATGATCAGCCGGATGTATGAAAACATTCCGAGGATGGTTTCATTAGCGAATGAGGAAGGTGATGGCCGTGCAGTAGTTTGGTGTGAATATGCACATTCGATGGGGAACTCTACCGGGAATCTGTTTAAATTTTGGGATGCGATTCGTACTAACAAACGCATGATCGGTGGTTTTATATGGGATTGGGTCGATCAGGGATTGTTGCAAAAAACGAAGACCGGAGAGGAGTATTATGCTTTTGGAGGAGATATGGGCGATACGCTTATCAACAGTGGTAACTTTTGTCTGAACGGAATCGTAGACCCTAACCGAATTCCCAAACCTGCGATGTGGGAAGTGAAAAAAGTATTTCAGCCGGTGGAGATTTCGATGGCGGATGCTTCCGGAAGAAAAGTAAGCTTGAAAAACAGGCATCATTTTACCAATTTAGATGAATTTATCCTAGCATGGCAACTGGAAGAGGATGGGGAAGTGATTCAAGACGGCAGTATGCCTATAGCTTCGGTACCCGCCGGAAGCGATACAACAGTGGAGGTTCCTTACAAAAAACCTTCCTTGAAGGCAGGTGCGGAATATTTCCTTCGGATTGGCATTCAACAGAAAAAAGCAACATCCTGGTCACCGGAAGGTCACGAAGTTGCCTGGCAACAATTGGTATTACCGTTTAATAAATCTATATCAGCATTTAAGGTTCCTTCTAAAAATGAGTTGGTCTTAAAAACATCGGAAAGTGAGCTGGTGATCACCTCAAAAAACGCTGAAGTGACTTTTGACCGTGCTTCCGGATTTTTAAGCGACTATAGTTTTGATGGAAAGCCTTTTTTAACAGGTGCTTTGAAACCTGCTTTCTGGAGACCGGCGACCGATAATGACCGTGGAGGCGGGCGCACTTATCAGACCTTAGCGATTTGGAGAACGGCAGCCGAAAAACTGGAGTTGAAAAGTTTTGATTGGAGTGAAGAAAATGGAAATCAAACCCGGGTAAAAAGCACTCATTACCTGCCCGAAGCCAAAGCCTCGATACTCCTTACTTATACGATTTTCCCGGATGGAAGCATCAAGGTTGAGAATAAATTTGAAGTACCCGAAGGGCATACGCTGCCAATGCTTCCGAGATACGGGATGGAGGTAGAAACGGCAAAAGAGCTGGATCGCTTTACCTGGCTGGGGATGGGTCCGCATGAAAATTACCTCGACAGAGCATTAGGTGCCGATGTAGGTTTGTATAATGAATCGGTAGCGAACGATTACTATCCGTACATTCGTCCGCAGGAGAGCAGTAATAAAACAGAGGTACGCTGGTTTTCTTTGACTGATGGAAAAAAACAAGGGTTTCAGGTATCGGGTATTTCCGGAAACCTGAGCGTAAGTGCTCGTCCGTATGACACGAAGATGATCGATAATGCCCTGCATACCTACGATTTGAAAGCAACGGATGGCAATACGTTAAATATCGACCTTCGACAAATGGGTGTGGGGGGCGACGATAGTTGGTCTAAAGCAGCCTTACCTCATGAGGAGTTTAGAGTGCCTGCGCAGGATTACAGCTATAGTTTTTATTTGAAGCCTGTAAAAAGCGTCAAAGAAACCGGAAGGATTCCGTTACCTTCTTTACAAGATTGAGTGATTTTACGATCCGGAAGATCGTAAAATAGGATCTAAATCGAATCAGAGTTCATGATTTTGGCCCTTACGTCTCTTCGAGTTAAGTACGGGCGCAGCCATGCTGAGTATCGAGCCGTGCCCGCCTAAGGTGGAAAGTTACGCAGTTCTTAATTTTGAAGGAAAGCGACGATGTTCCTCATTTAAAAGGTTCTCGATACAACGCTCGACTATGTCAGATCGCCACTCGAACTGACGTTAGGAGCACTTTTAGCCTTTACGTCTCTTCGAGTTCAGTACTGGTGCAGCCGTACTGAGTATCGAGAAGTTACGCAGTTCTTAATTTTGGAGGAAAGCGACGATGTTCCTCATTCAAAAGGTTCTCGATACAACGCTCGACTATGTCAGATCGCCACTCTCCCGAAATCTCGGGACTGACGGTAGGAGTACTATTAGCCTTTACGTCTCTTCGAGTTCAGCACTGGCGTAGCAGTGCTGAGTATCGAGAAGTTACGCAGTTCTTAATTTTGAAGGAAAGCGACGATGTTCTTCATTTATAAGGTTCTCGATCCACCCGAAACATCCTTTAGGTTTGTATTTGACTAAGGAGGAGATTTATATTGGACTATAAAAAGCTAAATGTTGCAAATGGTTTAAGCCCTTACGTCCTTTCGAGTGTTTTTATGGAATGATAATGAAATAAAAATGTATCGAGAAACGAAGGTGTACTTCATTCAAAAAAGTTCTCGATAAAACACTCGACTATGTCAGATCGCCACTCTCCCGAAATCTCGGGACTGACGGTAGTGGAAGTTTCAGCCTTTTACATCTTTTCGATCCGCCCAAGGCAGGGAGAAATCTGCTGAAGCTCCGTACAATTCAAAACTCCCCTCCTTAGGCAAGGAGGGGTGGCAATTGCTACAAGGTGACAACCTTGAAAGCAAGTGACGGGGTGGTTGGATGAAAAACATTTTGCTTACTCGGTCGCAACCAACCGCCTCTCCCGCTCTTCCAGGCGGGTACTCTCCCGACCATTCGGGGCTTGAGTAAGGAGGAGATTTCTTCTGGATTATGAAAAAGAGGAACGTTGTGAACAGTTTCAGCATTTACGTCTCTTCGATTTCTATGTCAAAACCAAACGATTTTGATAAAAAGTTTTGTTTTTGATTAAAGCCATAGCTATATGGATTAATTTATTTCTTATGGCATTCAGCACACTCATTTTATTCTTTCCTTCTTTCACCTTTCTCAAGTAGAAGTGTTGTAGATCGTTATTCATTCGCACAGCTCTCATAGCGGCCATTTGTAAAACTGATTTGAGTTGCATATCAGCCATTTTAGAGACTCTTGGTTTAGTTTTCAGACTTGTTCCACTCTGCTGTTCGAAAGGAACCACTCCTGCAAAACAAGCTAGTTTTCTGGGATCTTTCAATCGTATGAAACCCTCGGTTTTGATAACCAAAGTCCAAGCTGTAATATTCCCTACGCCTGGAATCGTTTTCAGACGTTCAATATCTTTTTTCAGATTAGGATCACTAGCTGCTTCCAGATTGATCAACTGTTCCAAACGCGCAATATGTTTATCAAGCTGTCTAATTTCTTTCAAATTAACATGTATACAGGTAGTTATGGTCTTAGTTGCTTTTAGCGTTTTGAGTTCTCTGATCTGTTGTTTTAGTGCGCTTTTGGTTTTTACCTTGTGCCTTCGCTGACTCATTAATAATTTTATGTTCTGAACGGATTGACTTGCAGGTTTCCAACAATCAAAATCTTGGTGATTTCTTTCAATGAATCTGGCAATTCGCTTAGCGTCTACCTTATCATTCTTTCCTCTAACTAAACCAATACTACGTTTAATATGCCGGGAATCAATCACATAAACCTTAAATGAATGCTGTTGTAAGACAGCATACAAGTTAGCATTATAAAGACCGGTATTCTCCATTGCAATAGAGATACGAGCTTCTAAAGATGCGATTGTTCTGATAAACTTTTTAATAGCTTTAACGGTGTTTTCAATCTTGAAATAAGATTCTGAACCTTGATCAATAATACAGATATCCAATGTTTTTTTACTAACATCTATTCCTAAAGAAATACTTTTCATAATTTTACTTTTTAGATAATTGAAAGAGCACTTCATCAATACTCAACTCCTTGATAATGGGCTTTGAATCCCGAATTTCTATTAGAGATTGTTGATGAAAGAAAGAACTTAAGTCTAAATCGAAGTATGAAGTTTATACTTCTGAGTGCCTATAGTGTACTTAAGTTCTGCTCTTTTATACTTTCTTTAAATATAACTATACAAGTCTAAAGGAGTGTTTTTATGAAATGAAGTGAAATAAAATGTATTGAGAAGTGCCGTTATCTAATAACCCATTTATGAACTCCCAAAGATTTCAATAGTGTATATTTATAACAAATATGAAGTATGAAATATAGACCCCTTTTCTTAGGATGGATATTGATTTTACTACTGTTAGAAACAGGATGTAAGCAATCGGCACCTCAAGAAGAATCTTCTTTAAATATTCAGGTAGTGATCCCCGAAGGAATTATGATCCCTAAAGGAATGGTCTGGATCCCCGGAGGAACTTTTATGCAAGGAGCAATAGATGCAGACACCCTGTCGCTGGCACATGAAAAACCTGCACATCCCGTTGCGGTAGATGGGTTTTTTATGGATACGACCGAGGTCACCAACGCTCAATTTGCAGCTTTTGTAAAGGCAACGGGCTACATCACACTAGCGGAACGATCGGTAGACTGGGAAATTTTAAAAAAGCAACTACCTCCCGGAACTCCAAAACCTCATGATTCTTTGTTGCAACCCGGGTCACTCGTTTTCAAAAAGCGATCGGATGGCGTAGCGAATCTTTACGATTTTTCACAATGGTGGCAGTTTAAAACGGGTGCGAACTGGAAACATCCGCAAGGGCCTGAAAGTAGTATTGAAGGTAAAGAGCAACATCCGGTTGTACATATTGCCTATGAAGATGCGTTGGCTTATTGCAAATGGGCGGGTAGAAGCTTGCCAACCGAAGCAGAATGGGAATATGCTGCACGGGCAGGTAATGAAGCTCACGTTTTTAGTTGGGGAGCAAGGCTCGAACAGCTTCCGGAGCTTGCCAATACATGGACGGGAACTTTTCCAGAGCGAAATTCGTTGTTAGATGGTTATGAAGGCACTGCTCCCGTAGGTAGCTATTCCCCGAACGCGTTTAATTTATACGACATGGCCGGGAATGTATGGGAATGGACCCAAGACTGGTATGCTGCCAATCATTATTCCGCTGTCGCATCGGAGAAAATCTTAGTCAATCCGCAGGGAGCGTCCTATCCTAAAAATCAAAAAGTGATCAAAGGAGGGTCATTTTTATGTCACGCATCTTACTGTGCCAGTTTTCGAATATCGGCACGAATGGCGAGTACACCCGACTCCTCATCGGAGCATAAAGGATTTAGAACGGTGGTTCGGGTGAAGAAAAAGAAATAAACCATCAAATACAGGTTTCTTTTAAAAACCTGTATTTGATAAATGGATGAGTTTACAATAGATCATCGGGACCTATCCAATAACAAATGACGCAGGGCGGTTCTTCGTCACCAATCCAGCAAAGAGCATGTCGGATTTCATAGCAACCGTAGTCGCCGCCTTTAATTTTTTTCTGATCTTCTTTTTTGAGTGGTGTGCCCAACCCTGAAATTTTGCGAATCATAATTCGGATTTTTAAAATTAAACATATAAATAAGGAGGGCACAATCGAATTTTAAATATAAGAAAAATCTTATACATAAAATAGTTGTTTCCACGGAATCACAAAAGGTAGCACTACACACCAGATCATGAAGAAAAAAGCCATTCCGCCAGGATAAAGCTTATTTTGAATCATAGCAGGGATACAAACCGCTACTAACCAAAGACCTTTATAGATAAGTTGAAATACCAGGATCAATGCCATTTTTTGTGGGAGAAACATCCCTATGATCGAGATCATAAAAATAGCAGCCCATAGGGCTCCAGTAAGTCTTATGACTTCTGAATACTCATAAGCGCCCGAGAAGACAGAAATAGCTGCATATTTTGGAAAAAAGAGGCTTGAGATACTGATCCAACCAGCCACCAGAATATTAGCAGCATATACAATTTTTAGCGAAATCATTTTTTTATGGTTTAGTTAATTTCTTTTTCTGCAATTTGTTTAAGGTGTTGCATTACCTGAGGAAGTATTTTTCTGAATTTTGCACCAAATACATGGGCAAATAGTTTTCCGCTGAATCCCTTAAACCAAACCTCATGCGTAAATACCGTTTTATTTTCTACAGCAGTAAGATACCGTTTTATGTAAAGAGCGCCCATGGGTAACTTTGTTTTAAATGTATAAGTTTTACCTGGCTCTACTGAGGTAATCTCAAAAGTAGATTTTCGGTTTTCGAGAGAAATGATATATCCTTTATTTCCTGTTGAAAAATCACCTTGTATTTCCGCATCTCTGAGTCCGCTATCCCATTGTTTCCAATTGTGAACATCAGTCCATATTTTCCAGATAGCTTCCGGCCTTGCAGTTGTGGTAAGCGTATGCGAAAAATGACGATTGCTTTGCAGAAAAGAAGTTGTTGTCGCAGCAGATGAAGTATCCGTAGTGGTCGAAGAGGATTTCATGTTTTTTGTTTACAAAACTAAGATCAGATATTGCGATTACACTTACCGTATGGTAACTTCAGGATGCCTAAAGAATATTTTTTCGGATTCTGCTGAGCGATTGTGGAGTCACCCCCAGAAAAGAAGCTATGTATTTTTGAGGCACACGTTGCAATAATTCGTTTTGGCTTTCTGCCATTTTTTGGTAGCGGCGCTCAGCAGTTTCATTCTGAAGGTCTTCCAGAATTCTTTCGGTGAAATACTGGACTTCTTCAGTGATTTTACGAGCGAATCGAGACCAGGAAGGAAGCTGCAACAACTCTTCGTTGTCTTGGTAACTAATACGCCATAGATCACTATCCTCGATCGCTTCAATATTTTCTTTAGCGGGCTGTTGCTTGGTAAAGCTTCGTTGTGAAGTAAAAAAATAAGGTGCAATAGTGAAAAATTTAGTGATATCGTTCCCGTCTTTCCAAACAAAAAAGCGGAGAAGACCGTTTTCTATGAAGTATAAATGTCGGCATATGTCGCCTTCCTTTAAGATAAGATCTCCTTTTCTGTAGGATATGGGCTCTGCAACTTCTGAAACGTATCGCCAGACTTCTTCAGACAAAAGGGTGTAATTTTCTACAAAGTTTTTAAATGAAGAAGATGGCATGGCATTGATTTAATTCTCAAAAATAGAAATTAATCTTCTAGCCGTCTTTTCGATACTAATGTTATATTTTTTATCTCCTCAGAGTATGTATTTACATTTGATATGTAATGAGTATCGTTTAAATGTAGAAGAAAAAAAGAGTTACTTAAAAACAGCAACTCTTTTTCAAATAAATTTCTTTTGGCTTATTTGTAATTACAATCTGCTGTTAGATTCGGATCAACCGTATCGCATGAGCATGAATAACCACAACAGGTGTTCGTTCGACCTCCTTTGATTTCTGAAACTGTGGAAAGATCAGAAATCTTTTTCTTGTTTAAGTTTAAGCCGTTTAATTTCTTTTTTTTCATAATTTAGAGTTTATAATTACAAATTAAATATATTAATTCTTACATTTTTTGATATTAAGTTTAACTAAAGTTTATGTTTTTTTATAATACTAAATAGTTAATTTTCAGATCTAAACAGGTTTTATTTTGACTAAAATATTTCAAATCATCGTCTTGATTTTGCCATTCTTGCCTCAGGCTCAAACAGATGGTCTCAATCGATTTTCAGAAGATAGTATTCAAACATCTGAAAAATCATTAACCAATCTTAGTTTGTTAGCAAAAACATATGAGAATATGGGTAATTATGACAGAGCCATTTCGATATATGAAAAAGCCATCAGTCTTAATAATGAATTAGACGACTTCAAATTCAAATTATCGAAACTATATGTAAAAAAATTTCGCTACAACGAGGCTAAGAAGCTATTGGATGAACTCCTTACAAAAAATCCGAAAAATGCTTCCTACTTTTATGAAAGAGGTCTTGTTTCTCAAAAGCTAAAGGATAGTACATCTTTAAGCTTCTATAAAAAAGCTTATTTAATAAATCCTAATCATATTCCATCTATTCAAAAGCTGGCAACCTATTATATTCTGAATGAACCAAAAGATTCTGGATTGGTATTCATTGAGAACGGATTAAAAGTTAATAATACCAATACTGTATTGATTAATCTGAAAGCACAATATTTATTTTTTAACAGAAATTATCAAAGTGCAATTGAGTATTTTGAAAAATTACTTAAATATGGAGAAGACGATGATTACATTTATGAAAAGCTCGCGGAAGCCAACAATCAATTAGACAATCTTGATGAAGCTCTAAAATATTATAAAGAATTAGGTGAACGCAATCCAAAGAGCCCGTCAATTCAGTATGAAATAGGAGTGCTTTATCAAAATAAACAAAATAAGGATAGTGCAATTTTCTACCTTGAAAAAGCCCTTGATCTTAAAGAAGTCACAAATGTAAATGAGTATTTCAGATTGTCTGAGTTATATACAGAAAAAAAAGATTATGAACAGGCTATTTTTTATTTGAAGGCAATGCTACGCGAAAAACCAGATTATTACTTTGGATATTATCAAGTTGCTTTTTTGGCGGACAACTATTATACAGATCCAAAACTCAGGATGCAATACTATAAAAATTTCAAAAAAAATGTTCCGGAAGGTGTGCCGATGGAAGAATATCTGGAATATGCTGATAAACGAATATCTGAGTTAAGCGCAGAAATACATTTAAAAAACTAAACGTATGAGCTTGAAAAAGCATTGTTTACCTTTAGTATTCTTTTTCTTCTTTTCGCTTCTAGGTTACAGTCAGTTCTTTCTGAATTTAGACTTTGAAGAAACTATAGCTGATAGTAGAAATCCTAGAAAATGGAACCTTTATAATAAAGGTTATGATGTTGAAGTAGATTCGTTAGTCAGCTTCAATAAAAATGCGTCATTAAGAATAATAGATTCTGATTCGATAAAAAAGTCTCCATTTATAGCGGTATTAAAAATTCCGCCTGCTCTTGTCAAGACTGATAGTTTATCTATTAAAGCAAATATTAAGATAGAAGAAAATGCAACTGGTTTTGCAGGAATATGGATTAGAGGTATAAATACACGAAGCGAGAATTTATTTTATAAAAATTCAATAAGTCAGCCTGTTGCTCGTGACAATAAGTGGCATGAAGTTTCTCTTAGTATTCAAATCCCAGCAGATACTGATGATATTACGTTTGGTATTATTGCCAAAGGGTTTGGAACGTACTGGATAGATAATCTAGAGATCACGGTTAATAACAAAAGTTTTATTGACAAAAATTTATCGGTACGCATACCTCATAAAAGCGAAATCGCATGGTTAAATAAAGTCATTAGACCCATAAGAAGCCTAAATGAAGACGGAACTTTAAATGACTTCAGCTTTCTTGAAAATTTTGTAAATAATAAAAAGATAGTAGCATTAGGTGAAGCTAGTCATGGTACCTCTGAGATTTTTATACTCAAGCATCAGATCATTAGATATCTGGTCGAAGAAATGAATTTTGATCAATTTTTGATGGAGGCCCCTTTGTTAGAGGCAGAGAAGATGAAAGAATGTTTTAAATCTGAGAAGTGTGACTCATTAGATCTTGCGAATACCCTGATTTATTGGACTTGGAATACAAAAGAAATGAAAGATTTGATGCAGTGGATCAAAGAATTTAATAAAAATGAAAGTACCAATATAAATTTTGCCGGGTTTGATGTTCAAGGCTATAGGCTTGCAGGATCTCTCCTTTCAGAATACACAAAAGGAAAGGAATTAGATTCTCTAAAATCAATTTTGCAGTGGATAGATCGGTCAACATCTTCAAAAGATCAATTGAATAATTACAATCTTTTCAAGATAGTAGCTAAAGATATTCAGAATCAAATTATCACATCAAAACTCTCTAATGAAATAAAGGATAAACTGCAATTGAGCTTAAAGCTAATCGATCAATACTTAGAGTTCAAAACAGCAAGAAGTAGTCGCGACAGAAATATGGCTGAGAATGTGAAATATCATGTTGATAGAGAAAAACCGAATGGCACCATATTATGGGCTCATAATGGACACATTAAGCAAACAGGAGAAAGTATGGGGAGGTTTCTTGCAGAGGAGTACGGTGAAGATTATGTAAATATAGGATTTGCTTACCACGATGGATTTTATAATACACGAAAGAATTCAAAAATTCATGCTGTAAAATCCCAGGCATCTTTTCCTGGAACATACGAATACTTTTTTAAACAAGCCAATAGCCCTGTTTTCTTCATAAATCTCAGAGATTTGCGAAAGAATGATAAGAACAAGTGGCTTTTTGAATTTTTAGAATTCAGAGTTGCGGGCGCAAGCTATCAGGCAGATGAATTTTTTAATACCGACTTAGTGAAAGATTTTGATGGGATTATTTTTATAAACACATCAACTCCTTCTCATCTTCTCCAGCAGGAAGCAGACTAGGGTGATCTGTTCAGGTAATTTTATGGCAACACAAAAGGATCTAATACCCAGAGGCTTGCCTGGAAATTAAACGTTTTTTTAAACAAATGCTATGGGCTTGCCCTGAGGGAGTTTACTCCTTCCAAAATTTAATCTCGATTAGATTGAGCTGAAAAAATCTGCTCATGTTTATTCGTAGAAAATAATGAGCCTACCTCTAGTAAATACAAGGCTTCACGAATCATCACTTTTAAAAATCAAAAAAATAAATAGGAATATTTCCATTATATTGGAATAATTCCATAATTTTGTATCAGTTCCAAAACAACAAATGAATAAAACAGTATTACATCTGGATCTGGATACATTTTATGTGTCGGTCGAGCGGCTCATCGACAGCCGCCTTAAAGCCCGTCCGCTGTTGGTAGGAGGCACCAGCAGGAGAGGCGTAGTGGCAGCCTGTAGTTATGAGACCCGCAGTTTTGGCGTACATTCAGGGATGCCGATGAAAATGGCGAAAGAGTTATGTCCGGAAGCGGTAGTGATTAAAGGAAATGCAGGTACCTACAGTAAATTTTCAGATCAGGTGACCGAGATCATCAAAGAAAAAGTTCCTTTATTTGAAAAGTCAAGTGTCGATGAATTTTACGCGGACCTTACGGGGATGGATCGTTTTTTTGGTTGCTATCAATACGCTTCAGAATTACGTAGTACGATTATAAAAGAAACGGGATTGCCTATTTCTTTTGGATTATCGGTAAATAAAGTGGTGTCTAAAGTAGCTACCAATGAAGCAAAACCCAACAATCAATTAAAGATCGATCAGGGATTTGAGAAGCCTTTTCTGGCGCCGCTTTCTATTAATAAGATCCCGATGGTAGGTAATAAAACTTATCAAATTCTCCGGAATCTGGGATTGCGAAAGGTAAAAACCATTCAGGAGATGCCCGCCGAGATGATGCACAATGTGTTAGGGGCTAACGGGCTTACCATTTGGGAAAGAGCCAATGGCATAGACAATACGCCGGTAATTCCTTTTCACGAAAGAAAATCGATCTCAACAGAGCGTACTTTTAATAAAGACACTACCGATGTAGCGAAACTAAAAGGAATTTTGCTGGCGATGACAGAGAACCTTGCCTATCAGTTACGAAGGGGAAGTAAGCTCACCGCCTGCGTGGCTGTTAAGATCCGGTATTCAGATTTCAACACGTACAGCAAGCAGGTTAAAATCCCGTATACGAGTGCCGATCATGTGTTAATACCAAAGATCATGGAGCTATTTAATTCCCTCTACAACCAACGGTTACTGGTGCGATTGATTGGTGTAAAGTTCAGTCACCTGGTGGGAGGGAATTACCAGATAAACCTTTTTGAAGACACCGAAGAAAGCCTCAATTTGTATTATGCACTAGACCGTATCAGAAACAGATTTGGAGAGCGCAGTGTCGTAAGGGCATCTGGCATGGAGGCGGCAACGATCGGCCGTATGCACAATCCGTTTAACGGTCAGCCACCGGTAGTGCTGGCACACCGAAAGCAGTGATGATAGAGCGTGTTGCGAAGTGTTTTAAAAAGGACAAATGGAGATGCTGGTATGAAGAATCAGAGGTCAATAGAAGCAATGATAATGTACGATGTAAAAAATATAAAGATAGAGTTAGTTAGTCAGGGAACAGTAGTGGTATCCGATGCAAGGTGCAGCAGGATTCAAAACGGCAGAAAAGAATGCTTGTTCATTTTGCAACTCCGGAATGTCAACCAGAGAACAATCGGATACCCGTCTGTAACCACCAGTTAGGCCAGATGCCTCATTGAATACTATTCTGGTACTTTCTACTCTTTTACCTAAACAAGCAGAAGCAAAAGCCTAAATACGATGTATCTCAATTGTCATACTTACTACAGCATGCGCTTTGGCACTTTCTCTGAAATTGAATTGCTGGAACTCGCCAAAGAGCATCATGTAAGGCAGTTGGCACTTACAGATATTAACAACACCTCTGCCTGTCTCAATTTTGCAAGAAAGGCATCAGCATACGATATAAAACCCATTCTCGGGATCGATTTCAGAAATGGAGCTGATCCTTGCTATGTGGGGATCGCTAAAAATAACGAAGGGTATAAAGAACTCAACGACTTTTTATCTTCTCATTTACATACGGCCACTCCGTTCTCGGTTCGAGCGCCCCGATTTGAGCATGCATATGTAATTTACCCTTTTGAAAAAGTACAGCTTCATGAAATGGAAGATTTTAAACCGAATGAATATGTAGGTGTTTCTGTGGCCGCATTGCGAAGGCTTCCGTTCTCTTCTTATGCCAAAATGAAAGATAAGCTGGTGGTGCTGCAAACAGTCACTTTTCGGAATAAAAGAGATTTTAATGCGCATCGGTTATTAAGAGCTATAGACAACAATATGTTACTCAGTAAACTGCCGGAAAGTGAACAGGCGTCTCCGGATGAGGTGATGTTTCCGGTTGCTAATCTTGCAGAGGTGTTTTCAGAATACAGTTTTATTCTGGAAAATACACAAAGGTTGATGGATTCCTGTAGCATAGAATTTGACTTCTCGGCGAACCGGAAACCTCAAAACTTACGTACCTACACCGGAAGCAAAGAAGAAGACCTCTTGCTGCTGGAAAAATTATGCCAGGAAGGCTTGCCTTATCGCTACCCGGAAGGAGGGGAAGAAATTGCAAAAAGACTTGAAAAAGAACTGGAACTCATCAAAAAAATGGACTTTGTTTCCTATTTTTTGATCAACTGGGATATTGTTTCTTATGCCAGAAAACAAGGATATTTTTATGTGGGAAGAGGAAGTGGTGCCAATAGCATCGTAGCTTATCTGTTGCGTATTACCGATGTAGATCCTGTTGAATTAGATCTGTACTTTGAACGCTTTATCAATCTGTATCGGGCGAATCCCCCAGACTTTGATATTGATTTTTCCTGGAGAGACCGGCAGGATGTTACCCGTTATATTTTTGAACGCTTTGAGCACGTGGCGCTTTTGGGAACTTATGTAACCTTTCAGTACCGGGGTGTTGTTCGTGAGTTGGGAAAGGTATTCGGACTCCCGAAAGATGAAATCGATTTACTGGCGAATGGAGAACGTAGTGTTTCTGATCTGGATGAGGTGGCGGCATTGGTGATGAAGTATGGGAAACTTATAGGTGGATTCCCTAATTACATCAGTATTCATGCCGGGGGTATTTTGATAAGTGAGAAGCCCCTGCATTACTTTTCGGCTACAAATCTGCCTCCCAAAGGCTTTGCTACTACACAATTTGATATGGTGATCGCTGAAGATGTCGGGTTGTATAAATTTGATATTCTGGGACAGCGGGGACTTGCCAAAATAAAGGACGCTATGGAGATCATAGCCGCCAACAGACCAGATGCTGCTCATTATGACATTCATGACATTAAGGGGTTTAAAAAAGATCCTACGATCAATGGTATTATAAAGACAGCACAATGCATGGGTTGCTTTTATGTAGAATCTCCTGCGATGCGTATGTTACTCAAAAAGCTGGAAGTGGATAATTATCTGGGATTGGTGGCTGCAAGTTCGATCATAAGACCGGGGGTGGCAAAAAGCGGAATGATGCGGGAGTATATTCTCAGGCATCGTAACCCCGAGCGAATTAGTACGGCGCATCCGGTAATGTTAGAGATCATGCCAGAAACTTATGGTGTGATGGTCTACCAGGAAGACGTGATCAAGGTAGCACATTACTTTGCGGGATTAGATCTGGGGGAAGCCGATGTGCTTCGAAGAGGCATGAGTGGTAAGTTCAGATCCCGGGAAGAATTTCAGAAAGTAAAGGAAAAATTCAGGTCAAATTGCAGAGCGAAAGGATATACTGAAAAACTTATCGAAGAGATCTGGTATCAGGTGGCCAGCTTTGCAGGTTATGCCTTTGCCAAAGGGCATTCTGCTTCTTATGCGGTGGAGAGTTATCAGACATTGTTTTTAAAAGCATATTATCCTTTGGAGTATATGGTGGCAGTACTTAACAATGGTGGTGGATTTTATCGTTCGGAGTTTTACATACACGAAGCAAGAATGTTGGGAGCAACCATTGAAAGACCCTGTATAAATAATAGTTTTTCAGCAAACTCTATAAAAGGGACGGTCATCTATTTGGGATTTGGATATTTGAAGGAGTTGGAAGAACGCGTTATGGAACGCATTTTGAAAAACCGAAAAGAAAATGGATCTTTTTTAAGTCTTGAAGATTTTATTGAACGGATTGTGATCAGTGCAGAGCAAATAAGTATTTTGATCAGGATTGATGCATTTCGTTTTACCGGTATAGGAAAATATGAATTGTTATGGCAGGCACATTCCCGGTTGGCGATCCAAAACCGAAAGCAACGGTATCCGAGACTCTTTCAACCACCGCAACGTACTTTTAAGATCCCTGCTTTAGAAACAACACGACTGGAAGGTGCGTTTGATGAAATTGAGTTGCTGGGGTTTCCTCTATGCAGTCCTTTTGAACTGTTGCAGGAACCTCCTAAAACTACTACAGGGGCAAAAGATCTTGAAAAATATTGCAATCGGTACATTGATATATACGGATATATGGTGACGGTAAAAAACACGTCTACCCATACAGGTAAACGAATGCATTTTGCAACCTTGGTAGATCAATACGGGGTGGTTTTTGATACGGTATTATTTCCGCAGGTAGCTCAGAAATATTTTTTTCGGGGAAAAGGTATTTATCGATTTTACGGTAAAGTGGTAGAAGAATTTGGTTTTTTGAGCATTGAAGTTCTCAAAATGCGTAAGGAAGCTTACATACAGGATCCAAGATATTCAGATGGGCGTATGTCTAAAATGAAAGATGTTTTAAAATCGTCTTAGGCAAATGAACACTTATTCCTGTGTTTCCAAAGCGATTCCATGAATGGGACAATAGTTCCACTTTCCGTTGAGTTCTTTTTTACCTTCCGGGCATATCTTAGGCATGATCAAAGAACTTAAGGGTAGATCGTATTCAAAAACATCGTCTTTGTCTACCGTAACAGTGAAGTCATCTTCGCTAAGCGGATGAAACATAAATTTATCGCTTGAATTTTTTGAATCGAATACAAAAAAGTGAAAGTTTTCACCCAAATTTCCCATCATATTTGAGAATACCGGTTTTAACATTCCCAGCAGATTGATGAGGTCTGGCGATATCTGATTTTCTGTAAGCGGTTTTCTTATATCACCATCTACCGAAGTGATGTAAAGTGTTTCTTCTAAAGATTTTTTACTTTCATAAGTAACACCTCCAAAAATTCCCATTTTTCCTTTCACCACTGCTACAAGGGTGTAGTCTTTAATAATATCCATCATCGCCTGCGCTTCACTTTCTCCAATGTTGGGATCATCTCTAAAAGACAATTCCCAGAATTCAGTAGGAATCCACCAAACAATACCAATTTCATCAGCTTCGTTTGCTTCGCGCTGTGTTTCACTTATAAGGTCTGCCAGTTTTGCGTCGGGATTGCGCTTCGCAAGATCTTGCGCTTGCGTGCAAACCGTAGCGAACATAAACCAGATATAGAATATTTTTTTGATCATGGATTTTATTGGCACCGCCAAAGGGTCTAATACCCTGAGCTTACCTCGAAATTAACGTTTGTTTCAATCAAAGACCTCATGGACTTGCCCTGAGGTAGTTTACTTAAATGCCTGATGCCCGGTAATATCATTTCCGGTGATCAGCAAGTGGATGTCATGTGTACCTTCGTAGGTAATAACAGATTCAAGATTCATCATATGTCTCATAATACTGTATTCTCCTGTGATACCCATACCTCCGAGTACTTGTCTGGCTTCTCTGGCTATCTTGATCGCCATATCAACATTGTTACGCTTTGCCATAGAGATTTGAGCTGTAGTAGCGCGGCCTTCTTCCCTTAGTACACCTAATCTCCAGGCCAGTAACTGAGCTTTCGTGATCTCGGTAATCATTTCAGCTAGTTTTTTCTGTTGTAATTGAGTGGCGGCAATTGGTTTGTCAAATTGTATACGCTCTTTGGCATAACGCAAAGCCGTATCGTAACAATCCATCGCTGCTCCAATCGCACCCCAGGCAATCCCAAATCGAGCGGAATCCAGGCAGCTTAAAGGAGCACCAAGACCACTTTTTCCCGGAAGTAGATTTTCTTTAGGAACTTTCACATTATCAAAAATGAGCTCACCTGTTGCTGAAGCTCTCAAAGACCATTTGTTATGTGTTTCCGGGGTTGAAAAGCCTTCCATCCCTCTTTCTACAACGAGACCATGAATCCTTCCCTCTTCATTCTTAGCCCATACCACTGCAATATCAGCGAAAGGAGCGTTCGAGATCCAAAGTTTAGCTCCGTTTAACAGAAAGTGATCTCCCTTGTCTTTATAATTCGTGGTCATCCCACCAGGATTAGAACCATGGTCGGGTTCTGTGAGGCCAAAGCAACCCATGAACTCACCGGAAGCTAATTTTGGAAGGTATTTTTTTCGTTGTTCTTCGGTACCGTATTTCCAGATAGGATACATTACTAAAGACGATTGTACCGAGGCCGTAGAACGTACGCCGCTGTCACCGCGTTCTATTTCCTGCATGATCAATCCATAGCTTATCTGGTCGAGTCCTGCACCACCATATTCTTCCGGAATGTAGGGGCCAAAAGCTCCGATCTCTGCTAATCCTTTTATGATTTGCTTTGGGAATTCAGCACGTTGTGCGTAATCTTCAATTATTGGAGAAACTTCTCGTTTTACCCATTGACGCGCTGCGTCTCTTACTAATTTATGCTCTTCCGTAAAAATATCGTCAAGAAGGTAGTAATCAGGGGCTTCAAATAAATCGGGTTTCATGTATCGCTTTCTTTTGGTGTAAAGGTACTCAATGAAATGTAACAAAACAAAGCACTAATGTTACATTTTTAAATAAAAGTCACGAGTGAGATCGCAATATTCATTTGTGTATTTATGTCTCTCAGTTTCTATGGTCAATGTTGTTTTTTCGATCTCTCGTTGCTGGTGAGAAAACGCTAGTAAACTTCGCTTGAATGCACTTTGCGGAGTTCCTCTTACATTTGTTATTTTGAAAGAGTAGAGTGCATATTGAGAGGCGATCTGAAGGATGTGATCCTGATCCTTATAGGGAATAATGATCGAAAACACTCCGTTAGGAGCTAAAAGCTTTGAAACCGCGTGAAACAATTCTTCCGGTGGCATTGACTGCTGCTGTCTTGCGATGTCACGGGCTTTGTCTCCTGAGGTATACGTTTCGGTGTAAAAGGGAGGGTTGGAAACTATCAGGTCATAGGTGTCATCAACTTCTTGGACAAATTCTTCCAGGGATGCATGATAACAAAACAAACGATCATTCCAGCTAGAAGCCTCAAAATTCTCAACACACTGTTCATAGGAATCTGGATTCACTTCTAAAGCATCGATAATTTCAGCATGAGTCCGCTGTGCCAGCATCAAGGCGATTAATCCAGTACCTGCTCCTATATCTAGTATAGAAAACGGTTGATGTTCAACAGGAGTCCATGCGCCCAAAAGAACACCATCTGTACCCACCTTCATCGCACAGCGATCCTGTTTGATAGTGAATTGCTTAAATTGAAAAGGTACCGACATTACAACAGTTAACTCATTTTAAGCGTACGAATATTTTTTACAAGTACAGATCGATCAGGCCTTCAGGAGTGCTTACCAGTACTTTTTTGTGTTGACGGTCTATTTTTTTGATAAACTCGTCGTTCATCGGAATCAAAATTTCTTTTTCATCACGTTGTACTTCAAATAATGCCTGAGCCGTGTGATCATTAATACCCGTAATGGTTCCAACTACCCCAAAATTCTCATCTTCAATAGTAAAACCAATTACCTCGTGAAAATAGAATTTATTACCACTTAACTCAGGTAACATACTCAACGGAAGAAAAAGCTCTTTTTTAAGAAGTGCATCGGCATCTTCTTCGGTATTGACATCTTCAAATTTGAGGCGAAGTAATTCCGATTTTTGAAGCGAAGATGCTTTAATAAAAAAAGGAACCAGATTGTCGCCTAAGGCGACAAAAACTGATTCCAGATTTTCGTATAGTTCGGGTTCGTCGGTATCAAGCTTGGCCATTACCTCACCCTTAAAACTGAATTTCTTTACTATTTTACCGAGATAGAAGCAATCTTCCCTTCTCATAGCAAATTACTAAGCTTCAGCTTCTTTGTCTTCTGAAGTTGCTTCGGGAGTTTCAGGAGCTTCTTCAGTAGCAGTTTCTTCTGCTACCGCTTCTTCTGTTGCAGCTTCAACAACGGTTTCAGTTTCAGTTGCTTCCGCAGTAACCGCTTCTTCTTCTGTTGCTTCCTCTGTTTCTACTTCTTCATTTACTGCTTTACGGGCATCGCTTACTGCTTTCTCAGCTTCTAGCTGTTTTGCCCGTGCTGCATCTTTTGCTTTTGTAAGATCATCTTTTTTAGCTTCGACCTTACTTTCTTTTTCACTTACCCATGCGGCAAATTTCTCTTCAGCCTGCTCTTCAGTTAAAGCTCCTTTTGCTACACCTCCAAGCAAATGATGCTTAAGCATTACTCCTTTGTATGAAAGTATTCTTCTTGCGGTCTCAGATGGCTGTGCACCATTCTGTAACCATTTAACAGAACCATCTACATCTAAAGTAATCTGTGCTGGGTTGTGATTTGGATTGTAAGTTCCTAACTTTTCAAGAAACTTACCATCTCTTTTTGAGCGGGAATCCGCTGCTACGATCCAATAAAAAGGCTTTCCTTTTCTACCGTGTCTTTGTAGTCTTATTCTAACTGGCATAAAAATTAATTAGTGGAGTTCACGACTCCGATTATTAATTGTACTCATTATCACTCTGATAATTGAGGGTGCAAATATAATACTAATTTTGATTTGAAATACGCTTTATTTCATATAATTCACATCATATGCACTCAAATCCTTTAACAAGCTTTAACAAAAGCTGTTAATGTTACGATAAACCTTACAAATAATTTGTAAAACCGAAGTTTTTTATTATCTTATATAGTGTAATAAGTTATTGAAAGTCAGTAACATGTAATGATAAAAATGATAAAAGATATAATGAAGTACACAGAGAAAATTTCAAACAAGTTAAATGAATTATTAGAAAAAACGTACGATGCAGAGAAAGGATACAAATTTGCAAGTGAGAATGTAGATAATGTAGAATTGAAGCAGTTTTTTAAAGAACGCGTGAAGCAAAGATATGATTTCGGGCATCAGTTGAAAAATGAAATCCAAGCTTATGGACAAGAACCTGACAAGGGCGGAAGCATGAAAGGGAAAATGCATAGAGAATGGATGAGTTTGAAAACAGCCGTATCCTCAAATAATGAAGAAGCTATCTTAGAAGAGGTAGAAAGAGGAGAACAAGCTAGTATAGATGCATATAATGAAATTTTGAGTGAAAGTAACCTACCAGCATCAACTGAAGCAATTTTATATGCACAGAAGAACTTGATCACGGCATCATTGAATCGAGTAAAATCATTTGAAGCTATAGTATCCTAAATAAGTGCATAATTGAATATATTAAAGATCAGACGAAAGTCTGGTCTTTTTTTTATTGGCACCGCTAAAGTGGTCTAATGCCCCGAGGCTTTAATTGAATTTAAACGTGGTTTCAAACAAATACCTCATAGACTTGCCCTGTAGTAGTTTACGAACCTTAGTTAATAACTCATGATAAATGAGTTAGTACTACTTGTAAATAATCTTTATTTTTAACCCTCTAGCATTTATCCGGAATATTCGAATTTCAATTTCTATAACTATTTAAATTTCAGACAAATAGATGTATTTAATTTTTGATACTGAAACCACAGGACTTCCTAAAAGATGGGATGCACCCTCTACTGACGTAGACAATTGGCCCAGAGCGATACAAATTGCATGGCAGCTTCATGACGAGATGGGTAATCTGATTGAACAGGAAGATTTTCTGATTAAGCCAGAAGGTTTTAATATTCCCTTTGATGCAGAAAAAATACACGGCATATCTACCGAGTTAGCGGTAGCAGAAGGGGAAGACTTATCTATTGTTTTAGAAAAATTCAATATGGTTCTTTCTCGAACAAAATTTGTGGTAGGTCAAAATGTAGGTTTTGATGTGAATATTATGGGTGCCGAATATCACAGAGCAGCAATAGCAACCCCGTTAGAAGCTTTACCGGTATTAGATACCTGTACTGAGACGACTGCAGAATTGTGTGAAATACCTGGTGGGCGAGGTGGAAAGTTTAAACTGCCAACACTTACCGAATTGCATGAATATTTATTTGGTACTGCGTTTGGAGAAGCGCATAATGCTACGGCCGATGTTGAGGCGACTACCAGATGTTTTCTTGAGCTTATTCGAAGACGTATTTTCACGATCGAAGAATTGGATGTTGCACCCGATTATTTTGATCGATTTAGAGAAGAGAACCCAGCACCGATTGAGCTGATTGGGTTGAAGCATATCAACCTAAAAACGGCTTCAGAGCAAATTAGGAAAGCGCTTGAAAAAGAACAACCCGCAGAAGAAATATCGAAGGAAACTATTGAGCAGAATATCGAAGAGCTTGCAGAGGTCGAATTTGCTCATCTTCATAATCATACTCAATTTTCAGTTTTGCAAGCTACTTCGGCCATTCCAGACCTTGTTTCGAAAGCGGCTGCCTATAAAATGCCTGCGGTTGCATTAACAGATACTGCAAATATGATGGGGGCATTTTTATTTGTTAGGGAAGTAAGTAATCACAACAAATCTGTGGCATCAAAAAATCAGGCATTAATTGAAGAAGGGAAGGAACCTAACGAACAACCTATAGTTCCTATCGTTGGATGTGAGTTCTATGTCTGTGAAAACCATACCGATAAATCCAGGAAAGACAACGGATATATGATCGTGTTCTTAGCTAAAAGCAAACAAGGATATCACAATCTTGCTAAGATGTCTTCCATTGCGTATACCGACGGCTTTTACTATGTACCACGGATTGACAAGGAAGTAGTGAAAAAGTACAAGGAAGACCTCATTGTACTTACAGGTAATCTTTATGGAGAAGTTCCTTCAAAAGTATTGAACATAGGTGAAAATCAGGCAGAGGAAGCCTTGCTTTGGTGGAAACAGGAGTTTAAAGACGACCTTTATATTGAGTTGATGCGGCATGACCTCGAAGAAGAGAACAGAGTGAACGAGGTGCTGGTACGTTTTGCTAAAGAACACAGAGTGAAACTGGTAGCAACGAACAATACCTATTATATTGATAAAGAAAATGCGAACGCCCATGACATCTTACTCTGTGTAAAAGACGGCGAAAAACAATCTACTCCCATAGGACGCGGACGCGGATACAGATATGGATTACCTAATCAGGAGTACTATTTTAAGAGTTCTGAGCAAATGAAAGAGCTCTTTAAAGATTTACCGGAAGCGATATTTAATATCAGAGAGGTAATCGATAAAATTGAACCTTACGAACTCGCACGGGACGTACTGCTGCCCAAGTTTGATATTCCTCAGGAATTTCAAGAGGCAGAAGATCTTGAAGACGGAGGAAAAAGAGGGGAAAATAAATACCTGCGATACCTTACATACAAGGGTGCTGAAAAACGGTATGATGAGATCACCGATGAAATAAAGGAAAGACTGGATTTTGAACTGGAAGTTATCGAAAGAACCGGATATCCCGGGTATTTCCTCATTGTACAGGATTTTATAGCAGCTGCCAGAGATATGGATGTTTCAGTAGGACCGGGCAGAGGATCGGCAGCGGGTTCTGCAGTAGCCTACTGTTTGGGGATTACCAATCTGGATCCTATTGCTTATGATTTGCTGTTTGAGCGGTTTCTCAATCCTGATCGTGTAAGTATGCCAGATATAGATATCGATTTTGATGACGAAGGAAGAAGTAGAGTGATGGACTATGTGATCGATAAGTATGGTGCTAATCAGGTAGCTCAAATTATTACCTACGGTACTATGGCTGCGAAATCCTCCATCCGAGATACTGCCAGGGTGTTAGACCTTCCGCTTGGAGATGCAGATCGCATTGCGAAACTTATCCCCAACATGAAATTGGCAAAGATCTTTAACCTGGATGACAGTAAGCTCAAATCAAGTTTGCGTGCAGACGAGTTGCTAAAAGTAAATGAGTTAAAAAATCTGGCAGAAGGTGCAGATCTGGAAGCGCAGACCATTAATCAGGCCAGAGTGCTGGAGGGGTCGGTAAGAAATACAGGGATTCATGCCTGCGGTGTTATCATAACGCCAGACGATATTACCAATTTTGTTCCTGTAGCAACCGCTAAAGATTCAGATCTTTATGTGACGCAGTTTGATAACTCGGTGGTGGAGAATGCGGGCTTGCTAAAAATGGATTTCCTCGGGTTAAAGACGCTTACTCTAATTAAGGATACGGTAAAGATCATAAAATACCGGCATGGCAAAGAACTGGACCCTGATAAATTTCCTTTAGACGATGTAAAGACCTATGAACTATTTCAGCGGGGAGAAACCGTTGGTATCTTTCAATATGAATCTGCAGGAATGCAGAAATATATGAAAGAGCTTAAACCTACCGTTTTTGCAGACCTTATTGCTATGAACGCTTTGTATCGTCCGGGTCCACTGGAATACATACCGAGT
Source organism: Flavobacteriaceae bacterium M23B6Z8 (assembly GCA_046199005.1). Lineage (GTDB taxonomy): Bacteria > Bacteroidota > Bacteroidia > Flavobacteriales > Flavobacteriaceae > Ascidiimonas. The sequence goes on from CP176050.1 coordinate 662,933, forward strand.
TTCATCCGTAGAAAACATGGTGAAGAGGAGATCACTTACGACCTACCTGCGATGGAAGAGTACTTAAAAGAAACCTATGGAATTACGGTTTACCAGGAGCAGGTGATGTTGCTCTCTCAAAAGCTGGCAGGCTTTTCAAAGGGTGAAGCAGATGTTCTTAGAAAGGCAATGGGTAAAAAGCAAAGAGCCGTACTCGACAAAATGAAGCCTACTTTTATCGAACGTGGGTCTGAGAATGGACATGACAAAGAAAAGCTGGAGAAAATCTGGAAAGACTGGGAAGCATTCGCCTCTTACGCTTTTAACAAGTCGCACTCTACCTGTTATGCCTGGATAGGCTATCAAACTGCCTACTTGAAAGCAAACTATCCTGCGGAGTATATGGCCGCTGTGTTATCTAATAATATGAACGATATCAAGCAGGTTTCTTTCTTTCTCGAAGAATGCAAGCGTTCTGGGATAGAAGTGTTGGGTCCTGATGTGAACGAATCATTTTACAAATTCGCAGTGAATGATGAAGGCGCCATTCGTTTTGGAATGGGAGCTGTAAAAGGAGTTGGTAGGGGAGCCGTAGACACCATTGTTGAAAATCGAAAAGACGGTCATTACAGATCGGTTTTTGATCTGGCAAAAAGAGTAGATTTAAGAGCTGCCAACAAAAAGGCGTTTGAGAATCTGGCACTTGCTGGAGGATTTGATTCCTTTAAGGACACTCATCGTGCACAATATTTTCACGATGATGGAGACGGAATCACCTTTCTAGAAAAAGCAATTAGGTATGCTTCTAAATATCAGGAGAATCAAAACTCAGCACAGGTAAGTCTTTTTGGTGAAGCAAGTGAAGTGCAAATACCCGAACCTGTTGTGCCGCCTTGTGAAGATTGGGGAACTATGGAGAAATTAAGACGAGAGAAAGAAGTAGTAGGCATTTACATTTCGGGGCATCCGCTGGATGATTTTAAAACGGAGATCAAATATTTTTGTAACGGAAGCGTATCCATTTTCAACGATATGGAAAACTATGTTAACAGAGAAATTTCTTTTGCAGGAGTGATCACCGATGTACAGCACCGCGTCTCTAAAAATGGGAAGGGTTGGGGACTCTTTACAGTTGAAGATTATACCGATTCTTATGAATTTCGAATTTTTGGAGAAGAATATCTCAAGTTCAGACACTTTCTTTTACCCAATAGTTTCACCTATATTAAGGCGTATGTGAAAGAAGGGTGGCAAAACAGAGAGACAGGTAAAAAGGGTGATCCTCGTATTCAGTTCAATCAGGTACAAATGCTTCAGGATATCATGGAGGCATATGCCAGAAAATTAACGATTCAATTGGATGTAGACGCGCTTGAGGAGGAACAGATTAGCCAGTTAAAGTCCTTGCTGCAATCTCACAAAGGAGATCATACTTTGAATTTTGTGGTTTATGAACGCGAGAACGAAATAAAGTTAACGATGCCCAGCCGGAAGCAAAAAGTGCAGATTACCAACGAATTACTATCTGAACTTGAAAAACAGGAAGTTTTCTACAAACTCAATTAAAAAAAGCCAGATCTGTCATAGATCTGGCTTACGAATTTTTATTCCTTGAAAAACGGTATAAGAAGTTCGTTTAATTCCTTTGCATGGGTAATATTAAGACCATGAGGTGCATCTTTAATGATCTCATATCGGTTTTCCCGAATCCCTTGTGCTGCCTGTTCGGCAGATGTTTCAATTGGGACAGTTTGGTCTGCGTCGCCATGGATAATGAGTGTAGGCTTGTCTACGTTAGTTAGTTCAGGTCTGAAATCAGTATGCATCCACGCTTTTGCAGTTTCAATGGTTGCTCTTGGCGAAGCATGAGAAGCAATAGACCAGTCGTAATGAAGTTGTGCTTCACTCATCTTGTCTTTATTGTCTTCATAATTGTAGAAACCTTTATGAAAATTTTGAAGGAAACCTACCCGATCACTTTCAAGTGCATCAAGAATACCTTCCAGATCTGTAGCGGGAACTCCAGAAGGATTGTCTTCTTTTTGTTTTACTAATGGAATAATAGAGCTAATAAGTACTGCTTTGGCAATTTTTTCAGATCCGTAATCTGTAAAATATCGTACGACTTCGCCTCCACCCATCGAAAATCCGCAAATGATACAATCTTCTAATTTTAACTGTTCAATTAGCTCGTTGAGGTCGCTGGCCAAAGAAGAATAGTCATAATAGTTCCACGGGCAGGATGAAACTCCAAATCCTCTGCGATCATAAGATATACATCTAAAACCGGCTTCTACGATTTTCCATACCTGTTGTTCCCAAGATCTCCGGCTTAATGGCCAACCGTGTATTAAAATAACAGGCTGCCCTTCTCCATAATCTTCATAATAAATATCGACGAATTCTTTAGCAGTTTTGTTTGTAATAAATGGCATTCTTTTCTTTTTTATTTAAAATTAGCACATCTGAACAGGGTTGTTTAATCGTATCCATGGGATTCTTGATTCAAATAGTAATCACCATATTTTCTCGGTAGGATTCAAACTAAATTTAGCTAACTTTAAATTTCAAAAAAAGGTATGGACATTGAGACCATAAGACGAGATACACCCGGATGCGAAAATCGTATTTTTCTAAATAGCGCAGGAGCTTCGCTTATGCCAGTAAGTGTAGTAGAAAAAATGAAAGAATATCTTTCTAAAGAGCAGCTTTTGGGTGGTTATACGATGGCTAGTGAAAGCGAGGCTCAGATAAATGAATTTTATAAAGAAGCTGGAAACCTTATTAATTGCAAGCCTCAAAACATTGCTTTTACTTACAATGCTACTGATTCCTTTTCACGAGCATTGTCTGCTATTCCTGTCAAAACTGGAGACTCTATTTTAACCACTCATGATGATTACAGTTCTAATGAAATAGCTTTTTTGTCTTTTCAAAAAAGGTTTGGGATAAAGCTCCTGAAAGCCAAAAACTTGCAAAATGGAGCTGTAGATCTTGATAATTTTGAAGAATTGGCGCTCAAACATAAGCCAAAATTGGTAGTTCTGACACATATTCCAACAAACTCTGGTATTATTCAACCTGCGAAGGTAATTGGAGCTATTTGTAAAAGGATAAACACTTGGTATCTGCTAGATGCGTGTCAATCCGTAGGTCAGATTCCGGTGGATGTAGCTGCCATTGGTTGTGATTTTTTAAGTGTAACCGGAAGAAAGTTTTTGAGAGGTCCTAGAGGTACCGGATTTCTATATGTTTCAGATCGTGCATTAAACGAAGGGCTCGAACCCTTATTTATTGATACAAGAGGAGCAGATCTAACAGGTAAATACGATTACGAAGCACAAAAAACTGCGATTCGTTTTGAAACCTGGGAGTTTTCCTATATGTCTCTAATAGGTCTTACGGAAGCTTTACGTTATTTAAATAACCTGGGAATCGATCAGATCTATAATTACAATCAGGAATTGATGCAGACTTTCAGGAAGAATATGGAAAGTCTTGATGGGATACATTTGCTAGATGTAGGACCAAAGCTTTCAAATATCCTCACCTTTTACCGGGAGAATACTTCCCTTGATAAAATGAAATATCTTTTAGACGCAAATCGTGTGGACTATACGGTAAGCTATGAAAATTATGCGGCTAGAGAATTAATAAACGCTAATGTAGAATGGGTAGTAAGGCTATCTCCTCACTATTTCAATACCCCTGATGAATTGAATAACTTAGTTGAAGCTATTCATGGAAAGTAAAAGATTTGTAATGCATGCAGAACCTATTGAAGATCAAGATTTTGAAGATGTAAATTTTTCAAAAGAGCCTTTACTGTCGAAAGATTATGAAAACTGTAGTTTTTCTGATTGTAATTTTTCAGGAGTAAGCCTGGAGTCTATCGTATTTGCCGATTGCACATTTACAATGTGTAATTTTAGTGAGACTCAGCTTGAAGATACTGCTTTTAGATCGGTAGCCTTCAACAAATGTAAACTAATGGGGCTACGTTTCGATCGCTGCAATTCTTTCTTACTGTCATTTAGCTTTCATGACTGTTTGCTCAATTATACTTCTTTTCTGGAAAGCGATTTAAAAGAAACCAGCTTTGTAAATTGTAATCTGGAAGCAGCCGATTTCTCAGGAGCTGTACTCACCGATAGTACTTTTGACAGTTGTAATCTTTTAAATGTCATTTTTGAACGAACCGATTTAAGAAATGCAGATTTCAGTACTGCCTATAATTTCAGGATCGATCCTGAGATAAATCAACTAAGAGGAGCCAGCTTTTCACGATCAGGACTTGAATATTTGCTTCAAAAGTATCACTTAAAAATTATGGATTAGTTGAACAGATTAAAAGAAAAACTCTCGGTAAGGGAGATAAAAATATCAGATATTGAATATTTGCTTCAGTATTGGTATAATTTATCTGAAAAGCAGCTCGAGCGGATGGGAGCGACCAAAAGCCTCATGCCAGCTTATGAAGATTTTTACGAAAATATATACGCCCAGATCCAGCTTCCGTATGATCAAAAGCAAACGTACGTAATTATTTGGTTGTATGAAAAACGAGCCATAGGGCATTGTAATGTAAACAAGATTATATATGGTAAAGAGGCCTATATGCATTTGCATCTTTGGAAAGAGAATAGAAGGCAAAAAGGCAGCGGAAGCATTCTCGTTAAAAAATCTATTCCTTATTTTTTTAAAAATCTCCAGTTAGATAATTTATTTTGCGAACCTTTTGCTCAAAATCCAGCTCCTAATAGATTATTACAAAAAATAGGGTTTGATTTTGAAAAAGAATACGTTACGAAACCAGGTAGTATTAATTACGAACAGTCCGTCAGGCGCTACGCAATGAGCAGGAAGCAATGTGAGGAGCTTCTATTAATCAGTTAAATAGATATTTTCTTCATTCAAGTATGAAGCGAAGAATACGTATCATTTTACTTGATCTTTATATAAACAAAACCAATATTTGCATTGTAAGGATTCGTAAAATAATTGACTAAATTTGTAAAATAATCAGGAATAGAAATAAAAAGTAAAATATGGCATTAGAAATTACAGACGCTACGTTCGAAGACGTAGTCTTAAAAAGCGACAAACCTGTGATGGTAGATTTCTGGGCTGCGTGGTGTGGACCGTGTAGAATGGTTGGACCGATCATAGATGAGATTAGTGGAGAATATGAAGGCAAAGCAGTAGTAGGTAAGGTTGATGTAGATGCAAACCAAGAATTCGCAGCTAAGTTTGGAGTTCGAAATATACCTACTGTTTTGGTTTTTCAAAATGGAGAGATCGTAGGAAGACAGGTAGGTGTAGCACCTAAAACTACGTATACTGAGGCTTTAGATTCACTGTTGTAATAACAGCTTGTTAACAATAAAGGTTAAAGGTTTGGCGAAATGCCAGACCTTTTCTACTTTTAGGCTATAGCAAAGTCGTATGAATCTGCAGGAGCAACTTTCGAAGGTACATTTATTTAAAAATCTTGAATTACTCGCAAATCAGGTGGTTGAAGGTTTTATCAGCGGCATTCATAAGAGTCCGTTTCACGGGTTTTCATCAGAATTTGCAGAACATAAAATCTATAATCAGGGAGAAAGCACACGGCATGTAGACTGGAGATTGTTTGCAAAGACCGATAGACTGTATACCAAAAAGTATCAGGAAGAGACCAATTTACGTTGTCACCTGATCATCGATAATTCTTCTTCAATGCATTTCCCTGCGATAGAAAATCAAAGAATAGATCATTTAAATAAAATAGGCTTTTCAGTATTGGCGGCAGCGTCATTGATGAATCTCTTCAAGAGGCAAAGAGACGCAGTCGGTCTAAGTATATATTCAGACAGCTATGATTTTTATGCTCCTGAAAAAGGAAGTGAACGCCATTTTAGAATGCTGACTCATAAACTAGAAAGTACCGTTTCCCAAAAAAGAAAAGAACGTACGACAAAAACCTATACTTATTTGCATCAGATCGCAGAAAAAATTCATAGGAGAAGTCTTATTTTTCTATTTACAGATATGTTTCAAACTGAAACCGATGAAGATAAACTTTTTGAAGCGCTACGCCATTTAAAATACAATAAACATGAAGTGATTCTTTTTCATGTGATGGACAAGAAAAAAGAATTCAATTTTAACTTTGATAATACCCCAAAACGATTTGTAGACGTAGAAACAGGAGAGCATATTGATCTGTATGCAGACACTGTGAAAGAGGGTTATGAGAAAGCGGTTCATACATTTTTTACACATTTAAAGTTGCGCTGTGCTCAGTATGGAGTCAAATATGTAGAAGCCGATATTGAAAACGATTTCAATAAAGTTTTGCTCACTTATCTGACGGAACGTAAGAAGTTTAGTTAATCGGGTTTCATTGGTTATGAGGACCTTAATGTTTTACTTTTAAAAAAAATTACTTTTTGTTTGTATTAAACAAAATGCAATGTATATTTGCATCCGCTATCAAGCAGAGGTCTGGTAGTTCAGTTGGTTAGAATACCTGCCTGTCACGCAGGGGGTCGCGGGTTCGAGTCCCGTCCAGACCGCTAAAGTTAACATAAGGCTTCCGAGAAATCGGAAGCCTTATCTCTTTACCCTGGGTACAAAACAAGACAACACTTTCCAAAGGTAATTTCTTTTGTTTGCAATTAGATTAAGCTTTTGATTTTCAGAAGAATGAAGTAAATGGTTGAAGCCTTTAAGAAGTTCTCATACCACTAATTTCAACAATTTAAGTGGGCGTGTTCAGCCTCGTATTATCTGTTTTGCCGTCATAGTTTGTGATGTCATAGGTAATGTATTTGAATGATAGATAAGGATTTAATTTGTTCTGTAATTAATTAACACTCACGATACTTATTTACAATTGATTTTAGAGAAGATTGATTTTGACTAAAAGACAAGAGCCATAAACGAAATCCATTGCACAATGGCTTCTATTATATCAATTTCGTTAGGATACCCAATACCAATCAATTTGTATCTAAGGAGAAACCTACAATCATGGCTTAGACGTTTATCAGGCTGTTTGGATGCATTCTTGCTAGCCTTCAATTCTATATTATTCAATGCTTTTTAATCTAGGAAAGAACAACTAAAATATACCACCTTGTAATGGTTTCATGGGAAATCTAAAAGCTTTGAAGTATAGACTTCAATTTTACCTTTTGATATTGCTTCGTAATTAATTCTATTTTTAATATTGAGATCAATGAAACAAAACTTTTGGTTTTTGTTTGAATCTGGTTCTACTACCATAATCTCTTTTTCGTTATATCTAACAGAGATACCCAAAGTTGTTTTTAAAAACAAGTTCATCAAACGTGTTGCTTAATTCCTGCTTAGAAACGGAAGGGGAGTGGATTGCAGCCTTTGTGTGGAACTGCAGAGAGAATAGGTTAGACGTGCTTAAAGGTCATACTGATCTTCCTTTTTAAACAGTCTTTCGCCGCCGTCTTCTTTAGGTTAAATTAGCGATGAAGGATGTGTCGGTTTTATCTGGTATAGCCCTTTCGGACAGCGATAAATAAATATACAATAGTATAAAAATGGCAGGCAATTTTTCATTAGAATTTCCTTAACGTATTAACTCTTCTTTTGTATTAGAAGTTGTTGTAAATCATTTAACAAAGAAAGGCCCATATATATAAAGGACCTTTCTTTAAAAAACATCAACCATATTTCTTTGTAATCTCTCACAGGAATGCGAATTCGACGAAGTGTCAAGAGATTTGTGCTGATGTAAACAGGTTTTTCAAATTACTTAACGGTGACCGTACCGCCACAGGAAGAATTGGCTGAATAAGCCAAAGGACCTGCATTGCCACCTCGGGTACCCGAATTGCCATCAAAGGCATAATAATAAGAGCTGCTACAGCTGAAAGAACCAGAGCTACCCGCATTGATGCGAGTGCCATTCATTGAGCCTTCCTCATACAAGTAGATGTCCCGACCTGTTGCGTTTTTAACAGTAACGTTGTTCGCAGCTAAAGCAGCATTGGCCCTCCTATTGTTCTCCTGTATACGCCGCCACTCAGGAGTATCCATCAAATCTTCGTTATACTTTTTCATGGCTGCAAACATAAGCTCTCTTCGTTCTTTCACTAATTGGACTCTCTGTGAATTTACGGGGTCTTGTTGCCATTTAGGCGCTTTTAATTTTTGTTGGGTCACTGCGTTGGTAAGATACTCTTGCACAAGGTTTGCAGCATCCATGGCCATAAGTTTTTGTATGCTGTTGTAACGAGCCTTCATTTCAGGATTTTTGTTGGCCATTTTTTTCATCATGGCCTGCTCCATTCGCTCTTTAAGGGATAACTTTTTCTTTTTACCACCCTTCTTTTTATCCTCTACTTTGAAGTTCTCCCCAAAGTTTTCGTGCACATACAAACGATAAGGAACGTAAGTGTCTGGATCATCTTCTTTAAATGAAGTACTTAAATCAAAAATAACCCCTTCAACAATACACACTCTATTTGTGGATCCTGGTCTAATTTCCCTTGGAACAAAACCAACTTGTTTTTTTAACTTGTCATTGCCCTCATAGAATAATCTAGCAAAAGTTATAGGAAAGGCCATGTTATCTGGAATAAAATTATAGTCATCACCATAAATTTTCATTTCGAAATATTTGTGCTCAAGAAAGTTGGGTTCTTGATGAATCTCAAGCAATTCGTGCTCTCCCTTTAAATCATAGTACTCGTAATTTCCGTTGTTGTTTTTCTTGACATCAAAGGCTATGTACTTTCCAGTTCGTAGCGTTTTAAGTTGTTCAGTTTGATTGACAACCTCCTGTGAATAAGATACAAGATTGACCGCTAACATGGCCAAGCATGACAATAATGTCGTTTTGAGTGTTTTGTTTTTCATAAAATCGAAAGTTTTAAATATGGATTATTACAAGTTCTCTTAGCCTCAGGGTTATGGGAACTTCTTTGATTGTTGTTATTGAAATTGGATATATCGAATTACGTTATTATCACTATCCCCTATATAAAGATTTCCCGAAGCATCAAGCTCAATACCCGAAGGGGCATCGAAACGGGCAACATTCAAATCCCCATTAGTAGCACCGGCCTGATTGGATGAGTTAAGTGTGGTAACATCTGCGTTTGGTGTTATTTTGCGAATAGTGTTGTTACCTGTATCTGCCACATAAAGGTTGTCATTAGAATCGATTACAAGTGCTCTGGGGTCATTAAAACGCGCGGTGAGTCCATTGTCATCAACAAACCCTGAAGCCCCACTATTATCACCTGCAAATGTGGACATTGCAATAGCCTGTACACCTCCAAAATTTGAAAAACGGATTACTCTAATTGAATGGTTACCGCTATCGGCAACATACAGAGCCCCGTCAGAACGAGAAATCACTACGTCTACAGGGCGGTTAAACCTGCCATTGCCATTGCCACTCATGCCACTACCTACAAGAGTAGAAACGGTTCCATTAGAACTCACTTGGCGAATACTATGGTTATTGACATCAGCAACAAGAAGATTGCCCGATGCGTCAAAATCCATACCGGCCGGCTCATTGAATGTTCCCGAACTTCCATTGCTAAAACCAGGTGAGTTGATAGTTCCAGCAAAAGTAGTGAGTACCTCAGTTGTTGGGTCCCATCTATAAATAACGTGGCTACCACTATCGGAAATGTATAATCTATCGTTGGTGTCCACAGCAAGCCCCGCTGGAATAAAACGTCTTACGCTAGTGGGTAAGTTAAAGTTTAGGGTACTTACTTGATTGTTAGCGTCAATTCTTTTAACATTGACAAAACCGGAATTCAATATATAGATAATTCCTTGAGAGTCTCTTACGATGCTTGAAGGACTTGACAATGCAGATTGAGTGAGAGCGTCACCATCGATATTACCGGCGATGCCGTTTACGTTGCCTGCAAATCTGGATACTGTGCCACCACTTTCTGCAACATCGGTAACATCAATGGTAATTGTTGCCCCTGTGGTTTCTGTACCGTCCGATACAAATATATCCAATTGGTGCGACGTTTTTGTTTCAAAATCTAGGGTGCTTCCTGATCTTAACCTGACTTCACCTGTACTCGAAACGTCAAAAAGTAAATCATAATCAATATCTACCGAAAAGGTAAGAGGATCGTTGTCTTGATCACTGGCCACAATTTGTCCAATTAACACTGTTTCATCAATATCCTCGGCAACAGTGAATGTTTGTGAATCAATTAGGGGTCTATCATTCTCATCGGTCACATTAATAGTAATATCTGCTTGGGTGCTCAGTTCACTATCACTGGCAAAAACGGAAACCACGTATTGCGAAATCATTTCAAAATCTAAATTACCAGTGCTATCATTTGCTGTTCTAATTTCACCAGTGGTGCTATTTAAGACAAACCCTGTAGTATTGCCAGCATTATCAGTAACATAAAGAACCGAAGAGTCATCAGGGTCTGGCGCAACCCATTGGAATGTAACAGTATCCGCATCTGGATCGGTTGCCGATAAGGTTCCAATTAAGCCACCCTGGCCAGTCACATTTTCTTGAACACTGAAGACTTGGTCATTAAAAACCGGGGCACTGTTTTCGTCAACGTCCACAACATTGATTGTAATGGTCGCATCTGCGGTAGCCTCTCCATCGGTCACATTGACAGATAAGATATGTTGAGTGGCCGTTTCAAAATCCAATGTCCTACCAGAAGCCAAACTTAAATCTCCATCATCCGTAATATCAAATAGCTCGTCACTGTTTGTATTGATGCTAAAGATAAGAACATCATTATCTGAATCCGTTGCGGTCACCTTACCAATAATCGTAGCGTCGTCTATTGCTTCCGAAGCATTAAAACTTTGTGCTTTGATCTCGGGAGCACTGTTCTGGGATTGAACCGGGTCTACATCATCATCCTTTCCGCAGGAAAAGATTAAAACTGTTAGGGTGAAGCACATAATATATGTGCGTAAAGGGAATCGCTGTTTCATGAAAATTCTATTTTAAATTGAATATCTTGAACGCAAAATTCTTACACTAGTATGGAGAATCACCCTTTCCTTTCTAAAATGGCATTCCTTATTTCTAAAATGTAAACATTGAGAAAGACAATACCATCATAATAGGGAAATGAACTGAGGTCTATTCAGCGAGTATTTGGTTTTGTATTTTTAAAAAATTCCTTTTATGATATATAGAAACTCTTCTTTCTTATCTCTGGCGATAGGAATAGACATTCCATTTTCCAGAATAATGGTAGCGCCATCTTTTCTAGAAAACTCTTTCATGTACTTCAAGTTGATGTAATAAGATCTATGGGGTCTATAAAAATATTTATGCTTTTCGAGGCGCTCGATAAAATGCCTTATGGGCTTGGCTATTACCGTCTTGCTTTTGTCTTTTTGATATACTGTGGTATACATACCATCTGCTATTAAAGCAATTACATCATCGGGAGCAATAAACATAAATCCATTTGGCACATCCAGAACTATTTTGGTTGTTTTTAATTCCAGAAATGTCTGTCTTAAATCTTCCAGTTTTTGTTCCAAACTTTCTGTTGACATTGCTTTTGCCTTTTGTATGGCATTTTCCAATTCTACAATGTCAATAGGTTTTAACAGGTAGTCAGTAGCGTTAAGCTTAAAAGCCTCTACGGCATAGTCATTATAGGCGGTGGTAAATATCAGTTGAAAATTTATGGGTGTATTTTTAAGAAATTCCAAGATTTCCAATCCTGAGTGTTCGGGCATTTCGATATCCAAAAGGACAATATTAGGTTGTTCTGCTTTGATGAGCTTAACTGCGTTTGGCAAATCTTTTGCCTCATAAAGAACCATGTCTTTTTCTTCCTTGAACAGTGATGTTAGCATACATTTTAAAAGCTTTCTCGCACTTAATTCGTCATCAACTATTAGTATTTTCATATTATTGTTTCTTTAAGGGCAACTATACGCTTTGATTTAAAATATATTAGCTCATTAAAATGTGAAAATTGATTCATTAAATACTAAATTATAAAGGTATCTTTATTCTTGCCTCTGTTCCTGCGGCTTCATTACTGTTATTTGTAAGGTTGATGATCTTTAAGCTGATTTTTTTAGTTCTTTTGAAATTCATCAATTCCAGCCTATGAGCATTAGCCTCCGTAGCGAAGGATTTATAGGGTCTATTTCTATTGTAATTCTTTGAAGCTTCTATCCCAATTCCGTTATCTGTAATGGATATGTCAAGGGTATTATCTGCTTCATTATAGCTAAATGAAATGCTCAGTTCTTTCTGCCCTTTTTTATGCAATAATCCATGTTTAATGGCATTTTCAACATAAGGTTGTATGAACAACGGAGGCAAAATATTCTGGTTGATATTGAGTTTTTCATCTACTTTTATGGTGTAGTGAAGCTCGTTGTCCATACGGCTGTTTTCTAAAAACAGATAAAGTTTTAACGCTTCGATTTCTTCGGCGATGGAAATTTCCAATACCTTACTATGTTCTAAATACATACGAATTAATCTTGAAAACTTCACTAGGTAAGAGCTCGCCAAAGTCCTATCGTTAGAAAAAATATACTCCTGTATAGAATTTAGTGCATTGAAAATGAAATGTGGGTTCATTTGCGATCTCAATGCTCTCAACTCACTTAGTTTAATTGCGTTTTCCGTTTGTTCTGTTACCAATTGTAATTTTAACCTGCGTCTGTTCCAATACCAGCCTCCTGTTATTATCAAGACCAGAGGGACAAGTAGTGCATACCCCAAAATGAGACGTTGCCGCTGTAGTTCTTTTATCTCAAGCGATTTAAGGCGTTCGTTTTGTTCCAGTATCTTGATTTCCTGCTCTTTTTCTTTTGTTTCATATTGCGTCTGGAGCTGACTTATGCCAGCATTAATTTTGGCAACATCTTGGGCATTACTTGCAATGATAGCCTGTTTTATGGCGTAGTCGGTACTATCAGGTTGTTGGTTGTAAGCGTACAGAACACTTAAAAAATAATTCAGTGCTTTCCTTCGGCTAAAATCTTCTTTGGGGCTGCTTTTTAACAATTGCTGTGTTATGGTTTTCGCCTGCTCATATTTCTTGTTGTCCTTTAAAATGGTGGCATAATAAAACGGAGCATTATATCCGTAGTTTAAAGGAACTTTGTCTTGGGGCAGGCTTGTAATGGTCTCTATCAATTGCAAAGCTTCTTGATGTCGTTTGCTTGTATTTAAAAAATCGGCCAAAACTACCGTACTGTGGTAAATACCATAATCATAGTTTATCTCCTTAGCGTGGAAAAGTGCTTTATAGCCATGATAAACGGCAGAGTCCAAGTCCTTCTTGGTTCTCTTTTTACTGAGATTAATATAAGTTTGCCCCACTTTTAAGTGCGTATCCGCCAATAACCGTTTAGAACCATGATTTTTGGCCAAGGAAAGTGCCCTATTTCTAAAGGATTTGACCTTGTCGTATTGGCGGGTCAAATAATAAACATCACCCATGTCCAAATTAGCCCTTGCTTGGAGCTCGATATTCCCAATCAACTCAGCCAATTCCAATTCTTTGGAAGCATAATAAAAGACGCTGTCACGTTCATTAGCGGCAAGAAAACACTTATACAGTAGGTTTATGTCTTTAATTTGGGATAGAGAGTCATTTAATCTTTTATGGGCGGCATAAGCTTTTTTTGCATGCTGTATTGCAGAATCTTGCACTTTGTCCACTTTAAGATAGCGTAAGGATTTGACATAGTTCAAGAGTGCTTTTGATTCTAAGGTGTTCACGTTTGACGCTACCTCCTCAATTTGGTCAAATAACTCCAAGGCTTTATCTTGGGAATATTGAAGTTGGTTCTCAAACTCTTTTGTTAATTTGATCATTAATTGATTGTCCTCAATCTGTGAATAGGCAAGTTCTGTTATGAATATTGATAAGAATATGAATAATCGGTAATTCATTTTATGAACTTATTATAGTGAACAGTGTAGCAACTTTTAACTTTTTGTTAGCGTATTTAGATCCCTCTATAAGATGAATTAATCTTTCTGCGAATATGTATTTCTTTTGTCGTATTGTTTCTTAAGTATAATTGTACAAAACAAACAAACAAATGGGAAATTGCAAGTTTTTTTTTTAAAATGTAATTCGTTACTTGTGAATCGTAAAATACAGATTGGCTAAGTGACTCAAAACCGAACATTAAAAGTTAGAAAAACATAGGATGACTAAAGCATACTCATGTTGACTATTTAAAATTGATTTTAAAAGGATTAATTTTTTCCTTCAAAGTGGGCGCGATGAACCTTTATCCATTAAAGAGCGACTTCTATCATCTCATCTCATCTCATTTGGCTTTATCCAATACCGATCTAATTTGAATATAAGTAGTAGCGCATAATCACGAGTTTTGTAGGCTAACAACTTGTATAGCATTAAACTCTCCCGTTCGCGATGCTTCAAGCTTCATCATTCAGAGACATCGAGGCCTCCATGTTTGTTCTTTCCATGGCAAAACGAGATTTTACTTATTAACCCTCTTCTGTCAGGCCTCTGGTTCTATGTTTCCGTCTACGGCCATCTTATTGCACTTATTATCTGTGACTTAATGCACTTTCATGGTTTCATAAGCAGATACTTATTTAAGGTTATACATTTATTGGTCTGGAATTCTCTAATTGCGACAGGTCCAGCTTTATGAGGCTAAAGGTCACCATTCAAAATAGTTTCAATTAAATTAATTATTTTTAAAGTCTAAATCTTTCTTAACCTAAAGACTACCGCCTTGAAAATTAAAAAGTTCTGGAAAAGGATTTTAATAATTCTCATTATTTTACCAATAGTGCTAATGGGGGTACTGCTTGCTTATATTCAGTATCACCAAGCTGATATTATCAAAAAAGAGATCGCAAAGCTTAATGAAGAGCATAAGGGTCTTATCCGAATCGAGGACAGTCAATTGTCCTTGTTTGGTAATTTTCCAGACATCTCAATTAAATTATATGATTTACAGATCTTTGAAACCAAAGAAGACAACGCTTCGCTAATAATGGAGCTAGAGGATATGTACATAGGCTTTAATCTGTGGGACATGGTACAAGGAAATTATGAGATTCAGTCTTTAATCGTAGAGGAAGGCACCTTTAATATTATAATTCATGAAAATAATAGCATCAATCTTCAGAACGCACTGGAAACTACTTCTGAAACAGAAATGTCAACCAATATCGACCTGAAAAAGATAAAATTAAAGAATTTAGATATTCATACGCTGGATGAAGCTACGAATACCGATGTCGAGAAATTTATCTATTCGGGTAGAGGCGGGTTTCAGCTTAAGGACAGTATCATCGCAGGACATATTGATACTGATTTCGAATTAAATGTAATAAAAGACGGGGATACTACTTTTATTCGCCACAAACATTTCGAATTACATACCGATGTGATTTTTAATGAGCATACGGGTGTTCTTGAAATATCTCCATCGACTATACTTATGGAAAATGGGGATTTTGAAGTAAAAGGAGCGATCGATATAAAAAACGATGTGGATCTTGATCTGTACTTCAAAGGAACCAAGCCTAATTTCGATATGCTTATCGCCTTTGCTCCTGCAGATGTGATACCCGTATTAGAAAAATATAAAAATGCCGGGGAAATTTATTTCAATGCGAGTGTTAAGGGACCTGCTAATAAAGGAAACAGACCTTTCATCAACGCGAATTTTGGAGCTGGAAAGGCTTTTTTAGAAAATACAGCAAGAGAAAAAAAGATCGATAACATGGGCTTCAAAGGTCATTTTACCAATGGCATGAATAGAGATGCAAGCACTATGGAATTTTCGCTTACCGATATGACTGCGTCTTTGGAACAAGGCGAGTTTGAAGGGTCTGTACTTGTCAGGAATTTTGAATCTCCCGAAATAGATATGCAGCTCAATTCTAATTTTAAGTTGGATTTTATCACCGATTTCTTTGAGTTGGATGAAGTTCAAAATGCTTCTGGTAGCGTTTCTCTGAAGATGAACTTTCATGATATCATAGATATTGATCATCCAGAGAAAGCGTTGCAAAAACTCAATGAAGCTTATTTTGCAGAATTGATCGTAAAAGATTTGAGTTTTACAACAAAAGATCTTCCGGCTCCGATTAAAGACTTTAATGTTCATCTGGTAATGAATGGTAAAGAAGCGAATCTGAAGCAGTTTGACCTGTTACTGGGAAATTCTGACCTGTCTATAAACGGATTTTTATCAGACTTGCCTTCTATTATACATCATACAAATATTCCTGTGGAAGCTCATTTAGATATTGCTTCCAATTACCTTGATATTTCAGAGTTAACAGGTTATTCTGTGCAAGACTCCATTCAAAAAGGCATCAACGAGCAAATAAGAGATTTACGCCTAGGGATTTCTTTTAAAGCAGCTGCAAAAGATTTTACAGAGTCTGAGTATTTGCCAAGGGGTGAGTTCTTTATCGATAGTTTATATGCAGACCTGAAACATTATCCTCACAAGCTACATGATTTTCATGCTGATATACTTATAGATGATAAAGACCTGAAAATTACTGATTTTACTGGGTTTATCGATGATAGTGATTTTCATTTTGATGGATTGATTCATGATTATGCCTTTTGGATGCAACCACAGCTTAATGGCAAGGTTGCACTTGATATTAATCTTACGTGTAATAAGTTAAGATTAGAAGATATTTTTTCGTACAAAGGAGAAAATTATGTTCCTAAAGAGTACAGACATGAAGAATTTGATGATCTGGCTTTACACTTTAATTCACGTATGTATTATAAAGATTCAGTTCTAAATTCTATAGATATTATTTTAGATAAACTGGATACTAAAATGAAATTACATCAACAACGTTTTCATGATTTCCGTGGAAAAATTCATTATGAAAACGAGCACATAGTAATTAATGATTTTCACGGTGAAATAGGAACTACCAATTTTAATTTTGACCTTAATTATTACCTCGGAGATAATCCAGAAACAAAGAAAAGAGACAATTACCTTGAATTAAATGCGAATTATATAGATTACGATGCGCTTTTCAATTTTAACTTAAGTAATCAGGAAATAGCTCAAATTGAGGATTCAACAACAAAAGATGTTAAGAAACATGCAGATACATTTAATATTTATGAGTTGCCTTTTACAGATATGCAATTCAAGGTCGACATAAACCACTTTATTTACCACAGAATAGATCTTAAGAATATCAAGGCAGACTTTAGAATTACACCTAACCATTATGTTTATATCGATACATTAAATATGGATGCTGCGGGAGGTAATATTCGATTAGGCGGGTATTTTAACGGCAGCGATCCAAAGCATATTTATATGCAGCCAGATTTGAAATTACATAATGTAGATCTTGACAAATTGCTTTTCAAATTTGAAAATTTTGGACAAGATCATCTTATCTCCGAAAATTTGCAGGGAAAACTCACGGCATCTATAAAAGGTAAGATAAGGGTATACCCGGATCTCGTACCGGATCTGGATCAGTCCACTTTAGAGATGGACGTAAAAGTACTAAACGGAAAATTAAAGAATTACGATCCCATGCTGGCACTTTCAGATTATATGGGAGATAAAAATCTGAGAAACATTAGGTTTGACACCTTGCAAAACAACTTAAAGATCAGTAAAGGAGAAATTACGATTCCTACGATGAGAATCGAATCTACTTTAGGTCATATAGAATTGTCTGGAACTCATGATCATGATCAAAAGATTGATTACTATCTGCGTATTCCCTGGAAGACTGTGAGAAAAGCAGCATGGCAAAAAATATTCGGACGAAAAAAGGATTCTCTAACCAGTCAAGAGCAGGAAGATGAGATAATAGAAGTAGATCCTTCAAAAAAAATAAAATACCTCAATCTAAAGATCAAAGGTAGTGTTGATGATTACAAAGTTTCACTTGGTAAAAAGAAAGAAAGGTAACTGCTAGTCTAAGGAATTTTACCCGTGTAAATATACTTGGCTGATCGACTCATTATAAACAGTCTTATTTTTAGTAATAATTTTTACTTTGGAAAGTAATATCTTCGTATTATATACCACCACTGGTCGGAATTTTAATAGAATAGCAAATTCTCATGGAGCGCAACGAGTTATATCCTATTTTTCTCAAAGTTAACACCCTTAATATTCTTATTGTAGGTGGAGGTAATGTCGCTGAAGAGAAGCTAAGTTTTTTGTTAAAATCCAGCCCTAATGCGAAGGTAGAAATGATAGCTCCCATGTATCGCAAAGGCACCATAGAACTTGCCAGAGAGCATGGAGTAGCAATGCATGATGGTGCCTACACCGAAAACTATCTAAAGGATAAACACTTAGTAATCGCTAC
The DNA here is from genome assembly GCA_046199005.1 of Flavobacteriaceae bacterium M23B6Z8. GTDB lineage: Bacteria > Bacteroidota > Bacteroidia > Flavobacteriales > Flavobacteriaceae > Ascidiimonas. The sequence goes on from CP176050.1 coordinate 681,255, forward strand.
TACGGATAAACCGGAGATTAACGAAAAGGTGTTTAGTGATTGCCGGAAGCGATCAATTCTCGTTAATGTAGCCGATAATCCACCCTTATGTGATTTCTATATGGGAGGAATAGTAACCAAAGGAAACGTAAAAGTTGCTATTTCAACTAATGGTAAGTCACCCACCACGGCTAAAAGATTACGTCAATTCTTTGAAGATGTAATTCCTGATAATATTGACGATCTGGTAAAAAACCTGAATGAATATAGAAAAACGATCAAGGGTGATTTTGAAGAAAAAGTAGAGACTTTAAATGAATTTACGAAAGGCTTAGTCAGTAAAAAGAAGAAAAAATGAAAATTAGAATAAAGGGCAATTCGGTAAGACTCAGGCTTACCAAATCTGAAGTGGAAGCCTTCTGTGAAGAGGGCATTTATGAAGAAAAAACTAGATTCACTACTAAAACACTAACCTATAGAATAATTGCTAAAAAGAACATACATCTGCTGGAGGCAGATTACCAGGAAGATATAATAACTGTTTATTTCCCTGATGCCAAACGTACTGAATGGCTGACCACTGACTGTGTAGGTTATAACAATGAAGTGGATTGGAATGATCATACTGCTTTATCAGTGCTAATCGAAAAAGATTTTACATGCCTTGACAACACTGCTGAAGACCAATCTGATAATTACCCCAATCCCAAATTGTGATACACTGATCTTTATATTGAGGTTTACAATTTGATACTTAAAAAAGAATATGTGCGCAAAAGATTGCTTAGTAAATTCTAATAGATTAATTCTTCTATTGTAGAATGTTTAGAATAAAAATATAACTATATTTGCTGCGTTTTATGGGGGAGTTTTCCCAGGTAAAACAAAGAATTGAAAACACGGAACTTTAGTTTACAATAAGCAAACAAAGTTTCTCAAGTAAAGAACTTTCTTCAATAAGTTCTGATAAAGATAGTTGTGTTGTTAAGATGAATTGCATTCATCTTTGGTTTAGTAGTTAAACCAGTGAAAAGCTTTCCTCCCGAACCTTAAGGGATTTGGAGGGCTTTTTTTGTTTTAGAGCTGTTCTATTTCCTCTATAATAGATTTTATTTTAAATAATCTTCTCATCGTATCCGATAAACGGTACCATTTCTCCGTTCAAATTAAGCCATAAAATGGGGCCAAACTATTAAAAGTTTGATAATAAACTACATAAGAGCACCTTACTAGCTATTTAAGAAGGTTTATTCCTACATACCGATCTATTTTTGTTTAATGTTATTCTTGTAAACTTCTACAGAAAATAAATGTTTGTTCATGTATTAAATAGCCAATTTTAAACATAAATTTTTTTTACCAAATAATAAATGTTAATATTATGTTAAAATAATAAAATTTTAATTGAAAATTTTTATTACTCTTTTTAATTTTAACTCACTTATAACCAATTGATTATAATTAAAATTACCAACTAATTTGGAAATGGGAAATACGCAAAAAGGGAAAAAACCCCGTAAAGATCATTTGGAATTACAAAAATTTATATAGTAATTCGTTAACAGGTTTTCGCTTGTATGCTGCAAGTAAAATCTTAGACAAATTTTAAGATTTTGAGTTCTGTGACTCGAGGAAGCGAAGCCATGATCATCAATTTCCCCTCCCCCTTTATCCGATATTTTGTTTAGCAAGTACTGTTTTAGAACCAATTAAAGCAAGCTATATCTATGAAGGAATTTTTAAAAGGATGGTATGTGATCTACGTGAGATCACGCCATGAGAAAAAGGTACGAGATGCCTTGACTGATGCGAAGATCGAGTGTTTTCTCCCGTTAGTGAAATCTGAAAGTATCTGGAGTGACCGGAAAAAAATGTTACTCAAACCATTATTTCCGTCGTATGTTTTTGCCTATATCTCGAACAAGCAAGAATTTTACAAAGCGCAAAATGCAAATGGCTTCTGTTATTTTGTAAGTTTTAACAGCGCTTATGCACTTGCCAGGAATGAAGAAATCCTACAAATTAAAAAGCTTTTGAACGCTGAAGGCATTGCTTATATTCAAGCGATGAATAAGCCTCTGAGTGTAGGCGAGCAGGTGCAAATCGACGAAGGTCCTCTTGCAGGATTACGTTGTGAAATAGTTAGGGTTGACAAGCAAGAAAAACTTCTGGTTCGTCTAAACTCTATTCACCAAAATCTTTTGGTGTCTGTACCCCAGAAAGCCGTTTTGTCGAACACCCCATCTCTTACGCATCAACCTAAGTTGAATAAGGTTTCTTAACCCTTATCTATTCTTCCCCTTCATAAACGTACTGTGTTGTTTAAAAAGTTGCTATCACTTGAGGTTAGTCCTAGGTAACCAATGGTGAAGCGCACTGCTTATTTTCAGTATTTATTCAATTTTAAATTAAAATGAGGCTTCATTGCGATTAGAGGCGCAGATCGTGTATGCGTAGGTCGTACAATCGATACTCATCAACCTAAATGTAATCAAGTAAATTAAAAAACAGAAATCATGAAACATCAAAAGATTTTAGCCCTGAGCGTCTTAAAATCAACATTTATTGTAGTTTTTTGCGCATTCTTCGTTTTGACTTCTTGTAAGAACGATGACGATAATAGTCCGAATGGTACAGAAGGTCTCACATTAGAAGAGATTGCGGAGGCCATGGGCGGTATAGAGACCATAAATAATGTAAAAACTATGTCTTTCTCGGTGAAAGGTAATAGTTATGAATATGAGCAGGATATTCCAACGTTACCAAGCCCGCTTACCAGTAATTACTATGTATATGATTTTTATACAGAGTTGAACGCCAGGAAGATGAGAATGGATTACGATTCTATTCATTTCAATCATCCGGCATATTATGATACCAAAGGGCCCTTATTCATTGTAAACGATCGTACTGGATCCGTTTCCCGTGATTTCATTTGGAAATCATATTACCTGGGCGTGACCGATCCGCATGGTATTTTCTCTACAGAAATAGAAGCGAATATCAAAAATCAAAAAATGGCAAATCCGATCGAGTTAATTAGGGAAATTGCATCAACGAGAAAGTTGTCGGATGCTTCCTCAGACAATTCTTTTTCAATCCCGACAAGAGTCGATGGTCTTGATATCAGAGTAGAGTTTGATCCAAAAACTGCTTTGCCGATCAGAGCCGTTACAAGAGAGGCCGATTTCTTGAAAGGCGATGTGTCTTTTGAAGTGGTCTATGAAAACTGGATTGAAATAGCAGGTACAAAATTCCCAACTAAAATCGAATATATTTTGGATAATGAGGTGTTTAAATCCGAAACCCTCTCTAATATCGAATTGAATCCTCAATTAAGTGCAGATACTTTTACTCCAGAAGCAGTTCCTGCTGATTATCAAATCGCATGGGATGAAGAACAGGCAGATTTTGGAATATATCATTCTCAATTTTACCATCGTTGGAATGCCTGGAATATCGGATATCCAGAGCCGGTAAATAATGGCGCGATAGACCTCGGAGCCTTCGATCTCTCTCAATTTGGTTTGGCGAGTCAATATATAGGAGAGAATGTTAAGATTATAGGTAGACCCGATAACCGATTGTGGATTGCTGCTATCAATACGCCAGAAGGGGTTATCATTGTAGACTCTCCTCTAAATCAAAAATGGACCCGAAGTCTGATCAATGCAACTAAAAATGCATATCCTGGAAAAGATATAATCGCTGTAATTTCTACACATGCGCACCATGACCATTTTGCAGGAATTCGTGAAGCGGCTCAAGAAGCCGGCAAAGTCTATATTGCAGAAGAAAGCGTTCCCTTTCTAAATCAGGTATTAACAGGAACGCATGAGATCTATCCTGATAATCTGGCCAAAAATCCTCGAAATGTAGAGGTCGAAACTGTTAATGACATTACCTACCTGGCTGATGGAGCCATTGAGATTCACCGATTAAAGCCTACCGGCTCATCAGCTACGCCACATGCAGCAGATATGTTAGTGGTTTACGTGCCTGAATATGAATTGATCATTCAGTCTGATCAATTGTGGAATGGTGATTTTATGAAAGTTTGGCACGGATATACTTACAGGAGCTTCACGCCTCAGGCACGTGTAGAGATCATTAATAATGCAAGATATTTGCTGGATTATATTGAAGAGAAAGAATTAAAAGTCTCTAAAATAATGGCAGCACATGGAGGTCTTAGCGGTATTGAGGAGCTTGAGGTACCTGCAAATGCAGTACAATAAAAGCAGAAAGTCGATTGGTCTTTGTGAAATTTACCTAAAAAATTACTTTTCTAAGTAATTGAATTACAGCGTTTTATTATCAAAAAGTGATAAATTTAATAAAATAATGTAAGAAACATGTCCAATTTTAGAAAGATCAATCGTCTTTATAATAACAACCAATTAGTACCAATAAATATTTTACAAATGAAAGAATTTCTTATGATTTTTCGTGCTCCTGAAATGGGAGATTATCAGCCATCTGATGCTGAGATGGCAGAAACTACCAAACAATGGGGCGAGTGGATAGGAGGAATCGCTGGCGGCGGTAACCTCGTTAGGACAGATCAAGTAGGGTTTGATGCCAAAGTGGTAACCTCTAAAGGAGAGGTGATTGACAAACACTACGATAAAGCCGATGAGATCGTATATGGTTATATGTTGATGAAGGCCAACTCTTCTGAAGAAGCGTCGCAAATAGCTTCTAAATGTCCGATTCTTTACATCAACGGTCAAGTTGAGATCAGAGATATTATGATCTATGACTAGGTCAGAACTATAGAGCTTAGAATCAACCTTTTATTAAACTTAAATATTCAATTACAATGAAAGAATTTCTTATGATTTTCCGTGCTCCTAATATGGGAGATTACGAGCCGACACCAGAAGAGATGGCGGCAGGAATGAAACAATGGCAGGATTGGATAGGTAATATTGCCGCACAAGGCAAATTTATTAGTACCAATCAGCTGGGAGAAGAGGGTAAAGTTGTGAAACCCGGTAACACCGTTGTCGACGGTCCCTATGCAGAAGTAAAAGAAATCGTTGGCGGTTATATGCTCGTCAAGGAAGAGAACGTAGAAGCCGCAGCAGAACTCGCCAAAGGCTGCCCTATTTTTGAAATGGGCGGACAGGTAGAGGTTAGAGATATTATGCAAATTGACTTTAATTAACAAAATTATGAAAAGAGTAACCTTAATATTAATGTTTTTGACGGTACTTTCAGGAACCGTCTTTGCGAATGCCAATTCGTTTTCTAATGAATTGGAAGATTCAGAATTCATGCTCATTTTTAGAATGGAAGCATCAGAAGATTATCAACCCTCACAGGAAGAATTAGATCAAATGCTGGCGCAATGGGGTGGTTATATTGGCGGGATCGCTTCTCAGGGAAAGCTTGTAAGAACTAACGAACTAAGTTTTCAGGGTGCTGTCGTAAAAGCAGATAAATCTGTAACACCAGGGGTGTACGCATCCGATAAAGTAGTGGTAGGTGGTTATATGATCATCAAAGCATCATCACTGGAAGAAGCTCAGGAAATTGCCAAGAAGTGCCCCATTCTTTTAATGGGAGGCTCTGTTGAGATCAGAGGTGTAGTGCCCAACCCTTCACCAGAAAGCGGAAAATAAACACAGAACCTGCCATTTGTATTGATGGCAGGTATCTTTTCAGGATAGATTTTAGTTATCATAAATCTTAATATTCAATAATTTAAAAAGAGAAGAAATGAAAACAGTTTTCGACAAATCAATTGCAGATTCCCTCGTAGAAAGAATAGCGCAACTTAATGAAAACTCCTCCCGACAATGGGGCAAAATGAGCCCTTCCCAAATGGTACGGCATTGTATCTTAAGTGAAGAAATGTATCAGGGAACTACGGCTTACAAAAGACTTTTCATAGGTAGACTATTTGGTAAAATGGCGCTCAAATCCACCTTAAAGGATGAGAATCCTCTAAAGAAAAATGAGCCCACACATCCTACGTTTAAGATTAAAGGCGAAGGAGACCTCACTGCCGAAAAAGAAGCGTGGGCAGGCCTGATCAAGCAATATAATTCTTTGAATGGAACAACCTTTGACAATTTTGTTCATCCCTTTTTTGGAGCTATGAATAAAGATCAAATAGGACACATGGTTTACAAACATACCGATCATCACCTTCGACAATTTGGGGTCTAGATCGTTATTGTTAAATAACCAACCAATTTATAAGTAAATCTATATCAGATTTTTAAAACCAATTATTATGAAAAAAGTTGTAAAAATTTTACTCGGGCTGGTAGGCCTTATTGTAGTAGCCGTAGCGATATTGTCGTTACTTGCAAAAGATCAAAAGAATATTTCTATTTCTTCTAAAGAATATATCGATGCACCAGTAGATCTGGTTTATGATCAAATACGCCATCTGAACCAATATCCGGAATGGTCACCTTTTAAACTTCAGGATCCTGAACAAAAACATCACGTTACTGGCACCGATGGGGCAGTAGGAGCGACGTTTCACTGGGAAGGAGTCGCAGAGGAAAGCAAAGGTTCTCAAACCATCACAGAATTAAAGCCAAATAAACTGGTGAAGGTTAATTGTGATATTACGGTACCTTTTGAAGCCAAACCACAGTTTGTATATAAACTTGAGCCTAAAGGAAACGGAACAGAGGTAGTGTTGGATTTTGATATTGAAATGGCATTTCCTTCTAATATTATCGCCTATTTATTAGATCTAAGAACCGAAATGAGTAATACCAATGAAAAAGGTCTTGAGTTACTAAAAAAGGTATCTGAGAAAAAGACGGCATTGAGCATGAAATAAAAGTGTTCTTCAATACAAACACATTCTTCATAAAGCCAGAATCTCATAAGGATTTTGGCTTTATAATAAAACCACTTTTAAAGACCCCCTTGTCTTAAAATAATAACAATCAGATATATATAAGTATTGTTATACTCCCTCCCACTTAAGTCTGCTAAGATCAAGAAGTAAACTCCTGTGACATTACTAATCTTTTAGCATTTAAATCACTGGAACGATTTTTAAGGACTTACTAGAAATCACACATTTATAGAATTCATTTCTGAGACATTTCACGGTACTCAGCAGGCCTTGCTATGCCTTTAAGTAGCGATACGTAACCAATTATTCAATAATATCCATCAGGGACCATCTTTATATCACTCTCTGATGATCAAACCAGACCAATATGAATATTTCTATAGAAGAATACCGAAGTGAATTATCATCTTTTCTAAGTTTTCTGGATGCCGAAAAGAAAAAGTGTTTTGGGATTCAAATGAATCAGGATGCAGACGACTGTGTAGACTTTGCTCCTTTTCTAAAACACACTATCAATAATTTGGGAGATCCGTTTTTAGGAAAGGGAGGGCATTTACAAACCTTTAAGTATGAACGTGAACTGGTGGGGATCATGTCAAAACTTCTTCATTTGAATCCCGCAGAAGCCTGGGGATATTACACCTCCGGATCGAGTATTTCTAACTTACAGGCAATTCACCTTGCCGTTGAGAAACTTGGAAGCAACGTTACCCTAGTGACCTCGAAAGACGCCCATAATAGTATTTGTAAAGCAGGTTCAATTACCCGGGTCAAAGCTTTTAAAGAAATAGCCACCACAAAAAATGGGGAGCTGTGTATTGAATCTTTAGGGGACTTCCTGAAAACGACTAAAAAAGATGAACGTTTTATTTTTTGTTTTTGTTCTGGAACCGTTTCAAAAGGAGCATATGATCCAATAAGATCAATAATAGAGACCATCCAGGAGTGTGGTATTTTACAGGATAATTATTATTTGCACCTCGACGCTGCACTGGGTGGGATGATTACCCCCTTTATTTCAAATCCTTTATTACAGCTCGATTTTAGTATTCCTCAATTAGACAGCCTCTCCGTGAGTTTTCACAAAAGGTTGGGAATACCGGTGCCTGGTTCTTTATTCCTCATTAGAAAATCAAGCTTCAATTTTGATAGGTCAACACCTTTTGTAGAAGATTACAGATCACTGGATACGACCATTGCTGGTTCGAGAGATGGCATTACTCCTTTCATTACATTAATGAAATTGAGAAAGCTAGGTTTTCAAGAATTGGTTTTAAGGACACAGAAAGCGTTAGAAAAGGCCGCGTGGCTGGCAGCAGAACTCAGACATCTTGGTATTACAACTATACATAATGAATACGCTCCTTGTGTTTATTTTGAAGCTCCATCAGATGCGCTTATTAAGGAATATCATTTGCCATTATACGAACAAGAGGACGGTTCCAGGTTTACCCATATTTTCACCATGGAACATGTGTCTATAGAAGGACTTGAATGTTTTATAGATAAAGCTGGCTTTAGGACAGAAGTACTAAAAAGAATTGGCTAAACATTCTGTAAAGTTCATTACCTATGAAGACAGTTAATAAGTTATATATTTTCTTCTTTATTCTCGTTATTTCTTTCTGGAGTTGGTACATGTTCTCGTTCGATGCATTTGAGCTTTTTGAGCAGCATTGGATGATATCGTTAACGATGGTTGTGGGTTCTTTTATTGCAGGTGCAAGCTCTGAAGGAGGTGGTGCTATTGCTTATCCTGTTTTCACGCTGCTATTAGACATTCCTCCGGCAGTAGCAAGAAATTTTTCCTTCGCTATTCAAAGTATAGGGATGACTGCGGCTTCTTTAACCATTATTGGTCTGCGGATAAAAATAGAGTTAAAGGCGATCTTATATGCAAGTATCGGAGGTCTGTTTGGGTTGATACTAGGGTCTTTTTTCCTTTTGGAATTATTTTCCAATACGATTACAAAACTGTTTTTCGTATCTCTCTGGCTCAGTTTTGGTTTTGCTCTTTTTCTAACCAATAAGATCAAAAACCGAATTGTACAGCAAAAATTATCTCTTAGTACAAGAGGTGACATCTCTAAGCTTTTATTATTTGGTTTTGTAGGAGGGATTATCACTTCTTTATTTGGTAACGGGATCGATATCTTTACCTTTTGCTTGCTTACATTATTTTACGGCTTAAGTGAAAAGATAGCTACCCCAACTTCGGTAGTCATAATGACGATAAATACGATAGGGGGATTTTTTATTCATCTGTTCGCTCTTAAAGATTTTCAACACATGGCTTTTGAATACTGGATGGTTTCAATCCCTATAGTGATTGTCTTTGCTCCCGTTGGAGCTGTATTCATAAGCAAGGTTTCACGACACACGATAACTTATCTTTTGTATGCCATTCTATTGGCACAATACATAGGTGCTATTATCATTATAAGACCTTCGTTTTGGCAATTATTGATGAGTATGGGGGTCATCTTTTTTGGATTTCTCTTTTTTTGGAGATTTTCCCGGAAGGCCAGGATGCGTCAGATGCAAATTCTAACAGGGTAATCTGTCTATTATAATCAACAAAGTTTAATCATTTATTTTTAATTGGAGCCTCCCATAAAACTGAAGCAACCGCTTGTTTCATTCCATCCAACATTCTAAAAAGTTTAATTATGAAACAAATTCCAAGGATTTTATCCATCGTCTTACTTTTAATTATATACGCCTTTTCATTGCCGGCAACGATTAGTGATTCTGAAAAACTGGAACTGTCAAAAGAATTCGGTTTTAAGCGTAGTGTGCTTTACTATCCAGAAGGATTAACAAAACAATACGTGAGAGATGTACATCCGCAATACAAGAATATTTCTACCTGGATATCATCAGTAGGAGCGGCTGTTGCCATCACTGATTACGATGGGGATGGGATTCCCAATGACATTGCACATGTAGATCCCAGATTCAATAAAGTGTTCATTTCTCCGGCCACGGGAACAGGCGACCGATTTGAACCCTTTGAACTCAAAGTAACACAACTTCCTTACAATGAAAAAACAACAGCCGCCACAGGAATTCTGGCGGGAGACTTTAATGTAGATGGCAAAACCGATTTTCTGGTTTACTACCTCGGGAGATCACCTGTCTTATTCTACCAAAAAGGCGCGTCATTTATTGAAGCTGAACTCATTCAAGGGGAGAAATGGAATACCACTACAGGAACGATCGCTGATCTCGACGGTAACGGGTATCCTGATATTATGATTGGAAACTATTTTCCAGATGATTCAAAACTCTTAGATGCCAATGCGACTGATAGAGATCAGATCATGCAACACTCCATGTCAAGAGGAGATAACGGCGGAAGAAATCGTATTTTTCTTTGGACCGGGATTGAAAATGGTCAGGCCGTATATCGCGAAGAAAAAAACTGGGATAAAGACCTGTCTTATCCTTATGATTGGACGCTGGCGATTGCGGCTGGGGATATTAACAATGATCTGTTACCCGAAATTTATATTGCGAATGATTTTGGACCTGATAAACTTCTACTGAATCAATCACAACCGGGAAGGCTAAAATTTAAAGAGCTTAAAGGAAGAAAAGGATTCACGACCATTCGATCAAACGTGATCGGTAACGATTCTTTTAAAGGAATGGGGGTTGATTTTGCCGATATCAACGGCGATGGTTTAATGGATATCTACGTTAGTAATATTGCAGACGATTATGCACTACACGAAAGTCATTTTGTTTTTGTCAACACCGGTGAGGCTGATATTATTTCGCAGGGAATTGCACCTTTTGAGAACGAAAGCGAGGCTTTGGGGCTTTCAAGAAGCTCCTGGGCCTGGGAAGCAAAGTTGGTAGATTTTAATAATGACGGTATTAAAGAAGCTATTCAGGGAACCGGATTCGTGAAAGGAACTGTAGATAGATGGCCCGAGCTACAAGAACTTGCTACAGCTAACGATGAGGTGCTTGCAAATGTTGCCTTTTGGCCTAAACTAACCCCGGGAGATGATATTTCCGGAGATTCTCACATTCCGTTTTTCGTGAGGCACGCTTCCGGTAAGTACTTTGATCTTGCAGAACAACTTGGGTTAGATGATCCTCAAATAACCAGAGGAATTGCAGTAGCAGATATAGACCGCAACGGAAACCTGGATTTTGTCTCTGCTAATCAATGGGAAGACTCTAAGCTTTATCTGAACACGAGCAGTAATTCAAATTCCTTTCTTGGTTTATCCTTAAAATATGCGCTACAACCGAGTAAGATCAATGAAGTACAGGTTGACCAAAAAATACCAGGACGTTATGCACTGGGAGCAGTTGCACGAATTACACTAGAAGATGGAACCAAACATATTGCTTTTGTAGATGGAGGTAACGGTCATGCTGGAAGAAGCAGTAGTGACATACACTTCGGACTAGGAAAACTTAATGCTGACCAAAAAGTAGCCGTAACCATTTCATGGATAAGCGAGAATGGAACTCTTAATGAAAAAACGCTATCTCTTACTCCCGGTTGGCACGAAATTACCCTCCCGTTCTAAATAATCAATAATTTAATTCATCCAATTATGAAAAAAAATGACAAAAGAATCCCGGCGCTCATTCGTTTTGCCGCTGCGATTACTGCACTTAATATTGCGGGACACTTCTTTCTAGGCTTTGAACAGTCTTTTGCACACGCAATAGTTGCATTGGCTACCGGATATTCTGTAGAACTTATTATAGAATTTGTAAAAGCTAGAATTGATAAAAGAACACCCGCTTTTTTGAACGGAGGCACCTTGGGTTTTATCTATTTTTTGCTTCCGGCACACATAAGTTCACTTGCTGTGTCAATGCTCATTTTTGCAAATGTTGCCTTAATGCCAGTGGTTTTTGGAGTAGCGGCTGCCTTACTTTCAAAAACAATCTTCAGAGTAAATATGAAGGGAAGATCGCGACATTTTTTAAATCCTTCAAACACGGGTATTGCCGTTACTTTTTTACTTTTTCCCTGGGTTGGGTCTGCCCCACCATACCAATTCACAGAGAGTGTTTCTGGAATGGGCGATTGGATATTGGTAGGCGTTTTTGTTACACTGGGGACATTTCTCAATGCTAAATACACCAAAAAGATGCCGCTTATACTTGCGTGGCTCGCTGGTTTTTTTATTCAGGCTGTCATTCGTACAAATCTCATGGACACTGCAACGGTTGCAGCAATTGGTCCTATGACTGGTGTAGCATTTCTCCTCTTTACATTTTATATGGTAAGCGACCCGTCGACCACGCCGGTCAAGTTTAAAAATCAGCTTTATTTTGGTTTTGCCGTCGCTTTTGCCTATGGCGCATTAATGGCTTTGCATGTAGTGTTTGGTTTGTTCTTTGCGCTGGCATCGGTTTGTGCAGCAAGGGGTATTTATTTCTGGATCCTTGATCTTTCCAAACAAAAAGAAGAACAGGAATTACTGCCCGAACTTAAAGAAGAGCTCCTGGTAGATATACCGATGGCAGAGTATGCAGACCCTGCACTAAAGGAACCACAGTTCGCAGATCGTTAATACTAACCCGTAATCATCAAAAAAATGGACAAGCTAAGAATCATACGAAGAATGCTTTTTGCACTACCGCTTTCAGAAGCGAACTTTAAGGTAAGAGGTTTTACCAAGGGATCATCTGCCCAGAACCGATTAGAAATGGTCGCTAAGACAGTAGTTAGCGGATATAATACAGCTTTAGAAACCGGATTATCAAATGATCTTGAGACCCACACAAAATATGTAAAAACTGAGTTGGTTGGTTTTTTCAATGAAGGGATCGGAATGGGTTTGTATACACTGGACGTATTTTCAATTTTTAATAAAAATCGATTCTGGAATTTTATTCGCACCAAAGGGAAGCATCACGAATATATGTCTTATATAGGTGCAGGAATTGCCAGTGGTGTTTTCTTCAACCTGCCTTTTAAAAGGTTTGTAGAGAAAGCAGATCCAACCAGTGGTCTACTTATTCTAAACGGATTAGGTTTTTATTATGCCTATTTCAAGCCTAAAAAGACACTTCAACATTTTTATATACCGAAAAGCGTTCAAAAAGACCGTTTTTTCATCGAATGCTACGATAATGGTATTGGTCGGGCTCTCTGGTTCTACAACGGAGGTATTCCATCAGAAATAGCAAATACAATAAGTAATTTTCCGTTAGAGCGACAAGGAGCTATTTGGTCTGGAGTTGGCCTGGCGGCTACCTACGCAGGAGGAGTAAGTGAGCTCAAAATCCGCGAGCTTAAAGAAGAAGCAGGTTCTTTTGCATATATGTTAGGGGAGGGAGCTGTGCTGGCTTGTCACACTAGAGATATTGCGGGCAACCCACATAAAACCGATACTACCGAAAAAATACTCACAGGAGCAAACGTGCAGAGCTGTATTGCGTTCGCTGCAAAGGCGAAGGAAAATTTACAAAATCGGCGGTTTATCACAGGAAAGCACTCGCTAAGTGTATTTCTTGAAAATATCAGAGAATGGGTTGCTGCCAATCATGATGAATATAAAACCGATAAGAAACATAATCTGGTACATACCCCTTCTGATTACTAAGTCAGTCCCCAAGACCAACTGTATCCAATTTTTATAACTCATTAATTCTAACGCCTCCCAGAGATAGTAAAGAACACACCTTCTTGATACTATTGAGAATTATATACAATAATAACTATTATGAACAATAAAGGAATTGCAATTGTAGGTTTAGATTGCCGATATCCCGGGGCAAATTCATCTCAGGAATATTGGGAGAACATACTTTCTTTACGGCAACAGTTTAGAAGAATGCCCGATAAGAGACTCAATCTTAAATACTATTTTTCGGAGAATACCTCACACATCGATTATACCTATTCAACTAAGGCTTCTGTTCTTAACGGTTATCATTTTGATCGTGTTAAGTACAAGGTTTCCAAGTCTACATTTGAACAGACCGATATGGCTCATTGGTTAGCCCTAGAAGTAGCATATGGTGCTTTGAAAGATGCCGGATTTGAAAATGGGGAAGGGCTCGACAGAAAACGTACAGGTGTTATTCTGGGTAATTCGCTTAATGGGGAATTTACAAGAGCTAATATCATGAGATTGCGATGGCCTTATGTGTGTAAAGTACTGGAGTCTACTTTATCTAACATGAATTATAGTAACGAAGAAATTGCAAAAATACTTTCCAGTACAGAAAGAGTATATAAAGAGCCGTTTCCAAAACCTACAGCAGATACACTTGCGGGTGGCCTTAGTAATACAATTGCAGGTAGAATTTGTAATTATTTTGATTTTAACGGCGGAGGTTTTACCGTAGATGGTGCTTGTTCTTCATCTTTATTAGCCTTCGTTAATGGATGCAATGCGATCATTAATGATGAGTTAGATGTGGCGTTGGTAGGTGGTATTGATCTGAGTATCGACCCTTTCGAGGTGATCGGCTTTGCCAGAAACGGAGCACTTGCTGCAAAAGAAATGGAAGTATACAGCACAAAATCTTCAGGATTTTGGCCGGGAGAGGGATGCGGAGTGGTAGTTTTGATGAAGGAAGAGGAAGCTGTTGAAAAAGGCTTGAATATCTACGGAGTTATTAAAGGTTGGGGAGTGTCATCTGATGGCAATGGAGGTATTACAAGACCTAAACCGGAAACACAACAAATGGCATTTAGCAGAGCGTATAAAAAAGCTGGCTACGACATAAGTACGGTAGCACTTTTTGAAGGGCACGGCACAGGAACTTCATTGGGTGATAAGGTAGAGTTAACAGCCATCACGAATTCATTAAAGGAGAACAATAAAAAGGGAGATCCAGCCATCATTGGCTCGGTAAAACATCTCATAGGTCATACAAAAGCTGCGGCAGGCGTTGCAGGCTTGATCAAAGTGTGTCTTGCTTTGAAATCTAGGATATTACCCGCATCCAGAAAACCTATAGGTCTTCATCCCGTACTTGAATCGCATAAAGATATGCTTGCAATAACTCATAAACCGCTGTCTTATGAGGGAGAAATACCTATGCGTGCTGCAGTTTCTTCCATGGGTTTTGGAGGGATCAATGTTCACTTAACACTGGAAGAGTCAGTGGTAAGAAACAAACCTTCCCGCATCAACAAGAAAGTCAAACAACTCGCCGACAATCAGAGAGATACAGAATTGTTTCCCTTGAGTGCAAGCAGCAAAGATGTATTGCTTAAAACTGTCTTTCGTTTAAAAGAAATAGCGAGGGATATTTCCCGTGCAGAATTGATCGATCTCTCCTGCAACCTTACTTCAACATTTAGAAAAAATGGAAAATGGAATGCATCCATCGTAGCTTCTAATCCGGATGAACTGCTGGACAGACTTACGATCTTAGAGGATATTATTAAGGAAGATAAACCAAGATTCATAGATGTCAATAATGGAGTATTTTTTGATTCGAAAGGTACTTGCAAAAAGATCGTTTACCTCTTTCCTGGTCAGGGGGCGCCTATCTACACAGATCTGGGTGCATATAAAAATCTGTACACCGATTTGTTTGGTGATGTCGCTCAATATTCTTTTGAAGGAAACGTAGCAGATACCTCAATCGCTCAACCTGCGATCGTGAGTCGTTCTTTGCAATCTGTAGCTTTGCTGGATTGTTTGGGAGTGAATGGAGACACTGCCATAGGCCATAGTCTTGGTGAAATTTCTGCGCTGGCGTGGGCAGGGGCTTTTAATGCTTCAGATGCCGAAAAAATTGCCAAGGAAAGAGGGGCAGCAATGTCTGTTTTTGGAAAACCTTATGGCGCGATGCTCGCTTTGGCTTGTGATCTCAAAACCGTGAAATCGCTAATTTATAATTACAATGTTTGTATCACAGGTTATAATGGTCCAAATAGTCATGTAATTGGCGGATTGGAAAATGAGATTGATGCTGTGCAGGCTTTAGCACTGGAAAAAGGAATTCAAAATGTGAGGCTCAAAGTGTCGCATGCGTTTCATACTCCTTTAATGAACGAGGCAGCATCCGAATTTAAAAAACGACTAAAGAGCTTTGAATTTTCAACGGTTCAAAAACCTGTTCTATCTACTGTGTTTGGAAGAAAAATAAGTGGCAAAGCGAATCTACAAGATCATCTTTACAGACAAATAGAACAACCGGTGTTGTTTACTCAAGCGCTTGAGAAAGCAGTTGAAACGTCTGATCTATTCATAGAATTGGGACCCGGACAAACGCTCTCAAAATCGCTAGCTGCTCAGGAAGAACTTGAATGTGTAGCACTTGATTTTGGCAGTTCGTCTTTAAAGGGACTCTTAAATACATTATCGATCGCTCACGTTTCCGGAACCGAGATTGCATTTTCAGAACTGAATGTAAATCGGTTTTATCGTTGTTTCGATGTAGAAAACTGGAAGTTGGATGTTTTGGAGAATCCGTGTGAAAAAATCGATTACGAAAGCGCAATCGTTAAAAATTTAATGGAGGCAAGCCCTTCAGAATCCAAAGCGGTAAAAGAAACCAAAATTGAGGATAGTCCAATTTCTGCAGATACGGTAGAAGGAGTAGCAACTCAAATCAAAAAGCTTATCAGCGATAAAACAGAACTTCCTCTGGAAGCAATTAGTCTGAACGATCATATCATGTCTCAGCTTCATCTTAATTCATTGTCGATCACAGAAATAGTTTCGCTGGCAACCAAAAAATTCAATAAGAGCCATAAGGTGTTTTCTGCCGCATCTATCAAAGCAAATTCAGATGGAACCATTCAGGAACTCAGTGAAATAATTTTTCACGGAGAATCGGGAGGAAATACAGCAAGTCAGAAGGAAAATGTAGATTTCTCTCTTTTGCCTAACTGGACGCATACATTTATACGAAATGCGCATCCGGCAGAGCTACCAAAGATGAAAGTAGATCACGGAGCTGGTCTGGTGCGAGTGATTGGAAACACAGGATTAGAAAAAGACCTGGAAGAATTTCTCCAGAAACGATCGCTGAAAGCAGGAGCAGGAACCCTATTTTTATATGAGTCATCGAAATCGGTAGAAACGCTGGAAGACTTTGTGGCGGTTCTGAACAGTGAGGAAGTAAAGCAAGGAAGGTTTTTTGTTTTGGTGGAAATCGATAATGCGAATGCAAACGGAGATCTGAAACCTGTTTTACGATCTTTTCAGCTGGAACATCCTGAGATACTCACGACGTCTATTCAGCTTCCCGGAAGCCTTCAACAATCATTTTCTGTTATAGCAGATGAGGTTTCTGTTTTAAATACCTATAAAGAAGTGATCTATGATGATTTAGGCGCAAGAGCAGAGTCACAATTTGATAGATACACCCCGAAAACCTGCGATCAGGTTTCACTGTCTACACAAGATGTGATAATTGCTACTGGTGGCGGAAAGGGAATTACGTTTGAGTCAGCCAAAGAACTTGCCGGCACCTACGGCTGCCGTTTAGCCTTGTTCGGAAGATCTACCCCTGAAAAAGATACAGTGTTAGCGCGAAACCTCGCATTGCTGGATCGTGAAGAAATTGTCTTCAAGTATTATAGTGTAGATGTTACCAATAAGCAAGCCATTAAAACTGCGGTTACAGAAGTCATTAAAGAACTTGGTGAAATCTCAGTACTTCTTCACGGTGCGGGGGTTAACAATCCTAAGCGATTAGAATTGCTTACCACCGAAGATTTTGAAAAAACACAAAGGGTAAAAGTCAAAGGTCTACGTAATATACTGGACGCTTTACAGCAAGATACGCTTCGGTACCTTATTGGCTACGGCTCCATAATTGCGGAAAGTGGTATGCAAGGCAATGCAGATTATGCCTGGGCGAACGATCAGTTAGCGAGGCTCGTGGATACCACATCAGCCAGCTTTTCTAACTGTAAGGGGATTACGATAGAATGGTCTGTCTGGGATGAGACTGGAATGGGCGTAACACTCAATAGTATCGATACCCTTAAGAAACAGCACGTATGGCCAATTCCAATAGAAAATGGCTTGCACATTCTTAAAGCGCTTATTAATGATCCGGACCATCAGGAAAAGAGAATTGTGGTTTCCGGACGTTTCGGAACGATACCAACTTTAAAATATCGGAAGGAGAAGCTTAAGATCGCTCGTTTTGTTTCAAAAATAAGGTATCTGGTTCCCGGTGTCGAAATTATCTCAGACGTACCAGTGAATCTCAACGATGACATTTATCTCAAAAACCATGTTTTTCAGGGGCAGTATGTATTTCCAACAGTAATGATCCTCGAGGGAATGGCACAGCTGGCGCAAACTTTGCAACCTGCTGCAGAATCTCAGTATACTTTTGAGAATCTAGAGATACATCATTCTATTTTTATCCCTGAGAGCAAATCAAATATAATTCGGTTTGCAGTAACAAGAACTGGCAACAACACTTTTACTGCAGTAGTTCAAAGTGAAGATTCTGGCTTTGAAGTGAATTGCTTTGAAGCGATTATCCGATTTGAGGAAGCGATTGAGGAAGTGAAAGATTTAGTATCAGCTACTAAACTTCCTGATCTGCCTTTTGAAATAGAATCAAAATTCTATGATGATCTTCTCTTTCATCATGGTCCGTTCAGAAGAATAAAGCGATTTAAGAAGATAAATGCATTAAGCTCTTTGGCAGTAGCCGAAAGCTCTTTAAAAGACAATTGGTTCGGTTCTTTTTTAGCAGATGCTTTAGTGCTTGGAGATCCAGGTCTGAACGATGCGGCCATTCATTGCCATCAGGCCTGCCGCCCCGGTTTTAATCTGTTGCCTGTTAAAGCAGAAAGCATAACGATCAACACGGCAAAGACTACAGATTCTGTGTTTATTCATACAACTGAAATAAGAGAAGAAGGAGATGATACCGTAATAGACGTCTATGTTTTTGATGAGAACGGAGTGGTACATCAATACTGGAAAAACCTCGTGCTTACAAGGGTGACCGGAACCTCTTTTAACAAAGAATGGGACTTGCATTTACTTGCTCCTTATATTGAATATCAACTGTTCCAGCTTACCGGAAACAAAAGTCTATCTTTTGACATCCAGTCATGCAGGGAACTTTTGCGGCAAGCAAAGAACAACCAATCACCAACTATCGAAATAGAAGGATACCTGCTAGGATTTCAAAAAAATGATGCAGGAATTTCCAATGCCATAGAAATGCAGGAATGCTCTTATTGCAATCCAAACATTAAAATCTCCGGGAGTGATCATGCTTTTGTAATAAGCATAGCGCAACTCTCTGCTGTAACAGATAAATAACCACAAAACCTTTCTAAAATGCCAATGATCAAAACACCGCAAGGTGCTTTTTTTGAGTATCGATTTACGACCACTTTTGAAGAAACAAACCTTGTAGGCAATATTTACTTTGCCAATTATGTACTCTGGCAAGGAAAATGCCGTGAAATGTTTATCCATGAATATTGTCCTGATGTTGTGAATGATATCAACAACGGTCTCGGACTCATAACATTAGATTTAAGCGCTCAGTATGTTTCGCAATTGTTTGCGTTCGACAGGGTGGTAATGAGAATGTCTCTGGAGGCACAAAGCGCGAGCAGACTCATGATGAACTTTGAATATTACAAAGAAGAGAATGATTCGCTTACGCTGGTTTGTAAAGGGCATCAGGCCACTGCTGCTATGCGTGAAGAAAATGGGGTGATGGTGCCTGTTCATTTTCCCGATTCTATGCTCGAAGCCATAGAGGCTTACAAAGCACTGGCTACATCTTATTAATCTAAAAAAAGAAAAATGAACAATACATTAACTTCACCCATTAAAGTTGCTTCCGAAAAGATCGAAAGACCTGCGTTACTTGAGTTCACAAAAGTTAGCAAAACGTATCAATTGGGAAAACAAACGATACCTGCACTAAAAAATTTCAACATATCCATAGCAAAAGGAGAGTTTATCGCTATTGCTGGACCTTCCGGAAGCGGGAAAAGTACATTTTTAAATCTCGCTTCTTTGATTGATCACCCGACAGCGGGTTGCGTCAAGTATAATGGTCTAAATGTGAGTAGTTTATCAGACAATCAACTTACGATATTCAGAAATCAGAAAATAGGGATTGTCTTTCAAAATTACAATTTGATACCTGTCTTAAGTGCAGAAGAGAATGTGGCATTTGCGCTCCAGATTCAACGTAAGTCTAACACCAAAAATAGCTTAAACATGGCACGGGCGATCTTGCAACGGGTAGGGTTGGGAGGCCACCTGAAGCATCGTCCTGCCAATTTAAGCGGTGGTCAGAGACAGCGGGTAGCGATTGCCAGAGCACTGGTGACGCATCCGGAGATCATCGTTGCAGATGAACCTACGGCGGCATTAGATACCAGAACAGGCCTTGAAATTATTGAGTTAATGAAAAAACTCAATAAAGAACTCAACACCACTTTTATTTTTTCTACACACGACCCAAGGGTCATCGAGAGAGTAAATAAGGTTATTGAGATTGAAGACGGACAAATTAAATCTTATTAAAAATGACTAATTATATACAGCTTGCTTTGCGCAATATTCGCCGGCATAAAAATCGCTCTCTTGTAACCATATTAACCATTTGTTTGGGCTTTACAGCTCTGGGTGTTCTTGGAGGTGTGGTGACTAATATATTTTCAAGACTTAAAGGACAAGCGATCATCGTCGAAAAGTTGGGGCATCTCACCTTTGCAAAGTCTGGATATTTCGAAAATCATAAAATGGAACCAGAAGCCTATTTATGGGATGAAAAAGAACTTACAGATATCCTTACGATCCTTAAAGAAGATTCTGAAGTAACCCTCGCAACTCCAAGACTCAGTTTATTTGGGGTGGCAAGCAATGGCAAAGCCTCCACAATTTTTATTACAGAGGCAGTTGTACCTGAAGACGATAAGAAGTTAATTCAGACAGTCGTAGACGGCAGAAAAGGAATCGCCAACATGGTAACTATTGATGAGGAAACTGCGGCCAAGGGAAAAGTTGCAATTGGTTCTGAACTTTCTGAGAATCTAGGATTAAAGAAAGGAGCATACCTTACGCTATTGACCACTACAAAAGAAGGAATGGCGAATGCAGCCGATGCCACTGTAGAGAATGTGTACAATACAGGAAACCCCGCCACGAATGATAAATTCATTCTTACTCGGTTTGATCTTGCCCAGGAACTCTATGATACGAGGGGAGCAGAAAGAATAGTTGTATTACTTAAAGATCCTGATAAGATAGACGCTGCAAGAACAAGGCTTTTAGCTAAAATTTCCAAAGCTGGTTATGCAGTTGAAGCCAGATCATGGAAAGAGCGTTCCCTTTTTTACGGTCGGGTCACTACCATGTTCGGGATCATTTTCAGAGTGCTAATTGTGATTATCACGGTGGTAGTGCTGCTTACATTGCTAAATACAATGCAAATGGCTGTTTCTGAAAGAACCAGAGAAATTGGTACCATGAGAGCTATAGGAATGCTAAGAAGAAAAGTAATTGCCATATTTTGCATTGAAGGAGTTGTAATGGCTTTTCTAGGTTGTCTTTTGGCAGTACCTGTGCTTTTGGGTTTGTCTGCATTACTAGAAGTTTTAGAAGTATCGTTTATTCCGCCTGTAGGATCGTCTCCCGTTCCGATTACACTTTTATTCAAACCCTTTAACATTGTACTGGTTCTTGTTTTATTTACAGGAGCTGCTCTTGTGTCTTCCTTTTTGGTATCCCGTAAGATTGCAAGGCAACCAGTAATTGATTCTCTTTTAAAAATAAATTAATCATAAAACGCATTATATCATGAAAACAACACAAGTTTCATTAAAATTTCCGGTGCAGTTCGCACGCTATATCAATCATATTGAATCACTCGAGTTCGAAGGAGAATCTGTTCAATCTTTTATTGAGGAATTAGAAAACACTTACGGGAATATCAGAGAAAGGCTTTTTGAAGAGGACGGAAGCGTGAAACCTTATATCAATCTGTTCGTTGGCAAGAAAAACATCCAATCTATGGGCGGTTTGGAATGCAAGGTAAATGATGGAGATCAGATATCGCTACTGTTGTCAAGAGCGGGTGGCTAATTAAATTGTAAAATGATGCTTAAAATAGTACTTATCAATATACACGTCATTGCCAGTATTGTATGGGTAGGGTCGGTTTTTATGGGAACATTTATAGACTGGCCAGCGGCGAGAGCTAGTGTGAAAAAGGGGCATTTCCCGTTTCAATTTATTATCGGTCAGGGGAGACGCGTTTTTTACAGTGTATATTTTGGAATTATAATTCTTTGGGTTTCCGGAATAGGACTACTTATTGTTGCTCCGCCTCAGGAAACTTTAAAGGTGGTACTTGCGATCATCAAAATTGTTTGTCTTGCTTTCATGACAGGCTTTACATTATATGGAACACTTCGCACCTGGCCTAAGATTCAACTTGCTACGCACGAAGAAGCTTTTCGTCATTATAAATATTATATGTATCGAGCCATCGGAACTTTCTCTTTTGGAATCATAGCCTCACTTGCAGGATTATGGATACGACATCTCGATTTACTTTAAATCAAGAATCATAGAAATGGCTATTTAAAGCCTTCATTTAATCACTTAATACCTAAAAAAATGAAATCCAATATAGTTATCAAGATCTTTGGATTAGTACTCTTATTAATTAGTTCTAACTCGTGGCGATCTACAAATCTTACTGAGATCTCAGAAGTTTTAAAGCAAGCCGATTTCTACCGGGGTGGTCAGGTGCCAGGCGTAACCTGGGGCTTAACCGTGCAAAATATTGAGAAGGGCACGCTTAAAAGTGAAATAGGTCTTTTGGTAGAAGCAGCGTCAGACGATGATAGTCAATACGTACTCATTACGTTTCTGGAACCCAGGAAGTATATCGGTCAAAAGTTACTGGTACGTGACAATAGTATGTGGTTTGTTAGAAAAGGTTTGCGAAATCCTGTTCCCATCTCCAGCAGACAAAGGCTTACAGGTTCTGCTGCCAATGCAGATGTCTCAACTGCTAATTATTATAAAGACTACAGCATAAAGAATTACGAAGAAGTCGTATTTAAGGATGCTGAGTGTTGGTTGTTAACGCTGGAAGCTAATAATAATCTCGTGAGTTACCCTACCGTTAAATATTACATTACCAAAAAAGAAAACTTTGGTATTTATGCCCAGTATTACGGAAAATCAGGAAAACAGATTAAGGAAGCCTACTTTAAATATGAGAATAAGGTGATTTACAATGGTAAGGAACAGCCTTATATCTCTGGAGTAGAAATCGTAGATAATATCAATAAAGAAGATAAAACATTGTTGAACATTGCGCCTGCAGAATTTAGAAGTTTTAACAACTCTAAGTTTCAAAAGGACCGATTACTTGACTAGATGAAAAATTTAAAATCTTATTTCCTTTTAACAGGTTTAATTTTTTCTTTACAGCTATCCTCTCAGGAACTAATAACGACCGGAAATGATGATCCTACCGTTTTGTCACCTGTATTGGATACGTTAAAGAAACCAGGAAAATTTTCTGAATTTCTAAAGGAAATTAGATGGTCTGTTGATATTTTAGCATTTGGTCGTACGAATGACTTTGCCGAAGAGCCTGGCACCTTAAATCCAGAGAACCGAGTAGCAGAACTACGCGCTTACGATGGGGGTTTGTATGTAAGACCTGAACTTAAATACACCAACAGTAAATTAGGGATATATATAAAGCCCCGTTTAAATATCGATATCAATGCAGCGAATGGCAGTTTTTTTGCCGAAGAAAACTATGAAGATGAATTCTTTTTTCAGGAATTAAAACTGAGGTGGTATTTAAATCAATCGGTGGCAATCACAGCAGGGAGGTATTTGAAAACGATTGGATCTTCTGTGTTTATCAATCCTAGTAACCCGTTTTTTATAGATCCTGGGAGGTTAAATCCTAAATTCGAGATACGCCCCATGGATTTTATTGAATTCAATTATTCAAAAAGCAACTGGGCTTTCTCTCTTATTGCAAATATTCACGAGGGATTATCGCCTACTTTTGAACAACCTTTTTTTGAATTTGAGAGAAGGTACGCAATACTGGCAGAATATTACGGAAGTGCAGAAAACATTGGAGCACTTTTTTCAATTGACGAATCAGAAAGAATTCATTTTGGATATTTTGGTCAAAAGAATATAAGCGAAGCCGTGGTAGCATGGATAGACGGTTCTT
Organism: Flavobacteriaceae bacterium M23B6Z8; assembly: GCA_046199005.1. GTDB lineage: Bacteria > Bacteroidota > Bacteroidia > Flavobacteriales > Flavobacteriaceae > Ascidiimonas. Next base: position 705,226 of record CP176050.1, read on the forward strand.
TGGAATACAAGCCGAACAGATTCTATCCGGAGCGAGGGCATAGCACAGGTCTCATAGGTTATGACATGGTAAACGGGTCTGCGAATGAGAAACTTTTTGCGACAGCACTCATAGGAGCTTCCTACACATTAAAAATAGGACCTACCCTTCAATTAGAATATTTCTACAACGGTAAAGGCTATACCGATAGCGAATTTGAACTCTTTCAGGAAATGATAGCAGCATCAGTTGATTATAATTTTGATGTTACTCAATTGCTTTCAGACAGGAATTTAGGAAGGGGTATCAATCCCGGGATGCCTTACTTAAGAAGACATTATTTATTTTCTCAAGTGGGTCAAAACGATCTTTTTAGTCAGCTTAATTTTAATGTAAGGTATTTCTATTCATTGGAAGATCAGAGTAGTCAGGTTTCCTCCTTAATAGAATGGAATGTGATGCCCTCGCTGGAGTTGCACACAGTATTATTGAAAAATTTTGGAGGAAGAGATACAGATTTCAACCGTTTTTTAGATCACCAATACATGTTTGGCTTTATTTATAAATTTTAATTACTGCCCTAATTATAGGGATCCAAGGGTGAAAATTCATTGGTGAGAAAACTAGTTCTGATATTTTTTGCATGATTAATCTTAAGAATACTGATGAGTTCTTTTGATTTATTTGAAATAAATACTATTTTGGAATAAAATTGCTAACGCTTATCAGTGTGAATGACAATGAGTTAATTCCATATTTATTCAGAACTGAATTCAGAAAAATTACTTCTGTACTTTGCAAAACCTTTGGAATAGCACAAATTGAAGCCGCCGAAGATATTGTAAGCGATACTTTTTTGGTCGCTACAGAAAACTGGAGAAAAAATGGCGTGCCCGATAATCCTGTAGGATGGCTTTACAGCGTTGCAAAAAATAAGACCAAAGATTTTCTCAAACGCCATAAAGTTTTTACGGAGAAGGTTGCAGTTGAGGTCAGGCAGCGTAATCCGGAAGATTTTGAAATAGAAATAGATCTTTCTGAAGAGAATATAAAAGACAGCCAGCTTAAAATGATGTTTGCACTTTGCGAGCCCGAACTTTCCCCAGATGCTCAGATTGGTTTGGCACTTAGGATTCTTTGCGGATTCGGGATTGAAGAAATCGCAAATGCTTTTCTTACCTCAAAAGAAGTGATCAACAAAAGGCTGTTTAGAGCCAAAACAAAATTAAGAGAACTAAATAAAAAAATTGAATTTCCCTTATCTCATGAGTTGGATCAGCGTCTGGAAAATGTAATGACCACACTGTATTTAATGTTTAATGAAGGGTATTATTCATCCAAAAAAGATTTTACTGTTCGTAAGGATATTTGTTTGGAAGCCATGAGATTAACCTATTTATTATCTCAGCATAACTGGACCAGTCAGCCAAAGGTAAATGCCCTGTTGTCTCTTATGTGCTTTCATTCGTCGCGTTTTGAGGCACGAACGCAGGCAAATGGAGAAATCATACTCTATGAAGAACAGGATACATCACTTTGGAATCAGGAACTTATTGAAAAGGGAGAGTATTATTTAAATGAAGCGGCAAGGGGTATGGAGCTTTCCAAATATCATTTAGAAGCCGCTATTGCCTATTGGCATACTCAACTCTCTGATGAAGAAGAGAAGTGGGAAAACATTTTACAATTGTACAATCAGCTGCTTCAATTGGATTATTCACCAATAGCTGCGTTAAACCGCACCTATGCACTTGCCAAGGCAAGAAACAAAAAGATGGCAATTAAAGAGGCCGAGAAACTGAAACTTACTAATTACCATTTGTACCATTCTTTACTTGGGAATCTTTATTTGGATATCGATAATCAAAAGGCCTTGGTGCATTTTCAAAAAGCACTTGACCTCATTAAGAGCAAGGCAGATAGAGAATTGCTCGTGATCTCTATGAGTCGAATCAAAAAAGACAGCTAAGAAACCAGAAATTTCATTCTAAAAGCTCGATCAAGTAAATGCCAATTTAGTTGATTCGGGTATATCATACTATTTCTTAATTATCAATAAACAACACCATTATGAAAAGGAAGATCAGTATATTAATTACCTGCATGAGTTTCATTTTAGTTTTTCAGGGATGTGATCATCAGGATGATACCAGCGAGACGCAACGTTATTTTCTAAGCGATATTCGTCCTCATTTTTTTGACAATCTGGACTTTCAATCAGAAACAGTGATCGCAAATATTGTCACTTTCAAAACGAATCTTGCAGATACTTATAAAGAACTGGAGGCAGCATATGAAAATGGAGAATATACGAGTGAGAATGATTTAGAGTACATGCGACTTTCCAGTATGTACTATTGCTTTTACCTTCTGGCATTAGGAGGTAATTACAATGATGGCAATCTTAATTTTCAACAGATCGCCGGAAATGTTCAAACCGGATACTATTCTGGATTGCCCTCTTCCAATCCTGATTTTGAACAAAAAGAATTGGAAGCGATGATGAAAGAGGCTGCAAGAGTAGGAGAGTTGGCTTATAGTATAAACGGTTTTAACGATAAGGCCTACGGTTTCTACCTTTCGGTGAGACAAGTAGAAGAACGATTAAAAAATAGAGGTAAGTCTAATAGTCCGGAAGTTCAGGATCTGGTTATTGATTATGTAGGTACCCGAATGGTGAATTTCGATTTGTTACCAGATTGGAATGTTTTAATGGCTATGGTAACTTTCACCAATTACAAAGACAGTCTTAATACATTCAAAAATCCAGCTATGAATTCTGTACTCTTCAATGTGAATGCGAGATTAGTGCCAGGTGCATTGCCAGATCTCGGAGGGCGTTACCCTGAGATCTTGGGTCCACTTTACCGCTTTGACCTAAACCTTAAGAAAATGGACTGGTTTTTAGATGAAACCAACGTTTTCGATGAAGAAGCTTTGAAGGAACTCGATTCCTATATTCAGATTTTGGAAACCGCCAGTAAATTCATAGAAGAAGAACGCACTGCTATTCTTTATAGTTGGGATGATCTGTATACCTACGAACAACGAATAGAGAAGCTTGAGGAAGTGGTAGATTTTCGAAGTGATTTATCTGTAGGCCAAACACCTATTGTAAAACCAGATTTTACAGAATACCTGGATTCCAAAGATTTTAAAAGAGCATATCAATGCTATTCATGTCATAAACCAACCGGATTAAATTATTAGTTATGTTAGTAGAAGTAAATAATTATCTCAACAGATTACGCGAAACTGTAGAAGAAGTTTCGGTAAAGCAAGCCTATGAATTACAACAAAGAGACCTGTGTCTTATTGATATAAGGGAAAAAGACGAAACCCGAAGCGGTAGTCCAAAAGGAGCCATATTACTCCCGAAAGGAATGCTGGAAATGCAGGTAGACCGATTTGTTCCTAATGGTGAAGATCCTATCTTATTGATCTGTGCTTCCGGAAGAAGATCTTTGGTAGCAGCAGACTGTTTACAGCAAATGGGATATCAAAAAGTATTTTCTGTAAAAGGCGGATTTAACGAGTGGAAACGATCTGGTTTGCCTTTTGAAACGCCCGACTTCTTGAAACCGAAAGATCAGGAACGCTATAAGAGGCACCTCCTTATTCCCGAGGTAGGAGAGAAAGGACAGCTTAAATTATTAAAAAGTAGAGCACTCATTGTAGGTGCCGGCGGAATAGGTTCACCTGTTGCCTGGTATTTGGCTGCGGCAGGTGTTGGTACCATTGGTATTATTGATAGTGATGTGGTAGACAGCACCAATCTGCAACGACAAATTTTGCATACCGAGGCAAGTGTAGGCACCTCCAAAGTAGCGTCTGCCAGGGCAAGGTTGGAAGCGCTGAATTCGGGGATTACAATTAATACCTATGATGAAATGCTTACTAAAGAAAATGTAGAACGTATTATGGGGGAGTATGATATTGTTCTGGACGGTACAGATAATTTTAACACAAGATACCTGATCAATGACGCCTGTGTAAAACTAGGGTTGCCAAATGTACACGGTTCTGTATTCAGATTTGAAGGGCAGGTAGCTACTTTTTGGCCTGCCGCTGCCGCTGAAAACAATCCGTGTTACCGGTGCGTGTACCCTTCGCCACCACCCCCTGAACTAGCTCCTTCTTGTGCAGAGGCTGGTGTTTTAGGAGTTCTACCGGGTATGGTAGGTCTTATGTGCGCAACAGAAGCTATTAAAATACTTGCAGGCTTTGGCGAATTACTGGTTGGCAAACTTATTAGATATGATGCTCTTAACTGGGAATTCGATGTTTTTGATATCGATAAGAAAGAAGACTGCGCATATTGTGGTTGTTCAAACGAATCGCATTATCCTGAATATACTGATTATGAAGCCGCCTGTTCTTTATAATTTTATTATTAACCATTATAAAAGCCCTTTTAGAGGGCTTTTTGTTTTTTAAGAACTAAACGAAAACAGGGATGCGATGGGTCCACGATATTCCCAAATCTTTATAAAGAAAAGTCCGAAATAAATACTGGCAACAATAAATTTCATGAAGGTTGAAGCTAAAAATCCCAGAAAAGAACCAAAAGCGGCTTTTAGAGCTACTCCGGTATCTGCTTTGTTGATAAGTTCGCCCACAAGTGCCCCTACAAATGGTCCTATTATGATACCAAAAGGGATGGGAGACAAAATGCCTATGACCAAACCAATAGAAGTGCCTATCATTCCTGCTCTGCTTCCGCCAAAACGTTTGGTACCAATAGCCGGAATAATATAGTCTAATACAAAAATAGCCATCGCAACAACAAAAGTGATTCCTAAGAACCACCAATTCAGCGGAATAATTGAAGTAAGGTGTAATAATAATAAACCTGCCCAACTTACGGGAGGACCTGGCAGTACCGGAAGAAAACTGCCCAAAATCCCGAGACAGACCAGTAAAAACCCTAAAATTATAAGAAATAAATCCATTTTTTACTTAGTGAGACGAAGTTAATTAAAGTTTGTTACAAGTTACGGTGTTTCCTATTTATATTAATATCTTTACGACCGTTCCTTATCTTAGCAAACAAGCTTTCCTCTTTAATTTGTAACGTTTATTGTATCTTGTGTAAATGCAAAAAGGAAGAGTTTTAGTAGGTGTTATTTTGCTACTCCTGACCCAGAGTTGCGAATCTTTTTTGCAACGAAATTTTCCGTCTGCAGACGATATTGCATCAGAGCGAATAGATACCATTAACTGGAATCAGGTAGATCGATTTCCGTTATTTGAAAGTTGTGACGAAATGGCTAATAGAGAAGCACAACGACGTTGTTTTGAGGTTACTTTTTCCGAACATATAATGAAAGCGTTTCAAGATGAAGATATCATAGTGAAAAGAGTTGTGAGTGATACTGTAATCCTTGAATTAAAAATAGATCACGAAGGCATGGTTTCTATATTGAACATAGAACAAAGCGAATTGGTAGCGCAGGAAATTCCCAACCTAAGAGTACATTTTAAATCGGCGCTAAAAAAACTTCCCAGAATATTTCCTGCACTTAAAAATGCAGCCTCGAAAAACAATACACAAACGGTTCCCGTAGGAATGCGTTTTAGATTGCCTGTAGTAATTCACGTGGAGTAAAAAAATAGATGGCTAAAATATGGTAAAAACCAATAAAATTGTGTAATTTTACACAGTAGTATATGTAATTTTACCTATATGGAAGCTTTTACCCTTACAGATTTCGTAGATGGCAACAGTAGTTCGCCACAGACAAAATTAAAAATAATTCATGCGGCCAGAAATGGTGTTAGTCGCTCAGATCTGAAAAAATTCAGTTTACGGGTAGCGTTGCCTATCACTAAAATTTCAGAGATCGTACCTGCTTCCTATTCAACCCTTGCGAAGAAAAATAACTACGACAAGGAAGTAAGTGAGCGTCTTTTCGAGATCGCCGAAGTATTTTCAAAAGGTTTTGAGGTATTTGGAGACGAGAAAAAATTTACCAGATGGCTGCATAAATCTAATCTTGCCATTGGGGGTACTACTCCTTTTTCACTACTCGATACGAGCTATGGCGTGCAGCTGGTGCTTAATGAAATAGAACGTATAGACTACGGTATATTTGCATGATCGTATACCGTATAGACCGGCTTAAAAGAAAACACGACCTTCTTTCGGGAATTGGAGCTGAAAAAGTGGGTGGAAGATGGAATAAAATAGGGACAAAAGCCGTATATACTTCTCAAAATATATCCTTAGCTTATCTTGAAGTTGTAATGCATCTTGACATTACTGAAGATTTGCCAGACGACAGGATCATAGCGCATATTGAAATTCCGGATGACTTATCTGTTCTTGAAGAAAAAAAGCTTCCTTCAAATTGGAACAGTTTTCCTTATAATAGTAAAACTCAGGAAATTTTTACGAGATTTTGCAAAGAGCAAAAGGCGGCTGTGCTCAAAGTTCCTTCTGCTATTGTACGATCAGAAGCCAATTACATCATTAACCCTCTGCATCCGGAAGCAAATCGGATACATGTAATTAAAACTGAACGCTTCGTATTTGATAACAGATTAAAAGGCGGTTAAGATCTTATTTGTTAAAACTCCGCCCTTTCCACTTGTAACTTCCAAAAAAAGATCTCACGGCAACTGCAACATTAAAAAAAGGATGAATTAAACTAACAGGAAAAAAAACCTTCAGTTCTTTCTCTTGTTCAAAAAACTTTGCGGTCCTGTAAAGTAACATAAAATCTACATTGAACTTCAACAGGTAAACGCCTACCAGTAAAAATAAGCTCCCCTTAGTTAGTAAAGTTCCTACGGCAACCCCTGCAAGCAATAGATTCATAGTAAAGACAATGCTTCCGGTTAGTATAGCAAACCGGTCTTTGTAAGCCGAAGTTTTAGCTGCCCAGCGCATACGCTGAGAAAAAAGTTTTTTGAAAGAACCTTGAGGATAGGTGGTTACTACAGCTTTCAGATCTTTTAAAAATTGAATCCGGTCGGGATACGATTCTTTTACCTTTTGAAGCATAAAAATATCATCGCCTCCGGCAATATGTGAATTATTGTCAAATCCATTCAATTCCAGGAATAATTTCTTCTTATAGGCCAGATTTGCACCATTGCATAGAAATGGTTTTTGGATGCCAAAACCTCCCATGGTACTTCCCATCAAACCTAAAAAATCAAGTAATTCAAAGCGATCTTCAAAAGTATTTTCGATTTCGTAGGTCACCGGTCCGGCAATAAAAATCGCATTGCTTTCCTTTAAAAAATCATTAAAACTCAATAACCAAGTTGAGGGCACTCTACAATCAGCATCAGTGGTAAGTATCCATTCGAATTTTGCCTGGGCAATAGCGGTACTAATAGCATCTTTTTTTGGGGAAAGGGTCATACGAACATTTTGTATGATCTGGTAATCTGTAGAAGTTCGCGTGGTAAAAAAAGATTTGATGATAGCTACGGAATCATCTTCGGAGGCATCATCAACAAAAATAAACTCGTAGCAAGAAGTATCGTAATTGATTTTTGCCAGACTATTAAGAAGAACAGAGATGCGTTTTGCTTCGTTTCGAAAAGGAATAATAATAGTAAACTGAGTTTTCCGTTCGCTTGCCAAACCTTCGGAAGTTTCGGTTTTCAAATTTGAGATCCCCCGGAAGAAGCTTAGAACAAGTACCGCGTAACTTATGCAAATAATGATAGCAATAATGATCAGGAGACTTTCCATACACCGCTTAAGTTTGCATATTTGGTTTGAAGTATCAAAATGCTTCCGGCGAGCATGGGAATAAGGTAATTGAAGGTCCACATGACAGCTATCACTTGTATTATGATACGTTCTTCAATACCGAAAAAAGCAAACACAAAAACAGCTGCACTTCCTTTGACTACAATATCGAAAAAGGAAATAGCAGGAAGTAAGGTACTTAGTAAATAGATCACCGTAATGGCAGTAAACGTATCAATGTAGGTTAAAGGTGATCCAAAAACTGCTAACAGAAATATAAATTGATGCGAAAAAATAAGATAGCGAAGCATCGAAAATACAAAACTCTTGAAATGAGCTTTCTTTTTTACATAGGCTAAAAACTCTAATGTTCTTGTAAAATAAGGAATTGAAAACCAGCTTTTTTTCTCACCTGTATAACAAAAGATAAATATGAATGCAGGAAGAAATAAGATCGCTATTATAGCAAATGTATATTGCTGTAATTGAGGGAAACGTGCTAAAAGTATTAGAAATCCTATGCTGCCAAAAAGAACCGTTACCAGGAGTTGTGTAAAATGATGAATCCCGGTTAATAAGGCTACTTTCTTGCGAAGGGTTTTTGTAAAAAACATCGGTCGAATGCCGTATTCTCCAATTTTGTTCGGAGTAAAGGTACCCAGTGCAAATGCAATCAGACTCTGAGAACTTGCTTTCTTATAGGAAATAGTTGTTACTGTGGTAATAATATCTTTCCACTTTATAAATTCAATTCCCCAGTTGGCTGCGGAGAACAAAGCAATAAGTAACAGCAATCCAAAAGGAAAATCCCTTTGATAAAAGAACGATTGAAGATCAAATCCTACAAAAGCTTTACTTTCTGTAATTTTTTCATATAAAAAATTGAAACAGACAATAACCCATAAAAGTTTTGCCGTCTGGAATAAGAAATGCTTAGTTTTGTATGTGAACGAAAGCATGCCTGCAAATTACCATATTTTTATTCAATTCGTAATGGCTTTTATGTTTTCCTTTTCGTGAATTCTTAATAGTAGATGGTAAAAGCTGAAAAGATTATTTTAGGAATAGATCCGGGAACTACGATCATGGGTTTTGGTCTGATCAAAGTAACCGGAAAACAAATGGAATTTCTACAATTAAACGAATTACAGCTTCAAAAATACGACGATCACTATTTGAAATTGAAACTTATTTTTGAAAGAACGATTGAGTTGATAGATAGTTTTTGCCCTGATGAAATAGCTATTGAAGCGCCCTTTTTTGGTAAAAATGTGCAGAGTATGCTTAAATTGGGCAGAGCACAGGGTGTTGCCATGGCAGCCGGCTTATCTCGAGAAATACCGATTACAGAATACTCTCCCAAAAAAATCAAAATGGCAATAACCGGAAACGGTAATGCAAGTAAAGAGCAGGTGGCAAACATGCTTAAAAGTTTGTTGTCATTAAAGAGTCTGCCAAAGAACCTCGACTCTACAGATGGTTTAGCAGCTGCCGTTTGTCATTTTTACAATGCAGGCAAAACAGAGATCGGAAAAAGTTATACGGGCTGGGCCGCATTTGTGAAGCAAAATGAAAAACGAGTTAAGAAGTGAGTGGTATTTATCTTCATATCCCTTTTTGTAAACAAGCTTGCCACTACTGTGATTTTCATTTTTCTACTTCCTTAAAAAAGAAAGAAGGTGTTTTGAACGCAATTCATGAAGAGTTATTTTTGAGGAGGCATGAACTTGAGGATGAGGTGGTAGAAACTATTTATTTTGGTGGCGGCACTCCCAGTCTGCTTAGCACAGACGAACTTTCTCAGATCATAGAACAGGTACATACCTATTATAAAGTGAGTAAGAGTCCTGAGATTACTCTAGAAGCGAATCCCGATGATCTCTCAAAGGAAAAAATAAGCGCAATTGCCTCCGGAGCTGTCAATCGTTTAAGTATTGGTGTTCAATCATTCTTTGATGAAGACCTTAAGCTGATGAACAGGGCACACAATTCAAAAGAAGCGTTGGCATGTCTAGATAATTCCTTACATCACTTCAACAATATTTCTATAGATCTTATTTACGGAATACCTGAAATGACAGAAGATCGATGGCTTCAGAATATCGAAAAAGCTCTGTCATTTGAGATCCCTCATGTTTCGGCCTATGCTCTTACAGTTGAGCCAAGGACGGCGCTAAAAAAGTTCATTGAAAAAGGATTGGTAAGTCCTGTTGATGATGAGGCAGCTAGCCGTCATTTCCTTTTATTGTTAGAAAAACTGGAAGCGGCAGGATTTATCCATTATGAGCTCTCAAACTTTGGTAGGGAAGGTTTCTTTAGCAGAAACAATACGGCTTACTGGCAACAAAAAAAATATCTGGGTATCGGACCGTCAGCACATAGCTTTGATGGTAAAAAACGTAGTTGGAATGTAGCAAATAACACCATTTATATAAATAAAATTGCAAACGAAGAGCTTCCTTCCGAACAGGAAATACTTACCTTAACCGATCGTTACAACGAATATGTGATGACAGGTTTAAGAACCCAATGGGGCGTTTCACTACCTGAAATTCTTCGGAAATTTGGGAAAACATATCATGCGTATTTACTTGAACGAGCTAAAAAATATATTCTAGAGAACTACCTCTATCTGGATGGAGATATCTTGAGAACTTCAAGGAAAGGGAAATTTCTTAGTGATGGTATCGCCAGTGATCTCTTTTTACTTAATTTAGAAGCAGACTAAATATTCGTATCATAGATTTGAAAGCGACTATCCAAATAGAAAAAAATACATATCAGGTTGATCTGTCAAAGCCTTTGAGCATTTCCATTCCCTTACGTTCTGGAGCTAAAAATGTAGGAGCCTGGTATTTAGACCCACCTACGATCGAACCTGTAAAAGATGGTGATTTTATAGGAAGTGTAGAAGCCGGATCTTCGGTAAACTTCAATACTATCACCTTTAATCCTCATGCACACAGTACCCATACCGAGAGTGTAGGTCACATTACAGCGAAACCTTATCCTGTTAATACCTTATTAGATCGTTTCTTTTTTCTTGCTGAAGTGATAACAATGGCACCCGAAAGATTTAAGGAAGACTTTGTCATAAGTAAAAAACAAATTCAACGAGCATTACAAACGAATACCCCGGAAGCGTTGATCATTCGTACGCTGCCGAATACTACAGAAAAGCTTTCCAGAAAATATTCCCATACAAACCCACCGTATCTTTCAGAAGATGCTGCGGTTTTTCTTTGTCAAACCGGAGTCGAACATTTATTAATAGATCTTCCCTCTGTAGACAAGGAAAAAGATGAAGGTAAATTGGCCGCTCACAAGGCATTCTGGAATACTTCTGGTATTCTTCGAAAGAAAGCAACGATCACAGAGTTTGTTTATATAGCAAATTCCATTCTGGACGGGCAGTATCTTCTAAATCTTCAACTTGCCTCCTTTGAGAATGATGCAGCTCCCAGTAACCCTGTATTGTATAAATTACTGTGAACAATTAGTATATTTGATGCATGGAGGATTTATTAGTAGCCTTTCTTGGTTTATTACTTGGTGCCATACTTATGTATTGGGTCTATTCTTTTTTTCGCAAGCGCCAAAAGAAGGAACTTACAGAGAGACAATCGGTTATTTTGTTAGAGAAGATACGAACGGTATGCAAGTTGGTAACGGTTGAAGGAGAATTTGCAGAGATATTTCACTACGAAAATACGCGTCCTCGTTTTATGAATCTGTTAAGCAGTAAGAAAAAAGCATTAATCGTTATCAACGCCAAAACCCACATTGGCTTTGATATGAAAAAAATAGAAATGAAAGCAGATGTTGCGAGAAAAGTGGTTACTCTCACCAGTTTTCCGCAACCGGAGGTCATGACGATTGAACCCGATATTAAGTATTACGATATTAAGGACGGACTTTTTAATAGATTTGCTTCTGAGGATCTTACGGCGCTTAATCAGGAAGCAAAGAAACATATTCTCGATAAAATTCCCGAAAGTGGTTTAATGGATACAGCTAAGAAAGAAGCACTGGAAGCAATACTTCTCATGGAAAATATTGTAGAAACCATTGGTTGGAAACTCGATTACTCAGCATTGACCATAGAAGAAGCGAAGAAGCCTTTATTAAAGGAGGAATGAGTTAGATTATTCTAAAACTACGAATATATTATAGCCCTCAATTTTCAGAATCATAAGCCTGTGAATCTTATTTAAAGATCGTTTGAATTTAGTAATAATCATTACTTAAAGAGACGTATTGATTTCGATGAAGGTAAAATTGGCTTTTTACCTTAACTTTAGGGTTTAAACATACGTAATGTATCTTGATGAAATAAGAACATACTGCCTGTCAAAAAAAGGCGTGATCGAAGACTTCCCGTTTGACAATGATACGCTGGTTTTCAAAGTTATGGGTAAGATGTTTGCTCTGATTTCTTTAAGGAGTTGGGAGCAAGGTTTACCATCTATGAATTTAAAATGTGATCCTGATTATGCTCTAGAATTACGAGCATCCTATGGTAGTATTAAGGGAGGGTATCATATGAACAAAAAGCATTGGAACACCCTTAGTTTGGACTCTGGGGATTTATCTTTTTCATTTATACGAGAATTAATTGATCATTCCTACGACCTGGTGATTAAAAATTTACCAAAAGCAAAAAAAATAGAACTGGAAGGCTTATGAATTATTCGACGAATGAAAGCGAGCATTTAAAGTCTCCTTACGATTATTATGAATCAAGAATAGCATTGCTTGAAAAAGAAACCGCAGTCAAAAAAAAGAAACTTTTAAACCTGAGTTTTCTTCGCCTGTTAGTATTCGTAGTTTCTGGTTTCGCGTCTTATTGGCTCTACGATGGTATTCTTTCTTTAACCTATACTTTATTACCAGGTCTGATCATTTTCCTCTGGTTAATTTCAAAATATAGTGATTCTAAGTATTTATACGAGAAGCACCTTCGCCTCATTGAAATAAATAAAACAGAACTTCAGGTATTGGATAAAGATTTCAAGGGGTTGGAGGATGGAAGTGAATTTTTAGATTCAGCTCATGAATTTGCACGGGATATAGATCTATTTGGAGAGGGATCTTTCTTTCAGTACATCAATCGCACTGCCTTAAATGAAGGTAAAGAAAAGCTTGCTAATGTATTAATGGCAAACAAAACTGACCAGATCTTGGCAAAACAGGAAGCCGTGAAAACTCTTGCGGGCATGCCCGAATGGAGACAAGAGTATCTGGCAGTGGCTTCTTTGATTAAAGCAGAGACTTCTTCTCGCGCAGTACTTTCATGGTTGGAAAAGCACAAAAGATTCACACCATCTTACGCTCGGTTACTTTCTCTTGTATTTTCGGCTGTGTCTTTAGGCTTATGCATAGTGACCATCTCAGGGTTTTTGAATGAACGCATTCTATTGGTTTGGTTTCTGATAGGTCTGGGAATTACAGGTCGTTACTTTAAAAAGGTAAACAAATTATCAGATCATACTTCCAGAGTGCAAAGTACCTTTGATCAATATCACCAATTGCTAGGCTTACTTGAAAATAAGCAATTCAATTCCTCATTACTAGATCAAAAACTCAAAACTATTCAGAAGGGAGCATTAAAGTCTTCGTGGGTTCTTAAAAAATTTAGCAAGGCAATAGATGCATTAGACCAGAGGAATAATATGATCTTTGGTATTTTGGCAAACGGATTTTTGTTATGGGATCTGTATCAGTCAAATCGTATTGAAAACTGGATTCATAAATATGAAGGAGAAGTGGAAAGATGGTTTGAGTTGGTGTGTTTTTTTGATGCTCAGATTTCGCTGGCTAATTTTGTTTTTAACCATCCTTTATATACATTTCCCGAAATTTCAGATGATGCACAGCTCATTAAGGCTTTAGAGGCATCTCATCCTTTATTAGACTCCGAAAAAAGTGTAAAAAATAGCTTTGAAGTAAAAGAGGGTGCGTTTTTTATCATAACAGGTGCTAATATGGCGGGTAAAAGTACTTTCCTCAGAACCGTATCTCTCTTAATTGTAATGGCAAATACAGGTCTTCCGGTTTGTGCAGATTTCATGCGTTATCGCCCGGTCCAACTCATTACAAGCATGCGTACCAGTGATTCACTTGCCAATGAAGAATCGTACTTTTTTTCAGAATTGAAGCGACTCAAATTCATTGTCGATACTATCAAAAATGAAAATTATTTCGTAGTACTAGACGAAATTTTGAAAGGTACGAACAGCACAGACAAGGCAAATGGCTCTAAGAAGTTCATAGAGAAACTGGTGGCAGCAAAGGTTACGGGAATTGTAGCAACGCACGATCTGAGTCTATGCGTGCTTGAAGAGAAACTTGATGCAGTCGAGAATTATTACTTTGATGCAGAAATTATTGATGACGAACTTCACTTTGACTATCTTCTCAAAGAGGGGGTATGCAAAAACATGAATGCTTCATTTTTGCTTAAGAAAATGGAAATTGTATGATTGTAACAGGTACTTAAAATATACATATTTAATGAATCGCGTGACTATTTTAGGAGGAGGAATTGTAGGTTTGTGCACAGCATACTATTTAGAAAAGAAAGGTTTTGATGTTACCATTATTGATCAATCTTCGATGACGCAGGGTGCCTCGTATGTAAATGCGGGATACATTACACCGAGTCATATCATTTCACTCGCTTCACCGGGAATGTTGAGAAAAGGTTTGCGGTACATGCTTCAGAAAGAAAGCCCGTTTTATATAAAACCCAGATGGGATCTTACTTTTTTTGAATGGGCTTACCATTTTTATCGTTCATCAACACCAGAAAAGGTACAAAAAGCCATCCCAGTAATTAAGGATATTAATTTGTTGAGTAAAGATCTCTACGACGATATGAGTAAATCAAGAGAACTTGGGGATTTTCAATGGGAAAAAAAGGGTTTACTAATGCTTTACAAAACCCAAAAAGAAGCAGAAAGTGAGTTTAAAGTAGTTCAATTGGCAAGAAAAGAAGGTCTCGATGTAGTAGAGCTGGACCGCAAGCGCCTTCTCGATCTCGAACCAGGTGTAGGTGACGAGGTGTCGGGAGGTTTTCTTTATAAGTGTGATGCACATACAACTCCTGTTGAATTTATGCAGCACATGAAAAATTATCTTTCTAAAAGAAATGTGCAGATAATTCCCAATGAGAAAGTTGTGGATTTTGAAATGAATAGTACCGCAGTTACCAAAATAATAGCTGAAAACGGAGTTTATGAAACAGATGAACTGGTGATCGCCACAGGTTCATGGACAGGACAGTTGGTAAAGAAAATGGCACTTAAAATTCCGGTACAGCCTGGTAAAGGGTATAGTATGAATTCTTCACGAAATCTGGGAGTTAATTTTCCTGCAGTACTCATGGAATCAAAAGTAGCAGTAACCCCCATGAAAGGTTTCACCCGATTTGCCGGTACAATGGAATTTTCTGGAAGTAATCATATTATACGTAAAGAAAGAGTACAGGCGATAGCGAAGGCAGTAAATTCGTTTTATAGGAACATTTCGCTGAATGATACTGAAATTGCCGCTGCAAAATGTGGCTTAAGACCGGTGTCACCAGACGGCTTACCCTATATTGGAAGGCTTGAAAAGATTCCTAATGTAGTGATTGCTGCAGGTCACGCAATGATGGGATGGAGCATGGGGCCTGCAACGGGAAAATTGGTCACAGAAATAATTTGTAGAGAGCAAACAAGTATGGAAATTGGCGCTTTTAAACCTGAACGATTTTGTTAGAATAAACTTTACTATTTTGTAAGTATTTTCTAATTTCCGTTCATCGATTCATTTCGACCTTTCATCTACAGTAACTCTGAATTAATCGAAGCCTTTTTAAAAGTTCTTTATGAATGTACGAATTTTAACATAGACGAAAACCTATTTTATTATGGCACTCAACATATTATTTATTGAAGATGATGTGATAGAGGTAATGAAATTGCATCGTACCATTGCGAAATTAGGACTCAAGCATTCGATAATTGAGGCAGGAAATGGCGAGGATGCATTAGAAATTCTTCACAAAAAAGGGGCAATTCCTGACATAATTTTGTTAGATTTAAATATGCCAAAAATGAATGGGATCGAATTTCTAAAGATCATAAAGGAAAACGACGACCTAAAGCATATACCTAGCATTATCCTTACCACTTCCAGCAATCAGCAGGATTTACAGGAGTGTTATGATATAGGTATCGCAGGCTATATGATCAAACCTTTAAAATATGAAGATTACATTGAAAAGTTGAGAACGATCTTACATTATTGGGATTCCAACGAACTTATTCGAGCCTGAAAGGTGATATCGAGATCGTATTAAATAGTCATTAAATAGTACCCCCCAAAAATCTAACTATGAAAGGTATCGTATTTACTGAATTTCTTGAAATGGTAGAGGAAAAATTCGGATTGGAAACGCTGGATTATATCATCGAGAATTCCGAACTTGAATCGGAGGCAATCTATACTGCTGTGGGCATCTATGACGCTGCTGAAATGTTTGAGCTCATTAGTAATCTCAGCCAGAAAGTAGATATTCCGGATAGCGATTTGGTTTACGCTTACGGACTTTATTTTTTCAAAAAGTTGGAAGAGAGTCATCCTTTTATTTTTGAGATGTATAAATCACCCATCGAACTCTTAAATGCCATTGAAGATCACATTCATGTTCATGTGCGAAAGATCTATCCGGGTGCTGAGCTTCCTTCTTTTGAGGTGATAGCTAAAAACGATACCAGTATAACGATGATCTACAGATCTGAAAGAGCTTTGTACATGTTTGCCAAGGGACTTATGGAAAAAACGTTTGAACACTATGGAAAAAATGCAAAAGTAAATTTTGAAATGTTAAATAGCTCCGGCACAGAAGTAAAGTTTGAAGCAGCTTTAAATGAATAAAATAAGTGAAGACATATACAGAAGAGCCCTTTCCAGGGAAAAAGCTTCCAGAAAAAAAGCTGAAAAAATTCTTGAAGATAAGGCACTGGAACTGTATAATCTTACCCAGCAGCTTCGTGAAGCCAATAAAAAACTTGAAGGTAAGCTAAGCGAAAAAACATCAGAACTAGAGGGAGTATTTGAGAACATTGTAGATGCTTATGTAGTAATTGACATAAACGGGAACGTGATCAGAATGAATAATGCGGCCGTAGATCTTCTGGGTTATAATATCGAAGAAGAGCCGTTCAATCTTCTCTCGTTGGTTCATAAGGATGATGTGGAGTATACGGCAAAAGCTTTTCAGGAACTCTATGCAAAAGGGTCTTATACCAATTACAAAGCACGTATTTTCACGAAAGAGAAACAACCTAGATTGGTGCACGTTAATAGCAGCATGATCTATGATTCTAAAGGTAAACCAATTGCTGCTCAAGGTATTGTAAGAGATATTACTCAGGAAACTATAAATAAAGAAATATTCGAGGAGCAAAAACGTGAACTTGATATTATTATCGATAATTCACCGGTGGGGATCTTTCTTACCATTAACGGTTATATCATTAAGTCTAATAACGCTTTTCAGGATATTTTAGGATATAATGAGAAAGAACTGCTACATAAAAATATAAGTGATTTTGCAGTTGATATTAAAATACCCGTGATTTCAGAAGAATTTTATGCGTTACACGAAAAAAATTCTGAAAAAAAGTCAAAAATAAAAACCTACCAGAAAAAGGACGGTTCTCTAATTATCGGTAAAACCATTATAAATTCTGTGATCGATAAGAATGGTAATGAGAAATATCAGGTAGGTATGATCGAAGATATTACGAGTCAGATTAAAGAATCTTCAACCTTAAAAGTACTCAACAACATTATGTCTTCCATTCTTGGGAAGACAGATCTTACAGAAATTACCTGGATCATTGCAGAGAACACTATGAATCTATTTGGGTTTGAAGATTGCTTGATTTACACCTTCGATGATAATAAAGAATTTCTGGTTCCTACTGCTTATGGAATAAAAAAGTATAAAAAAGATGGATATTCACCGCAAATGCGCGTAAAGCTTGGTAAAGGGATTGTTGGTTCAGTAGCTCTTACCGGAAAGGCAGAGATTATACCCGATACCTCAAAAGACAGTCGCTACATTCCCGATGAGATTGTAAATTATTCAGAGATAACAGTGCCTATAATATCTGAAGGTAAGGTGATTGGCATTATAGACTCAGAACACTCGTCAAAAAATTACTTTACAAATTCTCATCTACAAACACTTATTAGTATTGCCAATTTAACTGCGGCGAAATTACGCCATGTTTTTAACCTTAATATGAGAAAGAAGGTAGAAAAACAACGTGCAGATCTACTGGAAGAATTAGAACGTAATAATGAACAGCTTAAAGAGTTTGCACACATCGTGTCGCATGATCTTAAATCACCCTTGCGAAGTATAAGTGCCCTGGCTTCCTGGTTGCAGGAAGATTATGAACCATTGCTGGATGATAGTGGGCGCGAAAATTTAAAGATGATGCAGGAAAAGATTCAAAAAATGGATCATCTTATCGATGGCATTTTGCGATACTCCAGCGTTCAAAATTCAAAGCATATTAAAGAGAAAGTTTCAATTGAAGAGCTGGTGAGTGATATTATCAGAACTATTTTTATTCCATCTCATGTGTCTGTACATGTGAAAACCAAGTTACCAGTGATCTTGGCAGATGCCATTAGAATGCAACAGCTTTTTCAAAACCTTATAAGCAATGCTGTAAACTATTCTAATAAAGAAAAAGGAATTGTTGAGATAAGTTGTAGAGAGAAGAAAAAATATTGGGAATTTGCTATTAAAGATAATGGTATCGGTATTCCGGAAGAATATCATAAAAAGATTTTTAAAGTTTTTCAGTCCTTAGGTAAGCATGAAGATTCGACGGGAATAGGACTCTCAATCGTCAAAAAGATTATTGATCAATATAACGGTCGTATATGGCTGGAGAGTGAAATAGATAAGGGCACGACCTTTTATTTCACCATCAAAAAACAATCCTAATACTACAATGTATTTAGACATAACAAATCCAAAATCACTGGCAGATGCCATTGCGAAACATGCTGATGGAAAAGCTGCACTTATCTGTGTTGCCGAGCATTCGGAAATTCAGATCTCATACTTGATTACAGAGTTAAATAAAAGAGCAATACCATTTGCGGGTGGGATATTCCCCAAGGTGATTTACGGTCGTAAAACATTTGATAAAGGAATTGTAGTAAGCTATTTTGACACCCTTGTAAAAGATGGGATTTTTATGATAAGGAGTTTGGATTCGATGGATTTTGACATACCGACTATGGAGTTGAAAAAAGATTCCAGTTATTGCATGCTTACCTTCGTAGACGGATTAGCCCCAAATATTTCTTATTATATTTCTGAGTTGTATAAACAATTTGGAAATAAGACTTTGTATATGGGAGGAGGGGCTGGTAGTCTCTCATTGAAGCAGCAACCTGCGGTTTTCAATAGCGAAGGGGTTTTTCAAAATGCGGCAGTTTGTATGCTTTTGGAGAAAAAGTCAGCTGCGGGAGTCAAACATGGATGGCAAAAAGTAGCGGGCCCGGTAATAGCTACTAAAACAACTAGAAACATCATAAACCAGCTCAACTGGGAGCCTGCATTTGATATTTACAGAACGGCTCTTGAAACCAGCCAAAATAAAACAGTTTCTTCGGCTAATTTTTTCAATGAAGCCAAGTCATATCCTTTTGGAATTTTAAAAGAAGGAACCGAGTATGTAGTAAGAGATCCAATAAGCACCGATAACTCCGGGGCACTGGTGTGTGTGGGAGAGGTTCCGGAAAACACTATGTTGGATATTCTTGTGGGAGATAAAGATGCTTTAATAGCTGCAGCGAGTGAGGCAGCTAAAACAAGCGTAAATGCCCTTAAAAACCCAGAACAGGCTTTCGTAATAGACTGCATTTCAAGAGTACTGTTTTTAGAAGATGAATTTGAGGACGAATTAGCAGCGGTGGCAAAGGAGCTAACCAAAGCCAACATGATCAAAGCGATCAACGGTGTATTAACGTTAGGGGAAATCGCTTCTCAGGGCAACGGTTATCTGGAGTTTTATAATAAAACCATAGTAGTAGGATTGTTTGAATGAAAACGACAGAAACAAATCATATTGAAACCATACTTCAGCTCTATGAGTTTTCAATGACCATTGGTAAATCTTTATCCTTCAAAGAAAACTGTGACCAGTTTCTAAAGAACCTGTTGGCCAGAAAGAACTTGAGTTCTTGCTGGATCTATGCAGATCAGAACGGAGAATGTATTGTGCCTTACTCACTTCCGGTGCCGGACAGGGATGTCGATAAGATAGTAGACAAGGCTTTTCTAAAGGAATTATACAAAAGGCAAGTACCGGTATCTTATCCTGTAGATGAAACCCTCATTTCAATTGCTCCTTCAGTGATAAAAGAAGGATGCGTGGCCGTGTTTTTTATGGAAAGTCAGGGATTACTTTTTTTGCACAGCAGTATTAAATCTGAGTTTTCTCCTGCAGAGTTGATGCAGTTGGAGCCAATTGTTAGAAAATTTGCTATTTCGTTAGAAGCCTGTAAGACCTATGAAAAGCAGCAAGACCTGTTAGCTAATCTTGAAAGGCAAAATCAGGAACTTAATAATTATGCCCATATGGTTTCTCACGACTTGAAAGCTCCGTTACGCAATATAAACGCGCTCACTTATTGGTTAAAAGAAGATTACGAAAAAGAGCTTCCGTCAGACGCTCAAAAGAACTTAGTACTAATTGGTGAAAACCTCGAAAAAATGGATCGATTGATTCAGGGTATACTGATATATACGAGAATCGATAAATTAGACGAAAGCAAGCAGGAGGTACCAATTAAAACACTCATCCATCAAGTGATTGACGGACTGAAAGTTTCAGATACCGTTAGCTTCGATCTTGCAGGAGATTTTCCAACCATCAATGCACACCCATTTGCTCTATGGCAACTATTCCATCATTTAATAGCAAATGCTTTGAATGCGATCGATAAACCTTCAGGATACATATTAATAGCTTACAAGGATACAGGATCTTATCACAAATTTGTGATCTCAGATAATGGTCAGGGCATTGGAGAGAAGTATCTGAAACGGATCTTCGATATTTTTCAGAAGCTGGACAGTAAGAGTACATCCAGTGGGATAGGACTTGCTATCGTCAAAAAGGTCATTGATCTTTACGAGGGGGATATTTATATTGAATCTGAGCCAGGGCAAGGTTCTCATGTTATTTTTAGTATTAAAAAAGAAGTGTGATGAACGAAACTCCTAATTTAAACTATATAGAATCATTGGCAGCAAACGATACTATTTTCAAGCAAAAACTTATTGGCGTAATTAAAAATGAGTTTCCTGATGAGAAAAAATTATATGAATCTCTGCGTAAAGAAAATAAATTAAAAGAAACCGCCGAAATTGTACATAAACTTAAACATAAAATTAGTATTTTAGGCTTCGAAAATGGCTACTTTATAGCGGAAAAATATGAAAATAGCCTAAGATTTCTTACCCCCAACAATACTTTACAAGTTAAATTTGAGACTTTGCTGAAGCAAATAGAGGACTTCATAGCCGAGCTCTAAAACCTACGTAATGAATTGTATTATTATTGATGATGAAGCAGCAGCCAGAGCAATCTTAACTCAGTTAGCCAAGGGTGTTGAATCTCTTAACGTAATAGAAGAATTTTCTAACGCTATTCAAGCAATCAAATTTCTCAACCAACATGAAGTAGATCTTATTTTTCTGGATATTCATATGCCGGATTTTACAGGATTTGATTTTATTCAAACGCTAAAGAATCCGCCCAGAGTAATTTTGACTACTTCAGACCGAAACCTCGCAATTGACGCATTTGAATATGAATGCATTGTCGATTACCTGGTTAAACCGTTGTCCTTGCCTCGATTCTTAAAAGCTTTACAGAAAGCAAAGAATTTTTCGCTTCCGTCTCAGAGCGATAAGATTAAAAACGAGAAAGAAGAAACTTCAGCGAATGATCTTTATGTGAATATAGATAGACGACTCATCAAAATTAATATGCCTGATATTTTCTTCATTGAAGCTAAAGGCGACTATATCAATATTCGAACGGAAGCTAAAAATTACCTTGTGCACTCCACTATGAAGAAGATAGAAGAAAAATTACCAGATGACATCTTTCTAAAAGTACACCGTTCTTATATTATCAATCTCAAGAAAATTATCGATATTGAAGATAATAGCGTACTCATAGATAAGAGTGTAATACCGGTGAGCCGTTCGAGTAAACCCGAGCTTATTAAAAGACTCAATTTATTATAAAGACCGAACTACTAAACCGATACACTTTAGTTACAGTGGGAGTTAGGATACCTAAGAAGAATTATTTTTGAAACTTTTCATTTTTAATACTGTATTTTGGGTACTTAAATGCTATCACCGGAGTTGAACCTTACTTCTTCCTCGATACTGTTTAAGATCAAAAAATACCTAAGTTGAGCTATTGATCTTGATCTATTTTTACGAATTATTCAATAAAAACTCATTTATTTTTCACTCTCGAAATCTAAATGAGGGTTTTTATACGTATATAATATCAAGTTAGTAAGGAATACTGCAACGAAATTTATTTAAAGTATAATAAATCTCGAAAATTAATCGAGTTTTTCAAATATTTTGTATATTGCAAACGCCTTAAAATCTTATTATCATGGAAAATTACCTTATCGCTTTAGCGTGTTATGCAGTTTTTTTTATAGGATCCCATTTTCTGGGACGTAAAAAATCCACTCAGAATACCAAATTATCGGCAGATTATATTTTAAATAATACAAATACGACACACGTCGAACAAGATGTTGTTGAGACAAAGTCTGTTGCATAAACCAAATAATAGGTGAAACTATTTTAAGTTAAAGAAAGCAAAACTAGAAGTTAAGACCACCGTAAGGTGGTTTTTTGTTTTTAATTCGTAACTTATTTGAAAGAAAAGTCTCAAAAAATGAAAAAATCAGTAAAGAATCTTAAGTTCAAGAAAGTTAAAATAAGTACTCTAAGTCAAATGGCAGTTGTTGGGGGTTCTTACAATTGCCCACCTGTCACTCTTGGATGTGGGGGAGGTTCTAATAATTGTGGTACTAACTATTGTAATACGGTCGAAGGACCTACATGTTTGAATTCAAATGATCCCGGTTGTCCTCCAAACGGTTAATTTTTCACTACAGAATTTATTTTCTTAATTATATAAGTTATGGATTTAATCTAAACAATGGTTTAGAGGTAATTAACCATTTTAGCTGAAAACCCAATTCTGTAAAAGTAAATCCCGCTGCTGTCGCCGAAGCTATATTGCTATGTTTAGCGTATACTGATGTGTGAAGACGGTTGGAAAACTTGTATCCCAAAATTCCGTTAAATCGATAGGTAGCTTGTTTTTCATTGTCTTCGATAAACTGGTATCCACCAGCTGCACTTAGTTGATAAAACCATTCTTTTGCTGGAGTATTTGCAATCGGTTTCAAAAAATCGGTGAAAAGCTCGACAGCGTTGAATCTTTCCGGACTGAAATAGATACCGGGAACCTGATTTTTAAAGCTGATATATTGATAGTTGATACCAGCCTTTAGAATCGGCTTACGAAAAATATTGTAATATAACGACGTGAAGAACAGATTGCGTTCGTTTGAATCACTTTGAGAGGTATAAAAATATTGTGTAAACCAGCCTAAATTAAAGTTTGTGTTGAGATTGTGATTGATATAGTAATTGTTTGAAATTATTGCCTGGTCTAAAAGATCCGCATTAAAATTCTGAACTTCTCTTTGATACCCCATTTCGATATCTTGAAGTTTTAACAATTTAAGATTAGCGAATGCACTGCCTATAAACGAAGTGTAATCTCCAGAGAAAGAAGAAGCTTTCAAAATACCTCCATGACCGTTAAGACGTATCTTCGAACTTACGTCCCAAGCCAATCCGGTTTGAAAAGTAATTGTAGAAGCTTGGTTATCCGTTCTTTTATTCCTGGTGGTTCGGTAGTCTAATGAAGTAACTGAAGAAAAAACATAGTTCAAGGGTAATTTTAATTTAGATACACTGCTAAATGCCTCATTATCGCCATTATCAAAAGTGTAGGAAACTTGTTGATCTAATTCAGGCGTAAGGCTCCGTTCAATATTCTTTATAAAATTAACCGCATCTTTTTGATTAGGATAAAACTGAAGGGTACGAAATGCCGCCTGCCTGGCTTTCTTTAACTGCTCCATTGCTTTGTAAGAATTAGCAAGTCCTAAATTAGCATCAAAAGAAGCACTGTCTTTAACCAGCATTTCTTTATAATACACCGAAGCCCTTTTAAAGTTACTCTTGTAGAGGTTCAAGGTTGCCAACAACGAGCGCACCCAGTTACGATCAGGATGTTTTTGTGATAAGCTCTCTATATAAGATGCTGCTTTTGAATACTTTCGATTCCAAATGAGTGCTTGTGCATATCTTTCCTGGGTTTGCTCTTTCAGCATCCCCATCTCTATGTTTTTAGATTGGTAAAGAGATTTGGTTGCCAACTCGAGCGCTTTTTTATCTTTTTCGTCTAGATGCGCAGCTAAAGCCATTCCATTGAAAGCCAATATAGAATCTATCTTATTGATGGCTAATTGCTGGTAGGTTTGATTCGCTTTTTCAATTTCTTTGGTGATCAGATAGATGTTGGCAATATTCAAAAGAGTTTCCTTGTCATTGGGGAAATCTTTTAGGTTCTCTGCTAATATAACCAAGGCCTGTTCGTATTTCTGATCGGTGCTATATTGGTTGGCAAACCCGAGCCTGATGTATTTTTTTGAAAGCAATGCATTCGGATTTCCCGGAGATACTGCTAATGCTTTATTTACGATTTCAAGCGCTTCCTCATATGCTTTTAGGTTAGATAAGGTATTAGCGTAGCCCAATAATGCAGAAAAGCTTTCTGGTTGCTCAGAAACTAAAATTTTGTAATAGTCTTGAGCTTTGTCAAATCTTTTGTTCCACAAAAGTGCTTCCGCATAATTAAGTTTAATTTCAAAATCCGAAGGGTATAGATCTCTTAATTCTGTAAATATAGCGAGCGCTTTTTCAGGTTGACCATTAAGACCTACGGCCCTTCCGTAACAAAGCTTCGCTGTTTTATTTTCAGGCTCTTTACGGATAATTTCTTCAAAGAACACTTCTGCCTTGGCGTAATCACCATTTTCAAGTAAGTTAAAACCTTTCTGTAGCGGTTGTTGAGCATAACATAACGTGATGGTAAATACCGAAGAACATACGTAGATAAAAAACTTTTTCATGTTGGGGCTAAGTGGGAATTTTCAGTTTGCAAGTTAAGCATTCATGTTCAAATTTTCGTCTACACTTCTCTGCTGCTCGTCGAAAATTGAAGGAGATTTCAATCAATATTCTGATATTTGGAATGCCCAAATCTTAGTAATCATGAAATTAGCAGCGCTAAAAGCACTACCTAATAAATTTACCTCAGGACATATATTTATGCTTTCCAGCTTGCTTGTAAATGCTGGTAATTATCTGTACAACTTAATACTCGGTAGGGTTCTTGGTCCTTCGGCTTTTTCAGATGCAGCATTAATGATTACCCTGCTTTTGATCATGTCTTTTTTAGCAATGACCTTTCAATTGGCAACCGCCAAATTTACGGTAACCTTCGATCAAAGTGTATCAGTTCATTTTCGAAAGAAAATGTTTTGCTACGCTCTTTTAGCGGGTGTTATTTTTGGTTCGCTGCTGATTATTTTTTCGAAAGACCTGCAGCAGATATTTCAAACAAGCGCCTATTCTATGTTTACTATATTAGGAATTGGTGTACCTATATATTTTCTATTAAGTGTTAACAGAGGTGTTTTTCAGGGAAAACAAAGATTTGGCGCTTTGAGTATGACCTACCAAACTGAAATGTGGAGCCGTCTGCTGATTACGTTAGGGCTGCTATGGCTCTTTAAGACAGATACATCTATATTGGTTTCTATAGGAATACTGTGTTCTTTATTGTTAGGAATTTTTCCGCTTGACAAACAAACGCTATCTATTAATAAACCTTCAGATAAATTAGATAGCCATCAGAAAAAAGCGATGATCGTTTTTTTGTCGATCACCGCTTTCTATGAGATGACACAAATTATTATTAACAATAGCGATATTCTTCTGGTCAAACATTACTTTTCTCAATTGGAAGCTGGATTGTATGCTTCGCTCGCTTTAATAGGTCGTGTAGTTTACTTTGTAGCATGGATGTTTGTGATGCAACTGCTGCCTGCAGTAGTACAAAAACAGAAAAACGGAGAATCTCATAAAGGTGAATTATTTAAATATGTAGGTTGGATAGCACTTTTATCTGTTGCGATTGTACTTTCTTGTGCGATTATGCCAGAACTTATTATCAACATCATGTTTGGTGATCTGTATATTTCTATGGCTCACTTACTTTGGTTGTATGCCACGGCTACCTCTTTATTTGCTATATCAAATATTTTCTGTTACTATTTTCTTTCTCTGGAAAAATACATTCCGGTGGTGATTTCCGGAGTGATGGGACTCGTTCAGGTATTTCTAATAGTGATTTTTCACGAAAGTTTGGACCAAGTAGTGTATGTTCAAATTATCGCAATGGCTGTATTGCTTATTTCTCAATGTATATTTTTTAAGATGTATTCTCAAAACAAGAAACAATTTTCTTTATAAATAAGAAGCGGAATTAAATAAAACTCAAATCTAATATTTAAAATACTACTTATGAAACTCGCACTAGTAACTGCATTACCCCCCAGCAAAGTTACCCTAAATGAGTACGGATATCACCTGGTAAAGCATTTTGCTGCTAATCAGCAGGTGGAAGAACTTATCCTTTTAACGGATACTGAGCCACAGGAAACGGACTTACCGACTGGTATAGGAGGTTGCAAAATAACAATCGTTAAATGCTGGAGTTTTAACAATTATAAAAACTTACTAACGCTAAATCGGGCTATTTCAAAGACAAGACCTGATGCTGTGCTTTGTAATCTGCAATTTCTAAAATTTGGAGACAAAAAGATTCCAGCTGCTTTAGGGCTTCTGTTTCCGGCATCATGCAAATTAAGGGGAATACCAACCATCGTCTTACTACATAATATTCTGGAAAGGGTAGACTTGGAAAACGCAGGATTTACCAGGAATCCTCTTGTCAAGCGTATCTATAATTTTATTGGTAGTTCTTTGACTCGTTTTCTTTTGATGTCTGACCTTGTAGCCGTCACGATCAAAAAATATGTGGACATACTTTCTGAAAAATACAATACTAAAAAAGTAGTTCTCGTACCTCATGGTGCCTTTGAGACACCCCCTTCTCCCAATTATTCATTACCGGAGGGACCAAAGCAAATTATGGCCTTTGGAAAATTCGGGACGTATAAAAAAGTAGAGGTGCTTATAGACGCTTGCGAATTATTAATGAATGAAGGCCTAGAAGATATTGAAATCGTTGTTGCAGGAACAGACAGCCCGAATACGCCAGGCTATTTAGATAGTGTACGCCAGAAATATTCGCATCTTACGAATCTTCGTTTTACGGGATATGTGGAAGAGCAAGATGTTCCGGAGATTTTTAAAAAGAGTGCTGTAGTGGTTTTTCCTTATACTTCAACTACCGGAAGTTCAGGAGTTTTACATCAGGCGGGCAGCTATGGAAAAGCAGTCGTTTTACCAGACCTATCAGATTTGGGAACTCTCATAAGAGATGAGGGTTATACAGGAGAGTTTTTTCTTCCGGAAGATGTTAAATCTATGGCAATTGCCATTAGAAATGTGATCACTGACGATGCGAATCGTATTTCTATAGGGCAACAAAATTACAAAGCGGCATGCTCGCTTCCGATGGAGCGAATTGTGGAAATTTATTTGGAGCATTTTAGATGGCTGCAATCAAAAAAAGGCAACTTACGGGAAGAAGTAAAAAGCGTGTAATAGTATTTAATCGCTGGATATATATTTGAAAGAAGGTTTACGGGTACCATCGACACCTATAAAACCAAAGTATTTTTGTTTTTGTTTTCTCCAAGGCCATCTTCCAACTACTTCTTTAGGGATGTTTTCAAAATCATACAACGTCCAAGACATAAAATGCAGTTCTTTATTTTTTATAAAGTGCTGCATTTTTTGGTGGTACAATTCCTGATCCTTTTCTGAATTACCAAAGGGCGCCCAGATACCACGATAAGAAGAAAGTCCGAATTCTTGCAATACTAAAAGCTTGTCAGGAATCTCTGATTTTAACTTGGTATACGCTTCTTCAATAGATGCCGGATCTCTGTAATAATGCCATGAGATAAAATCGACTTCATCCTTAAGGCTAATGGCCACTTCAGGATTAGACCAACCTATGGTTACAGGATGAGAACTATCAATATCTTTTATAATTTTGATGATGCTTTTAAGCCAGGCAAGTACCACTTTTTTTCCTCTGGAGTCAAAATCCAGATCAGGTTCATTTTTTATATCCCATGCGAGCAGCGCTGGATGATCTTTAATACTATTGACTATGTGTTCTGCATGTCTATGGGTTATGGTCCAGTTCAAAACCGAATAATCACCATAGAAATCAAACAAAGTAATCACGACTTTTAATTGGTTTTGTTCTGCAATGTCAAGTAGCATTTTTAATTTTTGCAACTTTTCAGGTTTAACCTGTTCTTTACCAAAATCTTCATAGGGTATAAATATTCGAATACTGTTTAAACCAGCAGATTGAATTAATTTAAAGTCTTGGAATAATACAATGCTATCAAAACTACTTCCAAAAAGATCCCAGGGTGTCTTGGCCGGATAGTAATTAATTCCCTTTACATTGAAAGAAGTAGTATCACGAAGTAAAAAAGCATTTTCTATAAAGAGCTCGTTGGCTGTTTGTTCTGGTATTTTTTGGTATGTGTTTTTGCCTTTTACCAAATGCCTTATTCGCCAGAATCCATCTTCAAGTAATAGAATAGACTTATAGTCATTTTTCTCTTCTACTTCTAAAAGAATTTCTTCACCCTTGACAACACGTTCGAACCTTTCTACCCCTTTATCATTGATCACAGCCATGTGTCCGTTTGCACTGTAAAATAAAAGTTCCGGATGATGCTTTATAGTGGTAGATTCTAAATGAATATCATTTTCCAATTGATACTCTAACTGATCATAAAGACGTACGCGAGCACTGTCTGTATAATAATCCTTAATTCCGTATTTGTTATTAGAGTAATAGGCGATATTCCTTATATACCAGGCATTCAGATAATCTTTTTGTAATTCTTTTATGGTTTGAGGTTCTGGTGGTCTTCCTTCATTTTTAAACGGATACCAGTTTACTTGTGGTTGATACGGATGTTCTTTTTCAATATTGAGGTGTAGCATTGAAGATCTTTCTGCTCCCGTGTTCAAATAAGATATAACTGAAGTGATACCTGATATGATCAGAATATTAACCGCAATAAATGAGATAATAAGACCTGCCCGGTAAATGTTACTATTGACTTTCATTGAGGATTCTTCAATTTATAATGTTTTTCGATGCCGGCTGCTGTAATGCGAATCTCGTCTATACCCTCTGGGAAGTAGACAGGATTTAAAGACCAGTTTGTCTGCCCTTCAACTGTTGTTTTTTGGTCTTTTAAGATCAGAGCATTTTTGCGATAGCATTCCAGCGTCACCCTGAGACCATCCGGCACCAGTTGATTCATAAAACTTTTTATAGGTCCTACGTAAATATGGAAATTATTATGAGTAAGCTGAATGTCAAAATCTGCGACTGCTGCCTTAAACGGAAGCGTAATAGATTCACTTTCGGCTACTCCATGTATATACGCTTTGATGGTAAAATTAGCAGGTGCTTCCGGATGCAATAGCTTACCTGTCGCAATTCCGTTTATTGTACTTGCCGATATTTTTAGCTTATACCCGTCTTGATCCGTGATTAAAAAATCGACTAGTGTACCATCCGCTATAATATTGTTAAATTTATCTGTAATAATCGATGTTCGTAGTTCTGCAATCTGATTACCGTCTGCAAAGTCATGATGTCGATTCACGAATATTTTGAAATTTTGAGGAATGAACGGATAGACTTCAATTGCTTTTTCTTTAGAAAATGAGGTGGGTGTTTGTACCGTCGTTAATATGCGTCCCATTTTTTCTGTAGAGAATAGCTGTTTCCATGCGATCATATTCTTTGTCAATATTGAAAATTGTCTGTTATCATTTTCAAACTGTGTATTAAAAAGCAATGCTGTGCTATCTTGTAATGGATTGTCGAATTGATCCACAGGAATTGCCGTCATCATAGCATAATCGTTACCTCCTGCAAAAATTTGTTGAGGCCCCAGATAAGTTTCTAAAAAGGTTTGATTCTGTGCATCAGGTAAGATTTGAAAAGTGCCCGAAGTTAGGAGATCATCAGACACTAACTCCCAGTTTACGAATCCCGTGCTACGTGCAAGAAATTCAGGAACGATAAATTTTGAGATGCCATCTTTATTTGTCGGAAAGATGATCGCAGATCCATAACTGGAAGAGCAATGTAAAAAGTCAGTAGGTTTTAGTAAGGGTGAAAAGCTCAATATGATTTTTTCACCAGCAATATAGGTTTTCTGAGAATTTTGTTGCTGTGGAAGAGAAGTGTCGATGGAGTTTGATACTGCCTGTCCTATGGTGAGTATGAAGCATAATGAAAGACAAAATAGTACGGTATGTATAATGAGTGATTTCATTAAATAGGGTTACCTATATAAGCGTTAATATCTATTTTAAGGAATCGTATAGCACCCATATTTACCGACTGCATATAAGATTGGTTATGATCTTTTCGAACGGGCATCCCTTTTCGGGAAACTTCGTCATTAGGTAATCCGTTAATAAATATGTTTTGCATTTCTGTAGAAATGACTTTTGGCTCTGAAGCAGAGTCATCCATATAGAATTGAAACGATTGCTTGCGTTGTGGTCGTATTCCTTCGCGTAGAAAGTGATGTTTGACATCTAGAAGTTTCTTGTCTTTATCATAACAGGAAATGAGTAATTGGGCGATGGTGATTTCCTGTAACCCGGAATTAAAAAGTACGCCCTGTAACTTTTTACCTTCAATTTTTAATTGGTAAAGACTCACGCTTTTATAAAGATCGGTCGTAGCAACATTGGTAGCTACTTGCAGATCGAACTTTTCAGGAACGTCTTTTAATGTAATAGGAGTGAATTCTTCGGGATTAAAACTTTTTGGGATCGAATCATTTATTTCCGACCAGGCGATTCCTTCGAAGTTAATGCGGAAAGGACTGGTCTCCTTAGGTAATAATTTGTGTTTTACATGATATTTTGCATTGAAGGAGGCTAGTTCCTCATCATTTGTATTATACAAAGATGCTTTTAAAGATACATCTGCGGGAATATTATCTATATTTTGAATTTCTCCTACTACAATGTATTGTTGATTCTGTAACAGTAATCTGGCGTTTAGCACTTCGACAACAGGCTGTTTGAGAATATCTTCATGGTGAGTCTGTTGCGTAGTAATACGTCGTCTACCATGATTATAAAATTGGGTTGTATTTTGAATAAAGAATTGATCTGGAGGGATATCCATGTCAATTTCTTCTGGAATCATGTACCACTTATTATTTCTTTTAACAGTATGAATCATGTAGGTCTTATCTATTCTTTCTAGGGGGGTAATCCACTGAGTTTGTACATTCATATCCGCAGTGTTTTCAGCTTTTTGCACTACACTCAGTTTAATAGCGTCCAGTTTTGCGTAAGAACTCAGAATTCCGTCGTTTACCGAAACTCTCAACATATATTCCTCTTTAGAGAGGTTACTTTCAGGGTCTAGTAGGGAGTATGCGGTTTCGAATTCTTTAAAATCGATCGCATCAAAATAGGCTTTAACTACGTTTTCAGGAGATAAGGATGCTTCATTCTTAAGATAAAAGTGAAAGATACCATAGGCAGTTAATCCAAGAATAAAGATGGCCCAGATTTTGGAAAACCAAAACAATCGGGAAGGAAACTTTAGATAATTACCTGTTTGTATAAATGAGGTTATTTCCAGCGTTCTTTTTTGACGAGCATTCTGTAGCCATATCCATTGAATATTTATGATAAATGCTAAAAGCAGTGTGCTTACCGGAATAATTCCCCACATAAGTTTTAATACGGTGGCGACATCATCCTTAGGTAATAATGTAGGTAGAGGAGGTACATTGAGGCGTTCCCAAACCATTATACCATTTTCTAACTGTCTAAGTCGTTGCCATCCGCAGAAAAATAATAAAGGATCGTAGAACTTGTCATTGGAAAAGATGTATTTGAGATGATATTTTTCTGGTACGGTTAAAAATTGTTGTAAGGAGCCAATGCCTTCGATACCTTTAAATTTGGAATTTTCCAGTCGTTCGATAGCTCTGGTCGTTAATTCCGGGAGTCTTCTCGCAGAGTGATAATTTCCATCTACAGTGAGTGCTTTGGTTTGAGCCGATAACCATGCCATTTGATCACCAAAACCGAGAGTGAGGTACCGCCACTTATCATGCTCATCCTGATTCAGAAAATTAATAATGGGCAGCATTTTTATTTTTTGGGGCTGGGAAGGTCTGAAATAACCGAGACTAATAGTAAATACCGTCATGAATAGAAAAACGGCGACCAATCCTCCGCCTAAAATTTTGTGGTAAAGAGCGCCAAATTTCTGTCGAGTCCAATCTCGTAAATCCCCTTCAACGTATCTATAAGCAAATTCTCCAAAGAGCGGAAGCGACATGATTGATGCCCAAAGCGTAAAACGGTCAAGAGTTAGAATATTGAAGGCCGTTTCCCCGAGCATCATTTTAGGCAGTGGGGTAGTACCTCCAGTACCTAACAGCGTTAACATACTTATTGATAGCCCGAAGAATAAATACCGTTTGCTGTAATATCGATAAAAAATATAGGGCAGTAGTAGCAACAGAATTCCCCAGGGGATAAGAAAAAAGACCAATCCCGAAGAGGTAACTTCCAGAAAATTATCTCTTGAGCCATGGGGTATGGGTACCTGAGTTATTGGGTTGTTTTTAGAATTGATCCAGTAAGGCAATATACAGGTAATGATAATAATGAGTGACAGGAATCCAAATAAGATAATGCGTTTAAAGAGAAATAGAAAAGCTTTAAAGAAAACGCCAAATGTAATTTCTTTCATAGAATTAACACGTTCTCGTGATGTATCCATAATAGCCATGCCAATAAGCGGAAAGATGAAAAATACCATCCCGAAAATGGGTGTCACATGATGAGAGGTAACGGTCACAGCTATTAAAGAAAGCGATGTAATCAAATACCTTAAAAGGCCTGTCTTGATCCACTGATAGATCTCAGGAAGAGCTATCATTAAAATGGAAATTCCCATAATGCTAGGCAACTGACCAAAAATATGAAGAGTCTCCACGAAAGAAGAAGATAACGAAGCAAGTAACGCAGCATAACCCGCTATTTTAGTATTACCTGTCATGAGTCTGGTAAACCTGAAAACACCCGAAATGAATAAGATGATACATAAGATGGCCACTGAAAATAAACCAAATTTGAGTCCGCCTATATAAGAAAAAAGCGCTATCAGTTGATGAACGAGCGGTGGATATCCCATGACGGTAAAGCCGGTATACCACCTATTTTCCCAGGGCTCAAACCAACTGTTTGCATAATGATCTGCAAAAAATAAATGTATAAGTGCATCATAGGTAGTTTCAAGCGTAAAAAAGATGGCAGATACATTAAATGCTAGTCCGACAAATAATGCCAGGAGTAGAATAGATAGGCTTGAATCTCTTTTGTTCATGGGGTCTTATGCTTAACCAATTCCTGTAATCTGAATTACAGAAAACAATTGACCAATAGTTGAAATGAGGGGGGCTCAAGAATATAGAATTGTAAATATAATATTCTCTTATCTCATAACCAATTAGTCATTATCTAAGATAGGAGCTCTTTATAATGAAGTACGATAAGGAAAGTTCAGAGGTAGATTTCTATCGATGAATGAGATTGATTATTTTTTCCTCGGTATTTATCTATTGGTTTTTGCAATTGAGCTAAACTGGAAGGTTGTCAATCGAATTGATCCCGGATTCTCTTATTACTCATACTACTTTTACAGCATAAACCTCAAATCAGAATATCATGAAAACCGGAATCATTGTACCATGCTATAACGAAGCAAACAGATTAGATACCAATGCGTTTATCAATTTCATAAATAAAGAAAAACAGTTTCACTTATGTTTTGTAAATGATGGGAGTAGTGATGAAACCTTAGAAATACTTCATCAAATGAAAAAGCAGGCTCCTTTGCAAATTACCGTCTTAAATCTAAAAAAGAACATGGGCAAAGCTGCTGCGGTGAATGCAGGTGCTAATTATTTGTTCAATAGAGTAGATGCTTCCTACGTAGGATATTTAGATGCAGATCTTTCAACAGATTTTAATGATTTAAAAATGTTGGTAAATGAATTGCATTCAAATAAAAATCTTTCTATGGTTTTTGGATCGAGAGCGCTTTCAGAAGAGGGTATTGAACGAAATCCGTTGCGAGGCATGCTTTCAAAAGTGATTAAAACCTTTATCTATTGCGTTTTAAGATTACCTATTAAAGATACGCAGTGTGGAGCTAAAGTATTTAGACGGGAGCTGATTCCTGTAATTTTTCAAAAAGACTTTATTTGTAGATGGTTATTTGATGTTGAAATATTCTTAAGAATGAAATCAAAATACGGTAGAAAAAAGGTGATGGGTTATATGAAAGAGCAGGCTTTACATAGATGGGTGCATGTTGATGATTCCAGACTGGGTATGAAAGATGCACTTCAAATTCCTTATCGGCTTATGAATATATGGTGGGCCTACGGATTTACAAGTATGTTCGAAACACCTGAGGTAAAAGTCTTTAGTTTGAATACAGAAAGACCTACTTCTTTCATAGAAAACGTGGCATAGTAATACAAAATATATGCAAAAAGTGTCTGCCAGTAATGATTCCCCCCAAATCTGAGCAGGCACTTTTTCTTTAAGCTTTTACATTAGCTGGCTAATAGTATCTAATTTTAGCAGGAAAGATTATTTCGATCCATTACAACCCATTGCTATTGAACATTTTCAAGAACAGGCTATGTAATCGTTTTTTGTTGTGACAAAGACTAAAGTGGATAAGCTTTAAAGCCCCATCTAAAACGTTTTCGTAGAGTAATTCTTACATTTCACCGACAGGAATCTACCATTAATCGACAGTAAACTTCCATTAACCGAAAATTGATGTATGAAACAACTAATAAACGTACATTTGACAACATAAAAAGTAAGAAATTTATTATACCATTTTTTGAAGACCCCAAATACCCTGGCCTGATATAGCTAGGGTTTTTTGTTTAATTTAAAATATACATATCATCACTTGTGTCATGCAACTCATCCTGACAAACATTCTATCAATCGAAATAGTAGTATTTGAAAAGCGAGTTCATCTATTTTTACACATAGATATTTTAAAGGGTATTAATAAACAAAATTGATTAGTATGAAATGGAAAGGAGATAAGTGGAATAAAGAAACCATAACCGAAGACGGATATCTTTTGAGAATTCGTTTTATAAATAAATTGAATAGTTACTGGTGGGCGACCTTTTTTGAAGGTGAAATAATCGCCGTTTCTAATTCTAAAAAGGATTTAAAACTTACGCTGTCGGCTGCTCAAAAAGCTGCGCAGCAAAGAATGATCAAACATTTAAGAACCAAAATGGCCAGCTAATAAATTAGCAAATGTTCTTCTCATCTCTATGTTAATACCATTTGTCTATACAAATTGTTCACTGGTCTATAATTAATACATCCCACTTCTCGATAGCACTACTTTTGTGCTGGAAAAAGTAAAAAAAGTAAAAATATACTCTAAACCTACTTTTGAAGTTTACTACTAATGCATCTGCGAAGTTCCCCCAAATACTTTGTCAGATGCATTAAACTTTATAAGCTACTCTTCTGTCGATTATAAAAAGCATCTGCCTGCATTTCCAATACCGCTTTCGCTTTTTGTTTCTTGTAATCGTAAAGCTCTGAATCTTCAGTAATATCTTTATAAATTTTATCGTTCATTGCAAAGCTGGCTTCGGTCATATTTTGTCTTTCTTGGTTTTTCTGCGTTACGTTTGCTTTAATGGTGTTTTCATAATCTTCCAGTTTCATATCATACACACCGCGGTCTGCTAGGATCTTAGCGATTATGGGAGACGTTTCTATGGCCAGAAACAAGAGAAAGATAAAAAAGGAAGGTAAAAAGGGAAGTTTACCCAAAGCGTTTATTCGTGCCATCAAGCCATCAAAACCATCTATTACTGGCTGGGTATTTATAATTTTATTTTCAAGGCTGTTGTTTAATGCAGCTATCTGAGCTTCTTTGTCTTTTATTTTTTGCGAATTTTCTGTTCTTAATAACTGTAAGGCTGCCAGCGCCTGATCATGCTTTTCGCGTTTCTCTTTATATACAGGTCCTTTTCCCAGTTTAAAGGTACCAGACGTGCCCTCAGCTTCCGTAATAAAAGTGTCATAAAGCTCATTTACTTCCTTTTCTTTTGACACTATTTGTGTTTCAAGCGTTGAGATTTCTTGCTTAAGGTTTGCAATATCCGGAGCAAATTGAGAAGCGATTTGTTCCTTATTGTCTAGTGTCATCTGATTTTTTTCCTCCAATAACACTTGATTTATCTCCTTTTCAAAGATTTTGAGCTCTAATGGTTTTGAGATCACCACGGCAATGATAATTGCTAAAATAATTCTTGGTGCGGCTTGAAATAATTCACTGCGGACCGAATCTTTTTTACGAATCGTGCTAACGATGAATCGGTCAAGGTTAAAAATAAGAAGCCCCCATACCACACCAAATGATAAAGCAATATAAACATTATCAAATACCGTATATAAGGCATAAGACCCTGCTATAAATGCCATTACTGCGGTAAAAAAAACGGTGGCTCCGATTCCAACATATTTGTTCTGCTCTCCATTTGAGCAATCTTTCAAAAGATCGAGATCGGCTCCTGAGCAAATAAGAAAAAAGCGTTTTAACATAACAGGGAATTTTGATTGACGTATGTTATAACAACGCAGGGAAACTCAAAATGTTACGCAAGGCCTATAATTTATCGGTAAGATAAAAATAGCTTTCTTTTGCTTTTTTAGAATCGAAAGTGGTTATTTTATCCAATGAAAACTGAGCCATATAGTTGAGCATCGCAAAATCTCCACCGCAAAATAAATTATGCAAGGCAAAAACGGTCAGAAAAAACAAGGCTAAATCTGAAATTAAGACACTTAAACTTAGGGTAAGCAAGGCAATAGTGATGAACGGAAAAAGGGCGACGATTCTAAATGCTTTACCATCGATTAGATGAAGATCGCTGCCAGCATAAAATATGAACTTCTTTACATCGGCACCAAAATAGATCCTGTTCGCACCTTTCAATTTATAGGCTAAAGCGTGTAATAACTCATGAATTACGATAAGTGCCGTAAAGCTGAAAGCAAAGGCCAGTAGCAGTTGCTTACTACCGGTGAACTCTCCAGTACGTATAAATTTTGTGATAAAATAAGAAATGAGACCAACTAAAAATGACAAAGAGATCAACATTACGATCAGGTAAAAGGTTTTATAGGATCCTTTTACTTCCAGGCATTCTTTAATAAATGGTTTGATCTCATCATGAGATACCGTTTTAAGCAATTTCCAATTATCCGGAATGTTCATTGTTTTTATTCCTACTAGCCGTGCATTTCGGCAAAATACTTATAAAAGTAGGGGATGGTTTGAATACCCTTTAAATAATTAAAAATGCCATAATGCTCGTTTGGCGAATGAATAGCATCACTATCAAGCCCAAATCCCATAAGGATGGTTTTACTTTTCAATTCTTTTTCGAATAAGGCTACTATGGGGATGCTGCCACCACTTCTCTGCGGAATGGGTGTTTTTCCAAAGGTTTGTTCATAAGCTTTAGAAGCCGCCTGATAACCAATGCTATCTATAGGTGTTACATATCCTTGTCCTCCATGGTGCGGAGTCACCTTAACTGTAACTCCTTGTGGAGCTATAGCTTTGAAATGCTCTGCAAACAGTTCTGTAATCTCTTTCCAATCCTGATTGGGAACCAGGCGCATAGATATTTTTGCGTAAGCTTTAGAAGCGATAACTGTTTTGGCACCTTCGCCTGTATATCCTCCCCAAATACCATTTACATCGAGGGTAGGACGTATAGAATTTCGTTCATTGGTTGTATACCCTTTTTCCCCATAAACATCCTCAATCTCCAATGCTTTCTTGTAAGCTTCTAAAGAGAACGGAGCCTCTGCCATCTTTGCCCTTTCTTCTTTTGACAACTCTTCCACTTTATCGTAAAAACCAGGAATGGTGATATGATTGTTTTCATCATGAAGAGACGCAATCATTTTTGCTAATATGTTGATAGGATTTGCAACTGCGCCTCCGTAAAGTCCCGAATGAAGATCCCGATTCGGACCGGTAACTTCAACTTCAACATAGCTCAGACCTCTCAAACCTGTGGTTATAGAAGGAATATCCTGAGCAATCATACCTGTATCTGATATGAGAATGACATCATTAGACAGTTTTTGCTGATTTTCCGCTACAAAACCTGAGAGACTTACTGAGCCTACTTCTTCTTCTCCTTCGATCATGAACTTCACATTGCAGGGAAGCTGATCGTTTTGGATCATATATTCTACTGCTTTTACATGCATGTACATTTGACCCTTATCATCGCAAGCACCTCTGGCAAAAATGGCTCCTTCGGGGTGTATGGATGTTTTTTTGATTACAGGTTCAAAAGGACCACTTTCCCATAATTCAATAGGATCTGGAGGTTGCACATCGTAATGGCCATATACCAGCACCGTAGGTAAGTTATCATCGATAATCTTTTCTGCATAAATAATAGGATAACCAGGTGTTTCACAAATCTCGACTTTATCACATCCAGCAGTTTCCAAAGCTAGTTTAATTGCATCTGCAGTGTCGAGAACATCTTGTGAATAGGCAGTGTCTGCACTTACAGAAGGTAATTTAAGTAACTCTATGAGTTCTTGTATAAATCGATCTTTGTTTTCTTGTATATAGGAATCAATATTATTCATGAAGTGAATTTAATTTAAAACCAAATTTACAAAAATTGTACTGGTAATAGGCAGCGAAAATAATATGACTAAAAAAGGATTTTTTTTCGAATAGAATTTGATTATCGAAAATCTTGCTTATATTTGCACCCACAATTTACAGAGCTACCTTCGGTAGCGCACGTATGCGGGCGTGGTGAAATTGGTAGACACGCTAGACTTAGGATCTAGTGCCGTGAGGTGTGAAGGTTCGAGTCCTTTCGCCCGCACAAAAGCCAAAGTGAAAACTTTGGCTTTTTTATTTCTTATGTAGCTGAAAAGAGACACGGTTACAACAAAAGTAGAATATTTTGGCTTTTCTGCCTTGAAATTTAATTCCTCGTAATTTATGTCATTTCGTTTCAAGCGTTGTAATTTATCTCTTCATATCATGCTTTTTGACGAGTTGAAGTGATAATTAAGAATTTTATTATACCATACACCCACAAGTTTAACTAATAAAATACTTTCATCAAAAGACTACGGCATAAAGTCCTTGCCTCGTCCCTCATTTATTTATTCCATTTCCTTTTGAGCGAAGATTTTAGCTTCCGTTTGGTTCACTGCTCAAATATTGTTTAATCAAAATCATGCCATTATGAAAGAATTATCTGAAAGCCGCAAAGTTTCCATTTAGTAAGTAGCAAAAGCACTATCGGTCAAGTAAAGACAACTATTGCATTGAAGCAATTGAAAGTCACTTAGCTTACTACCAAGAAAAGTGTCCAGAGTACTATAAGGTACTCTTAAACAATGTTTCACCAAAAATTAATAAAATGGAAAATCATTCACCAAAAACAGCTCAATTTTGGATTAAACGGTTCATCTGTAACAGGTAACTCAAACATCAAAAACCAATAGGAAAAAAACAAATGATTTTATTTTTGACTTAATGGTTAATATAAATTTTAGAAACCCGATAAAAATTTTTGTTGAATTCTTTATGCAATAAAATAGGCGTATCAATACCAATCCCAGTTAATTCTAACAATCTAGACCCTTAAAATGTATAATTTTCTTAAGAGGACATCAGATCAATCGATAAGAATATCAAGGATCTTTAAAAAGATGATTTTATTGGCACCGCCAAAGGGTCTAACACCCCGAGGCTTGCCTCGAAATTAAACGTTTGGTTCAAACAAATGCATCATGGGCTTGCCCATGAGGTAGTCTACTTAAGTTTTAGAGCAAGGCTTGCTCCATCATTATTGTATAATTCAAAATAATTAAATCAAAAGAACCCCACTTTTTTCAGCATAAAAACATCCAAAACGTAGAACTAAACGTAATTTTGTATGATAACATATTCTTGTTTTGCGTATAAAAAATATTATCAATTGGTTCAATAATGGTATTCGTCTGGGTTTGATTATTTTCCTGTCGTGTATCTTACCAATGATTGCACAAGAATCTTTCAAGATTAAAAACCAAAGAAATCTGGGCGGGTATGACGGTATCCTAACGGCAAATTACATTGTAAAAGATAACGATACCATTCTAAACGGTAAATTCAAGTTTGAAAATGTATTTACCAAAAACGGTGATTTTATAAGTAATCCAATAAAGATCACAGGAGCATTTAAAAATGGTTTACCAGATGGTAATTGGAATTTTAATTTCGGTTTTTATTCCCAGAATCAAAATAAGGACCTGGTAGATTTTCAATATGTGATCAAGCTTAATGGTGTAAAAGAATCAGTTAGTTTAAGATTGCAGGAGGGGGTGCCTAATGGTCCATGGTTGACACAAATAGATAGCTTAGAGAATTCCCAGATCACCAAAACAATGTTTAAAAGTGAGCTGGAGTACGTTAATGGACTTCCACAGCGTACCTTTAAAATTGAGAATTCTAACGAAGTAATGGTCGGGAGGTTATTGCGAGATGCTGTCGCGCACGATGTTTGGACCTTTTTTAGTAAAACCGATTTGGGATATGAGGAGAACTGGAGTTTTGATCAAGGTTTGCTTAGGGTAATTACCACCAAGACAGATAATTTAACTAAGCAAGTTGATCTTAATTATGGTAATTCAGATTCTTTTGAGAATACAAACCTCAACGAACATTATCTGGATATTATAAATCTAAGACTCCGACAACAGGATAATGCGAAAGTGTCGGTTGGTGGAATGGGAGCTTTGTTGATGCAGGATTCAAAAATTTATGAAGATGTACTTGATTTTTTCAATGATCTTGGAACGCCTTTGAAGGTAGAAGGGTTTAAAGTGAGAGTCCCTTTATTTCCACTTACAAAAAAAGATAAAGAATCAATTAAGGAAATTGCTCAGAATTATCAGAAAGCAGATACTTTAATTAATACTATTTTAGACGATGCCCAGCTAAACATCCTTCGATTGAATGATTCTGTTTCAGCCCAAATTTTTGAAATTGCTAATAGCTATAAATCATCTTATCTAAAGCCAATATCCCAAATTGTAGCGTACGACCGTAACAAAGTGCTCGAACATATTGATATAAAAAAACTCATTAATGGTCTTAGTCTGCGAGATATTTCTAAATCTAATCTAAGCGATAAGAATGAGGATTATCTTAAGAGTATTCTTGATGTAACCTTTGAATCTAAGTTTATTCGTGATCTCCAAGATGTACACAAATTATCAGAATATTGTGTCGCAGTAGCCAGGGCTCTTTCTCAACAGTTAGAATTAAAGTTATCTAGAATAAATAGAGAAAAAGCATTTTTAAAACAAGAAAGTGAATTGGTTAATAAGACAAGAACGGTCAATAAGCTTCTTGATTCTTTACAACAATCAGAATCAGATTTCCTAAAAGGACCTTTTTCAGGTTTAAAGTCTCTTATGAAAAATGAGCTGGAATTATATGCGGGGATGAATGAGTCTGCAGATAAGTTACAGTTTGGAGAAAATCTTATCCGTTGTCTAAAAAATATAAGATCTCTGGCGGAAGTTATAGTGATCATTCCCGTTCAAGTGAAGGAAATCAAAGAACTCTATCAGGATCAGGTTTGGAATCCTTTTACGGCTACTATCATGAATGAAGATGTAAAGAGACGTTTAGTGAGAGCCTATCAACATCGGCTTATTCCTTTTTACTTACACCAAATAGAAACAAAAATACAATGTGATCAATTGAATCAAATCAAGGATGACCTGCAACATCTACATAAGAAAATGGTGGAGTTGAGAGATGAAGATACCAAAAAGTTAGAGCGAAAACTTAAGCGTAACAAGAAATCAGAAGATATTCTAAAATTATTTGGTCTATCGAGTAGGGATGAATAGTATTATGACCCATAAAAGTCTCATACAGGTTCTGGCACTAATATGTTTCTTATTATTAGGCAAAACTTCGATTGCACAAGAAATGCTTGTTGAGGATCCGGAAGAGTCTGTTTTTCGGAGCCCTAAAACCAAAGTTTGGATCAATACCTATGGTAATATAAGAATATCAAAGCGATTATTTTGGGTTGCCGAAACGCATTTTAGATTTGAGGAGGACGATAGAACTCGTTATGTAGGCCAATTAGGCCAAATCTATAATCGACATGCAATAGGATATATCTACAATAAGTATTTCAATTTTTGTGTTGGAGGTGTACTAAGGCTTAACATGGATACAGGTGATGTATCTGAAGAAGAGAATCTGATTCCGGAATACAGAATCTGGCATCAATACCAATTTGCAGTGCCGGCCTGGAGTGCCATGATTTATCATAGAGTTCGCATTGAACATCGGTGGTCCAAAGGCTTTAACGAAGAGGATGATTATATATTTCGAAACCGCTGGAGATATATGTTACGAATGAAGATCCCATTAAACACCCCAGAATTACAATCAAAATCTTTATATATCTCACCAGAATCTGAGCTTATTATGCAAAGTGGTAAAGCCGTAGTTGGCAGTCCCATGGAAGATTTAAGACTTACAACAACCCTTGGCTATATTATTAATCCGAGATTAACGGTTGCGGCAGGATTTATGTATTCTTTTGGCCAAACTCTTAATGACGGAAATATATATAATCAGAATTACACGGTACGTTTACATTTATACTTTTCCCCCGACATTAGAAATGTGAAAAATAAACTTCCTGAAATTCACTATAGGGATTAATACAATACTCGAAAAATGAAAGTGTCCAAACGTTTTAGAACTATTCTTTACATAAGTCTTTTTCTAGTTTTTATCAGCTGTATTTACTTGTTGATAGTGAACAGGTCACTAAAACAAGATTTAGAACAATTGCGATCCATACACGAAAATCAAATCGGTAACAGTGCTTATGTTGATTCTGAAACTAAAGCTGATTCCTTGCTATTAGAAGGTAATTATAAAGGAGCCTTGGCATTATATGATCAATTATCCGAAAGCAATCAGAAGAACATACTATTAAAACAAACTAC
The DNA here is from genome assembly GCA_046199005.1 of Flavobacteriaceae bacterium M23B6Z8. GTDB lineage: Bacteria > Bacteroidota > Bacteroidia > Flavobacteriales > Flavobacteriaceae > Ascidiimonas. The sequence goes on from CP176050.1 coordinate 748,548, forward strand.
GATCAGAAGGCTATTATCACTCAAAGCGGAAGTTAATACTATTAAGAATCAATTGAGTTTGCAAAGTAATGACAGTTTAACAGAGCAGCCCAGGTCTGAACCTTCCTTGTTAGCTTTGGATTCGTTGAGTTTCGCCTTAGAAAAATCACAACTACAACTTAAAAGTCTAAAACAGCAATTACAATCTAAGAATTTTGGTCAGTACATAACTTTTAAGAGTAGCAAAGGCAATCGTCTTCATTATGTAGGTCAGGTTAAAAACAATAAGGCTAACGGTTATGGTATTGCCATCTGGGATACCGGTAGCCGTTATGAGGGTCAGTGGAAAGATAACAAACGTCAGGGAAATGGCAGTTTTTACTGGACTGATGGAGAGCATTACGAAGGCACTTATCAAAATGATTTAAGAAGTGGTCAGGGAACGTATTACTGGCCAAATGGTGAAAAATTTGTAGGGCAATGGCAAAACGATATGCGTGAGGGTCAGGGTACTTTCTATGATGCCGATGGAGACATTCTAACAAGCGGTTTATGGTCTAATGATGAGTTAGTTAAACAGAATCCTTAATCGAAATGAATATGAAAACGATCTCAAATATTTATCAATCTGATTTCTTTTGAATTTAATATCAAGAACTACTTCGGAAATACTGGCTTGTGAAATTTATTCCATTATAAAATCAACGTTTAATATTGATCTGAAATAAAGTAATTAAGTTCATGAGAATGAAAATTATTGTGAATTTTTCATCTCCTCTAAAAACGACCTCCAAACCTTTTCGGCTGCTTTCATGTCTTCATTTCGATGTGGATGATGTTTTGAACGTTGTTCCATAGTGACACAGATCTGCTTTGCATGTGTCTCATCTATTGCGCCCTCTTCGAGTAATTGTTTTACCTTCTTAACGCTTTCTTCTGCTTTTTGTCGATCTTTAAAACCCAGCCCTTCTACAGTCGTCGCTGGATTGTCATCGGTATATAAATTTTCAGACTTGCTCATGTTTTTGTTTGATTTTCAAGGATTATAATTCCTGCCATTTAGGTGAGAAATAAGTGGATCGTCCACCAACTTTTATCTTTTTTATATCCGCTCCGGTATGGAAACACTTGGCATCTTCTTTACGAAAATGCATCAAAAAATCTTCAGGAAAATCACTGTAATGAGCATCATGCTTAATCGCGACTTCGATTACTTTTTTCATGGCTTCAAAAACGGTCTCAATATGTTCTTCAGACATATCTTCTACCTTTTTTTTAGGATGTATTTTAGCCTGATATAATATTTCATCGGCCATCCAGTTACCAACACCGGCAGCCACGCTTTGATCCATGATGATTTTTTTGATATGGGTTTTCCGATTGCTGAGGGACTCTTTAAAGTCTTCAATGGTCAGATCACGAGCATCTGTACTTAAACCATGATTTTTTTGATATTCTTCAATGGAATCTGTTAGATCCCACCACCCAAATTTACGTTTGTTTTCAAAAGCAAAGTGAAACTCGTTCTCAAACTTTAAAACGATGTGCCCGAATTTAGGCCGGTCTTCTTCGTCCTTATAATATTTTGGTCTTCCGGTCATCCCAAAATGCATGACTAAAATTTTTTCACCGCTGGTTTTCAAAAACAGGTATTTACCAATGCGTTCAGTTCCTGTTAAGCACTCTTTAAGTAAATATTTTTTAAATGTTTCTTTAGACTTCTTTAAAAGCTTTGTGTCTCTACAATCAAAAGAAATAATGGTTTTGTGCAGTGCAGTGCTGTCGATATAAACTTTGTATCCGTGTACTTCGGGTAACTCAGGCATTATTTATTCGTTTTTGAAATTTATACAATCCAAAAGGGAGTCCGAAAAAGCGTGCAAAAATCAGATGATCTATTTTAGTGTTAAGTCTTGTAAATTTTTGCCCTAGTAATAATCTTTCGGGTTGACTCAAAAATATGGTAAATAACCTATAAATAATAGCTGCTTCGGTCAAATAATGCTTCCATTCCATTATCACAGACTCTGTTTCTCAAGTATTAATTTTAGATTGAAAACAGAAGTTGAATCCAGATGAGACTGCTTCCCGCTTATCTCAATGGAGTTTCGTCGGCAATGTGAGAGGTTGTTTGAATGGTTTTACTAATTTTAAAATATCAATAAATAAGAGATATGTTTAAACCGGTACGGGTCATTAATTTAGTTTTTTGAAAAAAGAGGTATCATCGGTATTGTTTCGATATCCGGTAATAGCTCCCTCCTCATTGCGTTGAAAAGTTACCTCCTCACCATTCACGGCTGTAAAGACATCTTGTTTGATGTAGAATAGCGGGAAGTTTTGACCATCTAAGACCGCATAAATAGAGTTTTCTCTCTCATTGAATTTAATAGCTACTTCAAGATCATTTTCGAATTCGTAAGTACCCAGATAGTCTCCAAAATTGTCTAGACGCATAAATTCTAAATAAGGATTTTCGTTGGTAGTCAAAAGTCCTTCTCCGGGGGTCCATTTATCGTATTCAATATCGTAGGCCACTTTTCTCGCCTTATTGAATCCCAAAATCCTAGCTACGAGATGCAACGCTCCATCGATTCCTGCTGAAATTCCTGCGGTAGTAATGATATTGCCATTATCTACGTAGCGAACGTCTTTTAGTACTTTAACGTCTGGATAATTGTTTTCAAGGCCATTGAGTGCGCTGTGAAAAGTGGTAGCGGTCTTGTTTTCAAGGATTCCGGCCTCGGCAAGAATAAATGCTCCTGTACAAACCGAGAAATAGTATTCTATATCGGTTTGATTTTTCACCCATTCTATAACCTCCGGGTCTTGATAAGCCTTGGAAGCATTCCCTCCAAAAAAAGCAAGTACATTGGCTTGAGGAGCATCATTGATATCATAATCGGGGATAATCCTGAGAATTCCCTGCGAAATAATTGTGTCTCTGGTCTTGGAAACGGTAAAGACCTCAAATCCTGCATAGGAGAAGACTTCCATGGGACCTGCAAAATCTAATACTTCCACACCGTCCTGTAGATAGAATGCGATCTTTTTTCTTTCGCTGGCAAGCTGTTTTGATTCTTCTTTGCTAATCAAACGCATTGAGCAATGGTTGCAAATTCCTGGTTGTTCATAGGTAAGTGCATCGCAATCACTATTGCAGGGAGGGCATACATAAATTGAGTTTGGTTCATTATCATTTTGTGAGAAGACTACCTGACAGGTGAATAGAAAAATAAAAAGCGTTATCCGACTCATAATTCGTTAATCGATTGATGAGTCACAAAACTAGTTTAAGCCATAAGAATTGGAAAGGACAACTATACGCAGGATAAGGACTATTTGTTAAGAGAGGCTATTTCTGTGGGCAGAACACCGCGATGTTTTCTAAGAATATTTCGAAGCTGATTAGCACTGCTTAAACCTAATTGATTAGCGACAAAGTCAACCTTATGACCTTTTGATAATAAGGAAACAGCCTTTTCGACTCTTAGTTTCTCAACGTAAGCTCCAATGGTAATCCCCAGTGTTTTCTTGAAAAGCCGCGTAAGATTTCGTTTGCTCATACAGACTTTCTCTGCCAGTATTTCTATGGATGGGGTTTCAGGCAGATTATTCAGTAAATAATCCTGAGCTAGATGAATACGTTGATCAAGATGATTTCTATACTGAAGAAAAATACTTAGCTGAGGGTCTGAGGTGCTTCTTCTAAAATAGATAACCACTTCTTTGGCAACATCCAGGGCAAGCTTTGTACCATAAAACTGTTCCAAAAGGTAGAGGGAAAGATCAATACCGGAAGCTACGCCCGCACTCGTATGAAGATTTTCTGAACTGGTGAACAGTCGTTCTTTTTCTAGTTTTACTTTAGGAAATTTCCGGGCAAAATCATCAAAATATTTCCAATGAGTCGTTGCGATTCTATGATTCAACAAGCCAGTCTCAGAAAGGAGATAGCTTCCGGTGCAAATAGAACAAATGTGGGCTTTTCTTTGATACTGAAGTTTTACCCATTCTAAAAAAGGAGCTATGCTTTGAATAAATTCTTCATTCGAAATCAAATCGTACTCCAATCCCGGAATAAAAAGTAGATCACCTTCATTAAGATCTATTTGAGAAAAGGATAAAAGTTTGCTGAAATAAAGACCGGCACTACTTTCGGTCTCGGTTTTACCATCAATTGAAACAAAGTACAGTTTAATATCAATACCAAATTCTTTTGCTTCATAAAAAATATGAGCAGGACCATTAATATCCAACAAATGCACCATCGGGGGTACAGCGAATACTATTTTTCTCATGAAAGTGGGTAACTTCTATTCAAACAAAAATAATCAAACGTAATTTTAGGTTTGATCTTCTAGTTAGAAGAACCTATTAAATATTCTGTGATTTACTTTAATCGCTAGACAAGTTACCCATGGTTAAGTTCATAATAAGAGACTTTTTCCAGTAGTTTTCTTTTCAGGATCCGGACATGTGTTCGGAAGGATATGTCTAAACCTCCTTACCTTTCAGCATTTTATTCCAATATAAATAGGGCAGCGCATACTTTTTTAGCATCCATAGTCTCCAGTGTTCTTTAGCACTGTTAAACACTAACATTTGTTTAAGCTTTGGGTCAGGGATAAAGTTCCCATCATAGTCAAACTCGGCCAGTGTCATTTTTCCATAACCAGTCACAAGAGGGCAGCTTGAATATCCACTATAAGATCTGTTTTCGGCTTTCTGGCCCTTCATAAGTTTAAATAAATTATCTACTACTGCTGGAACTTGTTTCCTAATAGCTGCACCAGTCTTGGCGGTGGGTAATCCAGCTACATCTCCAATACCAAAAATATTAGCGTATGTATTGTGTTGTAAAGAATGATGATCTACATCCAACCAACCTGCATCATTTACCAATGATGATTCTCTTACAAATTTTGGCGCTACTTGCGGTGGTGCCAGATGCAACATATCAAAAGGCATTTTAACAACAGAACCATCCTCAATTTGTTCTTTAAGAAGGGCATCGGGTTTGATTTGTTCTTTGTTTCTATCTGCATTCGTAAGTTTAAAATAGATGATTTGCTTTTCAGCATCTATTTTAATAGGAGCATAATGAGGTTTAAAGTGCATGCCATACCGTTTTATCACTTTTTCCAATGTCTCCTTTACAGGTTTAATGCCAAATATAACGCTTCCGGGAGTGGCAAAAACCACGTTGGTCTTTGTATCAATTCCGGTTTTTCTGAAATAATCGGCGGCCAAATAGGCAATTTTCTGGGGTGCACCTCCACATTTTATAGGAGTTGAAGGTTGCGTGAAAACAGCGTTGCCACCTTTAAAATTTTTAATGACTTCCCAGGTATGCTCCGGATCGGTATAATTACTGCAAACAACTCCTTTGTCCAGTGCTTCCGGTAAGCCTTCTATCAAAGAAGGTTCCATTACCAGCCCGGGAGCAACGATCAAATACTCATATGAAATAGTTCCCGAATTTTTGGTGTCCACTGCATTATTCTCTGGATCAAAAGAAACCGCATGGTCTTTGATCCATTGGGCTTTCTTCGGTATTACCTTCTTCATTGGTTTTCCGGTTTTCTTATAATCGTAGGTGCCGGCGCCAACCAGCGTCCATGCAGCTTGATAGTAATGTGTATCTGCCGGCTCAATAATGGCAACATCTAAAGAGTTGTCTGTTCGGAGAAGCTTAGCAGCGGTCATGATACCTCCTGTTCCTCCACCTATAATTAGAATTTGATGATGCGTTTTCATAATACCTGTTTTTGAGAATATGTTAAAGTTAGTAGAGGTTGGTGTGATATACAGTAACAAAGGTTACATAGGTATCACTTCATCAATAAATGATATAAGAATACAAACGTGATAAAAAAGACTATCTGGCTGATACATTTAGTAACATCATCTCGATCTATTAGAATTAGTACTATTTTTAGGTATATTCAAGAGCAACCTGGCGCAGCCTACATTTACCCTGTCGATTAAACATTGAAAAAAGACCATCGACCCAAACAAAAAATTGGATGCTAGATGCGGAATGGTTCGAACCTGAATTTACTTACTACAAAAGAGTAGTGGGGCATTTGTACTCAGATCGGGAGACAGAAGTCTTTAAAATTCCTTCGAATCCGCCTTCAACATCTACAAAATCTCTCCAACCTCTCTGTTTAAGAATAGACGCTGCGATCATACTGCGATATCCTCCAGCACAGTGCAATATGAAATTTTTGTCTTTTGGGATTTCCGCAAGGTGCTTATTGATCTCATTCAATGGAATGTTGTGAGCGCCAATTATATGTTCTGAATCATATTCACTCTTTTTTCGTACGTCTACGACAAACGGAGAATCAGCGTTATATATCTTTTCAAATGCTTCTGGTGATATTCTGTCTACCACTTCAAAATCCCGTTTGTCCTCTAGCCATGACGTAAATCCTCCTTTAAGAAAGCCAAGGGTATTGTCGTATCCTACCCGCGATAATCGTGTTACCGCTTCTTCCTCTTTTCCTGGATACGTAACCAGAAGTATTTCTTGTTGTACACTTGGGATCATCTCTCCTACCCACTGTGCAAAATTACCTTCTAATCCAATGTTAATGCTATTAGGAATAAAACCTTTTGCAAAATCTGCCGCGTTACGGGTGTCCAGGACTAATGCTCCGGTTTCGTTAGCGGCTGCTTCGAAGGCTTCTGGTGATAGCGCTTGCGTTCCCCGTTTCATAATTGTATCAAGACTTTCATAGCCTTTGATGTTCATGAGAACATTCTGAGGAAAGTAACCTGGTGGAGTCGTAAGTCCGGTGAGCAATGCTTTTTTAAATTCTTCTTTGGTCATTTTCTGCAAGGCATAATTCACCTTTTTCTGGTGCCCAAGCGTATCTGTAGTTTCTTTGCTCATCATTTTTCCGCAAGCAGAGCCTGCGCCGTGGTTGGGATAGACAATAAGATCATCACTAAGAGGCAAAATTTTATTGTGAAGCGAATCGTAAAGAAGACCGGCGAGTTTCTCTTCAGTGAGATCAGATACCACATGTTGGGCGAGGTCGGGTCTTCCAACGTCTCCAATAAATAATGTATCACCCGTAATAATACCATGTTCCTTATTGTTTTCGTCAATAAGTAAATAAGTTGTGCTTTCCATTGTATGACCGGGGGTATGTATTGCCTTTATCTTGTATGCCCCTACTTCAAATATCTGACCATCTTCTGCGATGATCGCTTTATAACCGGGTTTTGCACTGGGTCCAAAAACAATTTCGGCTCCTGTTTTCTTTTTTAAATCTAAATGACCACTTACGAAATCAGCATGAAAATGAGTTTCGAATACATATTTGATTTTTGCTTTTTCGGCTTTCGCTCTATCAATGTAGGGCTGTACCTCTCTTAAAGGATCAAACACAGCAGCTTCGCCATTACTCTCTATATAATAGGCTGCATGGGCAAGACAACCGGTGTAAATTTGTTCTATTTTCATTTTGTTTGTTTTTATGGTTTACAGCTTTAAATATACCTGTGATTTTCTCTTTATACGGTGACAAATGTTACACAAGAGGTTTTTTAGTTTGGAGGCTTATTTTTTCCTGCAACTCATTTTTTGGTGTTCGATGTAAGGCATAGGCATATGCTTCCGAAGTATGAACAAAAAAATTCTCTTTCCCGATTTTTTCAAGTAGTCCTGATTTGTAAATAATATCACGGGTAGGGCCAATTACTTCGGAAAAAAGAACCTTTATGTTTTTCTGTTTAAGATCATCAATAAGTTGCTCAAGCATAAAAACAGCGGTGCTATCAATATAGTTAATGGGTTCTGATTTTATGATGATCGCTTTTAAGTGTGGTTCATGCGCATTTATCCGCTTTAAAAGTTCGTTTTTGAAATAGTCTTTATTGCCAAAATAGAGTTGCGAATCAAATCGGATTACAAGTATATGGTGATCGGTTTCTACATTTTCTTCAAAGCGATCTATATTTTTAAAATAATCTGTGCCTTTAATTTTACCTAAAACGGCCATGTGAGGTTTTGATATTCTGTAGACAAGCAGCAATAAAGAAAACAAGACACCAAGTAGAATTCCCTCTTTAATTCCTACAGCAAGTGTAATGAGAAAAGTTAGCAGTAATAGTACGAACTCATCTTTTCTGTTTTTGTAAAGACGTATGGGATATTTAAAATCGATAAGACCAAATACTGCTACCATAATAATACCTGCCAGTACTGCATTTGGGAGGTAGTAGAATAGTGGAGTAAAAAAAAGGAGCGTTAAAGCAACAACCAAAACACTTACCAGGCTCGCAAGACCGGTTTTAGCTCCGGCCTGATCATTTACTGCTGTTCTCGAAAAACCTCCGGTGGTAGGATACGATTGAAAAAAAGATCCTATGATGTTAGCAGTTCCTAATGCCCTTAGTTCTTGATTTGCGTCTACCTCATAGTCTTTATGTTTTGTTTCTATAGCTTTGGCTACTGAGATTGCTTCCATAAATGCAATAAGCGCGAGCGTCACGGCAATGGAAAAAAGATCAGTTATTCTGGAAATATCAATAACTGGAATATCGAAAGATGGTAATCCTGTTGGTACTTCCCGGACAATTTTAACGCCGAAGGACTCAAGATCCAGAAAATATACTGATAAAATTCCCAGTACCACAACGATAAGTGCCCCCGGAATCTTCTTATTGATCCTTTTTAAGATAGTAAGTAATATAATAGATAGAATACCAATAATGATTGCATAGATATTTACCTGATCAAAAGTTTCAAATGCGTTTTTAATAAGTACATGTAATTGACTACTTCCCTCTATGGAAGTTCCTAAAAGATGTTTTAATTGACTTAATCCAATGATGATCGCTGCTGCCGAGGTGAAACCACTAATTACGGGTTTTGAAAGAAAGTTTACCAGAAATCCCATCCGTAACATCCCTAAAACCAATTGAATCGATCCCATGAAAAAAGAAAGGAAGATAGCCATTGAAATATATTCTTCAATTCCTGAAAGAGCCAGTGCTCCTAATCCCGAAGCAACCAGTAAAGAGTCCATAGCAACAGGTCCTACAGCTAGTTGGCGCGAAGTACCCATAATTGCGTATATGATTTGAGGAAATAATGCTGCGTATAAGCCAAAAACTGGTGGTAGGCCGGCGATCATAGCATAGGCCATTCCTTGTGGTATAAGCATAATACCAACAGTAATTCCCGCAGCAATATCACCGGACAAATTACTTTTATGATAACCGGGAAGCCATTGAAAGATTGGGAGGTACTTTTTTAACATATCAAGGTATCTTTTTCAGGATCCAAAATTAGTTGTACCAAAGGATATTAGCAGTAACAAAGGTTACACAGAACCGGAGGCTATTGTATTGAAAATGTTAAGAAATTCAGAGAGTTATTTAAAATGATCTCTATATGAGTTAACTCACCAGAGTTATTTAAAATGATGAGACCTGAAGTTTCAAGTATTGGAAAGGGAAGTAAATAACGATGTTTTTTGAAACGAAAAAGCCTTTCATTTCAATGAAAGGCTTTTAAAAAACTTGGTAAAATTATCCTATTTTTTTCTTTATAGTATCACCCGCTTTTTTGACTTCTTCTCCTGCTTTTTTCAAAGCATCTTTACTTTCATCAACAGCTTCTTTGGTACCTTCTTTAACTTTATCTACTGCGTTTTCTGCTTCCTCAGCAATATTTTCCATCGCCTCTTCGGTTTCATTTGCAACCTCTTCTAGTGCGTTCTCTGTTTCTTCCGCGGCTTTCTCCAGTGCATTTTCAGTTTCTTCGGAAGCATTCTCGATAGCTTCTTTTGCTTTATCTCTGTCTTCTTGCTTGCAAGAGGTAAATGATATATTTACAATACAGAGCGCAAGTGCTAAAAAAAATAATTTTTTCATTTGTTTTAAATTTAGTTTTCAATTAATGTACGAATAAAGCTTAGTATTTGGACTTTTGCGCCTCTATTTTTAAGAATATAATCAGCATTAATGCTTCCGGTGGTCTTTCTTTTATCAGTATCTGAAAATAGCATATTAAGAGTTTGTTGAAGAGCCTTCGTGCTTTCTATGCTAATAATACCTCCAAGTTCGACCAACTCTCTTGCTTCTTTAAATTTATCGTAATGTAGTCCAATAATAACCGGAATTCCAAACACAGCTGGTTCCAAAGTATTGTGAAGCCCAGTATTTCCTAAACCACCACCTACGTAAGCAATATCAGCATAGCTATAAATTTTGGTAAGGAGCCCAATCGTATCGATTATTAAAACCTCTGCTTTCACTAATAGTTCAGGAGTCATTTCGCTGTATAAAACGGTGCTTTTCGTGATTCGTTCTTTTAGTTTATTTATTTTGTCTTCTTTGATGGTATGTGGAGCAATGACATACTTTACATTTCTATCAGAATCATTTATATGGGCTATAAGCGCCGCTTCATCTTCCGGCCAGGTGCTTCCTGCCACCAGGCACAATTGTTGTTTCTTGAACTCTTCAATAAAATCTAATGTATTATCTCTTTCTAAAATTTCGACTACCCTATCGAAGCGGGTATCCCCGGAGAGACTAATTTCTTTTATACCTATGGACTTAAGTAGGCTTTTAGAATTTTCATCCTGCACAAAAAAATGATGAATCGTTTTTAAACGGTTTCTCATAAAGCTACCATACCACTTGAAAAACAATTGTTCTTTTCTAAAGATAGACGCGATCGCAATGACAGGAATATGTTCTTTTTTTAAAAATTTCAGATAATTTGGCCAAAACTCATACTTTATAAAGATTACCAGAGATGGTTTGGTGAGTTTTACAAACGTTTTAGCATTTTTAGAAGCATCCAACGGTAGGTAGGTAATAAGATCGGGTAATGGGTGGTTTTTTTTAACCTCAAAGCCCGATGGCGAGAAAAATGTCACCAGTATTTTATAATCAGGAAAAAGACTTTTTACTCCTTCCATCACCGGTAGTCCCTGCTCAAACTCACCCAAAGAGGCCGCGTGAAACCATATAATTTTATCAGATGGTTTTATCGCAGCAGATAACTTTTGAAACACATCTTTTCTTCCTTCAACAAACAACTTTAGTTTAGGGTTAAAAAGAGCCCCTACTTTAATAAGTAAATCTGTAAATAGAAGTAGTATGTTATAAATAAAATTCACCTATTATTCTTTGAATGCTAAAATACAGTCTTTGTAGAAAATTCATTGGGTATCGTTGCTTATTTTCGTAATATTGTTCTTAGCAAACATCACCTGATAGTACATGAGAAAAATTCAAATGGTAGACCTGAAAGGTCAATATGAAGGCATAAAGGAGCGTGTTAACGACACCATACAGGAGGTGATAGAGACCGCAGCATTTATTAACGGACCGGAAGTTCACTCTTTTCAAAAAGAACTGGAAACTTACCTAGGAGTAAAACACGTAATTCCATGTGCGAATGGAACAGATGCTTTACAAATAGCGATGATGGGTTTGGGATTAAAACCCGGAGATGAAGTAATTACGGCCGATTTTACCTTCGCAGCCACTGTTGAGGTAATTGCGCTTTTACATCTCACACCTGTTTTAGTAGATGTTGATCCTGAAACTTTTTTAATAGATATAGAAGCGGTCAAAAAAGCGATTACCCCTAAAACCAAAGCTATTGTGCCTGTTCATCTTTTTGGGCAGTGCGCAAATATGGAAGCACTTATGGAAATCGCAGAGGAGCATGATTTAAAAATAATTGAAGATAATGCTCAGGCGATAGGTGCTAATTATACTTTCTCTGACGGAAGTAAAAAGAAAGCAGGAAGTATCGGTCACGTAGCAGCAACTTCTTTTTTCCCATCAAAAAATCTAGGTGCTTATGGAGATGGGGGTGCCATTTTTACGAATGATGATGAACTTGCACACACGCTTCGTGGCGTTGTGAATCACGGTATGTATGTTAGATATCATCACGATGTGGTAGGTGTAAATTCCAGACTAGATTCAATTCAGGCAGCGGTGCTTCGCGCTAAACTACCTCTATTAGATGGTTACAATTCAAAGCGAAGAAATGCTGCAAAAAAATATAACGCCAAATTACAGAACCATCCACAAATTACCGTTCCAAAAACGGTGAACGGCTGTGAAGGTATCTGTGATGTATGCGATTGTCATGTGTTTCATCAATATACACTTAAAGTGATTGATGTAAACAGAGATGAACTTGCAAAATTTCTCAATGAAAATGGGATTCCCTGTGGTATTTATTATCCGATCCCACTTCACAAGCAAAAGGCCTATTTAGATGAGCGGTATATTGAAGCTGATTTTGCAGTTACCAATGCACTATCAGAACAAGTCATTTCATTGCCCATGCATACTGAGCTAGATGATGAACAGATTGATTTTATCACCTCTAAAATAATTGAATTCTTAGATAAGAAATGAAAATACTTGTAACAGGCGGCCTTGGTTATATTGGTTCGCACACCGTTGTGGAACTTCTGAACGCAGGGCACGAACCTGTTATCATAGACAATCTTTCAAATTCTTCTATTGAAGTACTTGAAGGTATTGAACGAATTACCGGAAAAAAACCTCCCTTTGAAGCTACCGAATTAAGAAATAAGACAGAAGTTGAAGTTTTCTTTAACAAATACAAAGACATCAAAGGAGCTATCCATTTCGCTGCTTCAAAGGCGGTAGGAGAGAGCGTTTTAAAGCCACTTGACTACTATGAAAATAATCTGGGTACTTTAGTGTACATACTCCAGCATGGTTCGAAAATTCCCGACTTCTCTTTTATCTTCAGTTCTTCCTGTACGGTTTACGGGCAGGCTGATTCGCTTCCGGTAAATGAAAATGCTCCTGTAAAAAAGGCATTTTCTCCTTATGGAAACACCAAGCAGATAGGTGAAGAGATCATTCAGGATCTTTGTCACACAACTAAAAATTTTAATGCAATTTCCCTTCGTTATTTCAATCCTATAGGAGCGCATGAAAGTGCTGAGATTGGAGAACTTCCCATCGGAACTCCTCAAAACCTGGTGCCATTTATCACACAAACTGCAGCGGGGGTAAGAGAACAGTTGCTTGTATTCGGAGATAATTATGAAACCAGAGATGGTACTTGTGTAAGAGACTATATAGATGTAACAGACCTGGCAAAAGCACATGTGGTAGCACTCGAAAGATTATTAAGGCAGCAAAACAGATCTAACTACGAAGTATTCAATATTGGGACTGGAAAAGGGTCGACGGTGCTTGAGGTAATTGAGAGTTTTGAAAGAGTTTCCGGTAGAAAACTGAATTATAAAATAGTCGATAGAAGACAGGGAGATGTCACTGCTGCTTACGCAGATACCTCAAAAGCGATTAAAGAGCTTGGTTGGCATGCTGAAAAAACGCTTGATGAAGCGATGGCTTCCGCCTGGAAATGGGAACAAAAGATAAGAAAAGACAAATCAACCAAATAGTAGTAAGATGAAAAAAGTTTTTCTCATAGCGACCCTTCTTTTACAGGGTACTTTTATGATTGCTCAAGATACCTATTTACACTGTGGTACTATAATAGATGTGAAGACTGGAAAGTTATTGAAAGAACAAACGATCGTAGTGTCTGATAATGAGATTAAAGAAGTTGTTAGCGGATATAGAACTTCTAAATCTGAAAAAGATATTATAATCGATCTTAAGGATGCCTTTGTGCTTCCGGGGCTTATTGATTTGCACGTACACATTGAGAGTGAAACGAATCCTAAAAGGTACCTGGCGCGATTCACAGACGATGATGCCGATATTGCATTTCAATCTGTTGTGTATGCCGAGCGTACGTTAATGGCTGGTTTTACCACGGTAAGAGACCTGGGGGGCACCGGAGTAAATATTGCTTTGAGAGATGCTATCGATAATGGATTGATAAAGGGACCGAGAATTTTCACGGCCGGAAAAGCGATTGCAACCACAGGCGGGCATGCAGACCCTACCAATGGTGCTCGAAAAGAGCTTAGAGGTAATCCAGGACCTTTAGAGGGCGTAATAAATTCGCCGGAAGAAGCTCGCAAAGCAGTAAGGCAACGTTACAAAGACGGTTCTAACGTTATTAAGATTACCGCCACCGGTGGTGTATTAAGTGTAGCAAAAAATGGTAGCAATCCTCAATTCACTCTTGAAGAAATAAAAGCGATTACCAGCACCGCGAAGGATTACGGTATGCTTACGGCAGCGCATGCGCATGGAGATGAAGGTATGCAAAGAGCAGTGCTTGGCGGAATTAAAACAATTGAGCATGGTACTTTTATGAGTGATGAAACCATGGAACTCATGAAGAAATATAATACCTACCTGGTTCCTACCATTTCTGCCGGTAAGTTTGTTGCAGAAAAGGCTTCGGTTAAAGGTTTTTATCCAGACATGGTAGCGGTAAAAGCAAAAGAAGTTGGACCTCAAATACAGGGAACTTTTGAGAGAGCCTATAAAAAAGGAGTTCCTATTGCATTTGGTACAGATGCCGGAGTTTTTCCTCATGGTCAAAATGCAAAAGAATTTGGTTACATGGCACAAGTAGGAATGCCTGAAATAGACGTCTTACGGTCTGCAACTATAACCAATGCAGATCTATTGGGGATGTCTGATAAATTAGGGCAGCTAAAAACAGGATTTTTGGCAGATATAGTTGCTGTTAAAGAAAATCCTTTGAAGAAAATAGAAACCTTAGAGGAGGTTTTTTTCGTAATGAAAGACGGTAAGGTTTATAAGGATTGATTTTATCTGTTGCTTCATGAAGTTAAATCATCCAGACAGTATTTCAATATTAAACGAAGTAGCAAAGCTGGATCTTTATAAAGAATTGGTGAAGCAACTTCAAAAAGATTTCACTTACGCAAATACAACTCTTGATATTTCGCCTGAGATCTCTCCGGAAGACCTGCATATATCTCTGCTACGTACCATTTACGATCTGATAAGTTACAAATTCGGTGAGTATCTTAATCTGTTGTACATCATTGATGTATCTGAAAAACAGATAAAAGAAATCGCCAGCGAAGACATCTCAGAGATAACAAAACAAGTTGTGCTTCTAATCCTTAAAAGAGAGTGGCAAAAGGTGTGGTACCGGAAGAAATACTCATAGTTGTTTGGTAAGGTCAAAGAAACAATTGTTAACAAAACTCTAAAACTTTACGCTCTTGCGATTTTATTCATGGGTATGTAAAGCATTGTGTTGAAATGTTGTATTTTTGATAAATTATTTCTTTAAAAAAAGAACTGGAAAAGAAACATGGATAAGTATTCCTTTTTGAACGCTGCACACACTTCATTTTTTGCAGATTTATACGATACATATTTACAAAATCCCGATAGTGTAGAACCCAGCTGGAGAGCATTTTTTCAGGGTTTTGATTTTGGAGTTGAAAGCAGTAGTGATCATGTTAATGAAGCTACTCAAGTAGTAATACCCTCTACCGGAGATACGGTAGAAATTTCAGAAAGGCTTCGGAAAGAATTTCAAGTGATCAGATTGATCGACGGTTATAGAAATCGAGGACATCTTTTCACCAAGACAAATCCGGTTAGAGAACGCAGACAGTACACACCGAACTTAGATCTGGGTAACTTTGGTTTATCAGAAAGTGATCTAAAAGAAGAGTTCGATGCTGGGAATATCCTGGGAATAGGTAAAACGACCCTGGCAAATATAATTCAGCACCTTGAGGCAATTTATTGTGATGCCATCGGGATAGAGTATATGTACATTCGAAAGCCTGAAGAGATTGAATGGATACAACAGAAACTCAACATCAACGATAACCATCCGAATTTTACAGCAGACCAGAAGAAGCATATTTTAAGAAAATTAAATGATGCGGTTGCCTTTGAATCTTTCCTGCATACAAAATATGTAGGGCAAAAAAGGTTTTCACTGGAGGGTGGAGAATCCTTAATTCCTGCATTAGATGCTATTATCGAGAAGGCATCAGATTTAGGCGTTAAGCAATTTGTTATGGGGATGGCGCATCGGGGTCGCTTAAACGTACTAACCAATATTTTTG
Source organism: Flavobacteriaceae bacterium M23B6Z8 (assembly GCA_046199005.1). Lineage (GTDB taxonomy): Bacteria > Bacteroidota > Bacteroidia > Flavobacteriales > Flavobacteriaceae > Ascidiimonas. The sequence goes on from CP176050.1 coordinate 764,546, forward strand.
GAAAATCGGCAAAAGATATTTTTAGCGAATTTGACGGGAAAGATTACGAGCAAGCAATCTTTGATGGAGATGTAAAATATCATTTGGGATGGACGAGTGATCGAAATACCGATGGGGGTAAAAAAATCAACATAAATATTGCACCCAATCCATCGCATTTAGAAACGGTAGGAGCGGTAGTTGAAGGTATTACGCGTGCTAAACAAGACAAGTATTATCAAGACGATTTTTCGCAGGTATTACCCATCGTGGTTCATGGAGATGCGGCTATCGCAGGACAGGGAATTGTATATGAAGTAGTTCAAATGGCGCAACTGGATGGTTATAGAACTAATGGGACCATTCATATGGTGGTAAACAATCAAATAGGTTTTACGACAAATTATTTAGATGCACGTTCTTCTACTTATTGTACAGATGTAGGTAAGGTTACCCTTTCTCCGGTATTACACGTGAATGCAGACGATGTAGAAGCGGTAGTTCACGCCTCTTTGTTCGCTCTGGATTTCAGAACCACTTTTAAAAGAGATGTTTTTATTGATCTTTTAGGGTACAGAAAGTATGGTCATAATGAAGGAGATGAACCTCGTTTTACCCAACCCAAGCTTTACAAAGCGATCGCCAAACACAAAAACCCTAGAGACATCTACGCAGAAAAACTTATTGATGAAGGGATTATCAATGAGACATACGTGAAAGATCTTGAGAAAAAGTACAAAGCATCACTGGAAGAAAAGCTCGAAGATTCCAGGAAAGAAGATAAGACGGTAATCACTCCTTTCATGCAAGATGAATGGAAAGGTTTTAAACCAGTTCAGGAAGATACAATGCTTGAAGATGTTGACACATCATTTGATAAAGAAGAATTAGAATCCATAGCAAAAGTACTTACCAATATACCTGATGGTAAAAAATTCCTGCGTAAAATAGAAAAGCTTATCAAAGACAGGCACAATATGTATTACAAAACCGATAAGCTAGACTGGGCAATGGGTGAATTACTGGCCTATGGCACCTTGCTTACAGAAGGCTTTGACGTTCGAATCACTGGTCAGGATGTAGAACGAGGAACCTTTTCTCACAGACATGCAGTTTTGAAAGTAGAAGAAAGTGAAGAAGAGGTTGTGCAATTAAATCAACTAGGTAAAGATCAGGGTTCTTTTTATATCTATAATTCGTTATTGTCTGAATATGGGGTGGTTGGGTTTGATTATGGTTATGCCATGGCTAGCCCAAATACGTTAACCATTTGGGAAGCACAGTTTGGTGATTTCAGTAATGGTGCACAGATTATGATTGATCAGTACATTTCTTCTGCGGAAGATAAATGGAAAACACAAAACGGGTTGGTTATGTTATTACCTCATGGATATGAAGGCCAGGGAGCTGAGCATTCTTCTGCCCGGATGGAAAGATATCTTCAATTGTGTGCCAAAGACAATATGTTTATGGCAGATTGCACGACACCCGCCAATTTCTTTCATTTGCTAAGACGCCAAATGAAAGTCAATTATCGAAAGCCTTTAATCGTATTTACTCCAAAAAGTTTGCTTAGACATCCAAAAGCAGTTTCTTCTGTCGACGATCTGGTTAATGGAAGTTTCCAAATGGTTATTGACGACAATTCCGCAGACGTCAAAAAGATCAAAACACTGGTGTTTTGTACCGGGAAGTTCTACTACGATCTTGAGCAAGCAAGAGAAGACAATGGTCGAGATGATGTAGCGCTCGTAAGGGTAGAACAGCTGTTTCCGCTTCCTGTTTCACAAATGAAGGCAATAATGAAAAAGTACAAAAATGCAGACGATATTGTTTGGGCTCAGGAAGAACCAAGAAACATGGGGGCATGGAGTCATATTTTGATGCATTTTGATGAGTCGCATAAGCTTAGGGTTGCTTCCAGAAGATTTTATGCTTCACCGGCTGCAGGGAGTGCAACCAGAGATAAGAAAAGACAACAGGCTGTTATCGAGTATGTTTTCGATAAGTCTAAGAATAACATGATAAGAAAATAAAAAACCGTTTGAAAACTCAATTTTCAATAAAGCAAAATTAAAGTATTATAGTATGATCTTAGAAATGAAAGTCCCTTCTCCGGGAGAGTCTATTACCGAAGTAGAAATTGCTCAGTGGTTAGTTTCTGATGGCGATTACGTAGAAAAGGACCAGGCAATTGCCGAAGTGGACTCCGACAAAGCTACCCTGGAGTTGCCGGCTGAAGAAAGCGGAATCATTACGCTCAAGGCGGAAGAAGGTGATGCCGTAGCGGTTGGTGAAGTGGTTTGTCTTATAGATACAAGTGCTGAAAAACCCGGCGCTGATGCAGGTGACGAAGGCTCTGGAGGTGATGCTGAAAAAGAACTTGCTAAAGAACAAAAGCAAACCAAATCTGAAGCAGACAGTAAAAAAGCACCTGCCAAGACAGAGACACCTTCTAAGGGGAGTACGCCTTCTCAGGTTCAGGATAAAACCTCATACGCAACAGGAAGTGCGAGTCCTGCCGCTAAAAAGATCTTACAGGAAAAAGGTATTAATGCTGGAGATATTAAAGGTACAGGTAAAGATGGCCGTATTACCAAAGATGATGCAATAAAAGCGGTTCCTTCTATGGGAACTCCTGGTTCTGGTACCAGAAGTTCAGACCGTTCAAAATTATCGATGCTTCGTCGTAAAGTGGCAGAAAGATTAGTCTCAGCTAAAAATGAGACAGCAATGCTTACCACTTTTAATGAGGTAGACATGAGTGCGATCTTTGCACTTCGAAGTGAGCACAAAGAAAACTTTAAAGCAAAGCATGGGGTAAGCCTCGGTTTTATGAGCTTTTTTACAAAAGCGGTGGTTAGAGCTTTACAGCTTTTTCCCGATGTCAATTCTATGATTGATGGCGATTATAAAATTACTTATGACTTTTGTGATATTTCAGTGGCAGTTTCAGGACCTAAAGGTCTCATGGTGCCTGTAATGAGAAATGCAGAAAACTTAAGCTTCAGAGGTGTTGAAAGTGAGATCAAAAGACTTGCAATCAGGGCTAGAGACGGGCAAATTACAGTAGATGAAATGACAGGAGGAACATTTACAATTTCCAATGGAGGTGTATTTGGCTCTATGTTGTCTACGCCTATAATTAATCCTCCGCAGAGCGGAATTCTTGGAATGCATAACATTGTAGAACGCCCTGTGGTAAAAGATGGCAACATAGTTATTGCTCCGGTAATGTATGTAGCACTGTCTTATGACCATCGCATTATCGATGGAAGGGAATCGGTTGGCTTTTTAGTAGCTGTGAAGGAAGCTTTGGAAAATCCTGTAGAATTATTAATGGATGGAAATGTTCAGAAAGCTTTAGAGTTATAATATTTAATAAAGTCTCTTTTAAAAATCCGGCATTAAGCCGGATTTTTTATGAAAAAAAAGAGCTCTTACTTAATAAGAACTCTTTTTCACTATGTAATTGTTAAACAATTACCCCCAATATTATATGGTTATCAGAAAATAAATATTGTAAATAAGCATAAGAAATGAAAGGGTGAAAATCAGTATCGGTATAGTTGCTTCATTTCTGATATTTCTCCTGATATTCATAATATGGTTTTTTGTTTTTAAATAATTAATAGCATCTAAACAAAAATCTTGAATAATTAGTTGCCTGTCAATACGTATAAATACCTGAATTTATCCTTTAAATGATCAAATCAGTGTTGTTTTATAGAAACATAGTTCATTTTCTCTATAAAATGGTGCGTAAGTGGGCAATTAATAAAAAATGATTGCATTCAATAATTATGGAGATAATAAAGAACTCCTTCATTCTAAAAAGACTACTTAAGTTTCAAGAATAATTACTGCACATAGACCGTTAAAAAGGAGGTCTAATCTTTCAGTTTAAAAAAACCCCGTGAAATTTCACGGGGCATCGGTTATCGGTTACTATGTTTTAAACAGATAGCACCAAAAAAAAATTTATAATCAGCGTGATAGCTATGAGTATAAGAATCGAGATCAGTAATAACTGATCATTATTTTTTGATAGTATCTTTCTTATAGCCACTTCCTTAAATTTGAACGATAAAATTCGTAAATAAATGGCAGATAAAAAGGGGGGTTTTTACCCGTTTTTAGAATGATTTTATTTCATATATAAACATTTCTTATCGTAATCAATTACCGCTTTTCCTTTTTTGAGGATGTCTGCTCCTATAATACCGTTTACAGGAATAGCGTTAAATTCGGTAAGTGCAGCATTCACATGAACCATGTTAAAAAGAATAATTGGTATGTTCTTTTTCTTCCATTTATCTAAAGAAACGCTGTTCTTTTTGGCAATTTGAGTTGACATTCCTCTTGCGCCGGCACCGGAAGCTTTAACCTCACTTTCTTCGCCAATCAGATTAAATAGCGAGGCACTATCATAACCCACACAGGTGCTGGATGCTCCTGTATCAAGAATAAACCTTCCTTCAACATCATTAATTCTGGCAAAAACTTCAAAGTGATTTGTTTTTGTTCTTCTTAATGGTATTCGGGTATATCCTTTCTCCTTCATATATTTTTTGAGAGAAACCATTTTTATGATTTTGATCTGTATTAAGGTACAAAACTATTAATTTTGCCGCATGAATTTGACAGATACCCATACACATTTATATACCGAACAATTTGAGACCGATCGTTCGGAGGTGATTCGTAAAGCAATTGACGCTGGAATCAATCGTTTTTTTATTCCTGCGATAGATAGTACCTATCAAAAAAAAATGGAAGCTTTAGCCTCAGCGTTTCCTGATCATATTTTTCTAATGGCAGGATTGCATCCTACACATGTTAAAGACAATTATAGAGAAGAACTTGAAAAGGTTTCCAAAGAGCTTGAAAATGGCATTTATTATGGCGTTGGTGAAACAGGGATTGACTTGTATTGGGATAAGACATTTTTAAAAGAGCAGCAAATTGCTTTTTCAGAGCAAATTAAACTGGCGAAGCAATACAAACTACCCGTTATTATTCATTGCCGGGATGCTTTTGATGAGGTTTTTGAAGTACTTGAATCTGAAAAGGATGAAAACCTTAAAGGTATATTTCATTGTTTTACAGGAAGCAAAGAGCAGGCTGAGAGAGCGATAGAGTACAATCTCAAGCTCGGTATAGGTGGTGTTGTGACCTTTAAGAATGGAAAAATAGATAAGTTTCTTAACCAAATAGACATCAAACACATTGTTCTGGAAACAGATGCGCCTTACCTTGCACCAACCCCGTTTAGAGGAAAACGAAATGAAAGCTGCTATTTAAAGCTTATAGCTCAAAAAGTATCGGAGATTTACGAATTGCCTTTAAGCGAGGTGGCCCGCCTTACCACAGAAAATTCAAAGGAAATATTCGGAGTTTAAGAAATGAAAGCGGTGTATACAGATTTATTTTCGTTCATTTGCGCAACTAAAAAACCAATTAGAAATTGACTAATTTTGAACATATTAGGCCTTATCATGATGAAGAGGTGAATGATGCTTTAAAAGAGCTCAGAGAACATCCCATGATCAAAGCCTTGTTACATTTTTCCTTTCCTGAGAAATCAGCTCAAGAAATTAATACGATTCTCGATCATTGTCATTCCATAAGAGATTTCCAGACAGGTGTTATATATCATGCTGTTAGAAATGTTTTAGACAAAAGTTGTGAAGGTTTTTCTACCAGCGGATTTGAGAAGCTGGACAAAAACACACCTTACTTATTTATTTCTAATCACAGAGATATCATTTTAGACACTTCACTTCTAAACGTGGCATTGTTTGAAAATGATCTTTTGATGACCGCCTCAGCTATAGGTGACAATCTGGTACATAAACCTTTTTTACTGGCACTTTCAAAACTGAATCGCAATTTTCTGATTCTTAGAGAACAAACACCGCGAAAAATGCTGGAAAGTTCTAAATTAGTGTCTGGTTATATCAAACAGCTTTTATTTGAGAATCAAAGGTCTGTATGGATTGCGCAAAGAGAAGGCAGAACTAAAGATGGTAATGACCAGACACAACAAGGTGTTCTAAAAATGCTGGCACTTGCGAGTGATGAAAAAGAAGTAATCACATATTTTAAAAAGCTAAGGATAGTGCCTGTGTCTATATCATACGAATTTGATCCAACAGATGTATTGAAGATGCCCGAGTTAATGGCAAAGCATTATGATAAAGAGTATATAAAAACAAATAATGAAGATTTTAACTCTATCTTGAAGGGAGCTTTAGGACAGAAAAAAAGAATACATATTGCGGCCAGTTCGATATTACATGATGATCTGGACGATATTATTTTTAGTGGAGAGTCGGCAAATAAGCAGCTTCAACTATTAGCAGACAAGATAGATCGTGAAATTCACCTTAACTATAAACTTTGGCCTTCAAATTACATTGCCTACGATTTGTTTCATGAAACCGAGGCATTTAAATCAAAGTACACTGAAAAGGAATTAAGGCAATTTGAAAGAAGGATCGAAAGAAGAGTAGAGAAAGGGCATCAGGCAGCAATGAAGAATTTTTTGGCCATGTATGCCAATCCGGTATATAACTATCTAAAATATAATGAAGAGTAATACCCGCATACTACTGATTTATACAGGAGGTACCATTGGGATGGTAAAAGATTACGAAACAGGTGCTTTAAAAGCGTTTGATTTTGATAAACTTTTGGCGAGCGTTCCGGAATTATCACAATTGTCTTGTGAAATCCAAACCATACAGTTTCCAAAGCCCATCGATTCTTCTAATATGAATACAGATTACTGGAAATTGCTCGCTTCTATGCTGGAAGATAATTACGATTCATTTGATGGCTTTGTGGTATTGCATGGAAGTGATACTATGAGTTATACGGCCTCTGCGATAAGTTTTATGCTGGAAAATTTGGGCAAACCTGTAGTATTTACAGGCTCTCAACTTCCTATAGGTGATTTGAGAACAGATGCCAAAGAGAATTTAATTACTTCTATTCAAATAGCATCTTTGCAGGAAGATGGGGTGTCTGTAATTAATGAAGTCTGTTTGTACTTCGAATACAAGCTTTATAGAGCTAATCGTACGACCAAAATTAACGCAGAACATTTTGAAGCTTTTGCTTCTTTGAATTATCCTCCATTAGCAGAGAGCGGAGTTCATTTGAAATTGAATCGAGAAAATCTGTTGCGCAAGCCAAGAAAAAGGTTGAAAGTTCACAAGGAGCTGGATAATCGACTTGCAGTTTTAAAATTATTTCCAGGAATAAGTGAGAATGTGGTGCTCAGTATTTTTAAAATACCAGACCTTAAAGCAGTCATATTAGAGTCTTATGGCTCGGGTAATGCTCCCACCGACGAATGGCTTTTATCTATCATCGAAGAAGCTATTCAGAATGGGATATTTGTCATAGGAGTTACTCAGTGCTCAGGAGGGGCCGTATTTTTAGGTCAGTATGAAACCAGTGCCCGCCTTAAAGATAGTGGTGTAATAAGTGGTAAGGATATCACTACAGAAGCCGCAGTTGCTAAGATTATGTACCTTTTAGGATCGGGTGTTGGACAAAAAGTTTTTAAAACTATTTTCGAAACTTCGTTACGTGGCGAAATGCTCTAAAATTAACTCCATAAATTTTATTCTCTTGTTTTTTTTTTGTTATTTGCCCCCGTAAAGACTACGAAATACAGAGAGGTGGCCGAGTGGTCGAAGGCGCACGCCTGGAAAGTGTGTATACGCCAAAAGCGTATCGAGGGTTCGAATCCCTTCCTCTCTGCTTCTACTTTAATCTTTATAAATGGAAAATTTTTATATCTTTAACCCTATTAACTAACAAAATTTAAGTTTAAAAGAAATGAAAAGATTATTCTCTATCTTGGCTATTGCCGGATTAATGGCTTTTAATGCAACGACTGCCAACGCTTCTGCGATGGAGGTTACTGAAAGTTCTTCAGTGATTGTTGCTTCTATCGATGATGCCGAAGTTGCTTTGCAGCCAGAAGATGCACCGGCAGATGAAAACAAAACATTTCATCAGGTACTGAAAGAAAGATTTATTGAAGGTGGTGCCGGATTCATGGGGATCGTACTTCTATGTCTTATCTTAGGTCTTGCGGTTGCAATCGAAAGAATTATATTCTTAAATCTGGCAACTACCAACACCAAAAAACTCTCTAAAGATGTAGAAGATGCTTTAGCTTCAGGTGGAGTTGAAGCAGCAAAAGAAGTATGCAGAAATACAAAAGGTCCTGTTGCTTCTATTTTCTATCAGGGTCTTGACAGAGCTGGAGAAGGTATAGACTCGGCAGAAAAAGCTGTAGTAGCCTACGGTGGAGTACAAATGGGTCAGCTAGAGAAAAATATTTCCTGGTTATCATTATTTATCGCTATTGCGCCTATGCTTGGTTTCATGGGTACGGTAATTGGTATGATTCAGGCATTTGATAAAATTAGTGCTGCTGGTGGTCTTGACGCATCGTTGATCGCAGGTGATATTAAAGTAGCACTTTTGACAACAGTATTTGGTCTTGTAGTTGCGATTATTCTACAAATCTTCTACAATTATATTATTGCGAAAGTAGATAGTATCGTAAATGATATGGAAGATGCTTCTATCACATTGGTAGATTTATTGGTAGAACACAAAAAGTAATCTTTAAGATCTAGTAATATTATGCAAAAAATTATTAAAATAGTACTGATTCTTCTAGGAGTATTAGGTATTGTCTTTTGGGTATTGTTGCCCGGTTCAGATGTGCCTGATTCAGAAGCGATGGCAGATACCAATGTAAACGCAATGTTTTATATCGCTTATGTATTATTATTGATACCGGTAGCAGCAGTACTTATATACACGTTAAAAAATCTGGTAGCGAATCCAGATAAACTGAAGAAGTCTTTAATCCTTATTGTTGGTTTTGCAATAGTACTTGGTATAAGCTATGCACTTTCCAGCGGTACGGATGTTAAGTTAGATAAATTTTTAGAAGCTGGTATCGATGTAGATGAGTCCAGTTCTAAAATGGTGGGTGCAGGCCTTATAGCCTTTTACATTCTTGCTGCAGTAGCCATTGTTTCAATGCTGCTATCTGGTGTAAAGAAAGTTTTAAGTAAATAAAATAAGCAATATGGCAAAAAGAAGTATACCAGAAGTAAATGCGGGTTCGATGGCAGATATTGCCTTCCTCTTGCTTATTTTCTTCCTGGTAACCACAACCATCGAAACAGATGCTGGTTTAGATAGGAAATTACCACCTCTCGAACCGCCAGATACCGATGTGATCGTAAAGCAAAAAAACATCTTTACAGTAGTGGTGAACCAAAACAATCAATTGTTGGTTGAAGACAATCTGATGCAATTGAAAGATCTGAGAGCAGCTGCGGTTGCGTTTCTCGATAACGGTGGCGGAGCAGGAGAACTGGGATGTAGCTATTGTAAGGGGAAAAGAGATCCAAACTCTTCTGATAATCCAGATAAAGCGATTATATCGTTGCAGAACGACCGTAAAACATCTTACAGCACGTATATTGCTGTTCAAAATGAATTGGTTGCAGCATATAATGAATTGCGTAACAGAGAGTCTTTAGCAAGGTATGGGGTAAAGTTTACCGAAATGGAAGCCGAGTACCTCAATCCTAGTGCAAGTGATGAACTTAAGAGCGAATTAAAACCAAAGATCGAAAAGATTCAGGCTTTATATCCTCAAAAATTATCGGAAGCTGAACCTAAGAGTAATAATTAAAAACGAACAAAATGTCTAAATTCACAAAGAAAAAGAGTGGTGATCTACCACCGGTTTCAACAGCATCCTTACCGGATATTGTATTTATGCTTTTGTTTTTTTTCATGACGGTTACAGTAATGAAGGATAGTTCTTTAATGATCCAAAATGTATTACCGTATGCAGATCAGATCCAGAAATTAGATAAGAAAGACCGTATTATCTACATCTACGCAGGAAAACCGAGTCAAAGATATCAGGCTACCTACGGTACCGAAGCTAAAATTCAGTTAAATGATAAGTTTGCAGATGTTTCAGAGGTTGCTAATTACATTCTCGCAGAACGCGCTAAAAAGCGTCAGGAACTGCAAGGAGTGTTAACTACGGCTTTGAAGGTAGATAATGAAACGGGTATGGGTCTGGTTTCAGATATCAAACAACAATTGCGAAAAGTAAATGCGTTGAAAATAAATTACACGACCAGACAAGGAGACGCATTTAGGAACATACAATAGTATTTTTTTAAACTTAGTATATAAAGGGCTCTGTTGAAATAGAGCCCTTTTTTAATTCATTTAACCAGCACGATTTTTTTAGATTATATTTGAAAAAAAATGAAGTAATGAAAGTACTTCTTTCACTTTTTTTTATTGGTTTCTGCCAGATCCTAATTGCGCAGGATACATTGACTTTAGAAACACTGGATTCAACTTCGTATAGGGAAGATCATATTTATATGGGTATTTCTTATAACATACTCTTAAATCGGCCCTCAGGAATCACGCAAAACAATCTACCTTACGGAGTTCAGGTAGGGTATATAAGAGATATTCCAATCAATGATAGAAGGAATTTTGGATTTGGTGTAGGCATCGGTTACGCACTTAATAATTATTTCACCAATCTTCTTGCTTTACAAACCGAGGATGGAACTGTTATCTACAGTGAAATACCTGATGAACAATCTTTCAAAAGAAACAAAATAGAAACACATCTTCTTGAAATTCCTCTGGAGGTAAGATGGCGAACATCTACTCACGAGACCTATAAATTTTGGCGCATTTACGGAGGAATCAAACTAGGATATATTTTTGCAAACGCTTCTAAGTTTGTAGGAGATACAGGTAGAGAGAAATTCAGTAACGATGATCTCGAAAGATTTCAAACAGATGTCTATATAAGTTTTGGTTATAATACCTGGAATTTTTATGCCTCCTACGGGCTTCAAAGCGTTTTTAAGAGCGGAGTCCAGACAGTGACGGGTGAATCGCTCGATATCAGAGTGCTAAAAGCGGGTCTTATCTTCTACCTTTTATAGCCAATATTGAAACGTTATAAGTTGAGGCATCACCCCTAAAAAAAAACCTAAGATTATTTCCTTATATGTATGCGCTTTGGTAAAAAGCCTTGAGGTAGCCACCAAACCCATAGAGAATACCAGAAAAGTTAGTGCGATCGTAATGTTAATCTGGTAATGAAAACTAAGCCCCAGAATAAAAACAGTAAGTCCGGAGATGCCTATCATGTGAATACTCGCTTTTACTCCAAAAAAAACCATAATGAGGCAGGCTAATGTAGAGCCGAGAATGCCCACGAAGTAATAGTAAAGTTCAATAGAAAGACTAAATGGGATCACCCTGTAAACAATAACCCCAACGAGAAACAGAAATATATAGAGCGGTATTTTTCTTTCCGCAACGTTCTTAAGCTCTATAGACTCTATCCAGCCTATACTTTTAAGTAATAATGAGAAGGCTATAGGTATTAAAAGCGTGAGAATGGTTACCGAGATGACTACAGATTTCCAAAGCTCTATAGGGTGGTATCTTGGCGAAATAATATAGTAAGCGACAGTCCCGGCTAAAGGAAAAAATAAAGGATGATATAGATATGAAATAAGATGATAGAATTTTTTCATTAAATCTCCTTTCTTAATCGCGCAACGGGAATATCTAGCTGTTCTCTGTATTTAGCAACGGTTCTTCTAGCTATAGGATATCCTTTTTCCTTTAAAAGAGCAGCCAGTTTATCATCTGTAAGCGGCTTTTTTTTGCTTTCCTCATTTATTAAAGTTTCGAGAATTTTTTTAATCTCATGTGTAGATACTTCTTCTCCCTGCTGGTTGGTCATAGATTCTGAAAAGAAGTCTTTAATTAGTTTTGTTCCGTATGGAGTATCTACATATTTGCTATTAGCCACCCGGGAAACTGTCGAAACATCCATACCTATCATATCTGCAATATCTTTTAATATCATAGGTTTTAGCTTTCGTTCATCTCCTGTGAGAAAGAAATCTTTCTGATAATGCATAATCGCATTCATGGTAACATACAAGGTTTGTTGCCGTTGTTTTATTGCATCAATAAACCACTTGGCAGCGTCCAGTTTTTGCTTGATGAACATGACTGCCTCCTTTTGCGATTTTGATTTATCTGCTGATGCCTTATAGCCTTCAAGCATGTTGTTGTATTCGCGGGAAATATGAAGTTCCGGTGCATTTCTGCCATTAAGCGTGAGTTCTAATTCGCCATCCTTTATACGTATCGTGAAGTCGGGAATTATATGTTCTACAATACGATTGTTTCCAGAATAGGTTCCTCCTGGCTTAGGATTGAGTTTTTCAATCTCGTGAATAGCTCCTCGTAGATCCTCATCTATGATGTCGTATTTAGATAGTAATTTCTGATAATGTTTTTTGGTGAACTGCTCAAAGGAATTCTCCAAAATATCAATGGCCAGCTTAATATCTATTGTAAGTGGTTTTCTCTTAAGTTGAAGTAAAAGGCATTCCTGAAGATTTCTGGCGCATACTCCTGCTGGATCCAGTTTTTGAACTTTATGCAAAACTTTTTCAACATGGGCCTCCTCTGTATAAATGTTTTGGGTAAACGCAAGGTCGTCGGTGATGTCTGCCAGGTCTCTTCTTATGTAACCGCTCTCATCAACACTCCCCACGAGAAATTCTGCAATTTCACGCTCCTGTTCGTCTAAACGAAAGGTGTTCAGCTGATTTAGTAAATGCTGATGAAAGGATGTACCGGAGGCAAAAGGAACCGATTTTTCGTCATCATCGGCACTGTAATTATTAGATTGAAGTCTGTAATCAGGTACTTCATCATCGCTAAGATACTCGTCTACGTTAATATCTTCAGCCTCGATTCTTTCGTTTTCATAATCATCTTCATTGTCAGAAGAGAATTCTTCTTCGTATTCGTTACTTTCATCTTTACCACTCTCCAGTGCAGGGTTTTCTTCTAACTCCTGCTTTAAACGCTGTTCAAACACCAGTGTAGGCAATTGTATGAGCTTCATCAACTGAATCTGTTGAGGAGAAAGCTTCTGAGACAATTTAAATTGTAACTGTTGTTTAAGCATAGACTATAGGAATACTTCGTTTCAACACAAAAATAAGGAAATTCAGATTAGACTTATGAACTAAATAAAGTTAATATGAACTTAATATAAAGGTTGTTTTTCTCGTAGCCCGGTAAGACCTTATTTTCTAGAATATAGCACGCAACACATAATAAATCTGTCTATATCAAAGGATAAAACCCTATGAATAGTTGAAGCAAAGGTCTTTATTTCAAAAACCTAGTATTAAACAAGCAAGAAACTAGGTAGATTAACGTTAAAAGTATGTTAAATTGATAAAAAATAGTACCTTAGCGGTAGAAAATCAGATACATTTTATGAGGTCCTCCCAACTATACACATTCTTGTGCATATTATTATTGTTTGGCACAACCGTTATGGCTCAAAGTGCTTCTCATGGGTCAGATTCATTAATGAATGCAGAATATGCTGATTTAAAAGCAAAGTATCTTCGTTTCTTTGATAGCTTACCTGCCTTGTCTTCAACATATGCGAAGGCTTATATAAGTAAGGCCAAGCTAGAAGGGGACTCTATAGAACTTTCTAATGGCTACAGTTTAATGACTTACTCTAAAGATAGGGAAGTCGCTATTAGTTATTTAGATAGTTTAATTCCTTTATTGCTTATCTCGGATGATAAGGAAAAATTAGCCAGATCGTATTATCAAAAAGGAGGTATTCTATTTAAAAAAAGAAATTTTAAGGATGCTTTGGACAATTATCTAAAGGCAAAAGATCTTTCAGCCCTTATTGAGGACGAACGTTTAAAGTATCTGATTGAATATTCGATCGGGACTTTAAAGAAGCGTCTTTCTAATTTTACGGAGGCCAAAGAAATTTTTCTTGATTGCAATAATTATCTGGAAACAAAAGACTACTACGGCAATTATAGGTTCTTTTATTTATCTAATCTTCAATCACTCTCAGATTGCTACCGAAGTCTTGGTGACATAGATTCATCATCTATATTAAATCGAAAAGGTTATAAACATGCTGCAGCAGTAGGAGCGGTAAAAAACCGTGCGCACTTTACAGTTGATGAGGGGATTAATGAATTTAGTGCTGGTGATACTCAGGCAGCGATCGACAGCATAAATAAGGGAGTTGTTTTCTTTGAAGAAACGAACGGTAATCCTAATTTGATCGTGTCTTACTACTATCTGGGACGTGCTCATGAACGTTTGGGAAATGAGCAAACAGCGATTGATAATTATCATAAAGTAGACTCGCTGTTCAGGCTTATTAATGATCTGAAACCGGAAACCCGTGATACTTATGACCGACTTATAAATTACTATAAGAAAACTGGAGACAAAAAAAAGCAATTGGAAGTTGTAGGCCAGTTACTTAAGGTAGACAGTGTTTTGAATTCGAACTATAGATATTTGAATACTAATATCATTAAGCAATACGATACACCTCAACTATTGCTGGAGAAAGAGAATTTAATCAGTGAATTAAACAAGGGCAATAAGAGTATAAGCAGGTGGCTTTATGTCCTTGCAGGCCTTTTGGTGATAGCTATTGTGGCGATATCCTATTATGTAAGGCTGCAACAGAAATATAGAAAGAGATTCGAAGAACTTCTAGCCACTAATAAAAAGAATGCCAGATCTGCTAAAAGCGAATCCGTTCAAGACAGTATAACACCGGCAAAAAAGAGTGAATTGAGTGATATTGGAATATCAGAAGAACTCATCAAAGAAATTCAACAAAAGTTAGCCGATTTTGAGAAAACGAACGGATACCTGGAGAATTCTACCACTTTGAATTCGCTATCTAAGAAGCTGAATACGAACTCTAAGTATTTATCCAAGGTGATCAATTATTATGAGCAGAAGAATTTTAGTAGTTATATAAACGATTTGCGCATTGATCATACGATTGATCGATTAAAAAACGATCGAATATTTAGAAGCTATGCAATTAAAGCCATAGCAGATGAAGTAGGTTTTAACAATACCGAGTCTTTCTCGAAGGCATTTTACAAAAACACTGGTATTTATCCTTCGTTTTTTATTAAAGAATTACAAAAAAAATTAAGTAACAAGTAAATAGGATTAATTTAAATTAAATGAGAATGAAAAATTCAAAGAAAACCAGAAAATTAACATTTGACAAATTCAAAATTGCAGATCTTAATAAAGCTAATAAGCTTACAGGAGGTGCAACTTTTACTGATGAGGATCATAATTCGTTCACCTCGTTCGCAAGTTTTTGCAGACCATGTGCTTTTATAAATAAGAGATAAATAGTGCATTAATTTATCACCCCTCAAAATACATAACATATTTTGAGGGGTGTTTTTTATCTAAACAGATTCTATTTTTTTAAAGAATTTTAATGCGGAATTTAGAACTCGGCATTTTGAGGAGTTCGAGGAAATGGAATAACATCCCTAATATTAGTCATTCCAGTAACGAAAAGTACCAATCTTTCAAAACCAAGTCCGAATCCACTATGAACGGCCGTTCCGAACTTGCGTAGTTCAAGGTACCACCATAATTCTTTTTCGTCAATCCCTAAATCGGTAATTTTCTGTTTTAATACATCGTAACGTTCTTCCCGTTGCGAGCCACCAACGATTTCTCCAATTCCGGGAAAGAGGATATCCATTGCTCTTACGGTTTTTTCATCTTCGTTAAGACGCATGTAAAAAGCCTTGATTTTTGCGGGATAGTCAAAAATAATAACAGGACATTTAAAATGCTTCTCGACCAAAAAACGTTCGTGTTCGCTTTGCAGGTCTGCACCCCACTCTTCGATAATGTACTTGAATTTCTTCTTTTTGTTTGGTTTGCAGTTTTTTAAGATTTCAATAGCCTCAGTATAGCTTACTCTTTTAAAATTATTCTCAAGAACAAACCTTAGTTTGTCCGTTAGCTTCATTTCACTTCTTTCTGCCTGCGGTTTGGTTTTTTCTTCATCCAAAAGTCTTTTCTCGAGAAAGGCCAGATCATCCTGACAGTTCTCGAGCGCAAATTGAATGACATATTTAATAAAGTCTTCCGCAAGATCCATATTGCCATTAAGATCACAGAAGGCAATTTCGGGCTCGATCATCCAGAACTCAGCGAGGTGTCTGGAGGTGTTTGAGTTTTCGGCACGAAAGGTGGGTCCAAAAGTATAAGTCTTACCAAGCGCCATTGCGTAGTTCTCTACCTCTAATTGACCAGATACAGTAAGATTTGTTTCTTTTCCGAAAAAATCTTCTTCATAATTTACATTTCCATCTTCGGTAAGGGGTGGATTTTTAGGATCTAAAGTAGTTACTCTAAACATCTCTCCCGCACCTTCGGCATCAGATCCGGTTATTATAGGTGTATGAACGTAGAAGAATCCGTTTTTATGAAAATAATCATGAATTGCATAAGACAATTTAGATCGTACACGCATCACGGCTCCAAACGTATTTGTTCGAACTCTTAAATGAGCTTTCTCACGAAGAAATTCCAACGAATGTTTTTTAGGTTGGATAGGGTATTCTTCCGGATCAGAATCTCCTAGTATATTAATACTGGAAACCTGCACCTCAACCGTTTGTCCTTTGCCCTGGCTTTCTACCAGTGTTCCGGAAATTTCTAATGATGCGCCAGTGGTGATCCTTTTTAAAATATCCTCATCGAATTTTTCAAAATCAACTACGCACTGCATGTTATGAATTGTTGAACCATCGTTCAGGGCGATAAATCGATTACTTCTAAAGGTACGAACCCACCCTTTAAGCGTTACTTCCTGTAAAACTTTACCTTCATGCAAAAGTTCAACAATGCTGAATTCCTTCATTATGTCTTTAATTTTGAAGATGCAAAGATAAATGTTTCGTTATTAAGAAAAAGATAATTTGGAGTTTTTGTCATCTCTTATTGACAGTGAAAAGACCCCATTATCAGATGAAATAGGGGAAAATGCCCCTTATTTAAAAGTTGCCTATTTCATAATTTTGAAATGCTATTAATCAATTGGTTACTAATTCTTAAAAAAGAAATTAAGAACAGTAGGTTTGGGGGAACCTAAAAAGGCCTGTGCGAAGATTTAGATTTTCGACGGGCCTTTAAACTTTATAGTAATTAGAAATTAAGATTCTTCAGACTCTGCTTCCGTTAGAATGTTGATGTTAGGCTCTTTAAGCACCTGCTTATTAGCGATGCTTCGCTCTAATGACAATAACAAAGAAGGTAGCAAAATCAGATTTGCAAGCATTGCAAACATAAGCGTGGCAGAAACAAGACCTCCCAGAGCCACGGTACCTCCGAAGCTCGAGATCATGAAAACCGAAAATCCAAAAAACAGTACAATAGAGGTGTAAAACATACTCACCCCTGTTTCGCGAAGTGCTGCATACACAGACTTTCTTATTTTCCATCTGTTTTCGGTAAGTTCCTGCCTGTATTTTGCTAGAAAATGAATCGTATCATCAACAGAAATACCAAAAGCAATGCTAAAAACAAGAATCGTTGAAGGTTTGATAGGAATTCCAGCAAATCCCATAACCCCTGCTGTCACGATCAGCGGAAACAAATTAGGTATTAGAGAAATAATGATCATTCTGAAAGACCGAAACATATATGCCATAAAAAGAGAGATCAGGAAGATGGCAAGCGTAAGCGAAATAACCAGATTTTTTACTAAGTATTTTGTTCCTTTAGTAAAAAGATAGGCCTTTCCTGTAATGGTTACGTCATAGCGTTCCGGTGGGAGTACTTTGGTGATCTTGGCTTCAAGATCTTCTTCTATACGCTCCATTCTGTCTGTACCAATATCTTTCATAAATGTGGTGATGCGTGCAATTTGACCGGTAGAATCTACAAAACTATTAAGCAGATCAACGCGGTCTGATGATTTTTTCGCATATGAGAGAATGAAATTCTTTTCTAAGTTATTAGGAAGTTGAAAATAGCTGGGATTACCATTATAATAGGCTTGTTTGGAATATTTGACCAGACCTGTGATTGACAATGGATCTGATAATTCGGGTATTTCACGAATAAGATCCTCTACCTGCTCCATTCTTTTGAGCGTAGGCAGTTTCATGACTCCGTTTTTTCGTTTAGTATCTACCATAATTTCAAGAGGTAGAATGCCGTCAAATTCCGATTCAAAAAAGCGGATATCTTGAAAAAATGCTGCTTTTTTAGGCATGTCTTCAATGAGGCTTCCGGAAATTCGAATTTGATATATGCCTATGATACTTGTTACCAAAAGAATAAGACTTACCACATAAACGCTTATTCTGTAGTTACGAACGGTATTTTCCATCCAGTTTACAAAAGCTTCAATCCACTTTTTATTAAGATGCTTTAGATGTTTCGTCTTAGGTAATGACATAAAACTGTATACCGTGGGAATAATAAGCAGGGATAATAGGAATATGACAAGAATATTAATGGATGCAACAATGCCAAATTCCTTGAGTAATTTACTTTCGGTGACAATAAAAGTGGCAAAACCGGCGGCGGTAGTTACATTCGTCATCAACGTGGCATTTCCAATCTTAGAAATAACTCGTTGGAGTGATTTTGCCTGATTGCCATGTTTTTTGACTTCCTGTTGGTATTTATTGATGAGAAAAATACAGTTAGGAATACCAATAACAATAATAAGTGGAGGGATAAGCGCTGTTAATACTGTGATTTCATAATGAAGCCAACCCAGAATTCCAAAAGCCCACATGACACCAATCGTTACAACGATCATCGAAATAAATGTCGCCCTAAAAGACCTGAAGAAAAAGAAAAATATAAAAGAGGTAACCAGAAGTGCAGCTCCAATAAATATACTTATCTCGTCTACAATATTTTGAGCATTAAGGGTACGTATATAAGGCATACCGGAAGCCTTGACATCCACGCTGGTTTCTCTTTCAAATGTCTCGATCAACGGAATGAAATCGTTAAAAACGAAATCTTTCCGTACCGATGTGTTAACGATATCCTTGTCCAGGTAAATAGCCATCCGGACCGTAGTTTTTTCTTTGTTAAAAAGAAGTCCCTCATAGATAGGTAGGTTTTCGAAAAGCGTTTCCTTCAGCGCGTTAATTTTTTGTTGATCTCTGAGCTTGCCCGAAAGAAAAGGGGTAATCGTAAACTCTTGGTTAATAGTATCTTTTTCTAATAACTTTAGATTATCTGTAGAAAGAACCAGATCTACTTCAGGAAAAGCATTAAGCTGCTTACTAAGTTTATTCCAGCGATTAAAGATCTGCGGGGTGAAGAGGCTACTGTCTTTTATTCCCAGAACAATTAAATTTCCTTCTTCACCAAAAATATCTAAAAATTTAGTGTACTCAAGATTAACAGGATGATCATCCGGTAACAGATTTGCTTCCGTATAAGTGAAACGCATGTATTTCCACTGTGTTGCAAGAAATACGGTCATAGCTGCCAGTAAAAGCAGTATAATTATGCGGTTTCTTAAAATAATGCGTGCGAGACTAGCCCAAAAGTCTCTGCCATACGAAGTTGCCATCTGAAAAATTTCTGCGCAAAGGTAGAAAATGCCTTTGAGGAAGCCTAAAATCCTAAACTAAAATTAAAGGTAAACTTTAATGAAAAGTTTTGATCAAAGCCCTCTAATTGGTAAGGACCATACCTGTAAAATGAACTTAACCCGAATCCTTTGAATAGATAATTAAGCTCTATTCCGCTTTCATAATACCCCTTTTCCAGCGTATTGAAATTAAAGTTGAGATGCTTGTCCTGTGATGAAGCGTCGCCAATAGCAAAGCGTGAAACTAATACGAGTTCGGGTCTGAATTTATCTGAAATATTGAACCTTCTTAACGAATGTCTAAGCTGCAGCGAGAGGTATTTGTCAGAAAAGAACTCATTAAAGAACATAGTTTCAAAGCTATTGCTGTCTGCCACCGAAAATCTTCTCAAGATTGAGGTATTGTCGGGATTGTTAGGAGATACATGGTACAGTTCTGTGATAGGAAGGTCACCCCAGGCAAAACCTCCTCTCATCAAAAATGTAGTAGAGGTGCCGCTTAAGGTGTTTAGCGCATAGATACCTCTAAAGTTTAGTTTGGTAAAACTAAAATCAGCATCTAAAAAATCCTGAAACCCTTTGGTCAATTGCACAGTAAATTGGGGATATCGTTTTCTGAAGGTTTCCTTTCCGGCGTCTGAAACCAAAAATTTATTAGCTGGGCTCCAATGCAACGCCATTTGGAGGGTAGCGGTTTTATAATTGTCAAAAAGTTCTCCTCTGTTCAGAAATATATAATTAAAGGTGGGTGCGATGTCGCTTTTGTTTAATTGAATTTTTGCCGTTAGCGTAGAGGTAATATCCGTTTTAAAATACGGGCTAAGGGTTTTATTTTTATGGAACAGGGTAATGTT
The DNA here is from genome assembly GCA_046199005.1 of Flavobacteriaceae bacterium M23B6Z8. Lineage (GTDB taxonomy): Bacteria > Bacteroidota > Bacteroidia > Flavobacteriales > Flavobacteriaceae > Ascidiimonas. The sequence continues at coordinate 784,961 of CP176050.1, forward strand.
GAAAAGGCGCGGTTCGAAAACATAAAAAGCGCGTCCGTCTGTTATAAAAGCTTCACTACCGGTTTCTGTAAGATCGTCTGTAAACATAAAACCTAACCAGGTGTCACTAAATCTGTCGAGCCTTGTTTCTGCTCCGAGTCCGTACTTAAAGTCTCTATCTTTAAAACCATAGAGACCGTAAGCACTCAGGCGTAAAGTTTTTGAAAAATTATCATTGGTAACAGTACCTATTCCAGGTTTGAATCCTTCAAAATTGTTGTACTTAATAAGATATCTCAGATCAAAATCCAGATAACGTGTCCCGAAATAGCCCTGAGTGAGTTTACGAATCAGACCTACTGTATTTTCTACTTTTTTTGCCTGACTTATGCTATCCAGAAAATTATAAGTGGCCAGATCCCTCTTCGTAATGCTGTCTTTTCTAAAAGTCTTCCAGAAATCCTCATCTCGATTCGCAATCTGATCATCCAAGACCACATTAATTCTTCTTCCTTGAAAATCTGAACGAGTATTGAGATCAAAATCAAAATACACTTCTTTGGAAACCAATTTTGCAAAATCAGATATTTTTTGTTCTTTGGTACCAATACCTATGGAGTCTTTCATTGATTTTTCATCTGTATCAAGATCTATAGTGTTGCCGAATAAGGAGATTTTATCGGCATTTATCCCTTTCGCCACCGAAATTTCTTTGATCGCAGGAAGCCAGATGTTTTTATCGGGGAAATATTTGAATTCCTGAATTGCATTTACAGAAATTCCGGATCTTACCTGAATGATTCCCTTTTGAATCGCCAGTGATTGCTGGTCCATATAAAGCACCCCCTGGATAGCCGTTGAAGCTTTGTTTTTCAAGGGATAGAAGTGAATTAAATAGGTATCTCTGCCAGAGATTGTTACGGAATCTAATAGTCTAAAGCCATAATTTTTTTTTGCATTTTTAGAAAGCGGTGCCTTGTATTCGTTTCCCATAACAGAAAACGTATTTGCATATAGCGAAAAAGACTGTAATTCTAAAGTAAGCAATTCTTTAACCGGTTTTTTAAAACCTCCCATTCGAGACGCAAGAATATATTCCTGCAACCTTCCTGGCTGCGAATACCTTATTTCAGATACCTTTTCGCTTAAATAGAGGTGTGATTTTTCCAGTTGTTTTTTCCAGCGCAAATTTGAAGAATCAATTCCCTTTAACCGTAGCTTACCTTTTCTTTTGATGAAAATAGAATCTGCATATGCAGTCAGAGAATCAGGATTTGCTGTAATTAAAAGTTTTTGATACGCTTTGAACCGAAAGCTTTGTAATGCTTTCAAAGGATTATTCTGTTTTTTCAAAGAAATTGCCCGTTGAATAATTTCTGCTGCTTCATTTTCAAGTTCAGAATAGCGAGATTCTGTATAAAGTTTGTTCCTTTCTAAAGCAATACGATAGAATTTTTGTGAAAGAATAATTTTGGTGCTCGCCGGAAGGTATCCGACATAGGAAACGTCTAAAAAAGTGGTAGCCTCTAAATTATTGATCTCAAATCTTCCGTCGGCATTTGTTAGTAGCAATTCGACTCCATTTTTTTTGATAGAGACGAAAGGAAGCGGCTCCCCTGTTTGAGCGTCCTCGACAATCCCGTAAATACTATTTTGCGCGCATACTACAACAGAAAACAGCAATAGAAAAGCGAGGAGGGTAGAGCGCATGAAAATTTAAATAAAGGACAATGAAATAATGATACAAAAAAAATAAAAGCGACTTTAAAAAAGTCGCTTTGTTTATGGAAAGTTTAACTAAACCGTCATGATCTCTTTTTCTTTCAAGACGAGCAGGTCATCCACTTTTTTGCTATAAGCATCTGTTAACTCTTGCACGTCCATTTCGGTATTTTTGAGAAGGTCTTCTGAAATATCAAGTTTTTTCAACTCTTTGTTTGCTTCCTGCCGGGCATTTCTAATACTAACCTTTGCATCTTCTGCTTCACCTTTACTTTGTTTTACCAGATCTTTTCGCCGTTCTTCTGTTAAAGGTGGAACATTTATAATCACCATTTCTCCATTATTCATAGGATTAAAACCAAGATTGGCAACCATAATTGCTTTTTCAATGGTTTGAAGCATTGATTTTTCCCAAGGTTGAATGGAGATAGTTCTCGCATCTGGAGTGTTAACATTAGCTACCTGTGCGAGCGGTGTTTGCGAACCGTAATAGTCTACAAATACGCTGCCTAGCATTGCAGGATTCGCTTTACCGGCGCGTATATTAACGAATGCTTTTTCAAGATGACTAATCGCATCACTCATAGCTTCCTTTGTGCTATCCAGAATAAATTGAATTTCTTCGTTCATAGAAAATGTCTTTTTAAATCAATAGTTTTATCAAAAACCAAACCAAAAAACGGTTATATATTTACTTTTGTTCCTATTTTTTCTCCTTTGACAACTTTAGTCAGGTTGCCTTCTTTATTCATGTCAAAAACAATGATTGGTAATTCGTTTTCCTGGCTCAAGGTAAATGCCGTAGTATCCATCACTTTCAACCCTTTTTTTAGCACATCCTCAAAGGTAATATAATCAAACTTAGTAGCAGACGTGTCTTTCTCCGGGTCGGATGTGTAAATACCATCTACTCTTGTTCCTTTAAGAATCACATCTGCATCAATTTCAATGGCTCTCAAAACGGCCGCTGAATCTGTAGTAAAATAAGGATTTCCGGTACCTCCCCCAAAAATTACCACTCTGCCTTTCTCAAGATGTCGTATAGCTCTTCGTCTGATAAATGGTTCTGAGACCTCATTAATCTTTATCGCAGATTGCAAACGGGTTTCCATTCCTGCATCTTCAAGAGCACTTTGAAGGGCCAGGCCATTAATGATAGTTGCCAGCATTCCCATGTGGTCACCCTGAACACGATCCATACCATTGCTTGCACCTGCAACGCCTCTAAAGATATTTCCGCCTCCTATCACGATAGCAACCTGTACGCCAAGATCAATCACTTTTTTAATCTCTTTAGCATATTCAGAAAGCCTTTTTGGGTCTATTCCGTATTGACGTGATCCCATAAGGGCTTCACCGCTTAATTTAAGAAGAATTCTTTTGTATTGCATGTTGCGAAGGCTTGAAAATAAGTTTAGATTCTATTTTTCCTGGCGCAAAATTAATGAAAATAATTTATGGGTGTTTGAATACTTAGCGGATTAATTTAAACTGAGTTAAAAACTAAAAAAAAGAGACTGTTTAATTACAGTCTCTTTTATATAGGCGTCTATATGTATTGCTTTTTTAACTTAGCGCTACTCTTTTAAAACCGGTTACGGTCAGGCTAGCATCTACAGATTTTACATAGGCGGCAACACTTTGTTTGTTGTCTTTAATATAATCCTGATTAACAAGCGTATTGTCTTTAAAGAACTTTTTGATCTTTCCTTTAGCAATATTATCAAGCATCGCTTCTGGCTTACCTTCTGCTCTTAGTTGATCTTTGGCAATCTCGATCTCTTTATCTATTACTTCTTGAGAAACACCTTCTTCATTAAGAGCAACAGGACTCATAGCCGCTGCTTGCATCGCTACGTTTTTAGCCGCTTCTTCTGCTCCCTCTACGTTTGCAGATAAACCGGTTAGTGTTGCGATTTTATTTCCTGCGTGAATGTAAGATCCAACAAATGAAGCTTCCAACGTTTCAAAAGCACCAATTTCTATTTTCTCACCGATAACGCCGGTTTGTTCTGTTAATTTTTCAGAAACCGAAATACCGTTAAAGTCTGCCGCTAGAAAAGTATCCAGATTGTCATAACCCAACGCCATATCGGCTAGAGCGTTTGCGAGATTAACAAAATCTTCGTTTTTCGCAACAAAATCAGTTTCGCAATTCAAAGAGACTATTACACCTTTATCTTTAGAATCGTTTACTTTTGCGATCACTGCTCCCTCAGAAGAATCTCTATCTGCTCTTTTCGCAGCTACTTTCTGACCTTTTTTACGAAGTATTTCAATTGCTTTTTCGAAATCTCCTTCGGCTTCTACAAGAGCCTTTTTACAGTCCATCATACCTGCTCCTGTAGATTTTCTCAACTTATTTACATCTGCGGCTGTTATGTTTGCCATTTTGTGTCTTGTTTTAAATAAAGCACTGCAAACTATTCAATTATCGGTTTACAGTGTTTATGAAAATGTTACTATTTAGTTTCTTTTTCTTCGGTAGCTGTTTCAGCTGCCTCGGGTGCCGCTTTTTCAGCTGCTGCTTTTTCAGCTGCTTCCGGAGCTTCGGCTACTACCTTTTTCTCAGCAGCTACTTTTGCCTTTTCTTTGGCATCGTTATCTTTTTCAGCCTTTCTTTCGCTCAACCCTTCTGCAACTGCTGCAGTGACATGAGTGAGAATACTTTCAATTGATTTAGAAGCATCATCATTAGATGGAATCACATAATCCACATCACGAGGATCTGAATTTGTATCAACCATTGCAAAAATCGGAATGTTTAATTTTTGTGCTTCTTTTACTGCGATGTGCTCACGCATTGTATCTACAATGAAAAGTGCTCCCGGTAAACGAGTCATGTCTGAAATAGAACCTAAGTTTTTCTCAAGCTTAGCTCTTAAACGGTCTACCTGTAATTTTTCTTTTTTGGAAAGTGTATCAAACGTACCATCCTTTTTCATTTTGTCAATAGAAGCCATTTTCTTAACAGCTTTTCTAATAGTGACAAAATTCGTAAGCATACCACCGGGCCATCTTTCGGTGATGTACGGCATATTAACTGCAGCAGCTTTTTCTGCCACAATGTCTTTAGCTTGTTTTTTAGTAGCTACGAAAAGAATTTTTCTGCCAGAACCTGCAATTTTTTTAAGCGCTTCATTCGCTTCTTTGATTTTTGCTGCGGTTTTGTAGAGATTGATTACGTGAATCCCATTACGCTCCATGTAGATATAAGGAGCCATGTTTGGATTCCACTTTCTGGTGAGGTGTCCAAAGTGCACACCTGCGTCAAGTAAATCTTTTACTTCTATATTGTTTGCCATTTTTGTAATAGTTTACGTTCCGTTGAGATTAGCAATGATAAAGTGGTACCTGAAAAGGAGCCTTCATCATTTGGATGCTAAACTAGTTTTCGCTTTGCGAAACAACGACAACTGATTTTTAATTTCAATAATAAATGAACGTGGTATAAAATACCTTGTAATATTAACGTTTAGAGAACTGGAATTTCTTACGCGCTTTCTTCTGTCCGAATTTCTTACGCTCAACCATTCTTGGGTCTCTTGTAAGCAAACCTTCCGGCTTCAATGTAGTTCTGTGTTCAGCGTCTACTTCACACAAAGCTCTGGATATCGCAAGACGAATTGCTTCCGCCTGACCAGTGATGCCTCCTCCGTAAACATTTACCTTTATATCATAACTTTCGTCATTGTTGGTAAGTGATAGTGGTTGCTTTACTTTATACTGTAAAGTACCGGTAGTGAAGTAGCTTTGCAGGTCTCTTTTGTTAATGGTAATATTACCGTTTCCGGGCGCCATATAAATTCGGGCAACCGCTGTTTTTCTTCTGCCAATTTTGTGAATTACTTCCATTTACTTAAGATCATTTAAGTTAATAGCTGTTGGCTTTTGTGCTTCCTGATTGTGTTCAGGACCAACATATACTTTTAAATTTCTGAAAAGTTCTGCGCCTAATTTGTTTTTAGGTAACATTCCTTTTACAGCTTTTTCTACAATTTTAGAAGCATCTTTTTCCAGAAGATCTTTAACTGTAGTAAATCGTTGACCGCCAGGATAACCTGTGTGACGAATGTACTCTTTTGAGTCCCATTTGTTCCCCGTTAGGTTAATCTTTTCTGCATTGATAACTACTACGTTATCTCCACAGTCAACGTGCGGCGTAAAATTAGGCTTGTATTTACCTCTAAGCAGCTTTGCTATCTTAGTGGCGAGACGGCCTAACGTCTGTCCTTCGGCATCAACTAAAACCCACTGTTTATTAACGGTAGCTTTGTTAGCCGAAACGGTTTTGTAGCTTAATGTGTCCACACTAACTTTATTTAATAATTAAACATTCCATTCCCTACCAATGGATAGCCATCGGATAGCGGGGTGCAAATGTACAATTAATATCAATAATAACAAACAGCGTATGCTTTTAATTTATGAACCATAATTCACTGATTTTAACGACCCTAAATTTGTATCAGGACTTTTAGTTTTTCAAACTTTTCTATATGACACGGTGTAAATGTTAATAATATCTTAAAAACCAAAGATAACTGTAACACGATCTCTAGTCGCGGGTCTTTTTATTAACCATCAATCAAACAAATCTTTAATGATTCGCCAATCATTTCTATTCGTATGTACCGCTTTATTTTCGTGCCATGTATCTGCGCAAACACCAGAAAAAAAAATCATTGAAAAGAGAAGTTACACCACCAAAGCCATTGATAATAACAGTGCCCCTGTTATTGACGGACTCATAAATGAAGAAGCCTGGAACCTTGTTAACTGGGAAAGCGATTTCACACAGCGAGAACCTGAAGAATCGGTGCCACCAACTGAACAGACAAAGTTTAAAATTATCTACGACGACAAAAATCTTTACATCGCGGTGCATTGTTTGGATAGCGATCCTGATAAAATTGTAAAAAGATTATCGAGACGCGATGGTTTTAGGGGCGATTGGGTAGAGGTAAATATCGACAGCTATCATGACCTTAGAACGGCTTTCTCTTTTACGATAACCGCGGCAGGTGTTAAAGGTGATGAAGCAATCTCAAATAATGGTAACAACTGGGATAGTAGTTGGAATCCTATCTGGTATGTAAAAACAAATATTGATAAACAAGGCTGGACCGCTGAAATGAAAATACCCTTTAGTCAATTGCGATTTGGTAAAAGCGAAGAACAAACCTGGGGCCTTCAATTCAACCGAAGATTTTTTAGAAATGAAGAGCGTTCTACGTGGCAGGTTATCCCACGAGACGCTCCCGGGTGGGTAAGTGAGTTTGGAGAGCTAAAAGGACTTTTAAATCTGGAGACTCAAAAACAACTTGAGATTCAACCGTATACGGTTGCTCAACTGGAAACTTATGAAGAAGAACCCGGAAATCCTTTCCGAGATGGGAATGATACGAAACTTGATTTTGGAGTTGATGGTAAAATCGGTATTACGAATGATTTAACGCTTGATTTCACAATTAATCCGGACTTCGGGCAGGTAGAAGCAGACCCGGCAGCGATTGCATTAGATGGTTTTCAAATATTCTTCAGGGAACAACGCCCGTTTTTCGTAGAGAACAAAAGCATTTTTGATTACAGATTTTCTACTTCTAATGCCGGTAATACCTTTGGACAGGATAATTTATTTTATTCTAGACGTATTGGAAGAAATCCGCAAGGCTCTGTATCGACAGATGCAAATGAGTACGCCGATATTTCAGTCAATACAACAATTCTGGGAGCGGCTAAATTTAGCGGTAAAACTAAGAATGGATGGTCTATAGGAGTTTTAGAATCGGTAACGGCAGAAGAAAAGGCAGAAATCAGAGGAGAAGAGGCAAGACGAGAGGAGATCGTAGAACCGCTTACCAATTATTTCGTAGGGAGACTTCAGAAAGATTTCAACGATCGAAATACATTTGTAGGAGGCATTTTCACTGCTACAAACAGAGATGCACTTTCTCCGAGTCTTCAATTTTTACATAAAGCAGCTTACTCCGGTGGTCTTGATTTTAAGCATCAGTGGGCCAATAGAGCCTGGTACGTGGGAGGAAACGTAGTTTTGAGTCACGTTACCGGAAGCAAAGAGGCTATAAAAAGAACCCAGGAATCTATAGTTCATCTGTTTCAACGTACCGATGCTTCACATGTAGAAGTAGATGAAAACAGAACTTCTCTAACAGGAACAGGCGGTAATATTCAAATTGGAAAAGCGGGTAGTGGCAGGTTCAATTTTGAAGGAGGTGTTACCTGGCGCTCTCCCGAACTGGAGCTTAATGATCTGGGTTTTCAGAGGCAGGCAGACGATATTAGACATTATTATTGGATGGGATATCGATTTTTTAAACCCTTTTCTATCTTTCGAAGCTTACGATTTAATTATAACCATTGGATTACCTGGGATTTTGAAGGAAATCAAAACCGCTTGCAATGGAATTTAAATAGCCATGCGCAATTTAAAAATAACTGGAACGCGGGAATGGCGCTTATCATAAAGCCTAAAATTTTTACAAATGCTGCACTTAGAGGAGGACCGCGATTTCGATATTCTGATGAACTGGGATTTTGGAATTATTTAAATACCGATAACCGGAAGAAGCTCGGATTTGAGTTTAACAGCTTCATGTCAAGAGGAGGTCAGGATGCCTTCAGCTTTTTTAATATGGGTGCAGGTCTTTTTTACCAGCCTTTAGATGCTATGCGTTTGTCTATTTCCCCTTCATTTAGTAAGAATAATGACAAAATGCAATATGTCACCGAAAGAGCCTTCGGGATTACTCCCAGATACATCACTGCAGAAATCGATCAGCAAACCCTTAGTATGTCGGTAAGATTAAATTACACGATCAATCCCAATCTGACCATTCAATATTATGCGCAGCCATTTATTTCCAGAGGGCGGTATTCTAATTTCAATTATGTCACCAATGCTTCCGCAGTAAATTTTAAAGACCGCTTTTCGCTATACGATCAGGATCAAATTAGATTGACAGAAGAAGGATCCTACATAATAGATGAAAACAACAATGGAACCGTAGATTATACGTTTGAAAATCCCGATTTTGCTTTTGTTCAATTTCGTTCGAACCTGGTGGTCAGATGGGAATACATTCCTGGATCAGAATTGTTTTTGGTATGGTCTCAGGGTGTGGACGGTTCTGGTAATCCTGATGATCATCTGTTGAGAAGTCTTAATAATGAAATACTGAGCGTGCAACCTCAAAATATTTTTCTCATCAAGGCGACCTATCGGTTTGTTTTATAAAAACAAAACTCTTACTGTATCGCAAGAGTTTCAAGTTCTGTAGCTAACGCCATATTTAATGTGCGTAACATGATGTAGGGCACATGCTGTCGAATGTAAGACAGCCTGTCCAGGCTCTTGTTGCACCACCTATGATACGTGACTTTTGATCGTCGCTTAGATTTGCAACCGACTCTTTCTTGAACCTTAGGTTCTTCAATTTTTTGGATTTCATATTGATAAAGTTTTATTATTTACCAATATAATCAAATTTCTGATGATAAGAAAATAGTTACAAAAAATGTAGTAATTTGTAGAATACTAAGTAAATACTTAGAATTGTTCTTAATGTGCTTCCAGCCAGTTATCACCAATACCTATTTCTACATCCAAGGGTACGGACAACTTATAAGCACTTTCCATTTCTTTTTTGATCATAGGCTTCAATTCATCTAATTCGTCTTTATGAGCATCGAAAACCAATTCGTCATGAACCTGAAGCAGCATTTTTGTCTTAAAGTTACCGTCGGCGAGTTTTTTATGGATATTGATCATGGCAATTTTTATAATATCTGCAGCACTCCCCTGAATAGGTGCATTCACGGCATTTCTTTCGGCACCACCACGTACTACCTGATTTCTTGAATTGATATCAGGAAGGTACCGCCTTCTTCCCAAAACGGTTTCTACATATCCGTGATCTTGCGCAAAGTGTATCTGATTGTTTATATAAGCTCTAAGTTTAGGATATGTCTTATAGTAAGTATCTATAAGTTCTTTCGCCTCACTTCTAGACAGGGTAGTTTGATTGCTGAGGCCAAAGGCTGATACTCCGTAAATTATTCCAAAATTCACGGTTTTGGCATTACTTCTTTGCTCTCGGCTAACCTCATTCAGCGGAACATTAAAAACTTTTGCAGCGGTCGAGGCGTGAATATCTTCTCCATTTTTGAACGCCTGGATCATCGTTTCTTCTTCACTAAGTGCAGCAATGATGCGAAGCTCAATTTGAGAATAATCGGCTGCTAAAAGCACATAATTCTCATTTCTTGGAATAAATGCTTTACGAACCTGCTGACCCCTCTCTGTTCTTATAGGGATATTTTGAAGGTTCGGATTGTTGCTACTTAATCTTCCCGTAGCGGCAACCGCCTGACTGTATACTGTGTGAATTCGTCCTGTTTTCTTATTAACTTCATTGGGAAGTGAAGTAACATACGTGTTCTGAAGTTTGTTTAATTGTCGCCAGTTTAAGATATCGGCTACGATCTTGTGATCCTTTGCGAGATAGGATAGTACATCCTCTGCGGTAGAGTACTGGCCGGTTTTTGTTTTCTTAGGTTTATCGACAAGTTTTAGTTTATCAAAGAGTATGGGACCCAGCTGTTTAGGAGAACCAAGGTTGAATTCTTCTCCTGCCTGCTCAAAAACCGCTTTTTCTAACGCATCAATATCGGCTGAGAGGTCAACAGAAAGAGATTTCAGGAAGTCTTCGTCAAGATTGATTCCCTCAATTTCCATAGCTGCCAGTACACGAACTAGGGGTGCCTCTATCTCTTCAAAAAGTTTAACCGCATTTCTGTTGGGGAGTTCTTTTTGAAACAACTCTTTTAATTGTAGCGTAATGTCGGAATCTTCTACTGCATATTCACATTGTTCTTTTAAGGGAACAGATCGCATAGAAGCTTGATTTTTTCCTTTTTTTCCGATTAGAGATTCGATGGGAACCGGGCTGTAAGATAAATAGGTTTCTGCAAGCACATCCATATTATGTCGCATATCGGGATTTATGAGATAGTGCGCGATCATGGTGTCGAATAGCTTCCCTTTGACAACTACATCATAATTTGAAAGTACCTTAAGGTCATATTTTAAATTCTGCCCGATCTTTTCAATATCTTCAGACGAGAAAAAAGGTAAGAATTCATTGAGAATACTTAGTGTTTCTTCGCGGTCTTCAGGAAAGCTCACGTAATATCCTTTACCCGGTTGCCAGGAGAAGGCAATACCAACAAGGGAAGCCTCTAAACTTTTTAGACTGGTAGTTTCTGTATCGAAACATACACTACTTTGTTTCATGAGCTTATCGAGAAGTAATTTTCGTGCTAAGGGAGTATTTACAAGTTGATAGAAATGCGGGGTGTTTTCAATTGTCTTGTATCCGGAATCAGTGGTCGCTGATTCTTCTGAAGGTGGGGTTCCAAATAGATCAAATTGCCCCTGAGTTTCTTTTGAAGCAGGTGTTTGCTCCTTGCTACTTTCTTCATTCTGAGTTTCCTCTCCAAATGTTTTCTTGAGATTTTCGGCAAGTCTCCTGAACTCAAGCTCTTGAAAAATTTCATAAACCTTATCAAAGTCAGGTGTATTTAATTCATAATCTTTTTCATGAAAAGTAACCGGAACATCCAACATAATTCGGGCAAGTTTTTTAGAGAGCAGTCCAAGTTCTTTATTCGCTTCAACTTTCTCTTTCATTTTGCCTTTTAATTGATCGGTATTGGCAAGAAGATTTTCCATACTACCGAACTCTTTCAAAAACTTTTTGGCCGTTTTTTCACCTACCCCTGGCAATCCGGGAATATTGTCTACAGAATCACCCATCATACCGAGAAAATCAATTACCTGCTCAGGATGTTCTATTTCAAACTTCTTTTGTACCTCTTTAACACCCCAGATCTCTATGCCATTACCCATTCTGGAGGGGCGATAAATAAATATATTTTCTGAAACCAGCTGCGCAAAATCTTTGTCTGGAGTCACCATATAAGTAACATAGCCTTGTTGTTCGGCTTGCTTTGCCAACGTACCTATAATATCATCTGCTTCATATCCGGCTTTTTCAATACAGGGAATATGCATTGCTTTTAAGATATCTTGAATAATTGGAATAGCTATCCTAATGGCTTCCGGCGTCTCATCGCGGTTTGCTTTGTAATCTTCAAACATTTCCAACCTTGCTTCACTGCCATCTTTGTCAAAAGCCACTGCGAGATGATCAGGTCTTTCCCGTTTTATGACATCTAAAAGGGAATTCATAAAACCCATGATCGCAGAGGTGTCCATACCTTTGGAATTGATGCGTGGATTTTTAATAAAAGCATAATATCCTCTAAAAATTAGCGCATATGCGTCTAGCAGAAAAAGTCTCTTTTGTGACATGTATTGATTTGAAAATTTACAATTGAGTTGACAGGATCATTACCTTTCATCAAAACTACAAAGTTTCTTCACCTTCTGAAAATTAAATAGAGATTTTGCAAACTTCCGTAAGATCAATACTCGATCATTGCCAATTACCTTGTCTTATTAGTTAATAAATACCTAAAGAGACGATCTAAGGTGGAATTATGCTTAATTTTGCCTCAAATTGTTTCACTACATGGCACGTTGGATTATTTTTGTAGTTATCTATATAATTATTGATTGGTACGCTTTTCAAGCGATTAAAACGCTTACCAGAAATCAATGGTTGCATTATCTGCATATAGGAATATCTCTGTTAGTCGTAGGAAATTTTATTTTTCAATTTGTATTCTCCAATGATACCGGAAGAGTTCTTACCCCGGCAAAAAGCTATGCTTTTGGTTTTTTATTAACGTTAATGACCCTTAAATTAGCCGTACTTCCTTTTTTGTTAGGGGAAGATGTATACCGGTTAGGAGCGGGGCTTTACAATAAATTTTTTGGAGTAAAAGAGTCTTTTGATATTCCGTCAAGACGAAAATTTATCAGTACGATTGCGCTAGGTATAGCGGCCATACCCTTTGCATCGCTTTTATATGGTATGTACAAGGGTAAGTACGACTTTCGAGTGTTGAGATATACGATGGAATTTGACGATCTGCCGGAAGCATTTGACGGATATCGAATCACTCAGATAAGTGATATTCATTCCGGAAGTTTCGATAATAAAAACAAAATAGAATATGCCATAGATCTTATTAATAAGGAGGCAAGTGATGCCATTCTTTTTACTGGAGATATGGTAAATAATTTAGCGACAGAAATGATACCCTGGAAGGATACTTTTGCAAGACTGGAGGCAAAAGATGGTAAATTTTCTGTGCTGGGGAACCATGATTATGGTGACTATGTAGATTGGAAAACCGAATCTGAAAAAGAAAAAAATTTAAACCTCCTAAAGGATATCCAAAAGGAAATTGGTTTTGACCTGATACTAAATGATAGCAGATTCATTGAAAGAGGCGGTGAAAGAATTGCAGTGGTAGGTGTTGAGAATTGGGGTGCAGGAGGATTCAAAAAAGCAGGAGATCTTACGAAGGCCTCAGAGAAATTAAACAAAGATGATTTTAAGATTTTGATGAGTCATGACCCTTCTCACTGGGAACACGAAGTCATAAATCACGATTATCATTACCACCTTACACTTAGCGGACATACCCACGGAATGCAATTTGGAATAGAGATTCCAGGATGGATAAAATGGAGCCCGGTTAAATGGCGCTACAAATATTGGGCAGGTATCTACGAAGAATTGGGCCAGTTTATTAATGTGAACCGGGGCTTCGGTTTTCTGGCATATCCTGGGCGAGTAGGGATATGGCCGGAAATCACGGTTATAGAGTTAAAAAAATCTTCTAAAACTTAATTTTTGCTATTTTAAAGAAAAGTATTTACTTTGTAGCTGATTTGTAACCCAAATCAATACATATTGTCAGCCCCCCGCACTAATCTTTAAACCTACTTATTATGTATGTAAAGAAGTCGCGGCTGGCGTATGCAATTTTCTCAGCTTTAATTTTCGTTTTATCATTTCAGTTAAATGCACAGGTTGGTATTGGAACCACAACCCCAGACCCCTCAGCGGTTTTAGATATCACCTCTACAACGCAAGGACTGCTTACTCCACGTATGACTACGGCGGAGAGAACAGCGATCGCAACTCCTGCACAAGGATTAATGGTTTTTGATACAGATCTCGATGCCTTTTATTATTTTGATGGTGCTGTCTGGGTAGAGATGATCACAGGAGATGTTAAAAGAAGCAATTATAAATTGATTAAAAGTACAGATGTGCTCTCCACTGTGTTAGCCGATGAATTAGCCGCAGGTTCCGGAAGCAGTTATGTGCTGGATGAAAATACATTATATGAATTTAACGGGACTGTCTTTTTTGATTTCCCTATAGATATTAATAATGCCTATATGATAGGAAATGATGTTGCAAATGATTTATTGGTAAACAGCACAGGAGGAGCACTTTTTGTGGGAGATACAGGAGGGTCTATACGAAGTTTAACCTTTGCGGCAGGTGGAGGTTCTATTTTTAATCTTGCATTAAATGGAACAGCTACAGAACGACTTATTATTCAAAGCTGTGTATTTTCCGGACCGGGTACAGTAGGAACAATTTCTGATGCCACTTTAGTTTTTATGTCAATTATACAATATGCTGGATTTACAAATGGTATCACTTTTACAGATATAGATTCATTATTACTCGATAATATAGGCTGGTTATCAACAAATTCTGGAACTATGGAAACTTTTACAGGAACTTTTGACCTAATCCAACAGTCTAGTGGTTTTTTTATAGTGGACGCTGGAGAAACTGGCATTGACGTGAGTTCTAATCCTACAATCAATGGAAGTGCGTCGTTAGAAACTATTGCGTTTTCTGGGGATGGAACTGCTATAAATGGTTATACTACAGGAAGCTACCCTGGTTTTAGTTTTACGAACGATTGGACAGTGAATTGCAGCGGTATTCCAGTAGAACGAGATGATACAGCATCTGCCAATATTTATTATAATGGAAATATTACAACGGGATTTCTACAAAATGTACCTAATAGTAATACCACAGCATTTAATTTGACTGGAAATTCAAATTCAAATTCTACCACAGGTGTTAATATGTTTAGAACCTCAACAAATGGTAATAACCGAATTACTTACGCAGGTGAGAAAAGAAGGATTTTTCAGGTAAATGCTTCAATGTCGGTTAGAGGTAATGATACGGGTAATTTTTATGCATTTTTGATCGTGAAGAACGGTGTGACCCAATTAGTAGAAACGAATACCTTGATGAGAGTTAATAGTACCGCTGATGTTAATAGTCTGGCAATCGTAGGTACAGTAGAAATGGATCCTGGAGATTTTATTGAGATTTGGGGACAGCGACTTACAGGTTCTGGCACTGGTTCTCAATTATCAATTTTTTCACTTAACTTGAGTATACAGTAAATTTTAAAAGCTCAAAGCACCTTCAAGCTAGCTTGAAGGTGCTTTGAGACTTGGAATATTTTAACGAAATCTTTTTTATTTCCATCGATAACGAAGTGCAGCTAAATAATAACCTGCGCCAAAGCCTATCAATAAACCTTGAGTGTCATTAAGAACTTCATCTTTTTTCTTAAAGAAAGATTCTAAAACATACAGGCAACTGGGAGCACTCGTATTACCATATTTATAGAATGCATCCAGCGAAGGTTTAATTTTATCTTCGGAAAGGCCAATATGATCTTCCCGAAGGAATTGCTTGATCACTTTGGTACCCCCCTGATGAATAGACCATTCTTCTACGTCTGTTATAAGTAGGTTGTTTCTTTCTAAAAATGGTTTTATCAGTTTTTCTGAAACCAGTTTTGGAACCACATCTTTCAACTGCGTGTCCATCATAAATTTACCGTCGGTCATTTTAATGAGTCCGCCGGGCGTATGATATTTCATTACATCTTCGACTTTCATTAAAGGATGATCAAATCTTTCTTTCATGCGTTCTGGTATGATCAAAAGCCCTATACCCCCATCATTAAAAAGTAGATTGGAAATAAGTGTTTTGCTAAAATCCTCATCGTCTGGAGACAAGGGAGCCATTTTCACCGTACATTGATCAAATACAAAGACGATAGCAGGCCTGTCAAAATGACGGCAGTAGTCAATAGCATCACTTAACGAATAAATACCTGCCGCACATCCATAGTAAGGCAGCTCTTCCGTGGCATCCAGTTCCTTTAATTCTGCATCTAAAGCTATCTGGCAGGCGAGATTTGGTAAAATATCGGTATGATACGTCGCATTATAACTTAGATTAAACATGCCTATTTCATCTTTGGCCACGACTGTAGTAAGCCGGTCAATTACCGAGACCCCCCATTTTCTGGGATGGTCTTTTTCTTCTTTTAACATTACCTCAGGGTAAACCTCAAAGTTAAGTACACTAGGGCGTTGGGGTACGCCAAACGAACTTGCCAATCGCTTGGCTAACCGATTGGTTTTTTCTCCGTAGATTTCTTTAGGGTACACGCGATCCGCAAAATAGACGGCATCGTAGGAGCTTGGGAAAATAGACTGCACGTCTGCAATGTAAACATTTGTCTGTTTCATTTTAAATAGATTAAGTTAGTAAATGGGTAGTTTTGGGGTTAATCGAGAGGGGCGCTAACAGTAAGAAATAAAGCTAATTAAGATGAATGGTATTTAAATTAAAAGAAATGTTAATCTTTTTATTTTTATGGTAAAATGCATTTTAATATACGGTAAAACCTTACCAAAAAAGAAGGTTTTTTTGTATATTATTGATTTATAGATATTTATAATTTGTGTAGTTCTGGCAAAATTGTACATTTGTATCTTAACTTATAGCCCCCCTAACAATGAACACGAATGTTTTTTTTCGTAGCGTATTCTGTTTTGGTATACTTTACGTAACTACAGTGAGTACCACTTTTGCCCAGGTGGGAATTGGTACTACCAGTCCGGACGCATCTACGATTTTAGATGTAACAGCTCCCAACGACGATGCGGGAGTCTTGTTTCCCAGATTAACAACAGCGCAACGTGACGCTATTTCATCTCCAGCTACTGGTCTATTAATTTACAATAGCGATGAAAACGAATTTCAATACAACTTTGGAACACCTGCAAGTAGCAATTGGGTTACAATCAAAAATTCAGGTGTCCAACCCAGAAGTGTGAAATATGCTTTTGATGCAAGTGCCACTAATCCAAATCTCAACGTTACCGCAGGTCAGGTAGTACCTATATTTGTAGCGCCGGAATGGAATGATGACACCGCTTTGTATCAAAAAACGGCCAACGGATTCTTGACGATCAATGAATCTGGAAGGTATCGATTTACGATTAACGTAGAAATGATCGATATTAATAGCAGTAATAACCTAATGAACCTCTATGTCTTTTTAAGGATTAATGGGACAGAGGTAGGTGCTCCCGGCTCAACGGCTATTTTCGCAGATAGTGGTAGTAACGAAAATGAATACAGTTCTGTTAATTTTATCGATATTCACGACATCACTGCTGGTGATTCTATAAGTCTGATTGCTTACAGGGATAGCGGTTCTGGTGATGTAATTTTATCCGGTACTGATTTTTCAAATATCATTATTGAAAAATTAGAGTAATCTTTGGATATTC
Organism: Flavobacteriaceae bacterium M23B6Z8; assembly: GCA_046199005.1. Classification (GTDB taxonomy): domain Bacteria; phylum Bacteroidota; class Bacteroidia; order Flavobacteriales; family Flavobacteriaceae; genus Ascidiimonas. The sequence continues at coordinate 802,299 of CP176050.1, forward strand.
AAAAAGTGTTATTTCATCTGTATTTTGTATCAATTTGTCCTACATTTCTTTTTTATTTTGGCTAATGTATTATATTTGGGGAATTAACATTTTAGCCCTCCAACAATGAATACGAATAAAGACATTCGTGTAATTGCATATATATGTGCATTTACTTTACTATTTTCTATTAATCTGACACTTGCTCAGGTAGGTATTGGTACCACAAGTCCCGATGCATCTTCGGTTTTAGATGTAACAGCACCCAATGATGATGCTGGTGTTTTGTTTCCCAGATTGACGACCACTCAACGTGATGCCATCTCGTCTCCCGCAACAGGTTTACTTATATACAATACCGACGAAAACGAATTTCAGTACAATTTTGGAACACCTGCTGCTTCAAACTGGGTTTCTATCAAGAATTCAGGAGCCGAGCCGAGAACGATCAAATACAAATACAACAATTTTGCCAGTAATCCGAATTTAAACGAAACTGCCGGTCAGGTAGCACCTTTATTCGTGGAACTGGAATGGAATGATGATACTTCGCTTTATCAAAAAACAGCAAATGGTTTTTTGACTATCAATGAATCGGGTAGATACCGATTTACCGTTAATATTGAATTGTTTGATAGTGCTGGTTCCAATAATTTGATGGCATTATATGCTTTTCTAAGAATTAATGGTACAGAGGTGGGTGCTGCTGGCTCAACCGCTATATTCCTCAACAGCAGTGGTAATGCGAACGATTACAGCTCTATTAACTTTAGTGATATTCACGATATCAATGCCGGAGATTCTATTAGTGTTATTGTTTATCGGGATGCTGGCTCAGGTACCGTGATACTATCCGGTACTGATTTTTCGAATATCCTTATTGAGAAGTTAGAATAGTTAAGAAGATCTAATTTTTACACCTGTAATTTTATTAGCACTGCCAAAGGGTCTAATGCTCCGGCACTCACCTTGAAATTAAACGGTTGTTTCTGGCAAATGCCGCATGCGCTGCCCTGAGGGGGTTTACTATTTTTTATATCATTTCAAAAAAAGATTATTTATTGTTTTATGCCGGCAAATTTTGGAATGCAAAAGACTGGAGTGATGTCAATTTATAAGCGACTGAAAACGAATAATTTTTAATACTGAAAGTTAGATTCTTTACTTATAAATTTTATTTTATTCTGACAGTTCTATCGATTTTAATTTACAGAAAAAACGTATATTTGATTAGTGGTTTCAGTAAAAATACTCCCTATGAAAAATAATTACTACGGTGTTTCTGTCATCAAATTTTTTGGACTTTTAGTTGTATTAAATATCTGTGTATCTGCGCATGCTCAGGTTGGTATTGGTACCACCACTCCCGAAGCAGCTCTCGATGTAAGCTCTACAGAATCCGGTATTTTGATCCCGAGACTCACGACTACAGACCGGGATGCAATTGCAACGCCTGTCGTGGGTATGATGATCTTTAACAGTACCGAAAATGTATTTCAGTTTTGCAGTGCGATCACACCTTCGGTTGTGTGGAAGGCAGTTACCAATGCACCTTCTCTTAAATATGTGGCTAGTATTGGTAGCACTAGTACAGATCTTAGTGTTTCAGGAAATGGTCCCGACTCTAGAATGCCTATTTTTGACTTTCCTTCATGGAATGATAACTCCTCTATTTTTACTTCGATCACGAGTGGAAGTACCACGCTAAATGTCTCGCAACCTGGAAGATATCGAATTACTTTAAATGCATACGTCTCTGTGAGTACGTCCGGGAGTGCTGCCATACGTTATTACGTAGACGGTTCCAGGGCTTCTGGAGGTGCAGCAATAGTCAGCAATCCTAATCTTACGAACGTATTAAATACAACCGTTCATCTTTCTGAGATTATTGAAGTGGATACGGCTCCTGCTGCTATCACAGTCCAGGTTGACGAAATCACTGCGAACACAGAATTACGTTTATTAGCGAGTCCTGTTTCAGGGGTTTCAGTGAATAATATTCAGGTAGAAAAAGTTGATTAAGAAGGCATATCATAGCCAAATGCGGCGTATTTAGGTTTTTTTATTACATTTGATTGATTAAACCCGTAAAAATCAAAAATATATGTCCAAGTTTGGTGATTTAATAGACATCAGCATTCCCGTATTGCTGGATTTCTATACAGACTGGAATGAAGCTGCTAAAGGAATGCATGCCGTTTTGCGTGATGTGGCAGCAGCAATGGGCGATAAAGCCAAAGTGATCAAGATAGATGTAGATAAAAATCAGGAACTCGCAGAAGCATTGCGCGTTAAAGGATTGCCTACACTCATGATCTATAAAAATGGTGAAATGGTGTGGCGCCAAAGTGGTGAGCAAGATGCTAATACACTCATTGGATTGCTTCAGGAATATCTCTAATGAATCATCGTTAGAAATAAAATGAGTGTTAGGATCCTGAAGGGATCAACTCAAATTGATATCCCTTACTTTGAAGGTCTCTTAAGATGTCTGTTAAGACCCGTTTTAGATTTTTTCCGGCTTTGATACTATCGTGAAAAACAATTATACTCCCGTTTTCTACATTTTCAATTACATTTTTGTAGCACGCCTCCGCAGAAATACTTTTTTTCCAGTCCATAGCGAGTATGTCCCACATGATGATCTTGAATCCTTGTTTTTTTAATTCTTTAGCCTGTTTAAAACTCGCGCGCCCATAAGGTGGTCTAAACAGATCTGAATCGATATATTCCGAAGCCATTTTTACATTTTGTAAATACTCCTCCGTACTTACTTTCCACCCGTTGAGGTGATTATGTGTATGGTTTCCTATACAATGTCCCTCGGCGTGTATCCGATGGAACAAGTTTTCATGAGCCGCAACATTTTTTCCTATGCAAAAGAAAGTCGCTTTGGCATCAAAGCGCTTTAACGTATCCAGTACCCAATCGGTTACTCCAGGTGTAGGCCCATCGTCAAAAGTGAGATAAATACAATTCTTTCTTTTTGGATAAGACCAGATTCTCCTGGGATAAAGCCACTTGAGAAGTCGTGGTGTTTTGGCAGGTATTCCATTCTTAAATAACATAAGAGCACTTGAAGAATCGTATAGTAATTATTCTATGTCCTTAAAAAAATGACTGAATTTTTTCAAGTAATCGTTATAAGTGTCTACTTGTTTTCTGCCAAAGGTCTCATCATCATTTTGCACTACAATATCTAAAATACCACGATAACGATCCAGATCACCTCTTATGTCACTGTAATAGTCATATTGGGTATCTACCGGAAGATCACTGTAATAATCTAAATGCTCCTGATAGATGGTTGCTAGTTTATTGTATAATACCCGAGCCTTTTCTTTTTCCTCTACCTTATAATAACCTTCTATATAAGGTTCTAAGAATACGTAGTATCCAAAATAACCTGCTGGCATATTTTTCATAGCCAGCTCAATGATATTTTTAGCCTTTTCCTTTTTACCTTCCTGAAGTAATTTTTCAACTAAACGGGCCAAATTACTTCGAAAGGTGATACTGTTTCTTCGGGTTTCGGTATCGTGATAAATATCTGTACTTCCCGAATTACCCCAATCCCATTTCATTACGATGTCATACATAAGTTCGGTGTCTATACGACCCATTTCGAATGGATTCTGAGCACTTCGCTCTGTTTTTATAGGAACTAGTTTATACACTAACCCATCCAATTGTAGGTAGTCTTTCATCCATAGGTATTCTGCTTTATCAAAACTTCCACCTGTAAAATAGATGGGGCGCTTCCAGTCGTTATTGGCCAGAATGTCTAACATCAGAATCCGGTTTTTAGAAATAGCGCTTTCCGGCAGGTCAATATCAATATAATCTACGATCAATGCACTGTCTTTTTCCTTGACCAAACCAGATTTCAATACATTTTCTTTATTAACAGGTACTCGTATTTTATTCGTAGGATAATAAACTGTTTCCAATTCACTTTCAGGAATACCATCAATACTCGCACCATATTGTTTGATGAGATATCCGTATTTTGTTTTTGGATCATCGCTTGCTACCCAATCCATGAAATCTTTAATATTCCAGCGTGCTTCCGATAGCGGTTGATATCTTATATAATCTCTTACGCCCCAGGCATACTGAGAATGTTTCAATTGCGAGGGTATAGGTTCGCTATCATAGGCCTTCCTTTTCATTTGATCTATATACCAGTCTGTTTGAAAAAGACTACTGTTGATCACCCTAACATCTGTTCGGTATTCTTCAATTTCCTGGGCATACCACAAACCGAATGTGTCATTATCACCAATAGAGAAGATGATGGCTCCAGCGTCTTCCTGCACAGAGTCCAGGTAACACATAGGTAAAGATCGAGCTGTATACTTTCCAGATCGGTCATGGTCGTCCCAATTTTGATACGCCATAACTACAGGTACCGAAAACATACAGATCGCAGTGATTGTAGGCGCAGCAATCTTAGGAGTCAGGTATTTTTTTAATCCTTCAAATAAAGAGAGCACACCTATGCCTATCCATATCGAGAAAATAAAAAAGGAGCCTACGAGTGAATAGTCTCTTTCTCTGGGTTCAAACGGGCGTATGTTAGTGTAGAACTGAATCGCTAATCCAGTAAGTAAAAAGAAGACCAGTAAGACCCAGAATTGTTTGATATCTCTCTTGGCCTGAAAAACCAGCCCGATGATCCCCAATATTAAGGGCAACAAATAATATGTGTTTCTCGCCTTATTGTTTAGAACATCTGAAGGCAAATTATCTTGAGGACCCAGAAAGATCTCATCGATAAAATTAATGCCAGTAAGCCAGTTACCGTGATTGTCGTATTTCCCTTGTATGTCATCTTGTCTTCCGGAAAAATTCCACATGAAATACCGCCAGTACATATACCCAAATTGGTAATTGATCATAAAACCTAAGTTATCTGCCAGTGAAGGCGCTTCTACATTAAGGTATTCTCCAAATTGTCGTAGAAACTTGACATATCCTTCCTCATCAATTTTACCCTGTCGCATTCCTTCTTTTAGCTGTTTTACAGCTTCCTTAAGTTCTTCCTGACCTGCGTATTCCGGTTTAATGGTGAAGTCTAAAGGCTTCACATACCGCATATAATTTTCTGCATGTTCTGAACTCCACATTCTGGGTAACCATCCAACATGATCTGGATGGGAAGCAGGAAGGGCGTCTTTATATTTATTGACAATAATATACTTCCCTTGCTTTTCATCACGTTCGTACTTCGGGCTATCGTCTTTACGACTGTTATCTGGGGGCAGTCCTGCGAATCTGTCTGAATACATGGTGCCGTATACCGGACTTTCAACACCGGGATATTGCTCTCTATTGTAATAGGCAAGTAAAAGCCGTGCGTCTGAAGGGTCGTTTTCATTAATAGGTACATGTGCATTGGCTCTTATAGGCAGCATGATCCAGGAAGAAAAGCCGATAAACATAAAAAGTATGCAAAGTACTATCGTGTTTGCGCCGTAAAGCCGTTTTTTCCTGGTATAGCTAAGACCCCAATAGAAAAGTCCTATAAATAGAAGCCCTATAATGATGGATCCTGAATTAAAAGGGAGTCCGATAGAATTTACAAAAAACACTTCTCCCCAGCCAAAAAGTTCCAGCGTATAGGTAAGTGAAAATTTATAGACAAACATGAGTAATGCCACTACCGCGATATTGGCAATGATGAACTTTTTGAGATCGACCTCCTTGTATTTTTTGAAGAAATACAAAAGACCAATAGATGGAATCGCCAGAAATCCCATAAACTGAATTCCAAAGGTAAGACCAACAATAAATGATATTAAAATGAGCCATCTGTCACTTCTTGGCTTGTGAAGATTATCTGTCCATTTAAGTCCTAACCACAAAAGCAGCGCCATAATAAAACTTGCCATCGCATACACTTCAGTCTCTGCAGCATTGAACCAGAAACTATCAGAATACGCAAACGCCAACGCTCCGACGAGGCCACTTCCCAAAATGGCAATATTTGCTGATTGACCGGTTTCTTCATTTCTTTTGAGTAGTTTTCCGGCAAGATTGGTGATGGTCCAAAACATAAATAATATGGTGAAGGCACTTGAAAAAACAGACATATAATTCACCATTCGTGCAATTTGGTCTGCCTCAAGAGCAAACATTGCGAAGAATGCTCCCAGCATTTGAAAAAACGGAGCTCCTGGCGGGTGACCAACTTGCAGCTTTGCTGAGGTGGAAATATACTCACCACAATCCCATGAACTCACAGTAGGTTCAACGGTAAGTCCATAAGTAATAAGGGCTATAAAAAAAACAACCCATCCTAAGATGGTATCCCATTTTTTGAAATCGTATGCAGACATTTAACTATGTTTCTTTATCAAGGCGAATTTAATAATAAATACGAGATAACCACTCATTTTGAAAAAACCTTAACAGCGCCAGGCTGATTTTACTCCATTAAAGAAATAACAAAAAATATTTGCGCAAACAAAAGTTTGTCTTAAATTTGCATCCGCATTTGGTACTGGCCTATGGTGTAACGGTAACACTACTGGTTTTGGTCCAGTCATTCAAGGTTCGAATCCTTGTAGGCCAACTAAAAAATCCCGCTTTCTTAGCGGGATTTTTTTATGTGTTATTACTTTAATTTCTAATGATTACTAAGGAGTAGGGATTCTAAACGTTAGCACAGGTCTAAGTGCATGATTAGCCAGATCTTCGCTGATGCTTCCGTTAAAAAAATGAGCCAGACCTTTTCTTCCGTGTGTACTTATTGCAATAAGATCTGCATTAATAGATCGGGAAAAATTCATGATGCCGCTCTCAACGCTTTTGTCATTATAAATATTAAGCGTATAATTATCGGGTTTTGCTCTATCGATAAATGCACTCATCTTATGAGTGATCTCTTCGGTGGTATGAAATGAACCAGGCGTATTTACAAATAGATAATGGATCTTGGCATTCAGTTTTTTAGAGTACTCATGTCCTTTAATAAATGTTGCGTATGATTCCGGTGAGAAATCGCAGGCAAACACCATTTGTTCAATAGTAAACGATGTATGTTCTTTTTTAATTACAAGCACAGGAACATCAGAAGTTCTAACTACTTTTTCGGTATTAGAACCTATTATAAATTCTTTAAGACCGGAAGCGCCACCAGACCCCATTACGATTAGATCTGCCTGATGCTTGGAAGCAGCCTCCCGTATAGCATCTGCTGTAGTAGCATCTTCTATCGTTTCATGAATTTTTAAACCTTTAAGGTAAGGTCGGTTCATAAACTCTTCAAATCGCTTGTGAGCCATTTTCATGTAGAACAATACTTCTGGTACTTCATGTTGTTCCTGTGTGGCAAGGTGCATGGGAAGATCTAACGAATGCATTAAAAATAATTCTGCTTTAAATGTTTGAGCAAGCTGTGCAGCTACTTTCAAAGCGTGTTCTGATAGTTCAGAGAAATCTGTTGGGACTAATATTTTTTTCATGTTTTAAAAATAGGTTTAAGGAAATATACAAAATAAATAACATCGAAAATAAGGTTTTAAGAGTATAAAAAAAATTGTATATTTGCAGCATTGAAAGTAGTAGGAAATTACAGAGGGGACAAAGAGTCCCCTCTTTTTATACTAAAAATGACGTTAGAGCAACGAGTAAAAGAGTTATTGACGCAGGCTTTAAGTAAGCGGGAAGATCTTTTTCTTATAGATCTAGGTATTTCGGCAGACGGGAAGATCAAAGTGATTATTGATGGAGATAAAGGAGTTTCGCTTAACGATTGTATTGAGATAAGCAGAGCGATAGAACATCCGCTTAATGAAGACGAATATGATTTTTCTCTTGAGGTGATGTCTCCAGGAGCTACAGAGCCTTTAGTTCAGAACAGACAGTATCATAAAAATCTGGGAAGAACTCTTGCAGTAAAAACATTTCAGGGAGAGAATCTCGAAGGTGTTTTATCACAGATAAACGAAGATAAGTTCCAGCTAGTCTGGAAAGAGCGGCAACCAAAACCTGTAGGTAAAGGAAAAGTAACAGTAACGGTGGAAAAAGAAATTCTTTTTTCAGATGTGAAGGAAGCAAAAGTAAAGATAAAATTTAATTAAAATTATGACATGGAAAATCTTGCATTGATCGATTCATTCTCAGAGTTTAAGGATGATAAACTCATTGATCGTGTAACCCTGATGGCCATTTTAGAAGATGTTTTTAGAAATGCGCTTAAAAAGAAGTATGGTTCTGATGATAATTTTGATATTATTATTAACCCTGATAAAGGTGACCTTGAAATATGGAGAAATAGGGTAGTAGTTGCAGATGGAGAAGTAGAAGATCCTAATCAGGAAATATCACTTACTGAAGCGCGTAAAATTGAACCTGATTTTGAGGTTGGTGAAGACGTTTCAGAAGAAGTGAAACTGGTTCAATTAGGAAGAAGAGCTATTCTTGCCTTGAGACAGAATTTGATATCTAAGATTCATGAGCATGATAATACCACCATTTATAAACAATTTAAGGATATGGTGGGCGAAATATACACGGCTGAAGTTCACCATATAAGACATAAAGCTGTTATTTTATTGGATGATGAGGGAAATGAGATTATCTTGCCGAAAGACAAGCAGATTCCTTCAGACTTTTTCAGAAAAGGAGAAAATGTAAGAGGTGTAATTGAAAGTGTTGAGCTTAAAGGAAATAAACCTACTATCATTATGTCTAGAACTTCTCCGGTGTTTCTTGAGAAGTTATTCGAGCAGGAAATTCCTGAGGTATTTGACGGTTTGATATCTGTGAAAAAGGTCGTGAGAATACCTGGTGAAAAGGCCAAGGTAGCGGTAGACTCCTACGATGATCGAATTGACCCGGTAGGTGCTTGTGTTGGAATGAAAGGATCGAGAATTCACGGAATTGTTCGGGAATTAGGTAATGAAAACATAGATGTAATAAACTATACCAACAACATACAGTTGTTTATTACCAGGGCGCTAAGTCCTGCACGTGTCACTTCTATCAAACTTAAAGAAGATACGAAGCACGCAGAAGTAATTTTAAAACCAGAAGAAGTTTCGAAGGCAATTGGAAAAGGAGGTTTTAATATTCGGCTGGCAGGGCAGTTAACCGGGTACGAAATTGATGTATTCAGAGAAGGTATTGAAGAAGATGTAGAGCTTACTGAGTTCTCAGACGAAATTGATGCATGGATCATTGAAGAATTTAAGAAAATAGGTCTTGATACTGCTAAAAGTGTGCTGGATCAAGATATTAACTTTTTAATAAAACAAACAGATCTCGAAGAAGAAACCATAACCGAGGTCGTAAAAATTCTTAAAGAAGAATTTGAAGATTAATTTATTGAGGTAATAATAATTATGGCTGCAAACGCAACAATGAGGCTTAACAAAGTTCTGAGAGAACTAAATATATCGCTTGACAGAGCGGTAGAGCACCTTGCATCTAAAGGTTATGAGGTAGAGGCCAGGCCTACCACCAAAATTTCCAGTGAGGTATACAATGTTCTTTTGGATGAGTTTAAAACTGATAAGAATAAAAAAGTAGCTTCTAAAGAGGTAGGTGAAGAAAAACGAAAAGAAAAGGAAGCGATTCGTCAGGAAATAGAAAAAGAGCAGGTTCAAAAACGAGTAGGTAGAGAAGAACAGGAAGTGATACGTGCCAAAGCCTCCCTTAGTGGTCCTAAGACGGTAGGTAAGATCGATCTTGACAAGAAAGAAGAAGTGAAAGAAAAAGCTGCTCCGCTTCCGGAAAAATCTACTGATGAAAAGCCAAAAGATGCGCCCGCTGAAAAGGTTGTTGTTGCGAAATCTGAAACAGAAGAGGTAAAAGCTGAGGTTGCTAAGTCATCAGAACCCGATAAAAAAGTAGAAAAAACACCGGAAGTTTCGGCTCCTGAAGTGCCAGCAAAGAAAACTGAAAAAGCAAAAGAAGAAGCTAAAACCGAAACTGAAACTGAAACTGATGATTCTGCAGTCATTGAGACTAAGTACCAGAAACTTTCCGGTCCTAAAATGACAGGTGAAAAAATAGATTTAACTCAATTTAAGAAGCCTAAAAAGAAGAAAGAAGAGTCTTCTAAAGATGCCAAGTCAAGTAGTACCAGCGACCGCAAGCGCAAAAGAAGAAGAATCAGTAAAGATGGTGCTCCTAATACCGGATCCGGAGGAGGAAGATTTGGAGATAGAAATAAAAAAGGAGGTTCTCGAAAAGGTGCTGCCCCCAAGGTAGAGCCTACCGAAGAAGAAGTACAAAAGCAGGTTAGGGAGACTCTGGAGAAATTACAGGGAAAAACCTCCAAGTCAAAAGGTGCCAAATACAGAAAAGAAAAAAGGGACTCGCATCGTCAAAAATCTGAAGAGGAAATTGCAATGCAGGAAATGGAGAGTAAAACACTCAAAGTTACCGAATTTGTAACAGTTGCTGAGGTTGCTACCATGATGGATGTGCCTACCACCAAAATTATCTCTGCATGTATGTCTCTTGGGATCATGGTGACCATGAACCAAAGATTAGATGCTGAAACACTTAGTATCGTAGCAGATGAATTTGGCTATGAAGTAGAATTTATTACCGCTGATATTGAAGAAGCAATTCAGGAAGAAGAAGATCGTCCTGAAGATTTAAAACCAAGAGCACCTATTGTAACGGTAATGGGGCATGTAGACCATGGTAAAACTTCTTTACTGGACTACATTCGTGAAGAGAATGTTATTGCAGGTGAGAGTGGAGGTATTACACAGCATATAGGAGCTTATGGAGTAACTTTGGATAGTGGACAAAAAATAGCGTTTTTGGATACTCCTGGTCACGAAGCTTTTACGGCGATGCGGGCAAGGGGTGCACAAGTAACAGATGTAGCCATTATTGTGATTGCTGCGGATGATGATGTCATGCCTCAAACAAAAGAAGCAATAAGTCACGCGCAGGCAGCAAATGTACCCATTGTTTTTGCGATCAATAAGATAGATAAGCCTAATGCTAATCCTGATAAGGTAAAAGAAAGCCTTGCTAATATGAATTTATTAGTAGAAGACTGGGGAGGAAAAATTCAGTCTCAGGATATCTCAGCCAAAACAGGAGTAGGTGTGAAAGAGCTGCTTGAAAAAGTACTGCTGGAGGCCGAAATACTCGAATTAAAGGCAAACCCTAAAAAGAATGCAGTAGGTACCGTAGTTGAGGCATTTCTCGATAAAGGTCGCGGATATGTTTCTACGATTCTTGTGCAGGCAGGTACGCTTCGAATTGGGGATTTTGTGCTTGCTGGTAAAAATAGTGGTAAGGTAAAAGCGATGTTTGACGAACGTGGAAAATCAATCGAATCCGCAGGGCCTTCGACACCTATCTCGATTCTCGGGTTAGATGGGGCTCCGCAGGCAGGAGATAATTTCCATGTCTTTGAAGACGAAAAGGAAGCCAAGCAGATCGCGGCCAAGCGTACACAGCTGCAAAGAGAGCAGTCGGTTCGTACCCAACGTCATATTACACTAGATGAAATAGGAAGACGAATCGCGCTGGGAGACTTTAAAGAACTTAATATAATCCTTAAAGGGGATGTTGATGGTTCGGTAGAGGCTTTAACCGATTCATTCCAAAAACTTTCAACACCCGAAATCCAAATCAACATCATTCATAAAGCAGTTGGTGCGATCACCGAATCTGATGTACTTCTCGCATCTGCCTCTGATGCTATTATTATAGGCTTTAACGTAAGACCAATGGGTAATGCAAGAGCGATAGCAGATAAGGAAGAAATCGATATCAGAACGTATTCCATCATTTACGATGCGATTAACGACTTGAAAGATGCAATGGAGGGAATGTTGTCTCCAGTGATGAAAGAGGAGATTACAGGAACTGCAGAGATCAGAGAAACCTTCAAGATATCTAAAATTGGTACTATTGCAGGTTGTATGGTAACCGATGGTAAAATTTATCGTAACTCAAATATCCGACTCATTAGAGACGGGGTGGTGATCTTTACGGGAGTTCTTGCATCTTTAAAACGTTTTAAAGATGACGTTAAAGAGGTTTCGAAGGGATATGATTGTGGTCTTCAGATCAAGAATTACAACGACATCAAAGAAGGCGATATCGTAGAAGCTTTCCAGGAAGTCGCAGTAAAGAAAAAATTAAAATAAGTAAGAAATATAGAAGAAAAAGCGGCGTGAAGCCGCTTTTTTTATTGGCGCCGCCAAAGGGTCCAATACCCCGAGGCTTGCCTTGAAATTAAACGTTTGTTTCAAACAAATGCTTCGGGTTTGTTCTGAAGTAGTTTATTTTTAGGAATTCGAGGAATAAATAAGCTGAAGAACTGTTCAGAAAAAATTCTATTCCGGCATTTTAATAAAACCCTTTTCTTCAGGAATCATTTTAAATTTTCCCGATTTCCAGCGTGTTTTTGCTTTTTCTATTTTGTCGCGCTCAGACGAAACAAAATTCCAGAAAATATGACGCTCTTCTTCAAAAGGTTTCCCACCAAAAATAAGTAAATGAGTATCTTTATGAATGTTGAGTTTACATTGATCTTTTTCTTTGGTAACCAGTAAATTTCCTGCTGCGATATCCTCATTGCAGGCAGTGATGCTTCCGTCAACCACACAAATACCTATTTCACCGGAAACCTTTCCGCGCAGATCAAGCTGCGTATTTTCTTCGGCTTTTAATTCTAAAAGAAAAAGGTCTGAAAACACGGTCAGGGGCGATTCGGTATGATAAGCTTTGCCTGCAATCAATTTAAATTGAATACCATCATTTTTCCAGATAGGAAGGTCGGTCGCGTTTACATGCTGAAATGTAGGCTCCATGTCTTCCTTTTCCTTAGGTAATGCAATCCATATTTGAAACCCGTGAACGGTATGTGAACCTCCGTTTCGAAGCTCAGAGGGTGTGCGTTCTGTATGTACAACGCCTTTGCCTGCAGTCATAAAATTCACAGAGCCGGGAGTGATCTTTTGCAAGCTGCCTATGCTGTCTCTGTGCATGATCTCGCCTTCAAATAAATAGGTCAATGTGGACAACCCAATATGCGGATGTTGACCTATATCCAGGTAATTTGTGGTAATTTCAGTAGGTCCCATATGATCAATAAAAACAAAAGGACCCACCATTCGCTTTTTTCTAAAAGGAAGCAATCTGCCTACAAGAAAATCACCAATGTCTCTGCTTCGCTCTGCAATAATGATGCCTGTGTTAGACATTTGTTAAGGTGTTAGGATGAAGGCACTCGGATATCGTTTCTTCACTTCTGTGAGTTTTTTATCTGCTTCCAAGCGTGTTCTAAATTTACCAACTCTCACTTTATAATTGGGCGTTTCGAAGAAAACATCGCATTCCCAACCCGGAAAATACAACTTGAATTTTGAGGAAGAGGTTTTGGCACCTTCTAGATTCCCATTGTAGATCTGAATCTTAAAAAAGTCCTTTTCATCCGTAGCGTTTAATTCTTTTTTTAGCTGAATCAATTGATCGATAAGGGGATCTTGTTCAACGGTAATTTTACCTTCTTGAGCCTGCGTAACAGTTAGTGTTATGGAAAAAAACAAGAGGCTAAAAATTAACTTTTTATGGAGTGACGGTTTCATGTTTTGTGCTGTTTTTTACAAAAGTAAATTATTCTGTTAATTAGGTAACGCAAATCCTTATTTAGAATTGTTATAAATTAAATATTAACGCATCTCTAACATTTCCCAAATCGACTCTATGTCGTATTTTTGCTTCCGAATTTACAGGTACGGTATTTACAGTTTATATAGAGCATCGAAAAAACCGTGCCAATACAAGTAGATAACACATATATTCAATATGAGAAAGGTGATACACCGCAATTCAATTTCCAGAATTTTAGGTATTAGCTTGGCACTTTCGCTAGCATTTTCCACTACTCTTTTTGCTCAGGATGTCGTAGATGCGGCAGCTCCTGCATTAGTCGAGGAAGCTCCGGCAGACGATTTAGGTGGTGACCCTGAAAAAGGGAAAGCGTTGTTTAAAGCGAATTGTGCTGCATGTCATGCACTTAATAAGAGAATGACAGGTCCTGCGCTTGCAGGGGTTGCTGAGAAATATGAGCGTGAGTGGCTTTACAAATGGATTAAAAACAGTTCTGCTTTAATCGCATCTGGTGATGCGCAGGCAGTAGCGATCTGGGAAGAATACAACAAAGCGGCCATGAATTCATTTCCGCAATTGTCCAATACAGATATAGACAATATCCTAGCGTATACGAGTGCTCCGCCACCGCCGCCGCAGCCTGATTTAGTTCCGGGTGGAAAAACGGTTGTTGCTACTGAATCTGGAATTCCCAGCGAGATCATCTTAATAGCCTTGGCATTAGTGTTTGGGATGTTGGTGGTTATGTTGTTTTTGGTGAACAAAACACTGCGTCGCATTGCAGAAGCGAATGGAGTTGAGATCGTAAAAGCTGAAAGTGATGATAAGCTGCCTATTTGGAAAGCTTTTGCTCAGAATCAGTTTTTAGTGATCTGTTCTACGATTATTCTATTGCTGGCCAGTGCCTACTTTGGTTACGGTTACCTGATGCAGGTAGGAGTAGATCAGGGGTATATGCCTGTACAGCCGATCCATTATTCACACAAGATACACGCTGGTTACAATGAGATCGAATGTAAATACTGTCACTCTTCTGCAAGAGTTTCAAAACACTCCGGAATTCCTGCAATGAATGTTTGTATGAATTGTCATAAAAACATTGCTGAGTACAATGGGGAAGAAGATCTTGAGAACGGTTATACCAAAGAGTTCTATACAAAAGAGATCAAAAAACTATATGCTGCTGTTGGTTGGGATGAAGAAACCCAGAGTTATACAGGAGAGCAACAACCTATAAAATGGGTTCGGATTCACAATCTTCCTGACTTTGCATATTTCAATCACGCTCAGCACGTAACGGTTGGTAAAATTGAGTGTCAGAAGTGTCATGGTCCTGTTGAGGAAATGGAGATCATGTATCAGTACTCTCCACTTACCATGGGATGGTGTATCAATTGTCACCGTGAGACAAATGTTCAAATGGAAGGCAATGAATACTACGAAAAGATCCATGCTCAGTTATCAGAGAAATACGGGGTAGAGCAACTTACTGCAGCGCAAATGGGTGGCTTGGAATGTGGAAAATGTCACTACTAATAAACGAAAAGGCTAATATCATTATATAAATATGGCGTCAAACAAGAAATACTGGAAAAGTGTGGAAGAGCTGAACCCTGAGAGTTCAGTTATAGAAACACTCAAACAGAATGAGTTTGTAGAACAGATTCCGGTAGATGATTTTCTAGGGGATAAAGAAACTTTAGAAGCTTCTTCAACTACCCGAAGAGATTTTCTTAAATATGTAGGTTTCAGCACGGCGGCTGCAACACTTGCTTCGTGCGACGGACCTGTAGTAAAGTCAATCCCTTACATCATACAGCCGGAACAAATTCGTCCCGGGGTAGCAGATTATTATGCTACGACTATTGCTGATGGATATGATTTTGCTAGCGTTCTTGTAAAAACAAGAGAAGGCAGGCCTATTAAGATTGAGAACAACAATGAGGCATCTGTCAATGGAGCTGCAAACGCCAGAGTTCAGGCTTCTGTTCTTACCATGTATGATGCTCAAAGAGTTCAGGGGCCCAAAAAAGCCGGAGAAGATATTTCTTGGTCGGCTTTGGATGCTGAAGTAATGAAGGCTCTGAATGATGCTCAGGCGGGAGGAAAGCAAATAGTATTCCTTACGCAAACCTATGCAAGTCCATCTACAAACCGACTAGTAAAAGCATTTAGTGAGAAATATAGCAATGCTAAACATATTCAATACGATGCAATCTCAGAAGATGCAGCGTTAAATGCTTTTGAGTTAAAATATGGAACCAGAGCTTTAGCTGATTACGATTTTGCAAAGGCAGATGTGATAGTTTCTGTCGGAGCAGATTTTCTTTCCGATTGGCAAGGAGGCGGATTCGCAAAAGGGTATTCTTCGGGAAGAGTTCCTAAGGATGGCAAAATGTCCTATCACGTACAATTTGAGTCTAACATGTCTCTTAGTGGGGCAAACGCAGACAAAAGAGTCCCACTTACGGTGGCGGAACAAAAGATTGCGCTCGCTAAGATATACGGCTACGTGAATGGAGTAAGTGTTTCTGGTAAATCGCTTCCGGAAAATGTGGAAGCTGCTGTGAAGTCGGCGGCAAACAGACTCAAAAAAGCAGGATCAAAAGGAGTTTTGATAACGGGTCTGCAAGATGTAGATGCGCAGGCATTAGCATTACAGATAAATGAAAATATTAATAGTCAGGTAGTTGATACGGATGCGCCAAAGATGACCCGTCAGGGGAATGTAGCGAATTTAAACCAACTAATGGCCGATATGAAATCAGGGAACGTAGGTGTGTTGATCATGAGTGGTGTAAACCCGATGTACACATTAGCTAATGCAGACGATTTCAAGGCAGGATTGGATAAAGTAGGTCTTTCGGTAACCTTTACGATGAAAGAGGATGAAACGGCACTCGTGTCTAACATCATTGCCGCAGCGCCTCATTACTTAGAGTCTTGGGGAGATGTTGAGCTCAAAAAAGGAAGTTACAGTCTTATACAGCCAACGATCAGACCTCTTTTTGATACCCGGCAATTTCAGGATGCGCTCTTGAAGTGGGCAGGTATAGAAACGGCGTACTACGATTATATTAAAGAAACATGGACTTCTTCCGTTCTCGGAGGGTCTGAATGGAATAAAGCATTACACGATGGTGTGTTTACACCGTCGGTAAGTTTAGAGGAAACAGTAGTTGAAGAGGTGACACAAGCAGATGAGGAATCTTTGGAAGAAGAAGTACCAACATCGGCTTTCGTAGTGGCTTCTGCTGTTCGTAAATTAGCAAACGCTGCCTCCGAGGGAATGGAGTTGGTGTTATATCCGAAAGTCGGTATGGGAGATGGGAAACAGGCAAATAATCCCTGGTTACAGGAATTTCCTGATCCGATCACTCGTGTATCATGGGATAATTACTTGACGATGTCTTCAGCTGATGCGGGAGATGCTTATAAGAACTGGAATGTAGCCAATGGCGGTCTTAACGGTAGCTATGCAAAAGTAACTCTGGCAGATGGCACTACATTAGAAAAAGTTCCTGTTATAATTCAGCCCGGTCAGGCAAAAGGTACCGTCGGTCTCGCATTTGGATACGGCAAAAAAGCCGGAATGCAACAAGAAATGCAGACGGGTGTAAATGCTTATAAAGTATACAAAGAATTTAGTGATGTACAGCAAGTAACGCTTGAGCCAGTTTCAGGTGAGCATGAATTCGCTTGTGTACAGCTTCACAATACTCTTATGGGTAGAGGTGATATCGTAAAAGAGACTACATTAGAGGTCTTTAATACGAAATCACATCACGAATGGAACCACAAGCCAGAAGTTTCTTTGAATCACGAAGAAGTAGAAGCTGTTTCGGTTGATTTATGGGATTCCTTTGATCGTTCTATAGGGCATCATTTCAATCTTTCGATAGATCTTAACGCCTGTACAGGTTGTGGAGCTTGTGTAGTTGCTTGTCATGCAGAGAACAACGTTCCTGTAGTAGGTAAAGCAGAAGTTCGCAAATCTCGTGATATGCACTGGTTGCGAATTGACCGTTATTATTCTTCCGAAGAGACTTTTGAAGGAGACAACGAAACTAAAGAGAATATTTCAGGTTTAGGAGATTCACTATCTACGTTTGGCGAAATGGAGAATGCTTCGGCAAATCCTCAGGTTGCATTCCAGCCGGTGATGTGTCAGCATTGTAACCATGCGCCTTGTGAAACGGTATGTCCGGTTGCGGCAACTTCTCACAGTCGCCAGGGTCAAAATCACATGGCTTATAACAGATGTGTAGGTACAAGATATTGTGCAAACAACTGTCCTTATAAAGTAAGACGTTTTAATTGGTTCTTGTACAATAATAACGATGAGTTTGATTTCCACATGAATAATGATCTGGGGAAAATGGTGCTTAATCCTGATGTAAACGTACGTTCAAGAGGGGTAATGGAAAAATGCTCGCTTTGTATTCAGAAGACTCAAAAAACCATACTTGACGCAAAGAGAGAAGGTAGAGAAGTTAAAGAAGGGGAGTTTGAAACTGCCTGTTCGGCAGCATGTCCTTCAAACGCAATGGTTTTTGGAGATATTAATATGGAAGGAAGTAAGGTTGCAGAGCTTAAGGAAAGTGATAGAATGTATCACCTTCTTGAGCATGTAGGTACACGACCTAATGTATTCTATCACGTAAAAGTGAGAAATACTAACGAAGCTTAAAATAAATTAATAAGACAATTATAAAAGGATTATGGCGTCGCATTACGAAGCACCTATACGAAAACCCTTAGTTACCGGAGATAAAACTTATCACGATGTAACTGTTGACATTGCAGCTCCCGTTGAAGGAAGAGCGAACAAACAATGGTGGATTGTATTCTCCATTGCTTTGGTGGCATTTCTTTGGGGATTGGGTTGTATAATTTATACGATTTCTACAGGAATCGGTACCTGGGGTCTTAACAAAACAGTTGGATGGGCCTGGGATATTACCAACTTCGTTTGGTGGGTAGGTATTGGTCATGCCGGAACACTTATCTCGGCAGTACTTTTATTATTCCGTCAAAAATGGAGAATGGCAATTAACCGTTCTGCAGAAGCGATGACCATCTTTTCTGTGGTGCAGGCAGGTTTATTTCCTATCATACACATGGGACGTCCCTGGTTGGCTTATTGGGTAGTACCTATTCCAAACCAATACGGGTCACTTTGGGTGAATTTTAATTCCCCTTTACTTTGGGACGTATTCGCAATATCCACTTATTTATCGGTATCATTAGTATTCTGGTGGACTGGATTGCTTCCGGATTTCGCCATGATTAGAGATAGGGCCGTGAAACCCTTCCAGAAAAAGATATATAGTATTTTAAGTTTCGGATGGAGCGGACGTGCTAAAGACTGGCAGCGTTTTGAGGAGGTTTCACTTGTGTTAGCAGGTTTGGCAACGCCGCTGGTACTATCGGTTCACACGATCGTATCCTTTGACTTTGCGACCTCAGTAATCCCAGGATGGCACACTACTATTTTTCCGCCTTACTTTGTGGCAGGAGCTATTTTCTCAGGTTTTGCAATGGTAAATACATTGCTTATCATCATGAGAAAAGTAGTAAATCTTGAGAATTACATCACCGTACAGCACATAGAATTAATGAATATTGTGATCATGATCACGGGTTCCATTGTAGGTTGTGCATATATTACTGAGCTGTTCATTGCGTGGTACTCAGGAGTAGAATACGAGCAGTATGCTTTCCTTAACAGAGCAACCGGACCTTATTGGTGGGCTTACTGGGCAATGATGACCTGTAACGTATTTTCACCGCAATTTATGTGGTCTAAGCGATTGCGAACAAGCATCATGTTCTCGTTTATTATTTCGATTGTTGTAAATATCGGAATGTGGTTTGAGCGTTTTGTAATTATCGTGACATCACTTCACAGAGATTATCTTCCATCTTCGTGGACAATGTTCTCTCCAACTTTTGTAGATATAGGGATATATATTGGTACCATCGGATTTTTCTTTGTACTCTTCTTATTGTATGCCCGAACCTTTCCTGTGATTGCACAGGCAGAGGTCAAAACGATATTGAAATCATCCGGAGAGCGTTTCAAAAAGTTACGTGAGGCTGGAAAGCCTTTATATGAAATGCCTGCGGCGATTACACCTACTTCGACAGCAGTGTACACGGAAGAAAAAGTGCTAATAACCGAAGATGAAGTAATTGTAGAACGAAAAGTAGAAGTTAAAGCAGATAGTGAAAAAGTAAATGAGCTATTTGCCAATATAGGAACATTTGACCCAGCTACGCAAACACCAGATCCGCTTCAGAAAATCAATGGAATAGGACCTGTTATGGAGCGTACTTTAAACCAAATCGGAATTTTTACGTTCGATCAGGTAAGCAGAATGACGGAGAAGGAATACAATCTGTTAGATGAGATCACTGGTTCATTCCCCGGAAGAGCACAGAGAGATGACTGGGCAGGTCAGGCAAAAGAATTAAAGAAATAGAGATCAGTATATGAGCACTAAAGTTGTACAAGCATTTTATAACGATGACGATATATTGATGAATGCAGTCAAGAAAGTAAAGGCTGCTAAACATCATATTGAAGAGGTTTATTGTCCCTTTCCCGTACACGGTCTTGATAAGGCTATGGGATTGGCACCTACCCGAATTGCGATCACTTCGTTCATGTATGGTTGTCTTGGGTTGACAGTTGCTATCGTAATGATGAATTATATTATGATAGAAGACTGGCCTCAGGATATAGGAGGAAAACCAAGTTTTAGCTATTTCCAGAACATGCCTGCTTTTGTACCGGTAATGTTTGAATTAACCGTTTTCTTTGCGGCCCACCTTATGGTGATCACCTTTTATTTAAGAAGTAGATTATGGCCATTTAAAGAAGCAGAAAATCCGGATGTCAGAACCACTGATGATCATTTTCTTATGGAAGTTGCCATACACGATAATGAACAGGAGCTTACGGATTTATTAATGCAAACGGGAGCAGTAGAAATTAAAGTATCAGAAAAGCACTAATTACAAATATGAAAAGCTTTATCAATATAGGATTAATTGTGAGTACCTTAGTGCTGATGTCTTCTTGTGCAGACAGCTCTAAGCCTAATTATCAATATTTTCCCAATATGTATGAATCGGTAGGATATGAGACCTATTCAGAGGCAGAATTTCTTCCGAATGACATGGAAGCTTTACTTCCACCAGATCATACTATAAAAAGAGGCTGGATGCCTTATCCTTATGAAAATACGATAGAAGGAAAAGAAATGGCGAGAGCAGAGTTAACCAGTCCGATAGATTCCACTCAGATCGAATCAAATATGGCTTCCGGGAAAGAATTGTACGATATCTATTGTGCAGTATGTCACGGGACCAAAGGAGATGGACAGGGAATACTTATGAAGCGTGAAAAAATATTGGGAGTGCCAAGTTACAAGGACCGTGATATCAATGTAGGAAGTACTTTTCATGTACTGTACTATGGATTGAACTCCATGGGATCGTATGCCTCACAGTTAAATGAACAGGAAAGATGGATGGTTTCTGAATATGTGATGAAACTAAGACAAGATTTAATAAAATAATTATCAGATAGCGACCAGATATGTATACGTTTTCAAATAGATTAAGAACAGCTTCTCTCATACTTATGGTGTTGGGTGTTCTTGGATTAGGATACGGATTTTTAACAGCTCCATCTACTATAGAAGAAGTAAAAGTGCTCGAGGCGTCGGCTCACGACGACGGTCATGGAAATGCAACTCATGGCGAAAGTACGCATCATGCAACCACCACAGACGCTCATGATACAAAGCATGATGACGCCCATTACAAGCATGCGCTTAATGCTTACAAAAATAAGCCTTGGGCAGCATTGTATGTGGCAGCATTCTTCTTTATGATGATCTCTCTGGGTGTACTTGCGTTCTATGCGATACAAAGAGCAGCTCAGGCAGGTTGGTCTCCGGTATTATTCAGAGTTATGGAAGGGATAACCGCTTATCTATTGCCAGGTGCCCTGGTGCTGGTAGTTATCTTTATTTTATCTGGAATGCATTTCAATCATTTGTTTGTTTGGATGGATAGTGAAGTGGTCGCCCATGATAAATTACTTCAAGGAAAAGCAGGATACCTTAATCTTCCTTTCTTTTTGATCAGAGCGGTAATTTATATTGGTGGTTGGGTTGCATACCGTCATTTTTCACGTAAATTTTCGATCGCTCAGGACACTGCAGAAGATAACAGTAACTTCAAGAAGAATTTTAGAATATCAGCAGCCTTTTTGGTTTTTTACCTGGTTACCGAATCTATGATGTCATGGGATTGGATCATGAGTATAGACCCTCACTGGTTTAGTACCTTATTTGGCTGGTATGTATTCGCAAGTATGTTTGTGTCAGGTATTACCGTCATTGCGATGATCACTATGTACTTGAAGTCAAAAGGATATTTAGAGCATGTGAATGATAGTCATTTACATGATTTAGCAAAGTTCATGTTTGCCATAAGCATCTTTTGGACGTATCTGTGGTTTTCACAGTTCATGTTGATCTGGTATGCGAATATTCCCGAAGAGATCACTTATTATGTTGCGAGATTTCAAGACTAT
Organism: Flavobacteriaceae bacterium M23B6Z8; assembly: GCA_046199005.1. GTDB lineage: Bacteria > Bacteroidota > Bacteroidia > Flavobacteriales > Flavobacteriaceae > Ascidiimonas. The sequence continues at coordinate 824,488 of CP176050.1, forward strand.
AAAGTTCCTTTCTTCGGAATGTTGGTTATGAACTTTGTATTTCCATTACTCATTCTTATGAATAGTGATTATAAGAGATTAAATTGGTTTGTGATCATGGCAGGAATAGTTATTCTGGCAGGTCATTATATTGATGTATTCAATATGGTGATGCCAGGAACTGTAGGTGATAAATGGTACATAGGAGTAGCTGAGATTGGAGGTATTTTATTCTTCCTTGGCTTATTTATTTTTGTAGTATTTTCAGAGCTTACCAAAGCTCCACTATTGCCGAAACGCAATCCGTTTATAGAAGAAAGTAAACACTTTCACTATTAATTAAAGTATTAAAAAGTTAACAGGATAGATATAATGACTACCGCTTTACTAATTATAATAGTTCTCGTACTTGTATTCATTGCCATCTGGCAAATGACTAAGATCTTTGAATTGTCTCAACCCAAAACGGATGAAACTTCTGAGATAGCTAATGACAAGGATAATAACAGGAATGGATATTTGATGTTTGGATTTTTAATATTCATTTATCTATTGACAATTTATTCTTTCTGGAATTACGGTAAATATGTACTTACGATTCCAGCATCTGAGCACGGTCAGGATTACGATCAATTGTTATGGATATCTTTTGCGCTTATATTTTTCGTGCAGATCATTACACAGGCATTATTACATTACTTTGCTTTTAAGTATCGTGGTCAAAAAGGTAAGAAAGCATTATTTTATGCAGATAATGACAAGCTTGAATTTATCTGGACGATCATTCCAGTGATTGTTTTGGCAGGTTTGATCTTATACGGTTTGTATACCTGGACTACGATTATGGATATTAATGAAGAAGACGATCCTATTATCATCGAATTATATGCGCAGCAGTTTAACTGGAAAGCACGCTATGCAGGTGAGGATAATGTACTTGGAAAAGCAAACGTGCGTTTTCTCCAGGATTATGATGGAAAGAATGTTACAGGGATAGATTCCTCAGATCCGAATGGAATGGATGACATCGTTAGCACCACCGAATTACACTTACCAGTGAACAGAAAGGTAATCTTCAAAATGCGTTCACAAGATGTTCTTCATTCGGCATATATGCCTCATTTTCGCGCACAGATGAACTGTGTTCCTGGAATGATAACACAATTTTCATTTACTCCAACGCTTACAACAGAAGAGATGCGTTTGAAGCCGGATATTGCAGATAAAGTACTTCGCACAAATCAAATACGTGCAGAAAGAAGTAAAATTCTTGTAGCTAAAGGGGAGCAACCCTTAGATCCGTGGGAATTTGATTTTGTACTTTTGTGTAACAAAATTTGTGGAGCTTCACACTGGAATATGCAAATGAAGATTGTTGTAGAAACAGAAGAAGAATTCAACGATTGGATAAAAGAACAGCAGACATTTGGAAAAATGATTGCTTCAGAATAAAGCTATAGAAAAAGAAAATATTAACAGATTTAATAAAAAGGATTATGTCAGCAACAGCACACGCACACATAGATGATCATGCTCATGATGATCATGGACATCATCACAAAGAAACATTCGTTACCAAATATATTTTTAGTCAGGATCATAAAATGATCTCAAAACAGTACCTGATTACTGGTTTAATCATGGGCTTTATTGGTATCGCTATGTCGCTATTATTTAGGCTGCAATTAGCATGGCCTGGTGAATCTTTTAAGGTCTTTGAGATCTTTTTAGGTAAATGGGCGCCCGAAGGCGTTATGGATCCTAATATCTACCTGGCATTGGTTACAATTCACGGTACCATTATGGTTTTCTTTGTATTAACAGCCGGGTTGAGTGGTACGTTTAGTAACCTTTTAATTCCATTGCAAATTGGAGCACGAGATATGGCTTCTGGTTTCCTGAACATGGTATCTTACTGGTTGTTTTTCTTATCAAGTGTGATCATGGTGATCTCACTGTTTGTAGAAGCAGGGCCAGCAGCAGCAGGGTGGACGATCTATCCACCGCTAAGTGCATTGCCCATGGCTCAGGGTGGTTCCGGAGCCGGTATGACTTTATGGTTAGTTTCGATGGCTATCTTTATTGCTTCGTCACTTTTAGGTTCATTGAACTACGTAGTTACAGTGTTAAATTTACGAACTAAGGGAATGTCTATGACAAGACTTCCTCTTACAATATGGGCATTTTTTATTACAGCTATTATTGGTATCGTTTCATTTCCGGTACTTCTATCTGCTGCTCTATTGCTAATCATGGATAGAAGTTTTGGTACCTCTTTTTTCCTTTCAGATATTTACATTCAAGGAGAAGTGTTACATTACCAAGGAGGATCACCAGTACTTTTCGAACATCTATTCTGGTTCTTAGGGCATCCTGAGGTATATATTGTATTGTTGCCCGCTCTTGGTATCACTTCTGAAGTGATCGCTACGAATGCCAGAAAACCCATCTTTGGTTATAGGGCGATGGTTGCTTCCATCATAGCTATCGCATTTTTATCAACTATTGTTTGGGGGCATCATATGTTTATTTCAGGAATGAATCCGTTTCTGGGATCTGTATTTACATTTACGACCTTATTAATCGCAATTCCATCAGCAGTTAAAGCATTCAACTATATAACAACCCTTTGGAAAGGAAATCTTCAGATGAATCCCGCCATGTTATTTTCAATTGGTCTGGTTTCGACTTTCATAACCGGGGGACTTACAGGAATTATTCTTGGGGATAGTACACTGGACATTAACGTTCACGATACTTATTTTGTAGTAGCGCATTTTCACCTTGTGATGGGTATTTCGGCCCTCTACGGTCTTTTTGCGGGTGTTTATCACTGGTTCCCGAAGATGTTTGAAGGTAGAATGATGAATAAAAATCTAGGGTATGCTCATTTCTGGATCACTGCGATATGTGCCTATGGTGTATTTTTCCCTATGCATTTTATTGGAATGGCTGGTCTGCCTAGAAGATATTATCAAAACACAGCGTTCCCGATGTTTGATGACTTTCAAAATGTGAACGTCGTAATAACGATTTTTGCGCTTATTGCGGGTGCAGCACAGTTGATATTCTTATACAATTTTATCAGAAGTATGTTCTATGGTAAGAAAGGACCACAGAACCCTTGGAATTCGAATACACTGGAGTGGACAGCACCACAGGAGCATATTCATGGAAACTGGCCTGGTGCTATTCCCGAAGTACATAGATGGGCATACGATTACAGTAAAACCAATGAAAATGGTGAATATGTGATCCCCGGTCAGGATTTTGTGCCACAGCACATACCACTTCAAGAAAATGAAGAAGAATTAAATCATTAAATATAAAGCCTCCTTGCGGAGGCTTTTTTTATGAATAATACTTTTAGAAATAACAAATGATAATACCTTTTAGACTATTTCTCTGTCATTAGTTTTCTGTTATCTTTGTGAAGTATGAATTCCAATTTAGATCCTACAGACGATCATTTTACTCCTGAAGAGCGAGATATCGAAAAAGCATTAAGACCTCTAGAGTTTGATGACTTTACAGGACAGGATGCTGTATTGGAAAACTTACGTGTTTTTGTAGAAGCATCCAATCAACGAAATGATGCACTGGATCATACGCTTTTTCATGGTCCACCCGGATTGGGAAAGACAACCTTGGCACACATTCTGGCAAATGAGCTTGGTGTAGGTATCAAAATCACTTCTGGTCCTGTATTGGATAAACCTGGAGATCTGGCAGGGTTGCTTACAAATCTTGAAGATCGGGATGTGCTTTTTATTGATGAGATACATCGTTTGAGCCCAGTAGTGGAAGAATATCTATATTCTGCTATGGAGGACTATAAGATTGATATTATGATAGAGAGCGGACCGAACGCACGATCAGTTCAGATCAATCTCAACCCTTTTACTCTGGTAGGCGCTACCACTCGTTCCGGACTTCTTACAGCCCCGATGCGTGCTCGATTTGGTATAAGTAGCCGTCTGGAATATTACGATACAGAATTATTATCTACCATCGTAGAACGCAGCGCGCATATTCTCAAGGTACCCATTTCTAAGGAGGCTTCTTATGAAATTGCCGGAAGGAGCAGAGGAACCCCTCGTATTGCAAATGCATTGTTGAGACGTGTTCGTGACTTCGCTCAGATCAAAGGAAACGGAAATATAGATATTCAAATCGCTAAGTTCTCATTGAAAGCGCTCAATGTTGATGCTCATGGATTAGATGAGATGGATAATAAAATACTTACCACCATAATAGACAAGTTTAAGGGAGGTCCGGTGGGAATTACAACACTTGCGACGGCTGTTTCAGAAAGTGCCGAAACTATTGAGGAGGTCTATGAACCTTTCTTAATTCAACAAGGCTTTATCTTAAGAACACCAAGAGGAAGAGAAGTAACAGAGCAGGCATATAAACATTTGGGTAGAATTAAAGGAAATATTCAAGGAGGCTTATTTTAGACCATTAAGATTGAATATTAAGCTAAAACATACAGAACTTATTAAAGCCGAAGCAAAACGCCTCGGTTTTTTATCTTGTGGAATTTCTGAAGCTACGTTTCTGGAGGAGGAAGCACCACGGCTTGAAAAGTGGCTCAATGAAAACAAGCATGGTGAAATGAGTTATATGGAAAACTATTTCGATAAGCGTTTGGATCCTAGACTGCTTGTCGATGGAGCTAAATCGGTCATTTCGGTTTTACTCAATTACTATCCTAAAGAATTTCAAAAAGATAATGATGCTCCCAAACTCTCAAAGTACGCGTATGGTACCGATTATCATTTCGTGATCAAAGACAAACTTAAAAACTTACTCGCCTTTATAAATCAGGAGATTGGAGAAGTAAACGGAAGGGCTTTTGTGGATTCGGCACCGGTACTTGACAAGGTTTGGGCTGTGCGATCTGGTTTGGGGTGGATGGGAAAACACACCAACGTATTGTCTAAACAAACAGGGTCTTTCTATTTCATTGCAGAGTTGATAACAGACCTGGAGTTGGAATACGATTATCCGGTTACAGATCATTGTGGCTCATGTACGGCTTGTATAGACGCCTGTCCTACCGATGCTATTGTGGCGCCTTATGTGGTAGACGGAAGCAAATGTATCTCTTATTTCACCATTGAGCTCAAAAATGAAATACCCACTTCATATCAGGGTAAATTTGAAAACTGGATGTTTGGTTGCGACATTTGTCAGGATGTGTGTCCGTGGAATCGATTTTCTAAATCACACCGGGAACCATTATTTGAACCGCATCCTGAGTTGTTGGAAATGAGCAAATCAGAATGGCAGGATATTACCAAAGAGGTTTTCAATAAACTTTTTCGAAAATCTGCGGTGAAGAGAACGAAATTTGAAGGGCTTAAGAGAAATATTGCATTTTTAAATAATGACCACCCCTAATTCTTTTGAGTACTTTCCCTGATGATCAACTTTGTGGGTAGCTTCAGAAGTGATTTTTCAACCACTTCCTGAGTCTTGGCCATCTTGATTTCATCTAGTAAGATTGAAATGGCCTTTTGACCCATCTCAAAATTGGGTTGTTCTACGGTTGAGAGTGTAGGACTTATGATACTGGATATTTGCCAGTTGCTAAATCCCATTACAGAAACATCCTGAGGGATTTTTTTATTGTGTTTTCTGAGGGAAGTAATCGATCCTGCGGCCAATAGATCTGTAATAGCAAAGATTCCATCGATATCTGGGTGCTCTTTAAGTGCTTTGTCGGTAAATTCTATACCTTCTTCATAGGCATGTTTGCCGCAGGAATATACCAGATCTTCATTGAACGGAATTCCGTTTTCTTTCAATGCTTTTTTATAACCATTAAATCGATCGTTCGTACTTTTAGGAATGAGTTGACCGCTTAAATGCATGATTTTTTTACATCCTGATTTAATAAGATGATCTACTGCCGTGAATGCTGCATATTCATCATCAATGATTACTTTACTACATTCAATCTCATCGGTAACCTTATCAATCAGTACCAGCGGAATATCTTTATCCTTCAGTTTTTTTAAGTGTTCAAAGGAAGCTGTTTCATCGGAAAGAGACATGATAATACCATCGACACGCTGATCGATAAGCAATTCAATATTTTTTTCTTCAAGAGCAAAAGACTCGCTGGATTGCAATGTAATAACGAGATATCCTTTCTTTTCTGCTTCGTCTATGATTCCATTAATAACATTTGAAAAAAAGTGATGAACAATTTCAGGGATGATAAGTCCGATGATCTTAGACTCTTTATTTCTAAAATTAACAGCAAGTGCGCTGGGTTTGTAGTTTAGCTTTTCAGCAAGGATCTTAACATGTTGCTTGGTCTCCTGGCTTATATCGGGATAATCTTTTAATGCTTTTGAAACCGTCGTAACTGATACTCCTAAAATTTCTGCAATATCTTTTAGTTTTACGACTTTCATTATTTGCGGTTTAGGTCCTGATGGTTTAATGGATTCTCAAAAATAAGGCTATTTTGAACAATATTTTTTTTTTAACCTTATAAAATGTATATTCGATAGCTACATTGATCAATAAATACTAAATTACTATTTTTTGAATCATTCTATTGAATTAATGTCATCAGAAGCGTTTTAATCGTTTACGGTTAGAAGGCTTTTGTTTTTTACTAACTAACTGGAATAAATAGGTCTTATGAATTCATTATCTACCATTGATATCGGTGTTATCGTTGTTTACTTGCTTGGAATTATTATTTATGGAATCTCGAAATCAAAGCGAAGTAGCTCAGAAGACTATTTTTTAGGAGGTAGAACCATGACATGGCCCATTGTTGGTATTGCACTTTTCTCGGCAAATATCTCTAGTTCCACGTTGGTAGGTTTGGCTTCAGATGCTTATCAAACCAATGTAAATGTTTACAACTATGAGTGGTTTGCAGTGGTCGTACTTATCTTCTTTGCGATCTTCTTTCTCCCTTTTTACTTGAAATCAGGGGTCTACACAATGCCAGAATTCTTGCAACGCAGATATGACAACCGTTCCAGATACTATTTCTCATTCATAACGGTGGTAGGTAATATACTTGTAGACACCGCCGCAGGGCTCTATGTGGGTAAAATAGTACTTACCTTATTGTTTCCTCAGATAGGATCTACCTGGATATTGATAATTCTTGCGGTGGCAGCTGCGGCGTATACAATACCGGGAGGGTTAAATTCTGTGATTCAGACAGAGGTAATTCAGGCGATACTTCTGATCATCGGCTCCTGTTTATTAACCTATTTCGCTTTCGATCAGTTAGGTGGCGGATGGGGTGACATGATGGATGGTCTTAATAATATGCTGGCAAGTGGTGCGGTAGATTTTGGTGAAAGAGCTGCAGAAGGTAAATACATACCTGCAAATGCAGATGAAGTATTTAGTTTGGTAAGACCTTCAAACGACGAATTTATGCCCTGGTGGGGATTGCTTACAGGTGTACCTCTGCTTGGCTTTTATTTCTGGGCCAATAATCAATTTATGGTGCAGCGAGTACTAGGAGCGAAAGACCTTAATCACGGGCGATGGGGAGCTTTGTTTGCCGGGCTTCTCAAATTACCTGTTATTTTTATTATGGTGGTTCCTGGTGTATTGGCATTGTTACTCTTTAATACATTAGATATTTCAGATCTTAATTATGAACTCACCAATGGTGCGATCTGTAAAGATTTAAAAGATTGTCCAAACCTTACCTATCCGGTTTTATTGTTTCAATTGCTTCCTACCGGTATTCTCGGTTTGGTGGTAGCTGGATTAATGGCAGCAATGATGTCATCGGTGTCTGCGACTTTCAATTCAGCTTCAACACTGGTAACCATGGATTTTGTACGACAAATTAACCCTAAATTAACGAGTGTTCAGTTGGTTAGAGTAGGTCAAATCACGACCGTTATTTTGGTGGTACTGGCAATCTTATGGGTGCCGTTTATTGAAAGGGTAAGTGACTCTTTATGGACCTATCTTCAGTTGGTGATTGCCTATACATCTCCACCGGCAGTATCAACATTTATATTAGGTCTCTTCTGGAAACGTGCCAATGGTACCGGTTCTATTGTTAGTTTGTTATTTGGTTTTACGGCAGCTATTATGATGATCCTTTCTCAGGTATTTGATTGGGTGCCGATGATTAATGAATTGCATTTTCTTGCCAAAGCCACCTGGTTATTTGTGATCTGTGTGGCAATTCATATAGTTGCTAGTTCTCTAACGCCTCCTCCACCTGCAGAACAAGTGGCGGAGTATACCTATAAAAAATCAATATTTAAAGCCGAAACAGAGGAAATGAAAGGCTTGGTATGGTATAAAAATTACCGTAAGCTGGCAATGATATTATTGGTACTTACAGCTATCATCGTAGGCTATTTCTGGTAAAATATAATATCACGGTTTTAAGAAAGATGAAAAATCTAAAAGTTCGTTTAACACTGTATATCAACTACTTTGTCTTTGCAATATTATTGAACAGTGTAGGTATTGTAATTCTGAAATCTTTAAATAATTATGGAGTAGATGAGTTTGAGGCAAGTGACCTTGAGAAATTCAAGGATTTACCTATTGCAATCGTTTCTTTTTTCGTGGCATCATTTTTACCGCGTTTAGGATATAAAAAAGGAATGTTGATCGGTCTGGGTCTGGTAACTGCTGCCTGTATAACTATGTATTTTGGTAATTCATTTAATACAGCAAAATTGCTATTTGCCACCGTAGGTGTTTCGTTTGCATTAATAAAAGTATCGGTATACTCTATGATAGGAATGGTCACCGAAACTAAAAGGGAGCATAATAGCATGATGAGCAGCATTGAAGGAGTTTTTATGGTAGGTATTGCGTTAGCCTATTTTATATTTCCCGCTTTTAACGATGAAACAAATCCAGATGCATGGTTAAATGTATATTGGTTACTTGCAGGCTTAACTACAATTTCATTCATAACTTTACTTTTCACTCGTTTTGATAAACCTTCCGAAGCACCGGGAAGTGATTTAAAGGATGATTTTCTTCAGATGCTACAATTAATTACGAAAGTGTTAATTCTGGTATTCATATTAAGCGCCTTTTTATTTGTAATGATTGAGCAGGGCATTATGTCTTGGTTACCAACTTTTAATAGCAGAGTTTTAAAATTACCGGAAAGTGTAAGTGTGCGAATGGCAAGTATTCTTGCAGTTTCGCTTGCAATTGGTAGATTAATGGCGGGACAGCTCACCAAAAAAATTAACTGGATTTGGGTTCTTAGTGGGTGTACTGTAATCGCCATGTTACTGGTTGTTTTTATTCTACCTAAAACCACAGGTATTGACACAAAGGAGATCAACAGCATAGCTGATATTCCTTTAATAGGTTTTGCATTTCCGATTGTAGGCTTATTTATAGCCCCAATTTATCCACTATTAAATTCGGTGGTTTTGAGCGCACTACCTAAAAAGTTACATAGCCCTATGACAGGCTTGATCGTTGTTTTTTCTGCTGTTGGCGGTTGGCTGGGGTCGAGAACTGTTGGATGGCTGTTTAAAACAAAAGGTCCCGAAAACGCATTTTATTATACGTTGATACCGATGACCGTATTATTAGTATCTTATTTTATACTAAAAAAACTCACCGAGAGAGATGTTGTTCAAGCTTAACATAGAGAAAACACTTCAAAAATTACTGCAGCAGGAAGATACTGATCAGGATAAAAAAATTACCAAAGAAGATAAAGGACCAAAGTCTTTCGAATTGATCACGGTTGATAATTTGCCGTATCAGGTAAAAGGCACTTATTTTTTATCGAATCTTTTGCAAGAACTTGCACTAGCAAGAGCCGAAGGTAAAAAAGAGGCTAAAATTCCTTTAAGACGAATCGAAGAACCTCCAGCAAACAGAATATCGAGAATGATCCGGTATTATTTTTGGAACGATCTTACTCGCACTATTGATGAGGCAGGTTTAGAAAAAATTTTAAGTGATGACAAATCAGATGATCTGTCTAGAAGAATTTACGTTCCTGCTACCGATGATGTAGGGATTGAATATTTTAAAAGCCTAGCCGAAAAGCATCCAAACATTGAGGTAAAAGTGCTTCCTGAGAAAATAACTCCGGAGTATGTGAAGTCTATCAATAAAAAACCAGGTATTTTAGCTCTGAAGATCGAAAACGGTCGGGGAGTACCCTTCGTGGTTCCAGGTGGTAGGTTTAATGAAATGTATGGTTGGGACAGCTACTTTGAAGGAGTGGGGTTGCTTCTGGACGACAGGATTGATCTGGCTAAAGCTATGGTAGATAATTTTTGCTATCAAATAAAACATTATGGTAAAATATTAAATGCGAATCGGTCTTACTATCTTACTAGAACCCAACCGCCATTCTTAAGTTCATTTATTTCAGAGGTATATGAGATGGGAACGTCTGTTTCAAAAGAATGGTTAAAGGAATCCTTATCTGTGGCCATACATGAATATGAAACCGTATGGATGCAAGCCGGAAAACGACTTTGCGCGAATGGTTTGAATCGTTATTTAGCAGAAGGCATTGGAATTCCTCCTGAAACCGAGAAAGGTCACTTCGATGAGATTTTGCATCATTATGCGACTAAGTCGAAAATGGAAAAGGAAGTGTTCGAAGAAAAATACACTAAAGGAGAATTAACGCACGAAGATTTAGATCAGTATTTCATTCATGACAGGAGTCTTCGTGAAAGTGGTCATGATACCTCGTGGAGATTAGATAATGTTTGTGCACACCTGAATACCGTAGACCTGAATTCGTTGCTTTATGTATACGAAGAAGATTTCAGGTATTTAATTAAAAAATATTTTAAGGGCGAATTTAATTCTTTAGATGGCAAAACATACAATTCGTCTTACTGGGAAGAAAAATCGGCAATCAGAAAACAGTTGGCAAATGAGTTTCTATGGAATGAGGAAGAGGGAACTTACTATGATTACAATTTTATAAGCGAAAAACAGACCTTTTTTGAGTCTGCAACTAATTTTTATCCGCTATGGGCGAGAATGTGTTCTGAAAAACAAGCGGAAAGATTAGTAAAAAATTTAATGACCAAATTCAAAGCTAAAGGTGGTATTCTTGCAACCACTAAAGCTGCTGTGGAAGAGATAGGCAGAGGTAAGGCTCCAAGGCAATGGGATTACCCGAACGGTTGGGCACCACACCAGATGTTACTATGGAAAGGACTCCTCAATTACGGTTACGTGGAGGAAGCACAGGAGCTTATTTACAGGTGGTTATGGATGATTACCCGAAATGCTGTTGATTACAATGGGACCATTCCGGAAAAATATGATGTGGTAAATTGTACGCATAAAGTATATGCCGAATATGGAAATGTAGGAACTCAATTCGACTACATTACTACAAGCGGATTTGGTTGGATGAACGCTTCTTATCAATTTGGGTTGCATCTGCTGAAAGATAGTCTCTTACAAAAGCTTAATCAATTAATAGACCCGGACGAGCTTTTTTAATTCTCAAAACTTGACTGGATGGTGTAGCTAAGTCACAGAATACTTTTACCTTTGCGTCTGGTAAAATAAGGTTATGAGCAAAGAAAGTAAAAGGAGAGAGGCGTTGGTATATCATGCCAAACCACAACCCGGAAAAATTAAGATAGTTCCTACAAAAAGATATGCGACCCAGCGAGATCTTGCACTTGCATACTCACCCGGTGTAGCAGAACCCTGTTTAGAAATTGAGAAAGATCGTAAAAACGTTTACAGATATACAGTAAAAGGTAATCTGGTAGCTGTGATAACCAATGGTACCGCAGTACTCGGTTTAGGTGACATCGGTCCGGAAGCTGCAAAACCGGTTATGGAAGGAAAGGGTTTATTATTCAAAATTTTTGCAGATATCGATGGAATTGATATCGAGCTCGATACAAAGGATATAGACAAGTTTGTTGAAACTGTTAAAACCATCGCACCTACATTTGGTGGAATTAACCTGGAAGATATTAAGGCTCCGGAAGCATTCGAAATTGAAAGAAGGCTAAAAGAAGAATTAGATATCCCGGTCATGCATGACGACCAACATGGAACGGCTATCATTTCTTCGGCGGCACTGTTGAATGCACTTGAGATTGCAGACAAAAAGATTGAAGAAGTAAAAATAGTGATTAGTGGCGCTGGGGCGGCAGCAGTTTCCTGTACAAGACTTTATAAAGCGTTTGGAGCAAGTGCATCAAATATTGTAATGCTTGACAGTAAGGGAGTCATTCGTAAAGATCGTGAGAATCTCACGAAAGAGAAGTTAGAGTTTGCTACCGATCGAAAAATAGACACCCTTGAAGAAGCGATGAAGGATGCCGATGTATTCATTGGTCTTTCTATTGCAGATATCGTAAGTCCGGAAATGCTTTTGTCGATGGCTGTAAACCCAATTGTTTTCGCTATGGCAAATCCCGATCCTGAGATCGACTATGATCTTGCCATGTCTACACGAAAAGATATCATAATGGCTACGGGTCGATCAGATCATCCTAATCAGGTAAACAACGTATTAGGTTTTCCCTTTATTTTTAGAGGAGCGTTAGATGTAAGAGCGACCAAGATCAATGAAGAGATGAAAATGGCGGCTGTAAAAGCATTAGCAGCGCTGGCAAAAGAACCAGTGCCAGAGCAGGTGAACATTGCTTATGGAGAAACACGAATGGCGTTTGGTCGTGAATATATTATTCCCAAACCGTTTGACCCTCGTCTTATTGGAGAAGTGCCTCCGGCAGTGGCAAAAGCAGCCATTGAAAGCGGAGTTGCGACAGAACCCATTGTTGACTGGGCAGGATATAAAGAAGCTTTGCTTCAACGCTTAGGAAATGACAATAAACTGGTAAGACTGCTGCACAGTCGTGCAAAAACAAATCCTAAAAGAGTAGTTTTTGCCGAAGCCGATCAGTTAGATGTACTTAAAGCAGCTCAGATTGCGTACGATGAAGGATTAGCCATTCCCATCTTGCTTGGTAATAAAGAAACGATCCTTGAACTAAAAGAAGAGATTGAGTTTGATGCCGAAGTCAATATAATCGACCCTAAAACCGATGAGTTTGATTTGATCAAGAAAAAGTATGCCAGAAAATACTGGGAGTCAAGAAAGCGTAAAGGCGTCACGTTATATGATGCCGAGAAAAAAATAAGAGAGCGTAATTACTTTGCAGCAATGATGGTAAATGAAGGAGATGCAGATGCACTTATCTCTGGCTACGCAAGAAATTATCCTACCGTTCTAAAGCCAATGTTGGAATTGATCGGTAAAGCACATGGTGTTACCAAAGTAGCAACCATGAACTTAATGATCACTGATAGAGGCCCTATGTTTTTGGCAGATACTTCGATCAACATTGATCCAACAGCGAAAGAACTTGCCAAGATAGCGCAGATGACTTCTCAGGCGGTTAAGATGTTTGGAATGGAACCTGTAATTGCCATGCTGTCTTATTCAAACTTCGGATCATCTTCAAATGAGAAGGCTTCAAAAGTTAAAGATGCAGTAGCCTATCTACACAGGCATTATCCCGATATTGCAGTAGATGGTGAATTGCAGTCAGACTTCGCTCTGAACCGCCAGATGCTAGAGAGTAAATTTCCGTTTTCCAAACTAGCTCATAAGAAGGTGAATGCTTTAATTTTTCCGAATCTCGATGCAGCTAATATTACCTATAAATTAATGAAAGAACTCAATCAAATAGAGTCTATAGGTCCTATTATGTTAGGTATGCGCAAGCCTGTGCACGTATTGCAATTGGGTGCCAGCGTTGATGAAATGGTGAACATGACGGCCATTGCCGTAATCGATGCTCAGGAAAAAGAAAAGAGACAGAAAAATCAATCCTAAGCTTTAACGTTTGCAAGGGTAAGAGAATGCTTCATTTGTAAATAATTTTATTACATTTGAAGCATTAACATTTTAATAACATTTATGATTACACATCTCAAAGGAAAACTAGTTGAAAAGAATCCCACCGATGTTGTAATAGAATGTAATGGCGTAGGCTATTTTTTGAACATTTCACTCCATACTTTCTCAAAGATCCCGGATGCAGAACAGCTAAAATTATACACGCACTTATTGGTGCGCGAAGATGCACATACGCTCTATGGATTTGCCGAGAAAGCTGAGCGTGAAATTTTTCTATTGCTGCTATCTGTTTCCGGCATTGGAGCCAGCACGGCACGCACTATGTTATCTTCAATGACGCCGATGCAGGTAAGAGATGCCATTGCTTCAAGTGACGTGGCTGCCATTCAGGCCATAAAGGGTATTGGAGCTAAAACTGCGCAAAGAGTGATCATCGATCTTAAAGATAAAATTCTTAAAATTTACGACATTGACGAAGTTTCAAGTCCGCAAGGCAATACAAATAAAGAAGAAGCGTTATCTGCTTTAGAGGTATTAGGCTTTAACCGCAAGCAATCCGAGAAAATAATTGATAGGATTGTAAAAGAAGTACCCGATTTAAGTGTGGAAGAAATAATAAAAAAAGCGCTTAAAAATTTATAGAAAGTTTGAAAACGACCATACCAAAAGTACCACTCTATTTAACCAGGGTAATTTTTTTTAGTATTCTTTTTCTTTCCGGCATCCAATTATATGGTCAGGATAGTATACCCGTACCTCAGGATTCAGTGAAAACCGGTATTTCTCTTGGTAAAATTATTCTCAAGAATCCAAATAGTATAGTCGCCAAATACACCTATGATCCTGCATTAGATCTTTACTTTTACGACGAGACTGTAGGTGATTTCAATATCAAATATCCTGTTATTTTGACACCTAAGCAATACCGCGATCTTGTACAAAAAGAAAGTATGCGCGAGTACTTTAAAGAGAAGATCGATGCGGTTGATGGTAAAAAGGAAGGAAGTGAAGAAGCCCGGAAAAATTTGCTGCCAAGTTTTTATGTGAATTCCGGGTTTTTTGAAACCGTTTTTGGAGGTAATACTATAGAAGTGATTCCGCAGGGTTCCGTAGCAATGGATTTGGGTGTTCGTTTTCAGAAAAATGACAATCCAGCCTTATCACCTCGAAATCGTACCAACCTTACATTCGACTTTGACCAACGTATCAGTCTAAGTTTACTTGGTAAAGTAGGTACACGTTTGTCGATCAATGCAAATTATGATACGGAGGCAACTTTTGATTTTCAGAACCTTATAAAACTGGAATACCAACCAACGGAAGACGATATACTGCAAAAGATCGAAGTAGGTAATGTAAGTATGCCACTCAATAGCTCTCTTATAACAGGTGCCCAAAGCCTTTTTGGGGTAAAGACAGAATTACAATTTGGTAGAACACGAGTTACAGGAGTGTTTTCTGAACAGCGATCTCAGAGCAGATCGGTGGTGGCGCAAGGAGGCGGTACCCTAAACGATTTTGAGATATTTGCGCTTGATTATGATGAAGATCGTCACTTTTTCCTTTCGCAGTATTTTAGAGACCAATATGATACAGCGCTAGAGAATTATCCGTTTATAAGAAGTCAGGTGCAAGTTACCCGTATCGAAGTGTGGGTGACCAATCGGGGTCAACGAACCGAGAATGTGAGAAACCTTGTGGCTATTCAGGATTTAGGAGAGTTTGAAGCAGATAAAACAAGGCTGGGGATTAATAATCAAGATCCTCCCGGATTCTTCAATGTTAATACAGGGCAGCCAAATGAGTTACCTCGAAATGATGCCAATGATTTCAATCCGGAAGCTATTGGCACAGCAAATTCGGTATTGACTCCTGCCATCAGAGAAATATCGACTACCCGTTCTGGATTTGGTAGTCTCAACACCGTAGTAAACGAAGGCTTTGATTATGCAATTCTGGAAAACGCAAGAAAATTAGAGCAAGGAAGGGATTATACCCTAAATACACAATTAGGATATATTTCGTTGAATCAGCGATTAAGCAATGATGAGGTATTGGCAGTAGCTTTTCAGTATACATATGCCGGAGAAGTATATCAGGTGGGAGAGTTTGCAGCAGACGGAATTGGCTCCACATCGATCGATCCTGATAATAATGTGATCATCAATAACAGTCTCGTGTTGAAGTTGCTTAAAAGTAACATTACCAACGTGTCTGACCCTATCTGGGATTTGATGATGAAGAATATTTATTCCACAGGTGCTTTTCAGCTAAGTCAGGAAGATTTCCGAATGAATATTTTATATGTAGACCCTTCTCCTATAAACTATTTGTCACCAGTAGATGAGGCAACTTTCCCCAACGGTCTGGACGAAAGAATATTATTAGACGTATTTAATTTTGATCGCCTTAATGTTTATAACGATCCGCAAAGCGGGGGAGATGGTTTTTTTGATTTTATTCCGGGTATTACGATAGATACACAGTCGGGTAACATTATTTTTACCAAGGCAGAGCCTTTTGGTGAATTTCTGCATCAGGTCTTAGGTGGCGGAGATTATAGCAATCCAACAACCTACAATCCAAATCAGTCACAATATGTATTTCGAAATATGTATGAGTTAACTAAGGCAGCGGCTTTAGAAGATAGTGACAAGAATAAATTTCAGCTCAAAGGTAGATATAAATCAGAAGGTGCAAATGGTATTCCTATTGGAGCCTTTAACGTACCCAGAGGTTCAGTAAAAGTAACTGCGGGCGGCAGACTGTTACAGGAAGGGATTGATTATACCGTGAATTATCAGGCAGGAACAGTTCAGATATTAGATGAGGGACTTAGAGCTTCAAATACCCCTATAGAGGTTTCTGTAGAGAATAACGCGATCTTCGGACAGCAAACACGGAGGTTTGCAGGGATTAATGTCGAGCATCAATTCAGCGAAAATTTTGTATTGGGAGCTACCTTTCTTAACCTTAATGAAAGACCACTTACGCAAAAAGCTAATTTTGGAGTGGAACCCGTCAATAATACCATTTTTGGTTTTAATGGTAATTTCTCTACTGAACTACCCTTTCTAACCCGGTGGCTTAATAAATTACCCAACATTGATACTGATGTGCCTTCAAATTTATCTGTGCGAGGTGAGGTGGCATATTTAATTCCCGGCTCTCCTAAAAACGCAGATTTTGAAGGAGAAACAACCGCTTATCTTGACGATTTTGAGGGAGCGCAATCCTTGATCGATATTCGCGGTCCGTTAGCATGGGCACTGGCGAGTCCACCGTTGGAGTTTTTGAATAACGGGCAGGTTTTCGGAAATTCACCCGATGATCCCGATAATTTATTAAATGGATACGGTCGGGCAAAACTAGCCTGGTACACCATTGATCCAATTTTTTATACCACCCAGAGACCTTCCGGTATATCAGATGATGATATTTCATCGAATCAAACGCGTAGGGTTTTTATCGATGAAATTTTCCCGCAGGTAGATGTACCTCAGGGACAAACAACGGTTCAAAACACTTTGGACCTTGCATATTATCCGCAGGTAAAGGGGCCTTACAATAACAATCCTCAAGCCATCAATGCAGTTCCGGCAGACCAAAAGTGGGGAGGTATCATGCGTTCCATCAGCAGTACGAATTTTGAGCAGGCGAACGTAGAATTTATTCAATTTTGGGTTTTAGATCCTTATGTAGATGGTACGACAGGGCCGGGTGGAGAATTGGTATTCAATCTGGGAAACATTTCAGAAGATATTCTTACTGATGGGAGAAAGCAATATGAAAACGGATTACCTATTAACGATAATTCACCAACAAATTTAACCGTAGAAACTTCCTGGGGTAAAGTGCCTTCCACACAATCATTAGTATATGCGTTTGATGCAGATTCTGATAACCGAAATATACAGGATATCGGGTATGACGGTCTCGACGATACCGAAGAAGGAAGTGTTTATACAAATAATCCGGGCAGCGACCCCGCACTTGATAACTATCAATATTACCTGGACGCTACCGGAAGCATTTTAGACCGATATTTTAACTTTAACAATCCACACGGAAATTCACCCGTAGAGGTTACCAATACCAATCGTGGATCAACTACCCTTCCGGATGTAGAGGATATCGATAGAGACCTTACCCAAAATTCGGTAAACAGCTATTACGAATATCGTATACCCATCAGACCGAACATTCAAAGAACAGATCGATATGTTACCGATATCCGGGAAGAAGATAGACCTGTTCCTAATAATGGTAGTGTACGAGCGCGATGGATTCAGTTTAAGATCCCGATCAGAGAATTTGATCAGGCGGTAGGAGGGATCACCGATTTGAGATCGATAAGCTTTATGCGAATGTATCTTACAGGGTTCACAGAAGATGTAGTGCTTAGGTTTGGTACACTTGATCTGGTAAGAGGAGACTACCGTTTCTATACACGATCTTTAGAACAAAACGGAGACGATCCTTCCGATGATGGTACGTTTGCCGATATCAGTACCGTGAATATTCAGGAGAACGAACAAAGACAACCTATACCATATCGTCTTCCGCCGGGAGTGCAACGGGAACAATTGAACAACAACAATACAATCGTTAGGCAAAACGAGCAATCGTTGGCATTCACGGTATGTGACCTCGATGCACAAGACTCCAGAGGGGCTTTTAAAAACATCAACGTAGATCTCAGGCAGTATAAAAGGTTGCAAATGTTTATGCATGTAGAAGCATTTCAGAATAACACCGTTTTTAATAACGATTTGGTTGGCTTTATTAGATTAGGAACAGATTTCGATGATAACTATTATCAAGTTGAAATACCGCTTCAGGTTACGCAGCCGGGTGCTTCCACACCTGAAGAGATATGGCCGGAATCTAATAATCTTGATATTTCACTCGAACTGTTATCGAGAATGAAGGCCGAGGGTATTGCTAACGGAACTTTAAATCAGGTCACTTATTATGATGAAGACTTAAATGTAGTAAGTGAGTTTGCGCCAAGACAGGAAGGTGAGAAACGTTTAGCACTTAAGGGTAATCCTTCTCTTGGAAATATAAGAGCCCTTATGGTGGGTGTAAAAAATTCAACCACGAATGAGGTTTGTGGGGAAGTTTGGTTTAATGAACTCCGGCTTTCAGAATTAGATAACAAAGGTGGTTGGGCAGCTATTGCGGCAGTGGATGCAAATCTTGCCGATTTTGCAAATATTTCTGCCACCGGGCAGATAAGTACCATTGGTTTTGGAACACTTGAACAATTACCCAATGAAAGAAGCCGGGAAGAGTCAATTCAGTACGGTTTAAATACCAATGTGAATTTAGGGCAGTTATTCCCTAAAAAATGGGGGCTTCAGATACCTCTTAACTACAGTATTTCTGAGGAATTAATTACGCCTGAATTTGATCCCGTTTATGAAGATATTACACTGGAAGACCGAATAGAAGCAGCAGAAACGCCACAAGAAAAGGAAATTACAAGAACACAAGCCGAAGATTATACCAAGCGTCGTAGTATTAGTTTGATCGGTTTAAGAAAAAACAGGGCACCGGAAGCTAAACAGGAATTCTTCGATATTGAGAATTTTACCTTCAATTATGCATACAACGAAGTAAATCATCGTGATTTTGAAATAGAAGATCAAAAAGATCAAAATGTTCGAACTGGATTTACTTATAATTACAGTTTTAAACCGGCGGAAGTTGCTCCTTTTAAAAAGAACGATTCGCTATTTACAGGGCGTTACTGGCAATGGCTAAAAGACTTAAACCTAAACGTGTTGCCTACGAGTATTTCAGTTAATTCAAATATCACACGTACGTTCAATCAACAGCGTTTCAGGGATGTATTGGGGAATAATACTGGAAATGTAGATGATCTTGGGCTTCCGTTATTACAACAACGTAATTTTCTGTTTGACTGGCAATATGTGATCAACTACAATCTTACGAAATCTTTGCGGTTTAACTTTACAGCGGCGAATTATAATATTGTTAGAAATTACTTTGATCAGGATGAAGACGGAAATACGATCATAAGAGAAGACATAGGTATTTATGATGACTTTTTCAATACTGGTGAAGCGAACAGACATACCCAACAACTACAGTTAAATTACGAATTACCGCTTAATAAAATACCTGCTTTTAGTTTCCTTAACACCACCTATACGTATACAGGAGATTTTGATTGGCAAAGAGGCGGGCAGGTACTTAATGAAATAGCAGGCGAAGACCTAAATACTATTCAGAACGCGAATACACATACCATTAATGCAGCGCTCAATATGGATAAATTGTATTCGTACCTCGGGCTAGAAAAAAGGAAAAAACCAGAAAAGAAACAAACGAGGAGCGCAATTCCCCGAAGACCCTCGAGTCCTGATGCCCAACAACCCGAAGAAGAAACGCTTAAGAAGACTTCGGTGTTCCACAATACATTGGTAGATATACTAACACCTATAAAAAGAATCAATTTAAATTATACCGAAAATAACGGTAAAGTGCTTCCGGGATATACGGAGTCCATTGGTTTTATAGGTACGCTCAGACCTTCTTTTGGCTTTGTATTCGGTAGTCAGGCAGATGTGCGTTTTGAAGCGGCAAGAAAAGGTTGGCTTACTACGTTTACCGAATTTAACCAGCAATACTTAGAAAGAACCAATCGTATTCTTAATATCTCCGCTAATGCGTTACCTATCCCAGACCTTACTATCGACCTGGTTGCAGATAGGCAGTTTGCAGAGAGTTACACAGAAAACTTCAGAGTAAATGAAATAGATGGAGGGCTGGAATACGAAACGTTGTTAGGGAATAGGTTTGGAGACTTTTCCATATCTACTCTAATGATTGCAACTGCTTTTTCTTCCAGCGATGAATTCTCTTCAAAAACATTTGATGAGTTTAGAGCTAATCGTTTGTCGATTGCGAACCGATTGGCACTTCAGCAGGGGATCGATATCAATGATCCGGCACAGTTGGATGAAGACGGATTTCCCATCGGATTTGGTAAGACCAATCAGGCGGTATTGCTTCCTGCATTTTTAGCGGCATATACAGGGCAAGATGCAGAAAAAGTTTCCTTGGGGGCTTTCAGAGATGTTCCTATTCCTAATTGGATAATCAAGTATACCGGATTCATGCGAAATAAATGGTTTAGAAAGAAGTTTCGTCGATTCTCTGTATCTCACGGATACCGCTCAAGTTATAGCTTGAATTCATTTAGAACAAATTTAGAATACGATCCTAATTTACCATTTACAAGCCAAACAGACCAGGCAGGTAACTTTTTAAATGAGACTATTTATACAAATGCGACGCTGGTAGAGCAATTCAATCCGTTGGTTCGGGTAGATTTTGAGATGAAGAACTCTCTTAGTGTGCAAGCTGAAGTAAAACGCGATCGAGCGCTGTCTTTGAGTTTTGATAATAACCTACTTACCGAGATTACCGGTAAAGAGTATATTCTAGGTTTGGGATATCGTATTAAGGATCTTAGATTCAAAACCAATATTGGAGGGAAGAAGACAACGCTTAAAGGGGATCTTAATCTTAAGGCAGATTTATCGATTCGAGATAATATAACAGTGATACGAAATTTAGATATAGAGAACAATCGAATCACGGCCGGGCAGAATATTTGGGCGCTGAAGTTTACGGCTGAATATGCACTTAGCAAAAATCTCACTACGCTGTTCTTTTATGATCATACGTTTTCGGAGTTTGCTATTTCAACCGCATTCCCTCAAACAACTATCCGATCTGGGTTTACCCTTCGATACAATTTCGGAAATTAATAAGCATCTTTTTTTTGTAAGCTAATACGAAAAAAGTACATTTGTTACGAATAATTTTATCAAAAGCTGTAATGAATATACCATCAGAATTAAAGTATACCAAAGACCATGAATGGGTAAAAATTGAAGGTGATATTGCCATCGTGGGAATCACAGATTTTGCTCAGGGCGAACTTGGGGATATTGTTTATGTAGAAGTAGAAACGGTGGATGAAACGCTGGATAAAGAAGAAGTCTTCGGAACAGTAGAGGCTGTTAAAACAGTATCAGACCTTTTTCTTCCTTTAAGTGGTGAGATCATCGAGTTTAATGAAAGTCTCGAGCAGGAACCGGAAAAGGTGAATACAGACCCTTACGGAGACGGCTGGATGATCAAGATTAAAATAGCCGATACATCTGAGGTAGATGAATTAATGAGCAGCGAAGATTATAAAGAATTAGTTGGCGCTTAAAAAACATATTTTCAAAATACTTCTCATAAGCTGGTTGGTGTGTATAACACTGCTCAGCTTATTTTCATTTAATAAAATGCCTAAATTAGATTTGCAGTTTAGCTTTGGTGATAAACTGGTACATTTAATTTTTTATTTGGTACTCACTATTCTTTTGTATTTATACCTGCGAAAAGAGCATCAGAAGTATCAAAAAAGAAAAGTGCTAACGATAGCCTCTGTTTTTAGCTTAATTTATGGAATGATTATTGAAGTACTTCAAGGTATATTGCCTTATAAACGCTCGGCAGACTGGTTAGATGTTGTGGCTAACAGTGTAGGAATTGTATTTGCTATTCTAATAATCGTAATGGTAATTGACAAAAGCAAGGCGTTAAAAAGAGTAAATTAATTGTTTTTATTGTGAATAAATAATTAAATTAGCGAACATAAATAAGTATATCATGGAACCTAAGAAAAATCCTAAGGCAGACCTTACGAGAAATAGTGGACTCTATTTTGTGATCGGGCTCGCCTTTATTCTGGCCGTAACCTGGGGCGCACTGGAGTATAAAAAGTATGATAAGAATGAAGCATTTGATTATACATTAAATGTTGATGACGATCTTGATGAAGACGTTCCGATGACTGAGCAATTGAATACACCTCCTCCACCACCACCTCCGGCAGCGCCAGAAGTGATTGAAGTTGTGGAAGATGAGGAAGAGGTAGAGGAAACTATTATAGAATCTACCGAAACGAATCAGGAAGAAGTAATCGAAAAGGTTGAAGATATTGAAGAAGCAGAGGAAGATCTGGATGTAGACGTACCTTTTGCAGTTATTGAAGATGTACCGGTTTTTCCTGGATGCGAAGGACAGCCTAAGTCTAAGTTGAGAGATTGCTTTCAACGCAAAATGCAGGAGCATATTCGTGATAACTTCAGATATCCTGAAATAGCTCAGGAATTGGGTATTCAGGGTAGAGTAAGTGTACTTTTTACAATTAATAAAGACGGGAGTATTGGTAATATCAGAATGCGTGGACCAGATAAAAATTTGGAAAAAGAAGCTATGCGTATCATTAAAAAATTACCTAAAATGACGCCTGGTAAGCAAAGAGGTCGTCCGGTACGTGTACCTTTTAGTATCCCGATCAACTTCAAATTACAGTAGGATAAAAAAATTATCTTTAAATAAGAAAACCCGAACATAGTGTTCGGGTTTTCTGTTTTTGGTATGCTTCTTGTGCTTAAAGTAACATTAACATTAAAACCATTTTTATGAAACGTTACGAAAAAAAGCCGCAGCAGATTCACGGCAATGAATCACTGCCGCCACGCACCCGTAAGCAGGATGTAAATTTACGAAAAAACGGATGGCTTCATTTTCAGATCGGACTTATTCTAAGTCTAGGGATTGTTTATTTCACTGTAGAAGCAGCATTTCCAATGCTGGAGACTCCTGAAATCACAAAGTTACAACCCGACGGTGATCTTCAGGAAGATCCATTTGTTCTTAATGAAGTAAAGCCCGAGATCCCCATTCCTGATCCGCTCCCGGAACCACAACCAGAAAATGCTTCATCTGTAGGAGAGCAAATTAAAATCATAGATAATAATGAAAAAGACGTACAGGAAACCAAAAATATAGTCTTAACAAAAGAGGCAGAACCTGATGAAGACCTATCCTTGGGTGAGATTGACTATAGGGTTGAAGAAAAAGTTTTCAGTATTTTGGGAGTAGAAACAGTACCGCTTTTTCCCGGTTGTGAAGCTTTGGCAACCAATAAAGAAAAAATAGACTGTTTCTCGGCACAACTTAATAAGATTATCAGTAAAAATTTCAATACGACTTTAGGAGCTCAGTTCGGGTTGACCGGTAAGCAGCGGATCAATCTGGTATTCAAAATAGATAAGTCAGGGAATATTACAGACATAAAAACAAGAGCACCACATCCAATGCTTGCAAAAGAAGCAGAAAGGGTGATCAAAATGATTCCGAAACTAAAGCCCGGAGCAAAGAGCGGTCAGCCGGTGGAAGTGCTTTTTGCGAAGCCAATAATTTTCATGGTTGATTAAAAAAATCCCGCTTCGGCGGGAATTTTTCTTTTTTGCGTTCGTTAATTAAAAATAAGAAAACAGTATCTTGCCAATATATTTAACCTAACGAATGTTATTCTTATGAGAAGCTTATTCGCGTGTTTTTTATTCCTGAACTTCTTTTCGCTTTATGCACAGGAATTGGCAAGTGATTACCAACGCTATCCCATTTTTCCTGAATGCCGTGACGTAAGAGCAGATGAGTTGCAAAACTGTTTTACCAATCAATTCAGGAATTTTTTCTTCGAAAATTTCAAAGAGCCTGAAGAAATAGCAGCCTCAGCATATATTGGTAAAGTGTCTATGCTTTTTGAAGTGACCGATAGTGGTAACTTTAAATTACTTTACTCAGACGCTACCCATGCTTCCGTGAAAGAAGAACTTGAGACAGCTTTTTCCAAACTCCCAGTTATCGAGCCTGCCACTTATAGCAGCAGACCTACGTATATGCAGTTCTCGTTTGACTTTAATCTTCCGCTGAGTCAAAATGATATAAAGAACAATACATCTGGCAGCGATTTTTCGCTTGTTAATAAATCTTTTGTGAGCGATAGCTCAAACGAATGGGATTCCATTATAGAAAATAAATATCAGAACAACGAATTTAAGAGTGACTTAAATATCCCGTTTTCACATCAAGTTTATTCGGTTTTTGATCCTGCGCTTAATCAGGTAGGAAGCAATAATCATACAGCCTCTAAACCGTACTTGTATTCTGAAGTAGCCAATTATTATGATCTTGAAGCTCGTAACGCTTCATTATCTAAAGACAAAAAAAGTTGGTGGGGCAGAAAATGGTGGGATGAACATATGATCACCGCGGCAGGTAAAGGTTATTGGTTTACTATAGACCCCATCGCAGATTTACAACTGGGCAAGGATAATAGTGATGAGGTAGACTATACCTATAATAATACACGAGGGGTTTATATACAGGGGGGATTGGGAAAAAGGCTTACGTTCTCTACTTCACTTTTTGAAAGTCAGGGTCGTTTTGCAGACTATTTTAATGATTATGCGCGAAGTATTCGCCCAGATGGAGGGAATCCTGCTATAATTCCCGGAAGGGGTATTGCAAAAGAATTTAATGAAGATGCATTTGATTATCCCGTGGCAGAAGGTTACATTTCCTATACTCCCGGTGAACATTTCAATATTCAGTTGGGGCATGGTCGTAATTTTATAGGAGATGGATATCGATCGCTTCTTCTGAGCGACGCTGCCAGTCCGTATCCGTTTATCAAGCTAAATACTACTTTCTGGAAGATAAAATATACCAATTTGTGGATGTCTTTAAGGGATGTTCGTGGCGAGGTGACTGAGGATGGTGCTTTTCTTACCAAATATGTGGCCTCTCACTACTTGAGTTGGAATGTAACTCCAAAATTAAATCTGGGCTTCTTTGAATCAGTGATCTGGGATCGTAGGAATGATCGCGGATTTGATCTCAACTATTTGAACCCGGTGATTTTTTATCGATTTATTGAATTCTCTACCGGTTCAAGAGCAGGAAATGCACTTATCGGTCTCAGCGGGAAATACAAGTGGTCAGATCGTTTTAACCTATACGGCCAGCTCATTCTGGATGAACTGTCGGTTAATGATTTTTTTGGAGGTGAACAAAGCTGGAAAAATAAATATGGATTCCAGATCGGAGCCAAGTATTACGAACCGTTTGGGGTAAAAGACCTGATGCTTCAATTTGAGTACAACAGAGTTAGACCGTACACCTATTCACATAATACCATTGTATTAAACTACGGTCATAACAACCAACCGCTGGCACATCTCTGGGGTGCTAATTTCAGTGAAATTGTAGGTATTGCTAATTATAATCATGGAAGATGGTTCGGAACAGCTAAATTGATCTACGGAGAAAGAGGTTTTGATTTTAATAACACCTCAGATAACTTTGTCTATGGAGGGGACATCTACACCAATGAAGAAAACAGACCTGCAGATACAGGTATTGAAGTTGGTCAGGGGAATACCGTTTATACCTTTGTAGGAGACTTTCAGGGAGGGTATCTTATCAATCCTGCTACAAACTTAAAAGTATATCTCAATCTTACCTTGCGTAATTTTGATCCTGCTTTTGAAGATGCTACTACTTTTAAGAACAATACAGTATGGTTTAATGTAGGATTCAGAACTGATCTCTTTAATTGGTACACAGATTTTTAAGTTTTTAATCTTCCGGGTTTCTTTCTTGAGAGTGCAGACAATTAGGATTTTGTGTGTATCTAACCCAGCTTTAGATCAATTGAGACAATAAAGCCCGTTTGAAAGTCTAAAACAATCTGAAAATCATTGCATAAAAATCAATTGTGACATATCTTTGCACACGATTTAGAAAAGATTGATGAAAACGGCATTGAGCACTACCACAAAAACACATTCTATTTCTCTGGCAATAGAAGATTTTAAGCAGATTACCAAAGCAGGCCTTTCTCTGAGTGTTGTTTTTTCTTCAGTCGCAGGGTATCTTCTGGGTGCAGAGACCATAGACTTTGTAACACTTACTTTATTGTGTTTTGGAGGTTATTTTATGGTAGGGGCGTCCAACGCTTACAATCAGATCATTGAGCGTGATCTGGATGCGCTCATGAAAAGAACTGCCAATCGTCCAATTCCTTCCGGGCGAATGTCTGTAAGTACTGCATTTATCATCGCTGTAGTTTTTACGCTGGCTGGCATCGTTAGCCTCTATATAGTGAATCCTAAAACCGCCATGTTCGGAGCAATCTCCATATTCTTATATACCAGTATCTATACTCCTCTTAAGACTAAAACATCGCTTTCGGTTTTTGCAGGAGCAATCCCGGGAGCAATCCCATTCATGCTGGGATGGGTGGCAGCTACGAATGATTTTGGAATCGAGCCAGGAACGTTGTTTATGATTCAGTTCTTTTGGCAATTTCCTCATTTCTGGGCAATTGGATGGGTTTTATATGACGATTATAAAAAAGGTGGATTTAACATGCTGCCTACCGGTAAAAAGGATAAAGCAACAGCAATTCAGATCATTATGTATACCATCTGGATGATCGTTATTTCGGTATTCCCGGTAACAGGGCTTACAGGGAGTCTGCAATTATCAATACCAGGTGCGGTAATCATATTTTTAATAGGAGTGGGAATGCTTTTGTTTGCATTCAGACTCTACAAAAAAAGAGACAACAAATCGGCGAGACAATTAATGCTCGCAAGTGTTTCTTACATTACACTGATGCAGATAATATATGTTGCCGATAAATTTATTCATAGTTAATGGATCTTACGACAGGAACAGTAGACGATAAGAATCGTCGCGCTAAGAAAATGATGCTTTGGTTTGCCATGGGTAGTATGATCATGACCTTTGCTGGTTTAACCAGTGCCTATGTGGTCAGTAAATCAAGACCAGACTGGCTGTCTGATTTTGAAATACCGTTGGCTTTTTACGCAAGTACCGCTGCAATTATTTTGAGTAGTATTACGATGCATCTCGCAAAGAAAAATATTCAAAAAGGAGTGCATGGTGCAGGTAAATTTTTACTCTTACTCACTTTGTTGTTGGGAATCACTTTTGTGGTTTTTCAGTTTTCCGGGTACGGACAAATAATTGAGAGTGGATATTATTTTACAGGGGCAGAAAGTAATGTGACCACTTCCTTCTTGTATGCGATCACTATCACCCATATTATGCACGTGATTGCAGGACTTATAGTGTTGTTGGTTGTAATTTATAATCATTTTAAAGAAAAGTATCATGGAGGAAATACGCTGGGCTTAGAGTTGGGTGCTACTTTCTGGCATTTTCTTGATTTTCTTTGGGTATATTTGATATTGTTTTTCTATTTCTTTAGATAGGAAAAAAGCGTAAATTTGAAAAATTTTTAAAACAGACTACTTTTTTATGGAAGCTACTGTAACGAGCACAGAAAATGACGGTAAAACATGGGGCGGGGGTAACCGACCGCTGAATGCTAGTTATGGCAAAATGATGATGTGGTTTTTTATCGTATCTGATGCCTTGACTTTTTCAGGATTTCTAGTATCCTATGGTTTTTCTCGATTTAAGTTTATAGAATCCTGGCCAATAGCAGATGAAGTTTTTACCCACTTTCCGTTTTTACATGGTCAGCCTTACCCAATGCTTTATGTAGCATTAATGACTTTTATTTTGATCATGTCTTCGGTAACCATGGTGCTAGCGGTAGATGCAGGGCATAAAATGCAAAAATCTAAGGTTGCCTGGTATATGCTTCTTACCATCGTGGGAGGTTTGATGTTTGTCGGATCTCAAGCATGGGAATGGAATACTTTTATTAAAGGTGATTACGGTGCAGTAGAAACCAAAGGTGGTCAAATATTACAATTTGTGAATGCCGAAACTGGAAAACAGATTGCAATAGGAGATTTTACTGAAAGGTCTACACAGCGTTCTGAATTAGATCGTAAAGATGCTTTCTGGTTTCAGAGCGAAGGCTCCTTGCCAACCTATACGGTTTCAGATGTAATGCGCGCATTTAAGGAAGATGAAGGTATCCTGGTAAGAACTCAGATGTTGAACGAAAACGGCGAGAAAACAATACTTTCAAGAGAAGAATCGTTAGAGAAACTTAACTCTGCAGTAACGGTCGTTGAAGGCGCAAATCTTATTCGTAACGAATATGGTAACCGACTTTTTGCAGACTTCTTTTTCTTTATAACAGGATTCCACGGTTTTCACGTATTCTCCGGGGTAGTTATCAACATTATTATTTTCTTCAATGTGATTGTAGGAACTTATGAGAAAAGAGGTCACTACGAAATGGTCGAAAAAGTTGGACTTTATTGGCACTTTGTAGATTTGGTTTGGGTTTTCGTATTTACATTCTTCTATCTGGTATAAAAAATAAAACATGGGACACGACACACATAAATTAGCAATATTTAGGGGATTGCTCAAGTTTAAATCTAACGAGCAAAAAATTTGGGGAGTACTGATTTTTCTTTCACTGGTAACTATTGTAGAAGTAGTTTTGGGTATTTACAAGCCTGAGATGTTTATGAGCAAAGTTCTGGGGATGAAATTACTTAACTGGATATTTATAATTCTTACCCTTGTTAAAGCATATTACATCGCCTGGGATTTTATGCATTTGCGGGATGAAAAACCTTCCTTTACCTGGACGATCGTTTTACCTTTGTTAGTCCTTATTCCTTATCTGGCATTTATATTATTGGTAGAAGGTGACTACATCTACGATGTCATGCGAGAGGGTTATAAGAGTTGGGATTTTTAATACTTTAACAACATATTAAAAGACGGTTTAACCGTCTTTTTTTAATTTTGTGCTTCATTTACAGCTATGAAAAAATACCTGGTTTTAGGCGTTCTGTTTATATTGCCTTTAGTTACTTATTTGTTTTTTGCTTCCGGAGTGAATAATTTTATGAAACTACCGGTGCTTACCGAAGGTGTAGGCGAAGTAAATGAATTCAGGTCGCTCTCCGGTGAGAAGATAAGTTTATCGGGTAAGATCACAATTCTTGGATTTTTTGGGAACGATATTGAATTCAAAAAAGCAAATGCTTTCAATTTAAATCAAAAAATATACAAGCGTTTTTATGAGTTTAACGATTTTCAGTTCGTAATTATAGTTCCTGATACCGCTGAGAATGAAAAGGAGATTCGTTCGCTAAAAGCAGAATTAGGAAAACTGACAGATACTCGAAACTGGAAGTTTCTTTTTGGAAGTCCGGCGCAAATAGAAGTATTATTCAACAGTCTTCAATCTAGTTTTTCACTAGATAAGAATTACGGTGTTCATCAGGTTTTTATTATCGATAAGGAATCCAACCTAAGAGGTCGAAAAGGAGATGAAATGCTTTATGGTTTTGATGCCAGATCGGTGGCCGAGATCAATAATAAAATGGAAGATGATGTAAAGGTTTTGTTAGCCGAATACAGACTGGCACTAAAGCGTAATAACAGATATCGGGATTAATAAAGATGAAAGGGTACTCATACATAGGCATATCGTTTATAATCTTAATTTTTGGTATTTGGGCAGTTCCGAAGATAGTTTCGAGATTTCAAAAATCAGATCTGGAGGTTATAGGAAAGGTACGTGATTTTGAATTTACTAATCAGAATGGGAAAACTATAACGAACGATGACTTTAGAGGTAAGGTATACGTAGCCGAATTTTTCTTTACAACATGCCCTACGATCTGCCCTATAATGAATACGAACATGGTAAAAATTCAGAATGAATTTTATGGCAATCCAAATTTTGGAATAGCTTCGTTTACCATTAATCCAGATTATGACACCCCGGAAGTGTTAAAAGAATACGCGGCAAAATATAAAATCACTAATCCCTCATGGCATCTTTTAACTGGTGAACTCACAGATGTTTATAAGCTCGCTAATGAAGGGTTTAATCTGTATGTTGGTACAAATCCGGAGGTTGAAGGAGGATTTGAGCATTCTGGTTTTTTTGCGCTCATAGATCAAGAAGGAAATATTAGAAGCCGAAAAGATGACTATGGTAATCCGATTGTGTATTACGACGGGCTGGATGAAAAAGCTTTAGAGATGCTAAAGGAAGATATTGCAAAATTGTTAAATGAATAAAATGGCGCAAAAAGAAGATTTAGTAGCGAAAAAATACAATAAATGGATTGTGCTCCTGTCAATTGCGATCCCATTGGCGGTGGCTGTTCTGTTTCGGATTAAATTGAAAGATTTTGGTTTCGATGTTGAACCACTGTCTTTTCTACCTCCAATCTATGCTACTATTAATGGTGCTACTGCGGTTCTGTTGGTAGTAGCTGTAACGGCAATAAAAAATGGGAATCGTAAATTACATGAGAACCTCATGAAGGTTTGTATACTTTTATCGGTGCTCTTTCTGGTCATGTACGTCGCTTATCATATGACAGCAGATGCCACTCCTTATGGAGGTGAAGGTGCCTTACGTTATATTTATTTCTTTATATTGATTTCACATATCCTTCTATCCATTGGGATCATCCCGATGGTATTGATAACCTATGTAAGGGCGCTTGCCGAAAGATTCGACAAGCATAGAAAAATTGCTAAAATAACCTTTCCCATATGGTTGTATGTGGCAGTTACCGGTGTCATTGTTTATCTTATGATATCACCTTATTATACCGCCTAATGAAAAATGGATAAAAGAGTTGTTAGCATCCTATTAGTCACTTTATTTAGTTGTTTTCCAGATATGATGGAGGCGCAATGTGCTATGTGTAGGGCTGTTCTGGAAAGCGGCGAGAGCCAGGAAGCTGCAGAGGGTATCAACAACGGAATCATTTATCTCATGGCAATTCCCTATCTGGTAGTCGGGGTCATTGGTTATTTCGTTTATAAAATGATGAGACCTACAAAAAATAGTTAATTTTTCAAATTTTAGTAGGTCAGAAATATACCTTTAGTTAATTTTACTTTTCTTAGGCAGTTAATACCCCTGATACTGCGTCTAAAATAATTAAGTTATAACAGATGTTTGATCTGGAACGTTGGGAAGAGATTTTCAATACCATACGAAAAAACAAATTACGAACATTTCTAACGGGGCTTTCA
Organism: Flavobacteriaceae bacterium M23B6Z8; assembly: GCA_046199005.1. Classification (GTDB taxonomy): domain Bacteria; phylum Bacteroidota; class Bacteroidia; order Flavobacteriales; family Flavobacteriaceae; genus Ascidiimonas. Next base: position 856,241 of record CP176050.1, read on the forward strand.
GTTGCTTCCGGCATCTTTATTTTGGTGATACTTCTAGGGGTAGGGCAGGGAATGCGTAATGGGATTGCACAAGAGTTTCAATCAGATGCTTCGAACAGGATATGGGTATGGACCAATGTAACTACTAAAGAATACAAAGGATTAAATCCCGGACGCCGTATACAACTTGATAATGATAATTTTAATGAGTTTACCGAGGTACAGAAAGAAGATATCGAATATGAATCTTCTATCTTCTGGGTCGATGCTAATCTAATTACTTACGAAAAAGAGTCTGGTAATTATGCCGTGCAGGGCGTGCATCCCGATAATGTATTTATTGAAAGTCAGAGTATTATAAAAGGTAGGTATATCAATTACAAGGATATTCAGGATTCTGAAAAAGTAGTTGTTATCAGTGCAAAGATCGGTAGAGAACTTTTTCTGAACGGAAAAGACCCTATTGATGAGTACCTAAAAATATCAGACATAAATTTCAAAGTTATAGGTATTTATAAAGATGCGGGAGGAGAAGATGAGGAAGACAATATAGCCATACCCATAACAACAGCGCAAAAAGTTTTTGGCGGGGCAAATCGCGTTTCAAATATGACCTTTACAGTAAAAAGGGGGGCTAATTTAGACGAAACGCTAAAAACATCAACAGCACTTACAGACAATGTAATTAAATATCTTAAAGAGGTACATTCGGTAGCTCCGGATGATCTTAGCGCAGTCAATGCATTTAATACCTTAAAAGAAGTCAAACGCTTTTATACCCTTCTCAATAACATACGCTTATTCTTTTGGTTCGTTGGTATTTGTACCATTATAGCGGGAGTGGTCGGGGTAAGTAATATCATGTTGATTATCGTTAAGGAGCGCACCAAGGAAATAGGCATTCGGAAGGCCCTGGGAGCGAAACCCTGGTCAATAATAGCAATGATATTGCACGAATCTGTTTTTGTAACTGCTATTTCAGGATTTTCAGGACTCATCGTAAGTATGATGCTTCTCGAAATTTTAGGTCCCAATATCGAAGTAGATTATTTAGTAAATCCGTCAGTTAATTTCAATGTGGCAATTGCTACCGTGATCATACTGATCATTGCAGGTGCAATAGCCGGGTTTTTTCCTGCATGGAGAGCTGCTAAAATTCAACCTATTGTTGCTTTAAGAGATGAATGATGTAATCGTAAACTGGTATGTTCAATAAAGATCGCTGGACAGAAATATTAGAGGTGTTGTCGTCGAATTTATTTCGAACTGTGATGACCGCTTTTGGTGTTTTCTGGGGCATCCTGATCCTTGTCATATTACTGGCGGTTAGCAAAGGACTAGAAAATGGTGTCAAAATGGATTTTGATGGTATCGCGACCAATACCATGTTTATGTGGGCCCGTACCACTACCAAACCATACAAAGGTCTGCCTAAAGGAAGAACATATAATTTTAAGCTAGATGATGTAGAGGCCATACGGGAAAAAGTAGGAGGTTTACGCTACATATCGCCTAGAAATCGATCTGGTGGTCCGGGTCAAAGTAACGTAATCAGAGGTACTAAATCTGGTGGATTTGATATTTATGGAGACTATCCTGAAATAGGACAGCAAGAAACAATGGATATCGTTGCAGGACGATTTCTTAACCATTCTGATATAAATGAACGTCGAAAAGTCGCTGTCATAGGAGAGGGAGTAAAGCTTAGTTTGTTTGATAAAGATGAAGAAGTGCTGGGATCGTATATAAAAATTCAAGGAGTAAATTTTTTGGTAGTAGGTATTTATGGTTTGAAGAGTACTAATGGAGACATCGAACGCCAGCAAAAGAAAATATACGTCCCATTTACTACTTTTTCACAAGCTTTCAATAAGGGAGACCGTGTGAGTTGGATGGCAATTACAGCGAAAGATAATGCTTCCATAACAGAATTAAAAAAAGACGTTTTTACGATCATTAAAGACAGGCATCAGGTGAGTCCTGATGATGACCGTGCAGTTGGACATTTTGATCTCTACGAAGAATTCAGTAAAATAGAAAGCCTTTTCACCGCAATACGCTTTATCGCATATGTTGTTGGGATTCTGGTACTGCTAAGTGGAATCATAGGAGTGAGTAATATCATGCTGATCGTAATAAAAGAGCGTACGAAAGAAATAGGTATTCGACGAGCGTTGGGCGAATCTCCCTGGTCTATCAAAGGTCAGATTCTATTAGAGTCTGTTTTTCTAACGATCATTTCAGGTATGGCAGGAATTATAGTCGCAACATTATTTCTGTATACTGTAAATTATCTACTCGAGTTAAACGGCCCTGTAGATATGTTTGCCAACCCTAGCGTAAATTTAGGAGTGATCTTTATAGCTTTGAGCATATTGATCGGTTCTGGATTATTGGCGGGTTTTCTTCCCGCTCAACACGCGATCAAGATCAAACCTATAGAAGCGTTACGCTCGGAATAAAACAAAGTTTAAAATGAAAATCAAGAATTAATCATACAAAATGAAAAAAAGAATAACTGCCGCAGTCCTTATATTTATAGTCATTGCTTTTGGCGGGGCACTTTATTATTTATATGCAAAAAATGCAGAGGATCCTATAGTTTACAAAACAGAACAACCTGAACGTAAAACGATCGTAAAAAAAACAGTAGCGGTTGGAAGTATTCTTCCACTCCAGGAAGTATTGATCAAACCAAATATTTCAGGGATCATTGAAAAAATATATATTGAAAGTGGAGATATGGTAAAGGAAGGCGATCTTATAGCCCAAATTAAAGTCGTACCAAATCTATCTGCCCTTAACAATGCAAAGAATTCTATTAGAACGAGTAAAATAGATCTTGAAAATCAAGAAAGGAGTTTCAATAGACAAAAAGAGCTTTTTGACAAAGGAGTAATATCGCGCAATGATTATGAAACGGCTGAAACCAGTTACCTTCAAGCGAAACAGAGTTATGCTGCAGCCAATGAAAACTATGAAATTGTCAGAACGGGTACTACGCGAGGAATGAAAAGCGCTGCGAATACAAATATTAGAGCTACTTCATCAGGTATGGTTCTGGAAGTTCCTGTTGAGATTGGAAACCAGGTTATCGAAAGCAATACGTTTAATGATGGTACTACGATTGCTACACTGGCCGATACCGATAAGATGATCTTTGAGGGAAAGGTAGATGAGTCTGAAGTAGGGAAAATTAAGGAAAATCTTCCATTGGAAATTACTGTAGGAGCCATTGAGAACAAGACATTTGATGCAGTGTTAGACTATATTGCTCCTAAAGGGGTGCTGGAAAACGGAGCTGTCCAGTTTGAGATAAAAGGTACTTTGAAAAAATCAGATAGTACTTTTATTAGGGCAGGTTTAAGTGCAAATGCCTCAATTATATTAGCAAAAGCAGAGAATGTTTTGGCAATAAAAGAGGGACTGCTTCAATTTGATCCGGAAACCAAAGAACCTTACGTAGAAGTAGAAACAGGAGATCAGCAGTTTGAAAGACGAGATGTTACATTAGGTCTCAGTAACGGGATTTATTCCGAGGTGATTTCAGGTATTGAAGAAGGTGATAAGATTAAGATATGGAATCTTGCCGCAGCTTCAGGCCAGGATAATTAAATTTATATTTTAACATTTTCTTCACACTTCTTTATGTAACAATATGAGCAGTAAGAAGTCTTATTGAATAACATCGAAACATCAACTTAACATATTGTTAATACAATACTTCCCCTCGATTGTTTAACATTGTGCGTACTAAAATTAACTAACCATGATTGAAATCAAGAATTTGCATAAGTCTTACCGTATGGGGAGCAATTCCTTACACGTACTAAAAGGTATCGATTTTTCTGTTGAAGAAGGAGAATTGGTTGCAATTATGGGTTCTTCCGGTTCAGGAAAATCAACGCTCTTGAATATTCTAGGAATGTTAGATGAAGCAGATTCAGGAGATTACACTTTAGATGGGGTTCCTATTAAGAACCTCAATGAGACGAAAGCGGCAAATTACCGAAATAAATTTTTAGGGTTCATTTTCCAATCTTTTAACCTGATTAATTATAAAAGTGCCTGGGAGAACGTGGCATTGCCCTTGTATTACCAACGTGTTCCGCGAAAAGAACGTCAGCAAAAAGCAGTTGATTACCTCGATAGAGTAGGATTAAAGCAGTGGGCTCACCATTTACCGAGCGAACTTTCCGGTGGGCAAAAACAAAGGGTTGCTATTGCAAGAGCTATGGCAGCAGAACCCAAAGTGTTACTTGCCGATGAGCCTACGGGAGCTCTTGACAGTACAACTTCCTATGAGGTAATGGATCTCATACAAAAGATCAATGATGAAGGTAATACCATTCTGGTGGTTACTCACGAAGAGGATATTGCTCATATGTGTAAACGCATTGTTCATTTAAAGGATGGTGTTATTGAGAAAGATGAATTCGTAGAACAAGTAAGAGCTTCTCAATATGTTTAGCAGGGATCGCTGGCAGGAAATCTTTCAAACGATTAGCAAAAATAAGTTAAGGACATTTTTGTCTGGATTTACGGTTGCTTTAGGAATCCTAATTTTTGTAGTACTCTTTGGATTTGGCAATGGACTAAAAAATCAGTTCAATGAATTTTTCATGGATGATGCTACAAATGTTTTCTTCGTTTTTGCCAATCGAACTTCTATGCCTTACAAAGGTTTTAAGTCAAATAGAAGAATTGAATTTAAAAATGACGATATCGAGGATATCAAAACCAATTTTCCTTTCTTCCTTGATTATATCACCCCTAGGATATTCTTCGGTTCACTGGTGAAATATAACAACGAGTCTAATAATTATAACGGTACTGCTGTTGGTCCTTCTCATCAGTTTAATGAGAAAACAATCATAATGAAAGGCCGTTACCTCAATGAAGACGACATAAAGAATAGAACAAAGGTTGTAGTGATCGGTCGGTTGATAGAAAAAGATCTTTTCAAAGGAAAAAACGCTATCGGAGAATATATCGATATGGGCGGAACAGCTTTTAAGGTAATTGGTGTTTTTCAGGATGACGGTGGTGACAATGAGGAAAGACGTATGTATATTCCGTATACTACAAGACAACTCATGACTAAAAATACAGATAAGATCGATCAGATCGTATTAGCCTTCAGGCCAGAATTAGGATATTCCGGTGCCTTGACCTTTGAATCTAAGTTAAATGCTTTTCTGAAAAAGAAAAAGAATATTCATCCTGATGATGAATCCGGTATTTTTATCAGAAATGTTGCCGACAATCTTAAACAAGATCAGCAGTTTGCAGGTGTTCTACAGATCATTGTATTTTTTGTTTGCCTGGGAACCCTTATCGCAGGAATTATAGGGATCAGTAATATCATGGTTTTTGTGGTGAAAGAAAGAACCAAAGAACTGGGTATAAGAAAAGCATTAGGAGCAACTCCCCGCTCTGTGATCGGTATGATTCTGCAAGAATCTATATTCATTACTGCAATTGCCGGGTACATTGGCTTATTCGCAGGGATCCTTATTTTAAATTCACTGGGTGAGAAACTTCAGGATTACTTTATTAAAGATCCTTACATAGATACAGGGGTAGCGATCGCCGCTACCATTATTTTAATAATTTTTGGTGCGATAGCGGGTTATTTTCCGGCAAAAAGAGCTGCTCGTATTAAGCCAATAGTCGCCCTCAGGGACGAATAAATTCAATAGCTATGAGATTTATTTTTCAGAGAGATACTTGGCAGGAAATATTTGGTTCCATTAGAAAAAACAAACTGCGGACTGTCATTACCATTATCGGGGTACTCTGGGGTATCTTTATCTATATTGCACTTTCTGGTGCTGCTAAAGGGCTGGACAATGGTTTTGAGAAGCAGTTTGAAAATGTGGCTATGAACAGCATGTTTGCCTGGGCCCAATCAACCAGTATTCCCTATGCAGGTTTCAAGACAGGGAGACAACTACAACTTAAATTGGATGATGCCAGAACGCTAAAAGACCGTATACCGGAGATACAGTTCATCGCTCCACGAAATGCAAAAGGTGTTTTCGGAGGTCCGCCAGCTCAAATGGTGAGAGGGCAGCGAACCGGGGATTATGCCATTTATGGAGATTTTCCTGTTTTTACTAAGATTGCTACTAAAAAAATATATGAAGGAGGACGCTTTATAAATGATGCCGATATCGAAAATCAAAGAAAGGTATGCGTTATCGGTGAGCGAACTCAAAAAGAACTTTTTGAAAAAGACGAGAATCCGGTAGGAGAATTTATCAGGATCGACGGAATCTATTTTCAGGTGGTAGGTGTTCATAAATATATTGAAGGTGGTGGTTTCGAAAGCGATAGCGATGTGTTTATTCCTTTCACCACTTACAAAGCATTATACAATACTGGGGAGGACGTAGACTGGTTCTCTATTGCGGCCTACGCCGATGCAGATGTATTGAAGGTGGAAGAAGATGTAAAGGCTACGTTGAAAAAAATTCACAATGTTTCTCCCGATGATGAACGTGCTTTCGGGTCTTTCAATCTGGGAGAAATCTTTAGTCGTATCATGGGGTTTTCCAAAGGAATGACTTTCCTGTCTTTGATCGTGGGTATTGCTACCATATTGGCGGGAGTAATTGGTATTGGTAATATTCTGCTAATATCAGTAAAAGAAAGAACCAAAGAATTGGGTGTTCGAAGAGCATTGGGAGCTACCCCAGGGGAAGTGAGAGGACAGATCATTTTAGAATCTGTCTTTCTTACGGTAGTTGCTGGTATTCTTGGCATCACACTGGGAGGATTGGTATTGAGTATTATAGATGGTGCTTTTTCAGATCAGGGAGACTTCCCGTATACGAATCCAACGGTTCCAATACCCCTTATCATCGGTGCTGTGATCATCATGATAGGTTTGGGAACGCTCATTGGTCTAATTCCGGCGCAACGCGCTGTAAGTATCAAACCCATCGACGCTTTAAGAGAAGAATAACTAAAACTAAACAACCAAAGATAAAAGTTAAATAGAATGAAAAAAGTAATTAAAATCCTGCTTATCGTAATATTCATCTTGCTTGCCCTTGTGGCTGCGGCTTACTTCATTAAGTCCAACAGCAAATCGCCTATTACATATGAAACGGAAACGCCTTTTAAGACCAATATAGAACAAAAAACAGTGGCTACTGGTAAAGTGGTTCCGGAAGATGAAGTAGCGATCAAACCTCAGATATCTGGAATTATTGATAAGATATACGTGGAAGAAGGGGCGAAGGTCAAAAATGGTGATCTCATTGCAAAGATTAAAGTAGTTCCTAACGAACAATCTCTGGTTAGTGCCAGAGGTAGAGTGAGTAATGCTGAGATCGCTCTGCAAAATGCGAAAATTGAATACGATAGAAATAAAGCATTATTTGATAAAGGCGTAGTAGCAGATCAGGACTTTCAAAATGTTCAATTGCGATATGAGCAAGCACAGCAGGAATTAAAGAATGCACAAAACGATTACCGAATTATTCGTCTAGGGTCTGCAGGAGGTTCAGGTATTGCAAATACTAATATCAGAGCTACCGTTTCGGGGACCATTCTGGAGATTCCTGTAAAAGAAGGAGATCAGGTGATTCAGAGTAATAATTTTAATGATGGTACTACCATTGCTACAATAGCAGACCTCGGAAAAATGATCTTTGAAGGTAAGGTTGATGAAGCTGAGGTTGGAAAACTTAAAATTGGAATGCCACTGAAAGTAAGTTTAGGAGCAATTCAAGATAAAGAGTTCGATGCTAACTTGAGATTCGTGGCACCTAAAGGGAACGAAGAGCAAGGAGCCGTGCAGTTTAAAATTGAAGGAGATGTTTATCTGGACGATGAGTTTTTCATTCGTGCAGGTTATAGCGCAAATGCGTCATTAGTGCTCGAAAAGAAAGATAGCGTAATGGCTATAAAAGAGGCCTTGTTGCAATTTGATAAGAAAACAGATGAGCCCTACGTAGAAGTAGCAACAGGGGATCAGGAATTTGAAAGAAGGGATATTGAAGTAGGAATCTCAGACGGAATTAATGTGGAGATCGTTTCCGGATTAGAAATGGATGATAAAGTGAAAGTGTGGAACAAAACCGAGCCGTTAAAAAAAGAAGACGATAATAACGAATAAATTAACCAAAATTATAAATTTGAAAGAAAAAGCTTATGAAGGCTAAACTTATAATGATCATTGTTCTTTTAACCACCGTTTTCGTTAACGCACAGGAAAAAAAATGGACGTTGAGAGAATGTATTGATCATGCTTTAGAAAACAATATATCTATCAAACAATTTGAGTTAGATCTTGAAAACAGCAAAATTGATAAGTCAGATGCAATAGGGTCATTTCTTCCGGATTTTAGTGGAAGTTCCAGCGTTGCATCAAATACCGGTCTTTCCCAGAACCCGACTACAGGTATTTTGGAGAATACCACGCAGACAACAATTAATGCAGGTTTAAACTCAAGTGTTGTTTTGTTTGATGGTCTCCGTAATATTAAACGACTAAACAGGGCTAAGATGTCTCGCCTGGCTGCACAGTATCAGTTAGATAATATGAAAGATGATGTTTCATTAAACGTCGCTAATAATTATCTTCAAATTCTTTTCAACCGAGAAAATTTGGCCGTGGCTAAAGCGCAGTACGCTGTTACCGAACAAGATCTTAAAAGGACTAGAGAACTTGTAGAATCTGGAGTAGTTCCAAGAGGAGATCTTTTGGAAATTGAAGCTACCATCGCAACACAGGAGCAGCAAATAGTGAATGCAGAAAATGCACTGCAACTTTCGAAAATTGCATTGGCACAGCTTTTACTTATTGAAGATTATGAAAGCTTTGATGTGTCCGATGAAGATTTCATGGTTCCACCTACGACGATCATGGAAAACACACCAAAAACGATTTTTGAAAAAGCGCTGAGCTTTAGAAACGACATCAAATTATCAGAAACCAATGTAGAACTTGCAAAGAAAGACGTTGAAATTGCAAGAGGAGCTTTTTATCCAACGCTAGCAGGATTTTTTAACTATAACACACGTTATACAGATCAAATTCCTCTGCCCTTAATAGAGCAGTTTTATACGTTTGATGGTATCGCATATGGGTTACAGCTTAATGTGCCTATTTTCAATAGATTTTCTACACGAAATAATCTGAAAAGGCAAAAAATAGCACTTGAGCGTACAGAATTACAACTAGTTCAGGATAAACTCGGATTAGAGAATACCGTAAATCAGGCATGGTATGACACCAAAGGTTCGCTTAAAGCTTATGAGGCTGCCGAGAAAACCTTGATATCCAGAAAAGAGGCATTTCTTTATGCAAAAGAGCGCTTTAGCGTAGGGCTTATGAATTCTTTTGATTTTAGTCAGGCACAGTCCCGATTGGATAATGCGGAAGCAGAATTGATCAGAACGAAATATAATTACATATTTAATCTTAAGATTCTTGAATTTTACTTTGGCATTCCATTAGACGAGTTTAAATAATATCTTTGCAGTCTTATGGCTGTAATTTTACAAATTGAAACCACTACAACGAACTGTTCGGTAGGAATCTCAAAAGATGGAAGTCTTCTTGCGTTGAAAGAGGCGCATGATCAAAAATACATGCATGCCGAAAGTTTACACCTTTTTATAGAAGAAGCATTGAAAGATGCTTCTTTTTCATTGGCAGACATTGAAGCGATCGCAGTAAGTAAAGGACCCGGTTCCTACACAGGACTAAGAATTGGAGTTTCTGCCGCTAAGGGACTGTGTTTTGCACTCGACAAACCGCTGTTGAGCGTATCTACATTAGAATCTTTGGCAAGAAAACTTTCTGTAACACAGGGGCTGCTGGTTCCGATGCTTGACGCAAGACGGATGGAAGTGTACACCGCTGTCCTAGATTACAACTATGAGGTTTTGAAACCGGTATGGGCAGAGATCATTTCTGAAGATTCTTTTGCTACGGAATTATCAAAAGGTGAAGTACACTTTTTTGGTAACGGTGCTGAAAAGTGTAAATCTGTCCTGAAACATATGAACGCAGTATTCCACGATGACATACTGCTGCCATCTGCCAAGGAAATGACATCAATCGCCTATCAAAAATTCAAAACAGGCGATGTTGAAGACACCGCCTACTTTGAACCGTACTACTTAAAAGATTTTATAGGGATAAAACCTAAGAAATAATTAGTTATTTCTGGATTTCCACCTGATGTGGATATGGGATTTCAATTCCTGCATCATCCAACGCTTTTTTGGCGATTTCCAGCGTATCATGATATACGTCCCAATAGTCCTCTACGGTTGCCCAGGGCCGTACTGCAAAATTAATGGAACTATCGGCCAATGCAGAAACACTAACCGTAGGTGCAGGATCATTCAATACTTTTTCCTGAGAAGTAAGTACTTTCATTAAAACCTCTTTCGCTTGTTTGATATCAGTGTCGTATCCAACGCCAATGGTATGATCTACCCTTAAAATACCGTTACTGGTATAATTGACGATGTTTCCGTTGCTTAGAGTTCCGTTTGGAATAATGATCTCCTTGTTAGTAGGGGACTTGAGTTTAGTGGTGAATATTTGAATTTCTTTGACAACTCCCAGTTCTCCCTGTGCTTCGATAAGTTGTCCTACTTTAAAGGGTTTGAAAATCATAATAAGAACACCTCCTGCAAAATTTGCCAGCGAGCCCTGAAGTGCGAGACCAACTGCTAAGCCTGCTGCCGCCAGAATTGCTGCGAAAGAAGTAGTTTCTACCCCTACAGTACCTAGTACTGCTAAAATCAATACAATTTTAAGACCCCATGAGAGAATGTTCATTAAGAAGCCTTGAAGCGTAGGATCGTATTCCTTTTTTTTCATACTTCTTTTAAGCGCCTTAATTATGTTTTTAACGACCCAGGATCCAATGATCCATATTAAAAGAGCTCCTATAACTTTTGGCCCGTAATCCATGAGCAAGGTAAAACCTGCATCAATCCATTTTTGAATATCCATATTATTTAATTTTAGCGTTATTAGAATTGTTTAGTTTGATCTATGACTTTGTTAAAACAACTTTTCAATTGCTTCGGAAATAGTTTTTACAGGTAGCTCACAGGTGTTGTTGGTACAAACAAAGATCTGCGTATTATCTGTAGGTAATCGTCCCTGAAACAACGGTATTTTGGTTTGTAAGTTGTTACTTCCGCTCGTGATAACATTTGGAAGATAATGAAGATTCAAATCCTTTCCATATTTTTTGTAATCTTTTCCTGCGATCACTACCTCTGAGAAAGGAAAAAGAAAATTCATGTAATTATACAGCCAGTTTGCATGACTGTAAGGGTAAGCTAAGACTTCATCCAGCATTCGGTTCATCATAGCTTCAGCTATTGAGTAATAAGTATTGTCATCAAAAAAACGGGAAAGTTTAAACAGCACTTTTTGAATTACGGAATTTGATGCTGGAATAACATTGTCGTTTTTTTCAACACTTCTGGTGACGATCTGTCTGTCTTCGTCAGAGGTGAAATAGAAAATTTCTTTAGATGGATCATAAAAATGTTTTATTGCATACCCAACCAGTTTTTGGGCAATTAAGAGCCATTTTTCGTCGAAAGAGGATTCATATAAACTAATAAAAGCTTCAGCACAATGGGCATAATCTTCCAAAAATCCATTTATGGCACTTTTTCCATTTTTGTGAGTGTGAAACAATCGACCTTCATCGTCCAATAAGTGAGATTCAATAAATTGACCGTTTTTTAATGCCATATTGAGATAGTGGTCATGGGAAGTGGCTTTGAAGGCATCTGTGTAGCCTTTTAGCATCATCGCGTTCCACGAAGTGATAATTTTATCATCCAGGTCGGGCCTTTGTCTTTTTTTGCGATGTTCAAAGAGTATTTTTTTACAATGAGTAATTTTGTTTCGTAAAGTTCCTTGATCGATTTTAAACCTTTCTGCAATTTCTATTTCGGTTTCACTGCGAATTAATACATACTTGCCATTTTCCCAATGACCATAATCGTTGATGTTGAAAAATTCTTTGAACAATGGGTAATCGTCTTTTAGCAATTTTTTCAATTCTTTCTCAGTCCAAATATAAAAAGCTCCTTCTTCTGAAACACCTTCTTCATTGGTGCTATCTGCGTCTAAAGAAGCGTAAAATGAAAAATCAGGAGCCATTAGTTCTCGCTCTACAAATTCCAGCGTTTCTTCTATCACTTGCTTATAAAGTTCATTTTTGGTGATCTTGAAAGCATTCGCATAGAGACTTACAAGTTGCGCATTATCGTATAGCATTTTTTCAAAGTGAGGAACATGCCAGATGGCATCTACTGAGTACCTTGAAAATCCTCCTCCCAATGCATCATAAATTCCGCCATATGCCATCTTCGTGAGTGTCGTATTTACGTAAGAGAGCAAATCATTATCGCTAGTGACCGTAGCGAATCGCAAGAAAAACTCAAAATTAACCGGCATCATAAATTTTGGTGCCCGGGTAGGACCACCATACTTTGGGTCAAAATAAGTAGACCATTCTTCCAGCGCCTTGTTCAAATGTTGCTTTGAGAATGCTTTATTACTTTTTTCAGCTATTTCATGCAGACCCTTTACGCCGGCACTTAAATTAGACGCGTATTCTTCAATTTTACCAGGGGATTCCTTATAAAGTGAAGCAATTTGCTTCAGATACGATATCCAGTCTTGTTTCCTAAAATAGGTGCCTCCCCATATAGGCCTGCCATCTGGTAATGCAATTACGTTCATGGGCCATCCGCCTGCTCCGGTCATTAATTGAATCGCATCCATATAAATTTGATCAATATCTGGACGTTCTTCTCTGTCTACTTTTATATTTATAAAATTTGCATTCATTAAGGCTGCCACCTCCTCATCTTCAAAACTTTCCCTTTCCATAACGTGGCACCAGTGACAGGCAGCGTAACCAACGCTTATAAGCATCATCTTATTTTCTTGCCTGGCAAGTTCAAGAGAATAATCGTTCCAGGGATACCAATTTACAGGATTGTGTGCATGCTGGAGTAAGTAGGGACTAGACTCCTTGATCAATGCATTTTCATATTTTTTTTCAGGCATATCCAAAAAAAAAGCGCCGTTTGGCGCCTTTTATGATTTAGTGAAGGTTATTTTACTTCAAAAGTGATCTTGACATTTACACGAAACTCGGTTACGTCGTCGCCATCAACGATCGCACTTTGTTCCTGAACATATACAGATCTTATATTGTTAATAGACTTTGCCGCTTGCTTTACAGCTTTTTTGGTGGCGTCTTCCCAACTTTCGTTTGAATTCGATAATACTTCAATTACTTTTAATACTGCCATTTTTATGATTTGATTTTAGATTAATTACTTTCTTTAAAATTAGGGTATTTTTTTTAGTTTTAAAAGTTTATTTTAGCGAGCAGAATAGAAATAGCAAGCGTTTATTAAGAGAAGTTTAAAGGTCAATAATGTTTTGGTAACAATTATTTAACCCTACTTTAAGTAAGTTGATAGACTTTTGTTTTCTAAATTCAGTTTCCTTACATGGAGCAGATTTACATGTTTATGATCTTTGCGTTGTTTGCGCTGGCTATCATCGATTTGGTAGTAGGAGTTAGTAATGACGCTGTAAATTTTTTGAACTCCGCTATCGGATCAAGAGCAGTTTCCCTGCGAACTATTATGATTGTTGCGAGCATAGGTATTGCCATTGGGGCAGTATTCTCTAGCGGAATGATGGAAGTTGCTCGAAAGGGGATTTTTAACCCGGGGGAATTTATTTTTGAAGAGATCATGATCATATTTATGGCGGTGATGATCACCGACATATTACTGCTGGATCTCTTTAATTCGCTTGGGCTTCCTACTTCAACTACTGTTTCTATCGTATTTGAGTTGCTTGGAGCTTCCGTAGCGATCGCAATGATTCAAATCTATCAGGATAATGCTTCCGTATCAGAATTAGTGAATTATATTAATTCCAGTCAGGCGATCGAAATTATCAGGGGAATATTTTTGTCGGTGCTCATTGCTTTCGTGGTTGGTGCCTTTATTCAATACATTTCCCGTTTAATTTTTTCATTTCAATATGAAAGAAATCTTAAGTTTACGGGGGGTATTTTTGGTGGAATATCACTTACTGCGATCACCTATTTTATTCTTATTAAAGGTTTAAAAGGAGTGTCCTTCATTAAACCGGAAACACTGGATTGGGTAGACGCCCACAAAATGACCATTCTCATGAGTAGTTTAGTGATTTGGACACTACTCTCTCAATTGTACATTTCATTATTTAAAGGAAATATTCTTCGGGTCATCATCATTGTTGGAACCTTTGCCCTGGCAATGGCTTTTGCAGGAAATGATCTGGTAAACTTTATTGGTGTCCCTATTGCTGCCTGGCAATCTTATACTTTGTGGCTGGATTCTGGTATGGATACACAAATGTCTATGAGTTTATTATCCGGAGCTGTGCAAACTCCTTCCTACCTGTTACTTATCGCAGGAATTATCATGGTAGTGACCCTGTGGTTTTCTAAAAAGGCACGCTCTGTAGTAGAAACAGGGATTAACCTTTCAAGACAGGGAGAAGGAAGAGAAAAGTTTCAACCCAACCTTTTGTCAAGGCTTGTGGTTAGAGGTGCTGTTAATCTGAGTGCAGGCATTGAGTACGTGTTGCCCAATTCTTTCGTAAAAAAATTAGGCAGCAGGTTTGAAAAGACGGTAGAAAAGAAAGGTAAAAAAATTGAAGAACCTGCATTTGATTTTGTAAGGGCTTCTGTGAACTTAGTAGTTGCAAGTATTTTGATTTCAATTGGTACATCTCTAAAGCTTCCACTTTCAACCACCTATGTGACTTTTATGGTAGCTATGGGTACCTCACTCGCAGATAAAGCATGGGGTAGAGAAAGTGCGGTCTTTAGAGTGGCAGGTGTTTTAAATGTTATTGGTGGTTGGTTCGTAACAGCCTTGGTAGCATTTCTTGCAGCGGCTACCTTTGCTTCCGTTATCTATTATGGAGGAATATATGCGATCGTAGGGCTTTTATTGCTTGCGGCTGTGCTGTTGATAAGAAGTTTTATAGTTTATAAGAGAACGGAAAAAGAAAAGAATGAAAATCGAAAGTTTGACCGTACAGATCTAATAACCATCAATGAGATAATAACTGAAAGTTCTGATAACATCTCGAACGTAATCAAACGAATTAATAAGCTTTATAGTGAGGTCGTTGACAATATAGGCTTACAGGATCTGAGCAAACTCAAAAAGAATAAAAAGAGTCTTCGTAAGCTTGAAGGAGTGGTAGACGAATTAAAAGATGAGATATTTTACTTTATAAAATCTTTAGATGATTCCTCAGTAGAAGCCAGTAGATTTTACATCCTTATTTTAGACTATCTTCAAGATATGTCTCAATCTATCGGATATATTGTGAAGAGCAGCTACGGGCACGTTAACAATAACCATAAGAAATTAAAATTCAATCAGATCCGCGATTTAAAAGGTATTGATAACGATCTTCAGGTTTTATTTGACCGAGTACAGGAAACCTTTGATAATGAGTCTTTTGAAAAGATTAATGCAATAATCGATGAAAAGCAGCAGCTTCTCAACCATGTTTCTCAGCTAATTCAAAAACAAATAGAACGCATTCGATCTACAGAGACGAGCCCTAAAAATACAAAATTGTATTTTGGCTTGTTGTTGGAAACAAAAGATCTTATTTCTGCAACGATGAATCTTCTGCAGCTTTTTCAGGAGTTTCATAATGATTACAAAAAGGTAATAAACTAGAACAAAAAAAGAAGAACCATCTATGGCTCTTCTTTTTTAATATTTTAAAAATTATTCCTTTTAGGAAGTTATCCGTTTAGTGCTACCACTTCATTAACCTTATCCTGAAGCATATTTTTAAGCATGGTCTCTATACCATTTTTTAATGTGAACGTTGAGGAAGGACAACCACTGCAAGCTCCCTGTAAAATAACTTTTACGGTTTTACTTTCACTATTGTAAGAATCAAACATAATATTTCCTCCATCACTCGCTACCGCAGGTTTAACATACTCTTCCAGAATTTGAACGATTTGCTGGGAGGTGTCATCCAACGATTCTAAAGGTTGGGCAGATACCCCCGGTTGTTTTACCTGGCCTTGAACAGATGCCGCAGCGCCTTTTGCATTTTCGGTTACAATAACGCCCCCGTTAGCGATGTGATTTGTAATGAATTCTCTGATTTCCATTGTGATATCATTCCAGTCTGCCACATCAAATTTAGTTACAGAAAGATAATTCTCATCCATAAACACTTCTTTAACAAATGGAAAATTAAACAAGGCTTTCGCAAGAGGAGATTCTGTAGCCTCATCGATATTCTTAAACTCGAACACCTGAGGAACTAATATCTTATTGGCAACGAATTTCATTACCGATGGATTTGGGGTACTTTCTGCATAAATAGTAATAGGAACCTTTTTCGACGATGAATTTGCAGCTTCGATCACCGCTGGTTGTCCACCATTGAGATAGGCGGTAATTTGCTCGGCTACTTCCTCCTGTACCTCTTCCCATTCGACTATATTGTATCTTTCAATGCCAATAAAATTTCCTGATATAAAAACGGTCTTTACGAAGGGAAGGTAAAACAATTGCTGTGCGAGCGGTGAATTAGTTGCTTCATCAATATTTTTGTACTCATAACTTCGCTGTTCTGTAAGGAATTTATTTGCTTCAAACTTAATGATTGTAGGATTATTTGTAGGCTCTATTTTGAGCGTGATCTTCTCCATTTTTTTAAATTTTTTTCAAAATTACAAAAAGATAAAGCGAGTTTTTAATATATTTACATCCCAGACCCCAAATTTAACATGAAAAAACTTTGTTATATACTTGTTTTTTTCACGGCTAACCTATATTGTCAAATTACCGTAGATGACACCTCATTTTCAACACAGCAATTAGTTGAAAATGTTCTGATTAATAGTCCCTGCGCGATCACTTCAAATTTTAGCAGTAGAACCGGAACTGCCGTTGGTATCAACGGAATTGGTTATTTCGAAAATAATGGTACTACTTTTCCTTTTACGAACGGGATTGTATTAAGTACAGGCAAGGCTTCTTCTGTACCAGGGCCAAATGTAGACAGTCATACAGGTGAAGGGATAGGCGCGGCATGGTATGGGGATTCTGATCTGGAGTCGATAACAGGAACGACCAATACCCAAAATGCTTCTTATATTGAGTTTGATTTTATACCGTACGCAAATACAATAAGTTTTGACTTTCTGTTTGCCTCTGAAGAATATTTCCTTGATTTTCCCTGCCGGTTTTCAGATGTTTTTGCCTTTATTTTAACCGATTCAAATGGCGTTTCTACTAACCTTGCAGTTATACCGGGTACAGACATACCTGTAAAAGTGACCGAGATACATGAGGCAATACCAGGAGCAAATGGATGTCCGGCAAAAAACGAGACTTACTTCGATCAATATAACAATCCTATTAATTCTGCTATTAGTCTTAATGGTAATACGGTTGCTATGACTGCGTTCTCTGAGGTGACTCCGGGAGAACAGTATACCATTAAGTTGGTAATTGCAGATGCGGAAGATGGTAACTACGATTCTGCCGTATTCATTAATGGAGGGAGTTTTGAGGTAAAAGCAGATCTGGGCGAAGACAGGACCATCGCAAACGGTAATGCTGTATGTCCCGGAACTTCTGTTACTCTGGATGCCAATATCTTTGGCACCGCTACTTACAGCTGGTTTAAAGATGGTAATCTTTTAACAGGTGAAACTGCATCAACATTAGAAGTTACCGATGCGGGAACTTACCGTCTTGAATTTAATGCTAATGGAGGTTGTCTGGGTTCTGATGAGATTGTAATTGAGTATGCAAACCCTACGCCCTTTGTGGTGCCTTCTGCCATAGAAGTATGCAGTCCTGAAGGGAACAATTCTGAAACTGTTAACCTTAGCATACGAGAAGATCAAATGCGGGATGGCGACACCAGCTTACGCTTTGCTTATTATGAGACGCAGGCAGCAGTAACTGCAGGAACTCCTATTTTGAACCCTTCTTCCTATCAAAACCTTTCAAACCCGCAAACAGTTATTGTTGAGATCACTTCAGATTTGGGCTGTAAAACATATACCAACCTTGAGATCATAATCAACCAGTTTCCGCCGATCAATGTAAATCCTACGGTCTATGAGGCTTGTGATGATGACAATGATGGCAGCGCTGTTTTTGACCTGAATTCACGTATAGGGAATATATTGAACGGAGCAACCGGAGTTGATATCTGGTTTTATCGCGATCGAAGTTCAGCAGCAGATGGCCTCGTTTCAGAAAGAATTGTCAACACTGGCAGTTTTATTAACGACCGATCCCTTGAACAGGAAATTTACGTACGTGCAGAAGCTTTTGGCAATACATGTTCTGTAATTTTCCCTTTGCAACTTCGAGTATTACAATTACCTGAACTAACCTTGCAGGACACTTATTCTTTATGTCTTGATGCATTTGGAAATCCTTTAGCTCCTTTACCCGTGATTGATACGGGACTCTCAGATGTAAATTTCATCTTTACCTGGTACAGAGGAGCGACAGACGATCCAGCTCAGGTCATAACGGGTGAAACCAATGGTTTCTATGTCTATGATAGCGAGGGAGAATTCTCGGTCAAGATTACTAGTAGGGCATCTAATTGTGAAGTTCTATTAAGCACGACGGTAGTTGCCTCCAGCCCGCCGGAAACTCTCTCAGTTGTTTTAGAAGCGAGTCCTTTCTCCGGTAACAATACGGTTATTGCCACTGCAACGGGATCTGGCAATTATCTATATGCTTTAAATGACAGCGAGCCACAAACCTCGGGAACCTTTACAAACGTCTCGCCTGGGAATTATACGGTGTCTGCTTTCGATGAATTTGGTTGCGGAGTACTTACCGAAGAGATCACAATTCTCGGTTATATGCGATTTTTTACGCCGAATGGTGATGGTGTAAATGATTTTTGGGATACGACTTCATTTTCTTCTTTATCAAATTTAGAAATTCATATATTTGACAGATTCGGAAAACTTTTGAAAGTGCTTAATCAGAACAATAGAAGCTGGGATGGCACGTTTAATGGAAGTATGGTTCCTTCTGGCGATTATTGGTTTCAGGCAAGTTTTGTTGAAAACAATGCCCAACAAACCGTCAAGGGGCACTTTGCCTTAAAACGTTGATATGAGAAAATCTTTAGTAGTATTCATAATAACCTTGCTGGGTTTTACAACGTATGCACAGGAAGGACTCCCGGTGTATTTTGATTACCTTTCTGATAATTATTATTTAATTCATCCTGCCATGGCAGGCGTCGGACAGGGTGGTAAAGTACGGCTTACAGCAAGAAAACAATGGTTCGACGTAGATGAAGCGCCGAGTCTTCAAACCTTAAATGCACATCTTCGTGTAGGTGATAGAAGTGGGGTTGGAGCCATTTTATTCAACGATCAAAACGGATATCATTCACAAACAGGTATTAAGCTAACGTATGCGCATCATTTGCTCTTTTCGAGAAATATGGTAGACCTCAATCAGCTGTCATTCGGGATGAGTGTGGGTCTGGTACAAAGTAATCTGGATGAAACCGAATTTGCGTCTTTTTTCCCGGATCCAATTATTAACGGGACCGATAATAGCGTGAGTTATTTTAATGTGGATATAGGGATGTCTTATAATTTTCTTGATTTCTATGCACATTTTACCGTTCAGAATGCTTTGGGAACCGGAAGAGATCTATATACAGCACAAGAGTTTGACAACTTAAGAAGGTATTTGCTATCTGCAGGTTATGTATTTGGAAAAACTGATTGGCAGTTTGAGCCTTCTTTTCTCTTTCAGGCAACAGAGTTTACCAACGAGAAAACGATAGACCTCAATGCTAAGGTCTACAAAGATGTTTCCTTTGGAAAAGTCTGGGGTGGTCTATCCTATAGAAGAAGTTTTGATGGTGCCGTCTTCAATTCGGCTGGCGGTTTGTCTGAGCAAAAGCTACAGTTGATCACGCCAATTCTTGGTGTTAACTATAAGAAATTTATGTTTGCTTATACCTATTCTTATCAAACAGGAGATATACGTTTAGACAGCGGGGGTTTTCATCAAATCACACTTGGATATAATTTCTTAGGCTCAGACGAAAAACCATATGATTGTACCTGTCCGGCTGTAAATTATTAACATAAAAAAAGCGGGACATCCCGCTCTTTCTATTCTTATTCTGTTCCTTTTATTGGCACCGCCAAAGGGTCTAATACCCCCAAGGCTTGACTCGAAATTAAACATTTGTTTCAAGCAAGTGTCTGATGGGCTTGCCCTGAGGTAGTTTACTTTTTCCAGACATAATTCTTTCTGGCCGCTTGTTTTTTAATGGCGCTCACCATTGCATTCTCCAGCCCGGTTTTGCCAGGTTCTGCATTCTTTTTTGCTATATATGCAGTTCTTTTTTTATTCAATTCCTGAATTTTTGATTGTACCGCCTTCCTTTCCTTCGTTTTAGTTGCAACATAACTTTTGATTTCAGCCTTTGTTTTTCCTTTTAAAGCTTCCGGAAGCTCTTCATCTTTAAGTGACGAAAACTCGAAATCATCTTCCTCAGCGGCATCTACCAGATCCCAGGTGCTATTTTTATATAGGCTTGAACTTTTGCTTACTGCTCTTTTTAGTTTTATTTCTTCATTTATAGAACCTGCATTCATATCCTGTTCGGCTTGCATGCTCATTTTATATTCTCCTCTTTTTCCGTAAGGGATGTATGTTTTATTCAATTTTTTATTCAGTATAAGAATTTCATCATCATATGGAGTCACGATTTGCACAATAGCTCTGTTATGATCTATAGCCATATAGTCACCATTTGTTCTGATTGCTCCATCTTTCCATTTGCCCTGAATTCCCTGATCGTAATTACCGCAAAATATTGTATTCACAATAACGTCTTTTTCTTTTGCATCGGTAGAGGAGTCAACATAATTTACCGGTCCTTGCGTGAACGGTTCGTTTCCTGCTATAAAAAGCAAGCGGAGCGCCTCTTTGTCTTTGCTCCACTCGAGCTGTTTCAAGGCTTTCTTTATTACTTGCCCACAAAACTCTTCACCCCCATTTGTGGTTAAAGAAAAAAGCTTCTCTGAAATATCATCCAAGTCGCTTGTAAAACCAATAACCTGTTTAATATAACCTTCCTGAGAGGAAAGCCTGTCGTTTCCATATTCGTAAAGCGCAATTTCCAGAACGGGAGCTACATGCTCGCAACGCGCATAAGAAAGTTCGTTTACGATGTCCCATAATTGTGCTTTGGCCTGGTTAATAAGACCGTCCATACTATTACTCGTGTCCAGAAGTAAAGCTACCTGTATTTTTTTTTGATCAGGTTTTGGGATAGATGCCTCAGCAATCAATGTTTTGGTATTTTCTTTTTGATGTTTGCAAGCATATGCCTGTAATGTGCTACCAGCTAGGATAACGAGTGTGAGAATTTTAAAAAGTGTTTTCATCGTGTCTAATTTTGCTTTTGTTGGATATAAAAGTAAAAGCAACTTTTTTCTCTTAAAACCATAAATAAGGTAATTACTCATTTTACTTAGGGAATATGCCTTTTGAATGAGTGAAAGTGCTTTTAAGGTATGTTTTAGGAGTATTTTCGCCTGAATGGTGAATACAGCTATTTCATTATATGCATTAAAGTATGTATGTTTAAGCTTTAATTTTTAATATATGCGTACTTATATTAGCTTTTTGGCTTTATTTCTTTGTATGGTTGGTGCTGTTTGCCAACCTACTGTGCAGGATGCATATTTCGAAATTAGAGGTTCTGTGAAGGGTAAAGAGAACTTTAAGCCTTTAAGTGATGTTGATGTATATGTATTAGGAGGTGCTCAAACCCAGACAAATTCGCAGGGAGAATTTCGCATTAAGGTACGATTACAAGATCAACTCGTGATCAGCAGCCCTGAATTTGAAACGGTACGATATACGATCACTAGTAAAGAAGATGTAGACGTGCTGGTGAAAGGTTATGAGATGCTTATCTCAAAAAGTGAGTCTAAAAGAAGCCGTCAAACCGATCTTCATAAAAAGTGGATTGACTCTGCCAACTACTACAAGAAAAAAGATATAGACAAAAGTATTACCTATATCGAAAGATCACTACAAGCGCTGGGGAAAAGAGGTGATGATGTTAAAAGTGCATTGTCTTTCAAAACACTGGCCGATATTTATCAGTCATATAAACAGTACGACCTGGCGGTAAGTAATTATCGAACATCTCTAAATCTTTCTAATAGTATTGATACGCGCATACAATTAGCGAAGGCTTTATTGCTCAATTTAGAGATTGATGCTGCTTTATCTGAGTTTGAGAAGCTTCAAAGGTCAAGTGAACTGTCTTCATTTCAGAAAATAACAGTTTACGAAGGATTGGGAGATGCTTACCGTTCAAAAAAGGATTTTGAAACTGCGATTGAAAATTATCAAAAAGCATTGGACCTTGCTACCGAAAACCTTATCAACCCAAAGATAACTGATCTCAATTCAAAAATAGCCGAAGTATATGCCGCCAGAGATAATGTAGCAAAAGCTCAAGGTTTTTACAGCAATTCGCTTAAACTGGCAAAAAAAGAAAATCCAAAACGGGCATTACAGGAGCAGGAACGCGTAGCGGATTTCTATAATCAAAAGAATTTATACGATAAAGAGATTGAATTGCGCAAAGCTACGTTAGAAGATGCACGGAGGTTAAAAAGTGCTTCCCCAGCCAGTCCAGTACAGAGAATAGATAAGGAGGCAGATAGTATTACTACACAAAAGATCAATTATAAGATAGCTAATGCATTCATCGCTCAGGACAAATACAAAGAAGCCATACCTTATCTGGAAGAAAGTATAGCAGAAGCCGATGAAGAGAATGATCTGGTAGTACAAAAAGACGCTACCAGAAGACTATCTGAGGTCTATAGAACTGTAGGAGACTATTATAAAGCGCTGGAGAGTTATCAGAACTACGTGAAGTTAGTAGATACCTTATATGTAAGGAAGGAACAAGAGATTTCAAGAGCCAAAAGATTTAGCCGGGATATTACGAATAAACAGAACCGCATTAGCAGTCTTGAAAAAGATAGAGAATTGAATGTTAGTAAGTTTGAGCTTGCAATTAAGGACCAACAGCTTATAAAAGAGAGCAATAAGCGACAAAAGATCATCATTTATTCATTGATCTTTGGAATGGCACTACTAGCACTGGTTGCATTTTTATATTACCGAACAAATAAGCAACAAAAACTTAGTAATAACCTGCTGGCTTTAAAGTCTTTAAGGTCTCAGATGAATCCTCATTTTATCTTCAATGCGCTAAATTCTGTCAACACATTTATAGCGAGAAGCGATGAGCGCAGTGCGAACCGTTATCTCACAGAATTTTCGACGCTGATGAGAGCGGTACTGGAAAATTCTGAAGAAGACTTTATTCCGTTAGCAAAAGAGATTGAACTACTAAAGCTCTATACAAAGCTGGAACATTCCCGATTTGAAGAAAAATTTGACTATGAGATTGATATAGATGAGAATGTACATATTGATGAATTTCAGATCCCTCCAATGCTTCTTCAGCCCTATATCGAAAATGCTATCTGGCACGGTCTCAGATATAAGGAAGAAAAAGGACAATTAAAAATAAGTGTAACTCAGCCTGATTCCGAAACCGTTCAGATAAGTGTAGAAGATAACGGTATTGGCCGTAAAAGATCACAGGAGCTCAAAACAGAGAATCAGAAAAAGCAAAAGTCGAAAGGAATGGGCAATATTAAAAAGAGAATTGCAATTCTGAACGATATGTATAAGGATAAGATAGATGTTTATATTAATGATCTGACGGATGATTCTTCAGGGACCAAGGTCCTCTTAACACTAAAAAAAGACTAAAAATAACGATATGCAATTGAGAGCCTTAATTGTCGAGGATGAAGCGAATAGCCGTGAAATACTGGGTAGCTACATAAAAAAATATTGCCCCGACATCGATGTGATTGGGGAAGCTTCTAATATTGAAGATGCGCTGGTGTTCATAAAGAAAGAACAACCGGAATTGGTTTTTCTCGATGTAGAAATGCCATTTGGAAATGCTTTTGACTTATTAGAAAAGCTGGGAACGCGTGATTTTGATATTATTTTTGTCACCGCATACGATCATTATGCTAAAGACGCTTTAAATCATCATGCATCTTATTATCTCACCAAGCCAATCTCCATAGACGAACTAATCAAAGCGACCGATTATGTTATCGAAATGCGTAAAAAGGAAACCATGCTTTCAGACAAAGTACTGCTAAGCTCTAATAAGTCTGTAAACGGTAAGATCACCATACCGCAGTTGGATGGTTTTGAAGTAATAGAGGTCTCTGCGATTCAATACTGCAAGGCAGATGATAATTATACTGAGATTTATTTAGAGAATAAAAAGATGGTGGTAAGCAAAACACTTAAATATTTTGAGGAAGCCCTTTCAGAATTTCCCTTTGCAAGAATACATAAATCATATCTTGTGAATGTGGGATGCATTGTAAAATATAAGAAAGGAAAGGGTGGGAGTGTAGTTTTGAATAACGGCAAAGAATTAATGGTTTCCGCATCAAAAAAGCAGCAGTTATTAGCTTATTTTGATTAAATAAAGGAATATAAACACGAATAATCATGATACGTAAAGAAGTAAATGGCAAAGCTCCAGAGTTTGGGGCAGATTGCTTTTTCGCGGAAACCTCAGTTGTAGTAGGGGATGTTGTAATGGGAGATCAATGCAGTGTTTGGTTTCATGCTGTGGTTCGCGGTGATGTTCACTATATCAAAATGGGAAATAAGGTTAATGTACAGGATGGGGCGGTCATTCACTGCACCTACCAGAAGTCACCAACAAACATTGGAAATAATGTGAGCATAGGCCATAATGCAATTGTTCATGGGTGCACCATACATGATAACGTATTAATTGGAATGGGAAGTATTGTGATGGATGACTGCATTGTAGAAAGTAATAGTATTATTGCAGCGGGAGCAGTAGTTACCAAAGGAACAAAAATTAGTTCAGGTTCTGTTTATGCGGGTATTCCGGCAAAAAAAATAAATGATATAAGTCCTGAATTAGTAGCAGGTGAAATTGACAGAATCGCAAATAATTATGTGAAATACGCTTCATGGTTTACAGAAAAACCGCAAAGTAATTAATTGCTTATTTTTGCCGGAAATTAAATTCACTATTAATGAAAGCATATGTATTTCCCGGGCAGGGAGCACAATTTGTGGGAATGGGTGCAAACTTGTACGAAACAAACTCGCATGCAAAAGATCTTTTTGAAAGAGCAAATGAGATTTTAGGTTTTTCGATCACAGACATAATGTTTAATGGTACTTCTGAAGACCTGCAAAAAACGAGTGTAACTCAGCCCGCGGTTTTCTTACATTCTGTAGTCCTGGGAACAATTATGGGAAAAGAGTTTCAGGCAGATATGGTGGCAGGACACTCATTAGGTGAATTCTCTGCGCTAGTGGCTAATGATGTACTAAGTTTCAAAGACGGCCTTGAATTAGTTTCAATGCGAGCAGAAGCAATGCATAAAGCATGTGAAATAAACCCGGGAGCGATGGCTGCAGTACTGGGATTAACTTACAATGTAGTTGAAGAAATATGTGATAGCATAGACGGGGTGGTAACTCCCGCAAATTATAACTGTCCAGGTCAATTGGTAATCTCCGGTGAAGTAGAAGCTGTTAACAAAGCCTGCGCCGCGCTGGAAGAGGCCGGAGCCAAAAGAGCCATGTTGCTTAAAGTAGGTGGTGCGTTTCATTCTTCTTTAATGGAGCCAGCCCGTGAAGAGCTGGAATACGCAATCAAGAATGTAGAGTTTAGAAATCCCACCTGTCCGGTTTATCAAAATGTTACAGCAACTGCGGTAACCGATCCTATAGAAATTCAAAAAAATCTGATGCAACAATTAACATCTCCTGTAAAATGGATGCAAAGTGTACGCACCATGATCGCTGACGGTGCAACTAGTTTCACAGAGATCGGTCCGGGAAGAGTGCTGCAAGGATTAATTAAAAAAATCGATGCTGACGTTGAGGTTAGTATGGGTAAAATTTAAAGGAAATACAAGTACAAAAAGATCCTTCCATTACGGAAGGATTTTTTTTAGGCTTTTAACGTACACTTCTCTAAATTTTTGACTTTCCCGTAGTAGGTTTGTCTGTAAGCATGAATGGTACCTATAGGGATATACAAAAAATATCGTTTTATTCTAGTAACATTTGTCTTCAGCATACCCATTTTTTGGGTATACCTATTTTCAATTTGGGTTTTTCTTTTAACATGTATCAGCTTCATAATATACTTTTCTTTGCAGGAAGGATACTAAAAAAATAGATCGATTCCAATTTTAAGTGCAAAAATCTTTAAGCTGTCACCAAATAAAAGGGCTTGTTTGTGTCTGCTTTTATGAAAATCGATCATACGTAAAAAAAAAGGGCTGTCCCGAGACAGCCCTTTAACTAACAAAATGTGTAATTTAATGTGAATTAGTCTTTAGAAGAATGAGATGCAGCTAAGCTGTATACCACTAATCCAAATCCAATTTTATTGATAGCATCACCTATATTGTAAACAACGTCAAGATCTAAGCCTCCGAAGATACCTTCATACCAACCTGGAGTTCCTGCCATGTAACCAATTGGATAAATGGCCCATCCTACCAAAACAAACCAGCACAGCGTTTTATGTGCTTTTAAAACAGCGCCTCCTGCTGATTCTGCCAGTTTCTTGGCCTGACCAATCCAAATGTCATAAACAATTACAAAATAAGCAATACCCGAGATAAGACCCCATAACCATGCGGAATCTCTGTAAACAGCTTCTCCTAAATAACCAGTTACTAACATAACAACTGACAAGAAGATTAATCTCCACATGAGTGATTTCTTCGCACCGGCTACTCTAAGAATTAAAAAGAATTCTACACACATTAGCGGAACTGTCAAAATCCAGTCAACATATCTAAAGAATGTTGGAGATTCTGCAAAGTTTGCCCAATAATCGCGCATGTACCAATAATGTACAGCAGCAATAAAAGTAATTAATCCTGATACCAGGATAGATGTTCTCCACTTCTTATCGAAACTATTCATCGATAAAAAGAAAAAGGCTGAAGCGGCCATCATAGCCATACAACCTACAAAGAAGGTAAAGCCAACATAATCGTCTGGTGCTAGCTTGGATACCAAAGAAATTGAGTTAGTTAAAATTTGTGATATCATAATGAATTTAGTTTTGTTTAAGTAAATTTACTAAAACTTGAACAAAATATGTTAACTTATCAAAGTTATTTTTAATAAATTCACAAAAATTTAAGTTTTATTTTGGATAATTATAGGAGTTTTACCATAGTAACCACTTTTTTTACCCTTTGGCTAGCGGTTTCCTTTGAAGAAAGAGTTGAGGATTTTATGGCATATCTTTTAATTTTCTCCTTTGGAATACTTCACGGAGCTAATGACATTAAGTTAGTTCAAAAGCTACAGAGAGGCCAAAAGTCATTTACATTTTTCAAAACCTTATTATATTATATCCTAATTGTTGGGCTGGGTGTGGTACTTTTTTATTACTTGCCTTTACTCGGGTTACTGGTATTTGTTTTGTTTAGCGGATACCATTTCGGAGAACAACACTGGGAATCGGTCTTCAGTAAGTCTGGTATACTTCGTACTTGGGCATTTCTTAGTTACGGCTTGCTTATCTTGTTTTTATTGTTTTTTACGAACGCCAATCAAGTATCTCTCATAATTGAAGATATGACAGGGATAACATTAAAATCTGATTTTTATACTTACGGACTTATCATTTCATTGTGTTTGTTTATCATTTTTTCATCTAACATCATCTCTTACCGAAAGCATTACAAATTGATTATTAAGGAAACATTTTACCTGATTGTCTTTTTCGTAGTATTTCAGACGGCGTCTCTACTGTGGGGATTTACCATTTACTTCATACTATGGCATTCCTTACCTTCTTTAATAGATCAAATTTTGTATTTATATGGAAGCTTAACAAAAAGGAATATGTGGTTGTATTTTAAATCTTCTGCACTTAATTGGATAGTTTCACTTCTAGGACTGGTAATTCTTTACGCTATTTTTAATAGCAGGGAGCAATTATTTTTATCTATCTTCTTTTCATTCCTTGCCGCCATTACATTTCCCCATGTACTGGTGATGTCTAAATTAAAAAAATAAAAGGAGTTCCCATTTCGGTAAGGCGTACCTACTTAATTGTTATTTATTTTCTTCCGAATTTCAGAATAGGTTTTGTTAAGTTTAATGATGTGTGCATCCATCTCTTCAGATACCGTTTTAATGTGACGGGTATATTCTTTAAGTGATTTCTGGTCCAGATCACCTTCTTCAATAGCATCAGTAAGACCCAAAAGTGTAGCTACAGGTCTTCGTAGTACATGAGAAATATCAAATAGAATTTTCTCTAGAACCCTTACATATTCTTTTCGCTGGGTAATATCCTGGAAGGTTCCGTACCAAATGACATTGCCATTAGCTAGTTTTTCAGGTTTAGCGTTAGTAGAGTGCCAGGAGATCTTACCATCATCCTGCAAGACTCTGTACTCTGCATACCATTGTGATAGATTTTGAAAAGAAGATTTAATACTTTCTTTAACCGCTGGAAGATCTTCCGGATGAATAATATCCATTGCTTTTTCTGGAGTATTCATTAAAACCTCAGGATCAAGATTGGGATGTATAGCTGCGAGCCCCTCACTTACAAAGGAAAAATAGAGCTTCCCTGTTGGTGTCATTTCCATTTGATAGATGGCACCCGGAGCCTGATCTGAAAGTTTTTTTAAACGAGATGCACTTAGCGCTATTTTATCATTTTGTGTAAGCAATACTTTTCTCATTTCGAGATAATCCATCGCCTTTTTAGCTAATAGTTGAAGCGCTTTTATCTTATTTTCTGTAAATGTTCGAGGTTTATCATCTATTACACACAGTGTACCTAAAACATTTCCATTTGGTGTTTTTAACGGTGCTCCTGCATAAAACCGTATAGCTGGTTGATTGATGACCAGTGGATTGTCTTTAAAGCGTTCATCTTGAAGAGGGTCATCCACAACCAATACTTCATCCGGATTGTTGAGCGTATGCTGGCAAAAAGAAATATCTCTGGACGTCTCACTTATTTCTACACCTACCTTTGATTTGAACCACTGTCTTTTGTCATCGACAAAAGTAATTAGCGATATAGGGGTTTCAAACAGGTAAGATGCAATTTGTGTCAGCTCATCGAGTTCTTGTTCTTCCGGAGTATCCAGAATCCTATAACTTTCAAGGTCAAGAAGGCGATCTGTCTGCATAAGTTTTATGGCGGTTTGGTCAATCAAAATTATTTGGGGGCTTTAATTAGTAAAGACTCACGAATGTAATGAAATTCAAAAAAAAACTTTTGCGGTTTTACCGTAGATTCGATCTAAAAATCGGTTAAAAACAGTAAGTGTCTGATAGATAGAGTGTTTTAATTTGTGATATTAGGGTTGTTTTCCTGGAAAGGAGCTAAGCTAATCCGATGGTATACCATAGGAAGTAAGAGAACAGCGCTGCAATCGTTAACTCATTATAAATTAATTGTTTTGAAGCACTTTAAATAAATGGATTTCACTATTTTAAAGTCAGCAAATAAATTTTAATTTTTAGACGAACATCTTTTATTTATGATCCTATTCTCTAACCGGTTTTTATACAGTATAGTACTTCTGGTCCTGATACTTTTTTCCTGTACTACTCAAAAAAAACATGCAATGTCTAAACCAAACCCGCAAGCACCCTTTAATCTCGATGAGGCACCTTATATTCCTATGCCTGTAAGTATTGAAACAGATTCCGGAAGCTTTGCGCTCTCCAATAGGACAGGTCTGTTTTTTCAAGGGAAAGATTCAGCGCTGGCTACGATTGGAGAATACCTCTCCGATGAAATCAGCTCAAAAACAGCAATTGCGTTTCCTGCCATTAGAAAAAATCCTGATTTGCTTGAGAATATTGTACAGCTTTCAATTGAAAAAAAAGTTAAGAAAGCTTCACCGGAAGCCTATCAAATAAAAATCACTAAGGATACGCTTAAAATTAGCAGTCAGTATGCGGAAGGTATTTTTAGAGGGGTACAAACATTATTGCAAATTATTCCGGAGGCTAATGACAGTTTGAATAGAACCAGTAATAAATCTATTTTATTACCATTGGGTCGTATCGAAGACGATCCTTTTTTTTTATGGCGAGGAGCTATGCTAGATGTAGCAAGGCATTTTTTTACAGTAGCCGAAGTTAAACAATACATACGAATGCTGGCAGCCTATAAAATTAATGTTTTGCATCTGCATCTTACAGACGACCAAGGTTGGCGTATCGAAATTGATGCTTATCCTGAACTCACAAAAACTGGTGGTCAGACCGAAGTAGGTGGAGGTCAGGGTGGATATTATACAAAAGCTGATTATAAAGAAATAGTGAACTTTGCGGCGAAACACTTTATCACAATTGTCCCTGAGGTTGATATGCCGGGCCATACGAATGCAGCTTCTTTAGCTTACCCTTTCTTGAATGGAAATGGAAAAAAAGTGAAACCATACACGGGAATGAAAGTAGGATTCAGCACCTTCAACACTCGCAAAGACACAGTTTATGATTTTATAGACACGGTTATCGGAGAGATCGCAGCTATAACGCCAGGCCCCTACTTTCATATAGGAGGAGATGAAAGTCATGTGACCAAAAAAAATGATTACAAGTATTTTATTCAAAGGGTAGAAAAACTGGTTCAAAATCATGGCAAAAGAATGATTGGATGGGATGAGGTTGCTAATGCAACGCAGGATTCCATAACAATAGCTCAATTTTGGAACAGTGAGAAAAATGCAAAAAAAGCGGTTAAGAAAGGTATGAAGCTCATTCTCTCTCCTGGAAAAAAAGCCTATTTGGATATAAAGTATGATAAAGATTCTCCCTATGGCCTAACCTGGGCCGGTTACATTCCAGTAGATACTGCTTATCAATGGAAACCGGAAACCTATCTGGATATTCCCATAAAACATATCCTGGGTATTGAAGCACCTTTATGGTCAGAAACTATAAGTAATTTAGAGGAGCTAGAGTACCTTGCTTTTCCACGTATCATAGGATATGCAGAATTGGGTTGGACAAGGCCTGAACGTCGCAATTGGGAGACCTACAGAATACGTCTTGCGAAACAGGCACCTTTTCTGGATCGTAAAAAAGTGAATTATTTCAAGTCTCCTTTAATAGAATGGGTACATTTATGAATTATGTCATTGTTAGCTGGGCGTATTCATTTTTTTTAGAATTCTGAATATTACCTTGTGGATTAATTATTTTTAGAATTACAAAGGAACCGAGCACCGATTTATTCAAAATCTTGGAATTTAAGTTTTATCATTTTAATAACCTATGTCATTATTAATTATATGAAGGGAACTAGAATTAATATAACCATATTGATTGTGGCTCAGCTAATTTCTTTTGCGGGAGTGCTTTTTTTATACTTGGAATTAGAAGAGGCTAAAGAACAGCGATTGGTGATAGAAGAACAAAACGCGATTATGTGGAATGGGTATTTGGAAGAACAAAAACAAACAAATGAACTTAAAACATATAATTTTCTTACGAATGAAAAATTGTTGTTCGATCTAAAAGAGTATCTAATAAATACCAACGTACAACCATATAATAGTAGTGTTTATGGAGAACGCTTGCGAAATTTTGTTAGAGCAAAAAAGTATCAACAGGATAAAGATACCTTACAGCTTGTAAAATTACCAAAGCTCAATTTATATTATTGTGATCTTGATAATGAAGAGAGTATTTATTGCAGAGTGGATTTTTCCAATTGTGAATTACCTAGAACCATAAAAAATACAAGTTTTAAGGGTAGCAACATTTCTTTACCATCAAATTTTGATCGTGTTGACGGTTATGGCGGGGGCTATCTTTTTAAAAATTGTGACCTAACTGACAGCAAGATTATTTATTCTGATTACTACCGTATCATATTTAATGATTGCAAACTGGAAAATTTAAATTTTTTAGGGTATGGTAACAAGAATGAAGTAATTGCAGTAAATTGTAGAAATACAAAAGAATTACAAGAGCAAGGAATAAAGGTAGTCTCTTATAATGAATTGGAGGAGTCTTTACTAGAGTACCCTGAAAAAATTAGTCAAATGTTTGCAGATCTTATCAAAAAAAATGGATCAAGTAATAAATTGAGACGTTCTGATTTACGAAAAATCAAGCTAAAGACTTTAAAAGGAGATAGTATAATTTATATAGCTGAAACCGATGTGGAAATGGAAAGTATGATCACAGAGTACGACAAATTATTTTATTCCTATCGACTATTACAAGAACAAAAAAAACGAATAGATAAGAATTAAATAATAATGTTAGGTAACTATTCAATATATTTATTGTCTGTAGCTTTTTGAGCTATAGTTAATTACTAATTAATTAGTTTAGGATGTTTTCAAAATTAAAAAATAGACGCATAGTTTTAATCTGCGTTACGTTTGCCTTGTCGTTTGTTAATATTTCAGTAGCCCAAAATGATGGATCTGGTGAAGCTGTCATAGATGATAATTTTACGACGCTTAAGGATTCCCTGTATCAAATAAGTTATCCAGAAAACTGGCAGATCGACCAAAGCGGGAGTCGTGGCACAGCGTTTATTATATATATGCCCTCTCCTGGTGAAGTGGCTGGATTTAAAGATAATATCAATTTGATGGTTCAGGATCTTACAGGCTATGATCTGGATCTTCAAGGATTTACCGATCTGTCTTTAAAACAACTCGAACAAATGATCAAAGGTGTTGAAGTTGTTTCCAACGACCGTAAAAATGACGGAAACCATGATTATCAACGACTCGTGTTTTCGTCGTTTCAAGCAGGATTTGATCTTAAATTTGAACAAAGGTACTGGGTAATCGGTAAAAAAGCCTATGTGCTTACAGTGACGTATCTTCAGAAGAACGCATCGGCTCAGGAACCAATCATTGAGAAAGTTTTCGATACATTCAAACCATTGGCTGCTGAATAGCAAATTTCGGCTGATGTCTTAAATGGATTACTATTACCATGGAGATCGTAATAAACCTCCATCGATCGGGATATTAGCTCCTGTAATATAGGATGCTAGGTCTGAAGCAAGAAAGGCTGCCAAATAGCCATATTCTTCTGGGTTTCCAAAACGATTAGATGGCACTTCGGCTTCTTTTTCTTTTTTGATAGACTCGAATGAAGCACCGGAAGCTTCTGCTTTCGTATGTAATAATCCTTCCAATCTTTCGGTATTAAAGTAACCGGTTAAAATAGTATTTACAGTGATGCGATCTTTTGCCACCTCTGTAGCCAGCGTTTTAGACCAGCTTACCAGGGCAGAACGTATAGCATTTGAAAGTGCCAGATGCGACAACGGTTCTTTTACACTTACAGAAGCTACATTGATTACCCTGCCATACTGATTTTCTTTCATGGCTTGTATAGCAGTGAGCGTGGTGGCAACAATATTTTGAAACAATAAATCAAATGCCTGCTGATAATCATCAGGAGTTTTGTCTAAAACCGAACCGGAAGGAGGTCCTTGTGTATTATTGACGAGAATATCTATAGAATTTTCAGAAAGAAATTGGGTAATAATGGTTTTAAAGCTGCCAAAATTGTTGAAGTCTACTACTAAATAACCATGTTTTTGCTGCTTTGAGGTATCTAGTTCGTTTAAAACAGCAACTAGTTTTTCTTTATTTCGGGACATGAGGGTTACCGATGCTCCGCATGCGGCAAGCTGCAAGGCAATTGCTTTTCCGATACCTGAAGTGCTTGCGCCCACAAGTGCTTTTTTGCGTGACAGATCAATCCTCATTTGTATGGTATTCTGGTCTTGCCGGTGCGAAAAGATCAAAGATTTTACAAGGAGTTAAGGCAACTCCTTCATGTTCTACATGAGGTGGAATTACAATTAGATTTCCTGGTTCGCATATGTGAGTTTCTTCGCCAACGGTGAGTCTAAAACGGCCTTCAAGTACCTGAGTAACCTGTTCATGTACGTGTGAATGCCTGGGAAGCACTGCTCCCTTTTGAATATCCCACCAGGCTAGTGTATTGTTTTGAGTGTGCACAAATTTGCCGGTAAATCCCGGTATGATTTCTTTTGAGTTCTTAGTAGAAAGGTTGATCATAAAATATTAATTAGAATCTTAAATTACGATGCTTCATTAAAGTATGCAAACAGATGAAATATTACTTTGTTACTCAATAAAAAAAGAGAAGTATACACTTCTCTTTTTTTAATACTATTCAATTCTAAAAAACTAGATTAACCTTTAAGCCATGCTGTTCTCAGAGCTTTCTGTTCTGGAGTGGCATTTTCATCTTCAGTTAGAATTTCATTATCACTAAAGGCTTTGGTCGTAACCGTTTTGATAAGAACAGGTTCACCATTTCTTTTGAGTTCTACTTCAATTTCCTGACCCTCTTTCCACTGAAACATGGTGCCCAGGACTTGTTGTGCATTTACAAGAGTCACTTCGGTTCCATTTACGGCCTTTATAACATCATTTGCCTGTACGCCTTGTTCTGCCCAAAACGAATTCTTAAGCGCATTTTCTGAAAAGAAGATTTCGCCGGTTTCTCTCTTACCGCCGAAAATGAAGCCACCACCGGCTTGTACGTAAGTGGTTTCGGTTCGGGCAGTTGCCGTTTTAAGTCCTACAAGATCAAAAAACTTGCTATAATCTATAGGCGTGTCTCCAGATACATGAGTCGTTAAGAACTCGCCAACAGATGGATACGTCATTTTTGTGATTTCATCTATAAGGGCATCATCATCAAAAGGCTTGTTTTTCCCGTATTTCGCAGAGAGTTCTTTCATTAAAGAAAGCATACTTCGCGTTCCATTACTTTCTTTTCTCATTAAAATGTCTATGCACATTCCTATTAATGCTCCTTTCTGGTATACATTCACATAATTTTTTGCGTAAGGGTCTTCCAAAATATTTTCACTCATAGTAGTGAAACTCATGGCATCATCAAAGTTTTTTGAGATGGCAATCTTACTCTTGATTACTTCATAAAATTCTTGCGGAGAAACCAGTCCTTCATAAACCTGGAAGTGCTGCGCAAAATACTCAGTTACGCCCTCATACATCCAAAGATGTTTTGAAAAGGTAGGTTCGTTGTAATCGAAATAATGTACATCTTCAGAATGTACTGATAATGGAGTTACAATATGAAAAAACTCGTGTGCGACTACATCAATCATTGATTTTGCAAGTGCTTCTTTTGGGGAAGTTTCCGGTAAAACTACCACAGTAGAAGTATGATGCTCAAGAGCCCCAAATCCTTTAGGAGCGTTTTCAGAGCCATCTGATAAATACAGATAAACATCATATCGGGGTGTACTATTTATATCACCTAAATAAGCTTTCTGAGCTTCCATCATTTTGTAAACAGTCTCCTTAAGACTAGCCGCACTATGTACTTTGTTAGGCGAATACACACTTAATACAATTTTGATATCACCTACCATAAATTCCTCTACATCAAGTGCTCCATACATCATTGGATTATCTGTGATATCAAAATAGCGTGGCGCAAAGTAGGTACTGGTGGCTACTTTACCATCTTCAGAGGGTACCATACCTTTGTCTTGCAATGCAGAGGTACGTTTAAAATCTGCAGGAGCAGTAACTGCCAGACTGTATTGATTATTTTTGAGATTGTCAAAATATCCGATAAACCCGTGAAGATTCAATACAAAATTATCAGGCTCAATGTTAGTTCCTGCCGGGGAGAAAGGGGCTTCTTTTCCAATGCCACCTTCCGTCTCTATATCGAACGTATCATTTACCAAATATTCGATTTTATCGAGTTTTGAAGCATTGGTAATCGTCCAGCTGTTTTCATCCAGCTTGCTTGTTTCCAGAAGATTACCTTCATAGTCCAGCGCTTTGAAATTTTCGATATATTTCCCAAAGTCGCTCACAGAATAGGTACCTTGGATCACTCTGGGGAGTCTGTACACCACAGTATCCTTTGAAAAACGCCCCGGGTTAATGGTAACAGGTACTTGATCGTTTGTGACCTTTGTAAGGTTAATAGAAGTAACTATAGGGTTGTTTAGTGCAGAATCGTCAATCTTAGATTTACCTGCTCCGCAACCTATCAGCAGGAAACCTAATCCTGCCATTAGCAAATAATGCTTCATTTTAAATGTTTTAGAAAGTTTTCAATTTGTCAGCAAAGCTAGTCATGTGTTACCGCTTAAAAGCTTAAAAGATTGTTAAATCCCGTAATTAT
Organism: Flavobacteriaceae bacterium M23B6Z8; assembly: GCA_046199005.1. Lineage (GTDB taxonomy): Bacteria > Bacteroidota > Bacteroidia > Flavobacteriales > Flavobacteriaceae > Ascidiimonas. The sequence continues at coordinate 892,661 of CP176050.1, forward strand.
AGCATCAAAATTGGCTATTTCATTTCAAGACTGTTAATCAGTCTTCGAGTAATAAAGGGTCGTTATTGATATATAATAGCTCGGCAGTGTCAATAAGCATTGTTGCAATTGCAGCCACTTTACTGCTGTCGTTGGCAAGCGAGGTAGCCATTTCTGGTGTTATTTTGTTTTTACGGATAAGTTTGTCAAGTGTTCCATCTGTTAGCACATCTCTCTGCGCTACTCTCTCTTTAAGGTTTTCTAATGATTGCAGATGTGCTTCCGGACGAGTTGATGTATGCATTAAGTGTATTTCTCTTAGAATTTTGGAAACTTTATGTCTCAATTTGTCGTATTCTATCTGTATATCAGGGTTTTCAGAAATCTGATAGTTGCTTACATTTTTTCTGAGGCCACGAATATCTTTGATGACCGTAACCACATTTCTGTTGGCAATCTTGATTCTTGTAAAAGCCTCCATTCTTTCTGGGGGTAATGAAAACTTACTTTGCGCAAGCGTGGCATATTCGATGATCTTACTGTAGATCGTCTTTACTTTCTGATAGTACAACTCATCAATATCTATTTCAATATCCTCTTTTGACTTTCGAACCACCTTTTTAAGTTTCTCGGTTCCGGTTATATCACTAATGTGTAGATTAAGCCCGTGTGCTACGATCTCAAAAGCAGCGTTTTCAAACAGGCGTTTACTTTCGTTGTAAAGTGCTTTCAAAGCGGTTTGAGGATAGACTAAAATACTCGGATTTAAATAAACCGGCTGTTCGATACTTTTGTCCGGTGCTTTTTTAAAAATTCGATGTAATAACTTTACCATCGTCTTTATAAACGGGAGCATTAACAAGACTCCCAGTAAATTGAACACCGAATGAAAAAGCGCAAGTTTGAACGTATAATTGGTGGCGGCAATACCCAAGTATTTCGAGATGAAGACTACCAAATCGCCTAGCTGACTTATGAATAACAATGAAATTATACCGGTAAATACATTAAAAATAAAATGAGCACCGGCTAGTCGTTTCCCCGATATGTTGCTACTCAGAGATCCTAAAACAGCCGTAATGGTAGTTCCTACATTGGCTCCGATAGCAAGGGCAAGTGAGTTATCGTATGTAATTTGTCCGGCAGCCAGGGCAGTGAGAATTAAGGTCATTGCTGCACTACTGGATTGTAAGATTACTGTGATCAGGATTCCAATAATGCTAAAGACAATCACACCCCAAAATCCTTCTATTGCATAAGCTGCCAGATCTATGTGATCTTTATAAACATCAAATCCATTTTTCATGAAGTGTATACCGAGAAAGAAAAACCCAAGCCCGGCAAGTATATATCCAAAACCTTTAAAACTTTTGGTTTTTTGAAGAACGAATAAAATACCAAAAGCGATCATAGGCATTGCCATGGCAGACACCTGTATTTTGAGCCCGAAAATTGCGACGAGCCAAGCAGTTGCTGTAGTACCGAGATTGGCCCCAAATATGATGCCCACCCCAGCCGTGAGCGATATAAGACCAGCACTCAAAAACGAAATGGTGATTACGCTAATGAGAGAGCTGGATTGTAATAAAGCAGTTGTTAGAAATCCTAATCCGAGACTTTTATACAGTTTACTCGTAGCTTTTTTTAATAGTTTTTGCAATGCGCCTTTTACAAAGGCATTAAAGCCCTCTTCCAGCATTAACATCCCAAATAGTAAGATGGCAATACCTGCGGCTACCTCTTTTACAACAGGATTTACCACGAAAGCCCATCCTAAAAGTAAGAGTACGATAAAAAACAGGTATTTTTTGTACATAGAGTTTAAACTGAATTTAAATCTAATTTACGGTTTCTTGAACATACGCAAATTGCAGGAGGCTCACCTTAGTATTCTTGGCTTATTGTTTTCTTATCTCACGTTGCCGCATGGGCATGGCATCAATAATTGCAAAGAGGTCTTCACATGAGAGAAAATGATTTTTTTGAGTCTTTGTGCTACCGTCAAGACCTATGAGAACAAGTTTAAAAGCCTCATCATTGTTTTTGTATGTGTCATAGAGTGAAGAAGATTTTTTCCATTCTTCATCGTTGAGAGTTTTATAAGAATGAGGCGTAACTCGATAAACAATCAGTTTTCTTTCTTCGAGCTCATCATGCTGATTTTTGAAGGCATTTAATTGTTTTTGCAAATCGGGATTCGAATTCTCATTACTTATTAAAAGGACAATTCGATGCTTCCATTGATGTTTGGAGAGATCTTGGGCCTTGCTGTTATAGCCAGTCATTAGTAAAGTTAGATTTAAAATAATAAGTACAAATTTCATAAGGTCGGGAACTTAAAGGCTTTAAATTACAAAATTGCAATCGAAAGAGTATACCATTTATTTGAAAGGAAAATAGACTCACAAAAGATTTCTCATTGATAGCGGTCTTTAATGAACTGATTTTGTTCTTCCAACAGTTCCGTCATTTTCGTGAGCAATTCAATATCTTTTGGCGTTTTAACTTTAGTGTCTTTGGTATCTTCAGACCGGTTTCTAAGTCGGTTCATAAACTTAACAATCAGGAATACGACGAGTCCGATGATCAAAAAATCCAGCCCGGCCTCGAACAACTTTCCGTAAGCAATGGCTATTTCTTCAGGATTTTTAACTCCCTCACTAACGACAGCTTCTCTAAGAATCAATTTTTTATTTTCCCAATTTATACCATCGGTTAAAAGCGAAAGAGGAGGCAGGAAAACTTCTTTTACCAATACATTTACGACCTTATTAAAGGCTGCGCCGATAATGACACCTATGGCAATATCGATCATATTGCCTTTTACGGCAAACTCTTTAAATTCTTCTATAAACTTTTTCATTTGTATGTATTATCAGTTTGTAATAATGCTAAAATAATATGAAGGAGCTATAAAGGAGTGCTTCATCTTATTTTGTTTTATAAGTTTCTACTCCCGATAAAGAACAACTAATTGTAAAACTGTTAATTAACATAATAAAAAAGAGAATATTCCTACAAAATTATTAAATTTAACCAAGTGTTAATTAATTTAATCATATGTCATCCGAAATTAAAACGGGGAACATTTAATGAATTTTGTTTTTAGTCCTAGTTTAAAAACCGAAAGTTTTGCTTTCGGTTTTTTATTGGCACCGTCAAAGGGTATAATACCCCGAGGCTTGCCTCATAATTAAACGTTTATTTCAAACAAATGCCCCATGAGTCTGCCCTGAGGTAGTTTACTCTATAGTCTGATGCTATAACTAGGTCGGTGTATTGAAACTCACAACTATTATTAAAGAGGAAAACGGAATGAGTAGGTCTTTGGATAGATTGTGTGCTTACCACCTTGAGCCTAAAGGGTGTTCTATTTATCAGTGAATTTTTTCTTATAATCCACAATGCTCTGCCTTACCACCTCCTGCGCAATGTCTTTCCCCTGAAAGTCCTCTACCACCACAGATTTATTCTCAAGTTTTTTATAATCTTCAAAAAAGCTACGCAGTTCTTTTATAGAGTGTTTTGGAAGCTCAGAAATATCGTTAATATGATTAACACTCATATCGTTCGCAGCGATGGCTATTATCTTATCATCCATTTCACCACCATCCAGCATGCGCATTACTCCAATTACTTTTGCTTCTACAAGACACATGGGTACTATTTCTATTTGAGATAATACAAGAATATCTAACGGATCACCATCATCACAGTACGTCTGCGGAATAAACCCATAATTCGCTGGATAATTGATCGAAGAATACAAGACCCTGTCCAGGATCAACATCCCCGAATCTTTATCCAATTCGTATTTAGCTCTGCAGTTTTTAGGGATCTCAACAATTCCTGTTACGACTTCGGGGCTTCCGGCACCAATGTAAACGTCATGCCATGGATGTATATTCATATCTGTAATTATTTATAAAACTTCTTTTAATCTTAATGTCTTTTTCCTTTCCAGGTACCTCCATAACGGTAATTTGGTTTCACCTGCTACGCAGCAATACAATCATCGCATACAAATATCCAAATTTTTCCTTTCTCGATCTGAATTCGGTAAAGCACTGTTTTTTCTTCTTTACAGCTATGGCAAACCTTGGTCTTCATATTAATTTTTTTTGCTGGCACCAGCTTTCCTTCTAATAAACTTAGAAATTCAGGCATAAAAGTACGTCAATTATACTTCGGAGAAATAGTTGCCGTAAATAGTAGATGGGGCATTTAAGAATTTGGTAAGAACCGATTCGTACTTATTCAGAAAAAAGAATCCTTCCAGCTAAAGACTAAAAGGATATGTAAAGCATAAATCTTATTCAGACTTACGACAGGTTTTGTGGCATTTAGTAACGGTAACTTATTTGTGAAGAATTGTTGGCTATTCGAAGAATAATTTCATTACCATCCAGTTGTAATCTTGTCAGGTCAAATGATACTGTTCTGGTGATAATAGCGTCGCACAGTTCGTCATTTTTTAATGAAAGTCTTAAGTTACGCTGTTGCGGATCTGAGTCCAGCACTTCTGCCGCATCAATCAGTTTTATACGCCAGCTTTCCCCACTACATCCGCTGGCACTAAAAGTAATCGCCAAACAGTTATCTGTGATCTCAAGGTTTGAAATCGTAAGTTGATCTGATGGGGCATTAACAAATTCGCTTCCGCTAATGATAACACCATCATCGCAGCCATTAAAATTATTATCATCGTCTCCATTGCATGCCATTGAAACACCCATTAGTAAGACGAGCAGTAGTTTATAAGTTTTCATTGGTTTGTTTTTAGTTAGATGGGAAATTTCAAAAATGGTTGCGTTTTAGGTAAGCTGAATGATCTCAAATGATTAATGTCATGTCTAAAGCAATAACTTTATTTACCTTAGCAACAACAAATGAAATATTCTTTGCTGTGAATCAATTATTTTTTCGAAAAGCGATCATTGCAGGTACTGGATTGTTCTTGTGTATTTTCTTAGTAGTGCATCTATCCGCTAACTGCATTCTACTGCTTCCGGAAGCTACGGCTCGTTCTCTCTACAACACCTATTCAACAACACTTCGGGAAAGTCCGCTTATTAAAATTGTAGCCTATGCACTGTATGCGTCCATACTATTACATGTGATTTATGCAATTATCATTACCATCCACAATCGAAGGTCAAAACCGCAGCGATACATGGTGAATCATTACAAAGAAAACAGTAGTTGGACTTCTCAGAATATGGGTTTGCTAGGAACTCTGATATTGCTGTTTATTGTAGTACACCTGGCAAATTTCTGGGCTCGTATAAAATTAGGAATGGGGGAAGCTGTGCGTCTGGATCCGGAGGGTAACCTGGATGTTTACGAGGTGACCAGCAGCCTTTTTCATAATATTTATTATGTAATTTTCTATACAGTATTGGCCATTCCTCTGGCATTTCATTTGCATCACGGATTGAAAAGTGCTTTTAAAACTCTTGGGTTCTACCATAAAAAAGGATTGAGTATACTGGCTAAAGTAGCTTTGGTGTACGCCGTTATTATGGGTGTGGGCTTTGGCATCATACCCTTTATTGTATATTTTAAATAAGTAAGCAGGATGAAACTGGATTCAAAAATTCCCGAGGGAAAACTAGAAGACAAATGGCGAAATTATCAGGTGAAATCACAATTAATTAACCCTGCCAATAAAAAGAAACTCAGCGTGATCGTAGTAGGTTCCGGACTATCCGGGGCAGGAGCCGCTGCCACCCTTGCAGAGCTGGGATACGATATAAAATGCTTTTGTTATCAGGATTCTGCCAGAAGAGCACACTCAGTAGCTGCCCAGGGTGGGATCAATGCCGCAAAAAATTACCAACACGATGGAGACAGCGTTTGGAGAATGTTCTACGATACACTTAAAGGAGGAGATTTCAGATCCAGAGAAGCCAATACCTATCGCCTTGCCGAGCTGTCTGCACCCCTGATCGATCATTATGTACAGCAAGGAGTACCCTTTGCGCGAGAATACGGAGGTACATTAGTGAACCGAAGTTTTGGCGGCGTACAGGTACAACGTACTTTCTATGCACGTGGGCAAACGGGGCAACAATTATTGCTGGCTGCCTATTCACAGCTATACAAAATGGTAAAAGCGAAAAAAGTAGAAATGTTTCCTAGAAGCGAAATGTTAGATGTGGTATTGATTGACGGAAAAGCCAAAGGGATCATTGTTAGGGATTTAGTAACCGGAGAATTAAAACGATTTGCAGCAGATGCAGTGGTTTTGGCCACAGGAGGGTATTCAAGGGTTTTTAGATTGTCAACTCTGGCTATTGGTTGCAACGGAAGCGCTATCTGGAAAGCCCACAAAAAAGGAGCTTTGTTTGGAGCTCCTAGTTTTACACAGATTCACCCCACAGCGTTGCCACAATCCAGTGAAGCACAATCTAAATTAACACTGATGTCAGAATCACTGCGAAATGACGGACGTATTTGGGTTCCTAAACAAAAAAACGATACCCGAAAGGCAAATGATATACCGGAAACAGAACGTGATTATTATCTGGAAAGAAGATATCCCAGTTTTGGAAATCTAGCTCCCAGAGACATTGCTTCCAGAGCTGCCAAAGAAAGAATTGATGCGGGTTATGGAGTGGGCCGACTTAAAAATGCAGTATATCTTGATTTCAAACATGCCATTGAACGTTTTGGTCGAAAAACCATTGAAGACCGATATGGTAATTTGTTTACGATGTACAAAAAGATCACAGGTATTGATGCCTACCAGGAACCCATGCAAATCTCTCCTGCCGCTCACTTTTCGATGGGTGGTCTTTGGGTAGATTATGAATTAATGACTACGATTCCCGGATTGTATGCGATTGGAGAATGTAATTTTTCAGATCATGGTGCGAATCGTTTAGGCGCCAATTCGTTATTACAGGCAAGCATCGACGGATATTTTGTACTTCCTAATACAATTAATAATTACCTGGCTGGAGAACTCAAAAAAGACCATCCTAATACAGATCATGCCTCTTTTCAGGAAGCAGAGAATGAAGTCGCAGCACATATCAAACGTATTTTGAGCATAAATGGGACCAAAACGGTAGATCATTTTCATAGAGAATTAGGAAAAGTAATGTGGCAGGAATGCGCTATGAGCAGGAATAAGCAGGGACTGCAAAAAGCGATCGAGCAAATAAAAGCCATAAGAGATGATTTTTGGAAGGATGTAAAAGTTACGGGAATAGCAGAAGAACTGAATCCCGAACTCGAAAAGGCCTTAAGACTTGCAGATTTTATAGAATTGGGATTATTAATGTGTACCGATGCTTTACAACGGGAAGAATCATGTGGGGCACATTTTCGCGAAGAATATCAAACAACAGAAGGAGAAGCGGTTAGAGTAGATGACGAATATGCGTATGTATCTGCCTGGGAATATGATCGCGGTGATTTTAAACTGCATAAAGAAGCTTTAGTTTTTGAATATATACAACCTTCAGTAAGAAGTTATAAATAAGATAGTATGAAAGTCACTTTCAAAATATGGAGGCAGGAGGGCCCAGACAAAAAAGGGAGTTTAAAAAATTATGAAGTGGATGGACTTACAGAAGATATGTCATTCCTGGAAGCACTGGATCACCTTAATGAATTACTCGTACTAAAGGGGGAGAAGGTAATTGCGTACGAATACGATTGCCGGGAAGGAATTTGCGGGCAATGTGGTGTTTTTATTAATGGTAGAGCGCATGGCCCTCATGATCATATGACCACGTGCCAGCTCCACATGCGAAGTTTTAAAGACGGAGATACCATTGTCGTAGAGCCATGGAGAGCTAAGTCTTTTCCCGTGATCAGGGATCTGATGGTAGACCGATCTGCGTTTGACCGAATTATTGAAAAAGGTGCATTTATTACGGCAAAAACCGGAACAGCGCCGGAAGCCAATGCGATTCCTATTCCAAAAGAAGTTTCAGACAAAGCAATGGATGCCGCTGCCTGCATAGGCTGCGGAGCTTGTGTAGCAACCTGTAAGAACGCATCAGCTGCACTGTTTACGTCCGCTAAAATAAATCACTTAAATACACTGCCGCAAGGAAAGGCAGAACAGCACAAACGCGCCAAAGAAATGGCTGCTCAAATGCAGTTAGAAGGTTTTGGTAGCTGCACCTTTACAGGAGCCTGTGAGGTAGAATGTCCGGAAGCTATCTCCATCGTCAATATTGCCGAGATGAATGCCAGATTGCTTAAAGCGAAGGTGTTGGATTAACAGCATGAGTAAATTTTGTAGGATATGGGTATTAATTGATAAAGATTGAAGGTTTCATGAAGAAAAATGTCTTTGTACTTCAAGCTGCGCATCTTGGATCGATCTTAGTATAATACCCACAAGGGTTTATTTAGTGTCTGGAAAAAAATATAGGACCTCTGTCTATATTTAATAAGTATCGTAGAACATCTTCAAACATTCCAATACAAAATTAATTAGCGATAATTACAGGATTATAACTGTAATTTTTTTCCTATTTTGTAATCATTTGAAATGGAAATTTAATGAACAAAGAAACCTTACTTCCTTTAGTAAAAAGTATATCCAGGCGGGTGCTAGGTATAAAACCCAATCGTAGCACGGGAGGGGGTACTATAAAAAGTAATTATTGTTATTCTGTTTGGATGCGTCATTTGATCCATTTAAATAAGTATAAGTCGGGTATTCCCGAAGTAGTTGCGGAATTAGGACCTGGAGATTCTTTAGGTATTGGTTTCTGTGCATTACTAAGTGGCAGCGATCAACTTCATGCGTTAGACATTGTTAAATATTGGGATACAGAAAGAAATATCCGAATGTTCGATAATTTGGTGGAACTCTTTAAAAATAAAGCTTCCATACCGTGTCAAAAAGAGTTCTCAAGAGTGATCCCAACCCTAACGAATTATGAATTTCCATCGGAAATTTTAAGCAGTGATAAATTAAAGGATTCTTTAAATGAGGATCGACTTCAGATGATTCGAAATGAAATATTAGATATCAATAATCCCAATAATACCTATATAAGGTATCATATTCCCTGGAGTAGCCCTGAAATTATAGAAAAGGAAACCGTTGATTTTGTGTATTCTCAATCGGTATTGCAATATATAGAAGACCTTGAATTTACGTATGGCGCCATTAATCAATGGCTTAAGCCCGGGGGTATTATGTCGCATTCTATAGACCTATCTTCCATTGGGATCACTAAAAACTGGAACAGTCATTGGACCTTTAGTGATTTTGAGTGGAATTTTATAAAGAAAGACAGATCTTTTACGATTTCGAGACACCCTCTTTCTAAACATATGGAAGAACATCTAAAAAACGGATTTGATATTCTAGAAAATCAGCCAACCCTTAGAGAAAACCCTCTAAAAGCATCCCAATTGGCCGAGAGGTATAAAAATTTATCACAGGAAGATCTGACAACTTGTAATACGTACATACTTTCTGCTAAAAAGTAATTTTTAATACAATTTACATTCTTTTTATAATGATTTCTTTGATTCAAACGGGTGCTCTGAAGGCATAGGCGAAAAAGTGAAAAGAATTATACGCCTTCCATAGTCAGTAAGGTAGCAGACCATATGATGAGCGATGAAAAGAAAATACCAACGGTATTGGCCCAGAAGGCTTTTTGTCTTTCTATCTTAAAAATGTAAGCGGCAATGGTCCCTGCATAAACTCCGGTGCCAGGAACGGGGAGCATAACGAACAGCATAAGACCAATAGCACCGAACTTCTGAATGTTTTTGCCCGAGCCTTTTTTAGCCCTTTTGGCTACGTATAAAGCAGATTTTTTGTAAAAACGCCAGCGGATGAGATGTTTATTAATCTTATCTAAAAAAAACATCATTATAGGAAAGACCAGTATGTTGGTTAAGAAGCAAAAGATAAATACTACATACTGATTTAAGCCATTCATAAGACCATAGGGGATTCCTACTTTCGCTTCGCCAAAGGGAGAAATGCTCCAAAAAATCGCAATCAGTAGATCGATTAACATCCTGATAATTTTGAATGGCAAAAATACTACGAAGCAGCATGTTGACCTATTAAAAAACTCATAAATCTTGGTTTTGTTATAGAAATCGAACGGACGATAGTGAAAGTTTAAGCCCTTACGTCCTTTCGATTCGTCTGAGGCAGAAAGAAATCTGACGAAGCTTTTTACAATGCAAAAACTCCCCTCCTTAGTCAAGGAGGGGTGGCGCATGCATAGCATGTGACGGGGTGGTTGGATAAAAGACATTTTGCTTACTCGATCGCAACCAACCACCTCCCCCGCACTTTCAGGCGGGTACTCCTCCTTGCGTAAGGAGGAGAATTTAAATATTACTAGATTTTTAACAAATTCAAAAATACTCTCCATATCAACCCTCGATCACTAATCAATCACACCATCCGTAAACATTTTGGCAAAGCCTTAAGAATCTTTCGTAAAAAATAACATTTCTTTAGAAAATTCTTAGTATCCGTTAACAGAATACCGAAGAATTCGCAGCCATATTTGTACCCATAACAACGTAATCCATTAAACAAACAAATATGAGCGTAACATTTAAATCTGTAGCAAAGAAAAATCCCTTAAACCTTACTGAAGATCCTAAGTTCTATGCTTTTGCAGTAGCCAGTGGTAACTCGGACATCGACCGACTTTCTGAACTCGTAGCCGACGGTTCTACCGTACGCCAGAACGATGTGTATGCCGTCATCATCGGGCTGGTAAATGCCATACAGGGTGAATTAAAGAACGGTCGCAAAGTAACGCTGGGTAAACTCGGCACCTTTAGCCTGGGGTTAAGTAGCAACGGCGTAGAAGAAGAAGAAAAACTCACCTCCAGCCAGATCACCAAAGCCCGCATTAATTACCGCCCCGGCAATGAGATTAAGAACATGCTTAAGACCTTAAGTTATAAGAAACAACGTAGTGTGGGGAGTACCGAAACAGAAAATAACCAATTGCCCACTACACAATTATAAACACGAAAAGTGAGATTTTAGTTGGTTAGTTAGTTTATGAATGCGCCTTTCGGCAGAAAAAGTCCTTCGGGGCTTTTTTTTATGCCCTGTTCTTTGGCTAAAAACAAACGGTTGTTTTGTTGGTAACAACCGGTTGTTTGGTTGCCGGCAACCGGTTGTTGACCTTCAAACAACCGGTACTTTCACCTTCAACAACCGGTACATGTAAATCAAAGTAGCGGTTGTTGCTAGTAATACCTAATACAAGGTGAAAAAAGTGCTTTTTACAGGTAAAAACGAGTGTCGGAGTGTCGATTAAAGTTTATATGGGTGTTCGTTGAATGTTTTTATATCGAAAGAATCTACACATATTCAAAAAAATTAAATAGAAAGCTCTATTAGGAAACGGTAGTGCGATCTCTATTAGCGAAGTGGAGATACACCAAAAAGAAAAAAACTAAATCATCTATCTCAAAAATTTCATCATAACTTATTTGTAGGGATTCTGTATCCAGGATATCGTTCAGAAATTTTTTCGCGTCTGCTGGTTTGATAAAATCATGGTGCCTGTAGAAATTAGGCGTGAAAATAGCGTTAGTCATTTGTAATTCAAGTTCATCATAATTTCCACTGGTAAATTTTTTAGCCAGTTCACCCTTGGTAAAGGCCTGCATGCGCCCCCATTTATCGTCTCCCTGCCAGAATCGTAAGATTTTAAAGAATTCTAAAAGTGTAAACCGTTTATTTTTCGAAATCCCCAGTTGAAGCAAACGTTCCCCGAAATATTTATTAAAAGTAGTTTTGTCTTCTAAGCCCGTAAGTCTGCGTATATCCTCTTTTTTAATATACTTTTTATCTCCAGAAAGTTTACATAGCAGGTTTACTAAAAATACTTTATCTATTATTTCTCTATGTTCTTTAAGAAATTCGTGTGGTATAAGGTTACCAATATAGAAGATATAGAGTATTTTTCGTTCTGTGCTTTTTATTTTGGAGCAGAAAAAAACAGAGAGTATAAAGCCTATAGTTAACTCATTACGGGCCTTAAGGTAATACGGTTGCCATATTTTTTCGGTGACTTGCATAAAAAATAAAAAACATCTCATTAGCGGTAATAGCAGCTAATGAGATGAAAAATAGAAAAAATCTAGCTTTTGTTTTCACTTTGTTCTCTTGAATGATGGTATTCATCATAGTTTGGGTTGAGTTGATTGGCATGATTGTCTAAATCTGCCTGGGTGTGCTCAGAATTTTTGTTTAAAGCCATTTTATTTAATTTTAACGTTAATAAATTATTTTAAGACAAAACTATCGCGGCACCTGCCTATTCCAAAAGAAATATTCTACGATAGCCATTTTTTTTATTTAAAATGTCAAACTGGTTTTTTTGTGAGGTTGTGCAGCGCAAACTCTTAATTGGACTAGCGTAGCTTTTTGTTTATAGTGCCAACTGCATTAGGTGTAAACTAAATACGATGCGTAAAGTATTTTCGATGAATTTTAACGTTTTGAACATTGGTTTTAATTATTGCATCCGTTTTATGCTTGTTTAAGTTAAAGTAAACTGGTTTTGAAACCAGTGGAATGGAGAAGAATGCTCCTGTTTATGTTTTTTGATAGATTTCTTTAGCCGTAGTACTCCCTTTTTAGTAGAGATGTAGTTCATCGTAGGTTTTTGATAAGGCTTTGACCAGTTCTTCAAAAAGTTCATATTTTCCTAAACTTCTGCAAAAGCTAAGCATTGAAAAAAATCGTTCTTCAGTTGCCTTTTTGGTTAAGGTCTCTATAAACTTTTCCTGTCTTGAAAGATCACGACCAATAATTTCGAAGAAAGCGGGATCCTTCTCTTTAAACTCGGGAAAAATTTGAACCAGTGCCTGTATTCTGTTAAAACCTGCGGGATGGTTGCCTTGCATTCTATATGCCATATAATCGATAGACCAATGATTGAAAAAGAAAAAAACACCGGCTTTTATGAGGGTTACCCGGTTTTCTTTTTTAAGCTGTTTAATTGCCCAGTGGTCGGCAGCCAGTTCTTCTTTTTTGGCGTTGGTAATCAATTCTTTCAATAGTTTGTTCTCCAGGTCGAGATCGGGAAACTTTTTACTTTTATTTTTACGGAACTCCAGGTGAGCCTGCTCATGAAGTAATATAAAAACAAGACAAAGTTCTATTTGTTCCTTAATAAAAGTGCGGTAAACAGGAGGTAGCAGCGATGCGAAAGCAGGCAGAGGCTCTTCGGCCAGTGTGTGCAACATAAGCCTCGATTGTACCAGCGAATATACGGCGGTCTGTGAATTGGTAATAATGTTTACTAAATTATGTGGGTCTTTGCCATTTTTAAGCAGTTGCTGTTTTATTTTTTTATTTAAGTTGGTAAATGCTGCATTAGCAATTATAAACTCAAGGCTTTCAATTAGTGATTTAGATATTACAATCGTATTGATATTGTGGTTGTAGTATGCTCTGGGGGTATGCCCATCCAGTAAGGCCAGCGGAGTATTAAAGCGTGAAAGAGGGTCTTCGCCCAGACGCTTCAGGCTGGTTGCAATTAATTCATCTAATAAGAGTTCAGTGAGCTCTTTGTAATAAGAGGTGTTAACCGCATGAATATTTTCGATCTTGTCCTGCACTTGCGTCATCAGGCTCTTATAGGAGGCTCGAGCTTGTTTCTTATCGTATGCAAGCAGCTTTTTTTCGAGGCTGGAAGGTGCAGCAATCATAGATTACCCCATTTAGTACTCTTTTTTTCAACAATTATTGTTATATTTTTCTTTCTTTTTTTCTCCGTGATTTTAACGGTAACTATTTCACTTTTATCCTCTATTTTAACAGGTTTCTCTTTATCAGGAAGTAGTTCATTGATTTTATCAGCTATTAAATTTGCAAGTACACTTACCGAAACCTCGGTAGTGGTAGAGAGCAACCAATGCACCAGTGGTACTAATTCCATAAAATCTTGTTGGCTTTCATCGTTATAAAGGTTGCTTTGCGAAGCCTCTATGTTAATGTTCTCACCGAGTTCGTTGCTGATTATTTCGTTTATCTTTTGTAGTTCTTCTGTATCGAAAGAAAAGGCTCTGATTATAAATTCACTCATAAGCTATTAAATAAAAGTTCACTGTTATTATCGCTTCATAACAGGTAAGTTTTTCTATGGTTGTAAAAAGAAAAAACCAATGATGCTAAAACCTACTTTATTATTTAAATCGAATTGCTGCTCTAAAATTAGGCGTTTTGTGCGATTTTATCAATAACGGATACCAATACATCGTGTAAGTCTGGTATTCTCTTAAGCCTTACCTCAGATGGCAAGTAGAAAATAGAATGCTTTTTTAGTATCTTTCTTTAATTACAGGCAAGTGTAGTTCTTCAACTATATCTTTTAAACCCATTAAAAAACCTTCTAAATATTCATGCGCTTTCGGATGGCGGCTAGTATTGGTATGCTCATACATTTTTTTTGCCCTGATGATGGGGGCAGGATGTGATTCTCTTGAAGGAATAATAGAAAATTTTTTATACAGATACCGTTCCAGAATGCTTAAATAATTCATTAAAAGAATAGGGGCTGCCAAAAAGGATTCTTCCAGTTTAATATAGTTTGCCTCCTTTTTAAGTGCTATTATTTTTTCAAAATACGTCAGGGCTCTAAGATCTGCTTCAAATTCATGTATCCTACTTTTTGTTTTACCAAGATGTCCCAACTTTTTATGCGCTATTTCATGGCAAATAATAAACACCATCATAGCTTTAGAGAGTTCATGTGCGAGCGGTACCACATCACTATGCTCAAAAATAAAGGGCTTAATGGCTGCACGGGTTTGCTTATGTAGATCTGGGATTACAAAGGTTTTTAGCGTTTTTTCGAAAATAGCCACCATTTTCATGAAATCCTTCTCCGGAGGTAATTTGCAGGCGGCAATAGTATTAATGGTTACCAGTTCAGAAAGCCAGAAATCGAATTGTTCGTCAAAAAAAACCATGCCTTTGTTTTCAGCTACAGGGTCTATAAAAGCGGTGATTTGACCTATAGAACCAGGGTCAAAATCAATACCGGCGTGGCCTAGCTGCAAAAGGCCTATAATTTCATTAAAGTAAGTTCGATGCAGATTTAAGGCAAGGTGTTTTACCTTGTCGGTATGAAATTCAAACCCTAGTTTGTTGGCAAGTTGCTGTGAAATCTCCAGCGACTCCTCAGTAGGTACAAATCGTTTTTTCTTGTTTTTCATGGAGCCTTAAGGTGTCCTATTTTTGTAGCTTAAAGATACATAGTTTGAGTGGTTTATAGTACTTTCAAGTGAGTTGTGAAGTATTTTTGATACGGCAGTATTATGGTGGAGGAGCAGTTTTGTGTTTTTTACCCTTATCATACCATTTTGATCGTTTTTACATGAGCCATTAAGGGGGAAATGAAAAAGTTTTAATGGCCTTAGCCCTTTGTACACTTCAAAAAAGGCTTCGATTTTAAGTATGGATGGGTGTTTTTATGCCGGCTAGTTTATATTTAACCTGTAAAACCTTGAAGGTTTGTACTACATTTGTAAAAACTCAACCTTACCAGATTCATGGCATTATATCAGGCTTCCGTAGTAAAGAAACATTTGCAATTACAAGACAAAGAAAGTATTGCAAAAGCCTACAAAAAATACACAAAGTATTTCTTAAACCCTACCATACAAGACAATATAAGAGCCTCTAAAGAAGAAGAATATCAGGGTATATTTTTAACCGAATTATTCGTAAACATTCTGGATTATACCCTAAAACCTAAAGCCGACTATAATTTAGTAGCCGAATATAAAAACGAAACCAACGCCCGTAAAGCAGACGGGGCTATTTTGTTAAATGATAACGCTATTGGCGTTATTGAGTTAAAAGGAACGAATACCAAAGATTTAGAAAGTATTCGCAGGCAGGCATTTGATTACAAGGCAAATCAAAAAGGGTGTGTATATGTAATCACCTCAAATTTTGAGAAGCTGCGATTCTATATTAACGATGCGACCGAGTTTTTAGAATTCGATCTTTTTGAACTAAGCCCGGAGCGTTTTGAGTTGTTACATTTATGCCTGCAAAAAGACAATGTACTCAATAATCTACCCTTACGAATTAAGGAAGCTTCCATCGTAGAAGAAGAGCAGATCACTAAGAAATTCTATAAAGATTATTCCCTGTTTAAACGGGAATTATACCGGGATCTGGTAAAACGCAATGCCAAACGTTTACAGGTAAGGTGCTTAAGGTTTTTATGAGTTATTTTGGTGGCTATATTTGTATTTTAAATTCTCTTAAAGCTTTTAGGATTCATCAATTAGCTCTCGAGTTGCTTATTTCAAAACTTCTCGTAAGCTTTATATTTACCGGATTTTTACTTAAAATGCCTGTCGTTTTGCATACATAAATGTGTATTCTAACTCATTCGATGGTATTCTTATTTCAATCATAGATTGTGTTTGTAAACTTAGAAATCCTTTTAGGCTATGTTGCTTAAAATATAAAGTAGAAGCATGACATTTTTTCATATTATTTAACTTTTAATTATGGAAGCAGGTTAAAGAATTAATTTACCTTTATATTGAATAATATTTAATTTTCCCCCTCTTTTAGTTTTTGGCGATTGTCCCCCATTTAAATATTTAGTAACTTTAAACAACTTTGATATGGCACTAATTTATTACATGGGAGGAACACCCATATTTGAAGAAGAAGCAAAACAAAAACAATATTCTGGAGATTTTCATGTCTTCAATAAAGCACTGAGCGAAGGTTCTAACTATGATCTCAAAGTCCGACATGGAGTTCTGAGTACCAAGGATTTTGATAAACCAGAATTCAAGAAAATTGGTATCGGGAAGCCTTTGAGTATAGAAATTCTAACTATTTATTCTGGAGATGCCCCTAATAGGTTTTTAGGTAAGAAAGATCTCTTAGTGACTTCAGGGGTAAAGTCAATAATTACTTATGAAGAAGCCCCAAAAGCGGTAAATCAAATTTTCAAGAAAATTAACGATAATACTTATTATGAACCTAGCGCAAGTAATATTGGATGTCCTTTAGTCTATTATACTCCTGCATTAGATATGGGAACTATTCTTTGTTCTTTTAGCTTGGTGGCTGATACGTTTAACGAGGAAACTTTTGATAAGATATCCAGCCTATTGACGAAAGCTGGAGGAATTCCGGTTTTCGCACCTACATCTACAATATTATTAGCTGGAAGTATTATTAGCGGGATGATAAGCAAGTTAGGAAAGGCGTTATTTGAATCGAAACCTTTTTTTAAAGGGGATATAGATATTCGATTAGATACACCCGATCACCCTATTACCAAATCCGATCATATAGCGATAATAGATTCACGCCATGAAGATGAATTCGAAAATTATACTCCCAAATCAATAAAAGTTGGAGGCAATACGCAAATAAGGCTTGTGAACATTATAACTAATAAGTTTTATGATGGAAATGCACCTTATATTTTAGTGAGCATTGATGGAAGAGAAAAGGATGAATTCAAATCATTCAACCCTACTATTGCATCGGCTTCAATATTGGAGAAGTTTTATGGTACAGATTTTCAAGGGCAAACAATTGAGGTTATTCAGGAAGCAATGGGACTATATAATGATCTTGAGTATAGAAAGAAGGCAACTAGTCTTGAGAAAAAACTGGAAACTATAACTGATAAATCATCAGAGGAATATACCAAAATGAAAGCACTATTGGATGCTTATCAAAAGAATATTGAAAATGATCTTCTTAAACTAACGTAAATTATATAATAATGGGTTACCATAATCAAGAGTGTCTTTGGTATTCTTTAATATCATTATTTGGTTTGTTCTCCAAAATAGCTTACTTATTATAATGTTTAAAATAGAAACTACAATTAAGATTATTTGTGTTCATACAAATTGCATATTTATAGTTTTAGTTTAGGATTATCCCTTATAGCAATTGTGTTTTTTATTTGGAATTCTTTAATACGATGACTCTGAAGATATCATCGCATTAAAAATCAAAAGCCAAAAATGAGTCTCGAAAAGATGCTCAAATCTTTGCTTTACTTGAAGTAGAGAAGTGAACTGTAGCTATTATCTGCCTTCATGGATAAAATTCCTGTTAGATTTTTCTAAATCTCTATGGCTAAGAAATGTTGTACCTATGTTGTACCTGAAATAAAAAAGCCGAGACGTAAATCTCGGCTTTCCTGTACTCGAGGCGGGCACCGAAAGATCGGCAGTAAACACTGCGTCCCGCCTTTTATTTCGTTTCACTCCATAAAAAAGCCCTTGCATTTGCAAAGGCTTTCTCGTACTTCGTACTCGAGGCGGGAATTATCTTCGATGAGTCCCAGCTCGAACGTGTTGAACAAATAAAGCCGCCCTTTCAGGGCTCTGGTTTTTTTGATTTTCACCCTTCCCTCAAACGGTGTTTGACTCAGGTATTAAAAACAAAAAAACCGTGACTATCGTCACGGCTTTACTTGCATTCGTACTCGAGGCGGGCACCGAAAGATCGGCAGTAAACACTGCGTCCCGCCTTTTATTTCGTTTCACTCCATAAAAAAAGCCCTTGCAAATGCAAAGGCTTTCTCGTACTCCGTACTCGAGGCGGGACTTATCTTCGATGAGTCCCAGTTCGAACGTGTTGAACAAACAAAGCCGCCCTTTCAGGGCTCTGGTTTTTTTGATTTTCACCCTTCCCTCAAACGGTGTTTGGCTCAGGTATTAAAACAACAAAACCGTGACTAATGTCACGGCTTTGTTTGCATTCGTACTCGAGGCGGGCACCGAAAGATCGGCAGTAAACACTGCGTCCCGCCTTTTATTTCGTTTCACTCCATAAAAAAAGCCTTTGCATTTGCAAAGGCTTTCTCGTACTTCGTACTCGAGGCGGGACTTGAACCCGCACGGACATTACTGTCCACTGGATTTTAAGTCCAGCGTGTCTACCAATTCCACCACTCGAGCCTGTTTTGCTCTGCGTGTATACCCCCCGACACTTCGGGGCCACCACTCGAGCCTGTTTTGCTCTTCGTGTCTGCCCCCCGACGCTTCGGGGCCACCACTCGAGCCTGTTTTGCTCTGCGTGTATACCCCCCGACACTTCGGGGCCACCACTCGAGCCTGTTTTGCTCTGCGTGTATACCCCCCGACACTTCGGGGCCACCACTCGAGCCTGTTTTGCTCTGCGTGTATACCCCCCGACGCTTCGGGGCCACCACTTGAGCCTGTTTTGCTCTGAATCCCGATCCTTCGGGGCTACCCCCCCCGACACTTCGGGGCCACCACTCGAGCTTGAGCGGATAAAAAAAAGCTGATTTCAATCAGCATTTTTTGAGCGAAAAACGGGATTCGAACCCGCGACCTCAACCTTGGCAAGGTTGCGCTCTACCAACTGAGCTATTTTCGCATGTTTCGAAAATCTCTTCCGAGCGTTACAGTAATTTAGAATTTCTGTTGCGCTCTACTCCCGACGCTTCGGGAAGCTATTTTCGCATGTTTCGAAAATCTCTTCCGAGCGTTACAGTAATTTAGAATTTCTGTTGCGCTCTACTCCCGTAACGAAGCTTCGGTATCGGGAAGCTATTTTCGCATTTTATAAGAACGTGCAATACCTTTATTGCGGATGCAAATTTAATATATTTCTATGAATTGCAAAGGCTTTTTTGTAAAAAGCATAAAAAAACAAATTAACACCCTCATTTACACGATTCCGCGTACTTATTTTACCAGCATCCGCTTGATCTCATTGAGTTTCATGAGTGCTTCCACCGGGGTTAAGGTGTCAATATCGGTATGAAGAATCTCGTCTTTAATTTCCTCTAACAAAGGGTCATCTAAATTAAAAAAGCTCAGTTGCATTTCATCCTGTACCGATTTGAGTTGGCTGTTGAGTTCTTCTCCGGAATGTGATTTTTCTAACTTTTTCAGGATTTTATTCGCTCTGCTAAGCACTTGCTGAGGCATTCCCGCCATACGCGCCACATGTATTCCGAAACTGTGTTCGCTCCCTCCGGGTACCAGTTTACGCAAAAAAAGTACATTGTCTTTTAATTCTTTCACCGCCACATTAAAGTTTTTAATACGTGTAAATGTTTCCGTCATTTCATTGAGCTCATGATAATGTGTAGCAAACAACGTTTTGGGATGCGCAGGGTGTTCATGTAAGTACTCTGAGATAGCCCAGGCAATGGAAATTCCGTCATACGTACTGGTACCTCTGCCAATTTCATCTAATAGTACCAAACTGCGCTTTGATATATTATTAAGGATAGAGGCAGTTTCATTCATTTCTACCATAAAAGTAGACTCCCCCATAGAAATATTATCGCTGGCACCCACGCGGGTGAAAATTTTATCAACCAGCCCTATGGAAGCTGCTTTTGCAGGAACAAAGCTTCCCATTTGTGCTAATAAAACAATGAGCGCTGTTTGTCGTAAAATGGCCGATTTACCGCTCATGTTGGGTCCGGTGATCATAATGATCTGTTGCGTTTCCGGATCGAGATGTACATCATTGGCAATGTAGGATTCTCCTGGGGGAAGCTGATTTTCAATTACCGGATGCCTCCCTTCTTGAATCTGGAGCTCATACGACTCATTCAATTCTGGACGGGTATAGTTGCATTCCTTCGCTAATTGCGCAAATCCGCAAAGACAATCCAATTGCGCAATAAGTGCTGCGTTAAGTTGCACCGGAATGATGTATGCACCCATCCAGCTTACCAGTTCGGTAAAATATTCCTGCTCTAACAAGGCGATCTTTTCTTCCGCCCCTAATATTTTCGCTTCATATTCTTTGAGTTCTTCGGTAATATAACGTTCTGCATTTACCAGAGTTTGTTTTCGGGTCCACGATTCAGGAACCTTGTCTTTATGCGTATTCCGCACCTCAATGTAGTACCCAAATACATTGTTAAAGGCTATTTTTAAGGAGCTGATCCCGGTTGCCTTGATTTCACGTTCCAGCATCGCATCCAGATACGATTTCCCTGAAGATGATAAGCCTCTTAATTCATCAAGCTCTTTTGAAAAACCGGAAGCGATCACCTTACCTTTTGAAATATGTACCGGAGCTTCCTCAAATAACATCTCTTTAATGCGGCTTCGCAATACTTCACAGGAATTCAGTTTATCTGCAATCGCTTTTAGGGCATTATTTTCTTGCGCACCCGCCATTGCTTTTATAGGAACAACAGCCTCTAAAGAATTTTTAAGTTGTATCACTTCTCTCGGATTGATCTTTCCGGTGGCTACCTTACTGATCAATCTTTCCATATCGCCAATCTGCTTTATCTGGTGCTGAATCTTATCAAATAATTTCTTATCCTTTAATAGATAATCAACAACTTCATGTCGTTCACGAATCTGAGCGAGCTTCTTTAAAGGTAAAGCCATCCATCGTTTAAGCAATCTGCCACCCATAGGGGAGATGGTTTTATCGATAACTTCCAGCAGCGTCACGGCATTGGCAGCCGTACTGTGATATAATTCCAGGTTTCGAATCGTAAACCGATCCATCCAAACATAGTCTTCTTCAGTAATTCTTGCGATCGAAGAAATATGTGTCAACCGGGTATGCCTGGTTTCCGATAAATAATACAAGGCAGCCCCCGAAGCAATAATTCCTTCCTTTAGATGATCGACACCAAAGCCTTTTAACGTATTCGTTTTAAAATGGCCAGTGAGCGTTTCCAATGCATAATCCTCCTTGAAGATCCAGTCGTCCAGGAAAAAAGTATGGTAATCGTTGCTAAAGTTTTCGGTAAACTGCTTTTTACAGTTTTTAGGCACCAATACCTCACTGGGATCAAAGTTTTGCAATAATTTATCAATATACTCCGCAGGTCCTTGAGCGGTCAAAAACTCCCCGGTAGAAATGTCGAGAAAAGCAATCCCCATTTCTCGTTTCCCAAAATGAAGTGCACAAAGGAAATTGTTGTTTTTGGCATGAAGAATATCATCGTTTAAGGCAACTCCGGGTGTTACCAACTCGGTCACCCCGCGCTTCACGATCTTTTTGGTCATCTTAGGGTCTTCCAGTTGATCGCAGATCGCTACCCGTTCTCCCGCCCTTACCAGTTTGGGCAAATAGGTATTTAATGAATGATGCGGAAAACCTGCCAGTTCAGTACGATCGCCTCCATTGTTACGATGCGTCAGGACAATACCTAAAATACGCGAGGCCTTTACGGCATCTTCTCCAAAGGTTTCGTAAAAATCGCCCACTCTAAAAAGCAGCAATGCATCCGGATACTTGTGCTTGATCTGGTTGTATTGCTTCATTAAAGGCGTTTCTTTCTTACTTTTGGCTGCCAATGATCTATTTGATTAAGTTATTTTTGCACCGTTACGTGTGTTCTGCGAATTTACTTTTTTTTGGCCGTTCAAAAACAGCCTGTTGGTAAATGTTGATAAAAACCAGTACATACATTCAATTAAACCTGGATTGTTAATATATAATGACTAGAAAATTAAAAAATAGCGAGTTAGAACGTCTTTCAACGGAAGCTTTCAGGCAAGCAGAAAAAACTCCTGTTACGATCATTTTAGACAATATAAGAAGCCTCAATAATATAGGAGCTGTTTTTCGTACTGCAGACGCGTTCCTATTAGAAAAAATATGGCTTTGCGGAATTACGGCAACACCACCGCACAAAGATATTCACAAAACCGCCCTGGGCGCTACGGAAAGTGTAGCATGGGAATATGCATCTGATACACTGGCACTTGTCGAAAAGTTAAAACAGGAAGGAATGACCATTCTTGCCTTAGAACAGGCCGAAGATGCAATATCATTGCTTGAATACCAACCGGAAGCCAATAAACGTTACGCCCTGGTTTTAGGTAATGAGGTAAAAGGTGTACATCAGGAGGTGGTGTCTGCAGCAGATGATGTGATTGAAATCCCCCAATTCGGCACCAAACACTCACTCAATATTTCGGTAAGTGCAGGCGTAGCCATCTGGGATCTCTTTTCAAAACTAAAGAATAAATAAAAAAGTGCCTGTAGAAACAGGCACCCTGGTAAATATGGTAAAGTTAGTTAGTTGCTTACCTTCATTGCCCAATTAACTAAAGATCCCCGGAATACGCAAGCGATTTGCAACAAAATACACTATTTTGTAGGATTTACTTTATAAAAGTGTGTATTTTATCGATTATTTCCTCGTAGTCGCTGCTGTTTTTTACAAAATCCTTATCAGAAATATCGATCACCAGGATGCGTTGATCATCTTGTACTTTCATGTGCTCAAAATACCCGTGATTAATACGATCGAGATAGTCAGAAGGAATACTTTGTTCGTATTCGCGCCCTCTCTTTCTGATATTTTGCAGCAAGCGTTCCGTATTTTGATATAAATAAATGTAAAGATCCGGTTTAACGACATCCTTATACATCAAATGAAAAAGCTTTCGGTACAATCTAAACTCTTCCTCCTGTAGCGTTACCTTCGCAAAAATGAGAGATTTATAAATATCATAATCGCTTACCATAAAATCAGTAAACAAGTCGGGCTGCGAAGTGTCGTCTGAAAACTGTTGATATCGATCCGCTAAAAAAGACATCTCTAATGGAAAGGCATAGCGATTTTTATCTTCATAGAATTTTGGTAAGAACGGATTATCAGCAAAACGCTCCAGGATAAGCTTGCCACTAAAATCTTCTGCAATTTTCTTAGCTAAAGTGGTTTTACCGGCCCCAATATTTCCCTCAATAGCCATAAAATTAAGCCTTGAGAAATTGTTTTTGTGCATGTAAAACTTGTGAGCACTCTTGGTTAGAAGACTTTTGTCTTCACAGGAGTCCCTTAATTCTGAAACCGATTTCTTCAATACAGGATGCACTTTTCCCGGTGCTATATCGGCAAGAGGCGTGAGTACAAATAGTCGTTTCTCAAGATGTGGATGCGGTATCTCAAGCGTGGCTGATTTTTGAACCAGATCTTCGTAAAAAAGAAGATCTATATCTATGTTACGGGATTGGTAAGTATCTGATACTGCTCTCTGTCTACCCAGCTGTCTTTCAATCTTTAATAAGATGCGTAAAAGGATCTCAGGAGAATATAAGGTGTCAATAGCAATACAGGCATTTAAGAAATCGTCACCATCGAAACCCCAGGCAGGCGATTCGTAGACTGGAGAGGTTGCTTTTACCAAACCGGCTTCCTTATCGATAAGAAATACCGCTTCTCTTAAATAATGCCATTTATCCCCCTGATTACTTCCCAGAGATATGTATGCTCTTCTTAAATTTTTCATAATTAGCGAAGCAAAGTAAGTAAAACAATTTCACAAACAATTATCTTTGTTTGTTATTGTTGATAAATTTTTGCTATGGATTTTTTAAGAAATATTCTCTCAACCATCATTGGTGTATTTCTTGCTATGATGATACTTTTTCTGGGATTCCTTTTTATAATCGCTATTGCCGGCTCTGGAGGTGAGCCTCCCATTTCAATAGAAGAAAACTCGGTACTTGAATTGCGCTTTGATGAGCCTATCAAAGACTACGGAGGTAAATATACCTTTAAAGAATTTGATTATCGCTACGTAGATTACAACGGTCTTAATCATATTCTGCATGCTATTGAAACGGCTAAAACAGACGACAAAATACGAGGTATTAGTGTAAATACGGGTATGATACGCGCTGGAATGGCACAAGTAAAGGCGATCAGAGATGCATTGCAGGATTTTAAAACATCTGGAAAATTTGTGTATGCCTACAGTGATTCCTATCCTCAAAAAGATTATTACCTGGCGTCGGTTGCAGATTCCATATATCTAAATCCGGTGGGTGAGATTAACTTTAGGGGACTGGCATCAGAAGTGTTGTTTTTTCAGGATTTTCAGGAAAAATCCGGAATAAAAATGGAAGTGGTAAGACACGGTAAATTCAAGAGTGCCGTAGAGCCCTATCTAGAAAATGAGATGAGTGAATCAAATAGATTGCAAATATCAGAACTCTTACATTCCATCTGGGCAGAAATGCTGAATGATATTGAGCAAGATCGGAATATTGACATACAAAAACTCAATTCCATCGCCGATGCATTGGGCGGAAATACAGCAGCAAGAGCAGTACAAAATAGATTGGTAGACGATTTACTTTTTAACGATGAGTACAGTAACCGTATCGCAGAAGCAGCACAAGTAGCTTCGGTAGACGATTTTAGTTATGTGCCTATGGAGCGGTATGCAGAATATGCAAGCAAAAAACGAAAATCTAAAAATGCTGAGGATAAAATTGCAGTGATCTTTGCTCAGGGTGAAATTTTTTATGGAGAGGGTAGTGATTCCTATATCGGTCAGGGAATTATGATGAAAGCTCTAAAAGAGATTCGGGAAGACGAATCTATTAAAGGGGTAGTACTTCGGATAGATTCCCCCGGGGGAAGTGCTCTTGCTTCAGACATTATCTGGCGTGAAGTAGAGATCACCAGAGCTGTTAAACCCATGGTCGTATCTATGGGCGATCTGGCGGCTTCCGGTGGATATTACATCGCAATGGGAGCTGAAAAGATTTTTGCTGAACCTACCACGATCACCGGTTCAATAGGTGTTTTTGGTCTTTTGCCTAATGTTCAGGGATTGACTGAGCGTATCGGCATTAATGCAGAACAGGTAGGGACTAACGAGCAGTCTTCTGGTTATTCTATTTTTGAGCCGATGTCTCAGAAGGTGTATAATGAAATAGAAACTGGTGTTGAAAATGTATATGATGTTTTTCTTCAACGAGTTGCTGATAACCGCGGATTATCTGTTGCAGCAGTAGATAGTATTGCGCAAGGAAGAGTATGGAGTGGAGTAGAGGCGAAGAAAGTAGGGTTGGTAGATGAATTAGGCGGATTGAAAGAGGCGATTTCTGCCGTAGCCGAGTTAGCAGAAATAGAAAATTACAGTACCGTCTCATACCCTGAATACCAGACCAATTTAAAAGATGTTTTTCAAAAATTCACCCTGATCCCAGGTATTAAAAACAGGAAAGCGTTAATAGAAGAAGAGATAGGAACCGAAGCATACCAAATCTTAAAGCGAATTAAGTCGCTTATGCAGCAAAAAGGAATTCAGGCAAGGTTGCCTTATGAATTAAAAATATACTAATCCATGTCTGCAAAAGACCGTAAAGCTGCCTACAGAATATACCTGTATTTAGGAGCACTCTTTATTACCTCTTTGGTAGTTTCTAATCTGATTTTTCAAAAATTCTTTTACTGGTATCCTTTTGGAGATTTTGAGATCTTTGGAGCACCTTTATTTGAAGTTTCTGTGGGAATACTGCCTTATCCTATTACTTTTTTGATCACAGACCTTATTTCTGAAATTTACGGACGCAAAAAAGCCAATCAGATCGTAACTGCAGGTATTTTTGCCTCATTTTTCTCTATGGGCATTATTTTGGTAGCCGATTTAGTGCCTGCATTGCCCAATTCCCCAGTCGATAATAAAATGTTTTCAGGAGTGTTTGCGCTATCACCTATAGCTGTATTGGCATCTATGCTCGCCTATCTATTTGCGCAGTATATTGATATTACAATCTATCATTTCTGGAAGAAGCTCACCGGAGGCAAATACCTGTGGCTTCGCAATAATTTTTCCACATTTAGCTCGCAGTTTGTAGACACCTTTACGGTGGTAGGATTATTGTGTGTTTTTAAAGTACTTCCCTGGAATATGTTCTACGGCCTTTTGATAAGCGGTTTTCTTTTTAAAGTGTTTATCGCGGCGATCGACACCCCTTTTCTGTATCTTTTCGTATATATAATGAGACGCCGTTTTAAGCTGGGTGTAAATGACGAAATACATCTGGATTAAAGATTCTACTATTCGTGTTAAACCCTATGGAATTAAAATAGTATCATAGCTAATCAAAGCAATGAATTATGAAAAATAAACGAAAAATTATAAAAATAACGGCCATTATCCTTGTGCTGTTCATTGGAATTCTCGTGGCTGTTCCTTTTATTTTTAAGGGAAAGATCATCGATTTGATCAAACAAAACTTAAACAACAATCTAAATGCTAGAGTAGATTTTCAGGAGGCAGACCTGAGTATTTTCAGAGGCTTTCCCAATGCGACCGTTAATCTGAAAAATACGGTAATCATCAATAATTCACCTTTTGCAAATGATACATTATTCTATGCCGAAGAAATTGAATTGAGAATGGGTATAGGGGAGCTTTTTAAAGATGCTTCTGAAGTAATTCGAGTTCAGCATTTTAGTGTAGATAATACACGGCTTAAACTTTTCATCAATGAGCAGGGAGCAGCAAATTATGATATTGCTAAAAAAGAAGAGGCTGCCAGCGCTTCTACAGAAACTAAAAACAGCAATTTTGAATTTTCGGTGGATGGTTATGAAATAAACAATGCAACTGTCTACTATGAAGATATGGGCACTGGAATCGTGCTGAAAATTGATTCTTTACAACATACAGGTGAAGGAGATCTGTCACTGGAAAAATCTGAGCTCGCCACCTTTTCTTCAGCTTTGGTATCATTTGAAATGGACAGCATTAATTATTTGAACAGGAATCCGGTAAAATTAGATGCACTTATAGGTATAGATCTTAAGGAGAGTACATATAGTTTTCTAAAAAATGAAGCCATTGTCAATCAGCTACCGCTCGTGTTTGATGGATTCGTGAAACTGAACGAAGATCATCAACTGGTTAGCATTTCGTTTAAAACACCTTCATCTGACTTCAAGAACTTTCTAGCAGTGATCCCTGAAACCTATGCGAAAAATATCGATCAGGTTCAAACCGAAGGTAAGTTTGAGGTAGATGGAAAATTTGAAGGAAAAGTAGATGATGTTCATATTCCTGAGTTTACCATTTCATTGCAATCGGATAATGCGAAGTTCAAATATCCGCAGTTGCCTAAATCTGTTGAAAACATAAAAATTAAAACACTGATCGCGAATGAAACAGGACTGCCAAAGGATACATATATAAATGTAGATCAATTGTCTTTTAAAATAGATGATGACGTTTTTAACGCAAATGCCAGGTTTAGTAATCTTATAGAAAACCCCTATATAAATGCTCACATCGACGGAAGGCTTAATCTGGGAAATTTAAGTAACGCATACCCCATTGAAACGCAGGTACCCTTATCTGGAATCTTAGATGCAAATGTGACTACCTCTTTTGACATGAATACTATTGAAAAGGGTGCGTATGAAAAAACACGAAATGAGGGTACTTTGGTGCTTACTGGGTTCAATTACGAATCAGAAGAATTGGCAAAACCGATAAAGATCAATAAAGCCGATTTAACCTTTAATCCGCAAACTGTTACTTTGAATTCATTGGATGCGCTCACAGGTAACACAGATATCAGAGCGAATGGTACCATTTCTAATCTGCTTGGATATCTTTTCAATAATGAAACCTTTAAAGGGAAATTCAATATGCGCTCTAACACGTTTGCGGTTAATGACTTTATGGTGAAAGAGCAATCAGATGAAGAAGGGAAGAATAATGAGGCTCAAAAAAGAAAAGAAGATCAGGCAAAACCGGAAATTAAGATACCTTCGTTTTTGGATTGTACCATAGAGGCAACAGCAGAAACGGTGTTATACGACAACATCACTTTAAAAGACGTTAGCGGAACATTGTTGATAGCTGATGAAAAAGCCATATTAAAAAACCTGAATTCTTCAGTTTTTGATGGTGCGCTGGCTTTAAATGGTAGCGTGTCTACCAAATCTGAAACTCCTGTTTTTGATATGAATCTGGATATAAACGCATTCAACATAGCCAGTTCTTTCAAACAATTGGAATTATTTAAAGCATTGGCACCTTTGGCAGATGCAATTCAAGGAAAACTGAATGCTACCTTATCACTATCAGGAAATCTAACAGATGATTTCACGCCAGACCTGAGTTCTGTAAGTGGTAATGCACTTGCAGAATTTTTATCCTCTAAAATCAATCCAGAAAATTCAAAAGTATTATCGCTGGTGAATAACCAGCTTAATTTTATAGATCTTTCCAAATTGGATCTGGAAGACCTGAAAACTTCTTTATCTTTTGAAGATGGTAAAGTAAAATTAGCGCCTTTCGATTTTAATTACAAAGATATTGCTATAACTGTAGCCGGAAGCCATGGTTTTGACAGATCAATGCAATACGGTGTTCAATTCAATGTACCTGCAAAATACCTTGGTAAAGATGCGGCGGAATTAATTGCACGTTTAAACGATCAAGAAGCAGGAGAGGTTAAGGTTCCTGTAAACGCCTCTTTAACAGGAAGTTTTTCCAATCCGAGTATTTCAACGGATTTGAAGCAAGCCGTAACCAATTTGACAAAAGAATTGGCTGCCCGTCAAAAAGATAAGTTAGTGGGTAAAGGCAAAGATGCAGTAAAGGATGCACTTGGAGGACTTCTTGGGAAAGAAAAAGACACAGTGACCAATGACACCGTCAAAAAAAGTGATCCTGTAAAAGATGCAGCTGGAAGCCTGATCAAAGGACTATTTGGAAAAAAGGAAAGGAAAAAAGATACGGTGAGAAACTAAATACCTTTACGAAATGGTTTTATGATAGTTAGTTTTAAATTTGACCATGTCAAGTTATCTTTAAAACTAACTATTAATAGCTTAATAGAAGAATTATTATCATGATCTTAAGCTGTCTTATCTACTAAAAATTTTTAAGTTATTTATCTTAAACTAGCAAAGAAAAACCGCTGGTAGAGGCTAGAGATAATATATCTATGTATACGAGAGATTAGGAATATAAAAATAAATATAGTCGTTGTAAGATATACTTTTATATTAATTGTAAGTAAAGAATACTTACCTAGTCAAAATACTTTCGTATATTTAAAGAAATTAATTTAAAGTCATTTAATGCAAAAAAGCAGATGTTATTTTCTATTGTTTTTTTTACTCATCAACTTTCATTTTGTTTTGGCACAACACCTCGAAGAACTTTCATTTAAAATAGATAGTATGGTCAAAGTAGATCAGAGGGTTCAGGAAGACTATTTGGCATCTTTCAAATCTGCTAATTTAAGAATAATAGACAGCTTGGGACAAAGACAAAAACAGACTTTTAAAAGAAATTGTAAGGTTTGTAAAGATATTTTTGATCAATACTCTTTTCCAGGCATTAATCTGGTTGGTGAAGTAAGTTCTTTCAATTTTTGGTTATTGGTTCAACATTGTGATCATGATGTAGTCTTTCAGCAGAATGTTTTAAAAGTCATGAAGACTGAAATTTGTAAAGGGAATGTCGACAAGAAGAATTACGCATTTTTATACGATAGAGTGATGGTAAATCTCGGTAAAAAACAAAAATATGGTACACAATTAGTTTATAATAGTGCCGGAAAACCAAAACTGTATCCTATTAAGAATATATCTGGTATAGAATCAAGAAGAAAAGCTATGGGGCTGGATTCTCTTGAAGATTATCTAAAAAGTCACATGCGTTTTCAAGAACACCATTCGGATAAAGATGACAAAAACTAGTTTTGAATGTACGACTAAATCTGCAATTATCTTAAGGTTTAGTAACAGATATCATGTATGATGTTAGCGAAGTTAAAATTTTAGGATTTAAAAAATTAACAAAAATAATTTTTTTAATTGTAAAAAATTACCTACTTTTAACGAAGTAAGTACTTACAAAAATATTAACTTAAAATTTTATCAATTATGAAAAATCTTGAATCTTTGAAAAGTGAATTATTTAATAAGCAAATTGATGCCAACGCTTTGATTTCAGTGCAGGGCGGATATACCTTGACGGGATGTAGTTACTCTGGTGGTGGTATAAGTGACTGTAGTGATACTGATGAAGATAAGAAAGAAGTTTCGATTGCTCAATAGAATCGTTTAATTTCTAAAAGTCAGTGTTTAAAGCAAATACTGACTTTTTTGTTTATACTGTTTAAAATTTCCACCCTTATACGATATCATAATCTTGTAAATGGGGATTATTAAACTTAGTCAAGTCATTTAATATTCCTTACTTTTCCTCCATTAAATAGACCTTTAAGTATAAATCTCAGTCCTAATTTGCTTAAACATGTGGTATTTTCTTCTTAAGAAAAAATAGTTGATGTTAGATTCATTAAAACGTAATAAATAAAGTTAGAGAGTATTGGGGTATGATAATTTTTATAGAGTATGATTTTAATTTTAAGTCATAATAACATCGATGAACCTACTAATGATGTGTTGGACTGGATCCGTTTTTATAATTTTTCGGCGCTAAGAATAAATGGTAATGTTTTTGATTTTGGAAAAGATTTTTCTCAATATATATTAAAGGAAAAACTTAAGTTTGACGAAGAAGAAATTCAATTAAATAATGTTTCCGTAGTTTTTTATAGAAGATGGGTATCTAGTAATCGTTTGCCTGCACTTTCAATAGCACTCAAAGAGCAAGATATGGACGACGAAGCTATAATCGCTACGCGTGAATATCTTTCTTTTTTTTCTTCAGAATTTCATTCAGTTTCCAAAACACTTTTTAATACACTCTATGATAAAAAATGGATTCCTCATTTTAATTTGGCGAGAGGTAACCTAAATAAGTTAAGGGTATTGAAGATTGCGAAAAAAATTGGATTGAATGTTCCAGATACTCTTATTACATCATCTAAAAGAGATGCATTGGAATTTTTATCCAATCATGTAAAAGTAATAAACAAGGCGATAGCTGATGTTGATTTAATATACTTTAAGGGGCATAAATTAAATGTTTTAACAAAAGAAGTGAGTAGGGATGATCTTGAAAAGTTAAATGATACTTTTTTCCCTTCATTATTTCAGGAAAAGGTAGAGAAAACTATAGAAATTAGGACATTTTTTATTGAAGATGATTATTATTCAATGGCAATTTTTTCACAAAGGGATAGCTCTACATCTATAGATTATAGAAACTATAATTTAAGCAAGCCTAACAGATTTGTTCCATTTAACTTGCCTTACGACATAATTAAGAAATTAAAAAAGTTGATGAAAAAATTGGAGTTAAATACTGGTTCTATAGATTTAATGTTAGAAAAATATACTAATAATTATTTTTTTCTTGAAGTTAATCCAGTAGGACAATTAGGGATGGTTTCGGCAAATTGTAATTATCACCTTGAATCAATAATAGCTCAAAGATTAATAGCTTATGAACAAAAAAATATTTAAGGAATTCTCAAAAATAGTAGACTTTTCGCAGGATAGAATGAATGTTCAAATATTGGATACCTATAAAGAACTGGAATATATCGATCCTGATAATTACTTCACTTATCGTCATGCAACTTCTGATTTTCATAATACTGATTTTATGATCTGTAAATATTTTTATAAACCAATCCACCTGACCGAAAAACTTATTTTAGAAAAAGAAACGGATGAAGCTAAATATAAATCAAAAGTTTGAACTATTCTCTACCTGTATCCCAATTAAAGGGGCTTTACGTAGTATAATTTATGATTTAAATCGTGAGACTTTCGACTATATTCCGAATGCTTTATTTGATATATTAGATGAGTACTCCGGAAAGAAAATTAAAGAAGTACTGGATGATTTTCATAAGGATAATTATGAAATCCTAATGGAATACTTTGATTTTTTAGTAGAAAAAGAGTATATTTTTTTTAATGACTTTGAAACCGAAAGTTTTCCCGACTTCCCGCTCCATCATAATTCTCCTTTTCAAATTTCCAATATAATTATAGATGTAGGTGATTTTACTTTTAAACTCTTGCCTTCTATATACCAACAATTAGAAGAACTTGGAGTTGAGGCTGTATGTTTTAGGTTTCCTAATAAAAACGTCCATGATAAATACTTTTACAAAGTATTAGATGTGTTTTGTAAATCTTCCTGTAGGACTATAGAAATAATGACAGTTGATAACGATTTGGAAGAAGAGCAATCCTTCATAGAAAAATATGATGAAATATGTTTAAAAAACCAACGTATTTTTAGAATTCATTTATTTAATGCTCCTAAAACAAAATGGTATAAATTAAAAAAATCTGTAAGTCATTTATTTGCTTATACCAATGATCTGAATCTTAAATCTGGGCATGTAGTTGATAGAAGAAATTTCGCCGTAAATATTAAATTTTTTGTAGAAGCACAAAATCATAATGTTTATTACAACAGAAAAGTTTATATAGATGAAGAAGGGGCAATAAAGCAATCTCCTGACTGTAAAGAAACCAAATTAACATCATTCGGTAATATTAGTAATACTAGATTGAACAGTGTTTTAAACATGAAAGATTTTAAAGAGGTTTGGAATGTAAATAAGAATGATATTAAAATCTGTAAGGATTGTGAATATAGATATATGTGTACAGATTCAAGAATGCCGATAAAAGAAGAAAACTCAGATTTTTACTTTTTCGAATCAGATTGTAACTACGATCCTTTTACAGCTACCTGGAAAACTTAAGTACTTCATGAAGAGATTTCCGTTTTATAAGCAGTACGATGGAAGGGATTGCGGCCCCACATGTTTAAAAATAATATCGAGTTTTTATGGAAAACAGATTTCTTTAGAGTACCTAAAAGAATTATGCGAAACTACGCGTGAAGGTAGCAATCTTTTAAATATAGTAAAGGCTGCTGAACAGATTGGTTTTAGAACATTGGCCGTTAAAATTAATTTTGATACTCTTGGTCAAATTCCTTTGCCAGCATTAATTCATTGGAATCAAGATCACTATGTAGTATTATATAAGAGGACTAAAAATAAAATGTATGTTTCGGATCCCGCCTATGGTCTGATTAATTATTCAAATGAAGATTTTAAAAAGAGTTGGTTAACTAAAGACGATAACATTGAAGCAGATAAGAAGGAGGGGATAGTCGTTGCTTTGGAGCCATCTCCAAAGTTCTATTCTCTAGAAAATATAGGATCGGAAGAAAAATTCAATACCTCATTTATTTTCAGCTATATTACAAAGTATAAGAAGTTTATTTTTCAGCTTATATTTGGACTCATTGCATCTAGCATGTTACAATTAGTATTTCCATTTTTAACGCAGAGTATAGTTGATGTTGGTATTAAGAATCAAAATATCCATTTTATTTTCCTTATTTTATCGGCTCAAATTTTTATATTTCTTGGTAAAATTGGTGTTGAGGTAATAAGAAGTTGGATACTACTTCATTTAAGCACTCGAATAAATATTTCATTAATTTCAGATTTCTTCATTAAATTAATGAATCTTCCTATTTCTTATTTTGATGCTAAAATGACGGGGGATCTTCTACAAAGAATTAATGACCATAAACGTATTGAACGTGTTCTTACTGCTTCATCATTAAGTGTATTGTTTTCATTGACTAATTTACTAATTTTTGGCTTCATTTTGCTTTTATACGATTTTTATATATTCTTAATTTTTGTAGTGGGAAGTTTATTGTATGTAAGTTGGATTTTATTGTTTTTTAAAAAAAGAGCAGAACTCGACTATAAGAAATTTACCCAATTGGGAATCGAGCAAAGCAATATGATTGAGCTTATAAATGGTATGCAGGAAATCAAATTGCATAATGCAGAAAGACAAAAAAGATGGGGTTGGGAGCGACTTCAAGCTAAACTTTTCCAGATTTCGATTAAAAATCTTTCATTAGAACAATATCAGAATGTTGGTTCGGAATTTATTAATGAGCTAAAAAATATTATTATCACTATAGTTTCAGCTACCCTTGTAATTAATGGAGATATAACCTTGGGGATGATGCTTGCTATCGCCTATATTGTGGGTCAATTAAACTTGCCATTATTACAAATGGTTGAATTTTTAAGAGAAGGGCAGGATGCTAAAATTGCGTTAGAAAGACTTGCTGAGATTCATAATAAAGAAGATGAAGAACTTACCGGAGATAATAAAATTACAGAAGTTAACCTAGGAAATGGAATATCAGTCAAAAATATGTCATTTAGATATAAGGGTGCAAAAGATTTTGTTCTGAATAACATTAATTTTAATATGCCATCTAATAAAATAACTGCGATAGTTGGTAGTAGTGGAAGTGGAAAAACTACACTATTGAAAATGTTATTAAAATTTTATATTCCCCAAGAAGGTACAATAAGTTTGGGGAAACAAAATCTTAATGATATTTCACAGAATACTTGGAGAAACTTATGCGGGGTTGTTATGCAGGAAGGTTACATTTTTAATGACAATATAGAAAAGAATATAGCTCTTGGAGAAGAAGTTCCAGATAAAGCTAGAATAAAACAAGCAGCTAAAATTGCAAATATTGATGAGTTTATTGAAATGCTTCCCAATCAATATAAAACTAAAATAGGAATGGAAGGTTTAGGTTTAAGTACTGGGCAAAAACAGCGTATTCTTATTGCCAGAGCAGTATATAAAAACCCAAAAATCTTGTTTTTCGATGAAGCAACATCTTCTCTTGATGCTAATAATGAAAAAATAATAATGAAAAACTTAGCTGGTTTCTTTATTGACAAAACTGTTTTTATTATAGCTCACCGGTTAAGTACTGTAAAGAATGCTGACGTTATCTTTGTTCTTGAAAGGGGAAATATTGTAGAAAGAGGGAGTCATTCAGAACTCGTTGATTTAAAGGGAGAATATTATCGTTTAGTTAAAAATCAATTGGAACTTGGAGAATAGTACTAAAAATAATTTTGATAGTCAACTTAGAAGCTATGAGGTTGAAGATATTCTTTCTTTTGTTCCTAATTGGATGATAAGATGGGGCAGTGCTCTTTTTCTAGCTCTTATATTAATTTTCTTCTTTTTTTTATGGTTAGTAAAATATCCTGATATAGTTGAATCCGAAGCCTTGATAACTACTGATCGCCCACCACAACAACTTATTGCAAATACCGAAGGTAGAATTACCCATTTATTATTTAAAGACGGAGATTTAGTCACAAAAGATGATTGTATTGCAGTAATAGAAAACTCCGCTGATTATTTAGACGTACTTTTTATCAAGAGACTTTTGAATAATTTGAATATGGACTCTTCTTCTTTTCATTTTCCAGTTCAAAAAGTTACATCACTTTTTTTAGGTGAATTAGAAAGGGATTATGCAGCTTTTGAAAATAGTTATCTCGAATTTAAGATCAACGATGAGATGAATCCCTTTTCCGATAATTATAAAACTTCTGAGCAAGTATTTGAAGAAAATATTAGAAGATTGAACACGCTGGAAGCACAGCGAAAACTTACTAGAACCGAGATAACTCTAAAATCCAAAGAATTAGATCGAAGCAAAAAGCTTTTTATGAAAGGTGTTTTGGCGGCTCAGGAAATTGAAAATATTGAAAAAGAATTTTTACAGGTTAGAAAAAAATTAAACGACATTGAGTTAAGTATTTCTGTGTTAAAGGAGAATATAGTAAAAACACGTAATAGTAAAGAAAATAGCTTCGTGGAAGAATTTCGTGCAAAAAATATGCTTTCTTTAAAAGTAGAGCAAAATTTGGATATTCTAAAAAGTTCTATACAAGAATGGGAAAGAAAGTATTTGTTAAAAGCCCAATTGTCAGGGATGGTATCTTATCATGATGCCTGGGTAATTAATAAATCTGTAAAAAAAGGAACTCAAATGTTTTCAATTATACCCAATGAGAAGTCTTCTTATTTGGCAATTGTTAAAACAAATTCTGAAAATCTTGGCAAAGTAAAAAGGGATCAAAAGGTAATTCTAAGAATATTTGGATATGATGCCACTGAATTTGGAGTGTTGGAAGGAAAAATAAGTGATATTTCCAAAGTGCCAAATTCTGAAGGTTATTTTTTGATTAATATCAAATTACCAGAAAAGCTTATAACAAACTTTGGAAAGGAAATCCCATTCAAATATGAAATTTTTGCTAACGCGGAAATTATTACTGATGATCTAAGATTAATAGAAAGGTTGTTTTATAGAATAAAAAAATTGATGCAGAGATAATTAGATTTTAATTAAAGTAGTTTGTTGTGGTAGGATTAGCTTGAAAAAAATTAAAAATCTTGTAATTTCAAGTTAAGGATTTCGACCAAACCTGTATGCAAATAGTATTTTATTTCTTAGTAGGTTTGGTCGTGGCAT
Source organism: Flavobacteriaceae bacterium M23B6Z8 (assembly GCA_046199005.1). Classification (GTDB taxonomy): domain Bacteria; phylum Bacteroidota; class Bacteroidia; order Flavobacteriales; family Flavobacteriaceae; genus Ascidiimonas. The sequence goes on from CP176050.1 coordinate 929,669, forward strand.
TTATCGGTGCCCTGCCGTTCGGTACGGTAAACTTATCTGTTATACATACAACCGTAAATCACAATACACACAGGGCGATGCGAATAGCGTACACGGCTGCGCTAGCAGAAATTTTGCTAGCCCTGATTGCGATGAATTTTGGTATGATGGTGATTGAATACCTGATGCAGACTACTTGGATTATTATACTCTTAATTGTTGTTCTATTTATACTGGGGATACATTTTCTTCTTAAGGAGCAAACAACTTCAATAAGGAGTAAAGATACTTTCGGCTCTGAATATTTTAAAGGATTTATACTGGGGTTATTAAATCCGCCGGTACTGATCTACTGGATCTTCATCCTTGGCGTGATACAAATGTATCAAGTTAATTTAAACCTTGCTAATTCTATCTGGTTGCCGGTGATTTTTTTAATAGGAGTGTTCCTGGGTAAAGTAGTCTCTTTATATTTTTACAGTGGGATAAGCACGTTCATTAAAAATAAGATAGCCAACGCTGCTATTTATATGAACAGGATAATTGGTACCGCTCTAGTTGCCATAAGTCTAGTCCAAATGGTTAAATTATTAATTTCGTAGCAATTAAATGTGAAAATTTTGTTACTTTTTTGGTTTTCTCATAAAAAAGGTTATAATGTAGTAAGATTAGAAACTATAAACCGTAAATTCTTTTAATGAGGCAACTTAAAATTACCAAGCAGGTAACCAATCGCGAATCCAAATCCTTAGACAAGTATCTCCAAGACATTAGTAAAGTAAGTCTGATCACAGCAGACGAAGAAGTAGAACTGGCACAACGCATAAAGAAAGGTGACCAGATAGCTTTAGAAAAACTGACAACTGCGAATCTTCGTTTTGTAGTTTCTGTAGCAAAACAATATCAAAATCAGGGTCTTTCCTTACCCGATCTTATCAATGAAGGAAATGTAGGTTTGGTGAAAGCGGCGAAACGCTTTGACGAAACCCGCGGATTTAAATTTATTTCCTACGCTGTTTGGTGGATACGCCAGGCTATTTTACAAGCACTTGCAGAGCAATCTCGTATTGTGAGACTTCCATTAAATAAGATTGGATCTATCAATAAAATTAAGAAAGCAGTTTCTTATCTAGAGCAGGCACATCAACGACCGCCTTCTGCAGAAGAGATTGCCAGAGAATTAGATATGTCGATTTCCGAAGTGAAACAATCGCTTAAAAATTCGGGACGTCATCTATCTATGGATGCACCTCTGAAAGAAGGAGAAACATCAAGTTTACTGGACGTGATGAAATCTAGTGAATCTCCTAAGCCCGATAGAGAGTTGTTAAACGATTCACTCAATACAGAAATTAATAGGGCCTTAGATACACTTACTGCCAGAGAAGGAGATGTGGTACGTCTATACTTTGGTATAGGAGATCATCAACCTATGAGCCTTGAAGAAATTGGCCAAACGTTCGATCTCACTCGGGAACGTGTAAGACAAATACGTGAAAAAGCAATTAGAAGGTTAAGAGTAAGTTCTAGAAATAAAGTACTTAAAACTTATCTAGGCTAAAATAATTAATTATCTTTACAACCTGTTTGAAGAAATATAAACACAAATATTAAAATATAAATGCTGATTATTAACGTAAAAGAGGGAGAGAAAATAGATAGAGCTCTCAAAAGACTAAAGCGTAAGTATAGAGATACAAAAGTTTTACAGAACTTAAGAGAGAATCAACACTTTACTAAGAAATCTGTTAAAAGAAGAAAGCAAATACAAAAAGCTTCCTACATTCAGAAGTTAAGAAGCGAAGAAGAAATATAAAAAGATCCCCGATTAGTTTCGGGGATTTTTTATTACCGTAATCCCTACATAATACCCTTCGCTTCCGCGAACGTTAAAAACGGTATCGTCTTCAAAAATTAAATATTGTCCTTTAATGCCTTTGAGTACGCCTTCGTAAGAGGGTGTTTTTTCAAGATTTAAACTTTGAGGTTTTTCCGGATATTTCAGCACCGGAAATTTCAATTCAGTTTCCGTATTATGATCTATAAAATAAGGTGATACCTCTTCGGGGATATGTTCTTTCAACTGGTCACGATGGTTAGCAAGATCTTCGTCTACAATGTCATTTTTCAACATTTTTCGCCAGTTTGTTTTGTCTCCTACGTAATCTTTAAGTGCAACTTCAGTGATCCCTGCCAGGTATCTGTTAGGAACTTCGACAATTTCAATTGCTTCATGGGCACCCTGATCTATCCAGCGAGTAGGAACCTGGCTTTTTCGGGTAACTCCTACTTTAATATTACTTGAATTAGCCAGATATACAATATGTGGCTGCAATTGAACCTTTTTTTCATATTCAAGATCTCTGTCTTCTTTATCCAGATGGGCTGTACTCAATTCGGGTCGCATGATCCAATCTGCAGCCTGCGGAATCTCAAAAAAGCAGCTTTTACAAAAACCTTGTCTGTAAATAGGCTTGTCTAAATGACAATTTAAGCACTCATATTTTATGAAGTGTAACCGAATTTTATAATCAAGTAATTGATTCATATTTATAAAGTCGTCTTTCAGAATCAAATAGTATTGAATAGGTTCTGCAAATTCGGTATTCATTTTTGTTAACACTCCTTCAAACATGCTAAAAGTTTTGCTATTTTTAAAGCCTAAAGATAATGCAAATATGCCAATTCCTTTATTCAATTCCATTGCATCCTGGTTGTTAAAAAAGCGTATTCATCAAATAGAATTGTTTTTGAAGTATCCGGAAGAAGTGCAAATGGAATTGTTGAGTCAGTTGCTATCTAATGCTCAAAGTACAGAGTTTGGCAAACAATATGATTTTTCATCTATTAAAAATTATGAAACTTTTCAAGACCGAATTCCAGTACATAAGTACGAAGAAATAGAGCCTCTTATAGAGCGTACGAGAAAGGGGTTTCAAAACATTTTCTGGCCATCTCCTATAAAATGGTTTGCAAAGAGCAGTGGAACTACAAATGCAAAAAGTAAATTCATTCCGGTAAGTACCGAAGCATTAGAAGATTGTCATTTTAAGGCTGGAAAGGATATGCTATGTCTGTATTTCAATAATAATGAAGATTCAAGGTTGCTCACGGGCAAAAGTTTACGTTTAGGGGGGAGCAAAGAAATATATGAAGATAACGATACCTTTTTTGGTGATTTATCGGCAATTATTATTGATAATCTTCCATTTTGGGCAGAAATGAGCAGTACCCCCAGTAATCGGGTATCTTTAATGAGTGAATGGGAATCAAAACTGGAGGCTATTGTTGCCGAAACCATTCAGCAAAATGTCACCAGTATGGCCGGCGTGCCTTCCTGGATGTTGGTATTGCTGAACAAAGTTTTAGAGACTACAGGTAAGGAAAATTTATTTGAAGTTTGGAAGAACCTGGAGGTTTATTTCCACGGAGGGGTAAGTTTCAATCCTTATAAAGATCAGTACAAAAAGTTATTGCCGGGAAATAGCTTTAAATATTATGAGATTTATAATGCATCAGAAGGGTTTTTTGCAATTCAGGATAGAAATGATTCAGATGAACTACTGTTGATGTTAGATTATGGTATTTTTTACGAATTTATTCCTATGGATGTTTATGGAACCCCGGAAGAGAAAGTGTTTCCGATCTGGAATGTTGAGGTTGGTAAGAATTACGCCATGGTCATCACGACCAACGCTGGTTTGTGGCGTTATCTTATTGGAGATACCGTGCGATTTACCTCAGTTAGGCCGTACAGGATTAAAGTAACCGGTAGAACCAAACATCATATTAATGTTTTTGGTGAAGAACTGATTATTGAGAATGCGGAAGAAGCACTTAAAAATGTATGTGCCAAAACCGGAAGCGAAATAGTCGATTATACAGCTGCTCCTGTTTTTATGGAAGGAAAAGAGAAAGGAGCGCACGAATGGTTGATCGAATTTAGGAAATCACCTGAGAATATAGACTATTTCTCAGAATTACTGGATAATGCGCTCAAGGCATTAAATTCTGATTATGAAGCAAAAAGATACAATAATATAGCACTTAACAAGCCGATGCTGCATATTGCCCGATCTTCACTTTTTCACGATTGGTTAAAAATGAAGGATAAACTGGGGGGTCAACATAAAATTCCCAGATTGTCTAATAAAAGAGATTATTTAGAGGAACTAATGAAAATGAATCAATAAAAAAGCGGAATTTTTTAATTCCGCTTTTTTATTTATACCGTCAAAAGGTTTAATACCCCGAGGCTTACCTCGAAATGAAACGTTTGTTTCGAACAAATGTCTTATGAGCTTGCCCTAAAGTAGTTTACTCTTAGGATGCTGCTTTCAATTTTTTAAATGTTGCTTTCGATAACTTCTCGACCGCATAGGGTTTTGTGATATGTAATTCTTTTTCTTCTGAGCTGGGCAATTCAAACATGGCATCAGTTAGAATGGCTTCACACAGCGATCTTAAACCTCGCGCTCCCAGTTTGTATTCTATGGCTTTTTTTACAATGTAATCAAGTGCCTCATTATCTATAGAGAACTCGATCTCATCCATTTGAAACAACTTTGTATACTGTTTGATAATAGCATTTTTCGGCTCAGTTAAGATTGCTCTGAGAGTACCTTCATCTAATGGATTCATGTGAGTAAGTACCGGAAGCCTTCCGATAATCTCAGGAATAAGTCCGAAATCTTTAAGGTCTTTAGGGATGATATATTGTAGCAGATTCTCTTTGTCTACAGCATCTTCCTGTTTCGAAGCGCTGTAACCTACAGCTTTCATGTTAATTCTACGCGTAATAATCTTTTCAATGCCATCAAAAGCACCGCCGGCAATAAATAGAATATTCTCCGTGTTTACCTCGATAAACTTTTGATCTGGATGTTTACGTCCTCCTTTTGGCGGAACATTTACTACCGTACCTTCCAGTAATTTTAAAAGTGCCTGTTGTACACCTTCACCGGAAACGTCTCTGGTGATTGAAGGATTGTCACTTTTACGTGCAATCTTGTCTATCTCGTCTATAAACACAATTCCTCTCTGCGCTTTTTCAAGATTATAGTCGGCAGCTTGCAATAGTCTTGTCAAAATGCTTTCTACATCTTCTCCTACATACCCGGCTTCGGTTAGTACAGTAGCATCTACAATAGCAAGTGGGACGTTGAGCATCTTAGCGACCGTTTTTGCAATAAGTGTCTTACCAGTACCGGTTTGACCCGCCATGATGATATTACTCTTTTGAATTTCAGTATCATCACCACCGGGTTGTAACAACCTTTTATAATGGTTGTATACGGCAACAGACATTACTTTTTTGGTAGCCTCCTGTCCTATGATAAACTGATCAAGAAATTCTTTGATCTCCTTTGGTTTTTTAAGAATTAGCTCAGAAGATAATTCATTGGTCTTGGATTGTCTGGACTCTTCCAGTACAATGCCATGTGCCTGCTCAATACATCTATCGCAGATATGGGCATCCAAGCCTGCAATTAACAAGTTGGTTTCAGGTTTTTTTCTGCCGCAAAACGAACATTCAAGTTCTTCCTTTGCCATAATCTTTTCTTTTTAGTATCAGGATGCTTATTCTCTTACAAGAATTTCATCAATCATTCCATAAGCTTTAGCTTGCTCCGCTTTCATCCAGTAATCCCGATCACTGTCTTCGCTTACTTTCTCAAAAGTTTGCTCTGAATGCTTTGCAATAATCTGATATAATTCGTCTTTTAATTTAAGGATCTCACGAGCAGTAATCTCAATATCACTTGCTTGCCCTTGAGCACCTCCAAGAGGTTGGTGTATCATAACTCTTGAATGTGTAAGACCACTTCTTTTTCCTTTTTCTCCTGCACACAGCAGTACAGCACCCATGGAAGCTGCCATCCCTGTACAGATCGTTGCTACGTCTGGTTTAATGAACTGCATAGTATCATAGATCCCAAGCCCGGCATAAACACTTCCTCCCGGAGAATTAATGTAGATTTGAATATCTTTACTGGCATCTGTACTTTCAAGAAAAAGTAACTGTGCCTGAACGATGTTCGCAACCTGGTCGTCAATACCTGTTCCCAGAAAGATGATTCTATCCATCATTAATCTTGAAAACACGTCCATCGCCACTGCGTTCAATTGACGTTCTTCAATAATATTTGGAGTAAGACCAACCGGCGTTACACGACTTACAATTTTATCATAATAAGTACTGCTAATACCGTGGTGGCCTATTGCATACTTTTCAAATTCTTTTCCGTAATCCATATAATTTTTAAACGGTTTTTATTAGCACCGCCTAAGGGTCTAATACCCCGGGGCTTGCCTCGAAATTAAACGTTTGTTTCAAGCAAATACCTTATGGGTTTGCCTGAGGTAGTTTACTTTAAAAAAAGCGTTAATACGAACTCTATTAACGCTTAAATATAAGTAAAATTATTTTTACAATTTAGGCACCGTATACTTCTTTAACGAAGTTTTCATAGGTGATCTTTTTCTCTTTAAGATTGGCATTTTCCTTATAGAGATTTACAAGCTTTTGGCTCATAAGCTGTTCAGACATTCTTTTTACCTCATCTTGATTAGATAGGACTCTTCCTACAACACCCTCAACATCCTCGTCAGACGGATTCATTTGTCCGAATTGTGCCATTTGAGCTTTGATAAAGCCTTTAGCAAATTCTTTAATTTCATCGAACGTAACCTGAAGGTTATGCTCTTGAATTAGTTTTCCTTCGATTAATTGGTACCGAAGACCTTTTTCTGATTTCTCATATTCTTCACTCGCTTCATCTTCACTCAATGGCTTTTCACCAGTAGCTTGTATCCATTTTTTAAGAAATGCTGCGGGCAAGTCAAATTTGGTGTTCTCTACCAAATGCTCTGTAACATCGTTCAAGAGTTTCTGGTCTGCCTGCTGAAGGAACTGCTTCTCGGCATCTTCTTTGATTTTTTCTGCCATTTCTTTTTCAGAGCTAACCACATCTTTTCCAAAGAGCTTATCTAAAAACTCCTGATTAACTTCAGCAAGTTCTCTGGTGTTGATCTCTGTGATTTCGAAAGCCACCTCGATATCAAGATCGTGAGCTTTGTCATGATCGATACCCAAATGCTTAATAAGATCGTGATCATCTTCAAACAACCCTTTGGTAGACAACATAATAACGTCTCCTTTTCCAGCGCCTTTCAATTGTTTTACATTTGCTTTGCCTTTAATCTTAGAAAGCGGAAAAGTAGTTTGGTTCTCAATTTCGTGCGTCTCACTGGTGAATTTTCCAGTGATCTCATCGTTTTCACCAACTGTATCTTTCGAGATCAACTTACCATATTGTTTTCTGAAACTTTCGATCTGGCTGTTGATCATTTTTTTATCTGCCGTAATTTTATAGTGGGTAATGGGTTTTTTACTTTTAAGATTTACCTCGAATGTAGGTGTAAGACCCAATTCAAACTCAAAAGAGAAGTTTTCCGCATCCCAGTCAAAATCATTCTGCGGTTTTGGCAACGGATTTCCTAAAACATCCAGCTTTTCTTCAGTGAGATATTTATTAAGAGAATCCTGGAGAAGTTTGTTTACCTCGTCTACCAGAACTGCTCTACCGTACTGTTTTTTTACAAGCCCCATCGGTACGTGCCCTTTACGAAACCCGGGGATATTAGCTTTTTTACGATAATCGTTTAAGATTTCGTTTACTTTGTCACTATAATCTTCTTTTGAGATCGCAACTGTAACAATTGCATTTAAATCATCTATTTGCTCTCTGGTAATATCCATTACTTCTTCTAAAATTTTATTATCCATCCGTCTGAAACGGCTTGCAAAATTATGATTTTTTTGCAAGCTAGCCAAGTTTTCAAGTGCTTGAAATTCAAAGGTAATGTTAATCTTTTTTATCCTCTTTTAAAAGCGAAAATAAAACCGATTGAAAGAGAGACAGTAACAGGCTAAACAGCAATGCCCACCAGAGTCCGTCAACCATAAATCCGTCTACCAGTTTATCCGCCAGAATTATGATAATCGCATTGATGATCAATAAAAAAAGCCCTAAAGTGAGAATCGTTACTGGAAGTGTAAGAATAATGAGAATAGGTTTTACAATAAATTTCAAAAGTCCTAATACGATGGCTACTATGATAGCAGTGATATAGCTGTCTACTGCGACACCCGGAAGTAGTTTTGCCAACACAACCACAGCCAGCGCTGACAAAAGGATTCTGAAGATAAATTTCATTATAAAACGTTTTTAGAAAAATTAAAGTTAATCAAATTTAGGTAGTTTAATTCTTTTTAAAGAATTGCATTGAGATATCTAAGAATTCCTCTGGTTTTTCTGCATGAAGCCAGTGGCCTGCACTTTCGATGGTTTTTACTTCTGCATTAGGAAACAGATTTTGGATGAGTGCGGCATCCTCTTCTCTGATATAATTGGATTTTCCACCTTTAATGAAGAGTGTTTGCCCTTGAAATTTTTGATCAACCGGCGTAGCCTCTCCTACCTGTTCAATAAGTAAAGATAGCACGGGTAAGTTCATTCTCCAGTCAAAACGATCTTTGGTCTTCCGGTACAAATTTTTCAATAAAAACTGCCTGATGCCAAAATCAGTAATATGTTTCTTTAGCTGATCGTCTGCATCGTTGCGGGACTCCATGTTTTCTAGATTTACAGCGTTAAGACCGTTAAGGATGTCTTGATGGTGAACAGGATAGTACCGCGGTGCTATATCTGCCACGATTAATTTTTTTACGTGTTTCGGGAAATTTTGAGCAAAATACATAGCGGTTTTTCCGCCCATTGAGTGACCAATAAGGTAAACTTCATCTAGCTTATGGTGGTCTATGTAGGCTTTTAGATCTTCGCTAAGCAAATGGTACGAAAAGGTATCTGAATGAAAACTACGGCCATGATTTCGTTGATCTACAAGGTGCACTTCAAAACCCTTTTCACTATAATAATTTCCTAGTGTTTTCCAATTATCAGACATTCCCAAAAAGCCATGCAATATAATAAGGGGTTCTCCCTGACCTAAGATTTTAGAATGAAGCAGTGCCATTAGCTAAGTTTATGAAGGTAAAGATTAATTACATTTTCCAGTCCCAGATAAAGAGATTCGCAAATAAGCGCATGACCAATGGAAACCTCAAGTAAATTGGGGATATTTTCTTTGAAAAATGCAATATTATCCAGGCTCAGATCGTGTCCTGCATTAATGCCAAGATGAAGTTGATTTGCTAAGACCGCAGCTTTTCTATAGGGCTCAATACCTTGCCTGTTTCCTTGTAAGTAAGCTTCTGCGTATGCCTCAGTATAAAGTTCAATGCGATCTGTACCCGTTTGTGCAGCCCCTTCAATCATTTTTTCCGTTGGATCTACAAAAATGGAAGTTCTGATATGATTCCTTTTGAATTCAGAAATAACTTCCTGCAAAAAGCTTTTGTTTTTGTGTGTGTCCCATCCTGCATTCGAGGTAATTGCATCTTCCGCATCCGGCACCAAAGTCACCTGAGTAGGTTTTACATCCAGAACAAGATCCATAAATTTCTTTACAGGATTACCTTCAATATTGTATTCTGTAGTAACCAGTTTTTTTAAGTCTCTTGCATCCTGATAACGAATATGTCTTTCGTCTGGTCTTGGGTGTACCGTTATTCCCTGACCTCCAAATTCTTCAACATCTCGTGCTACTTTTAATAGATTGGGAGTATTTCCACCCCTTGCATTTCTAAGTGTGGCAATTTTATTGATATTAACACTAAGTTTGGTCATAAAAAGCGTTTTATAACGTTTATTACAGCAAAAATACAAAGTAGGTCATGCATTTTATCATAGATTTTAATTAATTTGCCGTTTATAAGAAAAGAGATGATTAAGATTAGTTCTTATATAGGTTTTGATATTGAAGCACTCACCCCGGAGCATTCTATCGCAGAGGTTATGATCAAATTTGCGAGCTTGACCTGCACGCATTTACCCGTGGTAGAAAATGATTTTCTTATAGGAAACATTTCAGAAGATGATATTCAGGCATTTGATAGCGCGAAGAAAGTGGGAGACTATCGATATGCTCTTGACACCTTCTTCGTAAGAAAAAGTACCAGTTGGTTGGATGTTCTGGAAACATTTGCTAGGCATAATGCCAATTTGGTTCCCGTTTTAGATGACGCTAATCTTTATGCTGGATATTACGAATTAATAGATATAATTACCCTTTTCAACGAAACTCCTTTCTTATATGAGCCAGGAGGTGTGGTGATCGTGGAAAAAGGAATGAAAGATTATTCTTTTAGTGAGATCTCTCAGATTGTGGAAAGCAACGAGGGTAAATTACTGGGAGCTTTTATCTCTGATTCAAGAGATGATATTGTTCAAATAACATTGAAAATAGGTAATACAGGTTTAAACTCAATTCTTCAAACCCTGCGAAGGTATAACTATAATATTATTATAGGTAATGAAGATGATATGTATATGGAAGGTCTCAAAGAAAGATCAGACTACCTGAAAAAATTCCTTAATATTTAATTTAGAGCTATGAAGGTAGCGGTGTTCGGCCAATTTTATCATGAGGGCTCTGATGGTTGTATTCGAAGTTTACTGGGAGAATTACATCGAAGGAAAGCAACAATCTTCATAGAGGCAGGATATCTTGAAATTCTTAAGAAACAAAAGATTGAAGTTCCGCATCCAACCGAAACTTTTAGTGCTTACGAAGACCTTGATAATTCTTTCGATATTTTTTTTAGTGTCGGGGGAGATGGCACTATTTTAAGAACAATTCTACTGGTGCGTGATCATGATATACCGGTGGTTGGTATAAATACAGGGCGCTTAGGATTTTTAGCTACCATACAAAAAGAGGCTATTGTCAATGCAATTGACGAATTGTTTAAAGGAAATTATACAGTTGTTAAGAGAAGCCTTTTGGAAATCAATACCAAACCAGCCCTTAGTGAATTGACCGAGCTCAATTTTGCTTTGAACGAGATAGCAGTAAGTAGAAAGAATACAACCTCAATGATAACGGTTGCTACTTTTATAGACGATGAATATCTTACCTCTTATTGGGCAGACGGATTAATAATTTCCACTCCCACCGGTTCTACCGGATATTCTTTAAGTTGTGGAGGTCCCGTGATCACTCCCGATACAAACGCTCTTGTCTTTACACCTATTGCTCCTCATAATCTTAATGCAAGACCATTGGTAATACCGGATAATAAAAAGATTCGGCTTGAAATCTCTGGTAGAGAGAACAGTTATTTGGTTTCGCTCGATTCACGAATAGCAACTGTAGACAATAAAACCGAAATCATTATTAATAAGGCCCCATTTCATATTAATATGGTAGAACTTACTTCCGAGAGTTTTCTTAAAACATTAAGAAAAAAGCTGTTATGGGGAGAGGATAAGCGAAATTAGACAATAAAAAGGTTCAAAACCTGTTTAAGAATCGTACCGTTTCCATTACTTATTGCCCCTGAGTAATCTTAATTGTTATATTTGCAAACTTTTAGATTTATGAGGATAATTTTGCTTTTGTTTTTTCTGTTAACTGGAATGTTTTCAGCAACTTCTCAAATACACGAGATAGGTGTATTCACCGGGGGAAGTAATTATATAGGAGATATTGGTGCAACCAATTATATAAATCCTAATCAGCTGGCATTTGGTTTCATTTATAAATGGAACAAGAGTAGTAGGTATTCCTATAGAGCAAGTCTTATTTTCACCGAACTATCTGGTGATGATGCTGATTCTGATATCAATTCAAGAATACAGCGTGATTTTCAATTTAAAAATTCTATTCGAGAACTTTCGATTGGCATGGAGTTTAACTTCTTACCCTTTAATCTTCACAATTTTAGCAAGCCGGTAACCCCTTATATTTACGGTGGATTGTCATATTTTAGTCATTCCAAACTTAATTTTAACGGTGGAGTAGTTGAAGATAATGGAAATCGTAATACATTTGCAATCCCAATGACCCTCGGTGTAAAGGGTAAAATAGGAAAGCATCTTGTATTAGGGGCAGAGGTGGGAGCTAGATATACATTTACAGATAATCTGGACGGCAGTAACCCCGACAATGCAAATGGCAATTTAAGTTTTGGAAATATTTACAGTGATGATTGGTATGTCTTCTCAGGAATAACCCTAACATATACCTTTGGTAGAAGACCGTGTTATTACTGTTTTGAGTAGAATATTATAATGAACCAAAAAGACCTAATTAATAAAGATAAGCTACCCGAGCATATAGCTATCATTATGGATGGTAATGGGAGATGGGCTAAGCAAAAGGGTAAACTTAGGATTTTTGGTCATGAAAATGGAACGAAGGCTGTTAAACAGGTAGTAGAGGCCTGTGCAGAATTGGGCGTCAGAAATCTTACTTTATATGCCTTTTCTACCGAAAACTGGAACCGACCTAAACTGGAAGTGGAAACATTAATGAAATTGTTAGTCACTTCACTACGAAAAGAACTCAGATTACTTACTAAGAATAATATTCGCCTTACCAGTATTGGTAATATTGAAACCCTTCCAAAAACTGCAAAGAAGGAATTGTTAGACGTAATTGAAAGAACAAAAGATAACAATCGCATGACTTTAACATTGGCACTTAGTTATGGAGCCCGTGAAGAAATTAAGAATGCGGTGAAATCTCTGAGTTCCAAAGTTAAAAATAATATAATTTCAGTCGAAAGTATTGACGAATCAATTATAAATGCACATCTTTACACGCAAGATTTACCAGATGTAGACCTGTTAATTAGAACAAGTGGAGAACACCGTGTCAGCAATTTTTTGCTTTGGCAAATTGCTTATGCTGAATTGTATTTCACCGATATTCTTTGGCCGGATTTTACGAAGGAGGATCTTTATGAAGCCATATTAAACTATCAAAATAGAGAACGCAGATTTGGAAAGACAAGTGAACAACTTAATTAAGAATATCAAAGGTAGTAGGTATTTTGGTATATTAGTATTGACGCTGATTTTTTGTATTCAATTTGGTAATGCGCAGGACATTCCTTTCGATAAAGGGAAAAAATATATTCTCGGTGGCGTAGAGGTCACCGGAATCAAAAGTTATAATGCACAAACGGTTATTACCTATACGGGTCTGCGTACCGGTCAGGTAATCACCATTCCCGGTGAAGAAATAAGCAAGGTATTAAACAAGCTCTGGAAATTAGAGTTATTTAGTGATATTAACCTTTATATCACTAACATAGAAGGAGAAACTGTCTATCTTGAACTAAACATTCAGGAGCTGCCTACACTATCGGAAGCGAAGGTTACCGGAATTAAGAAAAAGAAGGCTGAAAATATTATTAAGGACACAGAATTAAAAAAGGGCAAGAAGGTTACTGAAAGTTTTTTGACCAATACGAAAAACTACATCCTTAATAAATACAAAAAACAAGGGTATTTAAACGCCAAAGTTAATATTCTTACCAAAGCAGATACAACTGAAACTAATGCCTTAAAAGTATTGGTAGATATCGATAAAGGCAACAAGGTTAAAATAAGCAAGATTAATTTTGAAGGAAACGAAAAGCTGAAAGACAAAAAGCTTCGTAAGGCAATGTCCAATACCAAAAAGAAAATGCCACTTCGTTTCTGGAAAAAATCAAAGTTTATTGATGCAGATTATAAGGAAGACCTAAGTTCAATCGTAGACGCCTATAAAGAAAAAGGGTATAGAGACGCCAGAGTGATCTCTGATACAGTTGTATATGATAAAAAGAAAAATACCCTGGACATTACGGTAAAAGTAGAAGAGGGTAATAAATACTACTTTGGTGATATTGATTTTGTTGGGAATACTGCCTATACAGATCAGGTCTTATCAGCGGTTTTGGGAATCGACAAGGGAGATACATATAATGGTGTCCTGCTTAGAGAGAGAATTGCCGATAATTCGAAACCGGATGCCGAAGATATTACCAATCTTTATCAGAACAATGGTTACCTTTTTTCAAGGATCAATCCGGTAGAGGTTTCTGCTGAGAACGACACAATTAATTTTGAGATCAGAATTATTGAAGGAAAACCGGCTTACATAAATAATGTGAGAGTTGTTGGTAATGATAAGACAAACGACCACGTTATTTACAGAGAACTGAGGGTAAGACCGGGTCAGTTGTATAATAAAAGCAACATAATCAGAACCATTCGTGAGTTGGGTCAATTACGTTTCTTTGATCCCGAACAGGTAGTACCGGATATTCAAAATCCGAATCCAAATGATGGAACGGTCGATGTACAATATAAGGTTGTTGAAAGAGGGTCGAGCCAGATCGAACTCCAGGGAGGTTTCGGCGGTGGAGGCTTTATTGGTACCTTAGGATTGTCATTTAGCAATTTTTCGATACGTGATATTTTTAAAAAGGATGCCTACAAACCTATTCCGATGGGTGATGGGCAAAGCCTTTCATTAAGGCTTCAAGCCAGCCGTTCTTTTCAAACCTATAGTTTTTCATTTATGGAGCCATGGCTGGGTGGTGAAAAACCTGTTCAGTTCTCAGCCTCCTTATCTCATACAGTACAATATTTGTTTGATAGATTTGCGACCAGTGGGCGAATAGAAGTAGATCGTGACCGTCGTTTTCTTATTACAGGTATTACTTTTGGTTTAGCCAAAAGACTTGAAGTCCCGGATAACTTTTTCACATTATCTCATGCATTGGCTTTTCAACATTACGATCTTAAAAACTATAACACAGGCTTGTTCACTTTTGGTGATGGTTTCTCTAATAATATATCTTATACTATTGGTTTTAGCCGAAACAATACATTTAATAATCCAATATTTCCAGTAGGCGGATCTCAGTTCAGTATCACTGCTAAATTGACTCCTCCTTATTCTTTATTCGATAACACAGACTATAAGGAGTTAAGAGAACGCAGGGAGCAGGCACTTGAAGATAATGATCAGATCACAATACAGGAAATTGACCAGGAAAGGTTTAAATGGCTTGAATTCTATAAAATAAAATTCAGTGGCGCATGGTATACCAGAATTATCGATCAATTAGTACTCAAAACACAAGGAGAATTCGGATTTCTGGGAGCTTATAATAACGATCGGGGTATAGTACCGTTTGAAAGATTTTTTCTAGGTGGAGATGGTTTGGGAAATTTTACATTAGACGGAAGAGAAAATATAGCGTTGCGAGGATATCCAAATCAATCTATCAGAACCATCAACGAGCGAACAGGTATTCCTAATAATGACGGGTCTACTATCTATAACAAATTTTCCTTAGAGCTTAGATATCCGATCACTTTTAATCCTTCGGCTACTATTTACGGACTGGCATTTTTAGAAGGAGGTTCTGCCTTTGACAATTTTAAAGACTATGATCCGTTTGATTTAAAAAGATCTGCCGGTTTTGGACTGCGTATTTTTATGCCTGCGTTTGGTCTTCTTGGAATTGATTTTGGTTACGGATTCGATAACGTACCAGGATCTACAGGAGCTAATGGTTGGGAAACGCACTTCATAATTGGTCAGCAGTTTTAATTTTGGCACGATATTTTCTATACAAACAACATAAGCTTATGAAAACAAAAGTTCTTTTACTTTTCCTCGTGACTTTTGCCTTGGCGGTGAATGCACAAAGAGGTGTTAGAATAGGATATATAGATATGGAATATATTCTGGAGAATGTAGATGAATATCAAGAAGCGAATACACAGTTGAGCGCAAAGGTTCAAAAGTGGAAAGTGGAGGTAGAGCAGCAGAAGAATGTTGTAGAGCAAATGAAGAAAGATCTGAATGCGGAAAAAGTGTTGCTTACAAAAGAACTTATTGAAGAAAGAGAAGAAGAGATACAAATACTGGAGAAAGAAATGTTAGAGTATCAACAAGCGCGATTTGGCCCACAGGGTGATCTGGTAATCCAGAAACGCTTATTGGTACAACCAGTTCAGGATCAGGTATTCAATGCTGTACAGGAAATAGCTTCAAAAAGAAAATATGATTTTATTTTTGATAAATCGGCCGATGTAGTAATGCTATATTCAAACAAAAGTTACGATATTAGCGACCTCGTTTTGAGATCCCTGAATCGAACAAAAAAGAAAAGCGAACGAGAAAACAGAAAAAAAGAAAATTCGAAACAAAAGTTTGAGGATACACCGCCTAATCCAGAAATAGAAGCAAGACAAAAAGCGGTCGAAGAAAAGCGGGCAGAACGCGCTAAAGAACAAGAGGAAAAACGCTTAGAACGATTGAAAGAGCGCGAAGAACTCAAAAAAGCTTACGAGGAGCGTCGTAAGAAACTGCTGGAAGAAAGAGAGGCTCGAAAAAAGGCCGCTCAGGAAGCCAGAGAAAAAAAGAAAAAAGATCAGGATAAAGACAATGAGTCTGATGAAAATGATAATAATTTAAAATAACACTTAAACAATTAGTAATACCATGAAACAGTTAAAAACGTTTGTAATTGCCATAGCACTTGTATTAGGAGCATCAAGTTTTGCAAATGCACAAAGCAATGTGGCTCATATTAATGTTCAACAGCTTGTCAATGAAATGCCGGAAACTAAGGCGGCTCAGGCGGAGATTAAGAAGTTAGAACAAACTTATCGTGCAGATCTGGAAAATTCAACAAAGGAGCTTCAAAATCTTTTTACCAAGTATCAAAATGAGGCAGCTACTAAAACGAAAGAGGAAAATGACAAGAGATTAGAAGATGTTCGTCAAAGAGAATTAAACATTCGACAGGCAGAGCAAATGGCAGGTCAGGAGCTTCAGAAAAAGCAGGTCGAATTATTAGAGCCTATTTTTAAGAAGGCAAACGACGCTATTCAAAAAGTAGCAAAAGCTCAGGGAATAAACTATGTACTGGATGCAAGTGCAGGACAAGGAGTGATCTATGCAGATGGCAAAGATCTTATGGCTGATGTGAAGAAAGAATTAGGATTCTAGTAGCACTAAAACAGAATTTAAAACCCGCTTCAAAGGCGGGTTTTCTCATTAAATAAAGTGCGTATTTGCCCGACTATTCTGTAGTTAAGATATTAATCTGTCTTATTTTAGTAATTCCAAATAAATGTGATATTTTTATAGCTAAATTAAACCTATGAAGTTAAGAAAGTTCCCATTTTATAAACAGCTGGATCAAATGGATTGTGGTCCAACTTGTTTAAGGATGGTAGCTAAGCACTACGGAAGATCAATTCCTATAGATGTTCTTCGAAGAAAAGCCAATATCACCCGAGAAGGCGTTTCTTTAGGAGGAATTGCAGAAGCAGCCGAAGATGTGGGTTTACACACCCTTGCTGTAAGCATTGATTTTAAAACTTTAGAGGAAGAAGTTCCTTTGCCCTGCATTGCGCATTGGAGGCAAAGACACTTCGTGGTGGTATATGAAATTAAAAAGAATACGGTATATGTTGCCGATCCTGCACATGGATTGGTTAAATACAGTAAAGAAGATTTTATTAAAGGATGGATAGGTAAAAATGCCGATCCCGATAGCTCTGAAGGTTATCTGCTTCTTCTTGAACCAACACCGGAGTTTTACAATACCGATCTCGATGAGAAAAAGGATTACGGGTTTAAGTTTCTCTTTTGGTACTTCAGACCATTTAAAAAGTATATAATTCAATTAATACTGGGGCTGGTTGTAGGGAGCTTACTTCAGTTGATCTTTCCTTTCTTAACCCAGGCAGTTGTAGATTACGGTATAAATTATCAGAACTTAAATTTTGTATATCTTATTCTCATTGCGCAGTTAACGCTTTTCATATCGCAGACTACCGTCGAACTTATTCGTGGCTGGATATTGCTTCATATGACCAGTAGGATCAATATTAATCTCATCTCTGATTTCCTGATCAAACTAATGCGCCTGCCCATCGCTTTTTTCGACTCTAAGAATACGGGAGATATTATTCAGCGTATTTATGATCATAACCGAATCCAGAACTTTCTATCGTCCACTACCTTGAATACCCTGTTTTCGGCGTTTAATTTTGTAATTTTTGGAGCAGTCCTGGCGTACTATAACCTTACTATATTTACTTTATTTTTTGTGGGTTCGGTTATTTATGTAGGATGGACACTCCTATTCCTTAAAAAACGAGCCGAACTGGATTATAAAAGGTTTGATCAATCTTCCGATAATCAAAGTAGTCTTTATCAGTTAATTTCAGGGATGCAGGAAATTAAGCTGAACGGATCTGAACGAAGACGCCGATGGGAATGGGAAGCCATCCAGGTGCGGCTTTTTAAGATCTCAATCAAGGGCCTTGCACTGTCACAAACCCAGAATACGGGAGGGCAATTCCTTAATGAGCTTAAGAATATTTTAATCACCTTCGTAGCTGCCAAAGCAGTAATCGATGGAGAACTCACCCTCGGTATGATGCTGTCGATTCAATATATCATAGGACAGCTTAACCTACCCATCAATAACTTTATATCATTCATTCAGACAGGGCAAGATGCTAAGATAAGTTTAGAGAGGCTTGCTGAAATTCATGTGAAGGATGATGAAGAAGATCGCAATGAAGACTTTATTAAAGAGCTTCCGGAAGATAAAACCATCAATATTAAGGATCTCAGTTTTCGTTATGGTGGCGCATCTTCACCATGGGTTTTAGAAAACCTGGATTTTTCTATTCCGGAAGGGAAGGTAACTGCAATTGTGGGGGCGAGTGGTAGTGGAAAAACAACACTTATAAAGTTATTACTCAAATTTTATGATCCTACCGAAGGTAACATTTTGATCGGGCAAACAAAACTGGTGAACATAAGTACCGGTACATGGCGAAAATCTTGTGGTTCGGTTATGCAGGACGGATTTTTATTTGGAGATACCATCGCCCGAAATATTACTGAATCTGATTCGGAAGGAATTACAGACAAAGAACGTTTGCAACATGCGGTAAATGTTGCTAATATTGATAGCTTTATCGAAGAACTTCCATCTGGCTTTAATACCAAAATCGGAGGTAGCGGAACGAATATAAGTGGAGGGCAAAAGCAACGGGTACTAATTGCAAGGTCCGTTTATAAGAACCCTAAATATATCTTCTTTGATGAAGCTACAAGTGCATTAGATGCAAATAACGAGAAGGTGATCATGGAAAACCTTCAGGAATTTTATAAAGGAAAAACGGTGGTCGTGGTAGCACATAGATTGAGTACCGTGAAAAATGCCGATCAGATAATTGTACTTGATCAGGGTAAAATTATTGAGAGAGGCACGCATGCAGAATTAACAAAGTTAAGAGGTGCATATTTTACGTTGGTGAAAAATCAATTGGAATTAGGTAACTGATGGCAGAGGAAGTAGTAGAAGAAGAAGTAAAAAAAAGAAACAAACTTGACGATCTGGATGAAAGATCAGATCAGGTTAAAGAAATATTGGGTAAAACTCCTAATTGGGTAATTCGATGGGGGATTACAGTAGTATTTATTATTGTTGCAGTATTGCTTATCGGTGCTGCGCTCATAAGCTATAATGATATCATTCCGGCACGTATCGTTATTACAACACAGAATCCACCTGTATATTTGGAGGCAAAAACTACAGGTAGACTTACGAATATATTTGTAGAGGCAGATCAATTTGTGAAAGAAGGAGAAGTATTGGCTGAAATCGAAAATACAGCAGACTTTAATGATGTGTACTATTTAAAAACAAGAATTGA
This sequence comes from Flavobacteriaceae bacterium M23B6Z8, assembly GCA_046199005.1. Classification (GTDB taxonomy): domain Bacteria; phylum Bacteroidota; class Bacteroidia; order Flavobacteriales; family Flavobacteriaceae; genus Ascidiimonas. The sequence goes on from CP176050.1 coordinate 949,306, forward strand.
AGAATTTAAGCCTTCTATCACAAATACCGATTCGTTGCGAAATGAGTTTCCTTCTTTTCTAAAACTCGGACCTATTCAATTAGCTTATGGGAATTTTATTACCGAGTATCAAAACTATATTCTTTTTAACTCACTAAAACCCAATCAAAAAGAATCTGCTGTACTGGCACGGCAGATAAATGAGCAGCGGGAATTATTGAGCAAGCAAAAAGAGCAACTTTCATTGTTTGAAGAAGAGCTGGAATTTTCTAAGAGTGCTTATGAACGAAACAGAACGCTTTATGACCGCGGCGTTCTATCGAAGTCTGAATTTGAAACTGCTTCCCGAGATTATTTGGCAGACCGGCAGCGCTACGAGAATCTCAAAACGAGTATTTCTAATACAGAGATCTCTATAGCTAGTAATAATAACTTGCTTACCCAAAATGATATTCAGGGAGAAGAGTTCAATAACAACTACCGTCAGCAGCTGGAAAAAGCACATCAGAATCTTATTAATGAAATACGTGCCTGGGAGCAGCTTTATATATTAAAAAGCCCTATTGAAGGGAAGATCACCATTTTTGACGTATGGAATAAATATCAAAGCGTAAATGTCGGCGAGGTATTATTTACGATCGTACCGCAGGATTATAAGAAACTTATAGGAAAGGTAGCCATGCCTATCCAAAATTCAGGTAAAGTTAAACTGGGTCAAAAAGTGATCATTAAGCTCGATAACTATCCCAATCAGGAATGGGGTAGTCTTTTGGGGACGATCACTAATATTTCAGATGTACCTAAACAGCAGCTACAACAGGAACCCTACTATTCTATTTATGTAGATATAGAAGGTCTTACTACTTCATACGAGAAGGAAATTGACTTTAAGCAGGAAATGCAAGGTACTGCCGAGATCGTAGTAGAAGAATTAACCGTGCTGCAACGTATTTTCTATCAGTTGCGGGAAATCTTTGATCGGGCGGAATAAGGATTGAAATTTTCAACATCACTTTTTTACTTTAAGAAAGTAAAACTGCTTATCATCAGTTATTTTTTTGCATGTTAATGTAGGGTTAATTAATATTCTATCGTAAATTTATTCTACAACTATATTTATTTTTAACAAGTAAATTAATTGACAAATAAGTGTACAATGAAAAAACTAAACAAAAAAATTCTCAGATTAAGCAAGGAGTCTATTTCTAGACTAGATTCTAATCAGGTAAAGGGTGGTGATCAAACGACAGGTCCTCAGACAGATTTTACATCTTGCCGATATTATTGCCCAAGTAACGTGTGTGAAACAAATTTAGCTTGTGAATCATGGGCTACATGCGATATGCCTGGGGATTAAGCAAGTGTTTTCAAGAGTCGGTTCATTTCCGGCTCTTTTAATTTACATCCATTATATTGTTTCCATTGTAAGCAAGCTTAGGTATAAATTCCATATCGATATAGAAGGTCTTACTACTTCATACGAGAAGGAAATTGACTTTAATCAGGAAATGCAAGGTACTGCCGAGATCGTAGTAGAAGAATTAACCGTGCTGCAACGTATTTTCTATCAGTTAAGAGAAATTTTCGATAGGGCAGAATAAGAAAAGATCTGAAAAATATCAGATCTTATTCCACTGATCTTCATTTATAAGATTCTATTTAAGGTTTTCATCCGTAACAGGGTATAAACTGGCAAAAGGTTTCGCAAGTTTGTGTTCCACCGCCACCGCCGCCGCATCCGTTGGTATTACAGTTTTCAGAAACAATACAACCATCCGGTACTCCGGTGATAATGCAATGTTCTGCAGTAGAGATTCGGTTACCCCCATTAACTCTGGATACAGCCAGTTTTGAGATTACACTTTTTTTGAAGTGTAATCGATTCATTTCTTGTTTTTTCATAATTTAAAAGTTTATGTATTTATTTGTCCTAGCATCCGTTGCACTGAGTGGGTCCCTGACTAGGGCACTCGTGCGGATCATGGGTATGACCGTATTCTGACAAGCAATAGTTGTAAGCGCAGGTGTTAAAATTACTTCCGCCATAAATGGTTTGCTCTATTTTAAGTGATACGATCTTTGTTTTATCTAATTTCAATTTTTTTACTTTCTTCTTTTTCATTTCCTTATGTTTAATAGTTCAAAAAGATTTACCTACAAATTTGTGGACAAGCAGATTCATAATTGCCCGTATAACAGGGTCCCTGGGCTATTCCAGTAACCACAACTTGAGTAAGATAATAACAGTAGTCAGTTCTGCCTTGACAGATTACTTGCAGAGAGTTGGTACCCCCTTTAATGCTAGCCTTTACTGATAACGAAGCGACCTTACTCTTTTTCATAGAGAGTTTAGATAATCTGTACTTTTTCATAAGACATTGATTTTAATCTCTACGCACAAGGATCAATTGAATAACAGGTTGGAGGTATGGTTCCATTAGGTCCGCAGTACGACAATTCCAGGGTTTGTACAGTAGGTCTGGAATCTCTTCTTCCACCATTCAAATTATTTTCGGTTCGATACTTAGAAATGACAGTCTTGCGCAATTTCAAATTGCTTAAATGCTTTTTTTTCATGATTTATTTATTAGAATTAAATTAAAAGTTTTCTTGAGAAAACATAAAACTTAGCACACACGCTGTAAAGATTTTAGAAAGCTAACAGATGTGTTTAATATGGATAAGGTATACGTCCTTACAATAATGAAGGAGCGTTGAGGTCTTTGGTACGGAAATGGTTTACATCTGTAATTTGTAAAATAGGAAGAACGAATTCTATAAGCTAGCTATCTTCTTTAACCGTACTTTAATACCATTAAATTACTACATTAATAGTAGGATAAATATTAATTTTTTACATTTAACATATACTTTAGCTTTTCATTAACAGATATAGCCTCGTTTTTATGGGTAGCCGTAAGAGGTGAGCCTATATCAACAAACAACCGCCGACTGAAGAAGTTGGCGGTTGTTTGTTTAAGGTAGAGATAACAATATCTTTGGTATGATAGCTTCGTTTTGCGTTATGAAGATACTTTTACACCTTTTTTCTTTCGAGCGATCATAGAGCGGTAATATCGATACAGAAAATCATAACAAACCATTTCATGCATACGGTTGTTAGATTTAAAAAGTCTGTTCATTAACATATGAATGTAACTGCCCATCAAATTATTGAGCTGCATCTCCAAAGAACCTTCATTCTGATGTTTGAGCACTTCTTTAGCAATAGGAATGGTGTGTTGATGACATTCGTTAATAACATCAAGTACGGGCTCATAATCTGGATTTTCTTTAGCGGAGAACACCATAAAATCATCGATTTTTTCACGCTCCTTTCGGTATTTGTCATCTAATTGTTTTTTTAAGGGACGAGACATTCCAAACTCACTGCCAAACCCTGTTTTTAAACCGTTAAGTAACTCTAATTTCGCATCGTCTTCATATTCAAAAGCATCTAACAACGAATCTATTGCTCTTAATCCAAATAACCATCTGATCTCTTCTCCTTCATCTCCTTCAATCATGTCTAAAAAATCAACCATCATTTTACTGTCATGATAGAAAAGTGATTCTGCGAGTTCTATAGTATTAGATCCGTACCTTTCGAGCTCACGTTGATATGTGTCAATTTGTATCTTCCAGATCAGATCTTCCTCAATATAATGTTTTAAACCAGGAAATAGCTCATTAATGATGGTACCTATATGGGCTGGATTGTCATATTTAAAGCGTACCCGAATATGGTGCTTAGGGTCTGCATATCGAATAAAAAACCAATGCTTGATGGTATTTGTTTCCATCAGTTTTTCAGAAACCGGTTTTATGATTTCGGTTAACACATTGTCTGATGTTTTTGGTCCGGTATAGATCTTATAATAGAGCCACTGGTCTCCCAGAATAAAACTTCTTTGTGTATTAGTTGTCATTGGTACGTTCTGTATTTTGTGATTCTAATTTTTTCTGATTGTAAAAAGAGAGTACTATCTGGTTGGTATAATAATCATCTCCATTGCGCACTGCGCTTTTTTCATTGAACAGAAACTCTGTAATTTTAAAGGATTCTCTCTTTTTTACGGTATCAAGAAGCATTCGCGTCGAGGTGAGATTCCCGAAGTTCACCAGGAGTTCATTATCTCCGTCGGATAGCATCACATATTGAGGAATTTTTCGAGTATTTCTGAATTCTTGAATTGCAGATTTGAGTTTATCATCATCATCCATTACTTTCAAAAGAGATTCTATAGTTTTCTTGCCGATATTCCAGGTGGCTTCTGATAATATAAGATTTTCAAATTCAAAACGAGGCAAGAATTCATATTCTCCTGCGAAAGGGCCTGTATTGAAACCAACACCACTACGAATGTTTTGCGTTTGTATGTCGCACAAGAAATGGTAGATCGGTAACGAATTAAATGAATAATTATGGGCATTTGTAAGATGCGGAACTACCTCTTTGTTATATTTTTTAGATCTTAAAAGAATATGTCTGTTCTGCTTGACAGATACCATTAAATCGTCAAGCGTTAATTGTTGTTCGTCGTCAAGGATAGATTTTGCGAGGTAAGGAATCTCATATTTTCTGAAAGCCGGTCTCATCAAAATATTACCTACCCTTGATTCTGGTAAATGAACGATTTCTGCCAGCAATTTATTAGGATTCATTTCTGCTTCCTTGTCTATTATCTTTTGGGTATACTTATTTAATGCCTGATCTCCATGACAAAATCGCCCCAGTAAATTCGCCGCACTTGAACCTCCGGCACCAGAGAACTTAATTTTTTCTTCACCATCTTCGTAAACAATTTCTATCATAGTAGAAAGTGTATCCGGCAGATCGTCCCATCCTTGTGTAAAATTTTTGAAATCATCTGCGGTTAATTTAATCGTATAAGAATCATTCGCATACGCCTCTATGATCTTTTTTTGAATTTTAGCCTGAATAGAGTTCCATTTTATCTCCTGAACGGCTACCCCACTTTCATTGGGTCTTGGTGGTAGCATGATATCATCAACCAGCGGATTCACATCTCCGCTTCCCTGATTTTGCCGGTAGCCAACTCCGATCTCGATATCAAGAGCATTGGCAAGCAATACTTCTCTTTCTTCATACCTGTCATAAAAAGCATCTTTAAACTGAGAAAGCGTGGTTTCCCGATTGGCGATACTTATATTATTTAGAAATGCAATCCCTTTTTTGATAGCATTTATTACATTTTTGTCCAGTACAGCCTTTTTGGGACTCAGTTCCATATCTGTCTGGAATAAGAATTTGAGTTCAAAAGTAGTATCTAACTGCTTTAGATATTCGCTGAGTTCAAGATAAGCTTCCGGGGAGTTACCTATTTTTTTATCGATAGCAGCAATCTTACGGTCAGCATTTTCCAGAAACGCAATAATTTGTTCAGTGTCCTTCAGTTTTTTGAGAACGTTTACTATTTGCTCCAGAAACTCAGGACCCGACACAGAAGGTTCTAACTCACTTATAAGTAGCTGGCTGTGCACAAGTTCATCAATGAATTCACTTGCTTCCTCAATAGTGATCTCATCATCAACCAGGGCTTCAGCGAGCTTATGCAGATAAGCACCGTTTTTACTCTTTTCAAGAATCAACTGCAAGTATTCTGTATGGTCAACCGCTACAATGTGATGATGTCTTTTAGAGTTAATATATTTGTATTCAACATACCTTAACTGATCTCCTGTTCTGTAAATACTGGTATTAGGATAAAAAAGCAGCTGTTTTTTGATATTCTCTAAACGAATAAGGTCTTGAGACAATGCAACGAGATAATTCATATCAAGCCTTGTGTGCCGCTTATTGTCTTTTGGTTCTTCCAGTTCCAGTGTATGACTTGTAGTCTCATCATCCTCTGTAAAACTGCCCAATGCGCAACCCGCAAAAAGTCCAAAAGGGGTACAGCGCGAAGACATACGAGCGATATATTTAAGAATGGAGTACATCAATTTTTCATCACTTTTAGAAGAGTCTTCTGCCCATTTGACGGCTTCAAAATAGAGGGAAGGTGAGGCGAGAAAGATCGCTTCCCGAACTACGGGATCATTAAAAACCTCTTTAATTTTACTTTCATCAACCACTTCACCAGAAGTGAGAGACTTAAAAAAATTGAGAGGAAGTAAAGGTGTTCTCAATACGAAATTGTCAAAGCTTTCGTAAGGATTATTATTTTTTTTCATGAATTACAATTTCTTGGATATTCTTTTAAAGTGTTCTTTAAAAATACTGTATTTAGAATAATCTAGCTGATCATCAGGCATTCGTCCCATTTTGTATCGAAAGTTGCAAGGTGATCTATGATCGCAAGACCTATACCAGCGATACCTTCAAGAACATTTGTTTCGGGAAGCCACTCTTCATCTTTTCCTCTCCATTGTTTGTATCCGGCGTAGCCATCTTTATGAGTGGCAGTTTCTAAACCATGATCGATCCAAAAGGCAGCAGCTTTTTTAAATATTTCTTCTCCGGTTTCTTTATAGAGTCTATTGAATATTTGAGCGTTACCATAAGATCCATGACAAATCCCGGCGTCCCTTACTCCGGTATCTTCGGGAACGGTTCTTTCTGCCGAATGTTTGAGTATCTTCAGTGCTTTTTCTCTTAATTTTTGATCGTTCATTGCTTTTGAAGCCTGAAATAATGCCAGTCCAGGTCCAAGATCACCATAACACCACGCTAGTCTACTTCCGCCGTCTTTCTTATTTTTTTCTTCTTCCATCATTATCCAACTCGGGAAAAACACATTATGCTCATCAAGGTCAAATTCCTTGCTTAACATAAATGAAAGCGCACCTTGTAATAATGGTCTGGCTTTTTCTTTAAAGGCATCAAAATGCATTAGTTTGGAAAGAAATATGATAATACTTGACATGCCGTGAGACAGACTTAAATTATAACCTCGAAGTCCAGTCTCAATATCCAGCGTAGACTCCCATTTAAGACCGTTTTCGTCTTTGGTAGCTGCTTCGCTTAGCATATCCAGCATCTGAATTAAATAGGACTCATAGCGTTTTTTTAGCTCTTCACTTAATGTATTTCTCAGGCGTTTCAGGAAGTAATAACCATAACCTACTCCGGCGTGTAGAAAATCATAATTCCCCGTTTTCAAGTCATTTTCCATTACCGCAAAGAGAAACTCGTCTAACTCTGAAAGTAAATCATCGTTTTCGGCCTCCATAAAATCTTCCTCTACCAAATGGTCAAAAACCCAGGCTGCACCTGCAATACCTGAGCAGTAAGTAGGAAATTGATAACCTTCGTTTATTCGGTTGACAGATTCATTTAAATATTCAACACCTTTATCTGCATACGTGTCTACATCTAAGTATTTGGAATAGTAGAAATTAAATAACGCAACGCCCGATATACCAGCGAGAACACCTAATTGCGTATTATCCATACCTTTCTCATCGAGAATATTGCTTATTTCTTTTAATTTTTCCTCAAGTACCTCCTTTGAATTCATATAGTTATTGAAAATTAATTATCTGATTTTTATACATAAAAAGAGCCATGAATATAGCTCTTTTTTTACAATGTAGGAAAAATAGTTGAGTTCCTTTAATCAATACATTCTCTATTACAGGTTCTGCAATGTAATGGGTCACTCAAAGGATGCATCGCGGTATTGCAATAATTGGATTCACAGCCTCCTGTACCACAATAATTAGTACCACAATTATCAGTTTCGCAATTTCTCCACGATGGGCAAAGAGCTGTAAAATAGCCTCCGATAATCGCATTTGAAGTTAATGAAGAAACATTTTCTTTATTAAGTTTTAACGATTTTTTCAGTTTCTTTTTGATCATAATCTTGGTTTTAAGGTTTAGGTATTAAAGATAAAGATTAAAACAATAAGAAAGAATAATCTTACATTTATAAATGTCTTTACATTTGATTAATTTTCTATTTTTGAAACCATGCAATCGCAGCAACCAATAGGATTTTTTGATTCTGGAGTAGGGGGAACATCTATCTGGAAAGAAGTTCATCGATTACTACCCGATGAATCTACGGTTTATCTTGCGGATAGTAAGAATGCTCCTTATGGAGAACGAACCCGATCTCAGATTATCGCATTATCTATCAGGAATACAGAGTTACTTTTAAAGCATAACTGTAAATTGATCGTGGTGGCATGTAATACCGCTACAACCAATGCTATTGAACATTTACGTAAATCATACGACCTCCCGTTTATTGGGATAGAACCGGCGATCAAGCCTGCAGCGCTTCATTCTAAATCAGGAGTGATAGGCATTCTCGCTACAAAGGGTACGCTCAGTAGCAGTCTCTTTCATCAAACGATGCGTTTACACACAAGTGGGATCAAAACCGTTGAACAGGTAGGTGATGGTCTCGTACCCCTTATAGAAGCGGGAAAAATATATACTGGAGAAATGAAAGAATTACTTCAGGGTTATCTGCGACCCATGCTTGAAGCTAACATAGATAAGTTGGTATTAGGCTGTACGCACTACCCGTATCTTATACCTGTTTTAAAAGAATTACTTCCAGCACGTATCGAGATCGTAGACTCGGGGGCAGCGGTTGCCAAACAAACCAAAGCGATTCTTCAACAGCAAAACCTTCTCGAACAGAACGGCAAAAAACCTTTTCATCATTTTTATACCAATAAGGACAAAAATCTTTTGAGTCTTTTCTTAAAAGATGTGTCATTCGATGTTCAGATTCAATTCAAAGACTTCTAATTAGTTATATTTTTGAATAACAGATTTTACGCGAGGGTAGTAGGGTGTTCCGAAGAGGTTGAGATGAACCAGTAAATAATAAAGCTGCCAGATTACTGTTCGTTCTTTCCATCCGGATTTTAAAGGATAATACTCGTGATAGCTATCAAATGTTTTTTCAGAGAACCCCCCAAATAATTGCATCATAGCAAGGTCTGTTTCTCTTGGCGCAAAAGCTACTGCTGGATCAATTAAACAAGGCAGTCCTTTCTCGTCTTTAATTACGTTGCCACTCCACAAGTCTCCATGAACCAGCGCAGGAACTTCCTCAGGAATGAGAGTCGCAATATTCTGGTAAAGTTTGTCAATCTTTAAATCGAATCCTTTTTCCTTCGCCATACGAATTTGAGGAATTAACCGCATTTCTATATAAAAGCCTGCGGCGGTGTCCTGATTTTCATTGAGCTGTGGAAGCGTTCCTATAAAATTTGAAGATTCAAAACCAAATTTTTCGCGGGTCGTTTGATGCATTTTAGCGAGTTGTCTGCCCAGATATTCATCGTAATTATCAGACTTTGCATTCGCTTCGATATACTGCATTACAATAAAGGAGTATTCTTTTTCCTTCTCTACCAAAAACACTTCTGGAATACAGAAGGTACTTGTATTGCGCAAGAATGATAATCCGTTTTTTTCTGCCTTGAACATTTTGAAAGCATCCGGATGGTTGTTGAGTTTTGCTATGTAAGACCTCTTAGTTGTATCAATTCGATATACTTTATTAATGTCGCCACCCGATAAGGCAGTAACTTTTTGCACGGGTTCTTGAAAATAGTGTTCTAATGTATTCTTAAGTATGAATTCAGGCATTGGTATGGCCTATTTTTTTCGCAAGTAGGTAAGGTACGTAAACGATTGTTTGTGACGCTCATCTGCAGGATGAAAATGTTCTTCGGTCAACTCCCATTCATCTTCATCTATTTTAGGAAAAAAAGCGTCTCCTTCAAAATTGGCATGAACTCTTGTCAACTCTATTTTATCTGCAAAAGGCATCCCAAGTTCATAGATCTCGCCACCTCCTATAATAAAAGGTTGCGAATCTTCTGCGGCGAGTTTTAACGCATCTTCGATAGAATTCACTACAATACCATTTTCTGTAGTATAATCATGCTGACGGCTAATTATAATATGCGTTCTATTAGGTAGCGGCTTAGGAAATGTTTCAAAGGTTTTCCTCCCCATGATTATAAAATGTCCGGAAGTGAGTGTCTTGAATCTCTTAAAATCATCTGGAAGATGCCAGACAAGCTCGTTATTTTTTCCCAATACTTCGTTTTCTGCTGCGGCAGCGATAAGTGTGATCATTCTTCGGTAGCGTTGTTTTTTAAAGTAATTTCTGCTCTTTGCTTTTCGATCTCCTTCTCTAATTTTGATATTTTAGCCTCTTGTTTTCTTACCAATTTTTCTCTTTGTGCACGCTCCCAGTCTTTACCCATAAATTTATTTGTGACAAAAACATTAAAAAGATGAATAACAAAGAGAAAAGCCCAAAATGTAATCGCCCAGACAAACCAGTCGTAGGTCTCTCCGTATCCAAGTATTTTATTTACAATAATAAGAAAAACGCTTCCTACCAAAAAGATTACAAAATGCAGGTACAAACGTTTCTTTTGTTTGATGCGCTGTTGTGCATTTTCAAGCAATTCGTGTTGATCTTTATCAATTTTCCCCGTGGGATTGTTTTTTGAGAACATAGAATTTATAACTTTAGCTTTGTAAAATTACACCTTTTAGTTGATTTCATTTTATGCGAGATTTCAAAAAAGAATTTCCGGTTTTAAGTCAATATACATATTTAAATACAGCTTATGCAGGATTGATGTACGAAAGTTTGATGGAGTGGCGGCAAGAGCAGGATTTCGATTACCTGATTAAAGGAAGTCTTTACAGAGATCAACATCATTTATTCGAAGATACGGTTCGAAAAGAGGTAGGGGAGTTTTTTAATTGCAGTCATGAGCGAGTTGCTCTGGCACCCAATTTCTCCTATGCGTTTAACACTATAGTAAACGGTTTGCAGCATAAAAAGAAGGTGTTACTTCTTCAGAATGATTATCCTTCTGTCAATAATCCGTTTGAAAGAGGAAATTTTGAAATAGTATACGTCGAGATCGGTGCAGATATGGAAGAACATATAGCCGAAGTCGTAGAAAAAGAAAAACCAGATATCCTTGCATTGAGTATCGTTCAATACATTAACGGAATTAAAATCGATCTATCTTTTTTAAAGACCTTGAAAAAGGATTTCCCCTCTCTTTTAATTATTGCCGATGGAACTCAGTTTTGCGGTACGGAAGAATTTGATTTCGACAACTCAGGAGTTGATATTTTGGGGGCTAGCGGGTATAAATGGATGCTTTCCGGTTATGGCAATGCATTCATGTTATTCAAGCAACATGCAATTGAAACCTTATATCCAACAAATTTTGAACACGTACACCCATCCGAAAAGTACTCGGTTTATCAAACGCATCTAATGAATCATCTAGAACCCGGTCATCTCGACACCCTAAGTTTTGGGAGCTTGCTTTTTTCCCTACGGTTTTTGAAGTCTATCGGCATGGAATCAATCGCATTGCATCACAAAACGTTAGGGGCGCAGGTACGAGAAAGACTCGGTGAAGCCGGATTACTGGAAGACGCTGTCATGAAAAGAAAGGAACATTCAACGATTTATAATATTAAAGGAGACGACAAGTTGTTTTCTAAACTCAGATCAAATTATATCCTCTGTGCGCGGCGGGGAGATGGGATACGCGTCAGTTTCCACCTTTATAATACTGAAAAAGACCTTAATACACTTTTATTACATCTAAGGAAGTAGTTAAACACTTATCAATTTTTTATTTTACAGGCAGTAATTTTATTAATGCCATCATTTTATAATCCTAATATTATCAAAATGGTAATTCTTGGTTAAGTTGTTGTATATGAGTGTATTTATGTTTTTTTTTGTGCCATAAAACAACTATACTAATTTTGATCATTATGGCAATTTCAAAACAATATCTAAAGAGTAAGCCTATTTGTAAAGTAACCTTTACTGTTCCTGCAGCAGAAGCAGAAACGGTGGCGGTAGTAGGAGATTTTAATGAGTGGAATCCTAAGGGAAGTATGCTTAAAAAACTTAAGAACGGAAGTTTCAAAGGAACTTTTAATCTAGAAAAAGATAATGCTTACGAATTTCGTTACATCATAGACGGAGCGTATGTAAACGAAGAATCTGCAGACCGTTTTCAGTGGAATGATTACGCAGGTGCTGAAAATGCAGTTGTTATCGTATAAATACTTAAATTAATTGTTGGTTAACATAAGAATTGCTTCCTGAATGTACCGGTTTATCCGTATAGTCAGGAAGCTTTTTTTATCGGCATCATCAAAGGGTCTAATACCCCGAGGCTTAACTCGAAATTAAACGTTTGTTTTAAACAAATGCCTTATGGGCTTGCCCTGACGTCGTTTACTCAGAAACAGTTACTCCTTTCCAAAAAGCAATATGCCCTTTAATGCTTTTTGCCAATTCACTTACTTCAGGATAGTACCAGGCAGCATCCTTGTTCTCTTTTCCATCTACCTCAATGGTATAATAGGAGGCAGTTCCTTTCCAGGGACATACTGTATGGGTATCACTTTTTTTAAAGAATTTTTCATGAATTGATTCCGGGGGAAAATAATGGTTGTTTTCAACCACCACTGTATCAGAACTTTCGGCGATTATTTCACCATTCCATATTGCTTTCATAGGTCTTGAAGGTATTAATAATTAGTCTTTTACTGAAAAAATATAGTTTTTGTAATAGTTATCAGGATCGGAAAAAGAAGTATCGATCTTGAGTCCTGATTCATCTGCGAGCCATTTCACGATCTTATCGTCATATTTTTGAGAAATTTCTGTATGAATTGATTCCCATTGATCGAATTTAATCGTGGTGTCGATGGCCTGAATATGCACTATATGAGATTCTGTTGCAACCAGGTAGCTTTTAGCAGTACCACTTTCCGGATCATAAACTTCCCAGTGTAAAAATTTATCGAGGTCGAAATCAGCACCCATCTCAGCATTGATCCGTGCTAAGATATTTTTATTAAAAGCCTCCGTAACACCTGTCTTATCATTATAAGCATCTAAGATGGTCTGCGGATTTTTCTTCTGATCAAAACCCATAAACAAAAGATCTTTTTCAGACATTGCTTCCTGTATTTGTCTGAGAAAATTTATAGCATCCGGATGCAGTAGATTTCCAATATTAGAACCCAATACCATAATTATTTTTTTCCTTTCGCTATAGGTGGCGAGCTTATCTAGTATGTCAAAATAAGTGCCCTGCTGAGGAATTACTTGAATTCCTGGCATTTCGGTTTCCAGAGATTTTTCCAGTTCTTCTAAAACATTATGACTTATGTCAATAGGCATAAACTGAAAATCAAGCGATAGACGCATCATTTCTTTTAATAATACCTTTGTCTTCTTTCCGTCACCGGCACCCAGTTCTATAAGATCAAAACCATTGCTATCGTTGAAATAGTTAGTAATCTGGTTTTTGTGGGTTTCGATAATATCCATTTCACAGTTCGTGAGATAGTATTCAGGAAGATTCATAATATCCTGAAAAAGCTTATCTCCTTTCTTGTCGTAGAAATATTTTGATGATAGAAATTTTGGATATGAGGTAAGTCCGTTATGCACTTCTTCTTCAAAAGTGTTTTTGAATGTGGTATTGGTTTCTGCTTTCATGAACGTTTAGTCGTAATTATTTGGCAAGCCTTATTCCTGTAAATTGCCATTGTAAATAGGGATGGAAAAAATTTCGATAGGTGTGTCTCGTATGATTTTTTGAGGTGGCCACAGAGCCTCCTCTCAAGACTTTTTGATTCACCATAAATTTACCATTGTATTCTCCGAGGGCACCTTCTGCTTTTTTATAGTTTGGATAGGGTAGGTAAGCACTTTCTGTCCATTCCCATCGTTCGCCCCACTTAAATGATTTCTGAGCAATTTCCCATTCAAACTCGGTAGGAAGTCTTAACCCTTTCCATTGTGCAAAAGCAAAAGCTTCATAATAAGAAATATGTGTTACCGGAGTATTCAAATCAATTTTTTGTAAGCCTTTAAAAGAGTAATGATGAAACTCTCCATCGATTAAATGCCAGTACAGCGGTGATTGAACTTGGTGGGTATTTACCCAATCCCAGCCTTCAGCATGCCAGAATTGAAAACTTTGATATCCTTTATCCTGAATAAATTCCAAATATTCACCATTTGTTACAAGGCGAGAAGAAATTTCAAAATCCTGCAGAAAAACTTTATGAACCCCCAGTTCATTATCATAACAAAAATCAGAACCGATATGTCCTATTTCATAAATACCTTCCGGAACAAAGATCCATTCTCTTTGATCTGATTGTTCCTTGTGTTCTATAAATTTTTGATCATAAACCGGAAGCAACGGATTATTCCCAAGAATGTATTTAATATCGGTAAGTAAAAGTTCCTGATGCTGTTTTTCATGATGAATTCCAATTTCCAGAACTCCTGTGAGCGCATCTGGAAAATCTTTGGAAAGAAGTGCGATCATGGCATCATCAACGTAGCTCCTGTAATCATATATTTTAGATACAGAGGGGCGCGATAGATTTCCCCGGTTAGCGCGTACCACTCGCTTTCCCATGGTTTCATAATAGCTATTGAAAACGAAGGCAAAGTCTGCATCATATTCTTTATATGACTTATCAAACTTTTTTAGCACAAACTCCTCGAAAAACCAGGTAGTGTGTCCCAGATGCCACTTTGGGGGAGAGACGTCCACTACAGGTTGAACAACATAATCCTCAGTTTCGAGAGGTTTGCAGATTTGTTCTGTTGCTTTTCGGGTTTCCGTAAAAAATGCCAGTATATCACTGGTTACTATCATGAAGAGTAATTTGATTGACTCTTTAAAGGTACTATATTTTTTACAAAATGTGGCAAGAAGGATACCGGGCGGAATCTAAGATAGTGACCTTCGCTGGTTTTGTTTTAATTGGGGTTTCGGAACTAATTATAAGTTTATGAAAATCAATAAATTATAGGATTTGTTTTTTTAAGAAAAATAAAAGTTCGTAAGTTCATTGATCTTAAAGATTTATAAGAGGTATAAATTTTTTGAACCATCTGCCTACTTTTTTTAATTCAATCGAAACAAGATCGGAATGGAAAAAGGTGTGTCAATCGGTAAGTTTCGGTAGCTTCCTGGCTTCATTTTAGGCAATAAGCTAATAATTCGCTCTGCTTCTTCAGCAAAAGGAGGATGTCCGGCTTTGGAATATAATTTAGTTAGCTCACCATTTTGATCAATTGTAAAATACACCGTTACATTACCTTGGTATCCCTCTGACATCGATTCTTTCGGATATTTGAAATTTTGAATAATATGAGCGTTCAATTTTCTTTTAAAGCATACTTTCAAAGAATCTCCCTTCAAACTTTCGCAACCCGGAAAAACAGGCGATTCTACCAAATCGCTCCATTCAATCAACCCTGAGACGTTTTTCAACTGCGATCGTTTCATTATGGAAATACTGTCGTTGTCTTCTATTCGAAATGTGTAAAGATAAGGGCCCAGCGTTTCCTCCCTACCTTCTTTATTGACAAACAAATTCTGTGACGCTTGTGAAAGGAAATGTTGTTTTAAATTTTTGGCTATATAGGTGTATGGGCTTTCAACGATCATAAGATTTTGCGCATTTAGAGAATCCTTATTGATTTGTAACGCAACTACCGTTTGAACATAATTATCAACAGTGTAATGGCGAATACTATCTTGCGGAACCTCTTCTAGCAGGGATAGTACTGACATCTGAATTTCACGATGTCTTAAACTGTCTGTTTTTTGGCTTGTTTGTAGATCTGGATTATCATTTTTTTGTGCGTATGTACCAAGGCTATAGGACAATGTGATGATTGCCCAAATAATAAAACATTCAAATTTCCGATTTACACTATTTTTTTTAGGAGCAGAAGAAAAATCTAAATGCATAGAGATAATTTTAAGCTTAGACAGCAACTGCGGCTTTGATATGCGGATGCGGGTCATAGCCCACCAGATCAAAGTCTTCAAACTTGAAATCAAAAATATCTTTTACATCTTTATTCAGATACATTTTGGGTAAAGGTCTTGGCTCTCTGGACAATTGCAGTTGTACCTGTTCCATATGATTGTTGTAAATATGCGCGTCTCCAAAGGTGTGAATAAATTCTCCCGGTAAAAGGTCGCAGACTTGTGCAATCATCAATGTAAATAAGGCATACGAAGCAATGTTAAAGGGTACTCCTAGAAAAATATCAGCGCTACGCTGATATAACTGGCAGGATAGCTTACCGTCTGCTACATAAAACTGAAAAAATGCGTGACAAGGCGGAAGCGCAGCTTTTCCATTTTTTACATTTTCTTCAAATGAAACCGATGTGTCCGGAAGCACGCTAGGGTTCCATGCACTTACCAGCATGCGTCTGCTATTCGGATTGGTTTTTAATGTAGCGATCAGGTCTGTAATCTGATCGATTTCATCATCATTCCAGTTTCTCCATTGGTGTCCGTAAACGGGACCAAGATCGCCATTGGCATCGGCCCATTCGTTCCAGATTCGAACTCCGTTTTCCTGTAAATATTTAACATTCGTATCTCCTTTAAGAAACCAAAGCAGTTCATAAATAATAGATTTCAAATGAAGTTTTTTTGTGGTGACCATAGGGAAGCCTTCGGCGAGGTCAAATCGCATTTGATATCCAAAAACACTTAAAGTTCCGGTACCCGTACGATCTCCTTTTTGGTGGCCATTCTCTAAAACATGCTTCAGTAAATCGTGATACTGCTTCATATAATCCTAAAATTAGATTGTGGAACTAAAAGTAATTAAAATCGGTAATGAGTTACGTTAAAATGGCTTTCTTTTTATCAAGAGTTTATCAACGTAATTAACCAATGATCATTCCTGCAAGGGTAGCCGATAGAAGCGAAGCCAGGGTGCCTCCAATAACCGCTTTGAGTCCGAACTCAGAAAGTGTTTTCCGTTGCCCTGGTGCTAGTGATCCTATACCTCCTATTTGTATGCCGATAGAGGCAAAATTGGCGAATCCGCAAAGCATATAGGTAGCCATGATCACAGATTTGTTGTAAGTTAAAGTAAGACCTTTGGTAGTATCTTTTAATTCAGCCAACTGAATATATCCAATGAATTCACTCGCGGCCAATTTTATTCCGAGTAATTGACCCATTAGCGCCATATCTTCCTTCGCAACACCAATTAACCACATAAGCGGAGCAAAAACGTATCCTAGAATAAGTTCAATAGACAAGTTTTTGTAAGGTGTGTTTTCTGAGATTACATTATTAAGCGAGGTCACATCACCGACCCAACCCAATATTCCGTTAAGCATAGCAATAAATGCTACAAAAACGAGCAGCATAGCACCTACATTCACAGCCAGGCGGAGACCTTCGGTTGTACCATTTGCAATGGCGTCTAGTATATTAGATCCGATTTTATCCTGAGATACCGTAACATCTGTATTGATTGCTTCTGTTTGTGGATATAGCATTTTAGAAACTACAATTGCCCCCGGAGCGGCCATGACAGATGCGGCTAAAAGGTGCTTTGCAAATTCAAGTCTCAATTGTGGATCATTTCCTCCGAGAAATCCAATATAAGCGGCAAGAACTGCCCCTGCAACGGTTGCCATGCCACCCACCATAACTAAAAGGATCTCAGATCGATTCATTTTTTCCAGGTAGGCTTTAATAAGTAGAGGAGCTTCCGTTTGCCCAAGAAATATATTCCCCGCAACGCTTAAGCTTTCCGCTCCAGAAATCTTTAGAACTTTAGTAAGTAACCATGCCATGGCTTTAACCGCTTTCTGAATAATACCCAGGTAAAACAAAAGTGAAGTTAAGGCTGAGAAAAAGATAATAGTTGGTAGTACCTGAAAAGCAAATATAAAACCAAAAGTATCCATATCTACTACAAGCCCTTCAAATAAGAATTTACTTCCCGCTCTGGTAAAATCGAGAATACTCACGAATAACTGACCTACAGCTTCGAAAGCCTTTTGAATTATGGGTACTTTTAATACACCAATGGCGATTAATAATTGAAAAGTTATTCCGATACCCACCGTTTTCCAATTTATAGCGCGGCGATTACTGCTAAACAGAAATGCGATCACAAGCAGCGAAAACATACCTAAAATACCGCGAAGTATACCGCTGGTAGAAAAACCAGCACTTGGGATCGTAGTTATCTGTAGCGTATCACTCTTAGCTTCAGTAGGAGTTCCATTCATATTCTGTGCTGAGAACGAATATCTGATATCATTTTCTTTGAATACAAGAGTTGAATCTGTGGCTTCTTCGATCTTATAAAAACGAACCGTGTCTTTGGGTTGCTGGTAATAGAAAATGAGTTGTTTGTTCTGATAAATGTAATTTCCCGATGCTTGCAAGCTATCTTTGGCGGCAAGTTGATAATAAAAACTGCCTTCTTTTAATTCGAGATAATCCTTTGAAGAAACAGAGAGAACTGAAGTCTCATTTTGAGTGATTTTTTCAAAAGACCATTTCTTCTCAATGTTCTGAGAATAGAGATTGAATACACACAAAAAAATAAAGAGTACGAGTAAAAAATGTTTTTTCATAAATGGAAAACTACTTTTTATCTCTTTTTGAAATCTCGTCCCGAATTTTTGCTGCTTTCTCGTAATCTTCATTATTTACAGCAGCATCTAGCAATGAATGCAATTCCTGAAGAGTATGCGACTTATAGCTTTCATCTGTACTTGGTGTACTTTCTTTTCCTCCGCCAGACAGTACTTCATCTACAAGAATACTTTCATTTTTTTCATCTTCTTCGTCTTCTTTCTGTGTAAACTTCAGATAGATTCCGGCTTTGTCTAAGATGGTTTTATAAGTGAAGATCGGTGCATTAAAGCGAAGTGCCAATGCAATAGCGTCAGACGTTCTGGCATCGATTATTTCCTCAATTTTATCACGTTCACAAATAATACTGGAATAGAATACACCATCCACCAACTTATGTATGATCACTTGTTTTACCACTACATCAAAACGATCTGCAAAGTTTTTAAATAAGTCGTGAGTAAGTGGTCTTGGGGGTTTTATTTCCTTTTCAAGTGCGATGGCGATTGATTGTGCCTCAAATGCTCCTATTACAATGGGTAATTTTCGTTCACCATCAACTTCATTTAATATAAGTGCATACGCGCCATTTTGTGTTTGGCTGTATGAGATACCTTTAATATTTAATCGAACTAGACTCATTATCCATTTTAAAAGTAAAAGGGCTGCCTGAATTAAGGTTTTCTACTTTATTCAGGCAGCCCTAATCGGGCACAATTTAGCAAAAATTATGCGTTTTGGGCTTTAAATTCTTTTAATTTTTCGGTGAGCTTAGGCACTACTTCAAAGGCATCTCCAACAATACCATAATCGGCTGCCTTAAAGAAAGGAGCTTCAGGATCTGTATTAATAACAACTTTCACTTTAGACGAATTAATACCTGCCAGATGTTGAATCGCACCGCTAATTCCTATTGCAATATATAAATTAGATGCTACTGGCTTTCCTGTTTGACCTACATGTTCACTGTGTGGTCTCCATCCAAGATCAGATACTGGCTTAGAACAAGCAGTAGCTGCACCGAGTACTTCTGCCAGATTTTCAATAAGAGACCAATTTTCCGGTCCTTTTAACCCCCGACCACCAGAAACAACCACTTCGGCATCTGCGATGGTAACTTTATCTGAAGCCTTGTCTACAGACATGGTCTTAACAGAGAAAAGTGTGTCTTCAAGCGTGGGCTCAAATGTTTCTTCTGTAGCAGCACCTTGCGTTTCTTTAATTCCTACAGAATTTTTGGACAACCCTATAAGTTTACTGTCAGTATCTATTTGGGTAAGACTAAAAGCTTTGTTAGTGAAAGCAGTACGTTTTACAGTGAAAGGGCTAAGGCTCTCCGGAAGTGCTACTACGTTTGGCACATATCCTGCGTTTAAATGCACAGCTAATATAGGTGCGAGAAATTTGCTGTTAGCACTTGAACTTACTACCAATGCCTTCGCATCTTCTTTTTTTGCTGCTTGCGCAAGTACCGAAGCGTATGCTTTAGCGTTAAAATCATTCAACTTATCACTGTTAACAGTTAGTACTTTATCGACACCATAGTTTTTAAGTTCCGAAGTACTTTCTGCATTAATAGCAACAGCAGTTACTGTGGTTTGCATTTGAGACGCAAGGTCTTTTGCATACGATGCAAGCTCAAAAGCTATTTTTTTTAATTTTCCGTTTTCAGATTCGGTATATATAAGAACAGACATAGTTCGAGATTTTTTGAAAAAACGTTAATACTGGTTTAAATTACTTTGGCTTCGTTATGCAGTAGATCTACGAGCTCATCGATATTGTCTGCCGAAACTAGTTTTACTGCTCCTTTTGGTGCCGGCTTTTCAAATTTTACACTTTGCGTTTGTACACTTGCATCTTCTGCTTCTACAACATTCAGAGGTTTTTTTCGTGCCATCATGATCCCTCTCATGTTGGGGATTCTAAGATCACTTTCTTCAACCAATCCTTTTTGGCCTCCAATGATCAGGGGTAATTGCGTAGAGACAGTTTCCTTACCTCCGTCTATTTCCCTGACAGCAGTTGCACTGTTTCCATCAACTTCCAGACTGATACAGGTATTCACGAAGTTTGCATCAATAAGTGTAGCTAACATTCCAGGAACCATTCCGCCATTGTAATCAATAGATTCTCTACCTGCGATAATAAGATCATAACTACCATCTTTAGCTACTTTGGCCAATTGCTTGGCTACAAAAAAACCATCGGTAGCATCTGCGTTCACACGTATAGCATCGTCTGCTCCTATAGCCAGAGCCTTACGCAATGTAGGTTCGGTTTCAGGACCTCCCACATTAACTACACTTACAGAAGCACCTTGCTTTTCTTTAAACCACATGGCACGGGTAAGTCCAAATTCATCATTTGGATTGATAACATATTGAACTCCATTTGTGTCAAACCTGGTATCTCCATCTGTGAAGTTTATCTTAGATGTAGTATCTGGAACATGACTTATACAAACTAATATTTTCATGGTTATAGCGAATTTTTGAATTTAAAATATCGAGCACGAAGATACTGATATTTTATCAAATATACTATGCATGCATAATAAATTTTATTAAAATTCCACCAGAATAGTATTTCAAATATTACTATTTTTGCTTTTCTATTTTTAATTGTGAAGATTCAAATAAAAAATACATGAAAACGATACAATTCAGAGAAGCAGTCGCTGAAGCAATGAGTGAAGAAATGCGTCGGGACGAGTCTATTTATTTAATGGGCGAGGAAGTAGCTGAATATAATGGTGCTTACAAAGCTTCAAAAGGCATGCTGGATGAATTTGGACCTGAAAGAGTGATTGACACTCCGATTTCAGAACTAGGTTTTGCAGGTATTGGAGTTGGTTCTGCGATGAATGGAAACCGTCCTATCATCGAATTTATGACCTTTAACTTTGCACTTGTAGGTATTGATCAGATCATAAATAACGCTGCAAAGATGCGTCAAATGAGTGGGGGTCAATTTAATATACCTATTGTATTCAGAGGTCCTACTGCATCCGCTGGTCAATTAGCAGCAACACATTCTCAGGCATTTGAAAGCTGGTATGCGAATTGTCCGGGTCTTAAGGTAGTGGTTCCTTCCAATCCTAACGATGCCAAGGGTCTCCTAAAGAGTGCCATTCGTGATGATGATCCGGTAATTTTTATGGAATCTGAACAAATGTATGGTGATAAAGGAGAAGTGCCAGAAGGCGAATTCACCATCCCGTTAGGAGTAGCAGAGATCAAAAGAGAAGGAAAAGATGTAACCATCGTTTCTTTTGGCAAAATAATCAAAGAAGCTTATCAAGCGGCAGATGAACTGGAAAAGGAGGGAATAAGCTGCGAAATTATCGATCTTAGAACCGTACGTCCTATGGATCATGATACCATACTAAAATCGGTTAAAAAAACGAACAGGCTGGTTATTTTAGAAGAAGCCTGGCCTTTTGGAAATGTTGCTACTGAGATTACCTATCAGGTTCAATCACAGGCCTTCGATTATCTTGATGCACCTATCATAAAAATCAATACAGCAGACACGCCTGCTCCGTACTCTCCTGCACTACTGGAAGAATGGCTACCAAATTCACAAGATGTAGTTAAGGCGGTAAAAAAAGTATTATACAAATAATAAACAAAATATAACGTTATAAAGACTTCACTGGCACGTTTGTTGGTGAAGTTTTTTTTTACTTTTTAATATGAAGAAGGTTTTAGGGGTCATTTTTGTTTTGTTTATATCGGCAGCTTCCTACGCTCAAACAAAAGTTAGTGGTATTGTGATTGATGAAAATGGTGATCCGGTGCCTTTTGCAAATGTTCTTTTTAAGGATTCATCAGAAGGAACAATCTCTAATGACAATGGAAGATTCTATATGGAATCTGACAATTCGTACAGCACTTTGATCATTTCATTCGTGGGTTATGCCACTCAGGAAATAGAACTTACTAAAAATGTCACGTATGACATGAAGATCGTGCTTGCTGAAGGAGAACAATTAGATGAGGTGGTGGTCTATTCGGGAAAGATCTCAAAGAAAAACAATCCGGCGATCGATCTGCTTCGTAAGATTTGGGCAAGAAAAAGGGTCAACGGACTCAAAATGATGGATCAATATGCTTATGACAAATATGAAAAAGTTGAATTTGATCTTAATACGATTGATAGTGCAATGATCAAAAGCAAACTGTTCAAAGGCCTGGAATTTGTTTTTGATGAAGTAGATACCTCACGTGTTACCGGTAAAACCTACCTACCTGTTTTTATAAATGAAGCCTTTTATAAGGTTTGGGGGGATAACAAGCTTAACAAAGAAAAGGAAGATTTAATCGGAAATAAAAATTCAGGGTTTAGCAATAATCAAAGCATTATTGCCTTTGTCCAGGATTTATATGCAGATTATGATATATATAACAACTATTTAAAATTCTTCGATAAGAGTTTTACGAGTCCGTTATCCCGTACCGGTATCGATGTGTATAATTACATTTTGGCCGATACTGCGATTATTGATGATAAACAGTGTTTTAACGTTATTTTCTATCCCAGAAGACCGAATGAACTAACATTTAAAGGTGATTTTTGGGTGAACGACAGTACGTATGCGATTAAAAAAATACGCATGGCTGTTACTAAAAGCGCAAATATTAATTGGGTAAAAGAGATCTACATTGAGCAAGAGTTTGACGTGGTAAATGATTCTGTTTTTCTTCTCAAGAGAGATTATATGTTGAGCGACTTTGCACTGAGAAAAAAAGAAGAAGCCAAAGGGATTTATGGTAAAAGAACCACGGTTTATGACAATTACGTTTTTAACAAAGAGAAACCATCCTCTTTTTACGACAAAAAAGTAGACCCTTATAATGATAAGGTCTATGACAGAGACGATGCTTTTTGGGAAACCAACCGTCTGGAAAAGCTTAATAAAGATGAAAAAAGTGTTTACAAGCTTATTGATACCTTAAAGAATGTGCCTAAATTCAAAAGGCTTTTCAATATTGGTACAGTATTGGCTTCCGGTTACTGGGAGATCGATAAATGGAATTTAGATTACGGTCCGGTATTTTCTACTTTCGGAGCAAACGTAGTTGAAGGCGTAAGATTGCGGGTCGGAGGACGAACTTATTTCGGTCAGAATGACCTGTGGCGTCTGGAAGGGTATACTGCTTATGGTTTTAAAGATCAGAAGTTCAAGTATGGAATTTCTGGTAAATGGCTGTTGGATCGTAAAAACAGAATCATCATCTCGGCCGGAAACCGAAGAGATGTAGAGCAAATTGGGGTTAGCCTTACAGCAACAACAGATGTCTTGGGCAGGAGTTTTGCTTCGTCTGCTATTTTCACCGCAGGGGTGAACAATACCTTGACCAATATTAATCTTACCACGGCTGCAATAGAATTTGAACCTTTTAACAATATTATATTCAAAACAGGAGGGGCTTATCGTACCCTTCGTTCGGCCATACCTGAGGAGTTTAGTTTGGATTATATAGACCCCGAAGCTCCTGATGGGATTTCTTCTCAGGTGAAGCAATTTGAAATGAACGCTTCTTTAGAGATCACTCCTAAAAGACGAACCATAGGGTACGGAGTGGAGAGAAGGGATGTGAATGATGATTATTCCAGATTATTTTTAAATTATACGTTTGGAATGAGAGGGATACTAGAGAGTGATTTTGAGTACCAGAAGATTCAGTTGTTTTATCGCAAACCAACACAGATCGGAGGCTTCGGAAGGTTACTTACCACAGTTGAAGCTGGCAAGACCTTTGGAGAGGTGCCTCTTAGCTTATTAAGTGTGATTCCCGGAAATCAAACCTATTTCTCTATCTTTAATACCTTTCCTAACCTGGATTTCTATGAATTCGTTACCGACACCTATACATCGGTTCATTTAGAGCATAATTTTGGGGGCAGAATATTTTCGAGAATTCCCGGAATTCGTGATCTCAATTTACGAGAAATCGTAGGGATAAGGGGTGTATGGGGAGAACTTTCTAACGAAAATATTGCACTAAATGCACCATCAAATATTACGTTACGTGCGCCAAACGATAAAATATACTGGGAATATTCTGTAGGAGTAGGTAATATTTTTAAAGTATTCAGGATCGACTTCAATTTCAGGGGCAATTACCTGAATCTCCCAGATGCCAGGCGTTTTAGTGTTACCGGAGCCTTCGGATTCTTTTTTTAACAAAACCTTTGTATACCTTTTGTTTATATCATTCTTTTTATACTTTTGCACCGCTAAATTATAGACTATAGAAAGAATGGAATCAAACACTATTTATTTGCCTATCATAATGGCAATTTTAGGACTGGTATTTATGATTATTAAATCCTCCTGGGTGAAAAAGCAGGATGCTGGTGATGAGAAAATGCAAGGTATTTCTAAAAGTATTAAGGAAGGTGCTCTTGCTTTTTTGAACGCAGAATATAGATTACTTCTGATTTTCGTGATCATAGCAGCCGTTGCCCTTGGAGCTATTTCTTATTTTGTACCAACAACCCACTGGTTGATCATTGTTGCGTTCATATTTGGAGCCTTCTTTTCGGCATTAGCTGGAAACATAGGTATGCGTATTGCTACCGAATCTAATGTTAGAACTACTCAGGCAGCAAGAACTAGTCTTCCTCAGGCATTAAAGGTGTCTTTCTCAGGAGGAACTGTTATGGGGTTAGGAGTTGCCAGTCTTGCAGTGTTGGGATTGAGTCTTTTCTTTTTGGTTTTTGTAAAAATGTTTTTGGTTGGTACTGATTCGTTTTATGATGAAATGACGATCGTGTTAGAAGCACTTGCAGGCTTTTCATTGGGGGCAGAATCAATCGCATTGTTTGCCAGAGTTGGTGGCGGAATTTACACGAAGGCAGCCGACGTAGGTGCAGACCTGGTTGGTAAAGTAGAAGCAGGTATACCGGAGGATGATCCTCGAAACCCCGCAACCATCGCAGATAATGTAGGAGATAACGTAGGAGACGTTGCAGGGATGGGTGCCGATCTTTTTGGCTCATATGTCGCAACTGTTTTAGCGTCTATGGTACTTGGTAATTATATTATTAAGGATATGACTGAGGCTGCAAACGGTAGTCAATTCTCCGATGCGTTTGGAGGTTTGGGACCTATCTTACTTCCTATTGTAATTGCTGGAGTAGGAATTATAGCTTCGATTATTGGAACCTTTTTAATCAGAATTAAAGATAACAGTGCGAAGGAAGCACAGGTGCAATCAGCACTTAATTTGGGTAACTGGTCATCTATTATTATTACAGCGATCTCTGTATTTTTCCTTATTCGTTGGATGCTACCTGAAACTATTTCAATGAAGTTCTTTGGTGAAGGAGTGAAAGAAGTATCAAACATTAATGTATTTTATGCTACACTTATAGGTTTGGCTGTAGGTGGTCTGATTTCAGCTTTTACTGAATATTATACCGGTTTAGGTAAAAAGCCGGTACTAAATATCGTGAAGAATTCTTCAACTGGTGCTGCTACTAATATCATAGCAGGTCTTGCTACCGGAATGATCTCTACATTCTCGTCGGTACTTTTGTTTGCCGGAGCAATCTGGGGTTCTTACGAACTAGCTGGATTCTATGGGGTGGCTATAGCAGCTTCAGCAATGATGGCAACGACAGCCATGCAATTAGCGATCGATGCTTTTGGTCCTATAGCTGATAATGCAGGGGGAGTTGCGGAGATGAGTGAGTTACCTGATGAGGTAAGAGAACGTACAGACATTCTTGATTCTGTAGGTAATACAACTGCTGCAGTAGGTAAAGGATTCGCCATTGCCTCAGCGGCATTAACTGCATTAGCACTTTTCGCTGCTTATGTGACGTTTACCGGAATCGATGGCATTAATATCTTTAAGGCAGATGTGCTGGCGGCTCTTTTTATCGGAGGCATGATACCGGTGGTTTTCTCTGCACTTGCCATGCAAAGTGTAGGAAAGGCTGCGATGGAAATGGTACAGGAAGTTAGAAGGCAATTCAGAGAAATACCTGGGATCCTTGAAGGTACAGGAAAACCTGATTATGCAAAGTGTGTTGAGATCTCTACAAATGCAGCTTTAAAAGAAATGTTATTACCAGGGTTGCTTACCATTGTTACTCCGGTGATCATCGGATTTGTAATGGGTGCAGAAGCATTAGGTTCCTATATGGCAGGTGTTGCCGTTTCGGGAGTGCTTTGGGCAATTTTCCAGAATAACGCAGGTGGTGCCTGGGATAATGCGAAGAAATCATTTGAAGCAGGCGTTGAGATCGATGGTGTGATGACTTACAAAGGTTCTGACGCACATAAAGCAGCGGTTACTGGTGATACTGTTGGAGATCCTTTTAAAGACACTTCTGGTCCTTCTATGAATATACTAATTAAACTTACCTGTCTTGTAGGTCTTGTGATCGCTCCTATTTTAGGAGGTCATACTGAAACTGCAGATGTAGAGAATACAGACAACCAGGAAGTAATGATCACCATAGAAGAAGACAGTAACGCAACGGCATACAACACTCAAAAAGAGTTGAAAGTAGAGATTATGTCGACAGAAGAAGGTGCAGCGAAAGGCGTGATCACAACAGAAACTACTATCAACGGTGAAACTGTGATCGAAACCAAAACGGTTGAGGGAGCAACAGTTGAAGAGGTTAAAGAAAAAGTAGAGGCTCTGAGAAAGTCATAGCCTGAAAAAGATATAAAAAAAGCCCCGAAATTTCAATTTCGGGGCTTTTTTATTGGCACCGCCAAAGGGTTTATACTCCGAGGCTTGCCTCGAAATTAAACGTTAGTTTCAAGCAAATGCCTCATGGGATTGCCCTGAGGTAATTTACTTGGATTATTTAATGATTAAAACAATCCGTGTAGATCTCCATCAATACGATTGATAATATTACCAAGATCTTCCGGATTATCCACAAAGTCCAGATTGTCTACATCTACAATGAGTAAGTTGCCTTTATCATAACTATGGATCCAGGCCTCATAACGTTCATTCAACCTGCTTAAATAATCAATAGAAATAGAGTTTTCGTATTCGCGTCCTCTTTTGTGAATCTGATTTACCAGATTGGGAATAGAACTTCTCAGATAGATCAAGAGATCGGGTGCCTGAACCAGGCTTTCCATCAGATCAAAAAGTGATTTGTAATTATTAAAATCACGGTTAGTCATCAGCCCCATGGCATGCAGGTTAGGTGCAAAGATGTGAGCATCTTCATAAATGGTTCTATCCTGAATGATCTGTTTGCCACTTTCTCTTATCTGTAGGATCTGTCGAAAGCGACTATTTAAAAAGTAGATCTGTAAATTAAAACTCCACCGTTCCATTTGATTATAAAAATCATCTAAGTATGGGTTGTCTACCACATCTTCAAAGTGAGCTTCCCAATTATAGTGTTTAGATAATAACTTGGTGAGCGTAGTTTTTCCAGCTCCAATATTTCCTGCTACTGCGACGTGCATGGTGATGTAAGATTTCTATTTGAGTTTTTTAATGCTTAAAATCGTAATGCGTAAATATACAAGTTCTCATCCTTTGGTTAAAAATCTAAACCTTATTTATGGGTGATTGAAGAAGAAAATTCGATGTAAGGTTATTTTTCCCTTGTCGGGATAAGTTTTTTCAAGTAGAGAATCAATTCTTGGTGACTTTTTTAAGCTGCTGGAGTTGATTACGATCATAGACTTCACCTTTATATATAAGGATATGTATTTTTTGAGTATTTCGAATAACTTCTAAAGGATTTTCATCTAACAATAATAGATCGGCAGCTTTTTGTATTTCAATAGTTCCATAGAAAGAATCTTTACGAAGAAAAGTAGCGCCATTAAAGGTAGAAGTTCGTAAAGCTTCTAAAGGTGTAAGACCTGCTTTTACCATAGCTGCCAGTTCGTCGTGCAAGGAGATACCAGGATAAATATAGGAGTTAAAGGCACCGCAATCAGATCCGGCGAGCATAGAGATATTTGCTTGCTGTAATGCTTTCGTTAAAAGCATAAACTTCTGCTGGAGGTTTTTTCTCATCTTGTAATTTTCCTCTGTAGCATTCAGCGCCCTCTTGATTCGTCCTTCATAAGTCTTCACAAGACTGCTGTCTATGTACATGAGATATTTATCGTCTTTGTGAGCTGTCGTTTTGAGATTGCTTAGAATATTTCCAATATGTAGTGTAGGTGTCACGTAAACTTTGTTTTCTCTTAACAACTTGAAACTTTGTTGAGCATTTGCTTCGTCATAGCTTTTCATTAATGCTTCGAACGAATCCCAAAATCCTATTTCATCTTTTCGTATTTGTAATGTAATTTCATTTTCCAGTGAAGAACATCCTTTTAGTACGTAATACAAATGTTCTATGGATCCGATGCCATTTCTAATGTTTTCTTCCAGTAATACGAAAAAGGCATATGACCGGAAGTGATCATATCTCGTGCTTTCGCTTGTTTAAGTATTTCCAGATAAACCTCTCTTGAGATACTACTATCGTAAATCTTTACAAAATCGATTTGCAAAGATTGAAGACTATCCAGTGCATCTTTCACTTTAGAAGTATCTGCTACCTCTATAGATCCTGCCCAGGTAGGTTTTATTCCATCAATTTTAGGCCCTGAGGTAAAAATCACAGGCCCCAGAAGAACACCACTTGCAATGTCTTTTCTCCATTGCAACACTTCTTTGTAGAGATCTCCTCCCGCATCCCTTATACCAGTGATTCCATTTGCAATAAACAAATTGAGAAACTCTTTGTTCGCATCGATAAGGGTATCGCCACCTCTTAAATGTACATGGTTATCCCAAAGACCAGGAATCAAATATTTATGGGTTCCATCAATGATTTTCTTCGCATTTATGCTGGTATCAAGGGAATGATCGGATATTTTGACAATCATCTCACCATTAATTATTACATCTTTATGATACCTTATTTCTCCAGATACATAATCAATTACGTTTACATTTTGAATGGATATGTCATATTCCTCTTGAGTTGTAGCACATCCACTAATCAAAAGAATATAAATTAACGATATAGTTTTCAGCGATTTAATCATATTTTGAATTTCAAGTAAGATAAGTATAAAAATAGTAGATAGTAGTCGGCTAGTTAGATGGAAAAGTGACATTTAGAAATTAATATGATATTTCTTACAAAAAAAGTATCAAACATAATATAAAAACCTTCTTCATATAAAAACAAATGTTTACATTTGCATCAAATAAGAGGAAAGATTTGACTGATTGCAACCTCTCAAAAAAAATGCTAAAGCAGCTTACTTCTTTAGTATTTTTCTAAGTCTTATTCTTTCCTTCATAATTAACTATTAAATAGAATATATGTCATATTTATTTACGTCTGAATCCGTTAGTGAAGGACATCCTGATAAAATCGCAGATCAGATAAGTGATGCGTTGTTAGATAATTTTTTGGCTTTTGATCCTGAAAGTAAAGTGGCCTGTGAAACCCTCGTTACTACCGGGCAGGTAGTGCTGGCAGGAGAAGTGAAAAGCAATACCTATCTCGATGTGCAAAGTATTGCCAGAAACGTTATCAATGAAATCGGTTACACCAAGGGTGCTTACCAGTTTAGTGGTGATTCATGCGGGGTGATCTCTTTGATTCATGAACAATCTCAGGATATTAACCAGGGAGTAGATCGTGCTACGAAGGAAGAGCAAGGAGCCGGAGATCAAGGGATGATGTTTGGTTATGCGACCAAAGAAACTGAAAATTACATGCCGCTGGCACTTGATATTTCACATAAAATTTTACAGGAACTAGCAGCCTTAAGAAGGGAAAATAAAGATATTACCTATTTGCGCCCAGACGCGAAGGCACAGGTTACTATTGAATATAATGATCAAAACGAGCCTCAGCGTATTGAAACCATTGTGGTGTCTACACAACACGATGCATTCGATACTGATGATAATGCGATGCTGGAAAAAATCAAATCCGACATCATTAATATCTTGATCCCTAGAGTAAAAGGAAAATTCCCTGAAAAGGTGCAAGCTCTTTTTAACGATCAAATTAATTATCACATTAATCCTACGGGAAAATTTGTAATCGGTGGACCTCACGGGGACGCGGGACTTACCGGAAGAAAAATTATTGTAGATACTTATGGAGGTAAAGGTGCTCATGGGGGTGGCGCTTTTAGCGGTAAAGACCCAAGTAAAGTAGACAGAAGTGCAGCTTACGCATCTCGTCATATTGCTAAAAACTTAGTCGCAGCCGGTGTCGCCGATGAGATTTTAGTTCAGGTGAGTTATGCTATTGGTGTAGTAGAACCTACTTCAGTATTTATAGATACATATGGTACGGCAAAGGTAAATATGACCGATGGTGAAATTGCCAAAAAAGCGCAAGAGTTATTCGACATGAGGCCGTTCGCTATTGAAGAAAGGCTCAAGCTTAGAAATCCTATTTATTTAGAATCTGCTGCCTATGGGCACATGGGTAAAGAGCCTCGCAAAATTACAAAAGTCTTTGAATCACCCTATAATGGAAGGGTGGAAAAAGAGGTAGAACTTTTTACATGGGAGAAATTAGATTACGTTGATAAGGTTAAAAAAGCCTTTGACTTATAGTTTTCTAGGATCAGGTTTTAACCTAAAAATTTGGAAATCAAGATTTTGTTTTCTAATATTGATATAGAATAGTAGTAAATGAATTTGTGTATTTGCAATATGATGATGTCAAAGCCGCCTAAAGCAGCAGAGTCTTTTATTGCCTGAATACTAACCATATAAAAGTAAAAGCCTCTGCTCAAGCAGAGGCTTTTTTTTTGATAGTTAAAAACCGAAAGAGATGTATTTATTTGTGGAACTCCGAAGAAAAAAAATGATTCGCTGCCTTATGTGGTATATGTGTATGTATCCAGAACATCCTTTTCATTGCTGAAATTCCAGACAAACAAGTTACGGGCCCTTTCGCAGTGAATTTGCAAAAGGGCTTTTTTTTAGAAATATAAAGTAATTAACAAATAAAATCTATTAATATGAGCAATTTAAAATTTGACACCCATGCCTTACATGCAGGTCATGATGTTACCCAAAATCAAGGTACAAGAGCTGTCCCTATTTATCAGACTACTTCTTATGTGTTTAACGATTCTGATCATGCCGCCAATCTCTTTTCTTTGGCACAACCGGGCTATATCTATACAAGATTGAATAATCCCACCAACGATATTCTGGAGCAAAGGCTTGCAAAGTTGGAAGGAGGTATTGCAGCAGTGGTCACCGCATCGGGAACGGCAGCGATTGCCACCACACTATTAACCTTGTTGAGAGCAGGTGACCACATCGTAGCATCAAGCAGTCTTTACGGAGGTACGTACAACCTTTTAAACGTTACCTTGCCCAGATTGGGTATCACCACTACTTTCGTAGATCCTTCTGATGCACAAAATTTTGAAAATGCAACGAATGAAAATACACGGGCGGTTTTCATAGAATCTCTTGGAAATCCTAAATTGGATGTCATAGATATTAAAGCAGTAGCAACTAAAACGGCTAAGTTGCAGATTCCTTTGATCGTGGACAACACGGTAGCTACTCCCGCATTGCTGAATCCTATTGAGCACGGGGCTAATATTGTTATCCATTCACTTACTAAATATATTAGTGGTAACGGTACATCGCTTGGAGGAGCAATTATAGATGCCGGTAACTTTGATTGGGGCAACGGGAAGTTCCCTGAATTTACAGAACCCTCAAAAGGATATCACGGATTGGTTTATCATGAGGTTCTAAAGGAGGCAGCCTTCATTGCAAAAGTTCGTATTGAAGGCTTAAGAGACTTTGGTGCAGCCTTGAGTCCGCTGAATGCTTTCCAGATTATTCAGGGTCTCGAAACCCTCAAGATCAGAATAAAAAAACATAGCGAGCAAGCACTTGCACTTGCAAAATGGCTGCAAGATCAGGAGGAGGTAAACTGGGTGAATTATCCGGGACTGGAAAACAGTGCTTATTACGAATTAGCTAAGCAGTACTTGCCGGATGGTCAGAGCGGAATTTTAACATTTGGGGTTAAGGGAGGATACGAGGCTGCAAAAATTATTGCAGATGAGACAAAGATATTTTCATTGTTAGCAAATATCGGAGATACCAAATCTTTGATAATACATCCAGCCAGTACCACCCATCAACAGCTTACAGATGATCAGCAGGAAGCGACAGGCGTTAGCAAAGATCTGGTTCGTCTTTCTATTGGTCTGGAAGACATTGCAGATCTCAAAGCTGATTTAAAGCAGGCGTTAATTAAAACAAAAACATTGGTTTCCGTTTAAAAATTTGAAAAATGATGATGAATTCTTATAAATATGTTTAATTTGCTATTGTTAGTTCATTTACATATTAAAAATGTTATAAAGAAAGGCGTAGGGACTAGACCCGAAGATGCCTTAGCAACCCTTTACTCTATAAAGAAGGTGCTACATTCTACCTTAAACCGGAAGTTTCCGGAAAGGAAAGATAACAAGAGATTTTATTTCTGTTCTATCGCTTTTCTTTTGCATTTTGATTGGATTCTAGCAGTTAGCCAACTAAATTTTAAAAGATGAGCAAACTACAATTTATTACTATTAATGGTTTCTTAACTCATAATA
Organism: Flavobacteriaceae bacterium M23B6Z8; assembly: GCA_046199005.1. Taxonomy (GTDB): domain Bacteria; phylum Bacteroidota; class Bacteroidia; order Flavobacteriales; family Flavobacteriaceae; genus Ascidiimonas. The sequence continues at coordinate 982,334 of CP176050.1, forward strand.
AAAGCCAGTACGAATCACTTAGGCTGTCGTTCGAGTGCTTCGGAAAACCCCTGGGCACTGCACCTGTGGTCGTGGTCAATCATGCGCTCACAGGTAATTCGTCAGTTACAGGAGCATCCGGTTGGTGGAATGACCTCATTGGAAAGAATAAGCTTATAGATACTGACAAATACAGTGTTCTGGCATTTAACGTTCCAGGAAACGGGTACGATGCATTTCGGGTAGACAATTATACCGATTTTATTGCCAGAGATGCAGCAAGAATTTTTCTTAGAGGACTAGAGAAACTCAAAATTAATGAAGTATTTGCAGTTATTGGTGGTTCTGTTGGTGGCGGAATTGCCTGGGAGATGGCTGCTTTAGCACCTGAATACATTAAAAATCTAATTCCGATAGCTTCCGACTGGAAGTCAACAGATTGGTTAATCGCAAATTGTCGCGTTCAAGAACAGATACTTATCAATTCTAAAGAACCCTTAAAAGATGCCCGGATGCATGCTATGCTCTGCTATCGTTCTCCTAGCTCATTGGAGGCGAAGTTCAATCGATCTGTTAATACCGAAAAAAATCTGTTTAATGTGGAAACCTGGTTGTTACATCATGGAAATAAACTACAACAACGCTTTCAGTTATCTGCCTATAAGCTAATGAATAATTTGTTAAGAACTATTGATATTACTAAAGACAGAGAAAGTCTTACTGAAGTTGTGAAAAACATACGTTCTAATATTTATATGATAGGCGTGAATTCTGATCTTTTTTTTACACCTCAGGAAAACAGAGAAACGTTCACTGCGATCAAACAGGTAAAAGACAATATATATTATGATGAAATTAAATCTATACATGGTCATGATGCATTTCTCATAGAGTTTGATCAACTACATAACATACTTGCTAAGATTTTCAAACCATCAAATAAAAAAAGTCATGTATCCTTTTAATATAAATCTCGTATTGTTCGGCACAGGAAACGTCGGCACTACTTTTATCGAACAATTAAGAGAAGCTTCAGAATTTATAAGGCAGGCCAACGATATTAAGTTGAATTTAGTAGCGATAGCCAACTCAAAAACGTTGAGGTTTTATGAAGGTGGGATATTTGGCAATGAAGATATAATTACAGCTACAGACAGCTACTCTATAAAAGATATTGTAAATTTTGTTCAATTTCATAAATTGGAAAACCTTATTGCAATAGACGCCACGGCTAGCGAAGAACTAAGTAGCAATTACAGATATTTAATTTCTGAAGGATTTAACATAGTAGCCGCCAATAAAATTGCCAATACTCAACCACAAGCAGGATATGACAGATTGCGAGATGAGCTTTCTAAAAATCGCAGATCGTTCAAATATGAAACAAATGTGGGTGCAGGACTTCCTGTTATTGAAACCGTTAAGACACTTTATGAATGCGGAGACCAGATTACCAAAATACGGGGAGTCTTCTCCGGTTCGTTAAGCTATATCTTTAATACATTTTGTGAAGCAGATGTGTCTTTTTCTTCGGTAGTCAGAGATGCCTTAAAAAAAGGATATACAGAGCCCGATCCCAGAATAGATTTAAGCGGAAAAGACGTAGCCAGAAAGTTACTCATTCTGGCAAGAGAGATAAACATGGCTTTTGAATTTGAAGCCATTAAAATAAGAAGTTTACTTATTCCCAGTCTTGATGAGCATACTTCTTTAAACTGGTTTTTAAGAAATATTTCAGAACTGGATGCACCTTTTGAAACAGCGAAGATTACTCAAAAAGCAGGCTATGTTTTACGATATGTTGGTGAATTAGATGTGAAAAGACAGACGCTCGAAGTCAAACTTGTTTCCGTACCTAAAAATTCTTCGTTAGGTCAGCTCAAGGGTACCGACTCACTGTTCGAGGTATTTACAAACTCTTATGGTGAAGAGCCTCTGGTAGTTCAAGGTGCCGGTGCAGGAAAAGAGGTGACGGCAAGGGGATTGCTCGCAGACACCATTAAAACAGCAAAGGAAATAACCAAAAATAGAATTTTGAGTGCTTTTTAGTACTAAGAAACAAATTGAAAATTGACAGATAAATAATTCATATTATGAAAATATTTTTAGACAGGATAGATGACGAATATCTTTTTGAGGCCAGAAATGAACGGGGAAATACTGTTTTAATGGATAATAAAAACAGGGAAGATGGCAATGTAAAAGGAGCAGGTCCTATGGAATTATTAATTATGGGTATAGCAGGTTGTAGTGGTATTGATATCGTTTCTATTTTGAAAAAACAACGGCAGAAAATTACGAGTTACCATGTGGAAGTAGATGCAGATAGAGAAACCGACAAGGTACCTGCGTTATTTAAGAAAGCGCATGCCAAAGTTTACCTGGAAGGAACCATAGATCCCTCCAAGGCCTTAAGAGCAGCACAACTTTCTTTTGAAGTGTATTGTTCCGTCTCCAAGACCTTAGAAAAAGCAATGGAGATAACCTATGAAGTACATCTCAACGGAGAAAAATTATGAAATACAAAAGGAAAGAAACAGCTGCAGTTCGTAATGAACTGAATAAAACGGAATACGGTGAGCATACTACGCCGCTTTATTTAACTTCGGGGTTTGTATTTGAAGATGCAGAAGACATGCGAGCTTCTTTTTCCGAAGAAAAGGAAAGAAATATATATTCCCGCTTTACAAATCCAAACACTTCAGAATTCGTTAAAAAAGTATGCGAAATGGAAGGTGCAGAAGCTGGTTACGCGTTTGCAACAGGTATGGCAGCTGTATTCTCAACTTTTGCTGCCTTACTTTCCAGTGGGGATCATATTATTTCTTCGCGGTCAGTGTTCGGATCAACACATACGCTGTTCACAAAATATCTTCCTAAATGGAATATTGAAACTAGCTATTTTAAGATTGACGAAGTTGAGAAATTACATACTTTGATCAAACCGGAAACAAAGGTTATTTACGCCGAAACACCCACAAATCCCGGTGTTGATATTCTGGATCTTGAAATACTGGGAAGAATTGCAAGTGAAAACGATCTTATACTCATTATTGATAACTGCTTTGCAACTCCCTACCTTCAAAACCCTATTAAATTTGATGCAGATCTGGTCATTCATTCGGCTACCAAGCTCATCGATGGTCAGGGTCGGGTTTTGGGAGGAGTGACCGTAGGACGTTCAGATCTAATAAGGGAAATTTATTTATTTGCAAGAAATACAGGGCCTTCACTATCGCCGTTTAACGCATGGACTCTTTCTAAAAGTATGGAAACCTTGGCTGTAAGGGTAGACCGGCATTGTCAAAATGCAATGGAAGTAGCTACTTATCTGGAAAATCATAGAAAAATAAGAAAGGTAAAATACCCCTTTCTTAAGTCTCATCCGCAATATGAGGTAGCACAGAAGCAGATGAAAGCAGGAGGAAGTATTATTGCCTTTGAAGTAGCTGGTGGATTGGACGAAGGGAGAAAATTCCTGAATAATCTGAAAATGTGCTCCTTGTCTGCGAACCTCGGAGATACAAGAACAATTGTTACGCATCCTGCTTCTACCACGCACAGTAAATTATCTCAAGAAGACCGTCTAGCCGTTGGTATTACTGATGGTTTGGTAAGAATTTCAATCGGTCTGGAGCACCCGGAAGATATCATAAATGACATCGACCAGGCGCTAAGTAGCTGAAAAAAAATTAAAATTTTCTTAGAAATTCAAAATATAAAACATACTTTAGCGTATAAATACTATAAATCTATAGATTAAATAGACTAATAATGCAAAGCTTTAGAACTGAAATAGAAAACCCAGTAGTAGAAAGAGATATCATTGAGCTCGAAAAGAAAATAAGACTTTTCAAAGAGGGCAAGGTAGATGAAGAACGTTTTAGAAGTTTGCGACTTGCCAGAGGTGTTTATGGTCAAAGGCAGGCTGGAGTACAGATGATTCGTATAAAAATACCTTATGGGCATCTTACAGGAGATCAACTACTTCGTATTGCAGATGTTTCAGATGAATTTTCTACAGGCAGACTTCATATCACAACACGCCAGGATATACAAATTCATTATGTATCGCTAGATAGAACACCAGAGTTATGGGCACAGCTTGAAAAAGACGATGTTACCCTTCGTGAGGCTTGCGGTAATACGGTAAGAAATATAACAGCAAGTGAAACGGCTGGTATTGATCCTGAGGAAGCTTTTGATGTGAGCCCTTATGCAGATGCCATGTTTAAATTTTTCCTGCGCAATCCGGTGAATCAGGAGATGGGACGTAAATTCAAGATATCTTTTAGTAATAGCGAAGCAGATACTGCTTTGAGTTACATTCATGATTTGGGTTTCATTGCCAAACTAAAAGATGGAAAAAAAGGATTTAAAGTATTACTAGGTGGTGGTTTAGGTTCGCAACCGAGGCATGCAGATGTCATTTACGAATTTTTAGAAGTTGATAAAATTATTCCCTTAACCGAGGGTGTATTGAGAATTTTTGACCGACATGGGGAACGTTCGAAGCGTCTCAAAGCTCGAATGAAGTTTTTGATAAAGGATATCGGGGTAGACGAATTTGTAAAGTTGGTTGCTGAAGAACAAAAAGCGCTTGCCTATAAAACATATCCCATTAATGCTTTCGGTTATGAAGCAGATTTTTCTAAAAAACTACCAGCTCCAAAAGTAAAAATTGATGATCAAAATGATTATGAACGATGGAAAACTCTTAATGTAATTGATCAGAAGCAGGAAGGGTATGCAGCCATTGGTATCAAGGTGCATTTAGGAGATTTTTATACTGATAAAGCAAGAGCGTTAGCAGAACTTATCAAAAAATATGCAGCAAATCAGCTAAGACTTACGTTAAGACAGGACCTCTTGGTGCCGCATGTTAAAATTGAAGAGCTACCTTATTTTTATCATGAACTCAAATCACTAGGGTTTACAGACCTGGGTTATAATTCCACAGTAGATATCACTGCATGCCCGGGTACGGATACCTGTAATTTAGGAATTGCCAGCAGTACTGGTATTGCATCTAAACTTGAGAAGGTTCTGCATGCAGAGTACCCCGAGTATGTGAATAATAAAGAAATTACGATAAAAATAAGTGGCTGTATGAATGCCTGTGGTCAACATAATATGGCTGAAATTGGTTTTCAAGGCATGTCTGTTCGCACTCCCAATAAATTAGTTGCGCCTGCCTTGCAAGTGTTGCTGGGCGGTGGTATTCTTGGAGATGGTAAAGGGCAGTTTGCTGATAAAGTAATCAAAGTGCCGAGTAAAAGAGGACCACAAGCATTGCGATTGATCCTAGATGATTATAAAGAAAATAGTCCTGAAAATGAAAGATTTGTAGATTATTACAACCGTCAGGGACAAATGTATTTCTATGAGCTATTGAAACCGCTGGCAGATGTAGCTAATCTTGAACCGGAAGATTTTATAGATTGGGGACATAACAAACCTTATATCAAGGCGGTAGGAGTAGGCGAATGTGCCGGGGTTGTAATTGATCTGGTAGCAACCTTGCTATTCGAAAGTGAAGAGAAGCTTGATTTGTCTAAAGAGGCGATTCAGCAGCAAAAATGGGCAGATAGTATTTACCATTCGTACACGAGCATTGTAAATACGGCGAAGGCCTTACTTCTTTCAGAAAAGATTTCGACCAATACGCAGGCGGATATAATCAAACAATTTAATGAAAACTTCATTCAATCTGGAAAACTGGATTTTCAGCAGGATTTTGAGGGATTTGTTTATCAAATAAAGGCAAATGAACCAACGGAAGGATTTGCTTTGAAATATAATGAAGATGCGCAAAAATTCTATCACATGATAGATGCCTATCGTAAAAAAGACCTGGAATATGCAAATAACTAACCAAGCCAGACTAACTCTTGTGGGTGCGGGACCCGGAGATCCCGATTTGTTAACCATTAAAGGAGCCCGCGCATTGGGAGAGGCCGATGTGGTGCTTTATGACGCACTAGTAAATAGAAAGTTACTCACCTACGCACCTAAAAAGGCAATCAAAATTTTTGTAGGCAAACGAAAAGGGTTTATGGCCTATTCTCAAACTGAAATTAATCAACTTATCGTAAGCAAAGCTTTTGAACACGGTCATGTTGTGAGACTTAAGGGTGGAGATCCATTTATTTTTGGCAGGGGAGCAGAAGAGATTGAATATGCAGAAAGTTTTAATATTCCGGGTCAGGTGATACCCGGTATTTCCTCCTCATCAGCGGTACCTGCAAATCAGGGCATTGCGCTCACAAAAAGAGGGGTCACCGAAAGTTTTTGGGTAATCACCGGGACCACCTCAGAGCGAAAGCTATCCAAAGACGTACAGCATGCGGCTAAATCGTCGGCTACCGTTGTTATTTTAATGGGCATGAGCAAGCTTCAGGAGATCACTCAACTGTTTAAAGGAGAAGGAAAGCATGAAATGCCTGTCGCGATCATTCAAAACGGGACAACACAAAATGAAAGAATCGGCATAGGCACTATTGAAACCATTGAAGAGATTGTAAAAGAGAAACAACTAAGTTCACCTGCAGTAATAGTGATTGGAGAAGTTGTAAGACACAGTCATAAGTTACGCGAATTTTATAAAGATGCACTAGTTCGTAATGCTGGTATTTAATAAAAAAAATTAAAAGCTGCGATCCAAAATAGATATAGAAATACTTAGACCAATTTAAAGAACACGTTAAAAAGATTTAGAGATGATAAAAACAGATATACTTATAATAGGGGCAGGTCCTACGGGATTATTTACCGTTTTTGAAGCGGGATTGTTAAAAATGAAAACCCACTTAATTGATGCGCTGCCACAGCCAGGTGGGCAATGTTCTGAGATTTATCCTAAAAAACCTATTTATGATATTCCCGGATTTCCTGAGATACTAGCAGGCGATCTGGTAAATAATCTTATGGAGCAGATCAAACCTTTTGAACCTGGTTTCACGCTGGGAGAACGGGCCGAAACTATCGAAACTTTAGAAGATGGGTCATTTATAGTTACGACCAATAAGGGTACGAAGCATCATGCTTCTGTTATCGCTATTGCCGGTGGTCTTGGATCTTTTGAACCAAGAAAACCCCCATTGGAGAATATAGCCAATTTTGAAGATAAAGGAGTGTCTTATATTATTCGGGATCCTGAAAAGTACAGAGGTAAAAAAGTAATTATCGCCGGTGGAGGAGATTCAGCTCTCGATTGGTCTATTTTCTTAGCAGACGTAGCAGACGAAGTGACCCTCGTGCATAGAAGAAAAGAGTTTAGAGGGGCGTTGGATTCAGTTGAAAAGGTAAGCGAGCTTTCCAAACTGGGTAAAATAGACCTGATTACCGAAGCAGAAGTAGCTGCTCTACATGGTGAAGACCATCTTTCAGGTGTTACTATCAAATACAATTCAGGCCAAGAAACTCTTAGAGATACCGATGAATTTATTCCTTTATTTGGATTATCGCCCAAATTAGGGCCAATCGCAAATTGGGGCCTTGAGATCGAGAAAAATGCGATCAAGGTAGATAACTCATATGATTATGCAACCAATATTCCTGGTATCTATGCCATAGGAGATGTGAATACCTATAAAGGTAAGCTCAAATTAATACTTTCCGGATTTCACGAAGCAGCCATCATGTGTCAAAGTGCTTACCAGCGGCTAAATCCTGGTAAACGCTTCGTAATGAAGTACACTACGGTTAGTGGTGTAAGTGGTTTTGACGGTTCGGTGAAAGAAGCCAAAAAGGAAGTTGTAAAAAGTATTGTATAAAATAAATTTAATTGCGTTCTTTGTAAGAAGTTCTGCTACATCATGTGTTATCAAGAAAGGTGAAGGGAATAGACCCGGCGAAACCTTAGCAACCCTCAGTTCGTTACAGAGAAGGTGCTAAATTCTACCCGAAAGGGGAAAGATGACAAATACAGATTCTTGTCTTTATTTATCCATTCATTTTTTTTGATAACCTGATCATTAAAAGTCAGGCTTCCGGGATAGTTCCGGTTTATGATTCGCCTAAGAATCGAAGTTGAAAAAAATTGTGATAAAGAATGGATAAAATTTATGCTGAGATTGAGAAACGCATTCTTGTATTAGATGGTGCAATGGGTACTATGTTACAAGAGTATAATTTCACTGAAGAAGATTACAGAGGAGAAAGATTTAAAGAATATCATCTTCCCTTAAAAGGTAACAATGATCTGTTATCGCTTACCCAGCCGCAGGCAATTAAAGAAATTCATCGTAAATACTTTCAAGCAGGAGCAGATATCGTCGAAACAAATACGTTTTCAGGCACTTCCATAGCAATGGCAGACTACGAAATGGAAAACCTTGTTTACGAACTAAATTATGAATCTGCGAGACTTGCGGTTGAAGTAGCCCGGGAATTCACTGAAAAAGAACCCGAGAAACCAAGGTTTGTTGCCGGTTCTATTGGTCCTACCAACAAAACAGCCAGTATGTCTCCCGATGTTAATGACCCTGCGTATCGCGCAGTCACTTTTGATGAGTTGGTTGCTGCCTATCGCGAACAAATAATAGCGCTAATTGACGGAGGGTGTCATCTTTTGCTTGTGGAGACGATTTTTGATACGCTTAATGCGAAAGCAGCATTGTTTGCTATTGAGCAGGTAAAAAGTGAGAAAAAAATCGATATCCCGGTCATGGTGAGTGGTACAATAACGGATGCGAGCGGAAGAACGTTATCAGGACAAACCGTAGAGGCTTTTTTAATCTCCGTTTCCCATATTCCTCTTTTAAGTGTCGGTTTCAACTGCGCACTGGGAGCAAAACAGCTACAGCCATATTTACAAAGACTTTCCAGAGAAACGAATTTCTATACTTCGGCACACCCAAACGCCGGTCTGCCAAATGCATTTGGAGAATATGACGAAACTCCTGAAGAAATGCGGCAACAAATTGAAAACTATCTTAAAGATGGTCTGGTAAATATTATCGGAGGCTGTTGTGGTACTACGCCTTCGCATATAAGTGAAATAGCCAAAGCGGCAGCTAACTATAAGCCAAGAACCATAGCTATTAATGTATAAGTTTTACAGGATTCATGAGCAATCGTAATTTAAAACTCTCGGGTCTTGAACCCTTAGTCATCACACCCGAAAGTAACTTTATAAATATTGGTGAGCGTACAAATGTTACTGGCTCCAGAAAGTTTCTGAGATTAGTCAAAGAAGAAAAATTTGATGAAGCGCTAGAGGTCGCCAGAGCCCAGGTAGAAGGAGGAGCTCAGATAATCGATATCAATATGGACGAAGGAATGATTGATGGCGCAGAAGCCATGACAACATTTCTTAACCTGATCGCTTCCGAACCTGACATTGCCAGAGTACCCATAATGATCGACAGTTCGAAATGGGAGATCATCGAAGCAGGACTTAAGACGGTTCAGGGAAAATGTGTGGTCAATTCCATCAGTCTCAAAGAAGGAGAAGAGACATACCTCAAACAGGCTAAACTCATTAAAATGTACGGGGCAGCTGTAATTGTAATGGCTTTTGATGAAAAAGGACAGGCAGATACCTACGAACGCCGAATAGAAATTTGTAAAAGATCGTACGATCTCCTGGTAGAAAAGATAGATTTTGCACCGGAAGATATTATTTTCGATCCTAACATTTTTCCAGTGGCTACCGGAATGGAAGAACATCGTAGAAATGCAGTTGATTTCTTTAAAGCTACCAAATGGATTCGGACGCATCTTCCACATGCAAGTGTAAGCGGTGGTGTAAGTAATGTTTCTTTTTCATTTAGAGGAAATAATACGGTACGGGAAGCCATGCACTCAGCCTTCTTATATCATGCCATTCAAAATGGTATGAATATGGGTATCGTGAACCCCGAACTTCTCGAAGTATACGATGATATTCCTGAAGCTTTACTCACACGTGTAGAGGATGTATTATTGGATAGACGAGACGACGCTACAGAGCGATTGCTGGATTTTGCCGAAACTGTGAAGGGTATCTCAAAAACAAGTGAAAAACAGGTAAAAGAGTGGCGAAGTCTGGACCTGCAGGAGCGAATAACGCATTCTCTCGTAAAAGGGATTGATGAATTTATCACAGAAGATGTAGAGGAGGCAAGGCATTTGGTAGACAGACCCATTGAGGTGATCGAAGGACATCTCATGAAAGGAATGAATGTAGTGGGAGATCTGTTTGGCAGTGGTAAGATGTTTTTACCTCAAGTCGTGAAATCGGCAAGAGTAATGAAAAGAGCAGTGGCCTATTTGCTTCCTTTTATCGAAGCCGAAAAAGATGGGAAAAAGGAGTATGCCGGAAAAATTTTGCTAGCAACTGTTAAAGGGGATGTACACGATATTGGTAAAAATATAGTGGGTGTTGTTTTAGGGTGTAACAACTATGAGATCATAGATCTTGGAGTGATGGTTCCCCCTGAAAAGATCATTCAAAAGGCCGTCGAAGAAAAAGTAGATATCATAGGGTTGAGCGGACTAATTACGCCTTCACTTGATGAGATGGTATACCTCGCTAATGAAATGGAAAAGGAAAATATGGATATTCCATTGCTTATTGGCGGGGCTACAACTTCAAGAGCGCATACCGCGGTAAAAATTGCTCCAGGCTACTCAAATGCTGTAGTGCATGTAAATGACGCGTCAAAAGCGGTAACGGTAGTCGGAAGTTTGCTTCAAAAAAACAGTGATGAATTCAAACAGCTTATCAGAGATGAATACGATGAGTTCCGCGTTAAATTTTTAGAAAGAGGCAAAAAGAAAGAATACCTTACACTTGAAGCCGCACGTGCCAACAAGTTCAAAGCAGATTTTGATAGTTTTAAGCCAGTGACTCCTGCGTTTCAAGGAATTGAGGTTTTTCAGGATGTTGATTTGAAAAAATTGGTACCCTATATTGATTGGAGTCCGTTTTTCAGGAGTTGGGATTTACACGGTAAATTCCCAGACATTCTCAAAGATGATATTGTTGGAGAACAGGCGACCTCTCTTTATGATGACGCATTAGAATTATTGAATGAAGTGTTGGAAAAAAAATTATTAAAAGCAAAAGCAGTTTTTGGTATTTTTCCAGCGAATACGGTGAATGATGATGATATTGAAGTGCAACATGAAGACAGGAAGTTCTTTTTTAGAACATTGAGACAACAACTCAAAAAACATCAGGGAAAACCTAATTTTGCGCTGGCAGATTTTGTGGCTCCGAAAGAATCCGGATTACAGGATTTTATAGGAGCATTTTGTGTTACAGCAGGTTTTGGTACTGCAGAACTAGCCGCATCTTATGAAGCTGTTCACGACGATTACAACAGTATTATGATCAAAGCACTTGCAGACCGTTTGGCGGAAGCGTTTGCCGAATATCTGCATGAAAAAGTACGTAAAGAATACTGGGCTTATGCCGCAAACGAAACACTAAGTAATGAACAACTTATAAAAGAGTCTTACAAAGGCGTTCGACCAGCACCGGGATATCCTGCTTGTCCTGATCATCTTGAAAAGGAAACTATCTGGTCTTTGCTTGGCGTAGAAGAAGAAATCGGCGTTAAGTTAACTGAAAGTCTGGCCATGTGGCCTGCCGCCTCAGTTTCCGGATATTATTTTGCGCATCCCGAGAGCAGGTATTTCGGACTCGGAAAAATTGCGCAGGATCAGCTCGTAGATTATGCAAACCGGAAAGGAATCTCAGAAGAAATGGCTAAAAAATGGTTAAATCCAAACCTTGCATCAGAATAAAATTATTAAATCATCATAGCAAAAAAGCTATTGCAATAAAAAAAGAATGAAAGTTACCGAACATATTGAGCAATCGAAAAATAAAACCTTATTCTCATTTGAAATTCTTCCTCCGCTCAAAGGACAAAATATTCAATCTATTTTTGAGTGTATAGATCCGCTCATGGAATTTAATCCTCCTTTTATAGATGTTACCTATCACAGAGAAGAATACATATATAAAGAGCGGGAGAATGGATTATTGGAAAAGAAAGTGGTAAGAAAAAGACCCGGAACGGTAGGTATTTGTGCTGCCATTCAGAACAAATATCAGGTAGATGCAGTACCTCACATTTTGTGTGGAGGTTTTACAAAAGAAGATACAGAGAACTTTTTAATCGACCTTGGTTTTTTAGGAATTGACAATGTAGTCGCACTTAGAGGAGATGCGGTTAAAAGCGAAACGTATTTCAAACCTGAAAAAGAAGGAAATCAATATGCTTTAGACCTTGTAAAGCAAATAGAAGATCTAAATAACGGTATTTATCTGGATGAAGAAGTCTTGAATAAATCGGCAACCGATTTTTGCATAGGTGTTGCAGGGTATCCTGAAAAACATATGGAAGCGCCCAGCCTTGATAGTGATATTTATTTCCTGAAGAAAAAAATAGAAGCAGGAGCTACTTACATCGTCACTCAAATGTTTTTTGACAATAGCAAATTCTTCAGCTTTGAAAAAAAATGTAGAGAAGAAGGAATCACGATTCCCATTATTCCGGGTTTAAAACCTATTGTAAACAAGAAGCAGCTAAATATGATCCCGCATAGATTTAGTGTAGATCTACCAGATGAATTGGTGAAAGCGGTTGTAAAATGCAAAGATAATGCAGCGGTAAGAGAGGTGGGTATTGAGTGGTGCATTGCTCAGAGCAAGGAATTAGTAAAAGAAGGCATACCGGTACTACATTATTATTCAATGGGGAAAGCCAAAAATATAAAAGCCATAGCTTCAGAAGTTTTTTAAATATATAGTACATTTGCCGCTGTTTATGGGCAAACACATATTTCTGGTTTTTCTGTTTTTTTACTCCGTATTTGTTTTCTCTCAGGAAAATAAAAATGTGGGTGTTTTAGATGTAAATTATTTCTACGGAAATACGGCCCGCCATAATGATGATATTTTGCACCTTATCACAGGGCATCCCGAGGGATTGATCCTCAGTTACAGCAAAAAAACTTTTGGCTATGAAGAATGGGAGCAGCAATATAACTATCCTGATTATGGAGTTTCTTTTACTTATCAAAATTTAAAAAATGAGTTTTTAGGAGAAAATTACGGTTTATACGCCCACTATAATTTCTACTTTCTCAAAAGAAAATTTATGTTTCGAATTGGTCAGGGACTTGCGGTTACAACCAACCCTTACGATCGGGAAACAAATTTCAGAAACGTGGCATTTGGTACCCGATTGTTGAGCAGTACCTATCTGATGCTTAACTACAGAAAGGAAAACATTTTTGACAGATTTGGGATTCAGGCTGGATTTTCACTTATACACTATAGTAATGCAAATGTCGAAGCTCCCAACACCAGCGTAAATACAATCACCTTTAATTTAGGTGTTACCTATAATTTATCGGATACAGAACCAGAATATCTTTACAATCTCCATAAAAACACTAAATCTTACCGTGAACCTATAAGGTATAATGCAGTTATAAGAACAGGTGTGAACGAGAGTGATGTGATCGATAGCGGTCAGTTTGGATTTTTGATCTTTACAGGTTATGCCGATAAACGATTGAACCGCAAAAGTGGTATTCATGCAGGAGCAGAGCTATTTTTGTCAAACTTTTTAAAGGAGTTCATCACGTATCGTGGAATCGCGTTTCCTGGAGATTTTGGTATCGATGGAGACGAAGATTATAAAAGAGTAGGTATTTTTGCGGGGCACGAATTATATATTAACCGATTTTCAGTTCTAACCCAATTAGGTTACTATGTGTACTATCCGGTAGAATTTGAAGGGAGGGTATACCTAAGAGCTGGCCTTAAACGTTATTTTGGTAACCATTTTTTTGGAGAGCTTACGTTAAAGTCACACGGTGCCAAAGCAGAAGCGCTTGAATTTGGTCTTGGATATAGATTTTAAATGGAACAAAAGAGCAGTGTAACCAAAAAACATCAGAAATGGGAAAAGCAAAATATATTATAGTATTTGTCTGGATGTGTTTGGCTTGCAATAATGAAAATGCTCCGGATTGTTTTCAATCTGTGGGGAAGATCATTCTGCAGGAAAGAAGCGTGACACCATTTTCCAGAATACTCGTAAACGAAGGTTTACATCTTATCATCAAGCAGGGTGATGAATTTTCTGTGTTCATTGAATCTGGTGAAAACCTAATAAATGACGTTGAGGTAAGCGTAAGGGAAGATCGTTTGACCTTGACAAATAATAATACGTGTAATTTTTTCAGATCTTATGAAAATACAACCGCTTATGTCACGGTGCCGGATTTGAAAGAGATACGGAGTTCTACACAGTTTGATGTGCGTTCAGAAGGGGTATTGGCATTTGATGACTTCTCAATAATTTCTGAAGACTTTTTAGATACATCATTACAAAGCGTAGGAAACTTTTACCTCAGATTAGATTGTGAAAACTTTAGAGTGGTCTTTAACAATCTTTCAAATGCTTTTGTATCTGGAGAAGTACGTAATGCCGATATTGAATTTCAATCTGGTAATGGCAGATTCGAAGCTGAAGACCTACGCATAGAAAACGCAGAAGTTTTTCATAGAGGCACCAACGATATAATTCTGCATCCGGTTAACGAACTTTCTGGCGATATCTTTAGCACGGGTAATATTATTTCGGTTTCCCGTCCGTCAGCAGTATCGGTAACTGAGCATTACCGTGGAAGATTAATTTTTAGAGATTAATGAATCACAAAACTTATTTTCTTATGTTTCTAAGTTTTTTCTCATTCCTTAGTTCGTTGTGGAGTCAGGAATCAGGAAATATTCCGCAGGTGGCTTCTGTAGGAGAGAACAAGAAAGTAGATAAATGGGCAACCAAACTCGTTAAGAAACGTAAAACTCCGGGTCTGGCAATTACTGCATCAAGAAACGGAACGGTTGTCTGGCAAAAAGGATATGGATATGCAGATCTGGAAAACAAGATACCTGTAGATGCTAAAAATACTGTGTTTAGGGTAGCCAGCGTATCTAAGCCTTTGGCCGCAACAGCACTTGCCAAAATGGTTGAAAGTAATGAGATAGATCTTGATTCTTCATTATATGAGTACCTTCCATCTTTTCCCAAAAAAAAGTACGATTTCACCATTCGGCAATTAGGAGGACATCTGGCAGGTATTCGTACGTATAAAAGCAATGAGTTTTTAAATAACGATCCGCTCTCTATTCAGGAAGGTGTTTCGCTTTTTGCGAACGATTCATTATTGTTTGAGCCGGGTACACAATACTTTTATAACAGTTATGATTGGGTGCTTATTTCTGCAGCCATGGAGAAAATAGCAAACATTCCTTTTGAGGCTTATGTAAAAAATAAAGTACTTGACCCCCTAGAAATGAATCAGACCTTTCCAGATTCTGGGGAAACTGCTGTTCCTGAATTGGCAAAATTTTATAGTCGCTCAGGTCGTCGTAGATTCAGAAAAGCAAGATCGGTAAACAACTTTTTTAAATTGGCTGGTGGCGGTTTCCTTTCAACTTCCGAAGATATTTGTAAGTTGGGAAATGCCTACCTAAATGATTATTTTCTTCCACAGGAAATTAAACAGGAATTTCTGGCATCGCAAAGGATCGGAGAAAATCTTACTTATTATGGGATTGGTTGGGAAGTGAGTTATGATCATAAGAATCGGCCTTATATGGGGCATACCGGAAATGGAGTAGGAGGTTATGCAGTATTCCGGATCTATCCTGCTCAGCAAATGGTTTTTGCGATATTAACTAATATGACAAACCCACAGTTAGATAAGGAAGTCAGCAAAATAATTGATGAGATTATGTCTGAGGTACTCCCTTTTGAGAAGTAAGTTCTGTGAACAGGCTCTCCAGATTGCGATTCTTTTGGTTTAACTGAAGCGTTTTAAGTCCGTTATCATGTGCAAAATCAAATACTGCCGGTCGCATATCCTTAGAGTTCTTAAATTGCAATTCGTAGGTAAACCCGCCTGTATTCTTTACTGAAACTACTCCAGGAAGCTTGTTTAATAGAACTTCTTCAACGCGATAGTCAAACTCTACAGTGATAATTTGTTCTTGTCCTTCCCGTAGATCGGCCAATTTCTGATCTGCAACGATCTTTCCTTTATTAATAATAATAACCCGCTCGCAGATAGCCTCTACTTCCTGCATGATATGCGTAGAGAGTAAAATTGTTTTTTCCTTTCCCATGCTTTTTATGAGCTGGCGTATTTCGATAAGTTGATTTGGGTCAAGGCCTGTAGTGGGTTCGTCTAAAATAAGAACTTCAGGATCGTGTAACAATGCACATGCCAATCCTACTCTTTGACGATATCCTTTAGATAACTGCCCTATCTTTTTGTGGGATTCAGGGGTAAGACCTGTGAGTTCAATTACCTCGTTTATCCTTTTGGGAGACACCTTGTAAATGGAAGCATTGAATGCTAAGTATTCTTTCACGTACAGCTCTAGATAGAGAGGATTGTGTTCGGGCAGGTATCCCACTCTTTTTTGCACTTCCTTCCTGTTGGATGTTACATCATAACCTGCCACCAAAGCACTACCTTCATTTCCCTGAAGAGAAGTCGTCAAAATTTTCATCAATGTAGATTTTCCGGCTCCATTCGGACCCAAAAGTCCGACGACCTCTCCCTTTTTAATCGAAAAAGTTAATTTATCCAACGCTTTCTGAGCTCCGTAAAATTTGGAAACCGAGGTAACCTCTATAGACATGCTTCTTTTTTTTCAAAAATAACCATATAAGGTTAAATCACGAATTTTCGTTTTCATTTCTTTTCGTATCGATAACGTTATAGTTGTTTTTTGTGAATTTTTTGTTTTGCAGTTTCAAAATAAATACTACTTTAGCATAACAATATCGTAAGCAAATAATGACAAGTACTATTTTATTTAACAAAGTTTTCTTTTTTTTCTTCTATTATTTTAGAGGACAGGAGAGGCTTTTTTAATATTGAATAATACAGTAACAATATAAAGAGTCTCGGAAATCCGGGACTTTTTTTTTTAGATATAATGGAAGGTAAAGTAGCAATACAGGGAATTAAAGGATCATTTCATCATCAGGTGGCATGTGAATATTTTGGAGAACATATAGAAGTCTGTGAATGTATGTCTTTTGATAAACTCGCTGATGCACTTGTTGATAAAAAGGCCCACATAGGTGTAATGGCGATCGAAAACTCAATCGCAGGTTCCATTATACCAAATTATGCTTTAATAGATAGTAATCAACTGCATATTATAGGGGAGTTCTACCTGAACATACACCATAATTTTATGGCACTTAAAGGGCAAACTATTGATAGTATTACGGAGGTGCATTCACACCCAATGGCACTGTTGCAATGCAAGGAGTTTTTTAGAAAGCACCCGAGAATAAAACTCGTTGAAGATGCAGATACGGCCGAAACTGCCCGAAGAATTCATGAAAATAATATAAAGGGTCTGGGCGCCATTGCAAGTAATGTAGCAGCAAAGCTCTATGACCTTACGATCCTTGCTCCAGAAATACAAACAATAAGAAATAATGTTACCCGTTTTGTGATCGTAAAGACCCGTAACTCAATACTTCCCGAAGAAGAAATTAACAAGGCTTCGCTAAAGTTTCAGTTAGATCACAAAAGAGGAAGTCTGGCTGCCGTTTTAAATGTAATGAGTGATTGCAAATTAAGTTTAACTAAAATTCAATCCCTGCCAAAGATAGATACCCCCTGGAAGTATTCATTCTTTGTTGATGTTACTTTCAATACGTACGGAGATTTTCAGAAAGCCAAGGCTATTATAAATATTATGGCAGACCACTTCAAGGTACTGGGAGAATATAAAAACGCTAGAGTATGATACGATATGCAGACAGATTAAATACGGTAGAAGAGTATTATTTCTCTAAGAAGTTAAGAGAAGTGAGAGGGCTCATCGCTAAAGGAAAGCCCATCATCAACATGGGGATAGGGAGTCCGGATCTGCCTCCACCTCCAAACGTCATTGAAACTATTCAAAAAGCCGTCATCGAAGAAGGAGCGCATCAATATCAAAGCTATCAGGGAATTCCCGAAATGCGCAATGCAATGGCCAACTTTTATCAATCTAATTTTCAGGTTACGCTGGATCCAGATGCTGAGGTGCTTCCGCTTATGGGGTCTAAAGAAGGTATCATGCACATTAGCATGGCATTTTTAAATGAAGGCGATGAAGCCTTAATACCGAACCCCGGATACCCTACCTATAGCTCGGTAACCAGACTGGTAGGAGCTAAAACCCGAAGCTATGAACTTTCGGCCAGAAACAATTGGCACCCTGATATTAAAAAACTAGAAAAAGAAGATCTTTCGAAAGTAAAGATCATGTGGGTAAACTATCCGCATATGCCTACGGGTACCAATGCAGATCTTAACCGATTTGAAGAATTAATCGCTTTTGGTGCTAAACATCATATTCTTATCGTAAATGATAATCCTTACAGTTTTGTGCTAAATGATAAGCCGGTAAGTATACTTAAAGCGACAAAAAGCCACGGGCATGTGATGGAACTTAATTCCCTTAGCAAAACTTTTAATATGGCTGGATGGCGTGTAGGAATGCTGGCAGGAGATAGCGAACATATCAAAGCTGTCTTAAAGGTTAAAAGCAATATGGATAGCGGAATGTTTTACGGGATTCAAAAAGGAGCCACCGAAGCTTTGAAGAGTAGTGCAGGATGGTATGAGGAACTTAATAAAATCTATCATCAGAGAAGGAACTATATCTTTGAACTGGCAGATACCCTAAATTGTACTTTCAATGAAGATGCTGTAGGGATGTTTGTATGGGCTAAACTTCCATCTTCTGTAAAAAAGTCGGAAGAATTTATAGACAAAATATTAATAGAAAAAGATGTTTTCATTACTCCGGGTACCATTTTTGGTTCTCAGGGTGAAGGCTATATTCGCTTTTCTCTTTGTTTGCCGGAAGAAAGAATAAAGGAGGCGCTTAAAAGATTTTAAATTGGTAAGAATGAATGTTTTTGTAATAGGTTTAGGATTGATAGGAGGCTCGATGGCGAAAGATATTAAGGCGGCTAACAAAGAAGCAGTGCTTTATGGTATCGACGCTAGTGAAGCACATCTTGAAGAGGCAATACGGCTTGGTATTGTTGAAAGGAAAGCAACGCTGGAAATGTTGGATCTTGCCGATGTGGTTATTGTTGCAATTCCTGTAGATACACTTATAAGTCTTCTTCCTGAGGTGTTAGATGGTATAAACGATAATGCGCTCGTATTTGATGTAGGTTCTACAAAATCATTAGTGTGTGCTGCCATAGCTGAGCACCCAAAGCGCAGAAATTTTTTAGCCGCACACCCTATTAGCGGAACCGAATTTTCAGGACCTTCTGCTGCCATTGAAAATCTTTTTAGAGGAAAAACAAATATCATTTGCGAGGTAGAAAAAACAGCTTTTAAACTTCAGGAAAAAGCGTTAGCCATTTTTAATGATATGGGAATGAGAATTAGATATATGGATCCATCTTCACACGATAAGCATATCGCATATGTGTCGCACCTGTCACATATAAGCTCTTTTATGTTAGGTAAAACAGTAATCGAAAAAGAGAAAAATGAACGTGATATATTTGATATGGCGAGTAGTGGATTTGAAAGCACCGTGCGCCTTGCAAAAAGTTCTCCAGCCATGTGGACGCCTATTTTCAAACAAAACAAAACCAATGTTATAGAAACTTTGGAAGAGTACATTCTAAACCTGAAGCATTTTAAAGAACTCATGGAGAAGGATGCGTACGATGAGATTTTTCAGGAAATGGAAGATACAAACCGAATTAAAGAAATACTAAACGGAATTACAATAAAAACATAACTAGAAATTTAAAGAAATGGAAAATAAGAAAGAAATGAGGTCCTGGTTAGATCAATTCGGGCTTACGCATCCGCTGGTAATTGCAGGTCCATGCAGTGCTGAGACAGAAGAACAGGTTTTGAAGACCGCTCATGAACTAAAAGATAGTGATGTGTCTGTATTAAGAGCAGGTATATGGAAACCAAGAACAAGACCAGGCATGTTTGAGGGTGTAGGGGCTATAGGTTTAAAATGGTTACAAAAGGCAAAACAGGAAACCGGAATGCTTACCGCCACAGAAGTTGCAAACCCTGTACATGTACAACTCGCTATTGATCATGATGTTGATATTTTATGGATCGGTGCCAGAAGCACAGTGAGCCCTTTTATCATTCAGGAAATAGCAGATTCTTTAAATGGAACAGATAAAATTGTACTTGTTAAAAATCCGGTAAACCCAGATTTAGCGCTCTGGCTGGGAGCTGTGGAGCGACTGTATAAATCAGATATAAAAAAGCTGGGGGTGATTCACCGAGGATTTTCAACCTATGAAAAGACCAAGTATCGAAATATCCCGGAATGGCAATTGCCCATTGAACTACAAAACAGATTTCCCGATCTTCCGCTTATCTGTGATCCTTCACACATTACCGGTAACCGTGAAATGATATTTGATGTTTGTCAAACAGCCCTCGATCTCAATTATGACGGCCTTATGGTGGAAACACATATAGATCCCGAAAATGCCTGGAGTGATGCCGCTCAGCAGGTGACTCCATCGACGCTCATTCAAATTATGAAAGATCTCAGAATACGAAAAGAAACAGATGAAGAAGCCGATTACAATAACAGGATATCAAATTTGAGGGCCCAGATTGATGTGATAGACAATCAATTACTGGATATTTTAGGCAAGCGAATGAAAGTGGCCGATGGGATAGGAGAGTTGAAAAAACAAAAGAATGTGGCTGTGCTGCAAAGCAAACGCTGGAACGAAATCCTTGGTAAAATGATCCTGGAAGGAGAAGGCAGAGGTCTTAGCGAAGAGTTTGTTTTACGAATGTTTAAAGCGATTCACCAGGAATCAATTAACCACCAGGAAAAGATCATTAACGACTAAGCGTCACCTGAGCAAAATAAAAAGGCTTACCAACTTGGGTAAGCCTTTTTTGATAAGGTATATGGTATAAATTATTTAGCTCGTTTAAATATATAACGTGTTATAAAAATACCTTGACTGTCTCCCTTGCCACCATCACTCTCTACAGCACTTACCACAAAGGCAAGATCCCAACCTTCTTCGATCATTGTATTGATCTTAGAAGTGATCACAGCGTCATTTGCAGCGATATTCTGAAAACGGATTCCCCCTAGATTATAGAAATTTAACAATTTTGTTTCATCGAAATTCTTAACCCGAATTTCACCCCGGTCAGATTTATTTCTCTCATCGCCTTCATCAGATCTGGTAGAAGTAAATTCTTTATAGTCTCTCTCCTCATTGGCAGAAATAAGTCGGGAACGACCTAATCCACTGGAAACAATAGATTCTACACTGGTGATTACCTTATACTCATAACTCTGAGCGTGAATACTTACAAAGGTTAAGAATGCTAAGGCGGTAAACAAAAAGGATTTTTTCATAATGTTGTTGAATTAAATTAAGGTGCCAATTTACTGATTTCTGATTTTTCTCCGGCATTAAAATATAGTTATCTTGCACCTATATCTAAAAATCGATGACAGGAAGAGTTTATAAATCTACAGGAAGCTGGTACACTGTAAGGACCGATAATGGGGAGAGTTATGAATGCCGAATTAAAGGCAAATTCAGAATTAAAGGGATCAAGAGTACCAACCCAGTGGCGGTAGGCGATTTTGTTGATTTTGAGCTGGAAACCAAAGGCGATGAGACCATAGGCGTAATTCATCATATTAAAGATCGTAAGAATTACATCATCCGTAAATCGGTAAAACTTTCAAAAAAAACACATATTATTGCGGCTAACATAGATCAGGTATTCCTGTTGATCACGCTCAATAATCCGCCTACATTTACTGGTTTTATTGATAGATTTTTAGTGACGGCAGAGGCTTACAGTATTAAGACCATTCTTCTGTTTAATAAGATTGATACTTATAATGAGGAGGAAATTCTGGAAGTGAAATACCTGGCAGCAATTTACAGGGAAATAGGGTACACCTGTATCGGGATATCCTCTAAAACCGGAAAAAACATTGATAAAGTAGTAGATCTTATGAAAGGTAATGTAAGCATGTTTGCTGGTCATTCGGGAGCTGGAAAATCTACCTTGATCAATTATATTTATCCGGAGCTGGAGCTTCGAACAGCAGAGATTTCAGAGCAGCATAAACAAGGGCAGCATACCACCACTTTTGCAGAGATGTTTGATTTGCCGGGAGACATCAAAATTATTGACACTCCGGGAATTAAGGGCTTTGGTATTGTAGACATGGAGAAAGAAGAAATCGGGGATTATTTTCCTGAGTTTTTTAAACTTAAAAGTGATTGCAGATTCAATAATTGTTTACATCTGGAAGAACCCGGTTGTGCTGTAAAAGAAGCGTTAGATAAAGATGAAATTGCCTGGAGTCGCTATAAAAGTTATCTGCAAATTATCGAGGGGGAAGAAGAAAACTATCGAACAGACATTTATAGTGAAGATTGAATCTTAACAAATGAGAGTAGTTATTCAGCGTGTGTCATCTGCAAAGGTAGAGGTGGAAAATAAGACGGTCTCACAGATTACAACTGGCATGTTGATCCTTCTGGGTATAGAAAATGACGACACAGAAGAAGATATTGACTGGCTGGTACGCAAGATATCGGGGCTTCGAATTTTTAACGACACCTCCGGGTACATGAACCTTTCTTTAAATGAAGTTGAAGGAGATGTAATTGTCGTGAGTCAATTTACATTGCATGCCTCAGTAAAAAAAGGAAATAGACCTAGTTTTATACGTGCAGCGAAACCTCCGGTGGCCATCCCAATGTATGAAGCTTTTATAAAAGGATTAGAGCAAGCTTTACAAAAGAAGGTAGGTACGGGTGTTTTTGGAGCCGATATGAAGGTGCATTTAGTGAATGATGGTCCGGTTACCATTCATATAGATTCCAAACATCGAGAATAATACGCATAGACCGAAAGAATTATAATATAAAATAAATCTTTTTTATATTACGCTCCTCAAGTGAAATTATTTTATATAGATGAATCTTTTTTTTGTAAGAGCATGCCTTTTATGCATGTTCTCTTTGACTGTAGTAAACAGTCAAAACCTTAATTATACTTCTTTAACAATTCCCACCGAATTAAGAAAAAATGCAAATGCAGTCGTAAGGCTAGACGATATGCAAGTGACCATTTTAGATGAGCGCAAAATGAAATATCACTACAAAAGAGTCGTAACAGTACTTAATGACAGGGGAAACAAGCATATAAGAGCAGGTGCTGCTTATGACGATACCGATGCTATTAAAAATATTGAAGCGTATGTGTATGACAATTTAGGAAAGGAAATAGCGCATTATAAAAGAAAAGATTTCAATGACGTAAGCGCGGTGGATGGGGGTACCTTATACTCAGATTCAAGGATACTGTATTTGTCACATACGCCTGTTTCATATCCTTATACCGTAGTTTTTGAATACGAAAAGGAATCGCCGAATACCGCCTTTATTCCATACTGGCAACCTTTAAATTCATATTTGGTAAGCCTTCAAAAAAGTACCTATCAGTTGAGGTTTGATAAACCTATAGCTTTTAGAACGAATACTAAAAATTTTGATTCCTACAATGTAAATCTTCAGATAGATGAAGAAGGTGTTAACGCCTCGGTAGAAAATCTTCAGGCATTAAAATATGAAGATTACGGTTTAAGTCTTGAAAAATTTCTTCCTGAATTAAAAGTTGCTCTTAATTCCTATAATCTTGAAGGTATTAGCGGTGCTGCCGATAATTGGCAAGAATTTGGTAAATGGCGCTATAACACAATGATCAGAGGTAAAGATTTGATTCCTGAACAGACTGTACAAAAAATAAGAGAACTCATAGGAGACATAACAGATCCTATAGAAAAAGCAAAAATTGTCTATGAGTATGTACAAAACAATACTCGCTACATCAGTGTCCAATTAGGTATCGGAGGCTGGATGCCTGCTCCTGCCGAGGAAGTAGATAAACTAGGTTATGGTGATTGTAAAGGATTAACAAACTACACAAAAGCCTTGTTGAAACTCGTAGGTGTAGACGCTTATTATTCCATCGTTTGGGCTGGTGACGAAAAGAAGAGTATGGAACCTGAATTTGCTTCAATGCAAGGAAACCATATTATACTCAACATACCATCAAATCGACAAGAGGTGTGGTTGGAGTGTACCAGTCAGGTGATGCCCTTTGGTTTTTTAGGGGATTTCACAGATGATCGAGATGTGCTTGTGCTGACACCTGAGGGAGGAACACTAAAACATACCCCAAGATATTTAAACGATAAGAATTTGCGCAAGACAGAAGGTACAGTAACAATGGATTCAAACGGAGCCATTAATGCAGCTATTTCTTTACTTACTACCGGCATTGAGTATGATAATAGATTTTATATAGAAAGATTACCAGAGATCGATCAGTTAAAACGCTACAAAAATGACTGGGATTACGTAAACAATCTTCATATTACCGATATCAATTTTGAAAACATTAAAGACAGCATTGTTTTTAAAGAAAAAATGAAAGTAGAAGCAGAAAGCTACGCTACGATTAGCGGAGATCGAATTCTCTTTGCTCCCAATATTCTAGATAAAGAAACGGCCATTCCAGATCGCTACCGAAATCGGTTGCTGGACTTTGAGATTGAAAGAGGCTACCTACATGAAACCGATTTTGAGATCGTGCTTCCGGAAGGTTACCAGATTGAAGCAAAACCAGATAATGTCGAGCTGGAGAGCAAATACGGAAGATACACTGCTTCTATTGAAATAAAAGACAGAAAGATTCACTACCGTCGTAGTTTTATGGAAAAACACGGGAAGCATCCAAAAGAAGAATACAAAGCATTTCGCGATTTTAAAAGACAGGTTGCGAGGCACGATAATGCAAAAATAGTCTTATTAAAAATTACCAAATAAAATGAACAGATCAATTGTTTTTTTAGTGATGTTATTTTTAACAGTTACGGCATCACAAGCGCAGGAAGAATTTAAATTTGGGAAACCACCCAAAGAACTGGTAATGCAGAAAGAGCATCCGAAAGAACCGGATGCCGAGGCAGCAATCATTTATAAAAGAAGCCGTATTTTTTTTCAGTATCAAAAAAATAATGGTTTCGTGTTGAAAAAGGAGATTGAAATGCGTTTGAAAATCTACTCAAAAGAGGGTACAGACTGGGGTACTTTTGAGATTCCATTATATGTAGGGGCTAATGATGAAGAAGACGTGAGTAGCATCAAAGGCTATACCTATAATATGGTAGGCGGAAAAGTGGAAGAAGAGAAATTGCGCAAAGAGGGTATTTTCGAAGAAGAAGTGCATAAGTACGAGAATAAGACGGCCATTACCATGCCAAATGTGAAAGAAGGAAGTGTGATTGACCTTACCTATACCATTGAATCTCCTTTTTTAAGCAATGTGGGTCAGATCACATTTCAATATTCGATTCCTGTTGATGAAATTCATGCAAAAGTAGATATACCAGAGTACTATGTTTTTAAAACCCATAGTAAAGGGTTTTTTCCTATAGATTATAAGGAAAGCAGAGAAAATCTGATTATCAATTATACAACTAAAACTACAGGAAGAAGAAACAGTAATAGTACTTATTCCAGTGATAATGTCACGGTTAAAGAGAATGTTTATGAGATTTCTGCCTTAAATATTCCTTCACTTAAAGAAGAAAAGTATACGAATAATATCAACAATTACAGAACGGCAATTACTTTTGAATTGTCATCGATTCAATGGCCTGGTGAACCCTACAAAAATATGGCGCAAACCTGGGAAGATGTAACCAAAAGTATCTATAGGATAGATGGTTTTGGAGATGAACTCGCTAAAACCCGATATTTTGAAGAAGATATAGATGCATTGGTAGGGACTACGACAGACGAATCTAAGAAGGCGGCACTGATCTTTAATTACGTAAAGTCTAAAATGACTTGGAATGATTATTTCGGATTTACTACAGATGACGGCGTCAAAAAAGCATACGAAACAAATACCGGAAATGTAGCCGAGATCAATTTGATGCTGACTTCGATGCTGCGCTACGCAGGGATTAATGCAAACCCGGTTTTGGTAAGTACACGCGCACATGGTATTCCATTATATCCAACAAGAAACGGATTCAATTATGTGATCGCCGCAATAGAGATTGAAAATGCAGTGATCTTACTCGATGCGACCGATAAGAATAGCATACCAAACATACTTCCGGAACATGCACTCAACTGGAACGGGCGTTTAATTCGTGAAGACGGGAGTTCTTCGGTAATTAATCTTACACCTACCAAAAAATCAAATGAGTTTTACAACATGAGTGTAAAACTTTCCGAAAATGGAGATGCAGAAGGGAAACTTCGTTTGTTTTGTACAGATCATATTGCCTTGTTTTATCGCCAGAAGATTAAACCATTGGCGAAAGAGCAGTATCTTGAAAGGTTGGAAAATGCCTATAACGGTATCGAAATATCAGATTATGAAGTTAAAAATGCAGACGACATCTCGAAACCTATTATAGAGACCTATAGCTTTTATGCAGAGAATCTTTCTGAATCTGTAGGTGATAAAATCTATATTTCTCCTTTATTGTTTCTGGCAGAAACCGAAAATCCGTTTAAAGCCGAAGAAAGACAGTATCCAGTCGATTTCACGTATCCTAAAATGGAAAAGTATATGTTCAATATTCAGCTGCCTGAAGGATATAAAATTGAATCTTTACCGGAAAATGCGGCGGTGAAATTACCAGATAATTTAGGTATCTTTAAGTATAATTTGACCTCCAATGCTACCAGTGTACAGGTGTTGGCATCGGTAGAGCTTAACAGTGCCATTGTACCGGCAGCTTATTACGGCATTCTAAAAGAATATTTTAAGCAAATTATTGACAAAGAAGCGGAAAAAATTGTCTTATCTAAAGCGTAATAATGAATATTGAAAATGCCCAGATTGCAGTTGATACCTGGATCAAAGAACACGGAGTTCGCTATTTTAATGAACTCACTAACATGGCACAGCTTACCGAAGAGGTAGGAGAAGTTGCCAGGATCATAGCAAGAAGGTATGGAGAGCAAAGCGAGAAAGAAAGCGACAAATTAAAAGACCTCGGAGAAGAACTCGCAGATGTCGTATTCGTGGTGCTTTGTCTTGCAAACCAAACAGGGATTGATCTTCAAAAAGCGTTTGAGGCGAAGATGGACAAGAAAACAAAAAGAGATCACGATCGCCATCATAATAATGAAAAATTAAAATAATAACTGTATCTTGCAGATAAGATTTTAGAGTAAGGCTGTCTTTAAGTGTTATATTAAAGATGGCTTTACTTTTTTAGTGATTTTATAAATTTAAAAGCGTTGAAACTTCTCCTCGAATTACCAGAAAAAAAACTGCACGCAAATATCGCCATTACGGGTTCTAAAAGCGAAAGTAACAGATTATTACTTTTACAGGCTTTCTTTAAAGAACTTGAAATTTCCAATCTTTCAAATTCAGACGATACGCGGTTAATGCAAGAGGCATTAAATTCAAAAGAAAAGGTGGTAGATATTCACCATGCCGGAACAGCTATGCGTTTTTTGACCTCATATTTTGCAGTAAAGGAGGGGAGAGAAGTGGTGCTCACCGGGTCCAAAAGAATGCAGGAGCGCCCCGTAAAGATACTGGTAGACGCCTTAAGGTCTTTAGGCGCAGCGATCTCTTATGTAAACAAAGAAGGATATCCGCCACTGCAAATAAGAGGAAAAAAACTAACAAAAAAAGAAGTAACCGTTAAAGCTAATGTCAGCAGTCAATACCTTTCTTCTCTGCTGTTAATTGGGAGCTATCTTGACGGAGGTATTCAGCTAAATCTTGAAGGAGAGATCACTTCCCTTCCGTACCTTAAAATGACCATGGCTCTTCTTGAAGAGATAGGCGTTTCCTGCGACTTCAAAAATAACAGTATTCGTGTAACGCCTCCAAAAAATGTCGAGAAAAAGAAACTAGTGGTTGAATCTGACTGGAGTTCTGCTTCTTATTTTTATAGCCTGGCTGCGTTAGCAGATGAAGCAAATATAACCTTGAGCAGCTATAAGCAACACAGTTTGCAAGGCGACCGTATTCTAGCTAAAATTTATCGCTTTTTTGGAGTTGAAACCGTGTTTGAAGGTGAACAGATGACACTTACTAAGGTGCCTGACAAAGTAGCGCAAAAAGGAACTTTACTCAGTTTAGACCTTACAGAAGCACCTGATATTGCTCAAACCATCGCAGTAAGCTGCTTCGGGGCCGGATTTGGTTGTCATCTATCCGGGCTTCACACCTTGAAAATCAAAGAGACAGACAGACTTGTAGCACTGGAAACTGAGTTAGGAAAATTAGGCGCTCAAATTAGGGTGACCGATAAAGAGTTGTTTTTGGAGCCATCGGAAAAAATTAATTCTCACGTAGCTATAGATACCTATCACGATCATAGAATGGCGATGGCATTTGCACCTTTAGCATTAAAAACTGCAATCGTAATAAATGAAGCAGAGGTGGTGTCAAAATCATATCCGGATTTCTGGAAAGATATGACATTAACCGGCATGAAAATAGAAACTTTAAATGCCTGATGTTAACTTTCAAGAAATAAACATGTAATTACTTGACAACCCCCCTCATAGGGTTGTATATTTGCACCCTTATAAAAAGAAGAAACTTTCATGAAATTATCACACTTCAATTTTGAACTTCCAAAAGAATTATTAGCAGAGTACCCGGCAGAAAACAGAGATGAAGCCCGTCTTATGGTCGTACATCGCGAAACTGGTGCTATTGAGCACAAACTCTTTAAAGATGTTATTGACTACTTTGAAGAAGGAGATGTTATGGTGTTGAACAATACTAAAGTATTTCCTGCTCGGCTTTATGGTAACAAAGAGAAGACAGGTGCGAGAATTGAGGTTTTTTTATTGAGAGAATTGAATGCAGAACAACGACTATGGGATGTTTTGGTAGATCCTGCACGTAAAATACGTATCGGTAATAAATTGTATTTCGGGGAAGATGAAAGCCTGGTTGCAGAAGTTATAGACAATACAACTTCTCGCGGTAGAACACTGCGCTTTCTCTATGATGATTCTTATGAAGAATTCAGAAGAAAGCTTAAAGAGTTGGGAGAAACTCCATTACCCAAGTATATCAAAAGAGATGTAGAGCCTGAGGACGAAGAACGATATCAAACCATTTACGCAAAGCATGAGGGAGCTGTCGCAGCGCCTACTGCGGGTCTTCATTTTTCAAAACATCTCCTAAAAAGACTTGAAATAAAAGGTATCGATTTTGCAGAAGTTACTTTGCACGTAGGGCTTGGTACTTTTAATCCTGTTGAGGTTGAAGATCTTTCAAAACACAAAATGGATAGTGAAGAGCTTACTATTGAAGAAAAAGCTTGTGATATTGTAAACAACGCGAAAGATAAGAAAAGAAGAGTCTGTGCGGTAGGTACCACTGTTATCAGAGCGCTGGAAAGTTCTGTTTCTTCAGAACATACGTTAAATCCGTTTCAAGGCTGGACGAATAAGTTTATTTTTCCACCATACGAGTTTAGCATTGCCAATGCAATGATCACTAACTTTCACACACCAAAATCTACCTTGCTAATGATGGTGTCTGCTTTTGCGGGTCACGATCTCATTAAAAAGGCATACGATGAAGCAGTAAAAGAAAAGTATAAGTTTTATACGTACGGAGATGCGATGCTGATCATCTAACAAATTAAAATCCTGCATCATGCAGGATTTTTTTTAGCCTCTATACAACAAGTTCACTTTCATGCAGCCAAAGAAAAAAGACATAAGAGCACTCACCAAAGAACAATTGCGGGATTTTTTTGTTCAAAATGGAGATCAGGCTTTTCGAGGCAATCAGGTATATGAGTGGTTATGGAAAAAAGCTGCATACTCTTTTGACGAAATGACCAATCTGTCCAAAGAAACCCGAAATACGCTGGAGGAGAATTTTGTAATTAATCATATTAAAGTAGACCGTATGCAGCGAAGCAAAGACGGTACTATAAAAAATGCGGTTCAATTGCACGATGGGCTCATTGTTGAGTCGGTTCTTATACCTACAGATAAAAGAACGACCGCTTGTGTTTCCAGCCAGGTAGGTTGTAGTCTCGACTGCAAATTTTGCGCTACTGCAAAACTCAAACGAATGCGTAACCTAAATCCCGATGAAATCTACGATCAGGTAGTGGCAATAGACAATGAAAGCCGTTTGTATTACGACAGACCACTTACCAATATTGTTTTTATGGGTATGGGCGAACCTTTAATGAATTACAATAACCTGATAAAGGCGATCGATAAGATCACTGCTCCGGAAGGGCTTGGGATGTCTCCTCGTCGTATTACGGTCTCTACTTCGGGCGTGCCAAAGATGATCAAAAAGCTCGCAGACGATAAGGTACGATTTAAATTGGCGGTTTCTTTGCATTCTGCCATTGACGAAGTGCGTACTGAAATCATGCCCTTTAACGAACATTTTCCATTAAAAGATCTGAGAGAAGCACTGGAATACTGGTACAAACATACTGGTAGTAGAATCACCTATGAATATGTGGTATGGAAGGGAATCAACGATCAGAAAAAAGATGTCGATGCCTTGATCAGATTCTGCAAATTTGCGCCTTCAAAAGTGAATATCATAGAATATAACCCCATTGATGACGGTCAGTTTCAACAAGCGAACGACGATGCATTGGATATGTACAAAGAGCTGTTGGAGAAAAATAATATTACGGTCACCATAAGAAGATCAAGAGGAAAAGATATTGACGCAGCCTGCGGGCAGTTGGCAAACAAATCTTAAAGCTCTGATACAGCGCAATTATTCTATAAGGATATAGGTAAACTATGCCTGAAACCTTATCTTTGATTTTCTTATGAAAGTCGTAGCGCAGATTAAAACACCTATCTATGAGGAGATGGAGCTTTTTGAAAAAAAGTTCTACGAATCGATGTCTTCAAATGTAGCACTACTCAATAGAATTACTCATTTTATCGTAAATAGAAAAGGGAAACAAATGCGGCCTATGTTTGTTTTTCTGGTAGCAAAGATGGTCTCTGACGGTAAAGTTAATGAACGTACCTACCGGGGCGCATCGGTCATAGAGTTGATTCATACTGCAACACTCGTACATGACGATGTTGTGGACGATAGCAATCGGCGAAGAGGTTTCTTCTCTATCAATGCCCTGTGGAAAAATAAGATTGCCGTATTGGTCGGTGATTATTTGTTATCAAAAGGTTTGTTATTGTCTATTGATTACGGTGATTTTGACTTGCTGGAAATAATTTCTGTTGCCGTGAGGGAAATGAGTGAAGGTGAACTCCTGCAAATTGAGAAAGCACGTAATCTTGACATCACAGAAGACGTGTACTATGAGATCATTCGACAAAAAACAGCTACACTTATCGCTTCATGTTGTGCGCTGGGCGCATGTTCGGTAAACAAGAACAAAGAAGAAACCGAAAACATGCGAAGGTTTGGAGAGCTTATCGGTATGGCCTTTCAGATTAAAGACGACCTTTTTGATTATACCGACGGACCTATAGGAAAACCAACGGGTATTGATATTAAAGAACAGAAAATGACGCTTCCGCTGATCTATACCTTAAATTCGGTAACCGCGAAGGATAAAAACTGGTTGATCAATTCGGTAAAAAATCACAATAAGAATAAAAAGAGAGTAAAGGAAGTGATCGAATTTGTGAAACAAAACGGGGGTCTTACCTATGCCGAAAAACAAATGAAGCACTTTCAGCAGGAAGCACTTCAAATATTAAAAAAATATCCTGATTCACCCTACAAAGATTCGCTGGAATTGATGGTAAACTACGTCATCGATCGAAAAAAATAAAATTTAATCAGCTGTAAATCAGTTTGTATCTTCTCTGTATCTAAAATAATTAAAGCTTCAGGCAACCTTTTATTCGTAAATTACGTCTATTATAAAAGAAGGTAAAAAAGGATGTTGCGTTTGAAGGTAATTCAACTCTATAAAAGCGAAGATAATCTCATTAAACGAGCGATACAACAAAATCGTGATGCACAACGTGTTTTGTATGACAGATATGTTTCGAAAATGTTGGGAGTGTGCCG
This sequence comes from Flavobacteriaceae bacterium M23B6Z8, assembly GCA_046199005.1. Taxonomy (GTDB): domain Bacteria; phylum Bacteroidota; class Bacteroidia; order Flavobacteriales; family Flavobacteriaceae; genus Ascidiimonas. Next base: position 1,014,449 of record CP176050.1, read on the forward strand.
GCAGTATATCAGAGATCTTCACTATGCAGAAGATTGTATGATCTCGGGTTTTGCCAGTGTTTTTAAAAATCTTCCAAGCTATAGAAATGAAGGCAGTTTTGAAGGTTGGATACGCCGAATAATGATTAGAGAATGTATCTCTTTTTTAAGGGCACAAAAAAATATTGAATTTTCGGTAGACGAATTTACGCCTTCCGAGACCCCGTTCGTACTTCCGGAAAATTCTTTAAGTATGAATGAAATACAGGAGCTGATAGATAAGTTGCCAGACGGTTATCGTATAGTGTTTAATATGTTCGCCATTGAAGGTTACAAACACGCAGAAATAGCAGAGATGTTGAGTATTGATGTCAACACCTCCAAATCACAACTCTTTAAAGCGCGAAAATATTTGCAAAAGAATTATGCGCAACTAAACGTATTACAAAATGGAACGTCATAAAGTGGAAAATGAAATAAGAGAAAAACTGGGTAATCGTGAGATCAAACCTTCAGACGATTCCTGGTCAAGATTAGAGGCGTTGCTTCCGGAAGCACCTGTAAAACCAAGAACATCGAAGCATTGGTTCTGGCTCGCGGCAGCGGCCGTTATTGCAGTCGTTTTTATGGTTAACTATCTTTACAAAAGAGATTCTGGAAAGCTTCCGGCAAACGAAATTCCTTTAGTAGAATCGCAAAATGAGGACAAACCAGTCCTTTTAAAGGAAAATACAACCAATGCGAACACACAAAAAGAAATACCTGCCCAGGTTGCAGCTTTTGGTAACGAAAATCAGTCCGAAAAAAAATCGGTCCAAAAAACAATAGTAGTCAACACAACTAAAAGTAAAACGCAAACAGCTATTACTGAGAGTTCAAGGGAACGTATAAAAGACACCTCGGTTGTGCCAAAAAGCACCTTTGAAAATACACAAAAGCAAGACGATGCTGCAGCGGTAGCCATTTACGAAGAAGCGAAACGTATTCAGGAATTGAACGGGGCGGTGACAGAAGAGGCGATAGATAACTTAATACTGAATGCGCAGCGTAAATTAAAGCTTACGAAAGCATTAGAAAGCAACAGTACTTCTCAGGAAGCTCTGGCGTTGTTGGAGGATGTTGAAGAAGAGTTGGACGAGACATTCAGAGACAAAGTATTCGAATTGTTAAAACAAGGAATGGTAAAAGTAAAAACAGCTGTAGTAGACCGTAATAAGCAGTAAATTAATCAATAAGATTCATCAATTTTAAATCATCAGAAAATGAAACAGTTATCCATAGTAGTTGTTTTACTGGCACTTCTATTTTCTAATTTGAGTAAAGGGCAATCCTCCGAGACTTTAGAAAAGATCAAAATGCTGGAAAACAAAATCACTAGCATCACCAAAGAAGAGAGAGAAGCCTTGAAGCAAGAGGTTAAAGGCATTAATCAAAGACTTGAAGCCGGAGAATTAACAGAAGAAGAGGCGCAAAGGCTAAAAGAAGTAGCGGCAGAGAAAAGAGTGGTAAATATTGACGTTCGAACGGCCAAACTCAAAGATGAGATTGCCAGCCTTAAGAAACAAACGGACGATGATGAGTTTTTCACCGAAGACGAAGATCACTATTATATGCGATTTCGCAAAAAGCGAAAAAAGGAGTACAGAGGCCGGACGGATTCCCAATTGGTGTTAGCCGTAGGTTTTAATAATGTGATTGCCGAAGGCAGGTCTTTTGACGATTCCAATTATAAATTTGGAGGCTCCCGTTTTCTGGAAATAGGATGGGCCTGGAGAACCCCTTTGTTTCCCGCATCTAATTTTGTGCGATTTAGGTATGGTCTTTCCATTCAGGTTAATAATTTAAAACCAACAGACAACCGAATTTTTGTAGATGAGAATGGGCAAACCACCTTAGAAACGTTTCCGTTAGATCTTGATAAATCAAAATTGAAGTTAACTAATTTAGTAGTGCCTATTCATTTTGAATTTGGTCCTACTAGAACTTATAAAGGTGAAAACTACCGATATTCTATTCGCAGAAAGTTTAAGATTGGTTTAGGAGGATATGCAGGATTTAACATCGGCACACGACAAAAACTGAAATACGATGAAGGCGGAGAACGTATCAAAGAAAAGATTAAAGGTGATTTTAACACCAGTGACCTGGTTTATGGGGTGAGTGGCTATCTTTCCTGGGGATCTACCGGTTTGTATGTGAAATACGATCTCTCTCCTATATTTGACGATAATCAACCCAAACAAAGAAATATTTCTTTAGGAGTACGGTTTGATATGGATTAAAGTACTATTGTTCTCATAGTTTGAATTATTTTTACAAAGGAGTTTTATGATGATAAGGCTCCTTTAGTCATTTTCTATATTTTAGTTACTTTTAACCACATTTTAAATCTGTTTTCTTGATCTCAAAATCTACCATAGACAAGGTATATGAAACGGCGCGACTAGAGGAAGTGATCGGTGATTTTGTGCAGCTTAAAAAATCAGGAAGTAACTTTAAAGGACTGAGTCCGTTTACCGACGAGCGTACGCCCAGTTTTATGGTTTCTCCAGTAAAACAGATATGGAAGGATTTTAGCAGCGGTAAAGGAGGAAACGTAGTAGCTTTTTTGATGGAGCACGAACACTTTACCTATCCGGAAGCTATCAAATACCTAGCTAAGAAATACAACATTGAAGTAGAAGAGACAGAACAAAGCAACGAAGAAAAAGTAAAAGCCGGAGAACGTGAAAGCATGTACCTGGTCTCTGAATTTGCTAAAAAATATTTCCAGGAAATACTATGGGAAACCGAAACAGGCAAAGCGATCGCACTGACTTATTTCAAAGAACGGGGATTTACCGATGATACCATCAAAAAATTCGGACTTGGTTTTTCTCCTGATCAATGGGAGGTATTCACAAAACATGCACTGGAAAAAGGATATCAACTGGAGTATCTTGAAAAAACAGGACTTACTATTGTTAAAGAAGAAAAACGTTTTGACAGGTTTAAGGGAAGAGTGATGTTTCCCATTCATTCTATGAGTGGCAGAGTTTTGGGTTTTGGGGGTAGGATTTTAAGTAACGATAAAAAAGCTGCAAAATATTTAAACTCTCCGGAAAGCGATATTTATCACAAAAGCAAGGTGTTATATGGTATTTATTTCGCAAAACAGGCAATAGCTAAAGAGGATAATTGTTACCTGGTAGAAGGTTATACAGATGTGATACAATTTCATCAGTCGGGGATTCATAATGTAGTCTCTTCAAGCGGTACGGCTCTCACCCATGAACAAATAAGACTCATTAACAGGCTCACTAAGAATGTTACGGTATTATTCGATGGAGATGCTGCCGGCCTCAGAGCGTCTTTAAGAGGTATAGATCTTATTCTTGAACAGGGGATGAATGTAAAGGTCTGTACATTTCCAGAAGGAGAGGATCCCGATAGTTTTGCTAAAAAAAGTGACTACCAGTCACTGGTACTTTATCTTCAGGAAAACGCCCGTGATTTTATTCAATTTAAAGCTTCACTTTTATTTGATGAAACACAACACGATCCCATTAAAAAGGCAGAGACTATTCGGGATATTGTGAACAGCATCGCAAAGATCCCAGATAGGATCAAACAGGAAATATATGTACAGGAGTGTTCTCGAATTCTGGATATCTCGGAAGAAGTACTTTTTAATACGCTTGCTCAAATTGGCAAAAAAGAAATTACCGATGCGAACAGGAAGTACAAACAACAACAAAAAGCTTTCGAGGTTGTAAAAACGCCATCAGCAGCTAAAAAAATAGATGTTCAGCATGAGTTAGAGAAAAAAATCATTGAAATACTCATGTTATACGGCAACCGAAAAGAATCTTTTGAAGATTACGTACTCAAAGAAAATGAAAAAGGTGAATTGGTATTGGAGCCAGAAGTGCATGAGATCAAAGTTTTTGAGAAGCTTTACCTGGAACTGCAGCAAGATGAGATTGAGTTGAGCGACCCCACATTCAGAAAACTATTTCAGGAAATTGTACAGAGGCTTCAGCAGGACGAAAACTTTAGCATGGAAAATTTCATGAAAGAGATCGATGCTGAATTGGCTTCAAGAATTTCTGGTATTTTAATGGAAGAAGAGCGGTACACCTTACATGATTGGGAACGGAATAATATTTTTGTTAAGAAAAAAGAAGCAACCATCGCACAACTGGTAAGTGAGACCATTTTAACGCTTCGTTGCTTTCTGATCGAAAAGCGGGTGACACAACTCGGTGAGGATACAAAAGAAAAAAAAGATGGTAATCATGATATTCTCGAAGAAATCATGAATTACCATCAATTAAAGATATTATTATCTCAAAAACTCAACAGAGTTCTTTAAGTAATTCTATTGCAATAATTCCAATGCTTTAGCTTGTTGCAACATGTCTACAAGATTGTCAACATTAAGCTTACGCATTAAACGGGCTTTGTAAGTACTTACCGTTTTTTCATTGAGGTTCAATTCTTCTGCAACATGCTTATTACGTTTACCAGCTGCTAGTAATTTAAGCACTTCGATCTCACGAGTAGATAATTTTCTAAAGAATCTACGAGGTTTGTTAGTACTTTCATCAACTGCAAGACGTTGCGCCAATTCATTAGTAATAAATACACCGCCGTTGGTAATTTTACGAATAGCCTCTGCAATTAAGTTGGTATCTGCATTTTTCGAAAGATATCCTGAAGCACCTGCTCTTAGTGTACTCAATGCATACACATCTTCAGGTTGAGAACTGTACATAAGTACTTTCACGTCTGGATAATCTTTTTTCATCTTTCTTAAGGCAGTAATCCCGTTAACTTCGGGGATGTCCATTTCCAGAAGAACCAAATCAGGCTTCTTCTTCGAAAGATTTTCAAATAGCTCCTCGGTAGTAGATACATTACCGGATATTTGAATATCCTTGGAGCTTTGTAAAGCAGAAGCAATTCCTGCTTGAACGATTGGGTGGTTGTCAGCCACGAGAACTTTAATCATAATAAAAAAAGGTTTAGAGTTAGTTTTTAATCTTCTTAAAAACCGTCACCGAATAGTTTACAATTTTGATGCCAAAATATAATAATTATACTATTCGGCTTAGGGGTATTCGGTAAGTAAAAGTAAGTAAAAAATCAGATTACCACAAAAACTTTACAATTTTTCGTTCTAATGACGACTATTTTAGACCATCGGGTATTTTACATACAGGAATTGGAAGCATTTTATGCATGTTTGCAGTATTAAACTTTTTATAAATTAGGAAAACTTCCCTTTTTCTTCCATCAAAATCTTCTGCTTTTTTACCGTTGGCATCCATTTTCATGGCCCATTCGAGTTCGGGATAAGAGGCTCCTATCTGATCTTCATCGGTACGGTCGTCTCCCCATAAACCATCGGTAGGCGCAGCAGCGATGATGTCTTGATTAATATGAAGGAATTCAGCAATTTCGTACACCTCGGTTTTCATTAAATCTGCTATAGGGCTAAGGTCTACCCCTCCATCACCATATTTTGTATAAAAACCAACTCCAAAATCTTCCACCTTGTTACCAGTACCTGCCACCAGGTACCCATTGAGCGCAGCGAAATAATAAAGCGAGGTCATCCGTAACCTTGCACGGGTATTAGCAAGAGACATAAAACGGTCTTCTTCATTTTCTACGACCGGGAATACCGAAATTAAACTGTCAAATACCGGCGTAAGGTTTATATGTTCGGAAGTCACATTTGTAAATTTTTTTTTCAACCAGTCAATATGACGCTCCGCTCGGGTCACCTGACTCTCGGCTTGGTGTATGGGCATTTCAAGGCACAACACCTTCATACCAGTTTTTGCACAAAGGGTAGAAGTAACTGCAGAGTCAATGCCGCCCGATACGCCTACTACGAAGCCTTTAGTGCCTGCATTATGCGCATATTCTTGAAGCCAGTTTACAATGTGATCGACAACTTTTTCTGTTTTCATAAGTTTTAAGATGTTTCGTTTGTTACAAAAATAAAGAATGAGCGTTTGTAAAAAAAATGTAATAAATGATCTGGTAATCAGTTAAAAGAAAAGGGAGTAAATAGACAAGCCGAGTTTGATTATATTTGTCCAGAATTTTGAGAAATGAGAATCCTGAAATTTATTTTGTTAGGCGGTTGTCTGTTCTTGTTAAGCTGCCAGAAAGAATCTAAAACAGCCAATGAAATCGAGGCGATTAAGGTAGACGTCGCAGTAAAGCGGTTTGACCTTGATTTTGCGACAACTACAGAGGCGACACTTGCGAACACCAAATCGGAATATCCTTACCTTTTTCCTGCGCATTTTCCAGACAGTGTATGGATAGCACAATTAAGAGATACCCTACAGGTTCAGTTGAATCAGGCGGTACGAGAAGAATTTGAAGATTTTTCATCCATAGAAAATGACTTTGAAAACTTGTTTAAACATCTACAATACTACACGCCGCAGTTAACTATTCCAAAGGTGGTAACCGTTACTTCGTATGTAGACTATCGGAAGAAAATAATTTATGCAGACACCTTATTGTTGATTTCACTCGATACCTATTTAGGGGAAAACCATAATTTTTATGAAGGAATACAACAGTATATAAGAAAAAACCTAACTAAAGATCAGATATTACCTGATGCAGTTGTAGCCATGTCAGCAGAACTGTTACCCCCAATGACAAGTAGATCTTTTCTCTCCCAGATCATTCGGCAAGGTAAAAAATTGTATTTGATGGACAAGGTGATTCCATGGGTAGAAGATTCGACCAAAATAGGATACACTCAGAAAGAATATGAATGGGCAAGGGCAAATGAGTCAGAAATATGGAGGTATTTTGTTGATCGCAAATTACTATTTTCAACCGACCAAAAGTTAAGAGCGCGTTTTGTGGATCCGGCTCCCTTTTCTAAGTTTTACCTTGAACTGGATACAGAGTCTCCTGGAAGAGTAGGAGCCTATATGGGCTGGCAGATCGTACGTGCTTTTATGGAGAATAATGACGTATCTTTGCAGCAAATGTTTATTGAACCTGAAGAAACACTCTTTACGAAATCAGGTTTTAAACCCAGAAAGAATGGCTGAAACACATACTTCAGAAATTAAGTTGCAGGTAGAACTCGATGAGAACAGGGTACCGGAAAATATTACCTGGAGTGCTCAGGATGGCGGAGTCAATAAAGAGGAAGCCAAAGCAATGTTGCTCTCTATCTGGGATAGCAAGCAACAGGAAACACTACGAATAGATCTTTGGACGAAAGATATGCCAGTAGACGAGATGAAAGTGTTTTTCCATCAAACATTGGTAGCTATGAGCGATACCTTTCACCGCGCTGTAGCTGATGAAAAAATGACGGCAACGATGAAAGACTTTTGTGATTACTTCGCAGAAAAGTTGGAATTGAAGAAAACTTAATTAATTTGTCCATCATGCTTTCATGAAAGAGCAACTCATTTTTATTTACAATGCAAATTCCGGAAAAGGCAATGCATTAGTAGATATTTACCATAAAATTGCACATCCTGAAAGCTATTCTTGTGATCTATGTAAACTTACACATGGAATTTTTACCGAAAAAAAGAAATGGAAAGATTTTCGTCTTGCACATGATACACCAGAAATGCAATTTCTACATACCGACGAATTTTTAGATCGTTACAAGTCAAAATTCGGATACAAATTTGAGTTCCCGGTAGTATTAGTTACTTCAGGATCGGATTTGGAGATCTTCATTTCAAAAGAAGAGCTCAATCGGTTGGAAAAATTAGACGATCTTATCGAACTGGTTTTGGAAAGGTATTATTAACTACACTTAGGTATTGTTGACAGCTTTTCTGTAATCGTCATTAATTTGAGCGATATAATCCAGTAAAACTTCTTTTCCATCCCCGGAAGCAGAAGACGTCACAAAATGCAAGGGAGCGGTTTCCCAGGTTTTCAAAAGTTCATTTTGGTAGGCAGCTACATTTCTTTTGATAGCCATTGGTTTGAGTTTATCAGCCTTTGTAAAAATGATGGAAAACGGGATCGCATTCTCTCCTAACCATTCCATAAATTCAAGATCTATTTTTTGTGGTTCATGGCGAATGTCAATCAGCACAAAGGCAGACACTAATTGGGTTCTTTTCTTAAAATAATTCGTAATAAACTTTTGAAAAACTTTTTTGCTTTTTTTAGAGACGCGCGCATATCCGTAGCCTGGTAAGTCTACCAGATACCAACCGTCATTAATAATAAAATGATTTATTAATTGGGTTTTACCGGGTCTTCCGGAGGTTTTTGCCAGATTTTTACGGTTGGTAAGCATATTGATGAGCGAAGACTTTCCTACGTTGGACCTTCCTATAAATGCATATTCCGGTAAAGGCCTTGAAGGACATTTTTCAACATCAGCATTGCTAATCACAAATTCAGCCGATTTTATTTTCATCGGTAGTAGTTAAAAATTTTTATCCTTTAACCAGGAGTGCAAGATGGAATTAAAAGTATCTGGATGCTCCATCATTGGGGCATGTCCGCATTTATCGATCCAGAAAAGATCAGAATTAGGCAGTAATTCATGAAATTCTTCTGCAACATTCGGCGGTGTAACGGTATCATTCTTACCCCAAATAATGCAAGTTGGTGTTTCCATATGCGGAAGGTCTTTCGCCATATTATGCCTGATGGCACTTTTAGCAATGGCCAGCGTTTTTACCAGTTTATTACGATCGTTCACCGTTGCGTATACCTCATCTACGATTTCTTTTGTCGCTACTTCCGGATCATAGAAGACATCCTGGCTTTTCTTTTTAATGAACTCGTAGCTGCCACGTTTTGGATAACCTGCACCCATGGCACTTTCATAAAGCCCTGAGCTTCCGGTAATCACAAGCGCTTTCACTTTTTCAGCGTATAATTTCGTATGCAAAAGGCCTATGTGTCCACCAAGTGAATTCCCTAAAAGTATTACCTGGTCTAACTCCTTGAATTCAATAAACTCTTGAAGATACTTCACAAAACTCTTCACATTGGTTTTCAAAAGAGACATGCTATAGACAGGGAGTTCGGGGATAAGTACCTTATAACCCTTCTCAGAAAAGTAATCGGTTACCTGTTCAAAATTGCTTAACCCACCCATCAAACCATGTAAAATAATGATGGGAGTTCCTTCTCCTATTTCCAGATAACTAAACTTATTTTCCTTCTTTAAACGATGCGCCATCAATGGTTAGTTATGGTTCTAAAACAGCAAATATAGCGATTTCATCTTTATGTAATCTAAAATGGCTCATTAGCTTTTAATCCTTCTTTTTGTAAGTATTTAATTACAAAAATAAACATTTAAAACGATGGTTATTTTCTTTTCTTTTTTAGCTGGATACGGTGCATTTATCGAAGAAATGGTAAAACTTATCAACAAAGTGGTAAAATGTGGTAAAATGTGGTAAATATTTCTATATATTTGAATTAAAATCAATATTTAGCTGCCAAAACCTCATGAATACGTTCATAGGCACATACGAATGCAAAGCTGACGCAAAGGGTAGGATTATGATTCCGGTTGCCCTAAAAGCGCAACTTGCTCCTATGCTTGCTGCTGGCTTTGTTTTAAAGCGAGCTGTTTTTAGCTCGTGTCTTGAGTTGTATCCTATGCAGGAATGGAATGCGATGATGGCTAAGATCAACAAACTTAACAGGTTTAAGAAAAAAAATATTGATTTCATCAGGCGTTTTACGGCGGGTGTAAAGGTTGTGGAGGTCGACGGCAACGGTAGGTTGCTTATACCTAAAGACTTGTTTGCATTTGCAGGTTTGCAAAAAGAAGTGGTGCTGTCTTCCGGGATTAACATTATAGAAATCTGGGATAAAGATAAGTATGAAAATTCTATTAATGATGCCACGGTTGATTTTGCTGACCTGGCAGAAGAAGTAATGGGGGGAGATGACGATGAGCTATCATAATCCTGTACTTCTTAAGGAGTCTGTAGATGGTTTAAATATCAAGCCAAACGGGGTTTATGTAGATGTCACTTTTGGGGGTGGCGGGCACTCGAGAGAGATTCTTTCCCGATTGGGTGACGAAGGTAAGTTGTTTGCTTTTGACCAGGATGAAGATGCTTTGTCAAATAAAATTGATGATAAAAGGTTTACGCTGATCAATGAAAATTTCAGATTTATCAGCAGGTACTTGAAGTTCTATGGCATAAAAAAGGTAGATGGTGTTTTGGGAGATTTTGGAGTCTCTTCACATCAGTTTGATGTGGCTGAACGCGGTTTTTCCATTCGTTTTGAAGCCCCGCTGGACATGCGAATGAATACGAATGCAAGTGTTTCGGCATATGAGGTAGTAAATGAATATGATGAAAACGATTTAAAATACATTTTTAAAGTGTACGGAGAGCTTAAAAACGCAGCTGCGATGGCACGAACAATTGTAAAAGCAAGGTCTGAGAAGCCAATCGATACAACAGAGTCTTTAAAAAAGACGATTGCAGGATTGTTGCCAAAGTTCAAAGAGAATAAAATGCTAGCTCAGGTATATCAGGCGATTCGTATAGAGGTGAATCAGGAAATAGAAGTGTTAAAAGAGTTTTTATTGCAGTTGCCAGATGTTGTAAAGGAGGGTGGCAGAATAAGTTTGATAAGCTATCATTCTCTAGAAGACAGGTTGGTAAAGCGATTTATACGAGATGGTAAGTTTGAGGGGGAGGCAGAAAAAGATTTTTATGGGAATATAAATGTTCCTTTCAAGAAGGTAGGTGGTCTGGTGATGCCGGCGAAAGAAGAGATTGAATTAAATAACAGAGCAAGAAGTGCCAAACTTCGTATTGCAGAACGAATCGATTAAACACAGAAAAATGAAAAAAAATATCATAGCGTTGCTGAAAGGTAAGTTTTTGATAAGCAATGATTCTGTAAAGAACTGGAGATTTATTTTGTTCGCATCTGTATTGGCGGTGATCATGATCGCCAGCTCCCATAGTGTAGACAAAAAGGTATTAGAAATAGCTCGCTTAAATGAAGAGGTAAAAGAATTGAGAAGCGAATTTATAGATACGCGTTTTCAGTTGCAAAAACAAAAACTCGAATCTAATGTCACCTCAAAAGTAAAAGAAAAAGGATTGGCGCCTTCATTGGTGCCGCCAAAAAAAATAAAAATAGCAAGACAAGAGTAGTGTATTATGCCTACAACAGAAAAGCAGGTACTTAACAGGTTATATTTTGTAACCGCATGTGTTTTTTTATTCGCCTTCGCGGTGGCAGGAAAACTTGTCTCTATTCAGCTTGCAGAAGGTGATGACTATCGAAAACTGGCAGAAGAACAAACGATACGCAATTTTACCATTCAGCCGAATCGCGGAAATTTGTATTCAGACGATGGAAGTTTGTTGGCAACATCTGCTACCCGATATGATATCAGATTCGATGCGCTTGCTTCCAGTCAGAAAAACTTCGAAGAACATCTTAAACCATTATCAGATTCTCTGTCCTTAATGTTAGGGAAGCCTTCATCGTATTATCAGAACGTTTTCAAGAAAGCGAGAACTTTGAGAAACCGCTACTTATTATTGACGCGCAACCTTAGTTATTCAGAATACATTCGCATCAGGTCTTTTCCATTGTTTAATCTGGGGGCTAATAAAGGTGGGATCATAATTGAGCAACGCACGGTACGTGAACATCCGCTGGGGACCATTGCCGAACGCAGTATTGGTTATGAGCGTTTTGATGAGAACGGATATGCGACCCGTGTAGGTTTGGAAGGCGCCTATGGAGAATACTTAAGAGGTGAGACCGGACATCGGTTAAAACAAAAAATAGCAAAAGGACAATGGAAGCCTATCAGTGATAGCAATGAAAAAGAACCCAAAGACGGTTACGATGTAGTCTCTACCATAAATATCAATATTCAGGATATCGCGCACCATGCGCTCCTTGATCAGTTAGAGAAATACGAGGCAGATCATGGTTCTGTAGTAGTGATGGAAGTAGCTACGGGAGAGGTGAAAGCAATCTCCAATCTGGGGCGTACCTCAAAAGGTACCTATTACGAAAGGCTAAACTATGCCATAGGGGAATCTCACGAACCAGGTTCTACGTTTAAGTTAATGTCTTTAATCGCTGCTTTCGAAGATAGGGTAGTAGATACCAGTTATGTTGTAGATACCGAAAAAGGAGTGCTTACGTTTTACGGTAAAAAAGTAAGAGATTCTAAATATGGTGGTTACGGAAAGATAACTGCTTCAAAGGCTTTTGAAGTTTCTTCTAATACCGGTGTGGTAAAGATCATAGATACCTTTTACAAAAAAAATCCTGAAAGATTTGTCAATCGGCTTTACAATATGGGGCTGAATAAAAAACTGGGATTGTCTATTAAAGGAGAAGGAGTTCCTTACATACCGCATCCCAACGACAGAAAAAACTGGAGCGGAATCACATTGCAGTGGATGGCCTATGGTTATAATGTGTCTTTCACACCCTTGCAAACGCTTACCTTTTACAATGCAGTGGCCAATGATGGAGAGATGGTAAAGCCAAGACTCATAAAAGAAGTGAGAAGTTTTAACCGCGTCATTAAAAAGTTCGATAAAGAAGTGTTGAATCCTTCTATATGCTCGAAAGAAACCATAGGAATGGTACAACAAATGTTGAAGAATGTAGTAGAGAAAAAGCATGGTACCGGACATGATCTGTATTCACCCGACTTTTCGATGGCCGGTAAGACAGGAACCTGTCAAAAGAATTATGCAGCAAAAGATAACGATAAGCTCAAATACATTTCATCATTTGTAGGCTATTTCCCGGCAGATAATCCTAAGTATTCCTGTATCGTGGTCATACATGAACCAGATAAAAGCAAAGGGTATTATGGGGCAGATGTATCAGGCCCCGTATTTAAGAGTATAGCTCAAAAGATCTATACAAATTCGCCGCTCATCGATACCATCGAAGAACTGGAAAAAGAAAGTGAGGAAGTAAATGAGCATTACGAAGCCTTTTATGCCAAGGCACAAAAGAAATATGAAGTGATTCCGAATGTTTCCGGAATGAGCGGAATGGATGCTATCTCCATTCTTGAAAATTTAGGACTTAATGTCAAGGTAAAAGGAAATGGGAAGGTCGTTAATCAGTCAGTAAAACCCGGAGTTAAAATTAAAGAAGAAACAACCATTGTTTTAGAACTTATATGAAATTGCTCAAAGACATATTGTATAAGGTGCACATCAATTCAGTGATCGGTAGTACCGGTATTGCCGTGAATCAGGTACATTTTGATTCAAGGCAGGTTTCTCTGGATGATGTGTTTGTAGCGATCACTGGCGGATCTTTTGATGGTCACAATTTTATCGAAGGCGCGGTTCACCAGGGTGCAATAGCCATAGTATGTGAAAAAATACCCGAAAATACCGTTAATGGCATTACCTACGTTGAGGTTTCAGATACGAAGCATGCACTTGCTGTCATGGCTGCCAACTTTTATGATAATCCTTCAAAAAATTTAAAGCTTATCGGGGTCACGGGAACCAATGGCAAAACGACGGTAAGCACTTTGTTGTATCAATTATTTAAAAAAGCAGGGTATAAAACTGGCTTGCTTTCTACCGTAAAGATCATGGTAGCAGAAGAAGAGTATCCGGCAACACATACTACACCAGATTCTCTAACCATTAATAAATATTTGTCCCTCATGAGCGAAGCAGGTGTAGAATACTGCTTTATGGAGGTGAGTTCTCACGGAATACATCAAAAGCGAACAGAGGCTTTGACATTTGAAGGGGGTATTTTCACCAATCTATCTCATGATCACCTCGATTATCATAAGACGTTTGCCGAATATCGAGATGTCAAGAAATCCTTTTTTGACCATATGAATCCTGCTGGTTTTGTACTTGTTAATACCGACGATAAGAACGGATTGGTAATGATGCAGAATACGAAAGCTAAAAAGTATACCTACGCCCTAAAAACATATGCAGATTATAAAGCGAATATCCTTGAAAATCAATTTGAAGGGTTGTTGCTGAAGGTAAACGAAAATGAAGTTTGGTCAAGATTAATAGGATCATTTAATGCTTATAATATTCTGGCAATTTATGCAACAGCTGATATTCTTGGCCTGGATTCCCTTGAGATTCTGAGGCTCATCAGTGAGCTTGATAATGTAAGTGGAAGGTTTCAATACTTCATTTCTAAAGACAAAGTGACTGTGGTTATTGACTATGCACATACACCGGATGCTCTTAGAAATGTGCTAGATACTATAAATAACATCAGAACAGGAAATGAGTCATTGATAACGGTAGTAGGTTGTGGGGGTGATAGAGACACCAGCAAAAGACCTGCTATGGGTAAGATAGCCGCTGCCCTTAGTAATAAAGTGATTTTTACCTCAGATAACCCACGGTCTGAAGATCCGGAAAAAATTATTGAACAAATGGAGGAGGGAGTAGAACCCCTTGATTTCAAGAAGGTATTATCCATAACCAATAGAAAGCAGGCCATAAAGACCGCCTGCCAGATGGCCAACCCTTCAGATATTATTCTCATCGCAGGAAAAGGCCATGAGACGTATCAGGAAATAAATGGAAAAAGAATTGATTTTGACGATTTCAAGATAGCGCAAGAATTGTTGATGCAGTTAAGTAAATAAGAACGAAAGCATAAATAGAAGTATGTTATACTATTTGTTTGAATATTTGGAAAAAGAGTATCAGTTGCCGGGAGCAGGAGTTTTTCAGTTTATCTCCTTTCGCGCAGCGATGGCTATTATTTTTTCCCTTCTTATTTCAACAATCTATGGAAAGCGAATTATTAATTACCTGCGAAAAAAGCAGGTAGGTGAGACCGTTCGGGATCTTGGCTTGCAGGGTCAAAATGAAAAGGCGGGTACGCCTACAATGGGCGGTATCATTATTATACTTGCAACACTTATTCCTGTATTACTCTTCGCCAAGCTTGAAAACATCTATGTGTTACTACTGATAACCACTACTGTTTGGATGGGGATCATTGGTTTTGTGGATGACTATATTAAAATCTTCAAAAAAGATAAAGAGGGTCTCAAAGGCAGATTCAAGATTATAGGGCAGGTGGTGCTGGGGATTGTAGTAGGCACTACGCTTTACTTTCATCCGGGAGTTACCATGCGTCAGGAGATCAGCAATCCGAATACCAATCAGGAAATTGTAGTGAATGGGCCGGCAGAACTGGAGTTCAAAAGTGATGAAAAATCAACAAAAACAACCATTCCGTTTGTGAAGAATAATGAGTTTGATTACTCATCGATCATCGCATGGACCGGTGAAAATTATAAGAACTTTGCATGGCTGATTTTCATTCCGGTGGTCATTATTATTGTAACGGCTGTCTCTAACGGAGCGAACCTAACCGATGGTATCGATGGTTTGGCGGCAGGTTCATCTGCTATCATGGCGTTAACCCTTGGGATCTTTGCCTGGGTTTCAGGTAACATCATTTTTTCAGATTATCTCAATATCATGTACATCCCAAATGCGGGTGAAATTACCGTGTATATCACTGCTTTTGTTGGTGCGTTGGTAGGGTTTTTATGGTACAATACATTTCCAGCACAGGTTTTTATGGGAGATACCGGAAGCTTAACAATAGGAGGCGTAATAGCAGTGATCGCTATTTCAGTTCGCAAAGAGTTATTAATCCCCCTGCTTTGCGGAATATTCCTGGCAGAAAACCTATCAGTAGTCTTACAGGTAAGCTATTTCAAATACACGAAAAAGCGCTATGGCGAAGGAAGAAGAATTTTTCTCATGTCTCCTTTACATCATCATTATCAGAAGAAAGGATATCATGAAAGTAAAATAGTTACACGTTTTTGGATCGTCGGTATTGTACTTGCGATCGTAACGATCGTAACATTGAAATTAAGATAATAAAAAGGTTAAATGCAAAAACTGGTCATTTTAGGAGGAGGAGAAAGCGGAGTAGGCACGGCCATTTTGGGTAAGAAAGAAGGCTTTGATGTATTTGTTTCCGATAACGGAAAAATTACAGCTGATTATAAAGACGTTCTGACAGATTTTGAAATTAAATGGGAAGAAGGCGGTCATACCGAACCTCTCCTTACTGATGCTGATCTGGTAATGAAAAGTCCGGGTATTCCTGATTCAGTTCCCTTGGTGCAGAAATTAGTAGCAAAGGGTATTCCGGTGATCTCTGAAATAGAGTTTGCTTCACGCTACACCAAAGCAGTGATTGTGGGTATCACAGGAAGCAATGGCAAAACCACGACAACAATGCTCGCGGGGCACATTTTAAAAGAAGCAGGCTTAGAAGTGGGAGTGGCAGGTAATATTGGAGATAGCTTTGCAAGAATGGTGGCCTTACAAGACAAAGCCTATTACGTGCTTGAGATAAGCAGTTTTCAATTAGACGGCGTTGATGCATTCCGGCCACATATAGCCGTAATTACCAATATTACACCAGATCATTTAGATAGGTATGAGTATGATTTTGAAAAATACATAGCTGCCAAATTCAGAATCGCAATGAATCAAAAGGAATCCGACTTTCTGATCTATGATGAAGACGATTCGGTTATAACCCAATGGCTGAAAGAGCATCCGGTGAGATCAACGCTCCTGCCGTTTTCGCTTGAGAAAGAAATGAAGCAGGGGGCATACCTCAAAAAGAATAAGGAGATAACAATTAATATAGACCAAGAACAAGTAAACATGTCAACAGAAACATTTGCCCTCGAGGGCAAGCACAACACTAAAAATGCTATGGCAGCATCTACCATCGCTAAGCTGCTCAGCATTAGAAAAGAGACCATTCGGGAATCTCTCGAAAACTTTCAGGGCGCAGAACACCGTCTTGAGAAGGTGCTTAAAATTCATAATGTACAATACATTAATGACTCAAAGGCTACGAATGTAAATGCAACTTTTTATGCATTGGATAGTATGGAGGTGCCTACGGTCTGGATCGTAGGGGGTACCGATAAGGGAAATGATTACGCGCCTTTGCTCCCTTTGGTACGGGAGAAAGTAAAAGCAATTATTTGCCTAGGTCTTGATAATTCAAAGATCATGGAAGCATTTGGTAATATAGCCGAT
The DNA here is from genome assembly GCA_046199005.1 of Flavobacteriaceae bacterium M23B6Z8. Lineage (GTDB taxonomy): Bacteria > Bacteroidota > Bacteroidia > Flavobacteriales > Flavobacteriaceae > Ascidiimonas. The sequence continues at coordinate 1,031,494 of CP176050.1, forward strand.
TTGATGGTAGAAACAACTTCTATGAAAGAAGCAGTAAAAATGGCCTATCGTATCGCAGAACGAGGAGATGCGGTACTGTTATCACCGGCCTGTGCCAGCTTCGACCTTTTCGAAAACTACGAAGATCGAGGCACTCAGTTTAAAAATGAAGTAAGAAACCTATAAACAAAAAGCAATGCGGTTGCAGGCAATTTTTAATAACATCAAAGGAGATAAAGCTATCTGGGCAGTAGTTGCGCTGTTGGCCTTGTTTTCATTTTTGCCTGTGTACAGCGCTAGTACAAACCTGGTATACGTAGTGGGTAAAGGTACCACAATAGGACATTTGATAAAACATGCAATGTTACTAGTTCTTGGATTTACAATCATATTTGCAGTTCATCGAATACCTTATCATTATTTCAGAGGTTTGTCTATCATAGCACTGCCTGTTGTTCTTGTATTACTGGTATATACATTAGCACAGGGCAAAGTAATAGACGGTGCTAACGCCAGTAGATGGATACAGGTTCCTTTTGTTGGTGTAACCTTCCAGACCTCTACACTTGCTTCAGTGGTACTGTTAATATATGTAGCGAGATACCTGTCCAAAATAAAGGATAGAGCAATCACCTTTAAAGAATCTTTGTTGCCCTTGTGGATGCCAGTTTTTTGTGTGCTGGCACTCATACTACCTGCAAACTTTTCGACCACAGCCATCATATTTTTTATGGTGCTTATGTTGTGCTTTCTGGGAGGCTATCCTCTTAAGTATTTAATGGGCATTGTAGGTGCAGGCATTATTGCACTTACCTTTTTTGTACTTACGGCTAAGGCTTTTCCCGATTTATTTCCCAACCGCGTAGATACCTGGATCAGCCGGATCGAGAATTTCGCAGACAACGAAGATACCGAAGCAGATTATCAGATTGAAAAAGCAAAAATTGCGATTGCAACCGGAGGAATTACAGGCTTGGGTGCTGGTAAAAGTGTAATGAAGAATTTTTTACCGCAAAGTACCTCCGATTTTATTTTTGCGATTATCGTTGAAGAATACGGACTCATTGGAGGATTGACACTCGTTTTTCTGTATTTGTTACTGCTTTTCAGAATTGTGATCGTAGCTCATAAATCAGATCACGTTTTCGGAAAACTGGTAGTCATAGGGGTAGGTTTACCCATCGTATTTCAGGCTTTTATAAATATGGCAGTGGCGGTAGAGCTATTTCCGGTTACAGGGCAGACGCTTCCACTAATAAGCAGTGGCGGTACTTCTATATGGATGACGTGCCTTGCATTAGGTATCATTCTTAGTGTAAGCGCCAAGAGAGAAAAAGCTCGTAATGAGATTAAAAACACGACCCATAAAGAACCTAAAGAAGAAATAAAAGAGATTGTAGAAGAAGAGAACCCGTTAGAAGTACTAAGTGAGCAGCTATAAATTTATCATATCAGGCGGAGGAACCGGAGGACATATTTATCCGGCAATTGCGATAGCGAACGAGTTGAGATTGCGCTTCCCGGACGCCTCTTTTCTGTTTGTAGGGGCTAAAGGCCGTATGGAAATGGAAAAAGTGCCCCAGGCAGGTTATGAAATAAAGGGATTATGGATCTCTGGTATACAGCGCAAGCTCACGTTGAAGAATATGATGTTTCCGTTTAAGCTTATCAGTAGTCTCTTGAAAGCGCGTGCGATCATTCGCAAAATACAACCTGATCTGGTAATCGGAACCGGGGGTTATGCCAGTGGCCCTTTGTTAAAGATGGCTGCCTCAAAGGGAATACCTTATGTTTTACAAGAACAAAATTCCTATCCGGGTATTACAAACCGAATGCTTGCAGGAAATGCATCCAGAATTTGTGTGGCGTATGACGGATTGGAAAAATACTTCCCGAAAAGTAAAATAGTTAAAACGGGGAATCCGGTGCGAAGAGATCTGTTGCAGATCAGTTCTAAACGAGAAAATGCCATTCGGTCTTTCGAACTTGATGAAAATAAAAAAACACTATTGATTTTAGGGGGGAGTCTTGGTGCAAGAATGATCAATAAAATTATTGAAGATCACTTACCCCTGTTCAGTACGCTCAAATTACAACTTATCTGGCAATGTGGAACATTGTATGCTGACGACTATAAAAAATACAATCAGGACACCATAAAAGTGGTTTCATTTATAGCGAATATGGACGAAGCATATGCTGCCGCCGATATGATCGTATCAAGAGCCGGAGCAGGATCAGTTTCCGAATTGGCCATTGTAGGGAAACCGGTGATTTTTATACCATCTCCCAATGTGGCAGAAGATCATCAAACCAAAAATGCAAAAGCTGTAGCCGACAAAGATGCGGCGCTTTTGCTAAAGGAAAGTGAAGCAAACGAAGCGTTTGCTCCGATGTTAAAAAATCTGATCGGTTCAGAGGAACTTCAGAAAGAATTGTCGAAAAAGATCGGTAAGCTAGCAAAGCCGGATGCTACCCGTCATATAGTAGATGAAATTGAAAATGTTTTAAAAGAAAAATTGTGAAGCTGGAGTCAGTACATAGCGTTTATTTTATCGGTATAGGAGGCATAGGAATGTCTGCCCTGGCTCGCTATTTCAGATTTACAGGAAAAAAAGTAGCGGGATACGATAAAACCAGTACTGCATTGACCAGAGAGATGGAAGCGAATCAGATTGCTATTCACTACGAAGAAGATCTCGCTTTGGTGCCAGATACTTTTCTGGATAAAGACAGCACCTTGGTTGTTTATACACCAGCAGTACCATCAAACCATAAAGAGCTTCAGTTTTTTCAAGTGCAAGGATTTATTATTAAAAAAAGAGCAGAAGTATTGGGGATGCTTACAAATAGCACGTTTAGTCTGGCAGTTGCCGGAACTCACGGTAAGACGACTACGTCTGCGATCCTGGCACATTTACTCTTTGAAACAGGAACTAATTTAACTGCTTTTTTAGGCGGAGTGTCTGAGAACTTTGGGAGCAACTTTGTGATGACAGGGAGTGAGGTAACCGTGGCGGAGGCTGATGAATTTGACAGGTCTTTTTTACACCTGTCACCAAATATTGCCTGTATAACCTCGATGGATGCAGATCATCTCGATATTTATGGCAATGCTTCTGAATTGGAAAAATCGTTTCGAGAATTTGCCGCTCGCCTAAAACCAAATGGGAGACTGTTTGTCAAAAACGGACTACCCATTGAAGGTATAACCTATGGAATTGAAGATAGTGCCGATTACAGCATAAAGAATTTGAAGATCAAAAATGCGACCTACGTTTTTGATGTGGTGACGCCAACTGAGGTGATCAGGGGTGTAGAGTTTAACAAGCCTGGAAAACATAATTTGTTAAACGGATTAGTAGCTTTTGCGATGGCGGCGGAAACCGGCACCCCCACCAGCCGCCTCGCCAAAGCACTCAAAACATTTAAGGGAGTGCACAGAAGATTTAGTATTCATATAAGTAAGCCCAATTTGGTTTACATAGATGATTACGCACATCATCCCACCGAGATAGATGCCGTATATCAGGCCATAAGTGAAATGTATCCTGGTAAAAAAATACTAGCTATTTTTCAACCGCATCTGTACAGTCGTACCCGAGATTTCGCCGATGATTTTGCGCAGAGCTTATCACAATTTGATGAAGTAGTGCTGTTAGATATTTATCCGGCAAGGGAAAAACCCATAACCGGAATCAATTCTTCGTGGTTACTCGAAAAAATCACTTCCGTTAAGAAGTCCCTTAGAAATAAGTCTGATTTACCTGCTTACCTAAGCTCCAGTGATTTTGAAGTGATCGTGACTATGGGAGCAGGAGATATAGGAGAAGAAGTAGCAAAAATCAAAAATACATTAGTACATGCGTCGTAGTTGGAAAATAATAAGATTGGTGCTGGCAGTAATGTTGGCTATTGGTTTATTTTCTTTTACCAATACGAGAAATGACAAAAGAAAACTGGCCAAATTAGAGATTCGGTTCACCGATGGGCAACCTCCTTTTATAACATACCCGACGGTTAATAAATTGTTAATACAAAATGAAGCAGGTATTACGAGCATAGCTAAAGAAAAATTAGTTTTGAATACGCTTGAGAATGTACTTAATAACAACCAAATGATTCAGGAAGCTCAGGTCTATATGACTGTTAATGGGCAACTTGAAGCGAGAATTCATCAAAGAAAACCGATTGCTCGTATAGAAAGTTCGGATTCTTATTACCTGGATTCAGAAGGAAAAAAAATGCCGTTATCCCCGGTTTTTTCAGCCAGGGTTCCTTTAATTACGGGTAATATAGATGAAAACCAATTAAGTACGCTCTATAAATTAGCAGCTTTTATTATAAAGGATGATTTTCTCCAAAAGAATATAACTGGTATTCATGTAGAGAGAAAAAATATGTTGCTTAGTGTACGTGCTTACGATTTCAAAATAGCACTCGGAAAAGTAGAGGGGCTGGAAGGGAAGTTCAGGAATTTTAAGGCATTTTATCAGAAAGCCTTAAAAGATGCAACTTTAAATAACTATAAAGTGGTGAATTTGAAATTTGACAATCAGGTAGTGTGCACCAAAAAATAAATGATGGAACACAAAAATTACGCAGTTGGATTAGATATAGGTACCACTAAGATCGTGGCCATGATCGGTCGTGAGAACGAGTATGGAAAAATCGAGATCCTGGGTATCGGTAAATCTAAAAGTTTAGGCGTGCATCGCGGTGTGGTTAACAATATCACCCAGACTATTCAATCAATACAACAAGCGGTAGAGCAGGCAGAAAGCAATTCAGGGCTCAAAATCGCAGAAGTTGTGGTGGGTATTGCCGGGCAGCATATTCGTAGCCTGCAGCACAGCGATTATATTACCAGACCTAATTCTGATGAAGTAATTGATGAAGACGATGTCGAAAATTTATGCAATCAGGTTTATAAACTTGTCATGCTTCCGGGAGAAGAGATTATTCATGTGTTACCACAGGAGTATAAGGTAGACGGGCAGGCAGAGATCAAAGAACCCGTAGGGATGTATGGAGGCAGACTGGAAGCAAATTTTCATGTAGTGGTAGGTCAGGTATCCTCAATCCGAAACATCGGCAGGTGCGTCAAAAGTTCCGGACTGGATTTATCAGGTATCACTTTAGAACCTTTAGCTTCCGCTAATGCGGTACTCAGTAGAGAGGAAAAAGAAGCGGGTGTGGCACTTATCGATATTGGGGGTGGCACGACAGACCTTGCCATTTTTAAAGATGGTATCATACGGCATACGGCGGTAATTCCTTTTGGCGGTAATGTAATAACTGAAGACATCAAAGAAGGCTGTTCTATCATTGAAAAGCAGGCCGAATTGTTAAAGATAAAATTTGGGTCTGCGTGGCCAGGAGAAAATAAAGATAATGAGATCGTTTCTATACCCGGTTTACGAGGTAGAGAACCCAAAGAAATCACTCTTAAGAATTTATCTAAGATTATTCATGCTCGTGTAGTTGAGATCATTGAGCAGGTATATATGGAGATAAAGAACTACGGGCACGAAGACCAGAAGAAAAAATTGATTGCAGGAATTGTTTTAACAGGTGGTGGCAGCCAGTTAAAGCATCTTAAGCAATTAGTAGAATATATTACAGGCATGGATACCCGTATCGGATATCCTAACGAGCACCTTGCCGGAGATTCTGATGCTGAAACAGCCAGTCCTTTATATGCAACTGCTGTTGGATTGGTAATGAATGCCTTGAGCAGGCAACAAAAAAGCAATTTCAGATCACCGGAAGCGCAATCAGCAGAACCCCAAAATCAAGACATACCTGAGGTAACAGATCAGGAGACATCGGAAACCCAAACGAACGCATCCTACAAAAAAGAACGCAAGTCCATTTTTGAAAAATGGTCAGAGAAATTAAAAGACTTTTTAGATAACGCAGAATAAGCTACAAAACCAGTAAATAAGAATTATGAGCAATACAGATTTAGGCAATATTTCGTTTGATCTTCCCAAAAACCAGAGCAATGTTATAAAAGTGATTGGTGTAGGAGGTGGAGGCAGCAATGCTATCAACCACATGTTTAAGCAGGGAATAAAAGGGGTAGACTTTGTGATTTGTAATACCGATGCTCAGGCATTAGAAAATAGTTCTATACCTAATAAAATACAGCTAGGTGTTTCCTTGACCGAGGGATTAGGTGCGGGGGCAAACCCAGAAGTAGGGGAGCAATCTGCAATTGAAAGTCTGGAGGAGATAAAAGCAATGCTCGATACCAACACAAAGATGATCTTTATCACCGCTGGTATGGGAGGTGGTACTGGTACCGGAGCGGCTCCTATCATTGCGAAGATGGCAAAAGACATGGATATTCTCACCGTGGGTATTGTAACCATCCCGTTTCAGTTTGAAGGGAAAATGCGAAATCAACAAGCTCAAATAGGGGTTGAAAATCTTCGCAGACATGTAGATTCTTTGATCGTTATCAACAATAATAAGTTACGAGAAGTATATGGTAATCTGGGCTTTAAAGCTGGTTTTTCAAAGGCAGATGAAGTATTGGCTACTGCCTCAAGAGGTATTGCCGAAGTAATTACACACCACTACACACAGAATATTGACCTTAGAGATGCTAAAACCGTATTGTCTAATAGTGGTACTGCTATTATGGGTTCTGCATCTTCCGACGGTGAGAACAGAGCTCAGGATGCTATCATGAAAGCATTGGATTCACCCTTGCTAAACGATAATAAAATTCGGGGTGCCAAAAATGTATTGTTATTAATCGTTTCCGGAAGTCAGGAAATCACCATAGATGAGATTGGTGAAATTAACGATCATATTCAAAATGAAGCAGGTCATGGGGCGAACATTATTATGGGTGTAGGTGAAGATGAAGATTTAGGTGATGCCATTTCCGTAACAGTCATAGCTACGGGTTTTAATGTAGAGCAGCAAGATGAAATTGTAAATACCGAGACTAAGAAAATTATTCATACGCTCGAAGACGAACAAAAAGCAATTCAGGATTTGAGTCCGCAAAAAACAGCGGGTTTATTTCATACGCCAGCGGTGCAAAAACAACCGGAATCGTCTGTTAAACCTTCAGAGCCTGTGATCAGACATACGTTAACCGATGAGCCCAAGGCATCTTCATTGCAAACAGACCTGGTTCCCACAACTGAGATCATCAAGAGCATAAATGTAGTATATGACGAAGTGATCGCAGATACGGAAGATTTCGTGATCATTGATACCACACCGCAATTAAAAGAGATGGAAGTGGTAGACCCGGAAATACTTCAATCTGAAGACGAAAATCAGATAACGCTTGCATTTGATCTTCCGGTACAAAAAAACGATATCGAAGAAGATGAGGCTGCGCCCAATGTGGTGCTTTTTGATCTGACCGAAGATGTGAAAAACGTTGAAGTAAAAGATCCGGTAGAGATCATTCCTGTTACCGAATATTCAGATCAGGGAGAAAAAAGATACAGTCTTGACGATTATATGGAGATGGAGCAACAGTTATCTTCGGCAAAACCCAAAGATGGAAAGACAGAGGTAACTGAAGAAGAACTGGTTTTTGAGAAAAAGATCGTTGAAACCAGAGACGCCGAGGAAGTCACCAAAGAGGTAGATCCTTTGCATTGTTCGATTTCAGAAACCTTGAAATCAAGAGCGGAAGAACGCAGAAAAAAACTAAAAGAATTCAATTATAAGTTTCAGAACAATATTTCCCGAATAGATGAAATAGAAAAGCAACCTGCGTATAAAAGAATGGGAATTGAACTGGAAGGAAAAGAAAGCGGCAAAGATCCTTCAAGAACCTCTATAGGACCTGATAGTAATGATGAAAATCAATTGCGATCAAACAATTCATTTTTACACGATAATGTAGATTAAACCTATCATTAACCTACTGTATCCGCTACTTTTTAACCCGCTATTCATTTAAGATAGCGGGTTATTTCTTATCTTCGCCTTCCAATTTAAATTAAATAAAAGATGAGTTTACAGCAGAAAATAATGGACGCCATGAAAACGGCTATGAAAGCGAAGGATACAACTTCATTGGAAGCTTTAAGAGCTGTAAAATCGGCATTGTTGCTGGCGCAGACCGAAGGAGGTGCTTCCGGAAGCATTTCGGAGCAGGATGAAATAAAGTTATTGCAAAAATTGGTAAAGCAGCGCAAAGACAGTGCAGCTATTTACGAAGAACAGGGAAGAGAAGATCTGGCGGCTCCTGAAAGAGATCAGGCGGCAGTGATTGCAGAATTCTTACCTGAACAATTAGATGAAGTTGCGATCAGCAAAGTGGTGGAATCTGTAATTGCAGAAACCGGTGCCGAGAGTATGAAAGACATGGGGAAAGTTATGGGAATTGTAAATCAAAGATTGGCGGGTCAGGCAGATGGTAAAACGATTTCAACAATCGTAAAGCAAAAACTGTCATAAGCTATTTCAATTTGTAATAATCAATTATATTTGCTGAAAATAAGGCCGCGTGGCGCAACTGAATAGCGCATCAGATTTCGGCTCTGAGGGTTGGGGGTTTGAATCCCTCCGCGGTCACTACAAGCACAAACCTCTGCAACGATTGTTGCAGAGGTTTTTCTTTTCAAGGCGTCCAAAGCGCCGCTTTGGTAAGCCCTGAAAAGAAAAACCGTTCGCCCTGACAGGGGCGAGGTTTGTATTTGCACAGGGGAGTGTAGTAGGGATCAACGTGAGTTACTCCTTTTTTTTGGTAAGCCTTGAAAAGAAAAACCGTTCGCCCTGACAGGGGCGAGGTTTGTATTTGCACAGGGGAGCGCATTAGGGATCAACGTGAGTTAATCCTTTTTTTTGGCAAGCCCTGAAAAGAAAAACCGTTCGCCCTGACAGGGGCGAGGTTTGCATTTGCATAGGGGAGTGTAGTAGGGATCAACGTGAGTTACTCCTTTTTTTTGGCAAGCCTTGAAAAGAAAAACCGTTCGCCCTGACAGGGGCGAGGTTTGTATTTGCACAGGGGAGTGTAGTAGGGATCAACGTGAGTTACTCCTTTTTTTTGGTAAGCCTTGAAAAGAAAAACCGTTCGCCCTGACAGGGGCGAGGTTTGTATTTGCACAGGGGAGTGTAGTAGGGATCAACGTGAATTAATCCTTTTTTTGGCAAGCCCTGAAAAGAAAAACTGTTCGCCCTGATAGGGGCGAGGTTTGTATTTGCACAGGGGAGTGTAGTAGGGATCAACGTGAATTAATCCTTTTTTTGGTCAGCCCTGAAAAGAAAAACCGTTCGCTCTGACAGGGGCGAGGTTTGTATTTGCATAGGGGAGCGCATTAGGGATCAACGTGAGTTACTCCTTTTTAGTAAGCAAGAGGATAAAAGAATTACTTGTCTTTTAAAAGTCTTTTTAAAAAGCAGTATTAATTTTTGTTCTTGTAAAAAAGGAGTACCTCGTTAGGACAGGAGCAGTGGTTTCCCCTCACGGTGGGAAACACCATTACCATCCCTTAGCCTTATCCAGTTGGCATCACTTCTTCCTTCAAAACAGAACACTCTACAATAGCCAATTCATAAAATAGCACATCATTTAACGCCGAAAAAACTGTAGAATAAAGCATTGTTTCAAAAAAAATTAACAATGATGTAAGATGTTGCCGACGTAATTAATTAATATAAAATACTTAAAACTAATAGGTTAATAGTTTTTAGGATATACGTTTAATCATATTTGTTAATAAGATTATTCTTATTTAAGAATTTTTTTTCATAATTTTTAATGCGAGAAATTTATATAGTTATTCCCAACGTAACATCTTATTTACTAATTAAACACCGCCCATTCATGAAGAAAATTTTCATGGCCCTAGTTTTTTGTGCCTTGTTTTCGGCACCGGAAATTTTAGCTCAAGATCCTTATGCCGACATCTTTTCTACCCAACTTCCATCGGTGGTTCCTACCTCTCCAGAGGCTACTGAATTTGTGAGATTCGGAAACAATACAATTAATCCTTCAACAGGTAAAATGAGTTTTTCTATCCCTGTTTTTGATATTAAGACAATTGACGGATCTTTTCCTATTTCTCTAAATTATGATTATAATGGTCTTATTTTAGATGCACCGCCTAGCCTTGCTGGTCTAGGATGGAATCTTGGAGCTGGGGGTGCGGTAATTCGGGAGATAAGAGGACTTCCTGATGAACATGAAGATGGATATTATGGAGTTAATGGGCGAAGGCAAGTTTTAGATGATTATTTGGATAATGGCGCCATTTCTTTATTTGACATAAGAAATTTTTTCGATAATAAATGGGACTCCGATCCCGATAAGTATACGGTAAGTTTTATGGGAATGTACTTTTCGTTTAAAATCGATAAAAACAATCAACCATATTACCTGTCAAGGCATAATAATAAAGTAAAAATAAATTTTAATTCAGCTTATACAAACCATGTAGATAGTTTTGAAGTTACTGATGCAAATGGAACTAAATATTTATTTTCAGAGCAAGAAGTTATTATTCCGGACCTCGGAGAGGAATTTACACCACACACGATCACATCGTGGAAGATTAAAAAAATTACTTATCCAACCAATGAACAAATCTCATTTACATACATAACAAACAATTTTGAAAATTTTACCTATAGGGCTCAGGGAAGAGTTATGAAAACCCAACCGGAAGATTTAAATAGTCAGGCACAATGGGTTTTGGGAGCTTACAACGAATATCCGAATTCATCAATTATTAATAGAAAACTATTATCAGGCATCAATTTTAGATATGGTTTAATTGATTTACTCTACGATACTTCTGGGCCTGTTACGCTGTTAACAGATATAAAAGTTATAAATAGTAATAATGTAATCCATGATTATTCTCTTTCTTATTCCGGAAATCGAAATTTATTAAAGACAGTAACTTACAATAGTAAAACATGGTATCAATTTGATTATCATGGTGAACCTGGGGATGCTGTTACCATACCGGATTTTTATGATTCTCAAGATGAATTTCCCAGAGCGCAAGACTTTTGGAAATATTATAATGGAGCACCGAATCAAAGTGCATTAAACGTTCCCGGAACTATACATAATGCTAATAAAGAACCAAGCTTTTTGCACACGCGTTTAGGTGCAATGAAAAAGGTTTATTATCCTACCGGGGGCGTTACAGAGATCACATATGAACAGAATCAGATCAAAACAGAAAATATTGCAGATTCTGATTACTACGGTAATTTACCTCTTAATAAAACCATTTATATCCGAATGGAAACCGATAACGATCCTGTAAAACCTGATTATAAAGAACGTTTTGAGACACACACATTTACAGAACCTACCGTGGCCACTATCTCTCACCTGGTAACAGGTAAAGTGAGAACCAGTAATTTAATCCTTGAAATTACAAGAGATGATGCATGCCCTTATTCGCAGTATTACCCTTCAGATTTTGTATTACCTTATCAACCTTTTCTTGACTACGATGAAATTGCAGATGAATTTAGAGATCAGATTCAACAGTACAAAGAAGCAGAGCCTACAGCAAATCTCAATAGCGAAATTCCTTATTTGTGTCCGGGATTATATGAGGAGTTCGGCCCGGAGGATACCCGATTGGAGTACGATACAAGAAGAGGAAGTAGTAGAGGTAGAATTTTGATAATGCCTGGTACTTACACCTTTAAAATACATACCAATTTCAATAGAATATCTGATGCTTATGGTGAGATTGTAGTGAGATTTCATAAGCCTACCTCGACCACAATTGGTACCTATGCTCCTGCCTTTGTAAATAAAAATGTTGGTGGAGTTCGCGTTTCTGAAATTACTGACTGTCCTGTTGATGGTGATCCCAATTCCTGTCAAAGCAGCTATTATTCCTATGATGATGAAGATGGACTATCAACAGCCATTCTCAACCATATTCCATCGCCAGCCGAAACTCATATTATGGAGGTAACAAATGGTGGGAATACATTTATAGAAGAGGTATATATATTTTATTTATCACACAGTTTAGGTCTTGATCCTTCGTATGGAACACCTGTCTATTACCGTACTATTGAAAATTATAATGACCCCGAAAAGAAACAAGGGTTTACTCAAACTACTTACTATCCGCCCACAGATATACCAGTACAGGAATGGCCACCAGTTCCTAAAGGGGTTGATCTTACTAAAGAAAGAGTAAAAGAAGAAAATGTTTATGAATATAGTTTGGGGCAACCATTTTTGGAAAAAAGTAATAAAAAAACACAGTATAACCAGTATCGAAATTTTTTAGCTTCTGGCACCCAACTGGATGAAAATGAAGACCACCCTGTGGGATTTGTGTTTGCTTTGAGAAAAAATTTAAAAGTTGATTTTGATTCATTTGACTATGGAGTAAACCCTGTTGTGAATTCTCCAAGCTATTTTGCACAACTTAAACTTTACACAATTGTACCATTTACAGATTTAGATTCACGCTTTTTAAAAAAGCAGGATATTATAGAAGAGACATTTGAAAATCAAAATAAAGTAGTTCAGCAAATTGACTACACTTATGACACATATTTACAAAGCAAAACCGTTAAAACAACAGATAGTGAAAACGATCAGGTCGAAAAACGTTTTTTCTATCCTTATGATATGTCTGATGATACTTCTCAGGAAATGATGATTAAGAACCAGCTCTCTAATGTTGTTAAAACAGAGAGCTTTAAGAATGGGAATCTTATTGCGACGAAAGAAATAGGATATACTAAAGCTACCGATAAGTTTCTTCCAGGAATCATTAAAACTTCACTCTCAGGAGCCCCTACTGAGCCAAAAATAAAGTTATCTTATTATTTAAATGGTAATCTTAAAGAAGCTAGACAGCTTAATGCAAATGATGCTAACGGTGATTCTAATAGTAGTGGTCCGATCACAACTTACTTTTGGGGATATAGCAATCAACATCCCATAGTAAAAATTCAAAATGCTTCTTTTGCTGAAGTCGCAACAGTGCTAGGGACTTCAGAAAATTCTTTACAATTCTATTCAGATAACAACCTTCCAGAACTGGAAAGTTTAAGAAGTCTACTTCCCGAGGCAATGGTGTCTACATATACATATTTACCTATGATAGGGATGCAAAGTTCAAAAGATCCTTCTGGTTATACAACTTTCTACAAATATGATGATTTTAACAGATTGAAATCTATTTTGGATGATGAGCAGTACCTACTACAAGAATATTTTTACCATTTTAAAGGTGAGCCAATTACCCATACTGGTTTCACTATTGAAGATATTCAGGGGCCTTCTTTGGTTCCGGTGGATCAGTCCGGAACCTTTAATCTAAACGTAGTTCGTGGTTCCGGTAATTATTCATACGAATGGCAGTTTCAAAAGCCCGATGGCTCTCTGTCTCAAACTTATTCAGGAACCTCGATCACTATAACTTTTGATTCATCATTTCTTTTAAATAATGCATCTACTATTATTAAATGTAAGGTAACGGATCTTTTTACAGGTCTGGAAAGAAATGCTCAGAGTTCTTTTATTGTTTATGAAGAATTAACCGTTACAAATGTGAATACCTTAAATAACTGGGCTCTTACAGATCAATCGACCAATTTTAGCGTAACTGCGAACGGAGGTTCGGGTAGTTATACCTACACATGGGATTTTAAACGAAATGGAGAAAGTATAGGTACGGCTTCTGGTTCCAGTATTAATAAAATATTTGACCAGGAAGATAATGGAGTAGTAGAAGTTATCTGTACGGTATATGATACACAATTAAATACAGGAACAACGGCAAGCAAAACCATTAATGTTTATACCCCGGTTTCACAATTAGCCGTTAACGGAAACAATCTGGTACATGCAGGTCAAAACGTATTATTGTATGCTACAGGTCAAGGGGGATCTGGAAACTATAATTATAATTGGCAATTTAGTACCACGGGAGCTCAGACCGATTATTTAGATCGCCCAGGAATAAATGTAATATTTTCGGGTAGTCAGGTAGGTACAGTTACTGTAACATCAACCTTAACAGATGTAATTACCGGTGATCCTGATATTGCCACCAAAGATATTACAGTTTATACCGCTCTTGATGTAGGTGCCATCTCGGAAACGGTCACTCCTAATTCAGGAGGATATGGCTCGTATCAGTTTAGTGTTAATCCTTCTGGCGGTTCGGGCGGTTACTCTTATGCCTGGTATGTTGACAATCAATTGCAGCCAACTGCAACTACTAATGCTTTTGCTCATCAAATTAACTGTTATCAAACGAAATCGGTTAAATGCGAGATTACCGACCAAACAACCGGTTATACAACTTCTGTAAGTGAAGATTTTTATTTTAACGATCCATCAATTTGCGACCTACCACAATTTTAAAAAATGAGAAAACTAAATATCTTCCTACTCCTTAGTATCATAAGTCTTTCCCTTTTTTCAAATTCAGACGAAAGCACAAAGACTTCAGAGACCCTCGATACCAGTACCTTGATCTATGCCTACGGGACGTACAATCTGATCAATTCGGCAACCGATCAAACCATTCAGCCATTGTCCGGCGGGGAAGTGATTGATCTTTCCGTCACCGGAAACCAGTTAAATATACAGGCAATCTTACCGCCCGCGGCTGCCAGTGTTACGTTTACGTCCCATAATGGGGCTTATACGCTAACGCAGTCCGTCGCCCCGTTTGCCTATCGCGACGATACCAATGGCGACTATCATAACTGGGATCCCGGTACAGGTACCGTTACCATTACGGTAGACTATTACAGTGGTACTGAAGGTACAGGAACCCTACTGGCCACCGATACCTTAACCCTTACCTTCACAGCTGCCGATATCCTGGCACCTACTGCCCCGGTAAGTGTAGTGAGCAGCGTGTCTTTTACCCAGGCCGAAATAGGCTGGAATACCCCTTATGATAATATCGGGGTAACCGGTTATAAAGTGTACAATGCGAATGATACCTTACTGGCAGATGCAGGCGATGTGCATACCTATACCATCACCGGACTAAGCCCGGGAACGGCTTATTCCTATTATGTAAAAGCCTATGATGCTGCAGGAAACGAGAGTGCTGCTAGTAGCACTTTAAACTTTACCACCTGGCAGGAACTAAGTGCCCAGGACAATGCGGCAGCCGATAGTGATCAAAACGCCAATGGTAGTTTTTCCCCCAGTTTTGCAGCAAACCTTTCAACCGTAACCGATGCTTCTGAAGGTACCTATGCGTTAAAGGCAACGACTACGCAAGACGGTTATCGATATATCTATTATGATTTTACCGCCGAAGCCGGTGAATCTTATCAACTCACTTACAAAGCAAAAAAGATCGGTTCAGGCACCAATGTTGGCTGGTATAATTGGGTAGGCGTCAGTTATCGAAGTTCAAGCTCTGTAACCTCTTCCAATTGGCAGTCCGGCATCGTAAACTTTACAGCGGATACAACTCAAGTCACCATGAGATTGTATTTTATATTACCGGGAGATCCTATAGGCACCGAAGTCTATCTGGACGATGTTTCCATAGTATGTACGAGTTGCAATGCACCGCCAGTGACCGATACCACCCCGCCAGTCGCACCCACTGCACTCACCTCTGCAAACACTACCGCTACCGCTACCACCTTGAGTTGGTCGGCCGCTACTGACGATACCGGAGTGACCGGTTATAAAGTGTACCGCGATGGTAATTTAATGGCTACCCTCGGGAACGTGCTGTCTTATGATGCGACCGGATTAAACGGTTCTACCACCTATGCTTTTACAGTTTCGGCGATGGATGCAGCCGGAAACGAAAGTCCGGTGTCTAATGTCACCTCGGTTTCCACCTTAAATGGGAGTCCGGAATTATACACCGAAGCCTCCGCTGCAGCCAAGCTTAATGAATCGGCCGGATACGGAAGCTGGAGCAATAACTATTATCTCTCCGTAGAAACCACCGACGTCGCTCACGGATCACGTGCTATGAAAATTACACGTTCTGGAAACTATACCTTATCAACGTACACCTTTAATACCACTCCTGGGGATACCTATACCATCACCGGAAAGATCAAGGCAAACACGCTGAATGAGCAGTATATTAGTATGCTGGATTTTACTAATGTAACTACCGATACCGGGCGAAGTCCGAATACGGTCTGGCAGGCCTTTACCTATATCGCAGAAGCCAGCGGCAGCACCGCACGTATACGAATTGCTTCCAGCAACGGCGGAGGGGTTTCAGGTGATTACCTAATGCTTGACGAACTCTCCATCAAATGCAGTAGCTGTACCACCGATACCCAGGCCCCATCGGTGCCCGGCGGACTCACCGCTACCAACATCACCACTACCTCGGCAACGCTCAACTGGAACGCTGCGACCGATACTAATGGAGTTACGGGGTATAAAGTCTACAAAAACGGACAATTAGAGGCAACCTTAGGCAATGTACTCACCTACGATTTTACCGGACTTTCTCAAAGTACCACCTATGCCGTGAGTGTGCTGGCGATGGACGGAGCAGGGAACGAAAGTGCACAAAGTACCGCACTTAATTTTACCACTCAGACCCAGCAAACCGGAGGCAATCCTGAATTGTACCTTGAAACCTCTGCTGCGGGAATTGCGAATGAAGCCAATGACAAAGGCTCCTGGGACAATAATTATTACCTTTCTGTTGAGACAACCGATGTAATCGAAGGTAGCTATGCGCTGCGCATCAACCGCTCCGGAACGTATACAACCTCTACCTATTCTTTTACCACCGCTCCAGGAACCGTTTACACCATTACCGGAAAGATCAAGGTAAATGTAGTGAGTGAGCAATATATCAGCATGCAGGGCTTTACCAATGTACAGGCCGATCAGGGCCGTACGCCCACCACTTCCTGGGCACCCTTTACGTATACTGCCGAGGCACAGAGTAACAGTGCCAGTATTCGTATTGCTGCCAGTAACGGTGCCGGAACTTCCGGGGATTATCTGATTCTCGATGCGTTTTCCATCAAAGAAGGTGTTCCTGTAAATGCACCTTACGGATCGTATAATCTTATCGATGCCAGTAACGGAAGCAGTATTGCGCAACTCCAACCGCAAGACACCTTAAATCTTACCGCTACCGGTACACAACTGAATATTCAGGCCGTACCGCCAGCCAGTGTGGGGAGTGTGAAGTTCACTTCACATGCCGGGAGTTATACCCTTACCGAATCCGGTAGCCCGTATGCCTATCGCGGCCATGTTTCTGGCGTATACAATGCCTGGGATCCCGGTGTAGGCGATGTAAGCATCACTATAGCGTATTACAGTAATGCCGGAGGTGCCGGAACTTTACTGGGATCTGATGTGCTGGACCTGCACTTCGAGCAAACTGCCGACACCCAAAATCCGACACCCCCTACGGCAAGCCTGGGGAGCGTGACTCATGACAGTGCCGCCCTTAGCTGGACACCTGGTACCGATAATGTCGCCGTTACCGGATATCGTTTGTACCTGAATGGAAATTTACACGCCACGCTCGGAACCGCAGGGTCATATACTTTAATCAACCTGAATTCAGATACCGCATACACCACATATCTCACCGCTATCGATGCAGCCGGGAATGAAAGTGTCGCCAGTAATACCCTTTCATTTACCACCTCCTTACCACCCGATACCACCGCCCCCTTAGTACAGTCTTTACAACTAAGTCTTGTGACCGATACGCAAGCCACCTTTATCTGGGAAGAAGCAACCGATAATATAGGCGTTACCGAATACCGATTGTACAATGCCGATGGAAGCCTGCGGGCTAGTATGCCAAAGATCAAGGCTTATACCGTAAATGGCCTCACTCCAAATACCGCTTATGGATTTTACCTCACTGCACTGGATGCATCCGGAAACGAAAGTACGAACAGTAATACCATAAATCTAATAACTAAAAACGTATATCTTGCGCAGGAACTTATGCCACAGGATAATGCAGCAACCGGTGATCTAAATAGCAACGGAAGCTGGATGAAATCGTTTCAAACGAACTTGATTCCTGTTAGTACAAATACCACTTCTGGTGCTTATTCATTGGAGGCTACTGCCGATCAAAGCAGCTATCGTTATATTTACTATACCCTCAATACCATATCCGGGGAAACCTATCGGCTTACCGCGGATACCAAAAGAACAACGGTAGGTACCCAAAACTGGACCAACTGGCAAGGTGCATACAATAGCAATGTTTACGGTTACGGAGCTTTGCAGGGTACAAATTGGGAAACTCGTACGATTGTTTTTACTCCATATACTACCAGTGTTACCATTCGCTTATATGTAAACAGTACGACTTCTTCCACCGCAGGCTCACAGCTTTTACTCGATAATGTGTCGATTATTTGCATCACCTGCGATCAGACCGATACGACCCCACCTTCGGCGACTACGGTTTCTGCGACCAATACCACCGATACCACCACCGATCTGAGTTGGACGGCCGCTACCGATGATACTGCGGTAACCGCCTATGAGATCTATCGGAATAATACGCTCATCGTAACCGTAAACGGTAGCACGACCAGCTATACCGCCACCGCACTAAATGCACAAACTACCTATAATTTTAAGGTGATCGCCAAAGATGCGTCCGGTAACCAAAGTGCCGATAGTAATCTACTGGCAGTGACTACTACCACCACCCCTGATACCGAAGCCCCGCAGATAGGTTCGCTAAGTGTCGCCAGTATTACCGGGACCTCTGTCGAATTGAACTGGACCGCCGCTACCGATAATATAGGGGTTACCGGCTATACCCTCTACAGAGACGGAAGCCTTATCAACAGTTTCCCTGCCGGAGTTACCTCGGGCAATGCGAGTGGTTTAAGCGAATTAACAGGGTATGATTTTCAATTAAAAGCCACCGATGCCGCTGGTAATGAGTCCGCTTTCAGTACCACTCTTACGGTGACCACCGCTGATGCCACCGCACCTAGTGCCCCGACACTGAGTCCGGTAGCTGCCACGCAAAGTACCCTTGAGTTCAGTCTTTCGGGAGCCAGTGATAATTCAGGCAGTATAGAGGTGTATCATATTTTTGTAGACGGCGTACAACAGGCCGAGATCCCGGGAAACAGTACCGCCCATACGATTACGGGACTAAATACCGATACTGCCTATGACATCACTGCTAAAGCACTGGATGTCGCCGGCAACCAAAGTAGTTCTAGTAATATGATTACCATGACCACCAATACTGTGCCTGATACTACAGTACCATCACCACCAGTGACAAGTATTGTAGAACAGACCTTTGAAAGTATTACTGTAAGCTGGAGTGGTGCTACCGACAATGTAGGAGTTACCGGATATTTTTTATACTTAAATAATAACCCCCAGGTTCAGATTGGAGGAAGTCAAAATCAATATACTTTTGCCGGGTTACAACCCCAAACAACTTACCAGATAAGTGTTAAAGCAATTGATGAAACCGGGAACGAAAGTGTTTATAGTAATGTGGTTACTGCCGTTACGGCTGCTGCTTCTCCTTATGAACTGGTGGCTCTGAGCGATGAAAATTACCGATATAGCAGAACGTATCAGGACGCATTAACAGAGACTGATGAGATAATCTATAGTAAACAGGTAATTGAAAACATAATTTATTACGACGGACTCGGGCGACCGATTCAGGAGATAGCCATAAAACAAACTCCTGAAGCAGACGACCTTATAAAACCAATTACCTATGATTCATATGGACGTGTTGCCAGAGAATATTTGCCTTATCCAGTAACAAGAACGAACGGTAATTTTGGTGAGTTAGCATCAGATCCTCTAACAGAAATTAATACTTACTATCAGGAGGCCTATCCGGAAGATATGGATGTTAATAATCCAAATCCATTTAGTGAAACACAATACGAACCTTCACCGATGCAAAGGGTCTTAAAACAGGCTGCTCCTGGTAAAGACTGGCGTATGGGAGGCTCACATGAAATTAAGTTTTTGTTTGATAGCAATGGGCTGGATGAGGTATGTCTTTTTCAGGTAGACCTCAGTCAGGGTAAAGAGAATCCACAGCTCATCGGGACAGGACAGACCTATTATGACATGGGACAACTCACTAAAACCATCACCAAAGACGAAAACCACGATGGTACCGCCAGTAAGTTGCATACGACCGAAGAATTCAAAGACAAACAAGGAAGGGTCGTTCTTAAACGTACCTATGCCACGTTGGACGGTTTAGTCGAGGCGCATGATACCTATTATATTTATGACGACTTTGGGAACCTTACCTATGTGTTGCCTCCTAAGGTCGATACAAGTGATGGAGTATCAGCTACCGAACTTAGTGAGTTGTGCTATAAGTATAAATACGACCACCGCAACCGAATGGTTGAAAAGAAGATTCCAGGGAAGGATAAAGAATATATTGTCTATAATGAACTCGATCAACCCGTATTGACCCAGGATGCATTCTTGCGGGCACAGGGGAAGTGGCTGTACACTAAATATGACGCCTTTGGCAGGGTTGTTCAAACCGGATTCTTTAGTCTAACGGGAAACCGACAAGCCGTGATCACCGCTATGGAGAATTATTATAATGGAGGAAGTCATGTAGTATTCGAACAGAAATCAGGCAATAGTTATACCAACCAAAGTTATCCCGTAGCCAATACCGAACTACTGACTGAGAACTATTACGACAATTATAATTTTGATTTAAGCGGACTTACCTTACCTTCAACCACCAGTGTAGGAACCGACATTATTAGCGGACTCAAAACCAAAGGGCTTGCTACCGGAAGTAAGGTGAAAGTCCTAGACCAAAGCCAATGGATCACCACGATCACCGGGTATGACAACAGAAGACGACCTGTCTATACTCAGAGTAGCAATCCGTATTTAGAAACCGAGGATATTGCCGAAACCAAGTTAGATTTTACGGGCAGAGCCTTACAGGTAAAAACACAACATACCAAAGATACGAACACACCTATTGAAGTGGTAGAAAACTTTAGCTATGACGCCAGCGGAAGGGTACTGACCCAAACCCATAGTGTGGGCAATCAAACCGAGCTCATCGCACAGAATCAGTACGATAAAATAGGTCAGTTAGTCACCAAAAACGTCGGAAACACCATTTCCAGCCCGCTACAGCAGGTTGACTATACGTATACTATTAGAGGTTGGCTCAAAGAGATCAACGATGTAAACAGCCTGGGAAGCGATCTGTTTGCATTTAAGATCGGATATAATGAAGGAGCGAATGCACTGTACAACGGAAACATTAGCAGCACCAGTTGGCGCACAAATAATACCGATAACAATTTAAAACAATACAATTACAGCTATGATGCTTTAAACCGAATTACCGATGCTATTGGAGTCACCACTAATGTATTTGATGTAACCGGAATCACCTACGATAAGATGGGGAATATCAAAACGCTGAACAGGCAGGGTGCTGTGGTGGCACAACCACAGTTGAGTAATTCAGGTGATTACAGTCTTATGGACGGCCTTACTTATAGCTATGATACCGGGAACAAACTCCAAAGCGTTCAAGATAGTGGAAACGGAACCTATGGGTTTAAGGATGGTGCCAATACCACCACGGAGTATACCTATGATGCTAATGGTAACATGATCAAAGATGATAATAAAGGCATCACGAATATCACCTATAATCATCTAAATTTACCAACCCAGGTCACCATGGCAGATGGAACAATTTCGTATATTTACGACGCTGCGGGGATGAAGCTAAAAAAGATAGTTAACAACACCGCAGAAAGTTCTGTAACATCAACGGAGTACGCAGGGAATTATATTTATGAAGATGGAAATCTTCAATTTTTTAATAATGCTGAGGGCTATGTGGAGGAAGATGGTAGCGGTGGCTATAATTATATTTTTCAGTATAAGGACCACTTAGGGAACGTTAGACTATCGTACAGCGACCTCAATAACAACGGTACAATCGAGGCTTCTTCTGAAATCCTTGAGGAGAACAATTATTATCCACTCGGCTTAAAACATAAAGGCTACAATAACGTTATCAATGGTACAGACCATCCTTATGGGTTTGGTGGTAAAGAGGAACAGGACGAACTAGGTCTTGGGTGGCATGATTTTCATGCAAGAAACTATGATGCTAGTTTAGGTAGGTGGATGAATATTGACCCATTGGCTGAATTAGATTATAGTTTGACGCCTTATAATTACGCTATGAATAACCCAATATTTTTTAGTGACCCAACTGGTTTGTCAACTCATGTAGTGCTTCAAGAAGATGGCACTTATAAAGTCGTAGGCGGAGATTTAGAAGATGATGATAAGAATATTTACATTATAGCTTATGATGAAGATGGTAACGCTCATAATACAGGTATTAGTATTGGAGAATCATTAACTATGTATTCTTTTTATAATGCTGACGAACAGGATGATGAATCACAGCAAGGTTGGAAAGGTGTAATTGATACTTCATCTAGAGAGGTTGAGCAATTTCTTAATGAAGAGATTATCGGTGCAGATGTAGGATTATGGCATTATATGGGAAATGCAAAGACTGATGAAGATTTAGATTTAAAACGTAGGGAAAACGGTAAAAAGGTTGTTTATGATTCTGATGGTAAAAGGGTAGCTGAACATGATAAAGATGATAGAGAATATCATCATAGAGGAAGTTATTTTGGGTCTAGAATTGATGAAAATGGAAAGGTAGTCCCAATATATGCTTCAGCTAGAGATGGTGGAAATTATGCAGCTGGTTGGGTTGCAGGGAAATCAAGGATTCGTTGGTGGGCAGCAAAAACTATGTTCAATGCTTTAGAGTTTAAAGATTCCTACACTACCGAAGGTGCTCAAAGTACACTTGCTCAAAAAGCTGGTCATGATAGAGGAAAAGCCACATTATCACATAACAGACCTAAAAATTAGAATATGAAATTTAAACGAATTTTAATACTTATAATTGCACTTATATGTTTGGTCGCTTGTTATCCATTATTAATTCAAAGGAGCTTTGAGAATGATAATACGGGAAATAAACACATAACCATTTTAAAAAGACCAAGTGGTACTTATGTCGTTCCTTATAAATATTATGGTTTACTTACGCCAACTAAAAATTACATAAAGTATAAGCACAAGCATTCGTTCAATATTGTTTGGAACCCTAAAAACGATTCCTACACATTAAGTATTATTGATTCTTCTTTAAAACCTCATGAGTTTGAAAATCTTTTAGAAGATGATATTGAATTTTTATTGTTGGAAAGCAATAACGATGAGAAAGAATACTTAAAGGATAATTATGATAAATCTGATTTTTCCACAATATATTTAGCTGACTATAGCTTTTTCTTTGGAAAAAACTCATTCCATTACGATTGAAATAAGAGAATTTAAAAATGAATAAAACCACTTCTAACGAGGTGGTTTTTTATGCTTTTTAAGAAGCAATAAGATTGCTCAAATTATCCTTTAGTTTTTTCTTTGACACAGCCATATCAATCAATTTTAAGAGCGCTTCTTTCTCGTCAGCTTCAAGAGTATCAATAATTTTTATCTTCTCTAATAAAGGCATATTTACAGTATCTTCTTCACTATTGGTTTTAAAGAACTCTATAATAGAAACCTCAAATACTTCTGCAATTTTTTCAAGTGTTGGAATAGTTGGCATCACTTTACCATTTTCAATACGAGAATATTGTCCTTGTGGCATACCAACACTCATAGAAACCTCTTTTTGAGAAAGTCCTTTAAGGTCACGTAATTGTTTTACGTTGTTAGCTATTATAGTTGTTGTATCACTCATATGGCTGAATTATATATCAAAAGTAATCGTATAAGCTTATTTATACAACAAAGTAAAATTTTAATTAGTATAATTATATCTTTAAATATATATTTGTATAAAATTTAGATATACATTTAGATATAAATAATAATTATGCTAGACACAGCCAATCCAAACAACTACGAGTACATCACAAAACATTTAGAAATCCACATTTTAGGAGGATTAAAGACCAACAAAATGGAAAGTCTGCGAGTAACATTAAGCATACAAAAACCAAAGCAGTTCAACGTAGTTAGGCAAAGCATCGATTTATATAACGACAACCAAATAGAAAAACTGGTTAGGAAAATAGCAGAACGCTTGGAGATTGGAACGAGTGTAGTACGCAGGACTTTACAGGAACTCACAAAGGAACTGGAGAACTACAGATTTTTGTTAGTGGAAAAAGAAACCATTGCCAACCAACCATTTTATAAAGAGCTATCAGCAACTGAAATAAAGGAAGCAGAGAAATTTTTAAAGTCTAAAGACCTACTTAAAAAGACAAATAAATTGATTGGTCAAAGTGGTGTTATTGGCGAAGAAAATAACAGGCTCACGATGTACTTAATCTTCACAAGTAGGAAAACAAACAACCCTTTGCATTGCATCAGCTTGGGCAGTTCTGGAGCAGGAAAAACACACTTACAATCTTCGATTGCATCATTGATGCCGGAAGAAGATGTTATTGAAGTAACGAACTTATCAGCAAATGCACTCTACTACTTTGCACAAAAAGAACTCTGCCATAAAATCATCATCATCGAGGACATGGATGGAGCAATGAGCGTACTTTATCCACTTCGTGAAATCGCCAGTAAAAAGCGTATTACAAAAACAGTTGTTCACAAAAACGCCAAAGGCGAGACCAAAACCATACATCTAACGGTTGAAGGTCCTGTTTGCATTGCGGGAGCGACCACGCAGGAAAGTATTTACGAGGATAACTCAAACCGTAGCTTCCTTTTATACATCGATGAAAGTGAGGAGCAGGACAAAAAAATAATGCAGTACCAGCGGAGAGCCTCCGCAGGCAAATTAAACGAGCAGGACGAAATAAATGCCAGGGAACTGCTCAAAAACGTGCAACGAGTGCTAAAGCCGATCAAGGTTATCAATCCGTATGCAGAATTTTTAGAGCTTCCGCAGTCCGTATTTAAACCCAGAAGAACCAACAGCCATTATTTACAATTTATTGAAGCGATAACCTTTTATTGTCAGTGGCAACGACCCAAAAAGTACGACGAAGTTACGGGCGAGGAGTATATCGAGACAACCATCGAAGATATCCAGGAAGCGAACGAACTGATTATGGATGTTTTACTACGCAAAAGTGATACGTTAACAGGCGCTTGCCGAAACCATTTAGAGAACCTGAAAGACTATCTAATCAAGAACAGCCAGACCACTTTTACTAATGCCGAAATAAGAAGAAATCTACGCATAAAGGAAAGTACATTGCGTTGGTATCACAAACAATTATTGACGGAAAACTACATCCAAAGAGTAAAGGCGAAAACCAAAAGCTATGCTTACGAAATTGTTGACCTTGGCGAATATACCAACCTTAAAAAGCAGATAGACAAAGCATTAAAAAACTGTATTGAGCGTATCAAGGGTACAAAGGAACTCGCAAGCTCGTAACCAACTCGCAAACCTTGTTTTTGCGAGGTTTACTAAATGACAATCAATCAGTTAGACGTAACTCGCAAATCAATCCCAAAAATGCAACCGACCCATGAAAAAAACATCACTAAAAAACCCAAGTTATAAAGTCCTTTTACAAGATTTTAAGGAATGGCTGGACGTGTTGGGACAAAGCGCAAGCATGTGCAAGAACTATCCAAACCAGCTATGTGAGTTCTTCTACTGGCTGGAACAGCATAACATCAATCACGTCGATTACATCCAAAAGGAACATCTTAAAAACTATTACGATTACTTAAAAGAGCGACCTAACAAAACCAGAAATGGAGCACTGAGTAATAACTATCTCAACTCACATCAAAGTAGCTTAAAGAAGTTTAAGGATTACCTTTCCAAACATCATAAGAAGCCTTTTAAGATGCATATCAAGAGAGAAAAGGTAGAAGATGAAAAACTCAAGCACTGTACCACAGAACAAGTAAAAGCCTTGTTCAAGGCTACCGATCATAGCCATGCACTCCCACGCTTTAGAGCAAGGCATAAAGCCTTATTGGTGTGTCTCTATAGTCTGGGCATGCGAAGAAACGAAGTACTCCATCTAATGCTAAACGATATTCTTTGGGATCAGCAGCGTGTATTTATTAGAAAGGGAAAGAACTACAAGGAGCGTTTTGTGCCAATTAATCATTACAATTTAAGAATGCTCGAAGATTACGTTTTTGATGCACGATTGGACTTTAAAAAATCATCGGAAAGCGATTATGTTTTTGTCAGCAGACGAAGCACCAAAATAAGCGGTTGCACCATAGAGAACGATTTAAAGATGATTATCAAAGCCAGTAATAGCGAAGAACTGCAAAACAAGAATATTACGCCACATATGTTGCGCCACTCCATCGCAACGCATTTTTTAAAGGCAGGAATGAAAATAGAAGATATACAACAATTTTTAGGACACGCCTCCTTAGAAAGCACACAGATTTACACGCACATTTTAAAGGATGAATAAAGATGAAAGCGAAGCTTCACGAATACCAAAATATAAATAGAAAATCAATGAGTAAATACGAGCAATATTTAATAGAAAATAATTACAGTAAAACCACGATAGAACACTACTTAAAAAGAGTTGAAGAATTTACAGCTTGGTCAAAAAAATACAGGGTTAAGGCATCTGAAATCGATTATAAAGCCTGTTTGAGATACATTAAATATTTACAGCAAAAGAACATCAAAGTACAGACCGTAAACAATAACATCGTAACGTTGCGCAATTACCTGAATTACCTCATTGAAATAAACAAAAGAGCGGATAACCCAATAGAAGATGTGTCTGTAAAAGGAACGGTAAAACGAGTAATGTACAACCTTTTGGATGCTGACGAACTGGAAGACTTATATTACAGTTTTGAAACGGAAAACTTTAGCAAATACAGTAATTACAAAGCAAAGCTAAGTGCCAAAAGGAACAAGGTAATCACAGGGTTGCTCGTTTATCAAGGACTGAACACGACCAATCTCAAAAGTCTTTTGCTGGAACATTTAGAGCTTTACAAGGGCAAAATCTATGTTCCGAGTACCCGACGGAACAACGCCCGGGAAATGGAGCTCAAACCCTGGCAAGTAATGGACTTGTTGGAATACATCAATGAAATCAGACCAGAGATAGCGAAGTACAACAAAGTCCACAGCGAAAAGCTATTGATACCGCAAAACCACTTTAACGACCTTGTGCAAAGGGGCATCGTAAAACGGTTGAAGGCAATCAACCAAAAGGCGGGAAACATCAACCATCTGCGGACTTCGGTAATCTCGAACTGGCTGAAACAATTTAACATCAGAAAGGTTCAGTATCTCGCTGGCCATAAATACATCAGTTCAACGGAAAGTTACAAGCAGAACAATCTGGAAAGTCTGCACGAAGCTATAAATGAGTTCCATCCGATAAGCTAAAAGAAAACAAAATGAATATACACAATCGAAGTCCTTAGAAATAAGAAAACATTGTACTTTTATCTCTTTAACAGTTACGTCAATCTTTACAAATTTGCCCGTAGGTTATGAGGCGGTAAGGTGAAAGCCTCCGAACGCTGTAACTGGCGTGAGACCTCTAAGACTTACGGGTTTTTTCTCTAAACAGTTACAGTATGAAAAATTTTAGCGGAAAGTACGCTCTAAGTGTACACACCGATCCCAAGACCCAACAAAACTATATCAAACTCCCTATTGCCGATCTGGCTGAACTCAGCTACATGCAGCAAGCTCTTTTAGAAGGACTTTTGTACTTAAACCAACTCGAAGACCAACGCCCAGGAAAAGAACTACAAAACAGCAGGTACTGGCTTTTAAAGATCGTTCTTGCGACCTATCCCGGAGAAGAACTCGAAGGTGTATCCGAGTGGCTTAAAAACGAATAATAAAAATGGTGGTCGCACATGCGGCCACCTAATGTACTAAAATAAAAAGTATCTTTGTGATGAAAGTAACTATACCCAGGATGAATATAGAAGCCACTAAATTAGAACTCATACACCGGCTTTTACAAACCCAAAAAGAAGGCCTTTTGGCACGTCTTCAACAAGTCTTTGACCAGGAAGAAGAAACCGCTTACGAGCTCTCCGAGTCTGATAAAAAACTACTGGATGATCGGTTAGCACGTCATCAAAGTGACCCACAAGCCGGAAAAGACTGGAAAGCAGTAAAAAAAGAACTTCTGGGAGAGTAATGAACTACCATTTACGTATTAAGCCCGAAGCGCAGCAAGATCTGGCTCAGGCGATGGATTGGTATGAAGATCAAAAAGAAGGATTGTCCATAGAATTTTTAGCGACGATCGATAAAGCATTAGAAAGTATCAAAGCCAATCCGTCACTTTTTCAAGAACGCTATCGGGAGATCCGTATCGTCTTTACAAGGCGTTTTCCCTACGGCATCCACTATACCTTAGAAGAAGATACGATCTACGTACACGCTGTACTGCATACCCATAGAAAACCTAGAGGGTAATCAAAGGAATAGATCCTCGCAGGGCAAACCTGGATTATTGCTACGGCAAGAACCCTCCATGTTTGCCCTGCTCCACTTCGGTAATACTCAGTACATCGCCTTTCCAGCCGCATCTTCCAAGCTATCTTTACATAACGGGTAGTTATACCCGCTCTTCCCCGTGGTCAGGGGCTATAACGCCATTATGTAAAATAGCCGCTTGCCATCACTACATAGAACCAAAAAATAGTATATTTATGCCAATCTTTTTTATCAGCATACACTTTTAAATGCTGCTATCCATCATATCAAAATTTAGGAGCAACGGACTGAAAACCCGTGTGCCTTTACAAAAGTTACTTTACGGCTCACGGAAGTCGTGACGCTCCACAGGCGCTTAGCCTGGCATTTTAAAAAGAGCGGATCACCACCAGCACCGTCCGCCGCAGATCCACCCTTTTTAAAACGTTTTTTAACTGAGAAAGAAGATCTATATATTTTAGCTTTTTTAAAGTGGGTATGTAAGACAGTAATTACCCATACCCCCAGTCCGAATCACGGACCCGTTTTTCCGTTATGTTTTTGACTGTCAATAGGTTGTTCTTAAAACGCTCCAAGTGTTAAAATGACACTAAAAAAGCAGTAAAAGAGGCTTTTAAACACTCATCATAATCGACCTCTGGAACCACAATCCAGTGACCGTCGGGCTCATAACCCGAAGGTCAAACCTTGTGCCCACGACTGGACTCGAACCTTAAAAAGATCTATAAATACCTACCGAATTAATACCACGTTACGACTTGAAAAAAACGTTTTAAAAGATGGCGGAAGCTGTTGGGGGATGCGGATGAGTTCCGCTATCTTTTAAAATGACCCTTCCCCGTAAGCTTTGTAAAAACAAGCCTCAAAAACCCCTGAAATGCCCCCAAACATGCCCAAATCATGTCTAACAGTACTTTAATATGCTCCAATATTAGAATATTGATCAAAAAAATCATCAAGTAGAAGTCAGCTAGTAAGTTTGGTTGTAAAGCGGGAGGGAAAGAGGCTATTTTATATAGTGTGCTTATGGCTACCTGTAAGAGTACCATAAGAGCGCATTATGTAACATAGCTTTGGTGGAGCGATGGAAAGGGAGCCAGCAAAGAACAGGGGGTATTTTAAGGTAAAATATCTGGGCTTTGCTGGCGAGGAATCTACTGTTAATTTTTATCTTTAAGGCTGAAATGAAGATGAGAGGAAGTACGTTCTTTTAAAAAATATAGGGTAGTCTCTAGGAAAAATGCGACCGAAAAATTTATTTTTTGCTTAAATGGTGACCATTTAGGGAACGTTAGACTATCGTACAGCGACCTCAATAACAACGGTACAATCGAGGCTTCTTCTGAAATCCTTGAGGAGAACAATTATTATCCACTCGGCTTAAAACATAAAGGCTACAATAACGTTATCAATGGTACAGACCATCCTTATGGGTTTGGTGGTAAAGAGGAACAGGACGAACTAGGTCTTGGGTGGCATGATTTTCATGCAAGAAACTATGATGCTAGTTTAGGTAGGTGGATGAATATTGACCCATTGGCTGAATTAGATTATAGTTTGACGCCTTATAATTACGCTATGAATAACCCAATATTTTTTAGTGACCCAACTGGTTTGTCAACTCATGTAGTGCTTCAAGAAGATGGCACTTATAAAGTCGTAGGCGGAGATTTAGAAGATGATGATAAGAATATTTACATTATAGCTTATGATGAAGATGGTAACGCTCATAATACAGGTATTAGTATTGGAGAATCATTAACTATGTATTCTTTTTATAATGCTGACGAACAGGATGATGAATCACAGCAAGGTTGGAAAGGTGTAATTGATACTTCATCTAGAGAGGTTGAGCAATTTCTTAATGAAGAGATTATCGGTGCAGATGTAGGATTATGGCATTATATGGGAAATGCAAAGACTGATGAAGATTTAGATTTAAAACGTAGGGAAAACGGTAAAAAGGTTGTTTATGATTCTGATGGTAAAAGGGTAGCTGAACATGATAAAG
This sequence comes from Flavobacteriaceae bacterium M23B6Z8, assembly GCA_046199005.1. Lineage (GTDB taxonomy): Bacteria > Bacteroidota > Bacteroidia > Flavobacteriales > Flavobacteriaceae > Ascidiimonas. Next base: position 1,061,941 of record CP176050.1, read on the forward strand.
ATGATAGAGAATATCATCATAGAGGAAGTTATTTTGGGTCTAGAATTGATGAAAATGGAAAGGTAGTCCCAATATATGCTTCAGCTAGAGATGGTGGAAATTATGCAGCTGGTTGGGTTGCAGGGAAATCAAGGATTCGTTGGTGGGCAGCAAAAACTATGTTCAATGCTTTAGAGTTTAAAGATTCCTACACTACCGAAGGTGCTCAAAGTACACTTGCTCAAAAAGCTGGTCATGATAGAGGAAAAGCCACATTATCACATAACAGACCTAAAAATTAGAATATGAAATTTAAACGAATTTTAATACTTATAATTGCACTTATATGTTTGGTCGCTTGTTATCCATTATTAATTCAAAGGAGCTTTGAGAATGATAATACGGGAAATAAACACATAACCATTTTAAAAAGACCAAGTGGTACTTATGTCGTTCCTTATAAATATTATGGTTTACTTACGCCAACTAAAAATTACATAAAGTATAAGCACAAGCATTCGTTCAATATTGTTTGGAACCCTAAAAACGATTCCTACACATTAAGTATTATTGATTCTTCTTTAAAACCTCATGAGTTTGAAAATCTTTTAGAAGATGATATTGAATTTTTATTGTTGGAAAGCAATAACGATGAGAAAGAATACTTAAAGGATAATTATGATAAATCTGATTTTTCCACAATATATTTAGCTGACTATAGCTTTTTCTTTGGAAAAAACTCATTCCATTACGATTGAAATAAGAGAATTTAAAAATGAATAAAACCACTTCTAACGAGGTGGTTTTTTATGCTTTTTAAGAAGCAATAAGATTGCTCAAATTATCCTTTAGTTTTTTCTTTGACACAGCCATATCAATCAATTTTAAGAGCGCTTCTTTCTCGTCAGCTTCAAGAGTATCAATAATTTTTATCTTCTCTAATAAAGGCATATTTACAGTATCTTCTTCACTATTGGTTTTAAAGAACTCTATAATAGAAACCTCAAATACTTCTGCAATTTTTTCAAGTGTTGGAATAGTTGGCATCACTTTACCATTTTCAATACGAGAATATTGTCCTTGTGGCATACCAACACTCATAGAAACCTCTTTTTGAGAAAGTCCTTTAAGGTCACGTAATTGTTTTACGTTGTTAGCTATTATAGTTGTTGTATCACTCATATGGCTGAATTATATATCAAAAGTAATCGTATAAGCTTATTTATACAACAAAGTAAAATTTTAATTAGTATAATTATATCTTTAAATATATATTTGTATAAAATTTAGATATACATTTAGATATAAATAATAATTATGCTAGACACAGCCAATCCAAACAACTACGAGTACATCACAAAACATTTAGAAATCCACATTTTAGGAGGATTAAAGACCAACAAAATGGAAAGTCTGCGAGTAACATTAAGCATACAAAAACCAAAGCAGTTCAACGTAGTTAGGCAAAGCATCGATTTATATAACGACAACCAAATAGAAAAACTGGTTAGGAAAATAGCAGAACGCTTGGAGATTGGAACGAGTGTAGTACGCAGGACTTTACAGGAACTCACAAAGGAACTGGAGAACTACAGATTTTTGTTAGTGGAAAAAGAAACCATTGCCAACCAACCATTTTATAAAGAGCTATCAGCAACTGAAATAAAGGAAGCAGAGAAATTTTTAAAGTCTAAAGACCTACTTAAAAAGACAAATAAATTGATTGGTCAAAGTGGTGTTATTGGCGAAGAAAATAACAGGCTCACGATGTACTTAATCTTCACAAGTAGGAAAACAAACAACCCTTTGCATTGCATCAGCTTGGGCAGTTCTGGAGCAGGAAAAACACACTTACAATCTTCGATTGCATCATTGATGCCGGAAGAAGATGTTATTGAAGTAACGAACTTATCAGCAAATGCACTCTACTACTTTGCACAAAAAGAACTCTGCCATAAAATCATCATCATCGAGGACATGGATGGAGCAATGAGCGTACTTTATCCACTTCGTGAAATCGCCAGTAAAAAGCGTATTACAAAAACAGTTGTTCACAAAAACGCCAAAGGCGAGACCAAAACCATACATCTAACGGTTGAAGGTCCTGTTTGCATTGCGGGAGCGACCACGCAGGAAAGTATTTACGAGGATAACTCAAACCGTAGCTTCCTTTTATACATCGATGAAAGTGAGGAGCAGGACAAAAAAATAATGCAGTACCAGCGGAGAGCCTCCGCAGGCAAATTAAACGAGCAGGACGAAATAAATGCCAGGGAACTGCTCAAAAACGTGCAACGAGTGCTAAAGCCGATCAAGGTTATCAATCCGTATGCAGAATTTTTAGAGCTTCCGCAGTCCGTATTTAAACCCAGAAGAACCAACAGCCATTATTTACAATTTATTGAAGCGATAACCTTTTATTGTCAGTGGCAACGACCCAAAAAGTACGACGAAGTTACGGGCGAGGAGTATATCGAGACAACCATCGAAGATATCCAGGAAGCGAACGAACTGATTATGGATGTTTTACTACGCAAAAGTGATACGTTAACAGGCGCTTGCCGAAACCATTTAGAGAACCTGAAAGACTATCTAATCAAGAACAGCCAGACCACTTTTACTAATGCCGAAATAAGAAGAAATCTACGCATAAAGGAAAGTACATTGCGTTGGTATCACAAACAATTATTGACGGAAAACTACATCCAAAGAGTAAAGGCGAAAACCAAAAGCTATGCTTACGAAATTGTTGACCTTGGCGAATATACCAACCTTAAAAAGCAGATAGACAAAGCATTAAAAAACTGTATTGAGCGTATCAAGGGTACAAAGGAACTCGCAAGCTCGTAACCAACTCGCAAACCTTGTTTTTGCGAGGTTTACTAAATGACAATCAATCAGTTAGACGTAACTCGCAAATCAATCCCAAAAATGCAACCGACCCATGAAAAAAACATCACTAAAAAACCCAAGTTATAAAGTCCTTTTACAAGATTTTAAGGAATGGCTGGACGTGTTGGGACAAAGCGCAAGCATGTGCAAGAACTATCCAAACCAGCTATGTGAGTTCTTCTACTGGCTGGAACAGCATAACATCAATCACGTCGATTACATCCAAAAGGAACATCTTAAAAACTATTACGATTACTTAAAAGAGCGACCTAACAAAACCAGAAATGGAGCACTGAGTAATAACTATCTCAACTCACATCAAAGTAGCTTAAAGAAGTTTAAGGATTACCTTTCCAAACATCATAAGAAGCCTTTTAAGATGCATATCAAGAGAGAAAAGGTAGAAGATGAAAAACTCAAGCACTGTACCACAGAACAAGTAAAAGCCTTGTTCAAGGCTACCGATCATAGCCATGCACTCCCACGCTTTAGAGCAAGGCATAAAGCCTTATTGGTGTGTCTCTATAGTCTGGGCATGCGAAGAAACGAAGTACTCCATCTAATGCTAAACGATATTCTTTGGGATCAGCAGCGTGTATTTATTAGAAAGGGAAAGAACTACAAGGAGCGTTTTGTGCCAATTAATCATTACAATTTAAGAATGCTCGAAGATTACGTTTTTGATGCACGATTGGACTTTAAAAAATCATCGGAAAGCGATTATGTTTTTGTCAGCAGACGAAGCACCAAAATAAGCGGTTGCACCATAGAGAACGATTTAAAGATGATTATCAAAGCCAGTAATAGCGAAGAACTGCAAAACAAGAATATTACGCCACATATGTTGCGCCACTCCATCGCAACGCATTTTTTAAAGGCAGGAATGAAAATAGAAGATATACAACAATTTTTAGGACACGCCTCCTTAGAAAGCACACAGATTTACACGCACATTTTAAAGGATGAATAAAGATGAAAGCGAAGCTTCACGAATACCAAAATATAAATAGAAAATCAATGAGTAAATACGAGCAATATTTAATAGAAAATAATTACAGTAAAACCACGATAGAACACTACTTAAAAAGAGTTGAAGAATTTACAGCTTGGTCAAAAAAATACAGGGTTAAGGCATCTGAAATCGATTATAAAGCCTGTTTGAGATACATTAAATATTTACAGCAAAAGAACATCAAAGTACAGACCGTAAACAATAACATCGTAACGTTGCGCAATTACCTGAATTACCTCATTGAAATAAACAAAAGAGCGGATAACCCAATAGAAGATGTGTCTGTAAAAGGAACGGTAAAACGAGTAATGTACAACCTTTTGGATGCTGACGAACTGGAAGACTTATATTACAGTTTTGAAACGGAAAACTTTAGCAAATACAGTAATTACAAAGCAAAGCTAAGTGCCAAAAGGAACAAGGTAATCACAGGGTTGCTCGTTTATCAAGGACTGAACACGACCAATCTCAAAAGTCTTTTGCTGGAACATTTAGAGCTTTACAAGGGCAAAATCTATGTTCCGAGTACCCGACGGAACAACGCCCGGGAAATGGAGCTCAAACCCTGGCAAGTAATGGACTTGTTGGAATACATCAATGAAATCAGACCAGAGATAGCGAAGTACAACAAAGTCCACAGCGAAAAGCTATTGATACCGCAAAACCACTTTAACGACCTTGTGCAAAGGGGCATCGTAAAACGGTTGAAGGCAATCAACCAAAAGGCGGGAAACATCAACCATCTGCGGACTTCGGTAATCTCGAACTGGCTGAAACAATTTAACATCAGAAAGGTTCAGTATCTCGCTGGCCATAAATACATCAGTTCAACGGAAAGTTACAAGCAGAACAATCTGGAAAGTCTGCACGAAGCTATAAATGAGTTCCATCCGATAAGCTAAAAGAAAACAAAATGAATATACACAATCGAAGTCCTTAGAAATAAGAAAACATTGTACTTTTATCTCTTTAACAGTTACGTCAATCTTTACAAATTTGCCCGTAGGTTATGAGGCGGTAAGGTGAAAGCCTCCGAACGCTGTAACTGGCGTGAGACCTCTAAGACTTACGGGTTTTTTCTCTAAACAGTTACAGTATGAAAAATTTTAGCGGAAAGTACGCTCTAAGTGTACACACCGATCCCAAGACCCAACAAAACTATATCAAACTCCCTATTGCCGATCTGGCTGAACTCAGCTACATGCAGCAAGCTCTTTTAGAAGGACTTTTGTACTTAAACCAACTCGAAGACCAACGCCCAGGAAAAGAACTACAAAACAGCAGGTACTGGCTTTTAAAGATCGTTCTTGCGACCTATCCCGGAGAAGAACTCGAAGGTGTATCCGAGTGGCTTAAAAACGAATAATAAAAATGGTGGTCGCACATGCGGCCACCTAATGTACTAAAATAAAAAGTATCTTTGTGATGAAAGTAACTATACCCAGGATGAATATAGAAGCCACTAAATTAGAACTCATACACCGGCTTTTACAAACCCAAAAAGAAGGCCTTTTGGCACGTCTTCAACAAGTCTTTGACCAGGAAGAAGAAACCGCTTACGAGCTCTCCGAGTCTGATAAAAAACTACTGGATGATCGGTTAGCACGTCATCAAAGTGACCCACAAGCCGGAAAAGACTGGAAAGCAGTAAAAAAAGAACTTCTGGGAGAGTAATGAACTACCATTTACGTATTAAGCCCGAAGCGCAGCAAGATCTGGCTCAGGCGATGGATTGGTATGAAGATCAAAAAGAAGGATTGTCCATAGAATTTTTAGCGACGATCGATAAAGCATTAGAAAGTATCAAAGCCAATCCGTCACTTTTTCAAGAACGCTATCGGGAGATCCGTATCGTCTTTACAAGGCGTTTTCCCTACGGCATCCACTATACCTTAGAAGAAGATACGATCTACGTACACGCTGTACTGCATACCCATAGAAAACCTAGAGGGTAATCAAAGGAATAGATCCTCGCAGGGCAAACCTGGATTATTGCTACGGCAAGAACCCTCCATGTTTGCCCTGCTCCACTTCGGTAATACTCAGTACATCGCCTTTCCAGCCGCATCTTCCAAGCTATCTTTACATAACGGGTAGTTATACCCGCTCTTCCCCGTGGTCAGGGGCTATAACGCCATTATGTAAAATAGCCGCTTGCCATCACTACATAGAACCAAAAAATAGTATATTTATGCCAATCTTTTTTATCAGCATACACTTTTAAATGCTGCTATCCATCATATCAAAATTTAGGAGCAACGGACTGAAAACCCGTGTGCCTTTACAAAAGTTACTTTACGGCTCACGGAAGTCGTGACGCTCCACAGGCGCTTAGCCTGGCATTTTAAAAAGAGCGGATCACCACCAGCACCGTCCGCCGCAGATCCACCCTTTTTAAAACGTTTTTTAACTGAGAAAGAAGATCTATATATTTTAGCTTTTTTAAAGTGGGTATGTAAGACAGTAATTACCCATACCCCCAGTCCGAATCACGGACCCGTTTTTCCGTTATGTTTTTGACTGTCAATAGGTTGTTCTTAAAACGCTCCAAGTGTTAAAATGACACTAAAAAAGCAGTAAAAGAGGCTTTTAAACACTCATCATAATCGACCTCTGGAACCACAATCCAGTGACCGTCGGGCTCATAACCCGAAGGTCAAACCTTGTGCCCACGACTGGACTCGAACCTTAAAAAGATCTATAAATACCTACCGAATTAATACCACGTTACGACTTGAAAAAAACGTTTTAAAAGATGGCGGAAGCTGTTGGGGGATGCGGATGAGTTCCGCTATCTTTTAAAATGACCCTTCCCCGTAAGCTTTGTAAAAACAAGCCTCAAAAACCCCTGAAATGCCCCCAAACATGCCCAAATCATGTCTAACAGTACTTTAATATGCTCCAATATTAGAATATTGATCAAAAAAATCATCAAGTAGAAGTCAGCTAGTAAGTTTGGTTGTAAAGCGGGAGGGAAAGAGGCTATTTTATATAGTGTGCTTATGGCTACCTGTAAGAGTACCATAAGAGCGCATTATGTAACATAGCTTTGGTGGAGCGATGGAAAGGGAGCCAGCAAAGAACAGGGGGTATTTTAAGGTAAAATATCTGGGCTTTGCTGGCGAGGAATCTACTGTTAATTTTTATCTTTAAGGCTGAAATGAAGATGAGAGGAAGTACGTTCTTTTAAAAAATATAGGGTAGTCTCTAGGAAAAATGCGACCGAAAAATTTATTTTTTGCTTAAATGGTGACCATTTAGGAAACATACGACTGTCCTACCAAGATGCTGATAAAAATGGCATTATCAATGCTTCTACTGAAATCAGAGAGGAAAATAATTATTATCCTTTTGGGCTGCAACAAAGAGGGTATAATAATCAGGTGAATGGTACGGAAAATAATCACTTCACATATAACGGTAAAGAGCTAGAACAAGAACTAGGATTAGATTGGACTGACTATGGAGCGAGACGTTATATGAGAGATTTAGGAAGATGGACTACAATAGACCCTGCTTCGAGGGAGTATGTTGGTATAAGTCCATATTCTTATGCAGCTAATAATCCTAATGTATTTATAGACCCAGATGGCAGAAGATTATTTTTTGTTGGTGGAGCTAACAATGACCAAGACGGATGGGAATATATAACACGTTGGGGTAATTTTATGACAGATGCTGGTATAAGAAATTTTGTTAGAGTTAATGCATCAAACGGTAAAATGGGCGATATATTTTTCACGAATGCTTTTAGGAACTCAGGCACAACTTATCGTGTTAATAACTACCCTAGAAATCCACTTGATGACCGTTTAATAAGCCCTTCTGATATCGAAGAGATACCTAGACAACATAGCGCAATAGATAGGGCTGTTGAGCAGATACAGGGTAATTTAGCAGATAGTCCTTTAGAAGAAGGAGAGCAATTTAATTTAGCAGGGTATAGTTACGGAAGTGTATTACAAGCACAAGTAGCGTTAAGACTTGCTAATGATGGGCAGTACATAGACAACCTTATTTTAATTGGAAGTCCAATCTCTGATAAATCAAAATTATTCAAGCAATTAGAAGATAATGAGAATATAGGAAATGTCATCAGAGTTGATATTGAAGGAGATTTACTTAGTAATCCTCAAGACGTATGGGAGTTTATCAAAGGTGGAAAACAAAATAGTTCTGATGATGGTCCACATTTTGACCTTGCAAGACCAGGGGAAGAAGCGAATAGCTTGATACAGACAGTCATACAATGGCTACAACAACAAGGAGTAGAATAAATTGAAATTATGAAATTAGTAAATAAATACGGTATTATTTTCTTTGTTACTTACACTATACTGAATTTTGTAAGTACAATGGTGTTATACTCTTGGACTGCATTTGGTGGAAGAAGCAGTATGAATTTTTTTCAAAAAGCTATATTCTTCTTTTTCAATTTTCCATCAGGATATTTAAAAATAGAAAGTATAGTACTTAGCATATTAATTAACGCACTATTTTGGAGTGTTGTGTTTTTGATATGTAGATTACTGTTCAAATCATTGATAAATAAAAGAACTGCCATTTAGGCGGTTTTTTTATTGTAATACATTTGTCTCGTCCTGAAATAGCGTTACACTAAAATTCAAGTGTAATGAAAAGTAATTATGTAAAGCGTACCCAAAAGGACTATCCTATGTCATTTAAGCTGCGTGTAGTTCAAGAGATTGAAACAGGAGAACTCACTCGTTCTCAAGCGTTATCGAAGTATGGTATTCAAGCAAGATCTACTCTTGGCACATGGTTAAGAAAATATGGTAACTTTGATTGGGAGAACCAAAGTTATAAGCCAATGCCCAAAAGTCCTCAACAGCGTATCATTGAACTAGAAGAAAAGATTAAGCTTTTAGAGAAACAAAAAGCCAGAGCAGAGTACCTGGCGGAGCGTGCCGATAAGAAAGCTATCTTGTTCGATATGATGATCGATCTAGCAGAAAAGGAATTTAATATTCCGATCAGAAAAAACTCCAAACCCAAGTAATCGATATGTTTAGAGTACCGTATCAAGAAAGTATCTCATCTACCTGTGAGTTGCTTGGGATTAGTAGGCAGGTATATTACAGAGCAATTGCTTCAAGAGCAAAACGACAAACTGTGGCAAAGCAGGTCATAGACTTAGTTCACTCAATCCGTATAGAACAGCCACGTATTGGAACAAGAAAGCTGTATCATATACTGAAAAAGCCTTTACAAGAGCTAGGTGTTGGAAGGGATCGGTTGTTTGCTATTCTAAAAGCAAATCATATGCTTATCAAACCCAAGAGGAGTTATCATATCACCACCAACTCCCATCATCGTTTTAGAAAGCACAACAATTTGATAGAAAACCTATCAATCAACAGACCTGAACAGGTCTGGGTGGCCGATATAACTTATATAGGCAACAGGCAAAATCCGATGTATCTCTCATTAGTTACAGATGCTTATTCTAAAAAAATCATGGGATATTATGTCTCTAATACCCTAGAGACCAATAGCTCAATTAAAGCATTGAAATTAGCCATAAAGAATAGATACTATCCAATTCAACAACTCATACATCATTCTGACCGTGGGTTACAATACTGTAGTGATCATTACCAAAGAACACTACATAAACATAACATGGAGTGTAGCATGACACAAAAGTATGATCCGTACCAAAATGCCATAGCCGAAAGGATCAATGGTATCTTAAAACAAGAATTCTTAATCCAAAACAGTCAGGCCAATCTAAAAATAATGAGAAAAATAGTTAAACAAAGTATTCATATTTACAATACCAAAAGACCTCATTTATCATGTAGTATGTTAACACCAGAGCGAATGCACAATCAAAATAAGATCAAAATCAAATCCTATAGAACAAAAAACACTGAAGAGTTGCAACTCTTCAGTGTTTAAGTGTATTTTTAACTAATCTAAAAACTGTAACGGTTTTTTAGGACTAGTCAATTTTGCAGTTTGGTCTGTTTTTTAAAAGCATCGAGCATAGCAAAAACGTGTTCTTTATCCTTGGGCTTCATCTTGGTAACTTCCTGTATGCGCTCAATCATTTTTTTATCGAGTTCCATATCGGTATGACCCACAAGCCAATCGAGAGAAACATTTAAAAGTTCCGCCATTTTAGCAGCAGCCTCGATAGATGGCTTCAGGTAGTGTTTCAAATTGGCGCTTTGGTTTTAGAAGTTTGTTAAGTGTTTGTAATTCAATTTAATAATAAGGTTCAAGTTCTTGATAATAACCTGAAGTAAGGTCATTTGATGTAATGAAACTTGCTTAGAGCTTATGAAATAAGGGTTGATAATTCTAGGTAGTGTTTCAAATTGGCGCTTTTCTGAGATACAACCAAACACTAAAGAGAGCCACAGCGAGAGTTGTGTTTTTTTTATGAGAACGCCTGTTTGGTCTTAAAGTTCTGTATGATGTTGTCGATAAGAAAAAAGAGCTTGCTTCTGGTCTCATTGTCAAGCTGTTCAATGTCCTCAATACGCTTTAAAACCTCTTTATCGTAATTGGATAGTCGACCCTCGCCAATAATGTAATCAACCGTTACATCAAATGCTTTGGCCATTTTTAGAAGCACCTCTATTGATGGCGCATTATCGTTGCGCTCATACTTGCCAATCATCACACGAGAAGAACCAATCTCTTTGGCCAAATCTTCTTGCGACCAGTTTTTAGCTTTACGAAGCTCTGTTATTTTACTTCCAATGTTCAACATATTTATCTAAAGGATACTGATTTTACTGTATGTAGGCAAAAATAGTAAAATAAAGTTATCAAAAGAAGCGATTGTTTTTTGTTGGTTAGGAAACAAAAAGATACTTTTGTATCAGATGTTTATCATTTTAAAATTTATCAACAAATCGATTTATCGATTCGTGAGTTCAGAAATATCAAATAAAAACCAGACGAACAATGCTCAATACTTCCAATCCGAACAACTACGAGTACACCACCAAACATTTAGAAATCCACATTTTAGGCGGTTTAAAGACCAACAAAATGGAAAGTATGCGGGTAACCTTGAGCATACAGAAACCACAGCAATACCACGTAGTAAGGCAAAGCATCGATTTATACAACGACAACCAAATAGAAAAACTGGTTAGAAAAGTAGCAGAACGCTTGGAGATTGGAACGAGTGTAGTTAGAAGAACATTGCAGGAACTCACAAAGGGTAATGTTTCAAATTAGGACATTTACAAAATACAGACTTTAAGTTACTGATAAACAGAAATTAAAGAAGATATATATCATCGTTTTTCCTTACTGATTACTACTCTTTAGATAAAGATGTTCCAAGAAAGGCTTTGAAATTTGGTTTTGTTAGGCTATCATGTTTTAAATTAGGACATGAAAAAATTAAGTTGTCCAAAATGCTTTGGTTTGTCTGTAAAAAGTGGTTTTCAAAATAACATACAACGTTATAAATGTAAGTGTTGTGGTAAAAGATTTCAATTAAATTATATCTACAATGCATTCAAACCTAACACCAATGCTTTAATTAAAAGTTTACTAAAAGAAGGTTGCGGTGTTCGAAGCATTGCTCGAATTCTAAAAATATCTTGTGGAACCGTGCTTTCCAGAATACTTAAAATCAGCAAAGAAATAGAACCTCCGGTATTTCAAAAGCCCTATTGCAGCTATGAAGTCGATGAACTTTGGAGCTTTGTTGGGAACAAAAAGAATGTTATCTGGATTACTTATGCCATTGAACGAGAAACCAGCAAAGTAATTGACCTTTATGTAGGATCTAAATCGAAACTAACGATTAAACCTCTGGTAGATAAATTGTTGTCACTTCAACCGAAGAAGATCTACACTGATAGACTGAACATTTATCCAAATCTAATTCCAAAAAAGATTCATCAGGTTTTTAAATACTGTACCAATAAGATTGAACGTATGAATCTTACCTTAAGAGCGCATATCAAAAGGCTTAGCCGAAGAACGATTTGTTTTTCGAGAAATAAGCAATATCTGGAAGCGCATTTGCGGATTTATTTTTGGGGGTAATCTATATCTCGTAATCTTCTCCTTTATATTTTAAAATAGTGATTTTACAAATACTTATATTTACGACGCAGCGGAGGGCGGAGCGTAAAGAAAACAGCCAGTGGCTGTTTTTAGTGAACGAGCCAGGTGGCGCGCTAGCGAAAGACTTTTCTACCAAGATGCCAATGGGAACGGTGCGATCGCTCAATCTGAAATACGGGAAGAGAATAACTATTATCCTTTTGGGCTCACTCATAAAGGCTATAATTATTATCAAAATATGAGGGATCACAAGTATGGTTTTAATAATCAGGAAAGCCTTGATGATCTTGGATTAAATTTTATTGAATATAAATTCAGAATATATGATCCAGAGATCGGAAGATTCATTCAAATAGATCCATTATCTGAAGACTATCCTTATAATGGTTCTTTCAATTTTGCTGAAAATAGGGTAATTGAAGCAATCGAATTAGAAGGTCTGGAGGCATATTTCATTCATGGTACTTGGGGTAATCCAACTGATATGTCATCTTCTCAATTAAATTCAATTAAAAATATATATGGAAATAAATCTTCTGAGCGTCTTAAATGGACAGGAGATAATTCTGATAAGGCGAGATTAGCAGCTGCTGAGTCTATTGCTCGTAAAATAGCAGAAGATCGTATGTCATCTTCCAATGCATCCGAAGAGAGTATAACATTAATAGGTCATAGCCATGGAGGAAACGTTGCAATTGAGGCAATTAATATCCTAAGAAGTAAATATGAAATAAATGACCCAATAAATTTAATTACTCTTAATACCCCGGTGTTGGATGATCATCAATTGAATAGTTATTGGAATATTGACCATTTTAACATAATAGCTGAAGGGGATGTGATTAAGAAATTAGGTGGCATGGGCTCAGATCTTGATTTCTTGAAAGACTGGGAACCTTTGGCGGGTAGAGAATTTGATGAAGCCGAAAATTTCTATTACGAAGATGGATTCAGTTTATTGAATAGGTCTGGATGCGGACTGAGTAAACATTGCGGCACCGCTAGTCAGAATTTTTGGAAATGGTTAGATTATCTTAATATTGAGCAAAGAAAAAAAAGAAATCGAAAAATGAAATTGAGTAGATTATGGGCTCAAGTAAGTATAGGAATAGAAAAAGAGAAGAAAAGAAGGCAAAAACAAAGAGGAGAAAATGGAGATGATCAATAGAAGTTTGGTATTAGTTTATACGATAGTTTTAACTTTTAATTTAACTTCCTGTGAATATAAGGTAGGTAATGAAATTGTAAATTTAAATTCGTATCCTAGAGAAGAACTATCATTTAAAGATTTACCAGATACAATTCAATGGATATATAGTAATCCTAAGATTTTAGAGAAGGATAGTGACACTGTTATAGTAATTGAAAATAACTTGAAGATTAATCTTAATAATATTTCTTTCAATCAAAATCCGAAGGAATTTATATTTAAAGGTCATATTCATGAATTTATTACCAATGGAAAGATCACTTATAGTTTAGAAGCAAATCAAGGAGATCCTTTTATCTTTTATAGAAATTATTTTTTTTATTCAAAGGAATTAATGTTGAATTTAAGGAATTATTCAACCAGTAAATATTATCGAATAAAAATAGATTGATGCAATAAGATAGTGTTTCAAATTAGCACTTTGGTTTTAGAAGTCTGTTAAGAGTTTGTAAGTAAATTTAATAATAAGGTTCAAGTTCTTGATAATAACCTTAAGTAAGGTCATATGATGTAATGAAACTCCCTTAGAGCTTATGAAATAAGGGTTGACAATTCTATCATGTTTCAAATTGGTGCTTGTATATTAACGGGTAGGGAATGTAAGTTTTGTAATTGCCTAAAAACTATCAAGAAAGGAAAGCATAATGGAAACCAGCGATATAATTGTAAAGTTTGTCAAAAGCATTTTCAAAGAAACTATCGCTATCGAGCCTGCAAGCAGGATATAAATTCCTTGCTGATCGCCTTACTAAAAGAAGGTTGCGGTGTTAGAAGCATTGCTCGAATTCTAAAAATATCTTGTGAAACCGTGCTTTCCAGAATACTTAAAATCAGCAAAGAAATAGAACCTCCGGTATTTCAAAAGCCCTATTGGGTAGTGTTTCAAATTGGCGCTTTGGTTTTAGAAGTCTGTTAAGTGTTTGTAAGTCAATTTAATAATAAGGTTCAAGTTCTTGATAATAACCTTAAGTAAGGTCATTTGATGTAATGAAACTCCCTTAGAGCTTATGAAATAAGGGTTGACAATTCTATCATGTTTCAAATTGGTGCTTGTATATTTACGGGTATGAAATGTAAGTTTTGCAATAGTTTAAAAACTATCAAGAAAGGAAAGCGTAATGGAAACCAGCGATATAATTGTAAAGTTTGTCAAAAGCATTTTCAAAAAACATATTGCTACTGCACCTGTAAGCAGGATATAAATTCCGCACTCATAACTGGTAGTGTCCCATACGGGTGATTTTTGTAAAGTGTGAATGGTTTCTATTGATTTACATTTGGTCAGTATGCCTATTATCTGGTATTTATATACTAGCATGGTTCTTTGACGTAGTTCAAGTTGATTTGAGCTCATATAATAAAGGCTTTGGTTTTATTTATGGGTCGAACGAGTGCTTACAAGATAAAGACCACCTAAGCGAACATCTCGTAATCTTCTCCTAAATATATCGAAGTTTTGATTTTGTAAATGGCTATATTTACAGCGCTACCGGACGAAAACTTAAAAAAACAGTCAATAATACGGTAGAAAGTTCTTTAAAAACTACCGAATATGCTGGCAATTTTCATTATGAAAATAGTGCACTACAGTTCTTTGGTATGGCAGAAGGTTATGTAGAGCCAAAGTCAGGCGGGGGTTATCAGTATATATACCAATACGCAGATCACCTGGGGAATATTCGTTTAGCTTATACAGATACCAATGGCGATGGTACCATCGATCCTGCATCAGAAATAGTCGAAGAGAATCATTATTATCCTTTTGGATTAAAGCATAGAGGATATTCTGCGAATCCTATAGGGAGGGATCATAAATTCGAGTACAACGGTACCGAACTGGAAGAAGGCTTAGGTTTGGATATGATGGAGATGGATATGCGTCAATACGATGCGGCATTGGCCCGCTGGGTTGTGCAGGATCCGGTTGTGCATCACAGCATGTCACCTTATAATGCTTTTGATAACAATCCAGTCTACTGGGCAGACCCTAGTGGAGCCGATGCGGTTGATGATATGATCTATAAGGGAGGTTTGCGTTATGCAAATACCGATGAAGGGCAATGGAAGCATACAAAGAATGGAGAGTATCAGAATCTCGGAACTGGCGAAACTACAAATAATTGGAACAAAGCAGTTGAAGAAACAAATAGTTCAGAAACTAAAAAGAAAAGAAAAAACTTTGCTCGTAAGCTGTTTGAAAAAGCAAAGTCTTTGTTGCCGGAAGAGATGCAATCTGAAGTAGATAAAGCTCTAGAACAGATACGATCAGAAATTAAAGATTTTGATTTCACAAAATTGGCTCTAGGAATAGAATCATCTCTAGGAGGTAGTTCCACTTCTGGTTCGAAGGTGGAAGGAAGTTTGATTTCAGGAAATGTTATATTTTTTGGAGGTGAGGATGCTGGATATGTATATAGTTATTACGGAAAAGAAGGGGGAGTGGGAATAGAAACCTCTGTTGTGACTGGCGTAAATACCGGAAAATTCTTTTATTTGGCGTATAATCGGGAGTAGGTCCTTTATAGGAGAATACAAGTATTATAGAGGGGAAATTGGTTTTTCGACGGGAACAATAACGGAAGGTGTTGACGTTGGCCTTGCTGGTCGATATACACATTCTTATGGAACTGATTGGTCTCTATTAGGTCAGGGCATTTCTTTATCGGTAGGAGCAGGATTTTCAACCGTAATAACGGTTTCAGGGACTAAAGGAAAAGGCGACATTTCGTATTCTCCAGGTCAGCGTGTTGGGCAAAAGAAAAGTACTTTGGAAACAACGTTTAGCTATTTTAAATTATTTACACCTATTCATTAATTATGATATTTGGAAAAAAATATTTTTTGGTATTGGCAAGCTTAGGGGCATTATTCATAGCAATGGTTTTTGTATTTCTTTTTTACAAATTTTTAACTACAACAAATCGAGAAATTGACGAACAAAAGAGGTACTTGGAAAAATCCGTTTTTGTTCTTCAAGGAAAGGTTAAAGATTATAAACATTTGGGAGGTATTAATACACTTATCGAGATAGAAGTAACCCATTTTAAAAGTGAAAGAAATTTGTTGGGTAAGAAAGATCAGTTTTCGGGTATATATTGTCCGGAAGAAAATACAGCTTATATGATAGTTATAGCCTCTGAAAATAATGATATCAATACAAATTTTAATAAGACCAGTTTACCTTATGTCAATGCTAACTCTTCCAGAGGAACGATTATTTATAATGTGTCTGGAATGAGGGATACAGTTTCATTAAGACCGGCATCTGTTTATACCCATCATTTAATTGATTTAGATAAGGAAAAAGCAAACTGTTTGCGATTTTAATAATTGTATTTGGTAGTGTCCCAAACCGATAATGTAGTAAACTGGTGCTTTTGAAGAACAAAGTGTCTGGATATTTGATTATTAGTGATCTAAGCTAACATTAAAGTTCTGCGCGTATGATAATATAGGTGCTTAAAAGTTTCCAAGAGCGCATAAATTAAGTGCTATGTTTCTCTTTGCGGGTCAAACGGGTGCTTAAAAGTTAAAGATCACCTAAGCGAACATCTCGCGATCTTCTCCTAAATATGTCGAAGTTATGATTTTGTAAATGGCTATATTTACAGCGCTACCGGACGAAAACTTAAAAAAACAGTCACTAATACGGTAGAAAGTTCTTTAAAAACTACCGAATATGCTGGCAATTTTCATTATGAAAATAGTGCACTACAGTTCTTTGGTATGGCAGAAGGCTATATAGAGCCAAAGTCAGGTGGCGGCTATCAGTATGTATACCAATTCGCAGATCACCTGGGGAATATTCGTTTAGCCTATACAGATACCAATGGCGATGGTACCATCGATCCTGCATCAGAAATAGTCGAAGAGAATCATTATTATCTTTTTGGGTTAAAGCATAAAGGGTATTCTGCGAATCCTATAGGGAGGGATCATAAATTCGAGTACAACGGTACCGAACTGGAAGAAGGCTTAGGTTTGAATATGATGGAGATGGATATGCGTCAATACGATGCGGCATTGGCAAGATGGGTGTTGCAAGACCCGGTTACGCATCACAGCATGTCACCTTATTACGCTTTTGATAATAATCCCGTTTACTGGGCAGACCCTAGTGGAGCCGATGCGGTTGATGATATGATTTATAAGGGAGGTCTAAACAGAGGAAGTAAAGATTTAAGTGATTCCCATTATAATATGGATTTGCAAAATTTTAGTAAAAGTAGCGAAGAAACTTGGACAGCAAAGGTAAACGATGAAGGTGAAGCGGAGTATCACGCTGGTAAAAAGTCATCAGCCAAATCGTTGTCCGAACAATACTCATTAGATATTAAAGTTGCAGAGAAGCTGACCAAAACTCAGGGAGAAAATATTGTTGAAAAAGGAATGATTATATCAGGAGAAGATGTGCAATCAGTTACTGGCAATGAAGTACTAAAACTTGATCTAGATTCAGAACTAGCTACTGAGCAGAGTCAATTTGATCAGATTTTATTTGCACTTGATCACTCTAAAACTAAGCCTTTACCAGAAAATTTATTAAGAAGTAGATGGTGGGTGCAGCCCCAGGATTATTTTTCAAATATTGGAGGTATGGATAGGGATTTAAAACGTGCTGCAACTATTAATCTCGCAGGTAATGAAGTCAATATTGAATTCCATTTTCATATCTATCAGGGAGGGTCTTTAGATCCACATGTTAGATACTGGTCTAATTATCCACATAGGTTTACGCAACCAGGACTTGATAATCCAAGTCTGGATCCATGGGGTAAAGATACGGAAAGAGTGATTGGAGAAAGTTTTCATTCAAGAACACTAGAATCAAATCCATTTAATCCTGGATGGAAAATTACTCTACATGGTGATCATACCAGAGCACTAGGAAAGAGATTGAAGAGAAAAATTCCAGTTAGAATATCTAATAAATTAAAAAATTGATATGAAGCGATTATTAAATTTATCTATTGTACTGCTATTACAGATGAGTTGTAATTCTCAAGATGTATCCTCAGAATTGCGCAATAAATTAAATTTTTGCATAGATTCAAATGTGAATAGTAAAATTGTTGAAGCACATCCAGCTATTGAAGACTTTGATTTATACAATATTATGATCCAATTTGAAAATACTTTTTTCAGAGACTATGATAAGAAAAAATGGCTAGAGCTAATAAATGAATTATCAAATTCCCCTTCTAAATATGATAATTTAGGTATTAATTATAATAAATTTTTAGAAAGGAAGGGACTTATACTTAACGATTATTTAGTAGATATAATTTACAACTGTCCTGATGCGTCTATGACTTCTATTAACAACTATAAGGATTTACCGATATATGATAGGATGAAAATTATCGATTCAGAATTTCAAGTGTCCAAACCCATTAGAACTTTGTATGATTTTATAGAAGCTACAACTGAAGACGAATTTAATCATATAGAATTTAAAACACCAATATTTCTAATGTATGTTGCCTATCTAAACAGGTGAAGTTAGGTAGGATAGTGTTTCAAATTGGCGCTTGTATATTTACGGATATGAAATGTAAGTTTAATAGCTTAAAAACTATCAAGAAAGGAAAGCGTAATGGAAACCAGCGATATAATTGTAAAGTTTGGCAAAAGCATTTTCAAGCAACATATTGCTACCGCGCCTGCAAGCAAGATATAAATTCCCAAGCTATTGCCTTATTAAAAGTAGGTTGCGGTATTAGAAGCATTGCTCGAATTCTAAAAATATCTTGTGGTACCGTATTATCCAGAATACTCGAAATCAGTGAAAGAATAAAACCTTTAGTATTTCAAGGCAATGCAATAATATGAAGTTGACGAACTTTGGAGTTTCGTTGGGAACAAAAAGAATGACATTTGGATTACATATGCAATTGAAAGAGCAGCCGGTAATGAAATGGATGGTTTTTATTTCAAAAATACAAAAGGTCAGGTCACAGCAGTTTTAAAGTTTTCCAGTGATTCCGATATGTACAAAGTTTGGGGGAAATACTATACTGAATTTTTCAACCAAAATCAGAAGATTACAATTATTGATTACGATATTCGGAATGGAACTAACTATGAGGAAAAATTATATAGAAAAGCAAGAGGCGGAAACTCCTTAAAAAATTCATTTAAAAATTAAATTAATCTACAATTAGAGGCTTTGAAAAGAAATTTGATAATATTTGGTGTATTAATTTTGATCTGTATTTCATTTGTTTACTTTTCTTATTTGAATTATTTAAGTAAGGCTAAGTATGTCGAAAATAGTCGGATTTACAAGAATTATGAAGATTACAAAATCATCCATAGAGATTCTTTTATCTATAATGATTTTATTGCCTGGATGGAATCAAAAGATAAACGTCTTCATAAATTAATGAGCACCGAGAATATATGGTATATGAAAGTGGATAGTGGTAATTTTTTTGTAATGGGAAAAGATCCCCTTTTTGAAGAATGGAAAGATTCTAAAACTTTCACCTTAGCGGATTATTTAATCGATCGCAAAGGAATATTAATTAATCCTAAATTTCAAATTGAAGATTATACGGAAAACACTTTATATACTTATATTAATAAATCTTTTAGTCTCTCAGGTCCTTTTCCCCTGTCAGAGCTTGTTCTCGCCTTTAAAAATAATCTTGATAGTATGAAGATCATCAACAAAAATAAAAAAGAGGCTAAAATTTTGATTGAGAGGGATAAAATAAATTTTTTGGAGAACACATTTAGTGACAGAAGTACTGAGATAATAATTCAAGTTATACACAATGACTCTCTACTAAATAAGAGTGATAGACCTTTTTTTGTGAGATTGAAGTACTTTAATATTGAGGACATGAGTGCTGAAAACTAAGACGTTAGAGTAGTGTTTTTTAAAGTGGGTAGTGTTTCAAATTGGCGCTTTGGTTTTAGAAGTCTGTTAAGTGTTTGTAAGTCAATTTAATAATAAGTTTCAAGTTCTTAATAATAACCTTAAGTAAGGTCATTTGATGTAATGAAACTCCCTTAGAGCTTATGAAATAAGGGTTGACAATTCTATCGTGTTTCAAATTGGTGCTTGTATATTAACGGGTAGGGAATGTAAGTTTTGTAATTGCCTAAAAACTATCAAGAAAGGAAAGCGTAATGGAAACCAGCGATATAATTGTAAAGTTTGTTAAAACATTTTCAAAAAACATATTGCTACTGCACCTGTAAGCAGGATATAAATTCCGCACTCATAACTGGTAGTGTCCCATACGGGTGATTTTTGTAAAGTGTGAATGGTTTCTATTGATTTACATTTGGTCAGTATGCCTATTATCTGGTATTTATATACTAGCATGGTTCTTTGACGTAGTTCAAGTTGATTAGAGCTCATATAATAAAGGCTTTGGTTTTATTTATGGGTCGAACGAGTGCTTACAAGATAAAGACCACCTAAGCGAACATCTCGTAATCTTCTCCTAAATATATCGAAGTTTTGATTTTGTAAATGGCTATATTTACAGTGCTACCGGACGAAGACTTAAAAAAACAGTCACTAATACGGTAGAAAGTTCTTTAAAAACTACCGAATATGCTGGCAATTTTCATTATGAAAATAGTGCACTACAGTTCTTTGGTATTGCAGGAGGCTATATAGAGCCAAAATCAGGCGAGGGTTATCAGTATGTATACCAATGCGCAGATCACTTGGGGAATATTCGTTGAGCTTATACAGATGCCAATAGCCATGGTACTATCGATCCTGTATCAGAAATAGTCGAAGAGAATCATTATTATCCTTTTGTATTAAAGCATAGAGGATATTCTGCGAATCCTATAGGCAGGGATCATAAATTTGAATACAACGGTACCGAGCTTGAAGAAAGCCTAGGGCTGAATATGATGGAGATGGATATGCGTCAATACGATGCGGCATTGGCAAGATGGGTGGTGCAAGACCCGGTTACGCATCACAGCATGTCACCTTATAACGCTTTTGATAACAACCCTGTCTACTGGGCAGACCCTAGTGGAGCCGATGCGGTTGATGATATGATTTATAAGGGAGGTCTAAATAGAGGGAGTAAAGATTTAAGCGACTCTAGGTACAATTTGGATTTGCAAAATTTTAATAAAAGTAGTGAAGAGACCTGGACAGCAAAAGTAAATGATGAGGGAGAAACAGAATATCATCCTGGTAAAAAGTCTTCTGCAAAATCGCTACATGAACAGTATGCTGGAGTTACATTAGAAATGGCAGAATCGCTAACAAATTCAAAAGGAGATGAAGTAGTAGATAAAAATTTTGTTTTAACTGGTGAAAGCGTACTGAATAAAACGGGGAATGAGGTTCTAAAATTAGACTTGGCTTCGCCTCTTATACACGGAAATGATCAGGCTATATTTGATCAAATTATGTTTAGTTTAGATCATTCTAAGACATATCCTCAAAATGGAAGTATATTTAGATCATCATTTATTACTGATCCTTCATTGTATTTTTCTAATTATACTTCCGTAGGTAAATTGAGTGGAACTGCAAGTATTAAGATCGAGGGTAATGATTACTTGGTCAATTATGATTTTCCATTATACAGAGTAGGAACCTCAAAAAATAATCCTGGTGTATGGAATTGGGAAAATTATTACTCATCTGCCCACCAAGGTGGATTAAGAACTCCTAGTTTAAAGCCGTTTGGTAAAAATAGAGAAGGTTTTAGGGGGTATGCGGTGCATCCTCTAACAAAAAAACGCTCAATTTTAAGTGGAAATTGGAGAATTGATTTTCACAGTAGTAGTTATAGAATAATTAAAAAAAGGTTGGAACGAAAATTACCAATTATAATTAGGAACGTAAAAAATTAATTCAATGAAACAAAAATTCTTAATCTTATTTTTTCTTTTAGTATGTTCTTTTGTTAACTCTTGCAAAGGTCAAACACAGCAATACGTTGAGCAATTTAATGATTGTACTAATTCCGAGCTTGCTCGGAAGAAAATGAAAACTTACCAATTGGATTCTTTTAATTTCATGAAATTAATGGATAGTGTGGAGATGACTGTATTGGGAACACAGAAAGTAACAAAAAAAGAATATTTGAACTTCTTAGAAAAGATTGATGAATATGTTTTTGAAAGAAATCAAAAATTTTCAGATGCATTGTTTATTCTGGAAAGAAACGGATTTCATCTAGACGGAAGCGATTTCCTAATGGTGATTAATTTCTGTCCAGGAAAAATAATTCAAAATAATGGTTGGTTAGGAAGCGATAATAAAATTGAAAAAAGACAGATTATTCTTGAACGTCTAATTGATAATCCGGAAAATAATCTTACAAAATCTCTAAAAGGCTATATATCATTGTTAGATGATTCAGAATTTCAGCAAATGGAGTTTCGGTTTCCTTTAATTCTGATACCATTAAAATATTATGTTTACGAATTTCCAGAAAGATAGGGTATGTAAGGTAGCTAGGGTAGTGTTATTATAAACTGGAAGCAAGCTATAGCGGAAACATATTTAGGTTCGGACGAAGCAGACTCTAACCAATCAAATATTCAGAACAATTGCGTTGGGATTTGGTGTTTGTTTGAAGCTTTTTTTGGTGCTTCTGAAGGGAAAAAGAAAATGGAAACACGAGGAAATGCTACACAAGAAGAAATAAATCATGCAAAGCAAGATGATGCCATAGAAGGATATAAAGCTATTAATGAGAATACGAGTCTTCAATATCAGTATTCAGGAAGATCTTCTCTTGGTAATCAAGTGGCAGCTAGGACTGATGGATTAAACTTTTCGGCAGAACATCATTCATTAGTGCTGTTTGAGATAGACTTTACTATATATTGCACCTTTCTTGACGAAAAAAAAATCACAGGGAATTTATATTGGCCAGGTCAGTATAATATTTATAAATTGATTCATAGAGGTAGTGTATCAGCGGGAGCAGGAGCAAGTTTTGAACAAATAGATTATAATTATGGTTGGGGTGAGCATAAAACATTCTTATATTCAGATCAAAATATTAACGTAAATTATTTATTTCTTAATGAAGGTGCTAGTTATAGAAATAATAGAATGCAATCTATAAATTTAGGACTTAAACAAGGTGGAAGTATAGGAGCATTTCATGTAATAGAAGGATCAATGTCTCTGCAAGGATTTATAAAAACTAATTGATATATCAGAATGAATAAATTACAAGCTTATTGTTTAATATTTTTGCCTTTGTTCTTTTCTTGTAAGAATGAACTTCCAGAAAGTCGAACGGATTCAAGAACTATTTTTGATTTTCAGGTTCTCCCCTCAGAAAAATGTGATGATTCGTGTGGAAATAAATTATGCTATAGTTATTCTATGAATGATTCTTTGAAAATGGCGGGATCAGGTGATAGGCTAATTAAACAATGCAAATGGTTTTTTCATAATACTAATGGAAGTTTTGAAACAATTTTTGAATCAGGATTACCTCAAAAAACTATTTATTCTAAAAATAATATAATAAAATGGAAACAACATCGTGATTCCTTATATGGTTATCACTTAAGTTATCCCGCTAATTGGTTTAGTGTAAATATAACAGATGATATTACTTTTAACGTTATAAAGGATTCTTTAAACCTTATGGCAGGTGAAGCTAATCTGGTAATATCAAATTATGACGATGATTTAGGAGATGCTTATGAGAAAGAATTAGTAGAATATAATAGGAGGTTTAACATTCAAGAATCAAAGGTGAAGAGACTAAATGTTGAAGGTATGGACGAGGTTGTGCAACGAATATTAAAAATCAAACTAAATGATAAGAAAATAATCGTTTTTCAAACTGCCTTTGCTAACAATGATCGGGTCTTTCATCTCACATTCAGAAGTGAAGAAAAGTTTTTTAATGAAAATTATTTTATTTTCGATCATATATTGTGGTCAATAAGGTTTATTAAATGAGGGGGAATTGTTGATGGGTTATGTATCAAATCAGTTGATAATCTAGTTTTAGGATTTAACTCATTAAAAACCCGTAATCGGTATATCTTTTAATTACTGGTTTTTCACGTTCTTTGTTATGCTGTAAACAATGAATTTTAAAGAGATAAGAAGCTTTTTGCAGTCAAACTGCACGGTAATTTATTTGACTTTCAATAATGGTTTAAAGTTAGATGTATACTATTGTTTTAAAGTAGATGTTATTTACACCCTTGAAACTGATAAAACGGAATTGAAAGAGTTTAATGGATTTCTGGAGTTTTCCAATTATCTTAGTAACAAGTATAATTTTGAGTTAGAATTCAAAGACAAATACAACGAATTACAAGTCTTTAAAACAATTTATCTTCGCCATAATTTCTGCCTTAACAAACCTTTTTTAACAAATGTAGAAAACTCCATTCAGAAATATTTAGAGAAGTTTAATTTATTGTTTGGTGTTAACGTATCTCCTTATGAAGAAATTTCAGAATCAGAACTAAGTCAAATCAACGCCATTATGCAAAATATTATTAATAACCATTACGACAAAATTGCGCGGTACGAAATTCCAATATTGATTTTTGTTGGAGAATATTTCAAAAATAAGTATCACTCTGAATGGGAATTATTAAATGTAAGCAATGACTTTGGAAATGATTTTGTCATTCCCGAAATAAAAATTAATGGAAAGGCAATGGAGTTAAGTAGAAGTATTTATAGGTATCTTAATCATCCCAATTTAAAATATGGATACGAAAAGTTTAGGTTTAGCTATTTTTTGGATTTGGACTTTATTGTAACCCAGACTTTGATTATACCGAAAAAACAATAAGAAGTCTATCACAAAAATATCCCTGGTAGGTATTTTAAATCCGGATCATCTAAATATTAGATATTTTTGGAAAGGAAACCTAATACAACTTTAATATAATAATCCTATCATTTTTTTATAAATGAAAACGTATTTGGATACTTTAAATAGTAATAAGGCGCCTGCGGGAGACGGAATTTATTTTACTAATGGGGATGCTTTCTTATATAATTTTAACATTCCATGGACGACTAAGTGTCATCATGAGGCAAAATATGTAAAAAAAACAACACTACAGGAGATAGATAATTCAGGAATGTTAGATTGGGTTTATTGTGATGAAAATGTACATGTATTAGATGTTGAAAGAAATCTTAAATTGACTGCTGGAGGAGGGACTTATGGTGGAGATGGCTTTGTTGCATGTTGGAAACTTGAAATTTCAGAATTGCTCTGGCTTGCCTTTTTTGAAGACTCTAATCCCTTTGAAAAGCTTTATTTAAATCGAGAGCATGTGTTTGCGGTGAGTACGCACAATTGTACATGGAAATTCGGGATTGATAACCCTTTGGATCTAACTATTGATTGTGAAGGATACTGGGTTAATAAAAAAATTTAAGATGCAATTAAGAGCAAAAAAGAATAATCTTTTGTTGATACCGAAAATTGGTTTGACTTTATTGTTATTAACTGGTGCGTGCAAGAACCAGGATAAAATAGAAACTATACCTGATCCAGATTTTTGCTACGTAATATCAATGAAAGAGAAAGCAGTAGATACCTTGTTTTTATGCGATAAATCCAAAATAAAAGAAATTACCAAAATCGTTAATCAGGGAAATGTTTCTTTAGCGATATTAAATATTAAATATTGGCTTGAATACGAAGATAAGTTTAATCAAAGAATAAAAATTGGGATCGCACAAAATAGAATAGCATTTAAGCGGTCAAACTTTAAAGTAAAATATAACCTGGAGGAATATGTAGACAATTTAATTAATTCTAGAGTAATTAAAAGTTCTAATTGTAGCTTTTTTGAAGGGGTTCCGGATTGAAGCCTACTGGTTGATAATACAAATAAACAAAAATATTGCGCCTATCCTAGCAAAAACTGTCTTGCAAATATTATTAAGTTTTTTTAACACCTCAATTTCTCCTTAATTATTCATTTCCATTTTATTCTAAAATTTTTAGTGTAAAAATATATATAGTTACCATCGCTTATGGTATCAACTGCTCACCAAAAAACAATCTGTCGAAAAATTGGGAAGCCTTCACAATGATTAACAATCTTTTAAAAAATGATTTTTATCAGTTAGCACTTACATTAAATAGAAGAAGCTAGATTCAAATTATAAGGTAAAATCTCTAGTAAAATAAACAAATAGTACGTTAGACGAAAAAATTGGTAGTTTAACCTACATAAGAACAATCAATAACTATACTTCCTAATTATGACTTACATTAGTCCATAAAAATAAATTTTATGGAAATAAAACATAAACTTATATCATTTGTACTTATTATAAATTTATTTAGTTGTAGTGGAGGTTCTGAATCTGATGAATCGATAGAAGCAACGCTTCCACAAATAACCACTAAAATAATAACTTCAATAGACCTTTCGTCCGCTACTAGCGGTGGTAATGTTATTTCAAATGGAAACGCTACTATTACTCAAAAAGGTGTTTGCTGGAGCACTAATCCAAATCCTACTATTTCAGATAGCCGTACCACCGAGGGTGCCGGAAATGAAGAGTTCACCAGCGATATTACCGGTTTGAGCTCTGATACTGAATATTTCGTAAGAGCGTATGCTACCAATAGTGAAGGTACAGCTTACGGAAATGAATTAAGCTTTCAAACCCTTGTTCCAATTACCCCTGCATTCTCGGTTCTAAAAGTAGTTCAGAATCAGCAAATCAGAAAAATGATTCCTACCTCAGACGGAGGCTATTTAGGTTTAGTCATTGGAACCGATTACGAAATTCAAAAATTTGATGCAGCGTTTAATCAGGTTTGGAATAAAACCTATGGAGGAACTTCCAACGACTTCGCCGATGATGTGATACAAACTTCAGACGGAGGCTATTTAATCATTGGAAGAAGTGACTCAAACGATGGTGATGTAACGAATAATTATGGTGAAAATGACATATGGGCATGCAAAGTTGACGGACTCGGTAACTTAGAATGGGAACGGAGTTACGGGGGCTCAGGATTCGAAGGATTAAGTGGATCTGGTTCAGTCTTAGAAGATAATAACAATTATTACTTTGTAGGTTTTTCAGACTCTCAAGATGGAGACCTGACATCTAATAAAGGTGGATACGATACATGGTTTGTAAAAATCGACGCTTCAGGGAATATTGTTGATCAGAAAACTTTTGGAGGTAGTGAGAACGACTTTGGTAGAAAAGTTATAAAAACAGGAACAACTTACACAATTTCTATTTTGTCTAATTCATCCAATGGAGATTTCGCTTCGGATGCTAACTTGGTAGTACAGCTTGATAGTGAAATAAATGTTGTATGGTCAAATTCTTTTAGTGGCATTAATACGGGTTATTTAACAGCTACGAATAACGATGAAATAGTCACAGTTAATTGTGGAGTCAATGAATATTATATCGATAAAATTTCGAGTGCTGGAAATATTACATTAAGTCAAACTATTGATTTTACACCCTTTTCAGATAAGCAAATCGGGGCAAGACAAATAATTAGTTTAAATGACGGTGGATTTTTCATTATCGGCTCTTCAGGCAATGGCGACAATGCTGATGCTGTTTTACTACGTCTGGATAGTAATTTCAATTTACTCTATCATAAAATATATGCCGGTAGTGCGCTAGAGCTTTCTTCATCCATAATACCAGTTGGCAATGATGAGTATGTTTACCAGTTTTTTACCTCTTCGACGAATATCCCAGATATCACTAGTAGTCTTCCATTTAGTTCTCCAATAATAAGTATCTTGGAAGAATAAATCATTGAAATACTTTTATCAAACAAAAAAGACAGCGATTTGCGGTCTTTTTTGTTTGAATAGTTTTCGTTTATTGAATCTGTGTATTACGGGTTTCGTGGAGAGCAATTTTCTAACCTCATGTTTGAAAGAGGTTTAATCGACAAAAATCAAGAATTATGTACTGTAACTGAATATGGTTACGAAATTTATAAGTCTGGTAGTTGGTTAGAATTCTTGAAAATAGAAGCTGAAAAAGAAAAAGCAAAACAAGAAGAAAATAAAAAATCCATGCTTTTAGAACAAAAGATTAAAATTCTACAAAAGGAATCACTTGAATATCAAAAACAAATAAGAACTCTAGAAGAACAAATAAAAGTTTCAACTCTTTTAAAAAACTACTGGTGGCTTATTATAGCTGCATTAGTAGCAGGTACAGCCATTGCGTCTCTAGCTTAATAATACGAGTAAACAAAAATATTGCGCCTATCCATGCAAAAACTGTCTTGCAAATATTATTAAGTATTTAACACCTCAATTTCTCCTTTATTATTCAATTCCATTTTATTCTAAAATTTTTAGTGTAAACATATATAGTTACCTTTAATTAATTCTGGAGTAGCTAGAAGTTCAAATTGTAGCTTTCCTGATAGTGTTTCGGATTAGTTTAGCGAAATTTGGAAAACCGTAAAAAAAACAAGATTAAAGATGAAGAAGATGGTGATGATAAAAAATAATTGGTTGAGTTTTATTATTTTAATAATTGTCTTTGGCTCTTGCCAATCTAAAGAAGTAAAAGTTTCTAATAATTTAAAAGGGGGATACACAATTAGCGAAATTACTTACCAAGGTGAAGATTTAATGCCAAATGTACTTGCTCCAATGCTTTCTTTTGATTATGATTCTAAATTAACGTTCAAATCACCTATTATTAGAAACGAAATCGGAAAGTTTGAGAAGTTCAATTGTGAATTTTTAGTAAAACCTAAAAATCAATTCTTGATTAAGTTCGATTCTAATCATTCTTATTTCAAAGATGAGTTTGAACCTTTGTTTGAAGTTGATTATGAGAATAGGGAATTAAATCTAATATTAAAGTCAAGATTGACTTACATAAAATGCAGCAGAATATTAATTTTCGAAGATTTTGAATCTTTGAAAGATAAATGGGGTAGTGTATTAAACTAGGGTATTGTAGTAAACTGGTGCTTTTGAAGAACAAAGTGTCTGGATATTTGATTATCAGTGATCTAAACTAAAGTTAAAGTTCTTTTCATGTGATGATATAGGTGCTTTTCAAAACTAAAAGTTTTTAAGAGCGCATAAAATATAGAATCTTAATATAATCGTGTAGTAAACTGGTGCTTGTTTATTTTTGCTAGCATGGAATATAAAGATTGCAGCCATAATGTATATATTAAAAAAAGAAAACGGATCCAAAATGTATTCACAAGGTTTTTCGATACTGCACTAACAGGATAGAACGTATGAATCTTACCTTAAGAACGCATATCAAAAGGCTTAGTAGAAGAACGATCTGTTTTTCAAGAAGTAAGCAGCTTTTGGAAGCACATTTGCGGATTTATTTTTTGGGGTAATCTATATCTCGTAATCTTCTCCTTTATATTTCAAAATAGTGATTTTACAAATACCTATATTTACGACGCTGCGGAGCGCGGAGCGTTCAAAAAATGCCCAGTGGGTATTTTTAACCCTACGACAGGCTCAGGGTAAACGAATGAGCCAGGTGGCGCATGGGCAAAAAAGTATAACCATTAACTTTGAAAAAGATACTCTTAAAACTTACGTGCGCTATAATTCTGAGTGGTTGTCATTTTACAAATAGTGATAAGTTAACTAACAATGACATTAATTATATTAAAAAATTGAATTTACTAGATGCAGATGAAAGAATTGTATGGTTTGATTCTCAACTAACTGTAAAGTCGAGCGGTAATTTCCTCACTAATAAACGAATTGCATCTTATTGGATTGATAAATATAATAAAGAAAGGTCTTACCTTACTTTTGCTTTATTGAAAGATATTGACTCAGTTAAGCTTAAGGACTTATCGAATAGTATAACCTATTCATCACATATTGAGGTTTTTAAAGGTAATGAAAGTTTTAGAGTATATATAGGTCAAGATACTCTGAAAGTTAAAGAATATTATAGAGAAACTTTAAAGTTAATAGATGGATATGCTAATGTTTCAAACTAGGACATTCACTCATTAAAAAATTTAAATTATTGATAAACAAAAATTAAATGAAACATATCTTATCGTTTTTCCTTGTTCATCACTACTCTTTAAATAAAGATGGTCTAGGAAAGGCTTTAAGATCTGGTTTTGTATTGGGAAATCTTTTCAGAAAACCACCAGATCATGATGGTAGATCGTAAGAGATAGTCCCCAAAGAAACTATTTCAAAATGGTTAAAAACGAATCAAAAAACATAAGGGTATGAGAAACTATCGTGTAGTTTTATTTCTTATAATATTATATATAGGAATCACATATTTTCTTAATGAAGAATATGAAATATTATATAAAATAGGAATTCTAGCAATAGTTATTATTTCAATATTAAATCTAACATTTTTAAGAAGATACGTATTTAAGTTAGGCGATCCTTATAAATTTAAATTGAGGCAATGGAATTTAATTATTTATAATCTAGAAGCTTTAATTGTAGGATTAATGATTTTGTCGTTTCTCATTTATGATCATTTTTTTGACGGTATTTTTGAATTAAAGAATTATCTCATTTTTATTGCTCTCATATTTTTTGTGATGTCAGTTTTTAGAATTAGGGTAGGAAGGTTAATGTAGTAAACTGGTGCTTTAGAAGAATAAAGTGGGTAGTGTCCCAAACGGGTGCTTATTATACTTTATACTCCAACTTAATTCCAAAAAATATTCACAAGGTTTTTAAATATTGCACCAACAAGATTGAACGTATGAATCTTACCCTAAGAACCCATATCAAAAGGCTTAGCCGAAAAAAGATCTGTTTTTCAAAAAGTAAGCAGCTACTGGAGGCACATTTGCGGATTTATTTTTGGGGGTAACACAAGAGACTATCTCTGGATATAATTTTTATATGAGGGATGACAGCCAAACGTTTAAGATGAAAACCAATTTGTTTTCCCAAGGAAAATATGATCAAAAACTAAAATTAAAAAGTATGAAATATATTAGTACTTCTCTTATTTTTTTTGCATTCCTATTGTCATATGGGCAGAATACTCAAGAAGAGTGGAAAATTCATGAAATGCTTGATATCCTTAATAAGGAAAAGGATGTAAAACCCATTTTGGATATAAACTATTTAAGTTATGATAGTGTAGCTGTAGCTGAAGATTTTGATTTTGAAAAATTAAAGGGAATTACAAAATTTAACTCTAATAACTCAAAAAAAGCCGATGTCTCCTTTGATAACCAAAAATTGAGATACGTTGTTCTTAAAGGTGAACAGGCAGATTTGGAAATGCATGTGCAAATCGAAGATTTTCATTTATTTAGAGCTTTTTATCTCAAAATGCGATGGGGTAGAAGATTGAATGACAGTAATAGATTTTCAGAAAGTCTGATTGATGGCTTTATAATTCAACTTAAAGAATTTGGTGAATTATTTTATTTTAAACTTAGATTGCCATTTGGACAAGAGAATTGGAGGCCAGAAGATATTCTTAGTATTTCAAGATTGAATAATAAATTATTTCCAACCTCGGAAGTATATTTCAGAGAGAATGGGCTTTTTATGGTAAAAGATTTTGAAATTAAAGGGAATGGCTATCATGAAAGATATTATTTATATGATACCGATGAGATGGACGATGAATGTATTATGTATGTGTATTTTGATAAAATTGACTTTTCAAGGGTAGCACATATGCTTAGAGAGAAATTTCATTGCCCAGTAAGTATTGAAATTGTTGGGAAATACAAAGAACCAAAATATGCTTTCCCTCCATTAGCGAGCTTTTTAGTAATAGAGGAATAATATTTGCACTTTATTTTACCGTATAAAAATTTAGAATTTAAATAATTGCACAAAAGTGATCTTTCAATATCAGATTATTGATTAATTAAGGCAGTTTGGTAAACTGAATGAAGGCATCAAATTAAAATATGCGCGTATTAAAGCTTTTAAGTTATTTAAAAACAGTAATGAGAGAGAGTTTATATGATCATTTAAACATAAGTATGTTATCAAAGCAAAATGAAGTAAAAAATTAAAGAAGACTTATGAATAAAAATAACTCTTTATTTACTTATATTTTTGCAGGAGTAATTTTCCTTTTATTCTCATTTTGTCAATTTAATAATGGGAGTCAGATTCTTGATGGGAATTGGAAAATGATTAAAAAGTGTGATCACTATAATATGTATCTGGAAATGAATATTGGTGAAGGAACCCTCAATGTTTTTGCATCTGATGTTAAAGATGTGGTTCTTTCATCTTATTATACAATTGATGGTGATTATATTTTCCTTCTAAGTAATGATAAAAAGAATATTGAGGACACAATAAGTTTTAAATTAGATAAAGATTTTATGGAACTTGCAATAAGTGATTCTTTGAGGGCGACTTATAAAAGATATAATAGTGGAGTCACCTTAGATGACTATCTTATAGATGAGAAGATTTCGAAATCAGAATATCTAAGAGATTTTAATAAACGATTGAAGAATTTTGAGAATTCAGATTGTATGGATATTCCATGAACTTGATAAACTTATATCAGTATAGAATCTTAGACAGATTTAAGAACACTACCCTCTATTCTGCACAAAAACCTCCATCTGTAAAAAGCTTTTACCGTTTTGATAGTTCTTCTTCTTTTTAAAATGTAGGTTGATCACCTCCCCATATCTTGTTTGTTGTTCAAGAAAATGAACCAGTTGCAGCAATGCTTCGAAAGGTCCTTCAAGTGTAAATCGATACGTATTTAAAGGATTTCCTTCTTTTTGTACAACATGCGGTTCATCGAAACGGATTACCTGTAAATCAAGAGAAGCGGCTTGCTCATTAATAGTTTTTAAAAGATTATTTTGTAGGGAAGTATCACTTAATCGGTATTTTTTTAACAATTGATCGTAGTGCTGGATCTTTTGATTTAATATCGAAAACTGCCTTGGAATATCTTCAAATAGTGTTTCTTGCTGTTTAAGATTAAGATACGTGCGCCTCTGTTCTACGGTTTTTGAAAAAGCGAACAAATAACAAAGTATGAAGGTGAGAATGACACCTCCTATCAATACCATATTTCGCTGGCGGCTATTCATCTTTCAAAAAAATTGCAATTCCGAATTCGGTCTTCGGGTCATCTCCAACTCCGTAATCCAAAACTTCTATTTTCTCTACCCAATCAAATTTTTCCATAGCTTCAACCCAGGTTGAAAATTCATCACTGCGTGAAGCTTCTCCACGTATCACCAACTCATTATATTGAAATACAATTTCTTTATCAGGTTTTACACTTTGTTGTATGGGCTGATAGTTTAATTCTTCTAAAACAATACTTTGAGGTGCCTTGCTTACTAACCGATCGATATAAAAAGAACTTTTGGATGAAGAAGCCTCCAGCAGGTCTTCAACTAATTTCGCCTTGCGGTCTGCCGTTTCATTCAATTGAAGGAGCTTGTCTTTATTACCCTGATTGATGGCTACCATTTGTTTCAATTCTTCACTGCCAGAATAATAATGCTGAAACAGAAAAAAGTTAACCAATAATAACACCAAAAGCAGCGAAAGCGCTGAAATACCAAACAGGCGAAAAAATCGTTTTTCCTGATATTCATTCGTCAGGTGACGAATTTCATTTTCAAAATTTTTAACGGATGTGGTTCCGCCAAAAAAATCAAGTAATGCTGCAGAAAAGCTAAGCAGAAAAGAGGGTTTGATAATGCTTCCATTAATATCGTAGGTCGTAATGGGTGTTTCTACCGATTTCATGATTACCCGGTCTGAAGCAAACTGCAAACATTTCCCGGAAAAATACAATTTTTCATCCGCTAAATGAGGAAGTACGGGCTGTAATGCATGAACGCCTAACGTGTACCCGGTAAGATGGATTTTTTCATCTGCAATAACAGAAAGGATCTCTTCAATAATTTCTTTGCGACAAATGGAGACCGCCGTATGCGATCTGATTTCACTTATCTCATAGTAAAAAGCCTCCGGATCAAGGTTTGGAAACAGGCCCGAGACCACCTTTTGGCTTTCGGCACCCTCTTTGGTAAATTTGGTGAGTATCGGGCTGCCATCTACCACCAAAAAAGCACTTTTGTTGCCAAGCGCTCGTTTCAATGATGCGACATCAGGGATGGTTTCCGCAGAAATTTGAACAAGGCCTTCTTTTTTTCGTGCAAGTTGTACAAACCGGATGCTTACTGCATTCTCTTGAATGAGCCATTCGATTCCGCTAAAGGTGGTTCCTTTTTGTATGTTTTCAATCCACCTTTTCATTAATAAAAAACAGTGGGTTTGATCAAAACAGTTAGTTTTCTTTTAGAGTCTTCTCGCACTCTTTTGCTAAATAACCACTTGATTACAGGTATTCTCGCCAAAAAAGGAACCCCTCTTCCTGAGTCATTCTTCACTTTCTCTTCCAGTCCGCCTAAAACAACCATATCCTGATCCTGTACACGAATGATCGAACTGAATTCTCTGGAATTCAACCCGGGAGGCGCCTCACTGTCTATTCGTTCTCCATTAAAATCAGATTGTATTACATTGATGTCCAGTGTTATTTGTCCGTCACCAGCTACTAGCGGACGAATACTAATGGCCAGTTCCGCATCAATGGGCACATAGTTCCTGAACTCGGAGGTTTGTGGGATCTGAGAACCAAAAAAGCTTTGTTGGGTAAGCACGTAGTAGGTGGTCTCCCCAATTGATAAGGTGGCTCGATGTCCGTTAAGCGTTGAGAGTTTAGGCGTAGAACGTACTTTGATATTTCCGTTAGCTTCCATGGCTTTGATTCGCGCAAAGAATTCTGGTACTACCTTCCCAATATTTGTAAAGCCGTCAAAACCACCAATGATCTTGTTAATGGTTTTAGAACCCAAGGTAATATCCGTTTCCGGATAAATACCTCCTTTGGTTTTAACTTCTTCATCACCGATGCCCCAGCTAACCCCGGTTTCCACGGTTGCCGTACGATTGATCTCCAATAGCATCACCTCTATTAATATGTAGGGAACCGGTTGGTCGATCTGCTTTAGAAATGCTTTAAAGCGATTAACTTCTGCTGCCGGACCACTTACCAGAAAGCTGTTTAATTCTACATCGGCTTTAATGTCAAGTGATCCGATGATCGCTTCCGGTATGATATCTGTTAAAATTCCTGCCGTCTGTGCGGTGTTATCGGTTCGAACAGTTTGTGGCTGTGATGTGTTATTGAATCCGTTTGGAACACGGTTCTGAGCTCCTATATTTCCCTGTACTCCGGTGAATAAGGGATTGGCTGCTGCGGTACGGCCAGCACTTCTGGTGGAGCCCGCACTTCCCGAAGGATCTCCTAATAATTCTACCGAACGATGCATCAAGGGCACGATCTCGATCTTGCGAACACTAAGCTGATCTGCTGTACCAAAATAATACGTATTACCTTCTTTTTTGTAGGTAAAGCTTTCAACACTGCTATTGTTGTTTTCAGGATTGCTTGATTGGTTATTTTCGAACAGCTTTTCCAGCAGTGTGTCAAAAGCGATGTAACGCGTGCGAAAAGAAGCATTCCCGGCTGTTTCCAGTGACTTTGCGGTAAAAATGTTGATATTGAGATCATTGCCTATGGCGGTGATGATATCTTTTATAGGTGCCTTCACGAAATTGACTTCCAGAATTCGGTTTACTGTATCCAGAATACGGTATTGCAGATCGGGTCTTTGGCTGGTAAGGGAAAGTGACCGGCGGCTTCCTTCGGGGAGATTAGTATTAGGAAGGTTTTTATCAAAAAGATAAAAGCCATCACGGTCTTTTTTATACGTAAGATTATTGGTAAGGGCGAGCATTTGCATTGCCTCGTCCATAGAGGCATTTTTGATATAAGAAGTAATGCGTTCTCCCTCGATTTCCGGAGAAAACACCAGATTTTTTCCGGTCGCGTCAATGATAGCTCTAAAGGCATCGTACAAACGGTCTTCTTTGATATCGAAAGTAATCGTATTGTTAAGCGCATCGTACAGTACCGGGATCTCCCTTTTTAATTCGGGCATAGGTGCTGGATTAAATTTATGAATTGAAAGAATGCTTCCGGTGAAATCGATATCCAACTCATATTCTTTGCATAAAAAAACCAGCAGTTCAGCAACGGTCACCTCAGAGAAATTATTGATCAGGGTTACCTGATTCAGTTCAGGAGAAACATTTATATTCAATTTATGTACTTTACCCACGGCCAAAAGAAAGTTTGCCAGGCTTACATCACGAACATTAATATCCAGTTTCAGATTTTCAGTGAGTCCTTTGTATTCTACTGAAAGTGACTCGAGTTGATTTTGGATAGAACTTATGCGATCTGCCTGCTGTGCGTATGAGATCAGGGTGAAGAATAAAAAAATAAGAAGTAAAGGATATCGGGTCATATATTAATCCATAAGTAAGGCATAGGCTTCTTCTACCGAGGTGATTCCCGATGAAATTAGCGCTACTGCATTGGTTTTTAGTGTTTTTATTTTTTTTCCGGCCAGGTATGCATCAATTTCGTGGCGATGATCTTTGATGTACGGAATTAATTCTTTGGTGATGGGAATGATCTCATAAACCGCTTTTCTTCCGTTGTAACCCGTATGATAGCATTGGTTGCAGCCGGTGGCTTCATAGTGATGTGTAAGCGTATCGGGTATCCGGAAGCTTTCCGGAAAAAGAGAGCTATTTACAGGTGCTTTCGTTTTGCAGTGAAGACATAACTTGCGAACCAACCGCTGTGCTACCGATACGTTAAGGGTACTTGCAATTAAAAACGGAGGGATTCCCATATCTATCAATCGGGAAATGGTTGCCCAGGCAGAATTCGTATGAATGGTTGAAAGTACCAATCTCCCTACAAGAGCAGCCCTGATAGCCATGTTTGCTGTAGCCGTATCTCGTATCTCACCCACCATGATAATATTGGGGTCCTGTCTTAAAAATGTACGCAAAGCCGAGGCAAAATCAAGCCCGATATTCTCTCGCAATTGCACCTGATTTACTCCTTCAAGAGTATATTCTATGGGGTCTTCTATGGTTATGATATTAATACTACTGTCGTTGAGCAACTTTAAGGTAGCGTAAAGAGTCGTGGTCTTCCCAGAGCCTGTTGGACCTGAAATAAGAACAATACCATTGGGTTTTTTAATACATTCGAGATAACGTCTTAACTCCTCTGGAGTAAAACCGAGTTCTTCCAGTGTCACATTTGCAGCATCTTTACTTAAAATACGCAATACGATCTTTTCGCCGTGAAGGGTGGGTAAAGAAGATACCCGTATATCGAATTCATCAAAACCTTCGCCTACCGTAATACGCCCGTCCTGAGGGAGTCGTTTTTCCGAGATATCGAGTCCGCTACGAATTTTGATCTTATTTATGATCACCGGATACTCTTCAATAGCAATCCGGTATTGTTCAATAAGCTTACCGTCGATACGAAAACGTATCCTACAGTAATTTTCATAAGGTTCAAAATGAATATCACTACTACCGATTTCCTTTGCAGTGCGCAAAACCTTTTCCAGAAAGTCCGGAGTAAAATTAAGGTCTTCACTGGCACCGGAGACTGATTTTCGATAGTTGGATACCAAGTATTTTTGAAGGGTCTCTGAATCGGTAACGGAAAGTTGTACTTTTTTACCTAGAATGATTGCGAGTTCTGAGGCAAGAGTTGCCGTCTCATGTTGATCTGTAAGAAAGCAAAGGCTTCCGTTTTGTGATTCCGACGGAACAATCCGGTAATGAAATGCCTGCTCTGGTGAAAGGAGCTGCTGTAATTCAACGGGTATGTGGTAACCGGATGCTTCCATGAGATTAAAAAAGATATAAATTAGGATATCCGCTTAATGCATTTGATGCAAATACCAGCGCAAAAAATAATGACATATAGCCGGCAAGGGGTACCGTTTGAAAAGCACTCTTCCTTTTAAAAATCAAATGAAATACAAGACTCAAAAGGATCGAAAAGGCAAGAAGAATGATGAAAGTGTAGGTCGGGAAAAGAAAACAAAGACCATAGCAAAGCAACAAATCACCCAGACCAAAAGCCTCCTTTAAAAACGATTTTTTAAGAATGATCGCACTATAAGCATATAAACAGAGCATTACCAGCGATGTGAGTACCAGATTATAGCCTATGAACCATACGAATATTTCTGTATTGGTTTTCAAGAAAAATAAAACGCTACCAAGTATGGTGATCAAAGGGAACAGGTAAAGTTGCACCGTACGTGTTTTAATATCCTGAAGAAATACCATGAAGAATGAAATCACCAAACCTAGTTTTAGAATCACCATTAATCTTTTACCACTTGTTTAGGAACCCCGTTTTCATCAATTTCCCAAACGTTGAATACACCATCGCCATCAAAATCTTCAACTGCTGTGGCACGCGCTATAAACGATGTATTGTCTGAAGACAGCAGCTCATAGTTATATTTCGCAGTTCCTCCATTGGTTACTAGTTTTGGAGGTTCGTAGTCCAGTTCATTAAAATCGGTACTGTATTTAGAGTACATATATCGATAAGTGGTTTGTGCATTGTAGATATACTTAAGTTGTGTCTGCGCCTCTACTGATTTTGCCTTGGCGATTAAAGGCATGAGATTAGGCAAGGCAATAAGCAGAAGAATGCCAATAATTGCAAGTACAATCAACATTTCCTGCAAATTAAAGGCAGAAACCCTGTAAGATTTTGGAAACTTCTTCATTAGAGATGTGTAAAGGTAATTCTCAAAAATATCAACTTTTTTGATAAAATCTAGGGTTCAGTCTACAAATATTGTATTATCCATTTCAATTGATGCATTGAACTCATAAGTTGAACAACAAATTCGAGCATGAAAGCAATTTGGTTAGTAGCAGGAATTGAAAATGTTTTAACGGGTAGAGGCACTTTTTAGGCTTACTATCTTTTTTTAGAATGTTTGGATTAATTCAAAAAGACTATAAAATGTTACCTTGAATATTCTATGATCATTATTCATAAGACAAATTAGTTTCTAAGAAGTATTATAGGTTAAATAAGTCTTGAGAGGTATTAATAGTAATATTTTTTTCAACAAATAACATGTTGATCTGTAAATACTTAAAAAGTTTTTATGATAATTTCTAGTCGAATACTTAATAAATATTTAATAATAATATTATGTTTTTTTGAATATAATATATATTTTAGAACTGCGTAAATTCATATTAATATCACAGAATTTTACTTCTATATCCAAACTTTATTATCTAATCATTCCTCTCTTTATGAAAAAAAAGTGCATTATTCTTTTGTTTTTCTTTACATTAATTTTAACAGTAAAATCGAGTTATTCGCAGGGCAATACCAGTTATGGAACTGGAACAGGTGCTAGCGGCCAACACAATACTCTTTTTGGTAATAATGCGGGAACGTCGGTTGTTTCTACTTCAAAATTCAATACATTCATAGGCTCTCAAGCGGGTATATCGAATACTGCAAGCAGTAATGTATTTATTGGGTATGAGGTTGGATATTCAAATTTGGACGGCTCCCTAAATACTTTTATGGGATTCCGCAGTGGAAAAACCAATTCAAGTGGTAGTTACAATGCATTTTTTGGGTTCAACTCAGGACTTAATAATAGCACGGGTGGATATAATACTTTTTTGGGCGGACAAGCCGGTTTGAGTAACACGACAGGAGGAAGTAACGTATATATTGGGTATCAGGCGGGTAGATATAGTACAACTGCCAGTTCAAATATTTTCATTGGTAATTCTTCTGGGGCTGATAATTCTGTAGGAACACTAAATGTATTTCTAGGCCATGCCTCTGGAATTTTAAATACGACGGGTAGGGAAAACACTTTCTTGGGGACCGATACGGGACGTCAAAATACATCGGGTATCGGGAATACCTTTGTAGGTCAGTATTCCGGATACTCAAATAATACTGGAGATTATAATGTTTATTTGGGTAAAAGTGCTGGTATCGGCAATAATGGGTCACGTAATGTATTTTTAGGATACCGGGCTGGTGAAGGAATTACCGGGAGTAATATGTTAGTTATCAACAACGGTCTCAATACCCCGCTCATTTATGGTGATTTTTCAACAGACCAGGTTGGGATTAATACTACCACAATTCCTTCAGGCTATGCACTCGCCGTAAAAGGAAAAACTATAACCGAGGAGGTGCTGGTCAGACTTCATTCCACCTGGCCAGACTATGTATTTGAAAAAGAATACGAATTATTGCCTCTTAATGAATTGGAAAATTATATCCGTCTAAACGGACACCTTCCAAATATTCCTGAAGCCAATGACGTGGCTGAAAACGGGATTCTTCTGGGTGAAATGAATGCTCGCCTTCTTGAAAAAATCGAGGAGCTTACTTTATATACGCTGCAACAGGAAGAGACACTCCAGGATCAAAAAAGTAAAAATGAGCAGTTGGAAGCAAGAATAGAAAAACTTGAAGTGCTTGTTAAAAACAGAGCATCACAGAAGTAACTCTATTTTCAATATTATCTCATATCATAAAATTTGAAATCAGTGAATTATCTTTTTAGATCAGAGAGGCTTAATGTATTAAGAAAGCCTCTAATTCTTTTATTCATACTGTTGTTTCCGTTAATTTCTGGTGGACAAGAACAAGATATCATTCCGCCGTCACCTAATGCATCGGCTCTAATTGAATATGCAAACATACCAGTGTCTTTAGATACTGGTATTCCTAATATAGATCTTCCTTTGTTTAGTTTGTCTTCCAATGGGATCACCCTTCCACTATCCGTAAGCTATCATGCATCAGGGATAAAAGTCAATGAAGTAGCTTCTTGGGCCGGATTAGGTTGGACATTAAATGCAGGCGGCGCAATCACAAGGATAGTTAAAGGTCTTCCCGATGAACATGAAAATGGTTTTGTTGGGATTAATAATAGAGGTTCATTGCTTAAATCGACATTCAAGGCTCAGAATGTTGCTAAATGGGGAGCTAATTTCTATGATTCTGAACCTGATATTTACTACTTTAATGTCAATGGAATAACAGGTCGCTTTACACTTGACGATTTGGGTAATGTGATTATGCTACCGCATCAGGATGTGAAAATACTTCCGGCGATAGGACCTCAAAAGAGAGCGAATTATTGGGAAATTATTGATACAAGTGGTAATAGATATAAATTCGGAGTATTAACGGAGCATACAGAACAAACAAAAACGACAACTCAGACAATTAATGTGCCGGACACTGAAAAAATTAATGATCCATTTGTGTCTACTTGGTATCTTTCGGAGATCATTTCTGCCACAGGAGGTAAAATATCTTTTGATTATCACTCAGGGAATCCAATTATCTCTGAAAGTGAAGTAGAACAATTTGACCAAACTTCTTGCACCTTCTCTGGCAATTACGATGGATATGTTACTTTCTACAGCAGGAATGAAGTCTTGGCTCCAAAATACCTTTCTAGAATTAATTCAGCCATAGGACATATTGAATTGGAATCCTCTGCGAATAGAGAAGATTTGGTGAATGGAGAGAAAGTTACGAATATCCGATTGTTTGATAAGGATTCAAAGCTGCTCAAAACATTTCTTCTGAACTATGACTATTTCAGATCATCCGTTAATTGTTCACTTCCAAAATGTAAGAGACTTAAGCTTACTTCAATAGACGAGTTGTCTTCCAGCTTTCAAAAGTTAACACCTTATGAATTTAGTTATAATGAAAATACAAATCTTCCGCCAGTAAATTCAGTTGAAATGGATCATTGGGGATATTATAATGCTACTGGAGAAGCTAATCTATTATCTAGAGATGCAAATCAAGTTTTTACTGTTGATGCTATAAGAACACCCAATGAAGTCGCTGCCAAAGCGAATATTTTAGAATCTATAACTTACACCACGGGTGGGACTGTTTCCTTTTCCTATGAATTAAATGATTACTTTTCTCAGTCGACTGGAATTAATAAAACCATAGGAGGACTTCGGGTAAATCAAATTACACAGGATTTTGGTAATAATCAGACAATAGTCACGAATTACACTTACAAAAAATCTGGTTCTGCCGAAAGTAGTGGTTCAATTTTGAACACACCTGAATACAATTTGAACTATGCAATGAGATTAACTAATACAAACACAACCCTTGGCTATGAAGATTGTACTGCTCAAATGGTGCGTTCGCATTCTTTAAATGAATTATTTGACCTGAATGGATCTCCTGTTTATTATGGAGAGACACAGACCATTTTCTCAGATGGCAGTTCAGAAGAAAATACATTTACTGATTTTAGTACCAATCCCGATGTACGCAAAACAACTGATTATTATCGAAGTACATTTACAACGTTGAATAACGATCCGATTCCAGTTACCGGTTATCTCAACATTCTTGGAAGTCCGTTTTCTCCCCCTTCAAAAACAAGATTTTTTGAAAGGGGGAAGTTGTTAAAAAAACAAATCAAAAATGAAATGGGTAATGTTCTATATGAATTAGTAAATATCTATACCAAAGCAGTACCTCAAACCAATCACATAGTCAGAGGGGCAAAAGTCTACAAGTATGCATCAGATAATTTTACTGCGACTGCATATTTTAATCTAGGTGTTTATGAGTACACCAGTGAACTTTATTCGTTGCAACAAAGTAAAGAGACTTTCTTTGATATGGAGGATTCTTCCCTGAAAATGGAAAAGCAGACCGATTACGTTTATGCGACTGATTATCCCACCTTGTTAAAAGAAAAGAGTTTTATTAACAGTAAAAGCCAAAACATATCTTCTCGTTATTTTTATCCTTTTGATCTTTTAGGGGTGGAGGCAAATATGCAAGAACTTATGAATCATCATATGATAGGTTCGGCTATTATGACTGAGAATTATGTAGATTCCGATCTGGTTTCTTTATCTAAAAATACGTATGTAGACAGTAATGGAAATTATACTAATGAAGGAGGCGTGCCTTTGCTTCAGAAAAGGTTGCAGTCTAAAGACGGCGTTAATTTTTACACTTCCGCTACATTCGATAGGTATACAAATAAAGGTAATTTGCAAGAATATCGTATAAGTGGTATAAAACCAGTTACCATAATTTGGGGATATCATAATAATTATCCCTTAGCCAAGATTGAAGGAGCTACCTATAATGAAATAGATAATTGGTTAAATAACGATTTCGGTAATTCAATTACTTATCTCGTTTCACTAACTAATCTAACACTCACAGAAACTATAAAAAACAATATTAAGAGCTGGCTCAACAATCTGGGTACTGCGGTAAGCCAAAATAGTAATGGCAGAGCTACATTTAATACCTATACTTTTGAACCAATTGTTGGAATGACTAGTACAGCAGATACGAGGCAAAATAAAACATTTTTTAATTATGATTCGTTTAACAGACTGTGGCAAATACGAGATCGTAATCAATTTATTTTAGAAGAATACAAGTATCGTTATCGACGATTTATGGCAGATGGTTCTGATACTACACCGATTTTTATAACCAATATAGACTACGGACTCAGCACAAACGATTATCAAGATTTTATTGCGCTGCCGTCACAAGGAACAGGAAGATATGCCTTTAAATGGTACTTAGGGGTAGGAGATTCCTATACAGATTTTTCTAATGTAGTTTCAGGAACAGACGCTGAATTTAGATTGATGATTTCCTGTGGGACCACCAGATATGTTAAGCTGGTGGTTGAAGATTTAATTACAGGTCAAACAGCTTCTTCTATCAAAGCCAATAACAATATATTATGCTCTCAAACTGGAAATTAAGAACGAGAAATCTTCCAAAGGTTTCTGTTCCAATAAATAAAATCCTTTCATTATTATTTTGTTTCTTTTTTTGCTTTTCGGTGGAAGCACAGCAAGCCCTTCCATCAGAGATTATTAAGGAGGATTATCAGGTAAATAGTGCGAGTTCTCCTGTAATTCTACAGGCCTCTGAAAGTATTATCTTAAAACCAAATAGTCAAATTACAGTCGGGAGTGATTTTTTGGCCCTCATTTTATCAGACCCTTACCTGAACTTGCACCTAAGCAATAACAAAAACTACGTTTTTACAAGAAAATATCAAGTGGCACTTACGGATTCAACACAGATCCGTAAAAATGCTGATGTCATGGAAACTGTAAGTTATATTGACGATTTGGGAAGAGTTTCACATACAATAGCAATTAAACAATCACCTGATTTACGAGATATTGTAACACCTTCA
The DNA here is from genome assembly GCA_046199005.1 of Flavobacteriaceae bacterium M23B6Z8. Taxonomy (GTDB): domain Bacteria; phylum Bacteroidota; class Bacteroidia; order Flavobacteriales; family Flavobacteriaceae; genus Ascidiimonas. The sequence continues at coordinate 1,106,231 of CP176050.1, forward strand.
TATTTTGACTCAAACGGTAGAATGAGCAGAGAATATTTATCCTATCCTTCCACAGGGGTTCCTGGTAGATATCAAGAGAACTGGGAAAGTGATGTAACTAATTATTATCTTCAAAAGTATCCAGACGATATTCAAGCTTCGTTTGTGAATCCATATTTAGAGAAACAATTTGAGAAATCAAATCTAAACAGAGTTCTCAAAGAAGGTATGGCAGGGTTCAATTGGCGTTTGGGTGGCGGACATGAAAAACACTATACAGAAAAAATAAACACTGTCAATGATGAGGTGGCCTTGTTCAATGTAAGCTTTAATGGAAATACGGAAACGCCTGTACTAATTCAACAAGGAAATTATCCTGAAGGTACTTTATTTAGAAATATTGTGAAAAATGAAAATTGGAAGCCTACCGATGGATCTCTCTTCACCACTGAAGAATATAAGGATAAAGAAGACCGGATCGTATTAAAAAGAAACTACGTTCTCAACGCCAATAAAACTGGTCTCGAAACGTTGGACACTCATTATGTTTATGATCGATTTGGGAATTTAACATTTGTTATTCCACCAAAAGTGTCAGTATCCAATGGTGTTGATGCAGATGAATTGTATACATTATGTTACCAATATGTCTATGATTATAAAAATCGACTTGTAGAAAAGAAAATTCCGGGAAAAGGATGGGAATATATAATTTATGATGAACTTGATCAACCTATATTGACGCAAGATGCTAACTTGCGCGCAGTTAATAAATGGCTTTTTACAAAGTATGATACCAAAGGGCGATTGGTCTATTCTGGAATGTATATACATCCTGAAACGGTTGATAGAATACAAATGCTAAATTATATTGACAATCAATCATTATCAGCGTTTGCAGAACAAAAACAAACAAGTCCCGTATACTTAGCAGCAAAAGATATCTACTATACAAATGTAACCTTTCCGACTTCTAATATTTCCGAAATACACGTAGTGAATTATTACGATAATTACGAATCTTTTGATATTACAGGCTTTACGCTACCTGGTAATGTTAGCACCAATGTAGAAGACCTTAGCACGTATACCCAGGTGAACGTCTTAGGAACTTCTTATTGGGTAAATACCTTAAATGGATATGATGAGCAAGGAAGGCTTATTTGGACTTCAGAAAGCAATTGGTACCTTGATACCTATTATGAAAATAGTCAGACGCTGGATTTTGTGGGAAAAGTACTTAAGACCAAGGAAACGCATCGTAAGGGAACCAATTTACCAATTATTACGTATCATAGATTTCAATATGATCATGCCGGAAGGGTTATTGCCACAAAACATCAGATTGAGGGGCATCCTGAGGAAAACCTCGCTTTGCATTCATATGATGCTATAGGATTATTAGACACAAAGAAAATCGGAAATACCGTTGATCAGCCTCTGCAGGAAATAAACTATAATTATAATGTGCATGGCTGGCTCACAAACATCAATGATATTGATAATCTGGGGGCTGACCTTTTTTCATTTCGTATAGCTTATAACGATGGAATTAATCCATTATTTAATGGTAACATAAGTAGTACTAGTTGGCGTACTAATAATATTGATAACACTATAAAGACATACAATTATGAGTATGATGGACTAGATAGAATTTTAAAGGCTACTGATGATACCGGCAAATACACGGTTTCTAATATTACATATGATGCTGTTGGTAATATTCTTTCACTTAACAGAATGGGACATACCGTATTACAACCTGATGCTTCCAGAACAGAGGATTTTGGAATAATGGATGCATTGATATATCAATACGATACCGGGAATAAATTGCAAAATGTTCAGGATAATGGTGATCCGGACTTCGGATTTGTAAATGGTTCTAATTTACCCATTGAGTACAGTTATGACGCGAATGGTAATATGATAAGTGATTCAAATAAAGGTATCGCCAGTATTACTTATAATCATTTGAACTTACCTACGCAGGTCGCCATGCCCAATGGAACAATTTCGTATATTTATAGTGCTACGGGTGTCAAGCAAAAAAAGATTGCAGATAACACCGTAGAAAGTTCTTTAACATCCACAGAGTATGCTGGAAACTATATCTACGAGAACGGCAATCTCAAACAATTCTCCCATGCGGAAGGGTATGTAGAAGTCGATACAAACGGGGAATATCTTTATGTGTACTCCTACCTTGACCATTTAGGTACGGTACGCCTTACCTATAGCGACTACAACGGTAATGGTTCGATAGAGCCAGCAACTGAAATATTACAAGAAAGAAATACGTATCCCTTCGGTCTCGAACATAAGGGCTATAACAATATTCAAAATGGTGTCGAGAGCAACTACCAGACCTATCTAGGTCAGGAGATGAACAAAGAGCTCGGATTGAACTGGCTGAGTTTCAGGCACAGGAATCACGACCCCTCTATCGGAAGGTTTTTCGGAGTTGATCCAATAACGGAGGAATACCATTATATCAGTTCTTATCAGTTCTCCTCCAACAACCCTGTTTGGAAAGTCGAATTGGAAGGATTGGAGGGAGAAGAAACCAGCGGTATTGACTTGATACGGCAAGGTTTTGCAAATATCTGGAACGCTATTACCAGAGGGGTCGAGTCAACTGATAATGGAATGAGGAGGAGAAGCGCACAAAGCAGGGCCACGCAATTTGCAAGAGGAGGGAATATGGTTGCCGAAGGTGCAGCAACCAAAGAAGTTGGCCATGTCGTACTTGATGCTGCGGGAACGGCAGACCCGACGCCAATAGTCGATACTGTACATTCCCTATGGTATCTAGCAGATGGGGAATATGGTAATGCAACTTTGACCATGGCCGGTGTTATACCTTATTTTGGCGATGGCTTTAAAACCTTGAAGTATGCAAAATATAGTGATGAAGCAGCTGAATTAGTAAGTACTGGAAGTGCAAAATTATCAAACAAAGGGATTTTGGAATTAGATTTTCATATTCCTGAAGGTATGAGACGGCAAGGTATTGGTACTGCCATGTTCAACCATGCGGTAGAGACTTTTGGAAATGCAATACAGGGTATTAAAGGAACTTGGTTGGATGGTGATAATTTATCTACTTTCCAAAAAGTATTAAGAGAAACAGGAGATATGAATAAAGCTATATTTTCTACACCTACTGGAAAATGGGCTCAAAAAAACGGTTTCGATCAAGCTAAAGTAACAGGTGGTCACGTAGGTGAGAATGGTTACGAAGGAATTGAAATTATTTTTAATAGATCAAATTAAAATTTTATGCTAAAACTAGAATTCGGGAATAAGCATTCTGTATTTGAAGATAATTCGGTAATTGCAAAATTAATTTTAGATATACTTTCAATTGAAGAAATAGAAGTGCTTAAAAAAGAGATTTTAAGCAAAGAAGAGGCAAAGGGCTTACTGCAAAAACTAGAGTTAATAATTGAAGAGAAAATAAATAATAAAACCGAGTATGATTTAAAAGAAATTAAAACTTTAGATTTTGGTTTAAAAAAAATATCTCTCAATTTAAGGGACAAAAATCATAAAGAGGCATTTTTTTTAATAAAGTCCTACAACTTAATCCACTCATTTACCATTAATGATAACTGCAAGTTAACTATTGAAAGAATGAAGGATGGCAGTTTTGTTTTTAAAGCACCGCAATTACCTAGACAGTGAGTGTGTAGTTTGTAACTAGCCTCATTCTGAGTTAAAAATAAATAATTGAATAAGAACCGCGACAGTAATGCCGTGGTTCGTTATTTTAGTCCATATCCTGAAGCACGGTCTTAAGCGTGCTCTTTAATTTACGTTTGCGACAAAGGCATCGAGGATAGAAAATATGGTAACTTAAATTGGGTGAGCCAAAGTTATAAACCGATGCCCAAAAGTCCGCATAGCGTATGATTGAACTAGAATGGAAGATCAAGCTTTCAAAGAAACAAAAAGCTATGGTAGAGTATAATTCCCCAAAAAATATTAAAGGAAATTATTTTGGGGATGCCTTTATAATTTAGCAGATGGAGAAACTTTTTCCAAAGTGTTAGATGGAGACAATAGAGCCCAATTTAGAGTTATATCTGGTGCCATGTTAAGTATGTTGCCTGCTGGAAAGGCTGGTGTTGCGGACGATTTCGAGAAAAGTCTTTAGAAAGTTTTCAGAGTTCAAGGAGGCGACCTTCCGAATGCTAGCAAGCAACGTTTCGTTTTAAATAGTGGGTAGCTTAAGTATTCAAGGAGATGACATGTTATTCATTACTTTTGATGATCAAGCGAGAGCAGTACAATTCATGCAAAAAAGAGGAGATAATGCTGAGTTAATTAGTTTTAATGTAAACAGTGAATTTGCTGACAAAATTAGGAGCAATGCCGTTCCGCAGAGGTTAGGAAGACTCTTTCCAGGTTCACCGCAACAGGTTGACCAAAGTATTACAAATAATTCATTCGGGATACCTAAGGAGTATTTTGATGATTTGCTTAAAAACATAGATCAGAGTAGTATTCAAAAGACAGCTCAATAAGATGATATGACAGAACTTGAAAGACTAGAAAATATAGAAATGGACGCTATTCCTGAAACTGGTTTGGCTATAATAATATCTCCAGCACTGGAAGAGAGCTCGCTTAACAAGATTATCGAGTTATTGAAATGCGTAATCCAAATAGAAAAATTAGATAAGACCGAAGATAGTAAATGGGAGGAAAATTTACCAAATTGGTTTGTACAGAAAGCTAAAAGTGTCACAAAAGAAGAGCTATTGAAAGATGATCAATTATGGGATATTGGATCTTGGATTGATGCAATCAAACAAAGAGGTTGGAAGTGGTGTGCTCTCAAAAACCAGCCCGGGAAAACTATTATTCATTTAGAAACCTTCACATATCCGTACAACATTGATTCTTTTTTCTATATACTTTATTCTATAGGCATAGAATCTGAAAGAACAGAAATCTTTGAAATATTTCCCAACTCAGAGAATTTGAAGATTATAGAGTAAAAAGGGAATCCTTTATTTTAGATAAAGTATTTATAAAAAGGAATTTTCAAAATTTGCTGAATTATTTAAAGGAAAAGCTTACTTTCCTTCTGCAACGGTAGACAATCCTCAAACTGCCTTTCTGAAAGATATTTCCACGCTTTTAGATGAAGGTGGAGAAGCAACTATTCGGGGTACAATGTCTAATCCCTATTTCAATAAAATTGTAAAAGGAGTTGCTGAAGGAATGGAAAATTTTAAATTTAAAAAAGAGGCTACAAAAATTTCTAACGAAGGGTTTCAGAGAACTGATAACAAAGCAATTACTGGTCAAATGTATGAAATAATCTTAGAACGTAAATAATGACAGAATTTATAGTTACCAATAATGAAGATTTTGATACATCCGAAGGTTACTTCGGTAAGGCTAATTTCAATAATAACATTATCACCATTCCCTATATTAATATGGGACTTTTACCGGAACATTCTTTGAATAAATCATCATGCCAACGGTTTGTTAGTTTTTCGTATTTACAAATAATTAATCCGGAATATATTTCCGTCTTTGAAAAAGGATGCATACTTAATAATAATCATGATATTTCTAAATCAAAGTATTTCGGTGGATTATTTGTGGGTGGCAGTAGTGAAATAGATAATGAATTCGAAGTGCAGGCCGATGCTATTTTATTAATTCTTCCTTCTAATTTCAAAATTTCCAAAAAACTTTGGATTCCGGAAATAGAAGGTTTTGAAGAAAAAGAAACAATCGACAAAAAATCCATGAATACTTTTTTTCAGGAAACTAAGAATATAAAAAAAGGGGTCTGGTGCTATTGAAAAGAATTTGAGTATGGGGCTTACACCCTAAACGCGAAATACTGTATTCCTTACAAAATCTTCTCAAAAATTCTATAGGGAGTTTTACATACTTTTCTTATTTTTAAACACCTAATTTTACAAATCCCTTTTAGGAATGTTAAGAAAAATGTTTTGGTGCACACTCATCATCCTGAGTATGTCATGTAGTACGCTAAAGGTGCAACAACAAACACAACGAACTTCAGATCAGGTGCCCACGCTAGGCTCCATTGGAGTGGTTACCGGGAATCTACTTAATTATAGTTTTCGTACCTACACCCAGCCCGAACTGGAAGAAGGGATTCGCCTTGAAATGAAAAAGCTTCCGTTTACCGAAAAGCAATTTAGGGTGTTTGATGAGCAAATGAAACGATCTGCGGAAACACATACTTTGATATATTCAGATTCCCTTGAGAAAAAACCTTATTTCTTCAATTTTACGATCGTTGACCTTATAGGTCTTAAGAAAGTAATGAATTCAGCCAGCAATACAACGCTTCGCGAATCGCTAAAAACGGATGCCGATCTCCGTATGGTCACCACATTTTCAGCCGTTTTAACTTCGGGACAGGAACAGTTATTGTCACAAGCTGAGGCGTTTTACCTCGTAAATATTGGTGCCTCCCGCCTCGGGATCGCCCTGGTTGCTAATAACAAAACAGAACACATTCTGGATCTTGAAGAACTACAGCCTTTTGCGTGGAATGATGCCGGTTTTTGCTGGGGCAATAATCAACGTCGTCAGCCAGAGATCAAAGCGATACGACCACAAAGCTGTCCGCAATCAACCTATAAAAATGCGCAAAAACTTATCAAAGACAATGAAGATATTGGCTTCTAAAGATGCCTACTTGTTCTTAATGTATTATATATCCTATGAAATATAGAAATACCCTTACCATATGTTTGAGTTTGCTGCTCTTCGCAAGCTGCGATGATATTCTGGAAGTACCGGATATTTCCGATGCCAGTCTTACATTACTGGCACCCACAGAAGGTGCCATAGTAAGAGGAAATACGACGACCTTTAGCTGGGAAGGCGTGGAAGACGCAGACGATTATCTTCTTCAGATCGCTACACCCAATTTCGCAAATGCTTCGCAGATATTACTGGATACAGCGGTCACCCGACTTAATTTTACACAGCCTTTGCTACCCAATGCCTATGAGTGGCGATTAAAAGCACGTAATAGCGGATTCGAAACATCGTTCGAAACACGAGCATTTACCGTTTTAGAAAGCGATTCTTTTGCCGGAAATACGGTCATTCTCGTCAACCCCGCCAATAATACAGCAACTAACCGCGAAAACGTAAACCTCACCTGGCAACCAGTAAGTGGGGCAGTCGATTATCGGATTCAGGTGCTTGGAAATGCGAACGAAGTGTTATTGGATGAGGTAACCTCGAATGCTAACATCGAACTTACTTTTTCTGAAGGTAGGTTCACCTGGCAAGTACGAGCTCAGAATGCTACCGAAAGTACGCTCTATAGCCAACGAATACTAACGGTAGATATTACCGAGCCCAATACCCCTACATTAACAGCCCCCGGAGATAATTCGAACGTAAGCGGAACCAGTATCAGCTTTTCATGGAACCGAACCGATGTCGCAGGAAGCAGCGAACGCGACAGTATCTATATCTATAGCGACGAGCAGCTTCAAAACCTTGTAAGTCGTGGCAGAGGCACTAATAAGGCATTTACAGCTACTTTAGATGCCAATACGTACTATTGGTTTGTACAGGCTTTTGACTTAGCAGGTAACAGCAGTGAGGCTAGTAGTACTTTTCAATTCACTAATAATTAAGTCTTGAAAAACAAACGCAATACATATTTGCTTCTTGTTTTAGTGCTAGCCATTTGGGGTATTATTGGGTACCGTATAGTTGGTGCACTGGCACCGGATGATACCGAGATCACGAAGCCAGTAATTACAGCAGAATTTAATCCGAAACCGATTCAGGAAAGAGAGCGGTTTTCAATTAGTTCTTACAATCGTGATCCTTTTCTGGGTACTATCAAAGTAAAAAAGACTCATAAACCTCAAAAGCAGGTGAATACTACTGCGCCTAAGGAAGAACCCTGGCCAGACATTCGCTATGCGGGAAGAGTAGGAGATTCAGAAAGTGAAGAAGATATCTTTTTTATTTATATAAACGATACGCAACACTTGTTTACTAACGGTTTTGAAACAAATGGGGTTAAACTTCTTAAAGGTGACGCTTCAGGGGTTATGCTAAGATTTAAAGGCAAAACAAGGCAGTACACGCTCGACGAATGAAACAGACCCTCAAGCAGTACATAAGGGCTGGTGCTTTGCAATTCGTACTATTTATAGGAGTAGTAATTGCGCTGCTGCTTACCGCTTTCATCGGTCTTACCCACATGCATCTGTTTTTCAAAAAAAGAACAGCCAAACAGCTGGAGGTAGTGCATAATCTGGACATGGGATGGTCTTTCTTTTTAGAGGATATACAACGTACAGGTGATTCAGTCACCTACAAAATTCCGGAAGACGATACTTCGATTGTTGGAATTTCGAATCGATATTACGGACTCTTCGAATTGAGCAGAAATACTTCTGTAAACGGAAAATTCAACATTTCCAGGATCGCTTTTACCGGAAGCCATCCAAAAGAACGAACTGCACTCTATCTCCAGGACCTTAACCGGCCTTTGGTATTGGTGGGTCAAAGCCGTATCAACGGGAACGCCTTTTTACCGGAAGCCGGCGTTCGCCCGGGAAATATTGCCGGGAATTCTTTTTATGGCAGCAAACTCATTGATGGACAACTCAAACGAAGCACCGCTTCTTTACCTGCCTTGAAAAAAGAGGCGTTAAGTGTTATAGAAGCTTTAATCGCTTCTGGGCTTATAGAAGTTTTTGAACCTGTGACCAGCCTGAAAATGAAAATGGCTCGTTCTTTTGATAATAAAACCGGAATATATAGGGAAGATGGGGCACTTACCCTACAAAACATGAAGGCTTCCGGTAATCTTGTTTTCAGGTCAACAGCTACGCTTAGAGTGACATCATCGGCATTACTTGAAGATGTGATTTTAATTGCTCCGGTGATCCGCATTGAAAGAGGCGTTTCCGGAAATTTTCAGGCGATCGCAACCAAAAAAATCTATGTAGATCAAGGAGCTAACCTTCAATATCCTTCGGCACTCATACTTATCAATGATATACAAAAAGAAGAATTTAGTTCCGTCAATACAACTGATCCAAATCAGATATTGATAGCAGAGAATGCTTCCGTTAAGGGAATGCTGTTGTATCTGGAGCAGGGAAAACACAAGGACGGTCGTCCCGATTTTCAGCCTCGTATTTTATTGGAAGAAAATAGTGAACTTGTTGGAGAGGTGTATTGCCAGAGTAATCTGGAATTAAAAGGTACGATAAAGGGGAGTGTTTACACAAGGGGCTTTGTAGCGCAACAATTTGGTTCGATCTATCAGAATCATATTTATAACGGCAATATTCTGGGAGAAGAATTGCCAAAAGAATACGGAGGGCTTCCATTGGAAAACACCTCACAAACGATTATTAAATGGCTTTATTAAAAAGAGTTCAGGCATCAACCCTCATGGAAACCATGACTGCTACGGTACTTATAGTAGTCATTTTTATGGTGGCCAGTCTGGTATTGAATAACCTATTTCAAAATACCACCCGAACCCGTGTTCAGGATGCTCATCACATACTTCATAAAATGGAATATGCGTATTCGCGTGGAAAACTAAACCTGCCTGTCAACGACATCCAAAACGACTGGCGGCTAACGGCTCAGCGTATAGAGGAATCAGGTAAAGAATATGTGATCTTTGAAGCGATACATCAAAAAACAGGGAAGAAGATCACCAAAAATACGGCTGTACGATATGAATAAGTCCAGTTCACATAAAGTAAGGGCATTTACGTTAAGCGAACTCGTCGTAGTACTTTTGCTCACGACCATCGTAATTGGTCTTGCCTTTTCGGTATTGGGTCTTGTACAACAGCACATGGAAGCGATACGCACAAATTTTAACCGCAATGAAGAATTACAGAAGCTGGAGCAATTGCTATGGCTTGATATGAATCGCTATCCGAAGGTTTTTTACAAACAAATAGATGATGAACTTCTTTTTTATAGTCCGCTGGATACAATTAGCTATGTTTTTGAACCTGAAAAGATCATCAGACAGACCGATACACTTTTCATTGGGATAGCTGAAAAAAAGTTCTATCTTGATGGAACGGAGAAATTTAATGGCAGTATCGATGCGGTTGAACTAAAAACCGATAAAAACACACTCGAACAATCGCTGTTTATATTCCGGCGGAATGATGCAACTTTATACATGAATGGCCTTTAAACTCGATAACATACCTGCCTCAAAAAATACTTCATCTAAACAGACTGATGTTGTAGATTCTATTTGGAAAAAGGAAATTACATTATTCGGCAATACCTTTGGCAATAAACAAAAAGAAGATTTTTATACGGAATTAAGTGTCTTGCTTAAAGCAGGTGTTATCTTAAAGGAAGCACTCAGCTTGATCAAGGAATCTCAAAAAAAAGAGAAGCAACGAATTTTTTTTGACAAACTACTTACAGAGATTGTAAAAGGAACCAGTTTTTCTGAAGTAATGCAACAAAATAAAGCTTTTACTGCCTATGAGTATCATTCAGTTCGTATCGGAGAAGAAACCGGAAACCTGGGATTGATTGCGAGGGAGTTAGGTGATTTTTACAGTCGCAAGAATGAACAACGTCGTAATGTGATCGGCGCGTTAACTTATCCCCTTATCATTTTTATTACGGCAGTGGCAGTAGTAGGTTTTATGCTCAGTTTTGTAGTTCCTATGTTTCAGGACATATTTCAGCAAAATAATGTAGAACTTCCCTGGATCACTCGCCTGATCATTGCACTTTCAAAAGGACTAAAATCATATGGCTGGTTATTACTCCTATTTACAGTACTTGCATTTATTCTGGCCGCAGTTTTTGGAAAAAATGAAAACTATCAGAGATTCCGGGATCGTTTGCTGGTGCGTCTTCCTTTTTTCGGATCTTTTATTAAAACCGTATATCTTGCACAATTTGCACAAGCAGTTTCCTTGCTAACGGCCTCCAAAGTCCCCATTGTCAACAGTATGCAACTGGTAAGCCAGATGATCGGGTTTTATCCCATCAAAATAGCATTACAAAATGTAGAGCAGCTCTTGTTAAAAGGAGTTTCACTGAGCGATGCACTTAGAAAATGTAAGGTGTTTGATAATAAGATGGTGGCGTTGGTAAAGGTCGCCGAAGAAACCAATCAAACAGAATTTATTTTTAATCGCCTCAACCAGCAATACAATATACAGGTACAGCAACGATCTAAAATGCTCTCAACTATTATGGAGCCTTTAATTATTCTGTTTGTAGGAGTGCTCGTAGGGGTTATACTAATTGCAATGTACTTACCCATGTTTAAGTTGAGCAGTGTTTTGGGGTAGTACTAAAAAATAATAATCTTTAAAAGAAGAACAGATTAATGCTAACAAGAACTAGACAGAATCTGTCGCAATGCAGTTTTAAAATGGCTCAAATTTGGAGAAAGTAAATTAAGAGTTATTGCATAGATGTTCCCACAAAAACATGAACTTAAAAATAGTATCTCTTTAAATAATTGTTCTTGTGCTGAATTTATTAATGTATTATGGGATATATAATTTTTTTGTTATGCTATTTGACTTTTTCTTGTACGGTAAATGAAATTCTTGTGGTCGAGCAGGGAATTTCTTTGAAAGCGGTCAAAGATCAGACTGCATTAGCTTCTCTTCGTTCTATATACCTCGTATTAAAAACTAACCTATTCCAAAACTGACATTTGTCATAGGAAAAGGGAGGTACCTCTAATAACTTTATGAATATAATACATGAAGTTATGAAACCAAAAAAGAACCCTAAGCTAGATTTAAGTCGCAACAGCGGACTTTATTTTGTAATAGGTCTTAACATTATGTTACTTATTACATGGAGAGCCCTTGAACTAAAGACGTACGAAAGTACAGATGAGTTCATTAGCACTATTACAGTGATTGAAGATATAAAAGAGGATATTCCAATTACCGAAACGATCAATACACCACCACCGCCTCCGCCTATGGCTACGCCAGAAGTGATTCAGGTTGTTGAAGATGTAGAGGAGATTGAAGAAACAGTTATAGAAAGTACCGAAACCAATCAAGATGAGGTGATCTCCAAAGCTATCGTTAGTATGGAAGATGTGCAGGTAGGGGAAGAGGAAGAAGAGATCATTGTTCCCTTTGCTGTCATTGAAAAAGTTCCAATTTTCCCTGGATGTGAGGGAGGAAGCAACACTGAATTAAGAGATTGCTTTCAACGAAAAATGCAGGAGCACGTAAAAAAACATTTTCAATACCCGGATATTGCTCTGGAATTGGGTATTTCAGGTCGCGTATTCGTAATGTTTGAGATCGATTCTAAAGGTTACGTTACCAATATTCGAACCAGAGGACCAGATCGTACCCTGGAAACAGAGGCTTCAAGAATTATCAAAGCCTTACCGGTAATGACTCCCGGTCGTCAAAGAGGTAAATCGGTAAAAGTTCCGTATAGTATTCCTATCAACTTCGTGTTGAAGCAGAGTTAGTAATTATATGTTTGTGAGAAAGACTCCTGTGAATTTAGAATTCACAGGAGTCTTTTATTGGTACCGCCAAAGGGACTAATACCCCGAGGTTTGCCTCGAAATTAAAGTTTGGCTTCAAACAACTACCTTATGGGTTTACCCTGAGGTAGTTTACTTTAAATAATCAATATTCCTAAAAATCAGGCAAAATAAATGAGTGAAGAGCGGTAAATTATTTTCAGGATGTGTTATTTTTAGGCAATAACTTTGCTTAGCATTGAGCTACGAAACGAAATTAGTAGCGTATAGAAATACAATTTAGCACATGGATTTAGTAGTTGGAATTGATATTGGTGGAACAAAAACAAAGATCGGTCTCGTAAATAGAGAAGGAAAATGTCTGGTGCAGACTTACTTCAGAACCAGAGAATATGAGGATTTAGATGCTTTTTTAGATCAAATTGTAAAAACAATTCACCAGCTCAAGGGTGAAATGGAAGCAGAGGTAAATCTACTTGGTTGCGGAATAGGAGCACCGAACGCTTCAGATCGAAACGGAACCATAGAACATGCCACGAACCTGGTCTGGAAGGGAATAGTGCCAATCGTCAAAAAACTACAGGAAAAAATAGCGCTTCCAATGAAAATCATGAACGATGCAAGCGCTGCTGCTCTTGGAGAGATGCTCTTCGGTAATGCTCAGGGAATGAAAGATTTTATTGTGATCACTTTAGGTACGGGCTTTGGCGCAGGAATTGTGGCAAACGGTCAACTCATTAGCGGCTACGATGGTTTTGCAGGAGAATTAGGGCATGTAGATATGACGATGGGCGACGGCCGACTCACCGGCTTAGATATTCGGGGAGGATTGGAAGCATATGTGTCTGCTACGGGACTCAAAAGAACGATCATGTATATGCAGTGCAAGTACATGGAAGATAGTAGATTTCGCAATATTAGTTATAACGATCTTCACGGAGAAGATATCACCAAAGCTGCAGAAGAAGGAGATATTTTGGCTATCAGAGCTTTTGACTATACCTCGAAAATTTTAGGTTTGGCACTGGCTAATTTTACCGCATTTACCCAGCCGGAAGCCTTTTTTCTTTTGGGAGGCCTCGCCAATAGCGGAAAATGGATCTTCGAAAGAACCGAAAAGCATATGAATGACTCTTTATTACAGGTTTACAAAGGCAAAGTAAAGCTCTTGCCTTCAGGTATGCCCAATAAGACAGCAGCTATTTGTGGCGCAGCTGCATTGATATGGGAAGATCATAGCACAGTAGATATAAATGCCAGATCTTGATATAAAATGGTAAATAAGTCAAGGAAATGTTAATAAACGTCAACTTTACCTGGGGTATCTTGTAACTTTACAGGGAAATTACGTTGAACTAAAAAAATAAATGATGAAATTATTAAAAACGATCACCTTACTCGTGTTTGTACTAAGTGCGACTGTTGTGTTTTCTCAGAATAAAAAGGACAAAAAGGTAATGAAGGATGCTATTAAAGCGAAAAAAACATTACTTAAAGAAGTGCCCGATCTTGAAGAGTTCTTCGATGACTCTGCCGGATATGTTATTTTCCCAAATGTGGGTAAAGGCGGATTTATCATCGGAGGAGCTTCCGGAAACGGTGTACTTTACGAAAACGGAAATGCTGTAGGAATGGCAAGTCTTAAAAAATTGAATATTGGCCTTCAAGCAGGAGGACAGGCAATAATTGAAGTTATTTTCTTTGAAACGAAAGACGATCTTGAAGACTTTAAGGATGGTGACTTTGAGTTTGAAGCGGGTGCTTCTGCAGTAGCATTAAAATCGGGAGTAGCCTTGAATGCAAAATACAGAGATGGAGTAGCCGTTTTTGCATTGCCAAAAGCAGGTCTAATGGCTGATGCTTCCGTTGGTGGGCAAAAATTTAACTATAAGCCATTCGAATAAGATTTGAAATGTTTGAAAAGCCTGCACTAAGCTGTCAGGCTTTTTTTTATGCCTTTTTTGGTATCGCCAAAAGGTCATATCCCCTAGGTTTACCTCGAAATTAAACATTTGCTTCAAACAAATGTCTCATCGGCTTGCCCTGAGGTAGTTTACTGATAATTGAATAAACAACTTGTTGCAATTATATTTCACGCAACTTTTTACACTTTGGGCATCTCATTTATAGACTCTAAATAGTTTAGTATGAACAGATTGACAAAAATGATTATTTTAAGCATACTGGTATGTACACAATTAAGCTGTGATGATGATGATTCCGCCACTGTTCCATCAGAGTTGGATGGAAGATGGAGTTTGATAAACGTTAGTGGTGGTACGCTGGATATCGATATAAATTTTGAACCGGATGAAATCAGTTGGAATTTTAATCTTGACAGAGGAGAAGTTCTCATTGAAAATGCTATAAATGCCGAAGATCCAAGACAGCTATTCGCCGGTTTACCAGATGGTAGTTATTCCTTTGAATTGAGAAGAATTCAAAATTCCTTGATTCTTTATATAGATGGTCAGCGAATGGGTTTTTTGTTTGTGAGCAACAACGTTTTGAGTGTTAATAGTGGTGTGTCAAGAGATGGTTATATTACCGGGTTTGAAAGATTTCCCTAAAATTTATATGTAGCAGATATCATATAATAAAAAGAATTTCGTTAGCAATATTTAAGCCTTTCCCATTCTTAATTGAATTAGAATATACATATGCTTTTTGTGATTATGGTCATTGGTCTTACAATTTTTCTCAGTGCCCTGTTAGTATTTGTATTGTTAGAATTGGTCTATGCCCGTATTTTTAAAAGACCCTTGCTGGTTTACACGCATTTGGTGGTTCTTGAATTACAGGCATCACAACATCAGTTTCTTTCCTCCCGATTTAGTTTTTACCGAAAGCTGAGTAGTCGTAAACAAAAGCTCTTTGGGCATCGTGTACTCAAATACATACAGGATAAGCAGTTTATTGCCAGAGGAGAAGTGGTCATCACAGAGAATTTGAAATTGTGGATCGCAGCGACTGCGGTTATGCTTACCTTCGGAATGAGACGCTATTTAATGCCTTCCGTGAAGCGATTTATTATTTACCCTGAACAGTACGAGTCCATACTAAACCGTGCAGAACATATAGGAGAATATAATCCTGCTTTGAAAACTATTGTATTTTCCTGGAAAGATTTTTTAAAGGGATACGAAATAGAAGACGACAACCTTAATCTGGCGATCCATGAGTTTGCGCATGCCCTGAGTTATGAAAGTTTAAAAATCAAGGACAGCAGTACAGTAATATTTTCAGATGGTCTTCATCGAATAGATCGGTTACTGCAAGATCCACACTTCATGCATCGGTTGCACAAAACCGATTATTTCAGGGATTATGCCAAAGTAAATAAGTTTGAATTTTTTGCCGTAAGCCTAGAACATTTTATAGAAACACCAGAAGTTTTCCGGAAAGAATTTCCGGGGTTGTATGCCATTCTTCATCAAATGCTCAATTATCAGTTCGGTGAGGAATCCTGAACATCAGAAATACGTCTCTAGTGATGCTCCTTCAGTTCTTTTTTTTCTAGAATACTGTTTATAATACGTTTAGCGTGTATTCTGGAGTTCTCAATAAACCATTTATGCGTATCCATTCCTCCACAGATCACACCGGCCAGATAAATACCAGCTACATTTGTTTCCATAGTCTCCGAATCGTATTGCGGGTATTTTTTTTCATCGTCTGATAAAGCGATTCCAAGTTTCTTTAAAAAGTCAAAATTTGGTTCGTAGCCTGTCAGAGCCAGCACAAAGTCGTTAGCAAGTGTTTGTGGTTCGTCTGGTGTTTTTACTGTAATGTCCTTTTCCCGAATTTCAATCACTTCGCTGTTGAAAAAGGCAGCAATACTTCCCTCTTTAATACGATTTTCAATATCAGGCTTCACCCAATATTTAACACGTTTTCCTATTTCAGGGCCGCGCACGATTATAGTGACTTCGGCGCCTTTGCGATAACATTCCAAAGCCGCATCCACGGCAGAATTGCTTGCTCCAATAACAGCTACTTTTTGTCCGGAATAATAATGCGGATCCTTGTAATAGTGAGTTACTTTAGACAGTTCTTCTCCTTTAACTCCAATTTTATTAGGAATGTCATAAAAACCGGTAGCGATGATGAGATTTCTGGATAAGTACTCGCTTTTATCTGTGGTTACCTTAAAAAGATCTGTACTTTCTCGGATGACTGAAACCACTTTTTCAAAAAGTCGAATGGGTAAATCGTTAGAGGTAACGATGCGTCGGTAGTATTCCAAAGCTTCCGGTCTACGAGGTTTATTTTCTTTACTGATGAAAGGGATGTCGTCAATCTCTAATTTTTCAGATGTTGAAAAGAATTGCATATTCACCGGATAATTATATAAAGAATTGGCAATACATCCTTTTTCAATAATAAGTGATGTAAGGCCTTTATTTTTTGCTTCCAGACATGAAGCAATCCCAATGGGGCCTCCGCCTACGATAAGTACATCTAATGGTTTCACTACGAGATTATGTTTTTCAAAGATTCAATAGTTGCTTTGGGATCATCACTACCGAAAACAAAGCTCCCTGCTACTAACACGTCGGCGCCGACATCGGTTAATTTCTTTGCATTTTTAGAAGTGACACCTCCATCGATCTCTATTAGCGTAGCGGCATCTTCCTCCAGAATCAACGTTTTTAAATTAGCAACTTTAGCATAGGTTTGCTCAATAAATGATTGCCCTCCAAATCCCGGATTCACACTCATGACACATACCAGATCTATATCTTTGATAATGTCTTTCAGCATATGAACAGGTGTATGCGGATTAATAGCGACACCAGCTTTCATCCCAGCTGCCTTTATAGCCTGCAGTGTTCGGTGTAAATGCGTACAAGCTTCATAATGAACGGTAAGAATATTTGCTCCTAAGGATGCGAATGTTTCAATGTAGCGATCTGGATCTACGATCATTAAATGAACGTCTATGGTCTTTTTTGCATGTTTGGTAATGGCCTTTAGAACCGGCATTCCAAATGAAATATTCGGAACAAAAACACCATCCATGATATCTATATGAAACCAGTCTGCCATGCTTTCATTCACCATTTCAATATCATCTTGCAAATTGGCGAAATCGGCGGCTAGAATAGAAGGGGCAATGCGTTTAGAATTCATTATATAAGTCTTACGGTGATTATGTTGCAAAGATAGCAAAGCACCTTTAGAAGCAGAAATTAATGTGTTACTTGTATGCTATGAAAAAACCCCGGTAATCAGCCGGGGTCATTCATCAATCAAAAAACGAACAGTTATGATAAACTGTTGTTATCGTATGTAAGGTTAAAACATTTTTTTCCTACGCAGCAAATTACGAAAAATACTTTGTTTTGTAAAGTGTTATAGGTTTTAACCAAGATAAGTTTTCAAAATTTTACTTCTAGAAGTATGCTTGAGACGTCTAATCGCTTTTTCTTTAATTTGACGTACACGCTCTCGGGTAAGGTCAAAAGTCTCACCTATTTCTTCAAGCGTCATAGGATGTTGGTCTCCCAACCCAAAGTAAAGACGAATTACATCGGCTTCACGAGGAGTAAGTGTCTCAAGAGCACGCTCAATTTCAGTGCGTAGCGATTCATGTAACAATTCCCGATCGGGATTTGGAGATTCCCCGCTTCGCAGTACGTCGTATAGATTAGAATCTTCTCCTTCTACCAACGGTGCATCCATAGAAACGTGACGTCCAGAGTTTTTCATAGACTCTTTCACATCATTAACCGTCATGTCCAACTCTTTGGCAATTTCTTCTGCAGAAGGAATGCGCTCATGAGCCTGTTCAAGAAAGGCATAGGTTTTATTGATCTTATTGATAGATCCAATCTTATTTAAAGGTAACCGAACAATTCTTGATTGTTCTGCAAGTGCCTGAAGTATCGACTGCCGAATCCACCACACGGCGTATGATATGAATTTAAATCCACGAGTCTCATCAAAACGTTGTGCGGCTTTGATCAAGCCAAGATTACCTTCATTAATGAGATCAGGAAGCGTTAATCCCTGATTCTGATATTGCTTGGCAACAGATACTACGAAACGTAGGTTCGCTTTTGTAAGTTTTTCTAAAGCTCGTTGATCTCCTGCTTTTATTCGTTGTGCCAATTCTACTTCTTCGTCTGCCGTGATCAGGTCAACTTTACCTATTTCCTGAAGATACTTGTCTAAAGAAGCAGTCTCTCTGTTGGTAACCTGCTTTGTAATTTTAAGTTGTCTCATCTAATTTTCTCTCCTGCTAATTTTTAAAAATAATGCTTGTCGTATATAGTTATACGCAAGCAACCGCTAAAATGTTACAAAAACAGAATTTTTTATTTCAGATGCTAAGAAAATAGACCTATTCCCCTTTGTTGACGGTGATGTTGGCCTGATAGAATTTATTGTTAATGACTACTCTCGACATGAAATTGAATATTTCATTCAGTCTTTTGAACGGAATTTTGAAAACGTCGTGATTTGCATCAACGAAAGAGTAAAACAAAAAGCTTTGATTGAGGGTTTTCAACTTTGAGACAATCGTAGCAGAACCATCCAGCATCAAATAGCCGATTTTTTCAGGATCGCAGTAATGATGTGCACCGGAAGCATAAGGAACCAGCGGGTCGGCAGTGCCATGAAAAAAGATGCCTGGTATTACATTGGTTTCTGTAATGTAACGGCTGTCGAGAATTGCACCAGCTAAGGAAACCACAGCCGCAGGTTTTATATTGCGGTATTTATCTTCTTCTGCAAAGAGGATACTTTTATTGTAAGCAAGATTCAAAATGCCTTCGGCTCCTGCGCTGCTTCCGCTTAAAATAATCTTTTCTTCATCTATTCTAAAGGTATCCGGACTTTCAAGTAAGAATAAAACAGCATCGGTAATGTCTTCACCAGCAGCCCTGAAAGCTTCGATTTTATCGGCTTTTGGGCAATCACAACCAAAACTTTTACCCTTCCTGGTAAGTCGATACGATAAAGACGCGACCACATAACCTCTGGAAGCGACTTGTTTGGCAAGATTGATAATTTCTTTGTGATCTCTTTTACCGGAAGAAAAACCACCCCCATGCACGAAAATAAATAACGGTCGTTTTTGCAAGGTGTCTTCTCTGGCTTCGTAAAAATCTAATTTTAAAGAAGTGGTATCTTTCACCGCATATTCATACGTTTTGGAAAGGATATTCGAAAAAACGGAGTCTTTATAGCGTTCCTGACTAAATACAACCGTATTTATGAATAGGATTATAATAAGGAGTAACTTACGATTCATGACGAAGTTTTATCATATAACGAAAATACAGATTTTAATTAAGGCAAAATAAAAACGCTCCTCATGAGGAGCGTTTTTGATATCTGATGAATTACAAATGACTAAGAGTCGTCTCTATTATCATTTTGTTTTGGTCTTCTGTCTCGATCGCGGTTTCTGTCGTTTCCACGATTGCGATTGTCATTTCTTCTTCGATCGTCTCGTCTTTCTTCACCTTCGGGACGTTCTTTTCTTGGAGGTCTGGGAAGAAGTGCTTTACGTGAAACTTTTGGTTTTTTAGTTCTTGGATCAAGACCTATGTATTTCACGTCTAAAACATCGCCTACTTTTAAGACATCTCCTGCATTTTCAGTACGTTCCCAGGCAATTTCAGAAACATGTAATAAAGAGTCTTTTCCGGGTACAAACTCAATCACTGCTCCAAAATCAAGTATTTTGGTCACCGTAACTGAATAGGTTTCTCCTTCTTTAGGCTCAAATGTATAGGCTTTAATACGTTCTATAGCATTGTCGATGCCTTCTTGATTTACACCAAGAATTTCTACGATACCCACATCTCCATCTTCTTCAATAACAACCGTAGTTTCTGTTTCTGCCTGTAATGCCTGAATATTTTTTCCTCCAGGCCCTATAACCGCACCAATGTAGTCTTTAGGAATTTCCATTTTGACAATTTTTGGAGCATGTGCTTTTACAGTAGCTGCGGGAGCCGAGATAGCTTCAGTTAGCTTGTCTAGTATATGAAGACGTCCTTCTCTGGCCTGATTAAGTGCTTTTTCCAGAATTTCGTAAGACAGTCCTTTTATTTTAATATCCATCTGGCAGGCTGTAATTCCATTAGCGGTACCTGTCACTTTAAAGTCCATATCTCCCAGGTGATCTTCATCTCCTAAGATGTCAGATAAAACAGCATAGCGCTCTCCATCGGTAATAAGCCCCATTGCAATTCCGGAAACGGGCTGCTTTAGTTGAACACCAGAATCCATTAATGCCATAGTACCCGCACAAACAGTTGCCATAGATGATGAACCATTAGACTCCAATACCTCAGAAACAACTCTCACTGTATAAGGACAATCTTCCGGGATCATATTCTTTAGGGCACGCTGTGCTAAATTTCCGTGTCCCACCTCTCTTCGTGAAGTTCCTCTTAACGGTCTCGCTTCTCCTGTAGAGAAAGGAGGGAAGTTGTAGTGCAGGTAAAACCTTTCTTCTCCTTGATCTGTAGGAAGGTCAATAACATTAGCCTCCCGGGAAGTTCCCAGCGTTACGGTTGCCAGTGCCTGAGTTTCTCCTCTTGTAAATACAGAAGAACCATGGGTAGATGGTAAAAATGGCACTTCGCACCAAATAGGTCTGATATCTTCCGGCTTTCTGCCATCCAATCTGATTTTCTCATCAAGAATCAGGTTTCTTACAGCATCTTTCTGGACTTTACCAAAGTACTTACCAACCAGCTCTCCATCTTCTTCCAATTCTTCTTCGGTAAATAATTCTTCGCATGCGGTTTTTAGCTCCGAGAACTTTTCTCCACGTTCCTGCTTTGAAGTATCTTCTTTCGCAATTTCATAGCACTTATCATAGGCAAACTCTTTGATCTTAGCTGCCATTTCCTCATTTTCTTTCTCTTCTTCGTATTCACGGGTTTCTTTCTTTCCACCCATTTTTTCGACAAGATTCATTTGAGCTTTGCACTGAACTTTAATTGCTTCATGCGCAAATTTAATGGCATCTGCCATCTCTTTTTCAGATACTTCCATCATTTCTCCTTCCACCATCGCAACTGAATCTTCCGATGCGCCTACCATTAAATCCATATCTGCTTTCGCAAGTTGGGATTTGCTTGGGTTGATCACAAATTCTCCGTCTATACGTGCAACACGTACTTCGGAAATAGCATATTCAAAAGGAATATCTGATAATTGGATACATGCTGAAGCGGCAAGCCCTGCTAATGCATCAGGCATTACCTCATCGTCATGAGACATTAATTGGATCATCACCTGTGTTTCAGCGTGATAATCTTTTGGGAATAAAGGTCGCAATACCCGGTCTACCAATCGCATGGTCAAAACTTCAGAATCACTAGGTCTTGCTTCTCTTTTAAAGAAACCTCCCGGGAATCTACCTGCAGCAGCAAATTTCTCACGATAATCTACTGTAAGTGGTAAAAAGTCTACCGGAGAAGCTTTTCGAGCAGATACTACGGTGGCAAGTAACATGGCGTCTCCCATTCTTACTACAACAGAGCCATCTGCTTGTTTTGCTAACTTTCCTGTTTCGAGAGAGATCGTCCTACCGTCTCCCAATTCAATAATTTCTTGTTTTACTTCAGGAATCATAAATTTTTTTAAATTAATTAAACAATGGGCGTTGTGTTGTTGTAGTTGTTAAAACCCAATGAAAAACCAAAATATTCAGCTTTTTGTTTGAAAATCTTTCAATTTTCTCGATGAGATAAACTCATTATTACTTCTACTTTATAATAGCAGAATATCAATAAAAAAAGAGGCATGAAGCCTCTTTTGAATTACTTTCTAATTCCTAGTTCTTTTATAATCGCACGGTAACGTTCGATATCTTTTTTCTTAAGATAATCTAGAAGGCTTCTTCTTTTACCTACCAACTTCACCAATGAACGCTCTGTATTGAAATCTTTACGATTGTTTTTAAGGTGTTCTGTAAGGTGATTAATACGGTGTGTGAATAGAGCTATCTGTCCTTCTGCCGAACCTGTATTGGTTTCAGCACCACCGTGCTTTTTAAAAATGTCTTTCTTCGCTTCTTTTGTAAGATACATGCCAATATTATTTAAATGATTTTTATGTATGTCGATAGGCTTTCTATCGGCCTGCAAATATAGAAATATTTTATGATTTGGAAGCTAATTAATCAAGGATTATTAAAAAGGTGTATCCAGCAGCAAAAAACGATATGATTTCGAAAATAAATGATACTCGTTAAACCTTTTCTAAAATACGATGTCTTACTACTAACAAAACATTAAAACCATTTAATTATGAAAGTAGTACTCAAAAAGCTTCCATTACTCTTACTGGCAATGATAGTAGTAGCAAGCTGTAACAACGAAGACGTAAATTTTGATGAAAATGAGGTCATCTCAGAAGAACAAGTAAACGCTATGGATGAAGTTGACTTGATTTCTGAAGAAGTAAACGGTGTAGTTGAGGATATCTATGCCGCCGACGAGATCGCCACAATTTCCCGTAGCGATTATACCTCAGATTATTTGCCAGATTGTGTAACGATCACCAGAGTGATCACAGACACGACTAAAGAACTAACCATCGAATTTGCAGAAGGTTGCGAATTACGAAATGGAAATATCGTAAGCGGTATCATTTATTTAACATATACCAAAGATATGGAAGCCATGTCTAAAGAGCTTACGTTTTCTTTGGAGAACTTTGTGTTCAATGGGGTAAGTGTTGAAGGAAATTCTTCGATTACGAGATTCCGAACTAATGAAAATGGCAATCCGCAATCTGTTGCAGAAGCACGATTTGAGGCTACTTGGCCAAACGGAGATACAGCTTCGTTTAACGGAACCAGGACGAGAGAATGGATTGAAGGATATGGTTCTGGAACCTGGGGGGATAATGTGTTTTTGATTACAGGAAATGCCACGTACACAAATAGACTTGGAAATACCTGGAAAAGAACTGTGATCACTCCTTTGAGAAGAGAACTAGCCTGTAGGTTCATAGTAAGTGGAGTGTTGGAGATCAGTCGTAATGGAAACGCAGTTTCTTTAGATTTTGGAGATGGAAGATGTGACAATAAAGCCATACTCACATACCCAGACGGAACCACCAAAGAAATTAATTTGCGACGATTTAGAGATTAACAAAAAGCCCCGAAATTCGGGGCTTTTTTTAACTTCTTACTTTCTGATTCAAAATTAAATCAATGTATAGATTTATTTTTTTCTTAAGTTCTTTTCGATGGACTATGAAGTCGAGAAAACCGTGCTCAAGTAAAAATTCTGAAGTTTGAAAATCATCTGGTAATTCTTTACCTGTAGCTTCTTTTACTACCCTTGGTCCTGCAAAGCCTATAAGGGCACCTGGTTCGGCAATATTAATATCACCAAGCATCGCATAAGACGCAGTAGTACCACCGGTAGTAGGATCTGTACATAGAGAAATATATGGAAGCCCTGCTTCGCTAAGCTGCGCAAGTTTCGCAGAAGTTTTTGCCAATTGCATTAATGATAAGGCAGCTTCCATCATTCGGGCACCTCCGGATTTGGATATCATTACAAATGGTAGTTTTTTCTTGATCGCATAGTCGATAGCTCTAGCGATTTTTTCACCTACCACACTTCCCATTGATCCTCCAATAAAAGCAAAATCCATACAAGAGACCACCAGTTCATTGCCCATAGATTTACCAACAGCCGAGCGCACAGCATCTTTAAGCCCTGTTTTATCTCTAGCCTGCTTTAAACGATCGGAGTATTTCTTGGTATCTTCAAACCGCAAAGGATCTTTTGAGGTCAAACCGGCATCCAGCTCTTTGAATTTGTTATCGTCGAATATAATTTCAAAATATTCTTTACTACCAATACGAACATGATAATCATCTTCCGGACTTACATAGTAGTTCTTGGCAAGTTCTTCTGCCTCCACAACTTTTCCTGTAGGGGATTTATACCACAACCCTTTAGGGGTGTCTTTTTTTTCTTCGGTTGAAGTTTGGATTCCCTTTTCTTTTCTTTTAAACCAGGCCATTTATTTCAAATTTGTAATTCAAGGATAATTCCTAAGCCACATCAAGCGAATTGAAATACTTTAAGAATTATTCGATATCATTAGATTTATAGCGTATTCACATTGTTCAGGTCTGCGAAAGCTTTTTTAAGACGCTCCTTAAAAGTTATTTCACCTTCACGTAGCCATTTTCTAGGATCGTAATGTTTTTTATTAGGCTCATCAGCACCATCGGGATTCCCTATTTGCGTAGATACATAGTCCTTTTTATTGATCATGTAATCTCGAATTCCTTCGGTAAAAGCAAATTGAAGATCTGTGTCTATATTCATCTTAATAACTCCGTAACCGATCGCTTCCTGGATCTCCGCCTCAGTTGATCCGGAGCCTCCATGAAACACGAAATCTACAGGGTTAGAACCTGTATTGAATTTTTGTTGAATATGATCTTGAGAATTTTTAAGGATCTTAGGAGTAAGTTTTACGTTACCGGGCTTATAAACACCATGCACATTTCCAAAGGCTGCGGCTACCGTGAATTGATCGCTTACTTTTTTAAGTTCTTCATAAGCATAAGCTACTTCTTCAGGCTGCGTATATAATTTAGAACTGTCTACGTCTGTATTATCCACTCCGTCTTCTTCACCTCCGGTAATTCCCAATTCTATTTCTAATGTCATGCCCATTTTATGCATTCTCTTAAGATAGGTCTTACATATTTCGATATTTTCTTCTAAAGGTTCTTCAGAAAGATCTATCATATGAGAGCTATACAGTGGCTTTCCGGTTTCCTTAAAATGCTTTTCGCTGGCATCTAGCAAACCGTCTATCCATGGGAGTAAATTTTTTGCGCAATGATCGGTATGCATAATTACAGTAGCACCATAGGCTTCTGCTAATTGATGAACATGCTTAGCGCCAGCAATTGCACCTGCTATAGCTGCTTGCTGACCTTCATTGCTCAGGCCTTTGCCTGCATTGAATTGGGCACCTCCGTTAGAAAATTGAATGATGACAGGCGCATTGAGTTCTGCGGCGGTTTCCAGAACTCCATTTATACTGTTAGATCCTATAACATTAACGGCGGGAAGAGCAAAGCCTTTTTCTTTTGCGTAAGTAAAAATTTCTTGTACCTCTTTGCCGGTTGCTACACCGGGCTTGATGTTATGACTCATAGTGTTTTTTAGTTAGTTGACAGTGTACAAAAGTAATAAAATAATAATGCTTAAAAAGGATAATTTATCCCAATGTTGAACACTGCTCTACCAAAATTATACTCTCTGAACCATCTTTTGCCGGGATCATTAGCGGGGTTAAAGGTTTTGAAACCTGTGTCGAATCTGATTACAAAGAAACTAAAGTCGTATCTGAGTCCGAATCCTGTACCTAAAGCAAGCTCTCCGAATGAAGAAAAATCTTCAAATACGGCTTGCTCATCAGTAACATTATCTAGTGCATTCCAGATATTTCCGGCATCGGCAAACAGGGCACCGTTAAAACTGCCAAAAATATTAAAGCGGTATTCCAGATTAAAAGCTAACTTAAGGTTTGCTTCATTAAAATCATTAAAGTTACGAGTAGTACCAGGTCCCAGGGCATAGGCTTCCCAGGCTCGGTTATCATTAGAACCACCCCCAAAGTAACTCTGAGAGAAAGGGATGTTATTCGCATTCCCAAACGGAATTGCAAACCCAAAGAAACTTCTAAAAGCAAGTACTTCCTTGCTACTTAGTTCCCAATACTTTATATAATCAAATTCTGTTTTTATGTATTGCGAATACTGAACTCCAAAAACCAAATTATTTCCATTTTCATCCTGGTCAAATTCTATCAATTTTGAGACCCCAGACAGTACATTACCCGCAGATTCCAGTTTTAGACGAAACTGCGAAAAACTGTTGTCTTCAAAATTGACACGATTGTTTCGGGTGTGGGTAAAACTGGAAGCGAAAATAAGGTTGTTGTCTGTTAATCTTTCCTGTCTTTCGCTAATATTGAGAACGTCTCTGAAGTCTTCAGAACCAGAAGGGATTTGAGGTACATTATTAGAAAGAACATCAGAAATGAACTGATTGGTTTCTTCGGGGATCGAAAGGTTATCTTCTGCAGGATATCCTGCAACGATGGCAATTTCATTAAGCCTGTTATAGGTGTCTTCGTAAACATTGAAGAAATTATCGATGTTAACGTTACGTATATATTGAATATTGATTAATTCAAAAATATTTTTTCTGGTTTGGTCAGGACTCCAGCTGTAACGAAGTGTGTTGTTAAAACTCTGTTTGTCAAGTCCGATATTTGTTTGAATACTTGTTCCAACCGAAATACGGGTTTCCGGGAGCATGTATTTTGGAATAAGTTTTTCTGTATTCACCGGAAAAAAGAACCTTGGGAAATTGAGTCTTATATCAGCACCTATTTCTGAAATATTGAAAAAACGATCCTCAGAATTGTTGGCTTCACGCGAAGACCCCAAAGTTCCTCTTGCTGCAAATTCCAGCGTTTCTGCACCTCTAAAAACGTTTCTACTTATGAGCGAGCTACTAAAGGAGACCCCAAAATCCTGAATGTTAGAATGAGATACATCTGTATTAAAGCCCAATGAAAACCGAGGCCTTGCAGTAAGGTAAATATTGGTGTTTAATTGGTTGTCTGTACTATCTGCATAAACATATTCTATATTCGGATATTTGAACGTTCGTAGATTGCCGATTTGTTGATTGGTCACAATACGATTCCTCTCTTTGTAAATTTCTCCGGGAATTATAGCCATTACATTGGTAAGCGCTTCCGGCCTGTATCTTAGTTTATCTCTGTAAAAGATCCGGTAGTTTTCAAAATCGATATGCTTAAGAGAATCTTTGTTTTCGTTGAAGTTGTAATCGGCATAAATATTTACCTTATTTATAGAATGTACCTTGTATTCGTTTTCTATTAGTTCTCCTTCAACCCGATTGAGATAGTTGCTTATCTGAAGCGTTATAGGTAGCTTGTAGTCGGTACTCCCGGGAGTACTGTCTATTTTCACATCAAAATTAATTGATGTAGGTTGAAATCGATAAATACCAGAATTTGAAAAGATATTTGCAAGACGATTTCTTTCTGATTCAAAAGTCAAAACATTAAATTGATCTCCTTTTTTAATCAGGGAATTTTTTTTGTGTAATTCGTAAATAGAATCGAGGTCTTTTGAGATAATGTTGTGGGAAATGCTATCTAAAAAATAAGGCTTGCCGGTGTTTACCGTATACTTAATACCAGCACGTTTTTCTTTTTTACTGCCGCTGCTATCAATCTCGAAAGAAGTTTCATTTCTTAAATACCCTCTACTTTCATAATACAATTGGAGTCGTTTGGCAGACTTTTCGGCTTTTTTAGTATCGATGATTACAGGTGCCTCACCAGTTTCTTTGATCCAGTTGTTGATGCCAGAGAAAGATTGCCGCATTTTTATTACCTGTTTTTCAGACACCTTGCTCTTGAGTCTCTTAAAGCGTTTGGGCTTTTTGTAAAGCCAGTTTTGAAATGAAGAATCCGGATTTTTTTTTGCGAAATTATAAATGTGCAGCCTCAAAGGGATTCCCAATACTCTGCTATTCGGTTTTTGATAAAGAAGACTATTGAGCTCTTCATTTTTTACGTTCTCACCATTTACGATTATATTGTTCTGGGTAAGTAACAATTCATCATCATTCACCCGTTTCACTGCATTACAACCCGTGAGGCTAAGAATTAAAAAGATTACAGCTATTTTTGCCAAAAGGTGTTTCAAGATAAACGTAATAGATTTTAAAATCTGAATCAAAAATACACTATTTTATGGTTAGCAAAAACCGGACCACGCTATTGACCAGTCTTCACCAAAAAAAGTATCGTAATAAATACGGATTATTCATTGCGGAGGGATTAAAAGTAGTAAAAGAAATAGAGAAATCACGATTTGAAGCAGAAGCATTATATACAATTGAGCCGGGTCTTTTAGATAGTTGTAAGATTCCAGAAACACTAATTAATGAAACGACCCTTAAGAAAATAAGTGCCTTAACGACGCCAAATAGAGTACTGGGTGTTTTTAGAATTCCCGAAATGCAACCTATTGTTTATAAAGGACTTATTGTAGCATTAGATGGTATACGTGATCCCGGAAATTTGGGTACGATCATTCGTTTGTGTGACTGGTTTGGTGTAAAACAATTAGTCTGTAGTCATGATACAGTAGACTGTTATAACCCAAAAGTAGTGCAGGCAAGTATGGGGTCTCTTGCGAGAGTGAACATTATCTATGAATCTCTGGAAGTATTGGCAAACGAAACCCGATTGCCTTTATACGCAGCGACTATGTCTGGGGAAAATATGTATACTAGTAAGCTTCCGGAAGAAGGGATATTGGTCATGGGAAATGAAGCAAATGGCATATCTCAGGAGGTACTCAAACTAATTTCAACGCATATTGCGATCCCCCAGTATGGTGAATTAAAGGAAACCGAGAGTTTAAACGTAGCTACTGCTACTGCAATCATCTTAAGCGAGTTTAAACGAAGAACTATTCAAAAGTAAAATTAATAAAGACTGCTCTACTATACATCCCATTGAGGTTGGAAGTCCATGGGCTGTTAGGGTCCGCATCTGGGACCAATTCATCACTAAAAGCAAAAACACCTCTGATGGAAGGGGAGAATTTGAAATAAAACAGGTAGAAATCAATGCCAAAACCTATTTCGTAATAATAGGTTGATCTTGTCATCCTGAAAGTACCGTTGCTATTATCGTCTCTGCTGTCTTCATTGCTCCCGAGATTTATAGAGGTAGAAACTCCTCCAACGATATAGGGTTTAAAATTCCCTAACCGCTTCGTACTTGCCTTGATCAATAGCGGAAAATGAATATAAGTAGATCGAACCTCTCTCAAAAAATCACGTTCTTCTGCGAAATTTGGAAAACCAAGATCTCTTTGCGTATAATAAAGACCGGGTTCAAACCTTAGGTCGAAATAATCATTAAGTCTAAGGTTTCCTATAAGACCCACATTAAAGCCCGTAGTCTTGGCTACAAGTACATCACCCGTGTTCTCATTGTAGTCAAATTTAAAATCGTATTGATTAAACCCGAGAAAATAACCCCAATGTACTCGCTGTTTATCAAAATTTTCAAGATTTAGAATAGGGTTCTCATTAAATTGACCAAATGAATTTAACGAAATTAAGAAACCTACAAGAACCGTAAAAAAAAGTCTTTTCATGAAAACGTGATCATTAACTATTTAGAAGCAACGTAAATAGTTGCTACTCCAAAGGTTTGTGGAATATCTTCCACATTTATAAACCCTGTTTTACGTAAAATATTGTTGAAAGCTTCTCCATAAGGAAAATTTGCCGCAGATTCTGATAGATACTGGTAGGCAGAACGATCTTTTGAAAACAATTTACCAATGGTAGGCATAATTTTTCCTGTATATAGACCGTACCCTTGTTTAAAAGGAGTTTTGGTAGGTACTGAAGTTTCTAATACAACAAATGTACCTCCGGGTTTCAATACACGATAGATCTCTGCCAAACCTTTTTCAAGATCTTCAAAGTTACGCACACCAAACGCGACTGTTATGGCATCGTAAGAATTGTCTTCAAAAGGCATATTTTCACTATCACCTATGAGCATTTCTATTCGGTCAGACAGATTTTTTCTTGCGATCTTCTCACGTCCTATTTCAAGCATGCCCGGTGAAATATCGAGACCTGTTAAAGTTTTTGCTTCACTTTCGGCCAAACTTATGATGAGATCTCCTGTGCCTGTAGCAATATCAAGAATTGAAGAGGGCTTGCTGTCTTTTACAATCGAAACCACTTTTTTACGCCATTTAACATCGATACCAAAAGAAATTACTCTGTTTAGACCATCATACTCTCCGGATATTTTGTCAAACATTTGAGTCACCTGTTCTTTTTTGCCCAGATCAGAGTTTTTATAGGGTTTCACTTTTTTTGACATCCTGAAAATTTGTTTTTGCAAAGATACTATAATAGTTATGTGTTTGAAGAATAGAATTTAATGAAAGCACAAACAGCTCTACTAGAATGTATTTTTAGCGTATATTTGCATCGCAATAACAGCGTTTACTTACACATGAAGATTATAATTGCCGGTGCTGGTGAAGTAGGTTTTCACTTGGCCAAATTACTTTCGTACGAAGCCCAGGATATTACACTCATAGACAATAAGAAAGAAAGTCTAGCCTACGCAGATTCCCATTTGGATATTAAAGTTTTAAAAGGTGATGCTACTTCGGTTAGTATGTTGAAGGAAGCAAAGGTAGATTCATCAGATCTTGTAATAGGGGTAACTAGTTCAGAAACCACCAATATTACGTTGTGCGTCATGGCAAAACAATTGGGCTGTAAGCGAACCATCGCCCGAATTTCCAATACTGAATTTATTGATAATAAGGAAGAAATAGGATTTTCAAAATTAGGGATCGACGAACTAATTTCCCCGGAAGAACTGGCGGCGGAAGAAATTCAACTACTGTTGGATCAATCAGCGTTTAATGATAGTTATGAATTTGAGGAAGGGGCTTTGATCATGGTGGGAACCTCACTTCAACGTACGGCTCCTTTTGTAGGTAAATCGGTAAAAGAAGCTGCGAAGATATTTCCTGAATTGCATTTTATACCCATCGCGATTCAACGTTTTGGAACGCAATATACGTTGATTCCGAGAGGGGACACAGTCTTCAAAGAGGGTGATCAGGCTTACTTTATTACCTCCAAAGAGGGGGTAGACGAACTGTATAAGCTCACCGGAAAAATTAAAGAGGAAATAAAGAATGTGATGATCCTTGGAGGCAGTAAAATAGGCTTCAAGGCAGCAAGAGATCTTTGTGGGAATAGATTCAAGGTAAAACTTATAGAGAAAGACCGTAATAAGGCTTTTGACCTTGCTGATATGCTTCCTAATGCCTTAATCATTAACGGTGACGGTCGCAATGTAGAATTACTGGAGGAAGAAAATATAGAAGATATAGATGCTTTTATTTCCGTGACCGGAAATTCAGAGACCAATATCATGTCTTGCCTGGTTGCCAAATCTAAAAATATCAAGAAGACTATTGCCTTGGTCGAGAACATGGATTATTTTCAACTCTCCCATTCCATAGGTATAGATACGCTCATCAATAAAAAGCTGTTAGCGGCTAACAATATTTTTCGCCACATCAGGCGAGGAGAGGTGGTTGCACTTACGCGACTCAATAACCTGAATGCTGAAATATTGGAATTTGTGGTAAAGCCAGATTCGGGGATGACAGGGAAGGCGATCCGGGATATTGATTTTCCAAGATCTGCAATTATCGGAGGAGTGATAAGGGAAGGAAAAGGAATTATAGCCCTGGGAGACTTCGTTATCGTACCCGGAGATCGGGTAGTAGTATGTAGTTTACCAAGAGCGATCGCTAAAGTTGAAAAGTTATTCCTATAATCAATGCTTAAACTTAATACCCGCATCATACTTCATATCATGGGCTTGCTATTACTTTTTAATGGCGGCTTCATGTTGCTCGCTGCCCTGGTAAGCGGGATCTATGAAGACGGGGCTACACTCGATATTTCTCTGGCTGGGATTGTAACACTGTTTTCTGGCATTCTTCTCATGTTTATTACGAAAGATCACAAGAAGGAACTCAAAAAAAGAGAAGGTTATATCATAGTAACTTTTGGATGGATCTTCATGACACTTTCCGGGATGTTACCCTATTTGTTTTCTAAAGAGATTCCAGATATAACCAATGCCTTCTTTGAAACGATGTCGGGTTACACAACTACCGGAGCCTCTATTTTAAACGATATTGAGTCTTTACCGGAAGGAATCCTTTTTTGGCGAAGCACTACGCACTGGATTGGAGGAATGGGAATTATAGTTTTAGCAATCGCTATACTACCACTTTTAGGAATAGGGGGAATGCAGCTTTTTGCAGCAGAAGCCCCAGGCCCTGGTTCAGATAAATTACACCCCAGAATCACAGATACGGCTAAAAGGTTATGGCTTATTTATTTCGGATTTACGGTAGCAGAGACTGTTCTGCTTAAAGTAGCGGGGATGTCTTTTTTTGATGCCATTAATCATTCTATGGCCACCCTGTCTACGGGAGGATTCTCTACCAAAAATGCAAGTCTTGCCTACTGGAACGGAAATCCCATGATACAGTATATAGTGATACTTTTTATGTTCATTGCAGGGACTAATTTCATCTTAAGCTATTTTGCGTTCAAAGGTAGATTTCAAAAAGTAATTAAAGATGAGGAATTCAAGTTCTATGGTTCATTCATCCTATTCTTTAGCGTTTTAACCGCAGCGATCATCTTCTTTCAATCGAACGTACCCGTATCAGACTATCATCCGCAAGTTTGGGGAGAATTGGAAAGTGCTTTCCGGCATGCGATCTTTCAGGTCATCGCAGTGGTTACTACCACCGGATTTGTTTCAGCAGATTATACAGGATGGGCACCTTTTTTAACTGTATTCTTCTTCGGATTGATGTTTCTAGGCGGATCGGCAGGATCTACTTCCGGAGGCGTGAAGGTAGTACGTCATTTATTAATGATTAAAAACGGATTACTTGAATTCAAACGAGCATTACATCCGAGCGCGGTAATCCCGGTACGCTACAATCGGAAGTCGGTCACGAGTGACATTGTTTTCAATATACTCGGTTTTTTTATCCTCTACATGTTGCTTTTTATTATTGGCGCACTTGTACTGGGATTTATGGGTATGGATTTTGAAACTGCCATAGGAACGGCAGCTTCTTCTTTGGGTAACGTGGGACCCGCTCTGGGGGATTTAGGACCATTAAGTAATTATGATGGTTTACCTTCGGCAGGAAAGTGGTGGTGTTCGTTCTTAATGTTGCTGGGAAGGCTGGAATTATTCACCGTATTAATAATCCTTACCCCTTATTTTTGGAAGAAGATATAGGTGTTCAATTTGTGTTTGGCAAGGATACTAGAATTCGTATGTAATGCCGAATCCAATATAACCGGCCAATCTTGAAAGCACATTCCTTTCAAAAATGTTATTGTCAGAACGTATTTCGATCACCTCCGGATTTGAAAGATTAAAGACGTTGTTTCCTTCCAGAAAAAACCGAAAACTGCTGTCTTCTTTATGATACGAACTTCGAAAACCGAAGTTAAAGAAAGACCGCTCTTCATCATTAGATTGAAAGATCTCGTAATTATTGCTTAAGTTGAGTAGCAATGCATCAGAAAATGAGACTTCAAAATTCGCATAAGGTGTATAAACCGTGTTTTTGTTTTTGGTGTTCAATCCGGAAAAAGTAGTTGTAATTTCTCTAAATTTTATTCCTGCTTCATAGTTGAACCATGATTTTTTAAAATAGCTCAAAAAGGATGCTCTTGAGGTGAAAGTTTGGGTTAGTACATCGCTTTCAATCCCATTTAAATAATTGAATCCACTAAGTCGATTATACCCCGCGTTTACTCTAAGCTTGGTTTTAATCTTTGAAAAGCGGGTTTCAAACATCACATTGTTGAACCATTTTTTGTAAGATGGGCTATTTTGAAAACCAATAGAATTAAATCTGGAGGAGGTACTGTTTAAGGTAATGTAATTTTTTGTTTCTGAAAATCCGGAGTTTACAAGTAAAAGAGTGCCACTGTATAATTCTAAGTAAAAATATCTTAGTCCGATACTTTCGGTAGCTAAGTCCCTCTCAAAAGAACTTGTAGACGCTACGTAAAGATTTCTGTAATCTTTTATAATGTTTTGTTCGTTGAGCTGATCCACCGGCGCAAAATCGATATTTTTTTTATAATAAAACGAAAGATCTTGAGTTCCGGAAAAGGCAAGTTTTAGTTCCAAGTCAGGAAGAAAGAAAGTGGGTGTGCTTTTTTGATCTGCAAAATCTAAACTATATCTACGAATTTCAGACCCTACTAGGTACCGAAAGAATCCTTCGTTTTTTTCAAAAGAAATCCTTCCCATGAAATAGTTTTTTTCAAATATCAAATCATTAGATAAAATGTTCCTGTCAGGAATTTCAGAGAAAAGTTCTTCTTTTTTAAAGATAGTACCTAATTGTGCTTTAAATAAGGTATTCTTAAATTTTCGGGTATACTTGCCTAAAATACCATATTCTTCAAAATCTCGCGTTTTGTCTTGAAAAAAAGAACTGAAACTAGAGTCAAATAAGGTTTGATTCGCTTCCAGTTCGTAGTCGGTTTTAAATGATGTTTTTTCGTGAAAGAGATTAAAAGTAAGGAGTTCGTAAGCACCTATTTTACTAATGTAGCTTAATTGCTGCCCTACTTTCAAGTTTGTAGCATCTGAGCTTTCCTGGAACAGTTGTCGCTCATTCTGAAAAACACTCGTTACATTTCGTGTTTCACTATTATCGGTAGGTTCCAGCAACAAGGTATAATTGATAAAATTATTACCATTTGGTTTATAATCAACATTCACCTTTGTTTGATTGAATAGAAGCTTCCCTTTGGTATTGATGCTATCGGAAAAAACTAGATTAGACTCCAGGAAACGCTGCTGA
The DNA here is from genome assembly GCA_046199005.1 of Flavobacteriaceae bacterium M23B6Z8. GTDB lineage: Bacteria > Bacteroidota > Bacteroidia > Flavobacteriales > Flavobacteriaceae > Ascidiimonas. The sequence continues at coordinate 1,141,279 of CP176050.1, forward strand.
GAAATGATGTTTTCTGTTTGTTTATTATTGTTAAGAATGGTGTAGCCATGTATGTTTAACTTACCGGATGGGAAATACGAAAAATTCAATGCTCCAAATTGGGTGCTTCTTTCCTGTACGTTATTATCGGAAAGAAGAAAATCAGGCAAACTGGTGAGGGTTTCTTCGCTTAACGACCCTGAATTTCGTATTTCATCTTTGATAGTGGTGTTTAGATTCAAATAATCCTGAAGCGAAAGTGCTTGTTCACCCGTATCATTAAGGTTACCTATAAAACTTAAGTTCAATGTTTTACCAAATCTAAAAAGATTGGTATGAAGTCGGTATCGATTTTCAATTGCGCCATAAGCAGTAATGTCCCCCGAGATCTTATTTTTGTAGTCAGATTTGATCTTAATATTGAGCGCCGTCTGCTTACTTTCGTCTATTTCTCTTAAGGCGCCAAAGCTTTCATAATTTTTGACCAGATCAACTCCAGCGATCATTTCGGCGGCAAGATTGTTCGTAGCTAGTCCATGATTGTCTCCAAAAAACTCTTTTCCATCGATCAGCAGATGATCGACTTTTTTTCCATTTGCAATAATTTGCCCATTTTCGCTTACCTCAATTCCTGGTAATTTGTTCAGTACATCTTTAAGTTTAACTTCTTTTCCTGTAGTGAAGGCTTGTGTACTATAGGTGATGGTGTCTCCTTTTTCCCAGGCAGCTGTCATTGATTTTTGGATGGTAACCTCGTTGAGTTCTTGTGTTTTAGGTTCAAGAATGATCTCTAGACCTGCGATAGTCTCTCCTTCTTTAATCGTTAGTTCCTGTTCATTTCTTTCAAATGAAATATGAGAAATTACAAGTAAAAAAGAACCAGTATTATTGATGGAAAGCGTAAAATTACCCTCCTTATCAGACGTGGTGAAAGCAATAGTTTTATTGTCAGGATACACACTTTTTAATTGCACTGTTGCAAAAGGTATCGTAGTACCGTCCTGTGTTTTGACTATTCCTTTAAGGTTGTTCTGAGCATTTGAAAAAAAAGAACTAAACAGAACCAATAGCAGAATGCTCAGGCAATTAATTCGCATAGAAACTAACCTCCAAATTTTAGAACATTTCCGTTACCACTTTTCAACTCTTCGATTTTTTCATCTCTTATTTTTAGATATTCAGCCAGCGTGATTTCCTTACCTTTGTTAGGTTTTTTGATTTCAATTTGTATTGGTTCAAAAGAAATAGTTAAAGCATGAAAGGAGAGGGCTTCATTCTCTACTTCTAAAATTAACCCCGGTAAACCGTAGTAATTATCAGGTCCGTCTGGAATAGGGATATCTTCAGTATACCATGCTGTAATCTGTTCATCATCTACTACTGCCATGGCTTTAAATACTTTGTAATCTCCAATTTTTTTCTGTTCGGAAGACAATTGCCATTCTATTTTTCTCAATGAGTCTTTTATTAAAAATTTCTTACCTAATAAATCATTTTCTTTTAAGTATTCTTTCGTTTCATAATTTTTGTAAAGTCCTCCATCGGTCTTTCCTACATTGAGAGTTTTGATCTCTTTACCATTTATTTTTATTTCATTTTTAGTTTTATTAATTATTGGCTTAGAGTAATAAAGAGATTTACCATCTTTTACGATTAAAGTAAATGGCACAGGTTCTGAAAGCATATTGATTGCAAATTGCTTCTCCTCTTCATTTTTCAAATTCTTTATTTGATTCTCTATGTTAGCTCTTCTCTCGTAGTTAACTGTAATTTGTTGAGAAAATCCGGTAATGCTGATTCCTAAAATAAAGATTAGCAATATATTTTTCATTTCGTACTGAAAGCTTTTTATGATTTTATAAATAAATTAGAGTAAATCTCTTTACAGATTTACTCTAATTTATATTTTACCTTTTTCTACTAACACCTATATACGTGGGCAAAACCTACCAATCTGCCATTTACTTGAATAGCATAATATCCAAGATACTCGCAGTCTTCATCTACAATATCTTCAGCGGAGGTTGCAATGATCATGTTTTCTGTCAACTCGATGCTTTGAATTGGTTCTGTTTCAGTTGTGGTAGCTGCAGATGTTGTAAATGCAAAAGCGATAGCTAGTAATGCAGTAAAAAGATACTTTTTCATGTTAATGAGAATTTTAGTTGTTCCTACTATCAGAGTTAAAGGTGCTTTTTCAGAATATTCCACCCGTCGGGGGGCCACGGGGTTTCTATGTGTTGTACTTTCGATTTAAGTATATCCAGAAGTTGAACGAACATAAAGTCAACACTTTTTATAAGAAAATACATCTAAATTTATAAATTATATTTAAAATCCAATAATTATCGAATGTTAAAATTTCATTTCAACATATTTTTTTAACTGATTATAGAATAATCACTCCTTTTTTTGAATTTATTTAAAAAAAACAGAAAAAAAATAGTATTTTTATATTGCTTCATTTACTTACGTACTTCGCCGGATGCTATTAGCACCCCAAATCCATAATTGACATTAGTAAATAATTAATTAATTCTCATTCATTATGGAGGCAAATATTTTCAATGGCACAAGTATTTTACAGGGAGTTTTGAAGGTGGTAGTTTTTCTGCTCATCTCTTTCCTTGGTATGGTAGTTATTTCAGCAATCTTTAAATTATTTGGGCTTATAGCATAAAACTACTTTTCGAGAAAATTTAGGATTTTTCTATATATGGAAAGGATTTTCTGGGATTATATGTAATCCTAGAAAATCTTTTTGTGTTTTTTTTAACAGAAAAAGTTATTTTTTTTTCCAAATCCACACCATACGAAGTACCTTTACATAGTAACTTTAAAACGTATAATTAATAATTATGATTAAAGAATTTATCAGAAACATTGGAATCTTAAATTTTATGATGATTGTTTTGGTTCTAGTAACCATCGTAATTGCAGAAGTACTATTTCTTTCGGGTGATAAATTACACGGGCTCTTTGTAGGTTTATGGGCACCTACAATTCTCGGCTTCATGAATTATTTCAAATACAAGAAATAGTGGACTTTATTTTTATTTATTCTTTGATCGTTGGACTGTTTTTTATAGTCTGGTTATTTTTTGTCATAAAGATGTTTAATAAACTAAAAAAGTAAACTTCTTTAAACAACTTCTTTCACTGTTTTACAAAATGTAGACAGTTCATTACTTGTCATCTGCATTACTTTCTGTCTAAGCTGCTAATATTTAATAGATTTTTGATTATTTTGAGGTAGTATAGCCCTTCATTTATAACTAATTTTAAAATATCATTTTCAACTGTTTGTTTGCATTTTCATAATTGAAGCAACCATGAAGTATAAATACACGCTCCTGATTTCTTTAGTCCTCAATTTAGTGCTGCTCGCAGCACTTGCATTCAAGTATACCAGTGAAGCAAATACTTCAAATAATGAAGAAAGTACTAAAATTGTGAAATTAAAAGAGACTGATTCAATTACTATTGTGATGCTGGGTAATTCTATTACGGCAGCTGGTTCTTGGAAAAAAGTTTTGCAAAGAGACGATGTGTTTAATGGTGGAATGCCTGGTTGGACCACTGAACAACTATCCTGGGTGATCAAAGATTTTGTCATACCTAATAATCCAAAACTATGCTTTTTCAAAGGAGGTATTAACGATTACACTCTGGGAATAACGACCAACAGGATTTTTCAGAATATTTGTTCAAATCTGGATTCCATCAAAAACGTAGGTACCGTTCCGGTATATACGACTACACTGTATCAAAAAAACATGGATTACCGAAACCGACAGATCGATTCTCTTAATGACAGAATGCTCGATTTTTGTAAAAAAAGAAACTATGACTTTGTAGACCTGAGGCCTTACTTATGCAAAGATGGTGACATTCTTTCAGAATATGTACAGGATGATGGCACTCATCTAAGGCCGGAAGCGTATCCGGAGTGGGCGAAAGCAATTCAACCCGTGATTGAAAAATACGGACTTTAAATCCTCCAAAAAATCAACTTATGAAATCGAGCTTGTTTGCTATTTTTTTACTCTTTTCTTTAAACATGTATAATTTGAATGCACAAGATCTTCCTCCTTACAAAAACAAAAATCTTGCCGTAGAAGAACGAGTAAAAGATCTGTTGCAAAGAATGACGCTAGAGGAGAAAATGAACCAGATGTTGAGTGTGAATAATGAAGTTAAGGATTCTATTGAAGTAAATCCTGACGGAAGCTTTACCATCAACAAAATAAAACCGATGCTTCAACAGGGTATCGGGCAAATAACCCGACTTACCGAAACCAGTGGTGGGCAGAGTCAGACAGCATCAGGAGGAAGCAATAAAGCAGAGCTAAGTCCTGCTCAGAATGCTGTTTTAGCTAATATGATTCAGCGTTTCTTTATTGAGGAGACCCGTTTGGGTATTCCAGTCATATTTCATGAAGAGTGTCTTCATGGCCTTGTCGCAAAAGATGCAACTAGTTTTCCACATCCTATTGCGTTGGCAAGTATGTTCAATGCGGAACTTGCTACTGAGATCTACACGGCCATCGCAGAAGAAACCCGTGCCAGAGGAGGACATCAGGCGCTGACTCCTGTTGTAGACGTAGCGAGAGATCCGCGATGGGGAAGGGTGGAAGAGACGTTCGGAGAAGACCCTTTTTTAATAACACAAATGGGACTGGCAGCAGTCAAAGGTTTTCAGGGTGATGCAAGCTTTAAAAATAAAAAGCATATCATAGCTACTTTAAAGCATTTTGCAGCTCATGGACATCCCGAGGGTGGAACCAACACGGCACCTGCCAATTATTCTGAGCGAATTTTGAGAGAAATTCACTTTTATCCTTTCGAACAGATCATCAAAAAGGCAAATGCATTAAGTATAATGACTACCTATCACGAACTGGACGGCATTCCCGTAAATGCACATAAAAAGTTAGTGACAGATATGCTGAGAAACGAATGGGGCTTCAAAGGTTTTGTAGTTTCTGATTATTTCTCCATTCGCGAAATGAATGAACGCTATGGGGTTAATACACATCGAGTGGCTAAAAACGGAAAGGAAGCTGCGCTCCTGGCATTAAAGGCAGGTGTTAACATCGAATTGCCAAACCCTGATTGTTACAAACACATTCCAGAGCTTGTTACCACCGGAAAGATCCCGGAAGCACAAATTGATACCTTGGTAGCCGAAATGCTTCGAATAAAATTTAAAATGGGACTTTTTGACGATCCCTATATCGACGAGAGCAGGGCTAAAAATCTCACCGGATTTGCTGCCGACCGAAAAAGTCTGGCCAGAAAGGCGGCTCAGCAGTCTATCGTGCTTCTTGAGAATAAAAACGATCAATTGCCACTTTCGCTCACATCGATTAAAAGCATTGCAGTTATCGGTCCTAATGCTAATAGAGCTAATGTAGGAGGGTATACAGGATCGCAACCTTATCAGGTCTCAGTTTTAGAAGGAATTCAGAATCGGGTGGGAAGCGAGATAGATGTTAAATATGCTGAGGGTTGTAAAATTACCATAGGAGGTAGTTGGGTAGAAGATAAGGTGACCCTACCTACAGAAGCAGAAGATACTAAACTTATCGAAGAAGCAGTTGCGATTGCTTCGCAAAGCGATGTGATCGTCCTGGTGCTGGGGGGTAACGAACAGACCAGCCGGGAAGCCTGGAATAATTTTCACATGGGAGATCGTACAAATCTTCAACTGTTTGGAAGGCAGGATGCGTTGATCAATGCTTTACATAAAACAGGCAAACCGATTATAGGAGTTGTTTTTAACGGACGCCCTCTCGCATTCACAAACCTTATTGAAAAAGCATCCGGTGTGTTAGAATGTTGGTATTTGGGTCAGGAATCGGGAAATGCAGTGGCAGATGTTTTGTTTGGAGGGTTCAATCCGGGAGGAAAATTACCTATTTCTTTTCCGAGATCAGTAGGACATATTCCAGCGTATTACAATCATAAACCTTCTGCGCGAAGAGGCTATCTAAAAGATGATATTAGTGCATTGTATACCTTCGGATATGGACTTAGTTATTGCACTTTTGAGCTATCGGCACCCATACTAGACCGTTCACAAATATCCAAAGACGAATCCGTTACTGTTTCAGTTACAGTTAGAAATACCGGAAAATACAGTGGTAGTGAAACTGTTCAACTGTATATTCGGGACGACTGGAGTTCTGTTACCCGGCCGGTAAAAGAGTTAAAAGGTTTTAAGAGAGTATTTCTTGATCCCGGTGAATCTACTCAGGTAAGCTTTGAAATAACTCCCGAAGCTCTTTCTTTCTACGATATTGATATGAAATACATTGTAGAAGCAGGAACATTCACTGTCATGACAGGAAGTTCTTCACAGGATAGCGACTTACAAAAAACAACCTTAACAGTAGAATAATTAAAGATAAAAAAATAAAAACCGTCTTAAACCAAGTAAATAGGAGACGGTTTTTATAGAAACAGCAAGTAACCTTCTGAATGTTCATTCAGAAAGATGAGGGGGAACTGCTAATTTTTAAATGCTTTGTTTTTTAAGATCAGGTTCGTAATAGTGTTCACAGAACCTGAAGATGTGAATTGATCTTTCGGAGTATTTTTACAGTAATCAATAAGTCTGTCAATGTGCGATGTGGCTACATGCAAGCGAAGGTCTGCCGATGCATAATAAATGAACACAGAGCCATCTTCATCTTTGATCCATCCATTACAAAATAAAACGTTCCCTACATCTCCAATAAATTCATCTCCTTCAGGAGCCATAAAATAGCCACCTGGCTCATAAATAATGTGTTCAATGGCATCTAGGGCTGTCATAAAAAGATAAAGTACATACCTCAGTCCTGCTGCGGTATTTCGAACTCCATGCGCCAAATGAAGCCAGCCTTCGCCTGTTTTTATGGGAGAAGGTCCCTGACCGTTCTTTAACTCATAAATGGTGTGATATTTTTTATTGTGGAGGATAAATTCTTTCTCAATGACGGGTTTTGACATATCCTCCAGGTATCCTATGCCTATTCCGCCCCCTTTTCCGGTTGAAATAAAACCATCTTGAGGACGTGTATATAAAGCGTATTTTCCTTGTACGAATTCCGGGTGTAAGGTAACATTGCGTTGCTGATTGGAAGGCGTTTTTAGATCCGGAAGCCTTTCCCAGTTTACCATATCTTTGGTACGAATAATTCCTGCTCCTGCAATTGCACTCGAAGTATCACCGGGAGGCGCACTAGGATCTTTTCTTTCGGTACAAAAAATACCGTAGATCCATCCATCCTCATGAAGTGCGAGCCGCATATCGTATACATTCACGTCTGGCACAGAGGTTTGTGGCAGTTTCAAGGGAGTATCTGCAAAGCGAAAACCGTCAACTCCGTTAGTACTTTCAGCCAATGCGAAAAAGGATTTACGATCGTTCCCCTCTACCCGCACCATCAGCACATATTTCCCACCAATTTTGAGGGCTCCTGCATTAAAAGTAGCATTAATTCCTATACGTTCCATACCAAAAGGGTTGGTAATTTTGTTGAGATCGTATCGCCATTCGATAGGTGCATGAGCTGCTGTAATAATTGCATTTTTATAGCGTTGATAGATGCCATTACTATATTCTTTAGGCTGATTAGGTCTAGTAAGAAGCCTTTCATGAGCAGATCGTAATGCCTGATAGTTGTGAATAAATTCGGATTTTTTTGCTTCCATAAAACGTTCAATTACAATCTTTGGCTAAATCGTTCCACCAAAACTTTTTCAATAAGACGATACAAATAAGCAGAACACCTATTGAAATGTACATAGGAAAGAGGTCTCTAATGATCAAATACAAAGGAATAACTACTAAAAGCGTTTGCGCAATTACAGCAACCACTACATTAAACATATCTTTCTTAAAATTTGTGTTTTCCTGAAAGTCAGGAAAGCGTTTTTTAGTGATGGCTGCAATAGGTTTCCATATTCCCCAGGGGCGGGTTTTGTAATAGAAATTAATGAGTACCTCTTGATCTACTGCCGGAGCCGTAAAGGTCCCAAAAATGCATCCGGCAATTGAGGTAACTAAAATGATGGGAAAATAATAGAGGTCAAGCGTATTTTCAAATATTAGAGGAAGTATCATTGCAGGAACGATACCACATACCATTCCCCAGAAATAACCTTCTCCGTTAAATCGCCACCAGTGCCATTTTAATAGGTTAGAGACTACATAGCTTCCCCATAGAGCAGATACGATCCATTGAAGAACAGAATTCACATCCTGTACAAAAAAACCGAGTATGATACTAACGATAACGACCAGTATACCACTGGCGTAGTTCATAGATTTTATACGTTTATTTTCCGCATCAGGACGATAATGTTTAAGATAAATATCATTTACCAAATAGGCCTGAGCTGCATTCAGCGTTCCTGCGAAGGTAGACATGAAAGCCGCCAGTAAGCCTGCTAATAATAGTCCGGTGAGCCCGACGGGGACGAACTCGCTGATCGCGGCGGGTAAAATGTTTTCAAAATCGATCATTCCCGCCCTTTGAAGATCCAGACGATCGTAAAATAGCAATCCTAGTAAGGCAAATCCACCGATCATCAGGTAGCGAATAGGCAAGAGCGCAATAGAAACAAACCCACTCATCTTAGCCGCTTCTACAGGAGATTTAGTGGAAAGTATCTTTTGCATATCGTAGTTGGGGGCCGGACCTGCCAGACTAACGAGAACTCCTTTAAATAGCATAAGCATAAAAAATATTCCAAAAAGCGAATAGCCATCAGATTTGATCTTAGCATTGACCTCCGTTATAATTCCGCTCCAGTCCAGATCAAGTGTCCACCCAAAAAACGGATTTCTCCAGTCATCTGGTACTATCAGAGTGTTGGTGTCAAGTGCCTGCCAGGCAATCACTGCAATGGCGATCGAAGAAACGGTCATTATGGTATACTGTAACACATCGGCCCACACAATACCACCCATTCCTCCCATAACGGAATAAAATACTGTGAATAATGTAAAAATGATCCCGTAAAAATGCGCTATATAAGCTTCCGGAATTGTAAAAGGTAAGTACGGACTAATGGTTTCATAAGGGATAAAAATCTCTACGAATTTACCAAGCCCGATAAAGCCGTAGGCTAAAAATCCGAGACAACTCAGGATGGCGAATACGACCACTATGGTATGAGATAAATTACCGCCTTTGCCATTTCCAAATCTGAAAATGATCCATTCGGCCCCCGTGGTAACCCCCGATCTTCTCAGCCAGCCAGATAAGTAAACCATTAAAAATATCTGATTGAATACCGGCCAGAGCCAGGGAATCCAAATACTTTTAAGTCCGTAAACAAAGGTAAGTGTCACAAGCCACATGGTACCCGAGATGTCGAACATGCCCGAAGCGTTAGAAAGCCCGAGCATATACCAGGGTATCGATTTACCTCCCAGAAGATAATCATCCTTACTACGTTGCGCTCGTTTTCGCATAACCAGTCCGATAAGGATCGTCGCGAGTAAATAGCCTGTAATAATAATAATATCTGTTAAAGCTAACATTGAACTATCTAGAGTAAATCAATTCAAATCTAATTTTTTTGATTAATTTGTTATGGTCGTATTTTGTCAAAAAGTACTTCAATATTAACAACCTTACCAAATTGTGGATCTTTATAAAAATATACACAGAGAAATAACGCCACTCACGCCGAGTGATAGCTTTTTAGTTTTTGACCGAGTAAAGGATAAATTTGATTTTCCAATTCATTTTCACCCGGAGTACGAACTCAATTACATAGAAAATGCTAGCGGATTGCGAAGGGTAGTTGGAAATCACATCGAAGAAACAAAAAACCTCGAATTAGTACTTATAGGTCCTAATTTATATCATTCCTGGCAACAGCATAAATGTAATGCTCCCCAAATTCGTGAAATTACCATACAGTTTCACAATGATTTACTCTCGGAAAACATGTTGAACCGTAGTCTGTTTAAACCAGTGATGGAGATGTTGCAACGATCTGCGAAAGGTATCTTGTTTTCTCAAAGCGTCATTTTGAGAATGGCGCCCCGTATTAAAAAATTAACCAACTTAGAAGGAATGGAGTATTTCGTTGAGGCACTTTCCATTTTGTATGATCTGGCGATCTCAAAGGATCAACGGTTACTTTCTGAAGTAGATGGTTTTGAAGCTAATTTTGAGAATAGCGGCAGAATTCAGCAGGTATATAAATATATTCAGGAGGAATATGCCAGAAAGATCACGCTAGCAGAGGTTGCAGAATTGGTAAATATGAGTACCGTTTCTTTCAATAGGTTTATCAAAAAGCGTACGGGCAAGACGCTTATTGAGTATGTAAACGATGTACGCATGGGCTATGCCTCCCGAAGGTTGCTTGAAAAAGATCTCAATGTATCAGAAATTGCGTACACTTGCGGGTTTAACAGTTTGGGTAATTTTAATCGCTTATTCAAGCAAAAATATGGAGTTACACCTACCGAATACAGAGTAGCTTTTTCTGGAATTCGCAGAGTTCTTTAAGGTTATTTAACCGAAGCAGCTCTTCGTAATCTATCATTGATAGCGATTCCCACACCTTCATCCGGAACCGTTTCTATGATCATTAAGTCTACTGATAACTGATCCATTTCATGCATCTTTTCATAGAGATTACGCGCAACTTCTTCAAACTCTCCGGTTGATGACAGGATGAATTCTTTGAACACAGGGAGTTCACTCTTACCGGGTAAGCTTCGAATAATTCCTAGTTTTTTATCGGAATGTAATTTGATCGCTGCCGATAAATGGTCAGTGATGAGGGTTGGCGTTTTTGGAGCATAATGTTTCGAAAGCATGCCCGGGGCTTCTACTTTTTTACCTTCTGAATCTAAGATTTTCGGTAGCCTCTTAATACACTTTTTGATGGCTTCCGGGGTAATCGTACCCATTCTGTAGATCACGGGATCGTTTGTTTCGTTCCATCCTAAAATAGTCGATTCAATACCACGCGAACAGGGCCCGCCATCCAGGATTAAAGGTATTTGCTGCCCTAGCTGATTCTCTACATGCAAAGGTAAAGTAGGACTTATATATCCTGACGGATTAGCACTTGGAGCAGCAATAGGTGCGTTTAGTTTTTCAAGTAACTTAAGAGTTAAAGTATGATCGGGTACACGAATAGCTACCCTTCCTGATCCTGCCGTCACTATATCCGGAACCAAATCTGATTTTTCAAGTAACAATGTAAGTGGTCCGGGCCAAAAAGTTTCACTTAATTTAAGAACATCCTGAGAAGGCTTTTTTATATAAGGGAGGGCTGCTTCGAGGTTAGGAAAATGAAGAATTAACGGATTGCTAGCCGGACGATTTTTCACCTTGAAAATCTGTGATACTGCTTCCGGAAGCGTTGCTTTGGCGGCAAGCCCATAAACAGTTTCTGTTGGGATCGCTACCAATTTACCTTCATTGAGGGCAGCAACTGCCTTTTCTATATCTTGTGTTTGTATAGCCATACCTTGTAAAACGGACGTGCAAAATTACAAACTTATTTTAAGCTTTAAACTTTTTAATTATTCTTCATCTAACTCCGCCAACAATGCATCGGTACCTTTGATCACATTTCGATAGCATTTTAACACCCACCTTGTAAACAGAATAATAAAAATAATCGCAATGGGCATGGTCCATAACAATTTTTCATAATTAAACTGTGACAGATCTTTATTTGAAAACAATTTCAGACAAACCGGTATCATGGCAAACATCAGGATAAAACTGAGATACACACTGAGTTGTTGCACAAATTTCAGCTGTTTTTTGCCCCTGTTATATTTGATCAATGTTTCTTTGTAATTGTGCACAGCAGGTGAAATATTGTATATGTTTCGAAGCGATCGGAATGACAGAAGCGGAAGCACTATGAGAATCAGTAAAGTGACAACGGCCGATACGATGAGGTACCATGAATCCATTTTATTTATATTAAAAATGATATAAAGTGCCGATGCTCCACAAACGATGCCGCCTATAATTTCAGGAATAACAATCTTATTCATTCGGTTTCTATATTCGATTTTCGTCATTTTTTCAACCATTTGAGTAGTTATTTTTTTTTGTTTCTGCAGTTCTTGAGACATTTCTGTCCAAACTTCTTTCATTTCATCTAAATCCATTAGTGTGTTGTTTTGGTGATATTGGATTTTAATTTTTGTTTGATCCGCGATAGGCGTGTACCTACATTGCTGGGTGAAATACCTGAGATACCAGCAATTTCCTGATAACTCTTTCCTTCCAGGAGTAATAAAACCAGTCCTTTCTCAAGATCATTCAGCTTTCGTATTTGCGCATACATTACATTAAGCCGGTCTTCCATCACAGGGTCTGGAGCGTCATACGCCAGAAAATCAAGTTGATCTGTCGCTACCTTTTGTCCGTTTCTTTTCTCCTTTTTTAGATGAGTAATAGCTGTGTTGAGCGCAACCCGATACATCCAAGTGCTAAACTTCGATTCCTTCCGGAAAGAATCAAAGTATTTCCATAGCTGATATACAATATCCTGATAAAGATCCTGTTGGTCTGCCTTATGGTCTGTATAAACCGAGGTGATCTTAAAAATGATTCCCTCATGTTCTTTGATGAGTTTTACAAATTCATCTTTTATACGCATACAAAACTTACTTTCTTAATAAGTATAGCTATTCCTTAAAAAATCACAAACTTTTTTAGTTTTCTTTTTAGACCTCTTAAAAAGTATAGCACAACTAAGAGCGTTTTTTGTAAATAATCAGAATGAATTTAAATGAAGAAAATACTATGCTGAACTTATTTTACTTTCTTGCATTTGACCTTCTCTTTGATAAAGAAAAAGGGGAAATGCACCTGCCAGTCCAAAAAGTAGTGTACAAAGCCAGACAAGCCAGACTTTAGTAATTGAATACCGCTTTGATTCGCGATAGCTCCAGATAAAAAAAATGATCACTGCAAATAACAGGTCTATTGAAAAAATACTCGAAATTCTGTTCGCAAACATGGCTTCAATCGTTTTTAAGGGATGTGTCCACAACATGATATTACCGGTTTCAATACTTTCGATAACGACAAGAATATTAGGAATCATGAATCCGATAAAAGCCAGAAAGAGATAGATTTTTTTCATGGTTCAATATATTAGAAGCCTCTTATTTCTCTTTATTAGATGCAAAAACGGATACAAATGTTACTATTTGTGATTGATTTTTTCTAAGATTTCTAAAACATTCTTGTGATCGGCTTCTGGATTATTCGCGATCTGCCTAAAAAATGTTTGTCGGTCTTCAGGATAGTTCATCTCATAATCAGGAGGAATTCCTATTGATTCATAACAATTACCTGAAATATCTGTGTAAATTTCGTTGGATACAGAGAAATACCAGCCATTCGGCAATCGCTTTTCCAACGCATCTGAAAGTGCTCCTGCGGTTGAGCTACCTATTCGTATCACATTCGGCATCGACAAACTTGCCAAGGCTAAAAAATCGGTAGCACTGCCGGATTGTCGGGAAGTAAGGAGGTAAACAGGTTTTAAATAGGGGTTTTCAGATGATGCTAAATATATCGGTATCAAAGGAGTGAACCCTTCTGAAGCCACCGCTTTCTTGAAGGCAACTTTTTTTCTTTTTGGATTGAATCGTTTCAGGACCTCAAGGCTTACTACATCTTGACCGCCCCCGTTAAAGCGTACATCAATAATGAGATAATGGGTGTCTTTAAGGTCGTTCATGACCGTGTCTAAAATACGAGCCGCTCCTTGTCTTTCTTTTTCAATGTATGCACCTTCATTCATATTTGAGAATGCGGCCACGTATGCATCAATAAACCCATTTGCTTTTCTAATGGAATCTGATATTTTCAGATCTGCATATAACCACATGGTTTTTATCATAAGATAACCTCCGCCATCAGCGGTCTTTCCCCATTGCATAAGACCCGTACCCCTGGTAAGGTCTTCATCAATAAAATGGGTAGCCGCTATTTGACTAATTTCAAAATCGCCGTACTCTTTGAGATTTGAAGGTACAATGTTGGTAGCGGTTTTTTGAATTTGGGCTTCTGCTGCTGCTTTGGTTTCTTCTTCTGCCTCAATGTATCCGTGATTGTCCTTTAGGGTAGTTATGATATCTTTCATGACTATGTAAAGGTCGACATCGGAAGTATTCGAATTGATTTTTGATTTAGATACCTGATAAAGGCTATCCCAATCGATACGATTTCTTTTAAAGTAAGCAAAGTGATCGTCCAGCGTTTCAGCAAATACTTCAAAATTATGAACAGGATCTTTTCTTTGTTCTTCTGTCATGGTATCAGCGCAGATTGAAGGAAGTCCGTCTGATCTTACAAAGTGATACAATCCGGTACCCTTCTTTAGGAACAAAGTATCATTTTTAAAAAGTAATCGATCCTTGAAATTAGAAAGATGGCCATGGTGAACAGGCAGACAAGAAATGGAGGTTTCATCAAAAAGCTTATACTGTTCTCCTTCAATTTGAAGAATTCTTCCGTAACCCACAGATTTCCATGAACCGTCCAGAGATTTGTTTTCTGGCGCGTTCTGGTTTCGACAACTAAAAAAGACTAAAATTGATAAATAGAAAATACCGTACAAATGCTTTCTTTTCATCTTTTAACTGTTTAAACTTAAAGAATACCTTTCTTTAGTTTTGTTACAGTGGTTAAAAGACAGAAACATATTTGTTAGGTCTTCCGTACCAAAAAATGAGTACGATCTATAAATTTAGGACGCTTAAATGTGCTGATCGATTAAGATTTGATTTCCATCAGGATCGGTCAACATAATGCTTTCAGGTCCCGACGAAGTATCCCCGGTTTCTTTTGCCAGCGAAATGTCTTTGTCTTTTAACGAAGCTTCAATTACTCTTACATCATCAAAAGAAGACAGAACCTGGGCATTTTGATCCCAACCGGGATTAAAAGTTAGAATATTACCTTCAAACATCCCTTGAAACAATCCGATCAAGGTAGCCTCATTTTTCATAATTAAATAGTTCATTTCGGGACCACCGGCAAAAACGGCAAATCCGAGTTTCTCATAAAATTCTTTTGATGTTTGAAGGTCTTTCACGTTTAGGCTTATCGAAAATGCTCCTAGTTTCATATGTACGGTTAGTGTTTGGTTAGTTATTCTTGAAAACAATTGTAAGTTTAATCACTTCTCAAAATACAAGTAAATATAAACAGCGGCACCAAAATTGGTTGCATCTGTAGAAACCAGCCGGTATCCCTCAGCGGCATACTTATCTAATTTTTCCTGAATGTCTTTTTTTGAATTTTTAGCGATATGCTTGCTGTCTAAAGTTATTTTACTGTAGTAAATCAATGTCTCCACTTTGTAGTCTTTCATTCTGAAATTTTTTAGATTGTTAAAAGTTGTTCTAGAAATTTGATACGGAAATATAATAAAAAGAGGAGAATAACCTTGATAATTAAATACTTGCTATGTATTATAAATCTATCTTTTGAAGGCATGGAGATATTTTTTTAAGACTTATACATAATTGTTTTTGAATAAGTTATTAGGTAATTGGTGAAAATTCAGAAAACAAATTTGCAGCTTCCGGAATCTGAGCAACAGGTAAATATTCGCAAACCTCGGCATATGCTTTCCACATTGTTAACACTTTTGGGTGCGAATGAGCCTTCTCCATGGCCATTTTTGATTTCCAACCGAAAACTTCTATAATCGTGCCGTCTTCCGCTTCCATGAGAATCGGCTTTCTTTCGGAAACCAATCCCAGAGTATTTAATGTATCCCAATGCTCTTCAGCCAGTGATTTTAGTTCATTGTTTTTTCCTTTATGCGGTTTGTACGCAACGATCACAATTCTTTCCATGCGAATAGTTTTTATTATTTCTTTTAGAGCATTACTCTTCTGCAGAGGCAATTAAGCTTTCGATCTATGCTTTTGGGGTTATAAGACCTACTGTATTTCCAGCGATATCTTCAAACCAGGCAAATTTTCTGCCATCTGGAAGTGTAATTGGAGACACCAATACTTTCCCACCATGATGTTCAACCGATTTCAGATCTGTTTCCAGTTCGTTAGTTTCAATATAAATAGTAATGTACTTTTGAGGATCATCAGGTCCTAGTTTATTGAAGTGACCTGATAGGGTGTCTTTTTGTTCGGTAATAATACTGGCCGAATTACCTTGTTGTACAACATTCCAATTAAAAATTTTTTTATAGAAGTCTGCTGTTTCAGCAATATTGCTGCAACCTATTTCAAAGTGCACTACTGCTTTCTTCATTTGTTTATGATTAAGTTGATCGTTTTTAAAAATAGGTTAAGCGGAGGTTATGTAATGGGATTTACTTATAAATTGAATTCGGTGATTCCTTCACCAGTATCAAAAATATGAGGGTAATGGGTTTTGATATTGTTTTTCATAAAAGCAATCGGAACATCTTCAAAATGACCGTAGTCTTCTGTATATTCCATGAATTTATTTCCGATGCTATTGTACGCCTGTAGAAAAGAATGGTTCTTACCATCAAATTCCAAAGGAGTTACCTGAAATTTCTCGCATAGTTCTTTATTAAAAGCCGGGGACATTTTTAACCATTTGCCTCCCAAAAAAGCATTCACCATACCATGTGGTGTAAGTTCGTTTGACCCGAATTTTTCGATGAGCCTCTCAACTGCTATGTGATTTTTTACCTTACCCAAATGTAATCTGGCAGGAATATTCAATCCACGAAGGCAGGCAATTAGCAAAACAGATTTTTCTACACAATTTCCCGAGTTTTTTTGAGCAATAACAGAAGCTCTAAAATTCTCTTTGGAAAGGCTTATTGTGTAGGGATCATATTTCCATCCATCTCTAATCTTTAAATAACAAGCAATAGCCTTTTCCTGAGGACTGATAGTTTTATCCTTTAACTCCGCAATCAGGTTTTGAATAATATTCGTTTCAAAATCGAAAAAGTAAGAGGATGTGAGGTAACTCATAATTATTGTTATTCAACTTACCATTATTATAGTATGGTAGAGGGTTCACCGTTAAAAATAATGATAATTTTATTGATCCTTTAGGTAATCAAATAGGATCTTTACGATTGTATATGCTTTCATTCTTTTATGAACTGAATAAGTGATCTTAGGCTGATTTAATATGAGAAAGTACTAATCCGGCTCATCCTTGACGATATCAATCACAACATTACCTCGCTTATGTCCTTGGTCTACATACGAATGTGCCTTCACTATTTTATCCAGCGTATATCTTTTATCAATAAAAGATTTCAGTTTACCATCTTCTACCCATTGTTTTAGTTGTTTCAAATGTTCCGTTTTCTCTTTGGTAAACATCATTATGGTAACATACTTACCTGCAGGACTAAGTACTTTTTTCGCCTTAGAGCGAGATGTTTTACCCACGGCATCAAAAATGATATCGTATTTATCCTCAAGCTCCCAGTAGTTTTTAGTCCTGTAATCAATAAGTTTTTCAATCCCTAAGGATCGCATCATATCGAAATTTGAAGCACTGCAGACGGCTGTAACTTCTGCTCCTTTGAGTTTGGCAATCTGTACTGCATAACTACCCACGCTTCCGGAAGCACCATAGACTAATATTTTTTGACCTCTTTTTAGATTAGCTTTCTCTAAAAGATACAAAGCTGTCATTCCTCCGATAGGTAAAGCGGCCGCTTCGGAAAAACTACTATTAACTGGTTTTAGATCGACAACACCATTGTTCCATTGTTCTGGTAAGCAGATGTACTCTGCATAAGAACCGGTATTGAGCATCGAGGTGGTTCCAAAGACTTCATCACCTACCTTAAATCGAGTAACATTTTCACCTGTTTCTTCAACAATGCCCGCAAATTCATGTCCTAAAATTTTCTTTTTTGGTCTAAAGATGCCCAACATCAATCGGGCGGGAATCCAAAAAAAAGTTGGAAAGTTGGAACTTCGTAGCCGTGTATCCCCAAGGCAAACGGTAGCCGCATGAACTTTCACCAGAATCTGATCTTCTTTTGGTTTTGGCTTCTCAATTTCTGCAAGCGTAAGTACTTCGGGTGGCCCATAATTATTAATGAGAACTGCTTTCATACAACATATATAATTGTAAGTTTTTTCTTCAAATATAGTTACTTTCCTGTGATAAGAATAGCCTCCGATAACTCGAAGTTTCAGCTATTTGTATGCTATTTAAATTTATGAAAAAGAAATGCCTTAACCTTAATTTTCATTGTGAACTCTGCTGATCGTATAATTTCCGATTAGTTTCTTTTAACTCATCCACACCGTTCCAAATAAAGATCAAAGCAGCTATTGAACTAAAAAATATCAATATCCACGTCCAATCCCATTTTCTTGATTTTTCTATGTATTTGAAAGACCATAATTTTTTAATTAGTATAATCATCTGTAGTATGGTCAGGCTTTGGAGTATGGAAATTTGCAGATAGTAGATTTCCATTGTCGGGGTCACCCAATACAATCGTACGGGAAACCAAAACGTAAACATATAAATGAATACTATTATCGATGGTATCGTAAGTAAAATTTTAGCGGTTCTGTTCAAAATATTATACTAGGTTTTACAATTTCATTTTCAATTTAGGGTGCAAGTCTTTTTACAAGTCGGGAAAAAGAACAATTGTAGAGCCCTTGGTTTTTCATAATTGTCATGAGCTTTAAGATACGTACTATAGGGCGGACGGTTTTCTCATAGTCCATTTATACTTTTCCAGGAACTCATTATTGTTGGGTGCTGATCATCAATTGGATAATTCTCATTTATAAAGACAAGCTGTTTTGGTGTCAATAATACAAATCCCCCTGAATTTCCGCAGTTCACAGGATAGAACTGCTCTTCTGAATGTTGTCTTCTTAGCTCGGCATTCAGCATTTCAATAAAATTTACATAAGCAATTTCCCAGTCCAGTTCAGAAAACTCACCTTCAAACGCATCATATTCAATTCCATTAAGCTCGATAGTATGTTTCCAGTTATTTTGATTCAATTCATCCTTTTCATTGCCAAATTCTAGTTCGAGTCCGAGCTTTTCGAATGTTGTCTTTACATGAGAAAGATATTCAGTAAGACCATCAATTTCAAAAAGCTCTTCACAATCTACCCAATAATATCGGTTATCCATAAAACGTAAGGTGCCTTCTCTCAGCGGCCCTTGAAAGAAATTGAAGTCCTTATAGTTCTTTTCAAAATGAGTTTTTACTACTTCAAGGTCCGACGAATCAGTCAGGCTAAAATAGTTCAACTGTTCTAACCTTTCAATAATTTCCTGACTGCTTAGTCTTTCGGCTATCTTTTTATCAGGATTCTCATTTCGAATTTTTGAGCTTGCATCTTCTTTTGTAGAATGGCAACTCAAAAAGGATGCAAGGAAAAGGAATAGAAAAATCTGCTTCAAGGTTCTGATGTATTTTCTAAAATTACTAAAGTTTTTTAAATACCATTTTTGATTTTGACTGGAAGCAAATTCTTAAGTTTACCACTGGTTTTCATTTCAACACGAGCACTTTTCATACGTCCCAAAACAAATTGTTTTTTCAAATCGCTGTACGTTTCCGATCGTCTTTTGAATCTTTTAGAATTAAGTTTTAACGAGGCTACAGATATATCAAAATTGTTCTTAGAATAGGTGTTGTATTTCTAACCCCGTTTCTCATTCCGTGGCTGGTTGAATGATTTCACGTATGGTCGCCCAACCTGTCGGACTTTTATCGTAACGAATATAAGTGACCATAGTTCTCCCCTTAAAAACAAACGGTGCTCCGTCACCTTTTGGAGTTCCTTTAATAGCGAATGTCGTTTGTTCAATAGCAAGGTTACCTTGAATAAAGATGTTTTCAACCTCGTTTTTAATAAATTCTAATTCGAAATTCGCTAAAGTCTCTTCCAATCCTTTCAAAACTTCTTCCCTGTCCATTTTCAGGTCATTATATCCCAGTGCTTTCATGACCTCCGGATGATGAAGTAATTTTATTTTATCAATATCTCCGGTGGCGAAGGCCTTTCGAATCGTTTCTCCGTGTTTGAGAATTTCCTCTTTGATTTTATCCTCCTGACAATAAGCGTTAGTTGGCAATGCAAATGCAAATAAGAAAATGAGAATATAATAATATGGTTTCATAAGGTTTTATTGTGTAATGGGATTAGTCAACGTTTCCATATTTTCTAAAAAGGGTTTTACCCATAGATCCGGCATGTCTTTAAAGGCTTTATCCAGTTCAATATCGGTGATCACGGTTCTCCCGATAACCGATCTTGTTTCTACCTGATCATTTTCTCTATCCCGCACTCCATAAATTCCGTAGTACTCTCTGGATTTGGTGACATCGCTGAGAGCAGGATCTGAATGATAGGCTTTTAATCCCCATACGGTATGGTACATTTGCATTTTAGAATTTTTGTTGCTGCCTACATATAACACGATGTGTCCTGGTAAATACAGCGTACTAACAAAAGGAATTCCTTTGTTTGCAATATCCTGTTTTTTTTGTTCTGGGGTCAGATGTTGTAGCGAATCAACCTGACCGCTAAATCTTTGTGCTTTCGAGTTTCGGGGCGTCCAGATACCAAAGGGAGTAAAGTAGTCTTTTAAAGTAGACGAACAATCGCGTCCGCCGTCAATTCCGCCCCAACTGTATTTACCGCCTATCATCTGTGTGAGAATGGTTTTTACATTTTCTTTGTTGAATTCAATAGGAAATTCCCGAACGAAAGAGGACTGACTTTTTATTCGGTCAAAAACCAATTTGTTGTCCAGGGGAGACCGGGTCGGATACAGTATTTCCTGGTTAACCGCATCATAAGGCAAGAATGTTCCCGTAAAAACTTTATAGGTAGAGGCTGCTCCTTTAAGCCGCACATTATCACCAGTAACCACGACTTTTTGGGAGTTAAGAATGGTGTTTATCTGCTGTTGATCTGCAAGCGCAATACTCTTTGAGCGTACCCAACCGGTGGTGTACGTGCTTTTCACAAAATACCAGGTATGGTCTTTTGATTTTTCCAGGATCGTAATCGGGGTACCGACCCAAAGAGTCGTGTATTGTAAATAATCAAAAGGATATCCTTCACCTGAATTTCGGATGTTTTTAAAACAGAATTCATCGGTAGGTAAACCTTTTACATCAGTCGTTTCTGTGGTGATGCCAAAACCCATCGGATTTAAGGAAATATCAGTGCGTGCCGGTAATTTCTCATTTAGTTCGTTAATGTATTTTGCCGAATATTCTCTTAGGTTGCCTGTGTAGCAGGGACTATTGGCGGCAATTCCTTTTTCATAGGTAAAATGCTCTTCCCATATTTCGCTTATTCTGGTGGTATCTGTTTCTCCTTTGTATTTCCACGGAAGGTAAAATTTCTTCAGGAACAGAGAAGGATCATAGGTTTTATTGTAAAAGCTGTCAATAGCTTTGTTAGAAGGTTCAAACACATCAAAATTAAGATCCTCAACCGTGTAAAATGACACTTTTTCCAGCAGTGATTCGTTGTCGGGCTTATTCACCACTTCTGCTTCAGGAGATTCCGTTTTACAGGAAGTTTGAAAGATGGCAAAACAAACGAGTACTACTAAACTGATGTTGGGAATGTATTTTTTCATAGGAATATTTATATGCTAAATGTTTCCGGGTAAGCGGATTGAAATTTCAGATAACTGCATTTTCCAGAAGGATCACTTGTTTGTTAGTCGCATCTAATTCCGCCTCAATCCCAACAGGGAAGGTGCAAAATTCTTTACTGCTGTCATGGCTAAAGGGAAAATCATACAATACCGGAAGCTTTAATCCTTTTAAGAATCGATCGGTAATCGTTTCTTTTAAGTCTGCATCGAGCTTGGTTTGTATTTGTTGTGCTTTTATTTCTTCATTAAGCTTGGTCTGTAGTTTTGAGAGGAATTGTTTATCGGCGCCAGAAGCCGAATTTTGAGTAAGGTTGATCAGGTTTGTTTCCAGTTCATCTTCCAGTTTATTTTTAAGGGTGGGGTCGTAGCAATCAGCAAATTCGCCAAATATGATACCGGAAGCTTTTTTCAAATTACTGGACTGACTGAGTTGTGTAAGCATTCGATCAATGCGGCGGGGAGCCTCGCCTACATCCTCGATAAAAACAATTTTGTTCGTGTAATCATGGTCATATGGAGTTCCCGCTAAGGCGGCTAACAAGCTTAAATTTCCTCCGACCAGAATTCCGCGCGCTTTTCCATCAGTGATCACGGAGGTTCGCTCGGTACCTTTAATGATTTGATCGGACTTAGTTTCCATCAGCACCTTAGTGAGTTGTGCTACCGTATATTCCGAAAAATTCCAAGCGCCTATAGGTCCGTGAAAACCAATAAGTCCGGTCTTATGATAAATGGCATTTGATAGAGCTGTAATATCGCTAAAACCGATGAGTGGTTTCGGGTTGTTTTTGATGAGGTTGTAATCGAGATAGGGAAGTAGTCGGTTGCAGCCATCACCACCACGTACGCACCAGATGGCTTTCGAATTAGTATCGGCAAACGCAGTATGCAGATCTTCCAAACGTTGCTGATCGGTACCAGCCGTATGTTTTTTTTGAGCTCTTAGATTTTTAGACTGTTTTGTTTTAAATCCGAGCTCCTGTAAATTCTTTTCTGCCTTTGCTATTTTTTCTTCCGTAACCGGACCGCCCGGAGCGATTAAGGTAATGGTATCGCCCGGGGTTAGTCTTTTGGGTTTGATGGTGCGTTTTCTACGATCATCGAAGACGGTATGCGCAAACAATCCCGAACTCGCTAAGAAGGTCGCTCCTAATCCAAGTGTTTTTATGAAAGGTCTTCTATTCATGATGTTGTTTCTTGAAAAGCTCTTACCTGATAAATATACTACTTTACACTTTTAAAACAGCAGGATCAGGTTTGGTCGATCTGGATATTTTTTCCCTTAATCAAGAGCCATAAACCCAAAGCCACTTCTGAGAGCATCGGAATGATAAAAACCCATCCCAGAATCTGAATTACCTCAGGATGCTGAGGGATCAGCAAGTTTGATAAATGAACTGTTACGTATCCGAAAGCTCCTATCATCAAAAAGATGGAAATAAATTTTGGGACATAAGCAGATTTTAATGAAAGGTATCCCAATAAAAAAATATGTAGCCCGAAAACCAGAAGTCCGAGTGACCAGGAAGAATCAAAACTGTTAAGAAAGAACCAGGTCTGAGATTCAATGTTTACGTTGTCAACTGCAATTAGACGAGTTGGGGAATCGATAAGTTCCAGTACATAATTATAATTCATAATGGAGGATCCTAACATTGCCGTATACACGATACGTATCCAGGCGGTTAGTAAAGAAATGCCATTGTTAACCGGTTTAAAAAAGAAGTAGAAACCCCAGGCCGCAACAATATCGCAGATAAGGACGATAATCCAGCTTAAAATACCCATTCTGAAAACCAGAAGATTTTCGCTTATATTTTTAAAAGTAGGTGTTGGGTCTTCGTCGATGATCAGAGGTCCAATAGTAACATCAGTGGCAACCACTGCTGCCAGGGTCATTAGAACAATGGCATAACCTGCCACCATTGCCGCTTTACGCATGGATATTTGTGGTAAAATGGTTTGCATCGTAAATCCTCTTAGACGGCTACTATTTTAGTATCGAATGTATAAGTTAGCATTTTTCTGGTTAAGTTTTGATGGGGACCTGGAGAGGAGAGGAGGTCACTTAACTATCGCATGAAAAAAAGTAAGTTTACAAAGAGTCAGATTATCAAAGTCTTCATTATATCAAACATTGTAATCAAACATTTTGATTCAACAGCTTTTAGTTACTTACGAATCAAAGATATCCCAATCCATATGAACCAAATTATCTGACTAATTCCAAAAATTTCTTTGAATAGGTCAAAAGGGAAAACGGTTAAAATTCCAATAATTCCAACAAATACACCTAAAATGTTCAATAATTTTGAGAACAATTGATTTTTAAAAGATACTATGCTTAGCAGTAGTACCCAAATTCCGCCAACAATTTCATTTCCTCCACCAAGTCCTTCTGAAACGATACCAACACTGCGCCAGATTAACATGGCATTTTCTGGTTCTTTAACTCCAATATCAAGTACGGTGTTTAAAGCTATGTTTGTTATCATTCCACTGGCTATAACCAAGCCAACCCAAATTATTCCAAATATCGATGTCAGTATCGATAGGTCGGGTAAAAAATCTTTAATTCTTTGGTGAATTGAAACTACTAATACGGCAAGTAAAATTCCAAATAAGACATAACTTATAAAGGTTATTATTGATAGCGTTAAATAGTTATCAGATAGGAAGTTTAATTTTTCAGTTTCTGTAGCGTCGGCTTTTGGATAATTCAATATTGCACCATAAATACTAAATGCCAGGATATATATTGATCCAAGCAGAATAGAGCAGAATCCACCAATTTTCTGAAATGCTTTTGTATACATAACTGTAATGTGTTTTTTTTCAAGACGATTTTAAGATGTAATTGTTACGCAGATCAAAGGTTTACGAACGTTTACTGTATGTGCAGGGGCAGGGCAAAATGATACCTGGCTCTCTGATTATTCTGGCTATCTTAAAAATGTAAGATGGGTATAAGCAGTGATCGCTTGCCGAAGCGTCGGGATTCTGTAGTCTTCTTTGAAAAATTGGAAGGCTGCAGAAAAGCCTCCACTTTGTTCAAATTATAAAATCGTGGCTCAGGGCTTTTTTTGGCTTCATTTAAAGCCTTTAATTCAGCCTCCGGTTAGGAGAAATAAATTGAAAAAGCCCTTAAAAGGGCTTAAAATAAGAAAGATTTTTGCAAATTATTGGCTTGTGCAACGACTGCCATTGTTGTGTGCTGCCTTTGTTATTCTTTGAGCTTGCAACTTTTGATACCAAACGGAGCATAAAGAGGACAAAAGCTAATCACACTTGTTAAAACAAAAACTCCTGCAAGAACCAATAAAACGATGCCTAAAGTACCTGATAATGTTCCAGTAAAATAAAGAACACCAACTATTGCAGCGATTATAACTCTTATAATTCTGTCTGCTGAACCCATATTTTTTATCATAATTGAAAATTTTAAATTATTGAAAGATTACCTTACAAAAATAGATAGTCTTATAGAGCTATACAGTGACTGCGGTCACCACTCGTCAATAATTCTTATTTTACCCGAATTTTGTTCTACTTTCCCATCTGTTTCGAGCTTTTTTAGAACTCTTGAAACCACTTCACGTGCAGTTCCCAATTCATTTGCTATTTGATAATGACTCATTTTAATAGTCTTGTTAAGACTTAATTCAGTTTTCTTTTTCAAATGATCGTATAGTCTTTTATCCATCTTATCTAATAACAAGCTGCCTATTGTGTCTAAAAGCTCCGAATATCTCAGATTAAGCTGATTGTAGAAAAGTTCGTTGAAGTCAGGATATTCTTTTAGCCAAGTCGGCAAAAAATGAACAGGTAATAAAATAACTGTTGAATCCTCTTCCGTTTTTGCAAATACTTTACTTGGTGTATTTTTTAAAGCCGCATAAAAAGTCATTACGCAGCTTTGGTCTGATTCGATATAGTAGAGTAGTAATTCTTTCTCAACAAATCTAGAATATACTTTTATCAGACCATTAAGAACAATGGGTAAAACTTTGACATACTGCTGTTCTCTTAAAATTTCAGTTCCTTTTGGGAATTTCTTAATGGCAGATTCCTGCAATATTTTTTCAACCAAATCAGGTTTTAAAAAAGACAATATTCTTCTGTCAAGTTCCATTTTATGACTTTTCCTCAGGTTGCACGCAATAACCAAGATGTAAGATTTGTGGATGCGTAGCATACGCGTTAAACCGATTGCGCTAAGTATCTATAAACTTTACACCAGCTTAGCTATGCTGTAGTGTTCGATCACCGATATATTAAATAAATAATTATTGACGATTGGCTATGGGTAGCAATAAACCTCGTTCTTGTTTTACAAATATTTCCTAAAGATAGGAAAATCATATTTTCAGTTGGTAAGTCAATCCTGTGCTCAGTTTATCGAAGTAACGATAAGAATAAAACCAGACACTAAAGTGATGCACCTTTCAGCTTATCCATCGGTAATCTCAGGACAGACCTCAAGAAGTACCTGAAATTTACTCAAAATAAGGTGAAAAGCGGGGTGGGAAACCTTGCCTTTCATAAAATGATAAAAACGGTGCTTCAAAACTGTTTTTCCGCCTATTTAAAACCTATTAATTTGATAATCTAAAACAGTTAACTAAAATAAGAAAGTCCTTCACAAGGGCTTGAAATGATTAACTTTATCATCAATTATTGGCTTGTGCAACGACTACCATTGTTGTGTGCTGGCTTTATGGTTTTATATTTGGCCATAATTTTTTACCAACCGTTCCCGTATAAAATATCATTATTTATGTCCCATTGAAATTGTATAATGTCAAATTGCGACTGGTCGGAGAGCATCTTCATTATTTCCTTATTTATTTTCCCTTTTCTTACAGATTGATTCGAAATTGCTGTTTGAGCTCTTGCATTAACTTTTTCGAAGTACTCTAGTTTTTCATTTGAAGATCCATTGACGGCGATCTCTATTTTGTTTTTTGGCAATGTTTTAAATGTCTGGATGTAGCCCATTTGCATGAGTAGAATATTGATTCCAGCCCATTTTTCAAATAAATCATCTTGTACAATGGTTAGTATAATAAAAATGGAATTTTCATCTAATTTTTGTCCTTGAATAATTCCAGTTGCAGTTTTATTATTCAATTCTGTTTTTGCTAAGCCATGTGCGACGGTTAAGTTATGGTTAAGATAAAATTGGCTTTGTTTTATTAGGTCAATTTTGAAATTATCAAACCCATATTTCTTTGCAACTTCAGTAGCAGCAGTTTCAAAAGTTATATTGTTAGCTTGAATTTTTTCATGTACTATAATTGGTGAATTGGAATCATCAGGGTTAGCAATATAAAAATCACTATAGTTTGTCCATCCACTATAATACATATCTGTTCTTGTACTATCTGAAAAAATTGCAATCGGCATAGGAAAGCCCGAGTCAACAATTTTAGGGCCGACCACTTTAGGGTTGCCTTTAAGATTTGGATAGGGTAATTCCTTGTTTTGTCCAGAACAAGAACAGCAAAATACTAGTAAAAATATGGTTGTTAATTTCATCATTAATCTTATTTTTTCCCAAGCTTGCACACAACGGTTAGTATATGAAAAGTAGCGGATTTTAAGCACTAACTTTTCGGATTATAACAGACCTTAATTTGTTCATTTTCTTTCGATTAAGCGATTAAACCGCTATTTTTTATATACGTTGTTGTGCTTTCGTACTTTATTCATAGTATGAAGCCTTCGCAATAATTTTCTTTATTTCCGTTTTCGACACCTTTTTCTTTGCTTTGGTAATTGTCTTTTCTTCTATTATCAATGTTTTGTTAAAGATGTTTTTTAATTTATCATTTAACCATTCAATGTTCCAAATTATAACTGAATTATCTGTTACCTTTTTGCAAAGTGGTTCAGCATAGGTTTCGGCTTTATTAATTTTCAAATTCAATCTTTGAAACCAAACCATCATAAAGGAAGAATTAGGAACCTCTTTAAATTTGTTTCTAATCTTATCAGCTAATGCAAGTTTCTGTGTGTCATCTTTAATTCTACTTAAAAAAATGCTCAAAATTGCAATGCAAGTAGGAACAACTCTAGGGTTTCTTAAAGCAATTTCGGTAACAAGACTTATTAAGGTTTCTAAATTATAATCCTTTTTCTTTGACTTTTCTAGCACAATTAAGAAATCACGCATTTGTGTTTCTATTGTTCCAGAATTTGGAAATTTCTCTGAAAGAAGATATAGTTGGATTAACCACTTTTGCTTATTTCCAGTAATAATTTGGTTACTTATCCAATATCTTTTATCAGGTTTTAAAGAGCTTTTAACAATGTCATTAGATGCAATTGTTTTGTCAGCATTAAGTTTAAGACCAATATTTGATAAAATTTCAGACAGTTCTTTTGCGATTTGTTCTGCAAGGAAAGAGTTGTTTGTAAATATTCTATAATCATCTCTGAAACGTAAAATTCGATAATCGCTAATCCCTTTTGAATCCAGCTTTTCGGTTAAAAGCAAGTCAACATAGCCTAGAACTATTTCGGCTATAAAGTCCATTAATACGCTACCTTGTGGAATTCCGTTTGTTTGTCCATAAGACATATCCTGTAAGTGATTATCAATCGCATTTCCAAGTAATGAATTTTTCCTGTTTTTTTTAGCTTTTGCTTTTGTGTGAATTGCCCAAGGAATAGAATGTGTGTAAATTGAACTATAACAGTCTGCAATGTCTGTGTGTAGTACATATTTGAAGTCCAACGTTAGCGTAAGTGATTTTTGTTCAATCATTTGCCACCAAGTCAAAATTTGGGCAGTCTTGTTGGTTTTAGTTTTAGATTCGGAAATAGCAGGTAAGCTATGACATTCAATTTTATCGTTTGCTTGGAAAATGGCGAATCTATCTTTTAAAATTTTCCAATTAGATTCTTTTGTAATTGAGTTTACCAATGAAACATAAATTGCTGGATTTATTAACTGAAAGGGTCTCCAAGCAAACTTTCCGTCTTTATTAGATAACAGTTTGTAATTTACATTCTCTAAATCTCTAGGACTTTTATCTCTAAAATCAGAAATATTTTTTCCTTTTAGAGTTTTGTCAATTTTGTCAAGTAATTCTTGAAATGAAAAGTACTCTGGTAAACTGATATTACTATAACTTTCTCTTTTTAAAAGTAAAGTTTTAGCTTCTTCATTAGTCAGTTTTAAAATGTCTTTCATTTACGTTATTTGGTTTTCGTAATTTCTTTATTCCAAAGCAATTTTCTCCATTCTGTTGCTATTGCCTTAATTTTTATTAAATCCCAATTTTCATCTAATATTGTAAGTCCTTGAAAAATAGGTGAATTATCCAAATATGTTACATTTTTATAATTGAGCTCAAAACAATCTAGAACTTCTTTCGTTCCTCTGTGTGGTATTCCTTCATCTTTATGTTTTATATAATTTGCAAGACCAATAATCAGTTCTATTTTGGATTTCGAGTATTTATTTGCGTTGTTTTCTATTTTATATAATTCTTGTTTGCTTTGAAGGTCTCCTTTAAAGTCTTTTATACTTCCATTAATATAATTTTGAAAGGCAATAAATGCTAGTCCATATATCGGTTCGCTTTCTTCCATAAACCAATCTCCATCATACCAATGTATTTCATCAATTTGGTTTTTTAAAGTAGCAATCGCATCATTTAATCCATTAATTATCATTTGCAGACTTACTTCTCGATAATCAACTTTTAAATAATGTGTAAACTCACTCATTGATGTAAATTTGGTTTTTTCAGTATGAAGCACAACGGCCCGCATAAACGACGTGCCATCCCGAATGGGTGGCATGGCCGTTTTATGCATTGTTCTGTCTCGTTTTTTCTTTTTTATCCTTTATAAATTCTTCAATAATTTCTTTTACTGAATCAGGTAAATCATCAGGAATTATTTTGCCCGTCATTAAATTTTCATAGGCATATAGAGCCATGAAATATTCAAAAATTGATACGTGTTTAAATTGATAGTTTCCCGTCGAATCTCTACTTAAAAGAGATCTACTTATAACCTCAGTTGTAGATAACCCCAATTTTTGATTTTCTACAAAGTCCGTTAATTCATGATGTGAAATATATGCCTTGTTTGAAACAAATATTTTATAAGCAATTTCCTTATTTAGTTCATAAAGTCTTTTTTTTGAAGTCTCAAAATCTCCAATTGATTTCATTGCTTCTCTCGTTAAAATTGAATCTATATACGCTTCATAAAGACTAGTTACTGAAACATCTGTATTTGAATTCTTATCTTGATTGTGATATGAATTAATCAGTAAGTTTAGTAAGAGGGGTGATTTTGAAATACGTGGAAGCTGGTTATATATTTTATTTAATATTTGACTGTCTAAATTCTGATTTAAATTTATGTATTGCTTTATGTCAGACATATCAAATGGAGAGATGTATATTTTTTGGATTTTATGATATCCGCTACTTTCTCTAAGATTTATATTGTAAGTGTATTCTGGTTCAGTTTCTTTATTAGGAAATATTTGGACTCTACTTGTGATAAGTACATTCTTAAATTTCCATGTTTCTTTTAGAATCTCATTAAATCGAATTAATGGAGATTTAATAGCTTCAATGTCTTCATCGAATCCATCCAATAATAAAATAGAACTCTGAGGCTCCTCAATTTCTCGTATATCACTCAGAGCATGAGGATAGCTTAATGGTATTAAGAAAATATTATGTTCGCTCCTATTTGAATTTGAGTACTTTGCATATAAGTTAATTAAAAAGGTGGTTTTACCGGAACCAGGTTCTCCAAGAATTAAGAATACTCTGGAATCTGGATTATTACTCCAGAAGACTTTTTTAAGAAAATATGTTATAAGTTCAAATTTTACAGAATCTTTGTTATTCCTATCAAGTGGGTTAGTTAATTGCCCTTTAGTTTGGACATAATTCGTAGTTGCGTATTCTATATCAGCAATTGTATAGAATGGTGTAAGCTTTTGATTTAGTTTTTTCTTTTTCTGCTTGCTATTAGTTAAAATATACAAAAAGACACCAGTGATAATTGCAAAAACTGGTAAAAGGAAATTTGTAATAAAATCATTCATTTGTCATGGTGGAATTTAAAAGCTTTTGTTGAGATCGCATAAATAACAGTCATTGTTATTAGTGCATATTGAAAAGATTCGATTGTTTTGAAATCTAAATCATCCATTGAATTTTCTAACATCATATAAAACAAACTTACACTTGACAGAATTATTAACAAAGGATACAAGACAAATAAGAAACCAACTACTCTTTTAGAAAAATTCATATTAGAATGAAAATAATCTACTGAAATTGTTGTTACTATTGCAGTAATGAAAAATAGAAGTACACCATCTAAAATTATTGTCTCATATGTTAATATATCCTTTCTAACTACCAAATTTCTTCCAAGCACTAACCAAAGTTGAAGTAAACCAAACAAAATCGTTAGTATCATCCAAGTAAATCCTTTGCCAATATTATTGAATACTGTTTTCATAAATAAATGATGTTTTCCTTAAATATCTTTTTATAAAAGTTATTTTTTGATTTTCTTTAATGAGACAGAACGGTTAGTGTATGTGGCGTGCCGACCGAATGGGAGGCATGAACATCATACACATTGTGCCTGTTGCACAACTATTGTCTAAAGATAGGAAAAATCGTATTTTTAGTTATGCAAGGCAAAAAGAAATACCAGGAAAAGCTGTTTACTGATTTTAAGTTAAGTGAGCGTATCCCTCCAAACAATTTTTACCGTCGTCTGAAAGAAACTATCGATCTTGATTTTCTCTATCCTCTAACTAAAGGTTTTTACGGAGGCAGCGGACAAAAGAGCATTGATCCGGTTGTTTTTTTCAAATTATGTCTGATAGGTTATTTAGAAAACATCACCAGTGACAGAAAGCTCATAGATCATTGTTCTTTACGTTTAGATATCTTATACTTTTTGGGGTATGATATTGATGAAGAGCTTCCCTGGCATTCTACAATCAGTAGAACAAGGCAGTTGTTTCCTGAAAGTATTTTTGAAGAAGTGTTTACTCGGGTTTTTAATCTGTGTGTAGATGCTGGTATGGTTAGCGGTCACACCCAGGCGATTGATTCGGCTCCGGTAAAAGCCAATGCCAGTATGGATAGCCTGGAGCTCAAAGTGCCAGAACAGGATTTAACAGCACATCTGGCCGATATCCGACAGATCAGCAATAGAGATAAGGATACCTTTCGTAAGGCAAAAGAGAACAAAGCCAGCAAAGAGCAACAGCAAATCACAGCCAACGATAAGGAAATCAAAGAGATAAAAAGCCGTAACAAGAACTGGGGCGAAAGCCAAAACCAGCGACCCGGGGCAGGCAATAAGGGCAGTCGCTACACAAGCAATAAAACACACTACAGTCCTACAGATCCTGATGCACGGATTAGTGTCAAACCCGGAAAAACAAGGAAACTCAACTACCATAGTCAGCTTAGTGTAGATACCGCACATCATATAATTACGGATATTAAAGCCTATCACGCTGACGGTAAAGATAATCAAGACCTACCCGATATCGTAGATCGGTTGTCCAGACGCTTATGGCGATCAGGCTTCAAGCAAGAAAACGTGCTAGCCGATACGGGCTACTCCAGTGGAGAAAACTACGCCTATCTAGAGCAGAAAGGTATTAACAGTTACATTCCACCGCACGGAACGTATAAGGGCGGACCTGATGGTTTTGTTTATGTAAAAGATAGGGATTACTATATCTGCCCAAATGGTAAGGAAGTACCCTTCAAAAAGGTATTTAATGATTATCGTACAGGGACAAAGAAAAAAGAATACCGCATATCTAGTAAAATATGCAGTCATTGTCCGTTAGCTAGTAGCTGTTTAGGAAAGACGGCTAAAGAGAAGAAATTTAGCGTGACTTATTACCGGGATGAATACGAGCGAAATAATGAACGTTTACAGACAAAAAAAGGTAAAAGAATGAAAGCAAAAAGACAGGCGACTGTGGAACCCGTCTTCGGAACCCTCACTCAATTTATGGGACTAAGAAAGATCAATACCATTGGAATTAGGCAGGCTAACAAATGCATGCAACTATCCGCTATTGCTTATAATTTGAAAAAATATTTGAAATTCACTCAAAACAAAGTAAAAAGTGGGGCGAGAAGCCTCCACTTTGTTCAAATTATAAAATCATGGCTTAAGGACTTTTTTTGGCTCCATTTAAAGCCGCTAAATATAGCTTCCCTTAGAGGGAATTGTATTCAAAAAAACCTTTAATAGGGCTTAAAATAAGAAAGATTTTTGCAAATTATTGGCTTGTGCAACGACTACCGGTGTTGTAGCCAGTTATTTTTTCAGTTCGTGTGTTTCTAATAGATAAATTGCCAAAGTCGAAGCTGCTCCAACTGCTAATTTTGCGTGTCTTGGTTGTAAACCTTTAAATTTTCCGTCTTTTCCGTGTCCGCTTCCATATTCATTTCTTACTTCGCCAATTCCTTGGACGACTGACGATAAACTTCCCAAAATTTGTTTTATCGAACTTGCAGCTTTCGCTTCATTCGGAATATCATCTGGCGTTAGTTTTAATAATTTAGTTGTTTCTTTCATCAATTTCGGCAAGTCCCATTTTTTATCATATTCCTCTTTTCTTTCGTCGAATATTGATTTGCAAGAAGTTTCAATTAGTTCTTTTGCTAAACCAATGGATATATGTGGGGAATTCTCGATTGAAGATTCCATTAAATTTATTTGTTGAGAAACGTAATCAGCATTTAAAATCTGTTTTATTTCTTTTCCTTTTTTCTCAATGGACTCCTTTCCGTTTATTTTTATTCTACCGACAAATATTGGTTTATTCGATATTCGAGTTTTCTCCACAATCTCGAAGTTATCATTGGCTAAATTGTCATTGAATATCTGAAGTAATTTATTCACTTCCTCTGTATTTGCTCTGACTAAAGGATGAATCATTTCGCAAATGAAATCCAGAAATTTTGAGTCGTCACAATTTAAAAGATTGAATCGGTCATCATTAAATATCCAATCATCTTCCCAGTCATAGTTATTAACTCGATGTTGCCAAATATCGCCTGCGGCATTGGGAAAGCGGTTGTCGTAAGAAGGCATATTTTCCAAATCAAACATTCGTGATAAAAAATTAGCTTCTTCAAGTCTTCCAGCCCACCAGAATCCCTCTACTTGGATAAAATCAAATATATTCTGTCTTGTTATTTGAGATATTTTGTTCAATTAATTTTGTCGGTTTTAATTGGCTACAACGGTTATATATCCCCCAATACGCAAAAAATCTGCTTAATTTGAACAAAAGGTTTATATAACCACCCAAATCAGGATATATTGCGCAATATTGCGGATATCCAACCGATGTAAAGTTATACAAATTTATTAATGCATTTTACTCAAAAGGAACACTTAACTTAACTTTGGATCAAGTAAATTTTGTGGGGAGTAAGATTTGTTATTTGAAATCTAGATGTCTTCTATGATTGGTTTTCATTTTTTTTGCTTGTCCAAAATAAACGAAACAAAAAAAAGGACACCTTCGCCTATACGTTTTTTGACAATGAAGTCAAAAACCAATTCCAAAACTTTGCGTCGCTACGTACCTTCGCTCCTGTTCTCAAAGCTTTTGTCTCCCATGCGCATGCTGGCTGCTCGCTGCAAACAGCCACTGGCTGTTTTCAAATCGCTCGCCCCCTCCTCAGGAATTCACTGCGTGGGGCTAGGTTTTACAGGGTTACAAATATATTCTCTTTATTACATGCTTAGCTCATGACTGTTGTTTAGTGACTTCAAAGTACCAGAGTCTCAGTGGAGGTCTTATAAATAGTTATTTAATACACTGACGAGAAAGAAGACATCCAATAAAACATTTGCTTTTTAGTATTCAACCGACCTATTTTCAATTACGTAGTAAAACAAGGTGGTTTGAAGCGTTGGCTAGAGGAAGCTGGCCAAAGAGTTTTCTGCGACAGCGAAAACGGTCTGGCTTGCGCTGAGCAAAACCGCCGTAAGTTTTCAAGAAATTTAAAAGTCAGTCTTGTCCCGACGCGATTCGGGATGGTAATTTCATCAAGGAAAAGAACGAGGAAGATTAAAAAAACCTAACATAAATTTTATTTCTGTATTGAAAAATAAAGTTTTAATCCCCGCAAAATTTAATTGACCCATTATTCGCGTAGTCCCCACAAAAAAAACATTAACCTCAACTTTTAAATCCGCCTCTAAAAAACCACTCAAACCTCCCCAGCGCTTTCAGGAAGCGGTTTAAGACATTATCATATATGTATAATATTATAGTAATGTACAAAGAAATTCGTTGTTAGATCTCAGGAAAACAAGAGGTTAGGTAAGAACGATCCAGAGTAGGATGGTGATACTTAAGACGGTGATGCCCTGAACTACTGTGAGGACTGAAAAGGATTTTCCGGTGGCTTTGGCGTCCATACCGCTAAACTGAGATACCACCCAAAAATAACTATCGTTATAGTGTGAGACCATCATCGCACCCCCTCCAATGGCTGCTACCGCCAGTGCAAATTCGATGGCGGAATCCCACCCAAATACGGGAAGCATGGGTGCTAATAGCGAGGAGGTGATCACCATGGCGCTGGTCGATGATCCTTGTGCGGTTTTCAGTACCGCGGCAATCACAAATACCAAAACCAACATCCCGATATCTGAACTGTTACCCTCACCGATCCAATCGGCAATATCGGTCGCCAGCAGAGTGGCTTTAAGGACTCCGCCAAAAGCGCCTCCGGCCGCGGTAATAATCAAAATCGGCCCTGCAACATAAATGGCATCTTTAAACCATTGCGGGGTTTCCCCGGATTCTTTTGGTTTTAACAGGAACATCGCGAGCAGGGCTCCCAGAAAGATCGCTATAACGGGTGTTCCTAAAAACGATAGCCAGTAGGGGAGGTAACCCAGGAACTTTCCGGTGGTCGCGGCAGCTATTAATAAAATGGGTAGGAGTAAGGGTAGCAGTGCTTTCCATAACGAAGGTAGTGCGGTGTTATCTTCCTGGCTTGTTTCGGAAACCGAAATCGCTTCGGTCTTAATACCTTTTCCGAGGCGTCTTGCAAAAAACTGAGTGGTAAAAAGTACGGGAATGCTAATCGCAAGTCCTAACAGTATCATCGTTCCTAAATGATCGGAAGCGCCCAGATTACCCGCGGCGGCTATCGGACCGGGAGTTGGCGGAATCAACGTATGGGTGGTATACAACCCGGAAGCCAGTGCCAGACTCAAACTGGCTTTGGATTCTTTACTCAGCGTACTCAGTTTATCGGATAACCCGGATAGCAGAATGAATCCGCTATCACAAAAAACGGGGATACTCACCACGGCACCAATCAGCGACAGGGCAGGTAGCGTCCTTTTTTGACCAAATAGGTTACTAATGGCCTGCGCAATACGTAAGGCACCTCCGGAGCGTTCCAGGTAAATACCGATCACACTCCCAAAGATCACGATGAGTCCGATCGCAGCCATTAATCCTGAGAATCCGCTTTCGATGGCGGTCAGGATGGTAGGTAAGGGCATTTGTACCGTGAATCCCAGATAAAAACAGGCAATAACTAGCGCGAGAAAGGGATGCAACTTAAATTTTGCTGTCAGTGCGATGATGAGTAAGATCGATGACAGGATAAGAAGCAGTAATGGGATTCCGCTGACCATCGTTTATTTAGACTTTAAGGCTTCCGGAAAAACAAAAGGATCAAAGTCCCACAATACCGGAAGCAGGAAATAGGTGACCAGCGTGACGAGTATAATCGATAAGGTATTGAGCCAAAC
The DNA here is from genome assembly GCA_046199005.1 of Flavobacteriaceae bacterium M23B6Z8. GTDB lineage: Bacteria > Bacteroidota > Bacteroidia > Flavobacteriales > Flavobacteriaceae > Ascidiimonas. The sequence goes on from CP176050.1 coordinate 1,177,710, forward strand.
CCCGGTTTTTACCATATCCGGAATACGCAAATACCCCGAACCAAATACAATAGCGTTAGGCGGTGTCGCCACCGGAAGCATAAAAGCACAAGAGGCTGCGACGGTTACTCCTACCATAAGTACAAACGGATGTGCATTAAAAATAAGTGCTACAGGTACAATAACGGGTAAAAGCATGGAGGTGGTCGCCAGGTTGGAGGTTACTTCGGTTAGGAAATTCACCGCTGCCACTAAAATAAGGATCAATAGGAATAGGGAAACTCCTTGTATGGACACCAGCTGACTCCCGATCCAGGCGGCGAGTCCGGTTGCGGAAAACCCCGATGCGAGTGAAAGTCCGCCACCATACAGCAATAAAATCCCCCAGGGCAGTTTTACGGCTTCTTCCCAGTTGAGTATTCGGCTCCGTTTGGCTTTTTTAACCGGGAGTAAAAAGAGGAGTATCGCAAAAAAGATAGCAATGATGGAATCGTCTATAGCGGGTAGTAAGGGTTTAAGGAGGTAGTCTCTTGACATCCAGCAGAATGCAGTTAACGCAAAAACGATGAGTACCGATCGTTCTTCGTAGGATATTTTTCCGAGTTGTTTTCGTAAGCGCTGTATCTCCGACCGACCTCCGGGCAAGCTTTTTTGTTTGAAAGTAAATGCGAATCTCGTAAGATACCACCAGCAGATAACGAGAAGCACGATCGAGATGGGCAATCCAAATTTCATCCACTGTAAAAAGGAGATCTCAATATTATAGGTATCCGAAAGGATTCCGCTTAATACCAGATTAGGCGGGGTGCCAATAAGTGTTGCAATCCCCCCGATGGAAGCCGAATAGCCAATAGCTAGCATCAATGCCTTACCAAAGATCTTAGTTTCATTTTCAGGGGTTAGCGGATTGTCTTTTAATTGTGCGACGATGGCCATCCCAATGGGTAGCATCATCACGGCAGTCGCTGTATTGGAGATCCACATCGATAAAAATGCGGTGGCGACCATAAAGCCGAGGATAATACTTTTTACACTGGTACCGATAAGGTTGATGATATTTAAGGCAATTCGCCGATGCAGATTCCATTTTTCAATAGCGATCGCCAGAATAAATCCGCCAATAAACAAAAAGATATATTTATGTCCGTACCCCGAGGTGGTCGTACTAAGGTCCAATGCTCCTGTTAAGGGAAAAAGAACGATAGGAAGAAGCGCCGTAACGGCTATGGGAACCACTTCGAGCGTCCACCAGATCGCGATCCAGGCGGTGGATGCCAGTACTGCATTGGCTTCATCGTTTAATCCTTCCGGATGAAAAAAAAGCCGAATGTATGCAAAGAGTAGTGGCCCGAAGACCAGTCCAAATGCGCGCAGGTTTTTCTGTGTAAGCATGCAAGCCGTGGTTAGTAAGGTTGCTTAGGTTAAATATAGGGTATTTTATGAAAGTACTGTATTTCTTTGGTTAAATTGGTTTGTAATTGATGGCTAGGTTCTTTTCTAAGTGTATAACTTTCTACAGTATTTAATGATCACATAAAAAAATGGAGAACCACTCTTTCTCTTTTTCTTTTTTGCTTCTCCAGGGACAAGCGTTAAGAAAATAGTCTGTGACTATTTTTAGCGCAGTAGCCAGCTGGCGCAATGGCAAAAAAAGGAGACTTTCTCGATAGGTGTTTTCAAAAGTTCTTCTAACTTTTGAAACCGCAAATAACTTCCTAAAAAGTCTCTACCGAAGCTTCGGTACTTCGACTTTTCTTTACGTAAGTCATTCACTACACTGACGAGAAAGAGAACATCTAGCTACCATTCTAAATTCAAAATCTAAGTAACGAAGCTCTCAGGGAGGTTTCTTCTATTATTTATGCTGCTAATATCTTTTTATCGTTCAATTTCAGCTTTGGGTAAAGACATATCCTTCCTTATTTAGCAACCTGATCTAACGTAATAAATTATAGTTTTTCACTTTGTGTTTTAAGTGCTGAATTCATTCTTTCGAATCCGGTTTTAGTATTTTTCAAATTGAAAAATCGTACCAAAAGTCCTTTAAATATTTCGTTTTGTTTGAAAATAGTAGTTCCGTTGTTTTTATCGATAAGTTCAAAAGTATGCGTACCGTCAAAAAGTCCGTTGATAATAAATTTTCCCTTCCACTTTAGGATTTTATTTTTTTCAAATGCTAATACTTTAGGCTGAAATTTCATTTGGGACGAATTAGGAGGCTGTATGCTGATCTTTAATTTTTTTCCAATCTCAAGCTTTCCTTCAAAGTGTTTAATAAACGGATTCCAATCAGGATATTCTTTTTGATTGGTTAATATTTTCCAGACTTTTTCAGGATTCGCGTTGATTAAGATCTCTGTTTCGATTTTCTTTGTCATTTTCTGAAGTTTTTGACAAAGTTGGATCGATTTTTCGTAGAAGCTCTTGATATAAATCAAGAATTTTCAGCTTGTTGTTTCCTTATACGACTTAAGGTTTCTGGTGACATTCCTAAAATTGATGCAAGGTACTGTAACGGAACCTGATTAAAGAGTTCTTTATTTTGATTAAAGTAACTGTGATATCTTTCTTCGGCATTCATTGATAAATGAGAGAATACCCGGTCTTCAAGAATCTCAAAGCATTTTGCCAGAAACCGTGTTTCGATCTCTTTCCATTTTGGTAAAGCTTCGCTTAACGCTATGTGCGCTGTTTTGTCTAGCGTGAGCAATTTTACATTCGTTAACGACTGTATAAACAATCGACTTGGATGATCAAAAAAGAAACTAGAAATTTCGGTTACAAAGTAATTAGGTGTGGCTATCCATTGCGTAATTTCTTTGTGCTCAGAAAACCTGTAAATTCTTAATAACCAGGAGGTAACAAGACTTAATCTGTTGCAACTTTTGTCTTTTTCGGTAAAGAATTCATTTTTTGCAAGTTCTTCTTCATAAAAATAGGACTGGAGTATTTCGATCTCCGGCTTGGTAAGGTTTCCGAAATTTTCTTGTAATATATCTCTAAATTCTTTCACTTACGATTTATCAGTATTATTACAGATCTGGAATAGCCTGCTGAGGTATTGTAAAACCCGAAAATTGGAATCGTAATTAATGAACCCTGATTTCTACAGCCTGATGCATCTGTATTACAAAAATCAGTCACTTTTTAACTTCTCTGCAACCTCATCGTAGTATTCCTGTGTGACCACGGCGGTCCAGGTTGTAGGTTTTGTACCTCCATACAAAGCCAGGTAAGTCACGTCGCTAAACTTGGTTGATGAATGCCAGTGTTCCAGATCTTTTTCGCATTTAATTATATCACCTTCCTTTAAAATTACAGGTTCTTTTCCTTTTTCCTGGTAATATGCTTCACCTTCTACAATTATTAATACCTGAGCAGAACTGTGTTTATGCCAATCCAGCGTAGAGTTGGCTTTAAATGTTGCCTTTGTAATGTTATAACCTAATTCCTCATCATCATGAATGATAGCATTAAGCCATGCTTCTCCTATATAATGAGTGTTAGGCGCTTTAGTCCCCTCTGTAAGATAGGAAGAAACACTGTATTTGGAATCCTGGGAAAACACAGTACAAGACACCGTAAAAAATAAGACGAGTACTAAATTTTTCATGTTATATAGATTTAAAGACTTTATTGGCACCGCCAAAGGGTCTAATACCCCGAGGCTTGCCTCGAAATTAAATGTTTAGTTCTAACAAAATGCCTCATGGGCTTGCCCTGAGGTAGTTTACTTTCTTTTTTGGGAGCTTAAATACCTTAATGTTATTATTAAATGTACTTAAAACCATTCAGGTAAATTTAAAAACCTAAAGAATAATTCACATTATAAGTTTCATTCCTGAAATATTCAGATCTAAATAAATCATTAACCTGATTAAAGACCAACCTTACAATACAGCATCTTCCAACACATCGGTTCTTTTTACAGTTTTACCCTTGTTTAATACCAGTTGAATGTCCTCTAGCGTTAAATACAAACAAGGCACAATGACCAGAATAATCGAAGTGGCAAAAACGATCCCGAAACCTAGTGATATTGCCATTGGGATTAAATAAAATGCCTGACTTGAGGTTTCCAGAATAATGGGTGCCAAACCACCAAAGGTGGTCATGGTCGTTAAGATGATCGGTCGAAATCTGCGCAGCCCTGCTTCATGAATCGCGCTGTAGATCGGTTTACCTTGCTTTCGCTGTTTGTTGGCATAATCGATCATGATCAACGAATCATTCACTACCACGCCCGAAAGTGCAATGACTCCCATGAGGCTTACCAGAGAAAGGTCGTATCCTAAAATAATATGCCCGATCACTGCCCCTACAATCCCGAATGGAATGGCTGTCATTACGATCAGAGGTTGGGTATAGCTGCTAAAAGCGATGGCAAGCAAAGCATAAATAAGCATCAGGGCGATCGAAAATCCGGCTTTAAGGGTATTGGTGCTTTCTCTCATATCGGCCTGACTTCCTTCAAACGTCCAGGTAATTCCAGGGAAATCGGCTCTTAGTTGAGGTAGGGTTTCTTCATTGATGGATGCGAGTACCCGTCCGACCGAATTAGCCGGTTCGACATCCATCCCTACATTCACGACTCTACGTCCGTCCCTACGATTAATACTGGTAAAGGCTTCCCGTTCTTTAATTTCTATCACATCCATTAACGGCACCTGAACACCCGAAGGTGTGATCAATAAAAAGTTTTCAAGATTTTGAATATCCTTACGTTCTTCTAATGGCAATTTTACACGAACTTCTACTTCGTTCATACCTCGTAATTGGCGCATGGCAAACGTGATAAAAGACTTTATGTGATTTACGATTAAAGTTACAGTTACACACCGTATTTATTGGTAATTTTTCTTAAAGTATAATGGAAAATTTAAGAGACATTTTCACCTCCATTTTGAACTCATTCGCTACAACCTTGGGATGTTATTGATTTCAATAATCCTCTAGGATAAATTTTCACCATTTCTAAGTTTTTTCAATAGCTTTCACATAAATATTTTTCAATCATGTAAAGCGTAATAGGTTTTAACGTTACCCCGGTTTCGGGATGCAGTCCTACGTCTGTAAAAAGCTCCAGTTTGCCTTCTTCATTTTTACCATACCAAATTTTTGCATTTAGTTTCGCATCAAAATAATCTGTTTGACAATCACCTTTTACCTTTCTAAAATATAAGATCTTATCTTCTTTATAAAGTTTTAATTTCCCTTCCTTTAATAAAACGGGATCAAAGGATGCTTCCGTATAATGGTCATTTTGCCAGATCATCCATCTGGGTTTGTTTGGACTTATATAGAAAATTGCTGCCGATCCTACCACAGCGAATATCAAGAGAATGATATAAAATGGTTTTTTACCACGGGGAGGATCAGGACTGACTTCTTCGCCATTAATCATCTTCGATGGTTCAGTTTTTACAATTCCCAGATGTCTTGTATAAGCTTCATAGTTCTCGAAGCCTAGAATTTCACAAAGTCTTTGTACCACATCTGTTCGCGGAATTTTGATGTCTTCATTTTCTCTTTTTACCAGAGCCGTGTCGTAGTATGATCGTAAACTTTTACTGGTTAAATGCGTATTTCCGGTTTCACTCATAATTGCAGAAAGCTCATCGGAAATGGCTGTTTTTGACGGTTCTTTCTTTCCACGTTTTTTTAATTCTTCCTCCGCTTTTTTAAAAGCTTCAATAATTAAACATTTTCTCATAAGTAATTGGTATTTAGTTTTTTATCATTGGAAATAAATAGGAAATTAAATAGAAATCTGTTTCCTGAAAGTTTCCAAAAAGCTTCCTTTTTATTTCCAGCTATTCTGCGTTGTATGCTCAATATTTGTATCAGAATTTGAAGGTCACCTTACGGGTAATAAGGTTTACTCATCTAAAAATTCTTTTACAACAGATAGGTAAGATCAATGGGGGAATCCTTTTGAGAAGTGAGTATAACTTCGTTGATCGCACCTTCTGTACTTCTCAAACGGAAGGGACGTCTCTTCACATTTTTTCCAATGGGTCTGCATGACCCTGATTAACTGAATTTCTAATTCGGACAGCCATTGGTATGTCCTTTAATAACTGTAAAAATGAGAAAAAGCAGAATACTTTTCCTTACGGTTTTCCTTAATGCGGCTTTATTTTCCTGCACACCGGAAACCAACCAGGAAGATGCATATATAGAAACGGAAGCTTGTTGCGGGGAGGACATCCCCTTCCCACCGCCCCCACCACCTCCACCACCTACGGGAGGTTGATAGGTAGGAAAATTTAACCTAGATTTGAGGAATGAAGACGTCAGCTTTTTCATTCCTCTTTTTTTGTTTTGTGCTTCTTTGGGGGAACATAGAATTCGTATGTGCACAACAGACAACACAGACCGATAGCCTGAAATTTTATTATGAATTGATGATGGGATCATCTGATCTTAAATCTTTTCAAGCTGGAAAGGATTACTTTGAAAGAGAACTGGCAAAAAGCAAATCTCAAAAAGATACCTCAAAAATAGTCTTGCTTCTAGAGTACGAGGGATTTATAGAGATGAATATGAAGTATGATGAAGAAGCTGAAGCAGATCTGGTTTTAGCGATAGAATACCTTGAAAATCGTCAGGACAGTGCGGGCATTGAAGCACGTAAACGTATCTGGAATCAGTTAGGGATTATTTACAGAAGAAATGATGCTTCCGACAAAGCATTGGAACTTTATATGCGCTCGCTTTCGCTCAGTCAAACCCCATCTGATAGTATTACTACTTTAAACAATATTGGTAACACCTTACGGGACCTAAAAAGGTATGATCAAGCGATCCTTAATTATCAGCATGCAATTAATTTAGCTCGCCGTGTCGATGATAAAAAGAAGCTGGCAACCAATCTGGATAATCTGGGATATACGAAATCACTATCAGGAAGATCGGGAGCTGTCTTAGATATGGAAAAAGCGTTGCAATTGCGAAAGGAAATTCAGGATACCCGCCAGTATTTTACAAGTTACAGACATCTTTCACTTCACTATAAAAGAAATAATCAATTCGATTTGGCGAAAAAGTATGCTAAAGAAGCATTAGAGAATGTTAGACGTTATAACAATCAGTCGGTTTATGAAGCAGATGCACTAAAATTACTTGTAAGTCTGGATGATGATGTCTTGGTTAGTAGGTATGTATTCTTAAAAGATAGTCTGGAACAAGCTAAAAAAATGGAAGAAAACCAATATGCACTTTTGAAGTATGATGTAGAAAAAGAACGTGAGGCTACCGAAAGAGAAATGCAGCGGCTAGAAATTGAGCGAACAAAACGCTTGTGGTATCAGCGACTGGTAGCTTTACTGGTCTTTATTTCTATATTGATCTATTACATTTTAGTACTCCGACATAAAAAAGATAAGTTGGTGGAGATCATTAACACAGAAAACCGTATCTCAAAAAAAGTTCATGATGAGGTAGCCAACGACGTTTTTCGGGTAATGACCCAGTTGCAAGCGAACCGGAACTCAGATGAAAACTTACTTGATGATCTTGAAGCGATCTATACTAAAACAAGAGACATTTCAAACGAAAACAGTCTGGTTGAGGTCACTCACAATTTTGAACAACTGTTAACCGACCTGCTATTGAGTTACAAATCTGAAGGAGTAAGCGTACTCACTACCGGGATCTCTAAGATAAAGTGGGATTCTATAAGCGATTTGAAAAAGAACACGATTTACCGGATACTTCAGGAATTAATGACAAATATGAAAAAGCATAGTTCTGCGACTCATGTTATTGTTGCATTTTCTTCAAATTCGAGAAAAATAATAATCGATTATAAAGACAACGGAACAGGTGCCGAGCTTAAAAAAGGCAATGGTTTGCGCAATACGGAAAACCGTATGGCAATACTTGGCGGATCAATTACTTTTGAGTCAAGAACCAACGAAGGTTTCAAAGCAAAGATGATCATGTAATGTTCAAAAAAATTATCATAGCAGAAGACCTGGGTAGTATTAGCCAAGGCTTACTCAGCATCACAGAAAAACTAGAAATAAAAGAAATAGTTCAAACTGAGTATTGCGATGAGGCTTATCTTAAAATTCGAAGAGCGGCTTTAGAAGGTAGCCCATTTGAGTTATTGATCACCGACCTGTCTTTTAAAGCAGACCATCGGGAGCAAGACCTAAAGGATGGTAAAGTGTTGGTGAGAAAGCTCAAAGAAAAAATCCCCGATCTCAAGATCATTGTTTTTTCTGTAGAAGATAAGTTACAGGTTGTTCGAACTTTGATAAATGAATGTAAGGCAGATGCTTATGTGGTGAAGGGGAGAAAGGGTATGGAGGAGTTACATGAGGCGATAATAGCTGTTTCAGATCATAAGTCTTATTTGTCACCAAAAGTAGAAAGTGCACTTAGCCGCAAGGAAGATCTTGATATTAATGAATACGACCTTGAAATGCTGGAATTATTGGCAAAAGGATATTCCCAAGATGATATTAGCAAGTACTTTAAGTCTAAAAATATGGTTCCTAATAGTTTGAGTTCGGTAGAGAAACGTTTGAATAAACTACGAATTCAATTTCACGCTACTAATGCAGTACAACTGGTAGTGATTGCTAAGGATATGGGACTCATCTAAAGTATCACTATCTATCATAAATTTACGCGCTAAGAAACTAAATGTCTGGTTGTATAAATCAGGCATTTTTATTTGGTGCAATCATCAGACAGAACATTCCATTCTTTTAGTTTACTGATTTCCGTAAGGTTTTAAAAATTGCTGAGCTTAAGTTTGGAGTATGAAGAAAATACTAATTCTTGTAAGCTGTATCATAACACAATTTTCTGTCTGCGGTCAACAGTCGCAGGATTTTGTCGCATCGTGTTGTGTAAAGGAAAGAGGTTGTACAGGAAGCGCAAACTGCAGTGCCTGTAAAAATTGCTCCGGCTGTCGCCACTGCGCAAAGAATGGTGGAAGCTGTGGAGTTTGTAGTGGTCATTACGGAAATACACGGCGATACACTACCACGTCGAGAAAGAAAAATGATGGACTTAGAGTTGATCGAATCAAGAAAGACGATCTGGTTGTTGTCACCTCTGAAGCACTTAATTTAAGATCAGGGCCAGGTAAGCAGTATTCTGTACTTGAACGATTGTTGGTAGAACAAGAGTTGCTCGTTCTGGAAGTAAATTCAGAATGGTTGTATGTAAGGAAAGTGGGATCGAAAATGACAGGGTATGTACATCGGTCGATGGTAAAAAAGCAGTGAAAAATTGCAACAACATTTTTACTAGTTTATCCAAAAAAGGAGTAATTGGAAACAAACCTTCTTAGACTTTTTTACAAATAAATATATAACTGAACTAGCTTCTAAAAGCATTGGTTAATCAAAAAATTCATAATGGAACTTCACAATCAGATTCATACGCTAGCAGATAAGATACAAAGTCTAAAAGACAAAATCGATACGGAGGAGGCAACAAAACACGCCTTTGTGCTTCCTTTTATTAACGCTTTAGGATACGATACCTTTAATCCTATGGAAGTAATTCCTGAGTTTACCGCAGATTTGGGATTAAAGAAAGGTGAAAAAGTAGATTATGCAATCTTTAGAGATGAAGTGCCCATTCTCATTATAGAATGTAAAAGTTGGAAAGAATCACTAGACCCACATAATTCACAACTGTTTCTATACTTTCATACAACAAAAACCCGTTTTGCTTTACTTACAAATGGGATTCATTATAAGTTCTATTCAGACCTAGAAAACAGTAATAAAATGGACGAAAAGCCATTTTTAGAATTTGATATTACGAAGATCAAAGAAGCCGAAATAGTTGAAGTTTCTAAATTTCAAAAAACAAATTTTGATATCGAAAAGATCGTCAATAATGCCAGTGCCTTAAAATACACGAAAGAAATTCGAAAGCTGATAACAGCTGAGATTGCTGATCCTTCTATAGAATTCGTACGGCTATTTGCTTCTAAAGTATATACGGGCAGGCTCACGGAAAAAGTGATAGACTCATTCACCGGATTTGTACAAAAAGCCTTTGGTCAAACCATCAGCGACCGTGTTAATGAGCGACTGAATACCGCTTTAAATAAGGAGGCAGAAAAACAACAGGAAGATATAATAACAACAGAGAGTGATAACAAAATAGATACCACGGAAGAAGAATTGGAAGCCTTCAGGATCATAGTGGCGATCTTGAGACGAAAAATTCCTATACAACGAATATTTCATCGTGATACACAATCATATTTTGGGATTCTGCTGGATGACAACAATCGAAAACCAATCTGCAGGCTTCATTTTAATGGAACTAACAAGTATTTGGGATTATTTGATACGGAAAAAAATGAACGTCGTGAATTACTTAGGTCTTTAGAGGATATTTACGATTATGAAGAGGCTCTTTTGGCGGCTATAAACTACTACATTTAATTTTAACTCATTATGATGCTAACAATACTTTTTAAGGTCAGGCTTTTGCCTTAACGGAAGCAGTCTTAGTGATTGATAGCTCTATTGTATTAGAACATGATAAGGGTGAAGAATTGTATTTCAGTTTTGCTGAAAGAGATAAAACAATTACCCCCCCCCCGTGGAGATGATAGGAGGTAGACACATCCAGAAAATTGAAATGTGTTAAGATAAGATTCAGCAGCTGGAGCGTGAAGACCCTGGGTACATCCCGTTCGTTAAAACAATATTATTGGGTTAGACATAAGTGTTTCTATTGAGTAGTGCTATCCGTCGCACGGAATGACAAACCGCTCGAAATGAAGCTTCTAAGAACTAAAATGGAAAAAAAAGGACTTTCTAAGAAACAATTGCGCTATTTGGTAGTATCACTTTTAATGGTAATCTCCTTTTTCATAGGGAGAGAATCTAAAGAAGGTAAAGTAAATCATCGAGTTAAATCGCCAGAACAAATCGATTTTTTAAACCCTCCGGGTATGGCACCGAGCAGCGAATCTCCATCTTATTTTAATGAATTCTTGAATAATGGTGGTACTGTTTTTATTTGTACAGGAAAATATAGCAGACGTTATCATCTAACAAAAAACTGTAAAGGTATTTCCAGCTGTCAGAAGAATATTGTGGAAGTGTCTCTGGAAGAAGCACAGAATAGAGGGCGTAATCTCTGTCGTTGGGAAAACTAAACTACCCAGTAAAATAGATGAGTACGGCAATTACAACCGCTACAAGTAGTACCGATAGTGCAATGTCGATAGGCGCGATACTTTCTTTGTTAGCTTTTCTGTCTTCTGCGGTAAGCGTACCAAACGATAATCCTGTGATCGCTTTGTAATCTGGTGGATTGGTAGCGAGACTTACCGATATACAAATGATGACCGACACGATAAACATAAAGATTGCCATATGCGCAAAATTTATGGTAGCAAAATCCAACAAAACCCCCGATAAACTTTTGGCGTTGATCTCTGCCACAATTCGCAGCGTAGCTACAACCAATCCAGAAAATAAAGTAAAAATCGCTGCTTTGGAATTCACTCGTTTCCATAAGATCCCTAAAAGAAAAACAGCGGTGATAGGAGGCGCAATATAAGACTGCACGCTCTGAAGGTATTTGTAAAGGGTGCCTCCACCGATTTTTTCCATGATAGGAATCCAGATAATTCCTAAAACAACCACAATTGTAGTAGCGATCTTGCCAATAGTTAACAATCGCTTTTCAGGAGTAAGTGGTTTCAGTTTCTTATAAATATCAATCGTAAAGATGGTAGAACAGGAATTAAATACAGAAGCAAGAGAACTCATTAGTGCTGCCATGAGACCTCCCGCAACCAATCCTTTAAGTCCGACTGGTAAGAGTACCTTTACCAAAACCGGAAAAACCTCGTCGTTTTTTTCATAGGCGATCACTCCTTGTTTGGCAAGTGCAAATGCGATGATACCGGGTATAAGAAAAATAAAAATAGGAAGTATCTTGAGATAGGCTCCAAAGATGGCCCCACGCCTTCCGATTTTAATATTGTTTGCAGCGAGTGTCCGTTGCACGATGTATTGGTCTGTACACCAATACCAGATACCTACGATAGTGCCACCGATAAGCATACCCGTCCAGGGAAAGTCAGGATCATAAATAGGTCGCCACATGTTGAAATGATCGCTTCCGGCAATGTTTCTCAAATTCTCCCAGCCACCAACTTCCTGTAGACCTAAATAAGTGATGATAACAGAACCGGCGATCAGGATCACGGTTTGAAGCGTTTCTGTATAAACTACCGCTTTCATACCCCCTAAAACAGTGTAGGCACCTGTAAAAAGTACGATACCAATAGCGCCATACCAGAATGGGATCCCCAATAATTCTGAAACTACAATACCTCCCGCATAAATCGTAACTGATACTTTGGTAATTACATATCCTAAAAGTGAGAATACCGATAGAAACCAGCGGGAACGACTGTCAAAACGTTTCTCCAGAAATTCAGGCATGGTAAAGGCATTACTTCGAAAATAGAAAGGGAGAAACAACCAACCGAGTAAAAGAACGATCCACGCGTGCAATTCATAATGCGCCATAGGCATTCCAGATTCGGCTCCTGTTCCGGCCAGACCGACAACGTGTTCCGAACCAATGTTCGAGGCGAAGATGGAAGCACCAATCACAAACCAACCTACATTTCTTCCGGCAAGGAAATAATCTGCGGTGTTTTTGTTTTTTTGTAAAACGACCCAAATGGCAACGCCGATAAGCGCTGCAAAATATATAGCCAGCACCCACCAGTCTGCTGTTTCTAAAATAGAATCCATCCTATACCTATAAATATTGATTAATTATATTTTCGTAAAGTTCCTGTTTGCCGCTTTCTAGGGGTAATTCTCCCTTGTCATGGGCGATCTCGTAGAGATCTTCCAGACTAAGTTTTCCTTTCTCAAAAGCCTCTCCTTTTTCTGAATCGAACGAGCTATATCTTTTCTCTTTTAACTCCTTGTAAGCAGAGTTGCTTAAGATCTGGTCTGCCGTAATGAGTGCTCTCGCAAAGATATCTGCACCACCAATGTGCGCAAGAAAGAGATCCTCAGGATCGGTGGAGTTTCTCCTTACCTTGGCATCAAAATTAACGCCGCCCCCTTGTAAACCACCTGCCTGAAGAAATACCAGCATAGCTTCCGTCACTTCCAAAAGATTGTTAGGAAACTGATCTGTGTCCCAGCCATTTTGATAATCGCCGCGATTCGCATCTATACTCCCTAACATGCCGTGATTGGCTGCTACCTGCAATTCATGTTGAAAGGTATGCTGTGCTAGCGTTGCATGATTGACCTCAATATTAATCTTGAAATCGTCTTCCAATCCGTAATTTTTAAGAAAACCTATTGCTGTTGCGGTATCAAAATCGTATTGGTGTTTCATAGGTTCCATAGGTTTTGGTTCTATGAAAAAAGTACCTTTGAAGCCTTGTTTTCGGGCATAATCCCTTGCCATGGTGAGAAATTGAGCCATGTGATCAAGTTCCCGTTTCATATCGGTGTTTAGTAAAGACATATAGCCTTCACGACCTCCCCAAAATACGTAGTTCTCTCCCTGAAGTTCTATAGTAGTATCCAATGCAATTTTAACCTGTGCCCCGGCTCTTGCCAGTATGTTAAAATTAGGATTGGTAGCCGCACCATTCATATAACGGGGATGTGAAAAGCAGTTAGAAGTTCCCCATAATACTTTGATATTTGAGGCTGCCTTTTTCTTCTTGAGGTATTGCGTTATGAGGTCAAGTCTTTTTTCTGATTCACTTAGTGTATCACCCTCCTGAATAAGGTCGAAATCATGGAAACAAAAATAGTCAAACCCCATTTTGCTAATGAATTCAAAAGCTGCATCTGCTTTATCTTTTGCTGCCTGTACGGGATCTGCCGACTTATCCCATGGAAAACGTTGGGTGCCGGGTCCAAAAGGATCCGCTCCCAGACCGCAGAAGGAATGCCAGTAGGCTACAGCAAATTTTAGATGGTCTTTAAGTTTACGTCCTGCAACGATCTTTTCTGGATCGTAATACTTGAACGCAAAAGGGTTGTCTGATTGTTTTCCCTCAAATTTTATAGGTCCAATACCTTTAAAATATTCTTGATTTCCAATGATGATCATGCTTATGTTTTATTGGTGAGTAATTTTTCGAGTTCGTGTTTCCAGGTTGAGTAGGCATCTATATAGGGTGTTTTATCCGCAGAAGGCATATACGTTTTAATATGGTCGTTGTTATCGATAAAAGAACTAAATTTTTTGTAATTCCCGTCGTGAAGTACGCAAGCTCTTGCTGCGCCTACGGCTCCTGTAGTATGGTATATTTTTATAGGTTGCTCCGTAAGTGTAGAAATGGTTTGCGCGAAAATTTCAGAACGAAAGAGATTATCATTTCCAGCACGAATAACGCCAGATCTGATTCCGTCAGATCGAAGAATCTCTATTCCATAGACAAAAGAAAATGCAATTCCTTCAAGTCCTGCTCGGCATAAATGAGCTTTGTGATGCCTGTTAAGATCTACATTTAGTAAATGCATGCCTGTTTCCTTATTTTCCAGCATACGTTCGGCACCATTTCCAAATGGGATCATAGAAATACCTTCAGCTCCAATGGCTATACCTTCCGCTAACTTATTCATTTCTTCATAAGAACCTACCGCGAGATTATTTTTTAACCATCGGTATAAAATACCAGCCCCATTAATGCAAAGCAGTTTTCCCACTCGCATGGGTTGGGCAGATTGATAATTAACATGTGCAAAATTGTTTACCCTTCCACTTTCTTTTACCGATGGAGTATCAGTCACGGCATAAACGACTCCTGAAGTGCCACCCGTCGCCGCTATTTCACCTGGAGCGAGCACGTTCAGCGCTAAGGCGTTATTAGGTTGATCTCCGGCACGATAATAAATTGGGGTGCCTGTGGCAAGACCACTTTCTGAAGCTCCTTTTTTACTCAAGTACGACTGAGCGCCAAAAACAGGCACTATATCCGGAATAAGTTTAGTGGAAATATCATAGTGCTCAAGAAGCGATTTCGCTATTCGTTTCTCTTTGAAATTCCATAAAATGCCTTCGGACAATCCGGATACGGTGGTGTTAATCTTGTTTGAAAAACGAAAAGCGATATAGTCACCTGGAAGCATGAATTTATAGATACGCTCATACACATCTGGTTCATACTCTTTTACCCACCTCAGCTTTGATGCTGTGAAATTACCCGGCGCATTGAGAAAATGTTTCTTGCAGTAGGTTTCTCCCAGGTCACGATAGGCTTTTTCTCCAATATCGACAGCTCGACTATCACACCAAATGATTGCATTACGCAGCAAATGCCCTTGTTTATCTACAACCACGAGACCATGCATCTGATAGGAAATACCAATACCTTTTATATGATGCGCTTCTATCTTATTTTTTTCCTTTATCTCTTTAATAGCCAGACAGCAGTAATCCCACCATTTTTCAGGTTGTTGCTCTGCCCATCCTTTTTTTTTCGAAATGATCTCCATTTCCTGAGAAGGTTGTTGTACTACGTCTATGCAATAACCATTCTCAATGGCTACTAACGCTATTTTAACGGATGAACTACCTACATCTAAACCTAAATAATACATGTACTTCTTATGCCGAATCTTGATTAAATAAAAGGGCTAATACCAATTGCTGTAACAATAAACTTACCATTTTAAATGAACAAATGAAAGTAACAAAGCGTAACGTTTTACGTAACTACATCTAAATTTCTTCTCAAGATGGTACTAATTGCTATTTTGCAGAAGGGATTGCTGGTTTTGCAGAATATTTTTTAGATAGATGTTGGTTTTATAAATCTTTGAGGAAACTAAAAATTTACATTATGAAAAAAGCAACAATGAATCCTGAAATTTCGAAGATTTTACAAATGGCAACTTTTTTATTTATTCTTATAGGAATGATGTCCTGTTCTAATGATAGTATTTCTGCTGATGAGCAAAATAATGAACCAGTTACTTTTCAATTACTTGATGTGACCGTAGTGAATACCTCCAATGGAATACCCAGAAAAACAGAAGATCTGGAGTTGCTTCCGGAAACATTGCAGATGTATCAAAACGAAACAAACGTTTTGCTAAAAGGAGAATGTAATATGGAAAGCTTAACATGGGAGATTGACAGAAATAATTCGATACTGTTGAATCTGAAAACACTTAAAACCGATACCGTTTTTATCAGCAAGGATAACGATACCTTTGAGCTGGTACAAAATTATAACAAAACGGGTAAATTCTCCGGCGGATCTGTTAACTATACCTACGTAAAAGTTAACCTTCGGGATTAAAATTCATCATATTAATTATGCATTAAATTGTAGGGATGCTGTAAATTTAATATTCAAATGGATGTAAATATGTGGTCTAAAAAGTGGGTGCAAATAAGTTTACATATTATTTTATGGGTAGCTATTCCTGTGGTGATTGTTTTTTACGAATGGCTAAGAGAACTTGCGATCACAGCGATTGGAGAAACACCGAAGAAAGATCTTTATACGTTGTTTAAAGATAATGCTTTGCAAATTCTCTTTACAACCCTAATAGGTTCCTTTGCATTTTATAGCTCTTTTTACGGGATTACTTCAATGTATTTACAAAAAAAGGCAATAATGAAGCGTTGGCTGTTAACCGCAATATGGTTTATTTTCCCGCTGGGAGTAGTATACCTTTTCAGTGTTTTTTGGATCGTTTACGATTGGTTTTTCCTATTCTTTTTGTTTGGCGGATATTTAATTTTACTAGTTTTTTCACTACTGGGAGCATTTCTAAGGTTGTATCATTTCAATCAGAAAAAGCAGGCGGAAAGGGAGATCCTTCTAAAAGAGCAGCTTACAACAGAATTGGCCTTACTTCGTGCCAAAATTGATCCGCACTTTTTGTTCAATACAATTAATAATATTGATGTATTGATTGAGACTGATCCCGCAAAAGCTTCAGTTTTTCTAAAAAAACTGAGCGAAATATTAAGATTTGTGCTTTATAGACCGCATGAGGATTTTATTTCCTTGTCGGAAGAAATAGCGTATATTCAAAAGTATATTGATTTGCAGCGAATCAGGTCTGCCAATGAAAATTTTATTAGTTTCAAGATAAAAGGCAATCCTGAAGGAAAACATATAGCCCCGATGATATTGATCATATTTATAGAGAATGCAATGAAGTTTGTGGATAATCGAATGAAAGATGACAGTATAAAAATATCTCTGGAAATTGTTAAGGATATGATTCTTTTTACTTGCATGAATACTATTAAAAAAAGAGCTTCTTCTGCAATTGATTCTGGGGGTATTGGCCTGAAGACAGTAAAACAGCGATTGCAACTTTTATATTCAGATAAACATGAGTTGTCAATTTGTGATGATGGAAAACAATTTGGTGTGAAACTTCAACTGGTTCAATAATGAGAATTAGCTGTGCAATAATTGAAGATGAACCACTGGCCTCGGAGCGTCTGCAACGGTATATTGAAAAGGTGTCTTATCTTGAATTAATGGGTGTTTTTTACAGCGCTTTAGATGCCTTAGAATTTTTAAAGAATGAACCCGTAGATCTTCTCTTTCTGGATGTGGAGATGGATGAGTTGAATGGTATGGAATTTTTGGAGTCATTGTTGATGAAGCCTTATGTAATTCTAACCACTGCCTATGAGAAATACGCCTTGAAAGGATATGAATTGAGGGTAGCTGATTATCTCCTAAAACCATTTTCATTTGGCAGGTTTCTGAAAGCGGTAGACGCAGTATCTAAGAATTTTGAAAAAGAGATGAAAATGAAAGAACCATTCATTTTTCTCAAAAGCGCGAATAAGATCGAAAGGATTGTTTTAGATGATATTTATTTCATAGAGGGTATGCGTGACTACAGAAATGTGCAGACCACAAGTCGTAAAATTCTGGTGCTTCAAACATTTAAAGAATTAGAGGAATTACTTCCGGAAAATAGTTTCTGCAGGGTTCATAAATCCTATATCGTGGCCATAAACCGTATCGACTTTGTTGAGCGTAACAGCATTCAAATAGGTAAAAAGCGAATACCGATATCAGAAACCTATAAAAAGCAATTTTTTGATATCATTGGTCATTGAAGCTATCTAATTTAGCGAACGTTAATGTTGATGGTCTGCAACTATACTGGTTTATAAGAACTTTTCCGCAGCCTCTCATGGGTACATTATTTAATTTACCGATGTAAAATGAAAATGTATTATACGTTAACGGTTTCTTCGCTCTTTTCAGCTTCTTCAAGAAGCTTTTCTTCTTCAGCCATCTGGATACTCTTATCAATTTCTTTTTCATACAGTCCATCGAGAATTTTGATTCCTTTTAAATTTCGGAAAGCCAAAGACAGCGATAATAATAAGAGTCCCATCAGTGCAAAAAGTGCTACTATTGATACGGTGATTACAGTACCGGGATAATAATCTACAAACCTTGTGTTTTCAAATGATGAATTAAGTATGTCTACTAGAAAACCGGATATTAAAAACGCCAGCGGGGCGGCGACCCCAACAAATAATCCGATTACTCCAGAAAATCGTCCCATCATCTTTTCTGGGACCAACGTAAGTATAATGGAGTTATAAATGGGCTCACCCATAGAGAAGAATATAGCGATCACGATGCCTAGAAAACCAATAAAAAACGGATTGACATAAACAGCAAAACCCATGATCAAAAATCCGATGATCGCATGGATTGTGATCACCTTCTTCCCGGGACTTGTGTATTTTTTGCTTTTGCGGATGCTCATAATACTACTGCCTATAATACTTCCTACCCCGAAACAAGCGGAAATAATTCCCAAGGTATACTCGTCTGCAAAATCCAGGATCCATGGCGTAAATAGAACCATGATAAGGGCTAAGAAAAACTGACTCAAAAAAGAGAATGGCAGTAAGTATAGAAAACCAATTTTGTCGAATATAAATTTCTTCACCAGTCTCAGATCGTTCATTATATTGAAGGGTTCGTTTTCCTGTGCTACAATGATCTTTCCTAAAATCAAAAAGCCAAAGATGGAAATGGTAAACGTGATGATATCTATGAGAAATACGTTTGTGGGACCTATGAGCTTGTAAAAAATGGGCGCTATAATTGGAACGGACATCTGTAGCATACCATAACCCATAGAGACCATAGCTTGTGCTCTTACCAGATCTTTTGCCGGCACTAATGATTTGGTAGCCACGAAAAAGGATTGAAAAACAAACATACTTGAAATAGAACCCAAACCAGCTACTAACATAATATGCCAGGGAACAAGAGTGTTTGAATTGTATAACATTAAAAGAGAAACACTTCCTATTCCAGCGGCTAATTGTCCGAAAATGATCATTTTTCTTTTATCCCACCTGTCTACAAAGCCTCCAATGAAAACAGACAATAATACCGCAGGAGCAGCCTCAAAAAACCAGGTCAATGTGTATGAAGAAACCGCTGCATTTGGTTGGTCTAAGATCCAAATTGCCAGAGTAAAGTCAGTAAGATCTGTTCCGAATAAGGAGACCATTAACAAACTGAGATATAAATAAAATTTTTTCATCGGAGTTACTACTTTTAGAATGTGCAGCAAGCACACGTCATTTAGTTATTGTATTGAAGGTTATATTTTTCTATAAATTGAAATCGATCGGGGGTAGGACTCGTTACAACGCTGGTTACTTTTTTTTGGATTCTCCTATTTCATACTAAATTTGAGACAAGAGCTTTACAGACATTGATTATTTATGGATAAGACAATCTGGCAGGCGTTTCTTGTTTCCTTTTAAGTTTTTCATTCTCATGCAACATTTTAGTTTACAGCTAATTAATTATAGATGTATTTAATTTCATGTAAATATAGAAAAATCTTACAATTTTGATCATTGATACTAAAAATAATCTTGAAAAAGATAAAAACGTACAATGCGAAGGAGAGACCTCTTTAGGATATCATTAAATCGAGAATATAGATCGTACATGTTTTCAGGAGAAAAATCGAAAGTGTTTTTAGCGAAGAGGCGAGCTTGCCGCGCTGGCCGAATCCCTCGAAAACACAAAATCCTGTCAATGAACAGAATTAAATTAGAGTCGGAGGGATTGTATTTCCCATCTCACCAAAGTTGCAAATACCACTGCCTGTCTTTTTAAGCCAGGTGTCTAAAAACAACAAAACCCAATCAAGTAAACTTGTTGAGTTTCGTAAGTTTTCATCCACAATGCAGTGGTGAGTGTCGTGGAGTCGGAGACGATCGAGCGTTCAGAAATCATCCGGTGGATGATTTTAGCGAAGAGGCGAGCCTGCCGCGCTGACCGAATCCCCCGAAAACACAAAATCCTGTCAATGGACAGAATTAAATTAGAGTCGGAGGGATTGTACTTCCCATCTCACCAATGTTGCAAATACCACTGCCTGTCTTTATAAGCCAGGTGTCTAAAAACAACAAAACCCAATCAAGTAAACTTGTTGAGTTTCGTAAGTTTTCATCCACTATGCAGTGGTGAGTGTCGTGGAGTCGGAGACGATCGAGCGTTCAAAAATCATCCGGTGGATGATTTTAGCGAAGAGGCGAGCCTGCCGCGCTGGCCGAATCCCCCGAAAACACAAAATCCCGCCAATGGGCAGAATTAAATTAGAGTCGGAGGGATTGTACTTCCCATCTCACCAATGTTGCAAATACCACTGCCTGTCTTTATAAGCCAGGTGTCTAAAAACAACAAAACCCAATCAAGTAAACTTGTTGAGTTTCGTAAGTTTTCATCCACTGTGCAGTGGTGAGTGTCGTGGAGTCGGAGACGATCGAGCGTTCAAAAATCATCCGGTGGATGATTTTAGCGAAGAGGCGAGCCTGCCGCGCTGGCCGAATCCCCCGAAAACATAAAATCCCGCCAATGGACAGAATTAAATTAGAGTCGGAGGGATTGTACTTCCCATCTGACCAATGTTGCAAATACCACTGCCTGTCTTTATAAGCCAGGTGTCTAAAAACAACAAAACCCAATCAAGTAAACTTGTTGAGTTTCGTAAGTTTTCATCCACAATGCAGTGGTGAGTGTCGTGGAGTCGGAGGGATTCGAACCCTCGTCCAAACAAGCAATTAAACTGCTTTCTACGCGCTTAGTTTTCGTTTAATTGTCGACAGATAACTGACCGAAAACCGCCTATTACCTGCTTAGCTTTTTAGTTGTTAAGATGCTGCCAAAGCTACAACACCTCTATGTTGACTTTTATGGTGCCTCAAAATGGATCGCCATCAACAAGGGCTATCCTGAGACATCTTGCTTTCCCGCCTTGCGGGACTAGGCCAGGACTTACTATAATTCAGTCAATTAGGCTGCAAGAGCGTAGTTATTCTCGCCATTTAAAATGGTGAAATAGATATTTACGAGCATTAATTTCATAGCTCGGCGTGCTTACAATTCAATTCGACTCGCTGTCAAAACCAGTCGACCCCATATAATAAAGAACTTATTTTAAAAGTGGTGTAAAAGTACTGTAAAAATTATTCGTTTGAAAGTTTTGCATCAGACCCTTACAACTGTTACATTTGGAACAAATTCTATACCAAAAAGTGTCATTAATGAAGTTTGGAATCATCAAGGAACGCAAAAACCCGCCAGATCGCCGTGTTGTACTACCTCCCGAAGCCTGTCAAAAAGTCTTAAAGAAGTTTCCAGAGTCCGAAATCAAGGTAGAACCTTCCGACATCAGAGTATTTGCAGATGATGAATACAGATCAAAAGGGATCACAGTCTCGCAAGATCTTTCAGATTGTGATGTACTTTTAGGTGTGAAAGAAGTTCCTATCGAGGCGCTAATTCCGAATAAAAAATATTTCTTTTTTTCGCATACGATCAAGAAACAGCCGTACAACCGAGAATTGCTACGAGCAATTCTAGATAAGAATATCGAACTTTATGATCACGAGGTTATTACAGCGGCTTCCGGACAACGCCTTGTGGCTTTTGGAAGATATGCTGGTATCGTTGGTGCATATAACGGCATACGGGCATACGGATTAAAAACAGCTAAATTTTCATTGCCAAAAGCAGAAACGCTTCGCAATCAAAAAGAATTACTTCTGGAATTAGAAAAGATAGAACTGCCTCCCATAAAGATAATACTCACAGGAAAGGGCCGTGTAGGAAATGGGGCTAGAGAGATGCTCGATGGGATGAAGTTGAAGAGGGTAGGGGTAAAAGAATTTCTTTCCAATCACTTTGATGAAGCGGTCTACTGTCAGATAGATGTATTAGACTATAACAAACGAAAAGACGGTAAAAAACTCACTAAAAAGGATTTCTATGAAAATCCGACAGCTTATGAATCAAACTTTCTCCGATTTACCGAAGTCAGTGATCTTTTTATTGCGGGACATTTTTATGGTGACGGGGCTCCGTACTTGTTCACCAGAGAAAATGCAAAAGATAAAAACTTCCATATCAAAGTAGTGGCAGATATCAGCTGTGATATTGACGGACCTGTAGCTACCACGATTCGACCCTCGACCATTGCAGATCCTGTCTACGGTTATGATCCCATCACCGAAGAAGAGGTGAATTTTATGAATGAGAATGCGATTGCCGTGATGGCTGTAGATAATCTTCCTTGCGAGTTGCCAGCAGATGCCAGTGAGGGTTTTGCTGAAAGTTTCGTGAACAACGTTATCCCTGCTTTTTACAATAAGGATAAGGATGGAATTCTTGAAAGAGCGCTAATGACCTCTAATGGCTCTTTAACAGATCGATACAAATATCTTACCGACTATGTAAATGGGAATGCCTAAAATTCTAATTTCTTTTATTGATAATTATCATTGCAAGACTTCTCAATGATATGTATATGTAGAAATTAATAAGGCTAAATGACATTGGTCATAGTTACTGATAAATATCATTGTTTCAATGATTTGCATGATATACATTTACGGTATAACACTTTAAAATCCCTGTATCATGAAAAAAATAATAATAGTTTTATTTGTCTTTGGAATCTATAACTTTTCTTTTTCTCAGGTAATAAAAGAAGAAAAACTGGAAGAAGTAACAGTAACCGCTGTTAATTACAAGTATATAAGTAGTGTTGGAGGTGAAGATGTCGCCTTCCCAGTGCGACTTTTAGAACGTGAGGCAGCAAAATGGACGCCAAAGGAATCTGATTTGTATGAAGACGAATATGATTTTTACAAGATCTCGTTTTTTATTCCGGAAGGAAAAATTGTAGCTGCCTATGATAAAGATGGTAAAATATTGAGAACCATCGAAAAGTTTAAAAACGTAAAACTTCCAAAAGTAGTCAGCAGTGCAATTGTTGACCGCTTCCCAGGTTGGGACGTTGTTGAAGATGTCTATCTTGTTAAGTATAACGATAAGAAAGGCACTTCAAAAAAGTACAAAATTAAGTTGCAGAATGGAGATCAAATGATAAAAGTGAAAATGGATGCGGAAGGTAATTTTCTCTAAAATTAGGTAAAGGCTATTAATCAATTAAAAAAAGGAGCTGTAATTTAAACAGCTCCCTTTTTATTTACAAAACTAAATTCCGGGGCCGTCTTCTAAAACATTTACTAGCGTCCATATATAAATGAAAACGACTGGTATATTGCAGAGCAAAAGCAAAGCCTTTAACAAAAGATATACCCGAAAACGATTGCTAACAAATAGCATACATACCAAAAGCGTCAAAAAGTAAAGTAAGTTAATGACGATAGCGGCAATTACATAATATAGTCCGATAACAATTATTTCTTCCCGAATCTCTATTATGGCAATTGCGATAAGAAGTAGAATTGTTCCTAAGCCAAAAGAGATTCCGGCCAAAAGTTCTGCTATTTTACCTAATTTGTGAATATACTTTTCAGGCATATCTATACTTTTTTATGATACGTTGGATATAATTTATTTGAAAGTATCCATTTATGATACTGGTAGCGTATCCACCATTTTATTTTAAACGTTGTTAGTTTGCAGCTCATATTTGTGGTTTCAGATGGTCGTTCCAATCTATTTTTCTTGAAAAATACATAACCAGTGCAAGAATGGTAAACAGACCTGTACTTCCCACCAACAATGCATAATTTTCTAAGGAAATAATGATGAAAATAAAGGCGTACAATGCAGACAGTGCTGAAAAAATCAGAAACGGAAACTTATAGTTTTTTAGAATTGAAAATGAATAAAGACTAATGAGAACGATTACTGCGCTTCCGGCAATCAAATAGGCTTTAAAGAATGGCTGATGCTCAGAAATTGAAATAAGCAGGGTGTAGAACATAACCAGCGCTAATCCTATCATTAAGTATTGAAATGGGTGAATGGATATTTTACTAATGGTCTGTATCAGAAAAAATATGAGGAATGTAAGTGCGATAACCAGGTATCCGTATTTGGCAGAACGTTCACTCTTTTGGTACTGATCTACTGGAAGAAATAAACGAACACCAAAAGCGAATGCTGCCAGGTTGGGTAATGACCCCAGGAATGACTGTCCGAACTGTCTATTGATTTGCAGCACATTCCATTCTGCGTTAAATCCGTTTTTAGAGTCTTCTGTGCCTACTTTTTTGTCTGGAAGAAAAGAACCCTGGAAACTGGGATGTTGCCAATTAGAATTTACTGTAACATTGGTTTCTTTTCCAATAGGAATAAATTGCAGTTGCTCGCTGCCATTCACGGTTAGGTCGAATGAAAAATTGATTGGAGCCGAGATGGGCAGGGATTTTTCATCAACGCGAATACTTTCCAGCTCATTTAAGTGCGGTAAACTAGCGTAATTGTCATTTACAGGTTCTTTGTACCTTGGAACAAAAGAATAAGCATTCTTATCAATTAAGATCTCTACACTTTCTTTGATACCCTTTAGATTTGAGGTTTGAATAATAAATGTGGCTTTTTCCCAAAGAACATCTTGCTCTTTAATATCTAAATCGGCAAAATCAATTGTTGGAAAGCTTCCGGTGAAATTCATTTTTGATGTGAAGACTGCGGCATCGTAAATTCCATATTTTTTCTTAAAAGCGTTTACGCGAGACGCTATGGATAGTGTTTCAGGAAAGAAATACGCATACTTTATTTTTACGGTTTTCTCTTTGAAGGTTTTTTTAGTTTCATGATCCAGCTTCACCACTTCCGTATAATAATTATAAGGAACTTTCAAGATTGGGCCGCTTACGAGCAATTCTTTGCCCCATTTTGCATTAATATCACTTATCACTTCCTCTTGTCTGTTGGCGCGCTCTTCTATAAGATTACGAATAAAAACTAAGGGTACCATTAGCACCAAAATAAGAAACCCCACCATCAGCATTCGAGCGGTAATGGAAGTTTTGAACCACGATTTGTTGTTTGAAATATTTGTCATAAGTATATATTTAAAGTACTTTGAATTTCAAAGTAAAAAATTAAAAAAATTATTTTTTCTTTATGAGCTTTTCGATAGCATCAATATGTTTTTTAAATTCGAATCTTCCTAACTCAGATATGGTGTAACTGGTATTAGGTTTTCTTCCGATAAATTTTTTCTCTACTGTGATATAACCTTCTTTTTCCAGCGCTTTTAGATGGCTTGCCAGGTTTCCGTCTGTAGCATTCAATAGCTCTTTAAGCGTCTTGAAATCTTCGGTAATATTTACGACAAGAACCGACATTATACCCAACCGGATACGATGGTCAAACGCTTTATTTAGATTGTTAATAATACTCATTAATACCTTTTAAACCCCTATTGTCGATCATATTTCATATACATCAGTACTCCATAAAAAATATGAAAAACGCCGAATCCTATTGCCCAAAAATA
The DNA here is from genome assembly GCA_046199005.1 of Flavobacteriaceae bacterium M23B6Z8. Lineage (GTDB taxonomy): Bacteria > Bacteroidota > Bacteroidia > Flavobacteriales > Flavobacteriaceae > Ascidiimonas. The sequence continues at coordinate 1,203,470 of CP176050.1, forward strand.
TAGACCATAACCTATGAATTGAGTGGCTACAAGCCCCGTAATAATATTTGCAATCCCCAGATATCTTATATCTCCAAGGGTATACTTACTCGCATTTACACAGGCAAGACCGTAAAATATGAGCGTACAGGGTGCTATAATACCAACATTTTTATTCGCAACCATTAATATGCTGAATATGCCACCAGTAACTAGGGGAATTAGAAAATTGATTAGTAATCGTTTAGAAGAAACATCCCACATCTTCTCTCCTTTTGAGCGAGCTTTACGTGAAGTAAGCCAAATACCGGTAGTGATCGCAAGAATGGCCACTGCAATTCCTATAATAATTAGTTCAACGGTAAGCTCCACATATTTCTGTTCATACACGTTTCGAACTCCGGGCATATATTCATAGTGTTGGATTCTAAAGAAGGCAATGGTGGCGCCTAATAATGCATACATACCGGCCAGAATGCCTGACAAGCCACTTAACGAAATAAAACGGGAAGATCGATTCATCAGGGAGCGAATTTCGCTGAGGTCTTCCAGGTAGTTTCCTTTTTCCATTATAAAGAACTTTGAAATACAAAGTAAATAAATTAAATTGACTTATCCATCATGATTATAAAAAAAAAGGACTGCCGAAGCAGTCCAAATTCCAAAGGTTGAGTAATTGTCGCGCAATACTTTGTAGTAGTTTGCATAGGTAATTATCTTTGGTGTAATCACCTCCTCTCATAAACTAAACTCTAAACCTGTTTTTGAGAGTTACTCTTTCCGAAATAATAAATCCCCCTTAAACCTTTCGGATTGTTTAACAGTATAAAAATACTTCCGATGGGGGGTATGAAGCAAGAAACTGTTCTCCGAATTCATGAATTTCGATTAAAAAGCGGCTGCTTTAACCGAATAGTTATCAACAATTTTCAATGTAAGTGTTTGAAAATCTTTCTTTTGCTTTATTAATGATTTAAAAAAATACAACTAGGTTTTTGATAACTTTTGAATATCTGTTTTCCGGATTATCAGAGTATTTTCCCAGTAAAAATTGGTTATTCCTTCCTTAAATACATCTTAAGTGCCAACTAATAATAAATAGAAATGAGGACATATTAGGGCAAGTATATTTCTGTAAAATTAAGCAGTAAAAGTGTTTTCTTAGAAGTATACCTGACTTCTCGCATCACAACATTAGCTCTAATGTGCTGTGCGCATTGTATCAATCCTATATGATCGTTAAAAGCCGTTAATGGTTTTTCTTATGGCGGTTAACTTAGTGAGCAGACCTTCCAGCAGATCAAGATGTAGCATATTGGCACCATCACTTTTTGCTATAGAAGGATCATAATGCGTTTCTATGAACAATCCGTCAACGCCAGTTGCAATTCCAGCTCTGGCTATGGTTTCAATCATGTTAGGCCTACCCCCGGTAACACCCGAAGATTGGTTTGGTTGCTGAAGAGAGTGTGTTACATCCAGTACCACCGGAGCAAAACTTTTCATAGTAGGTACTCCTCTGAAATCCACAATAAGATCTTGATATCCAAACATAGTGCCCCTGTCTGTAACCATAACCTGTTTGTTGTTTGAGTCTAAAACCTTTTGTACCGCGTGTTTCATACTTTCCGGACTCATAAATTGTCCTTTTTTGAGATTAACAACTTTGCCTGTTTCTGCAGCTGCTACTACGAGGTCTGTTTGTCTTACCAGAAAAGCAGGGATTTGTAACACATCTACATACTCTGCTGCCAACGCCGCATCTGCTTCTGTATGAATATCTGTTATCGTAGGAATCGCAAAGGTTTCAGATACCTTACGTAATATCTTTAATGCTTTCTCATCGCCTATACCGGTAAAAGAATCTATACGGCTGCGATTTGCTTTTTTAAAACTGCCTTTAAAAACATATGGAATTTTTAATTTATCGGTTATTTTCACAATATGCTCTGCAATTCGTAAGGCCATATCTTCTCCTTCAATTGCACAAGGGCCCGATAAAAGAAAGAAATTAGTACTGGTACTGTTATGTATTTGTGGAATTTTACTAAGATCCATACTTTTTATTTTTGTTTGCAAAGGTACATCTTTCTTCACTTCTTTGAATTCTCAGATACATTTTGAAACAATTTTGTTGTCTGTTTCATCTTTCACGATCCCTAGCCGCTTAATACGGATATCAATTTCTCTATTGTGATTGTATTTGTTTGGTTTACAGGTGTTTAAAAAACCGAAAAACCCTGCTCAAGTTGATTAAAAAGACGTACATTTGCACGCTTAATTGATTACCTAAATATGACTGCATTAAGAAACATTGCCATTATAGCACACGTAGACCACGGTAAGACAACTCTGGTAGACAAGATTTTACATCATTGCGAATTGTTTCGTGAGAATCAGGAAACCGGGGAGCTTATCTTAGATAATAATGATCTGGAGCGGGAACGCGGGATAACCATTTTGTCCAAAAATGTTTCTGTGAAATATAAAGATGTCAAAATAAACATCATAGATACGCCCGGTCACGCCGATTTTGGGGGTGAGGTAGAACGGGTACTCAATATGGCTGACGGAGTGTTGTTACTGGTAGATGCATTTGAGGGACCAATGCCTCAAACGCGATTCGTTCTAGGAAAAGCACTTTCTATGAAGTTGAAACCTATTGTGGTTATTAACAAGGTAGACAAGGAAAACTGTACACCAGAAGAAGTGCACGAGGCTGTATTCGATCTTATGTTTGAGTTGGGAGCAGAGGAATGGCAACTAGATTTTCCTGTTGTTTACGGAAGTGCCAAAAATAACTGGATGGGAGAAGACTGGAAACAGCCTTCCGATTCTATAGCGCCTTTGCTGGATATGGTGGTAGAACACATTCCAGAACCTAAAACAGAAGAAGGATCTCTACAAATGTTGATCACCTCACTTGATTATTCTTCGTTTACCGGAAGAATTGCGATTGGACGACTACAAAGAGGTACCCTTCACGCGGGGATGAATGTTGCACTCGTTAACAGGGATGGTTCCGTTACCAAATCAAGGGTCAAAGAACTCAATATTTTTGATGGTCTTGGACGAAAGAAAGTACAGGAGGTGCATGCAGGTGATATTTGTGCCATCGCTGGTTTAGAAGGGTTTGAAATAGGTGATACGGTAGCAGACGCAGAGAATCCGGAAGCATTACCTACCATCGCTATCGATGAGCCAACCATGAGCATGCTCTTTACCATCAATGATTCTCCTTTCTTTGGGAAAGATGGTAAATACGTGACATCGAGGCACATTAAAGAAAGACTTGAACGCGAATTAGAACGCAATCTGGCGTTACGCGTAGAAGAAACTGACAGTGCAGACAAATTTATGGTCTTTGGTAGAGGGGTACTGCATTTATCAGTACTTATTGAAACCATGCGAAGAGAAGGTTATGAATTACAAATAGGTCAACCTCAGGTGATCATAAAGGAAATTGATGGTGTTAAATGTGAACCTATTGAAGAATTAACTATAGATCTTCCTGAAGATGTGAGCGGTCGTGCTGTAGAGTTCGTAACCCAAAGAAAAGGTGAAATGTTAAGCATGGAGCCTAAAGGAGAGCGCATGTTGATGAAATTCAATATTCCTTCCCGAGGAATTATTGGGCTGCGGAATCAATTACTGACAGCAACTGCAGGAGAGGCAATCATGAATCACCGGTTTTTAGAATATCAACCTCTAAAAGGTGAAATTCCCGGTCGTATTAATGGTTCTCTTATTAGTATGGAAAAGGGAACTGCGATTCCATATTCGTTAGATAAATTACAGGAACGCGGACGCTTTTTTATCTTTCCGGGTGAGGAGATTTACACAGGTCAGGTAATAGGAGAAAACTCTCGAGGGGATGATATGGTGGTAAATGTTACTAAAACCAAGAAGCTTACGAATATTCGTTCAGCTGGAGCCGATGACAAAGCAAAGCTTGCTCCTCCTATTAAGTTTTCATTAGAAGAAGCACTAGAATATATTCAAAAAGACGAATATGTCGAGGTAACTCCTAAATCACTGCGGTTACGTAAGATCTATTTGGATGAGAATGAACGCAAGCGAATGGAGAAAATGATATCTTAAGGATCTACAGCTTCATATAACAAAAAAAAGCAGCGCATTCGCTGCTTTTTTTGTTTTCAATCAGGAAAGATTAAAAGATTTTATATCGAAGGATTAAAGAAGATTTGTTAAAATCTCCTTCTCTTCCAGCGGATTCAAATAGGCCATTGGTTGTATTGTACCGCGTTTCAACCATAAATTTCTTTCCGATCGAAAGTCCGATACCAAGCCCAAGTGATGTTCCTGATTCGATATCTGCTTCGGGAGTTCGTGAATAAGTAAGTTTGGAATCTCCCATAATAAGGTCAAAGTTAAACGAGGCATTTACAAAAAGTTTAAGATTATCATTGAGATACATATAATGTCTCAAACCAATAGGTACTTCAATTGACGTATATTCAACACTAGCAGTTTGATTACTGGTTTCTCCGTCTTCTTTGTAATAATTATAATTTGGTTCTGCAAAAACAGCCCATTTATTTTTATTGAAGGCAAATACGTATTCAACTTCAAAGCCACCTCGAAGGGAAATAGCATTGTCAAATTCAACATTTTTATCGAAGGTTCCGATCGGATCGTCTACTTTAACAGAAAGTGAAGAAGTATTTGCTCCTACTGAAACTCTAAGGTTGAAGATACCTTGCCCTTTTTTCTCAAGGTAGTTTGTGAATTCTGTGTTGCCGCAAGTGTTGTAAGCAGAGAATACTTTCATCATATCTCGGTCTGTATAGCGCATATCTTTGATCTTCACTATCGAGGTATTGTTACACTTAAGCGTATTCCACAACTGTTCGCGGAATTTTTGGTTTTTCATGATTACGCCCTGAATGTTGCTGGAACCTGTTGCATAACTTTTGTAACGCTTGTAAATGAGTTGCTCAGGAGCGGAAATTTGATCTTTTACAGTATAAAAAAATCTTTTCAAATTTCCGTCTTCGTAAAGGTACAATGTTGCGTCACCCTCTAGTAAAACTTCCAGAAATAGATTTTCTTCTTTGAATTCAGGCGCTTCTTGTTGGCTCATTTTTGTTACAATGTCACTTGACCTGTCGATTTTCACCAAAGAACGCGTATACTTAAACTGCTCAGGAACCGAAAACTCTTTTATATTAGCAACCGTTCCTGTTAGTGAATTGTCTTCTGCAGAAAGTTTGTATTGAAATTGAGTTGGCGTAGTTCCCCAGGCTTCATTTCTGATGAAACACTCAATCTTCTTACCAGCATTGTTAATAATGTAGCCTTTTTCAAAATTGATCTGAGCGCAGATCCCAGTAATTACGAACATAAAAATTACTGTAGAAAGTAAAAATTTCTTCATAAATATTTAAATTAAATTTAGATTAATGCTTACCGTAGACGGTAACGAATTGCGGGCGAAAATACTACAAAAGCTACTAATAATAAAAACTTATGGATGTGTATTTTGAATGTTAATCTGGATTTTTCAACAGCCTCAATTCAACAGGGTCTTTGCCAAATTCTTTAAGCGTGCCTTTCAATAGGTAGTTAGCAGCTGTTTTTAACTCAAGAGTTCCCTTACCATCCCTGAAAGATTCAAATTTGTCACTATAAGACTTTAGAGAAATATCAAAAACCATTGTCTCTTTATCAAGAAACTTTCCGGATCCTGTAATTTGCCCCATGAGTTTTTCGTTGTCCAAATAATCAATCCGAATGCTTAAAACATCATTGCTGGAAGCTATGGTAGCCGTGCCTGCACCTACATTATTCACATAGAACTTGTAATTTCCCGGAATGTTATCAGGGGTTAGTACATTGTTATGGTAGTTGTAGATCGCTGTTAAACGTTGTAATAAGCTATCTTTATAAATTAGATAATCTGGTAATCTGCGAACGCAGTAAAAGGCACTATCCAATACTTTGTTTCCATAGTCCTGATCTCTTAGTTGTATGTATTCTGTTTTAGCCCAATCCTCATATAAAGTTGAAAGACGTTCATAACGATCTTTGGATTGCTTTTTCTTTTCTCTATTGAGAATTTGTTTTTGCAGTACCCTAACTTTTTCAGGATTAAACAGGAGTGAACTTCTGTCTGCATAAATAACCGCAAGTTGATCTATGGCTTGTTCCTTTAAAACTAATTGATCACTAACTTCTATAATATATTCATAGGTTTTGGCAGCTCTTGATTTTTCTCCATATTCATTCTCAAATTTGGCGAATTGCATAAGCAATTCATCATTTAAAGAAGCCAATTCTTCTTCAGATACGAGATCTGCTATTAGGGAAAGACCTTTAACAACCTCCGTGCGAAAGTTTAAAGCTGCGTTTGCTGCTTCGGTTTTGGTGGCAAGCGGATGAAAGGCTACAGATTGATAAATTCTTTCTTTGTCCAGAATTGTATGAATAATATTTGCAACACTATCCAGTTTTTCTTGTTTAATTGCTTCAGGTGTTTTTTCTACGATCGTTTCCTTCGGTTCTTCCTGTCGGTTCAGACTTATAAAAATGGCACAAATACTAAGCACTAGAGATGCGATGCTTACAATAATAAGTGCCAACTGTTTTTTATCCCGCATTTTTACGTTTTAAGATCTTTTTACGGATGCTAAGATACTAAAATACCGCATTTCCAATGATCTCAAAACTTTCGGATTTTGATAAGCTCCGAGCGTAATTTTCATCGTAATATTGCAAAAAATAAGTTGAGATGTTTCTTGGAGTTTCTTTTGTAGAATGGATAGGTTATTTAGCAGCGGCCATTGTATTACTTTCTTTTTTCATGAAGGACATTAAAAAGTTAAGGTTGGTAAATATGTCCGGATGCACAGTATGGGTACTGTATGGATTCTTACTACAGATATCCTGGCCTATTATCATTACCAATGCAGCAATTTTTTGTGTGAATGGTTACTATTTGTATCAGGGCAGAAAATCAAATCAAAAACACACATAATCTTATGTGGTCAGACATTCTTTTGAACGACTTCAAAAACTTTGCTTCCGTCACATTTAAGTGTTTTCGATGGGAATTTGAGGAGCAATGCATAATCGTGAGTCGCCATAAGAATAGTTCGGCCACTTTTGTTGATTTCCTGTAAAACCTTCATTACTTCCACACTTGTTTGCGGATCAAGATTCCCGGTAGGTTCATCGGCCAGAATCAACTCCGGATCATTCAATAGTGCTCTTGCGATGGCTATTCGTTGTTGTTCACCTCCCGAAAGTTGGTGGGGGAATTTGAAACCTTTAGTTTTCATACCTACTTTAGAAAGTACAGCCGCTACCTTTTCATTCATCTTATCTTTATCTTTCCATCCGGTAGCCTTTAAAACGAAGAGTAAATTATCATTTACGGTTCGATCCGGCAAAAGTTTAAAATCTTGAAAAACGATTCCCAATTTTCTTCTTAAAAAAGGAATATCTTTTTCCTTAAGTGTTTTGAGATCGAAGTTTGTAATGGTGCCCGAACCCTGGGTAAGCGGCAGGTCACCATACAGTGTTTTCATAAAACTACTCTTACCACTTCCCGTTTTCCCTATCAAATAAACAAATTCTCCTTTATTAATCGTGAGATTGATTTCACTGAGTACTAAGTTCTCCTTTTGAAAAATGGCAACATCTCGGAGTTCTAAAATTGGTTGATCCATTGACTTAATTAATATCTGTAAAAGTAAGAACAAAAAACAGCACCTAAAATTATATGATATTTCAAGTTATTAATCATTTTTAACAATTTTATAATTAACCGCAAAAACGATCGTTATATCATTGTTGATTCATCTATATTTGAAGATTAAACACACTTTGACAATGTATCGTAAGTCTATGCCACTTATACTAATGGTCTTTCTATGGACCCTTACGCTTTCTGCTCAACAATCGACGATTTATTTACACTCCGGGAAAGAATTTCAGGAAGCTCTTAGCCTCTACAATTCAAAGCAGTATCAGGCTGCTCAAAATATTTTTGAGAAAGTGAAAGCTGCAACAAATGATTATGAAACAGCCGCAGATTGCACCTATTACATCGCAAATGCGGCGATTAGGCTAAATCAATTAGGCGCAGATAAACTCATGGAAGACTTTGTGGAAGACTATCCAACAAGTACAAAAAGAAACACAGCTTTTATTGATGTTGCCGATTATTACTTTGAAAACGGTCGGTATGCATACGCCTTAAAATGGTACGATAAGGTTGAAGATCAAAACATGAGTCGAAAAGACCGTGAACATTTCAACTTCAAAAAGGGTTATGCGTTGTTTACGGCTAAAAAATACAAGGATGCGGAAACCTATTTAAAAAAAGTCGAAAATTCTAATGAGTACGGCTCTCAAGCAAAGTATTATATAGGTTATATGGCTTATCAAAAAGATAATTACGAGACTGCCAGCACCTATTTTGATCAAATATCAAACGAGCAGGAGTACAATGAAAAACTCATTTACTATCAGGCAGATCTTAATTTTAAGCTAGGTAATTTTGAAAAAGCAATAGCACTAGCCAAACAGGAATTGCCAAAGGCAGACCGAAAAGAAGCGTCAGAACTCAATAAGATTATTGGCGAGAGCTATTTCAACTTAAAACAATACGAAGCAGCTATACCATATCTGTTAGAATACAAGGGAAAACGGGGGAAATGGAGTAACACAGACTTTTATCTGCTTGGGTATGCCTACTACAAGCAGGAAGATTTTGAAAATGCGATCAATCAGTTCAACAAAATAGTAGGAGGCGATAATAGCGTTGCTCAAAACGCCTATTACCATCTGGCAGAATGCTACTTGAAAACTGATAAAAAGCAAGAAGCGCTTAACGCATTTCGAAATGCCTCTGAAATGGATTTCGATGCCCAAATAAAAAAAGATGCCTGGCTTAATTACGCACGGTTAAGTTATGATATCGGGAATCCGTATATGAGTGTGCCCAAGGTATTGACCTCTTATTTAGAAGTCTACCCTGATTCGTCTAACCGTGAAGAGATTGAAGGACTTCTCGTAGATTCTTATATTACTTCCAAGAATTATGAAGGTGCTTTAGAAGTACTCGAGAGTAACAAAAGCTATGCCAGTAAAGAAGCGTATCAAAAAGTAGCTTTTTATCGTGGCTTAGAATTGTATCTGGATGGAAATTACAAGGAAGCAATTACGTTTCTGGACAAGTCTTTGAACGAACCACAAGATCCTGTGTATACTGCCAGGGCCATTTACTGGAAGGCTGAAGGAAGTTATCTGCTAGATGATTATGAAGAAGCTGTAATTGGTTACAAGCAATTCGCGCAGAGTTCCGTAGCTTCGGAAACGGAAGAATATGACAATCTTGATTACAATCTTGCGTATACCTATTTCAAACAGAAAAACTATCCGGAAGCAATTTCTCATTTTAATGATTTTGTTAAAAAAGGAAATGCGGAAGACACGAGAGTCAATGATGCCTATTTGCGATTAGGAGATAGCTATTTTGTATCAGCTCAATACTGGTCTTCAATAGAATCGTACAATAAAGCCATCGAAATAGGAGGAGTCGATAAAGACTATGCAAGTTTTCAAAAAGCGATTTGTTACGGATTTGTGAATCGAAATGCACAAAAAGTTGAAGCGCTAAATGCTTTTATCAACGAGTTTCCCAAATCAAATTTAAGAGATGATGCCCTTTATGAATTGGGTAACTCTTATGTGAGCGATGGTAAAGAACAACAAGGACTTGCTGCTTACGACAAGCTTGTGAATGAATACAGAATGAGCTCCTATGTGCCAAAAGCACTTTTAAAGCAGGGGTTGGTGAATTATAACGCAGGCAATAATTCTCAGGCATTAGTAAAATTCAAAACAGTTGTAAGAGATTTTCCGAATACTACCGAGGCTGTGCAGGCAGTTTCGACAGCGAAATTGATTTATGTAGAAGAAGGCCGTGTAGATGAATATGCTGCCTGGGTTCGTGATCTGGATTTTGTAGAGGTTTCAGATGCAGAACTTGACAATGCTTCCTATGAATCTGCTCAAAAACAATTTGCACAGAATAAAACAGATGCAGCTATCAAAGCCTTCGAAAGTTATCTAAAGCAATTTCCAAAAGGGATACATGCATTGGAAGCCAATTTTTACCTTGCTCAAAGTTATTTTGCTAAAGACGAAAAATTGAAATCTGTAAAGCATTACAATTATGTGATCAATCAGGTGCGAAGCGAGTATACAGAGCAGGCACTTACCAGATTGAGCGAAATACATCTGGCAAATAAAAATTATAACGAGGCTCTTACCGTACTAAAAAGGCTGGAGAATGAAGCAGACTTTCCTCAGAATATCACTTTCGCGCAGTCTAATCTTATGAAAGTTAATTATGAAATCCGTAATTATACCGAGACTATATCTTATGCCGAAAAAGTACTTGCTAACGATAAGATAGATAACCGTATCAGAAGTGATGCTCATATAATGATCGCGAGGTCTGCCTTAAAAACAGGTAACGAGACAAGATCAAGAGAAGCTTATGCAGAAGTAGAAAAGATCGCGACCGGAGCTTTGGCTGCCGAGGCATTGTATTACCGAGCTTACTTCGAACATAAAGACGCCGATTATGAAGCTTCTAATAAAACGGTTCAGAAACTCGCTAAAGACTATTCCGGATATAAGGAGTACGGTGCTCGAAGCCTCATTATAATGGCTAAGAATTTTTATGAGCTGGATGATGCTTTTCAGGCAACCTATATTCTGGAAAGTGTCATCGAGAATTTCACCGAATATCCCGATATAGTGACAGAGGCTCAGGAAGAGTTATCTAGAATAAAAGCCGAAGAATCCAAAAGAAATTCTTCTGTTTCACCAGATCAAGAAAATTAACGTTCGTACCATTCATCAGATCATGTCAATAAGAAACAAACATAAAAGTAGGTTTATGTCATTAAATGTAAGGCTTTTGTTAATTTTTTCAATTTTGTCTTTTTCCGTAATTGCTCAAGATGATAAAGACAAGAAAAGAGAGATCGGTACAGAAGTGGTAAATGTAGTAAAACCTTATACACCATCAGTGTCAGATGCGTTTAAAGTGAAGCAGGTTCCTACCTTGAACGATTCTGTTACTACTCAAAAGAAAGAAATAAAATACACCATTTTTTCAGTACCGGTTGCATCTACGTTTGTACCTGCCAAAGCCAAGCCTTCGGCAGTCAAGAAAGCTAAAAAAGAAGTGCTGTTCAATACCTATGCTTCTTTGGGGCTGGGTAACTTTAGTACGGCTACAGTAGATTTTTACACCAGCAGAGCCTTGGCACGAGACGAAACGCTGGATCTGTCTTTAAATCACCATTCTTCTCAAGGAGGGATCGATGGAGTTACATTAGACGATAATTTTTTCAATACAAGACTAGAAGGTAATTACCGAAAGAAAACACGCTATCTTGAATGGGGTGCAGACGCCGGATTTAAACATCAAATTTACAATTGGTACGGTGTTCCTGAAGAAGCTGGATTTTCAAATACACAACTAAACGCAATTGATGAGCAGCAGAGTTATTTTACTGCTTTTCTTGGAGGCAATTTAAGCCTGAAAGATTCTTATTATAAAGAAGGAGATCTATTCCTTCAGCGTTTTTGGGATGGTAACGAAAGCAGTGAGATCAGAGCCATGCTTGCTCCTGTGTTCGAAATACCCATATCCGGAGAACTCATTACAACAAAAGTTACCGTTGATTATTTAGGAGGAGATTTTGAACGTAACTATGTCAATGATGCTTCAATAAGTTACTCGAATTTATTGCTTGGTGTCACTCCTAATCTTGTAGTTTTGAGAGATGACCTCACAGTAAATTTAGGAGCATCGATTTTTTATGCAAAAGAAGAAGATGATAGTACTATTTTTATTTACCCGAATGTTACAGCGTCTTATCGTTTGGTAGATGAATATGTAATAGCCTTTGGCGGGATCGAAGGTAGACCTATTCAAAATTCATATAGCGAATATGTATCCGATAATCCCTTTGTTTCTCCTACCTTGCTTATAAAACCAACAGATCAGCAATACGATGCTTATGTAGGGGTAAAAGGGAAATTGACCTCAAATGTAGGGTATAACGTTAGAGCTTCTTATGTGGCGGCAAATAATCAACCGCTTTTTAAAAGTAATTTTGTGAATGCTTTTGCAGACTCCGATGCCGGTTATGCGTATGGAAATTCATTTAACGTAGTTTACGATGATGTAAAAACCATCTCAGTATTTGGAGAATTAAAAGTAGATATTAACCGCGATTTTACTTTCCGGCTACAAGGTGAAATCTTTGAATATACTACTGATGTCGAAGCTGAGGCCTGGAACCTTCCGACGGTTAAAGGTTCTCTAGCTGCCGATTATCAGATAAGTGAAAAATGGACCGCTGGGTTGAATATTTTCTATACCGGAGAGCGTTCAGATGTCTTTACTCCGGATCCTACAGATACGGGAGCTCCTCTAGCTCCTCAGATAGTGACACTGGATAGTTTTTTTGATGTGAACGCACGACTTTCATATCAGTTTGATGCTCAGTTAGCTGCATTTTTAAGATTAAATAATCTAAGTGGTAATGAGTATGCCCGTTGGGCGACCTATCCCGTTCAGGGTTTTCAGGTGCTTGCAGGGGCTACCTACAAATTTGACCTTTAAATGAACCTCTTAATTTAGATCGTGTTTAAAATTCGATGGATAATTGTATTTTTAGACAAACCAACTTGACATGCGAAAAATTACTACGTTGTGCATTCTTTTTCTTGTAGCCTGTACAACACCAAAAGAGGAAGCAGACCTTATTATTTATAACGCAAACATCTATACGGTAGACGATAACTTCTCTAAAGCGGAAGCATTCGTTGTAAAAGATGGATCGTTCATAGCGGTCGGAACTACCGAAGAAATCCTTGCTAACTATGAATCAGCAAATTCAGAAGATCTCGAAGGCAAAACAGTGCTTCCGGGATTAATCGATGCACATTGCCATTTCTATCAATTAGGACTTTTAAAACAGACAGTAGATCTGGTAGGTACAAAAAGCTATCAGGAGGTACTGCTCCGTGTGAAGGCTTTTCAGGAAGAGCGTAAGGTCGATTTCATTTTGGGTAGAGGATGGGATCAAAATGACTGGGAAGTAAAAAATTTCCCTGATAAAAAAGAACTGGATAGTATGTTTCCCGACACACCGGTTTCACTTCGCAGAATCGATGGCCACGCATTACTGGTAAATCAAAAGGCTTTGGATCTCGCCGGAATCACCAAAAACACGAAAGTTGAAGGAGGAGAGATTGAAATTAAAAACGGAGAGCTTACCGGTATTCTTATCGATAATCCGATGGGGATGATAGAAGCAGTCGTTCCTGCATTGGATAAAGAAACTCAGATAAATGCATTAAAAGATGCACAGGAGGAATGTTTTTCCTATGGTTTGACAACCGTAAATGATGCGGGTCTTAGCAAAGAAGTAATACAACTTATTGACAGTCTTCAGCAAGCAGGTGTTCTCAGCATGCGCGTCTATGCCATGATTAGCAATTATCCTGAGAACCTTGATTATTTTCTGTCAAAAGGTATTATGAAGACTCCGAAACTAAATGTTCGATCAGTGAAGGTCTATGGAGATGGAGCATTGGGTTCAAGAGGCGCAGTTCTTAAATCACCTTATGCAGATAAACCCGGCCATTTTGGTGCGATGGTTACCCCGGTTTCTGAGATAGGATCACTGGCAGAGAGAATCGCTGCGACCGATTTTCAAATGAACACCCATGCCATAGGAGATTCTGCGAATATTGTGGTTTTAAGAGCCTATGAGCAGGTATTACAAGGTAAAAGTGATCGAAGATGGAAGGTTGAACATGCGCAGGTGGTGGATCCTCAAGACTTTTCATATTTCAATTCTAATATTCTTCCGTCAGTTCAACCTACCCATGCTACCAGTGATATGTATTGGGCAGAAGATCGATTAGGAAGTGAACGAATAAAAGGTGCGTATGCTTTCAAAACCTTGCTTAATAAAGCGGGTAAAGTAGTTTTAGGCACTGATTTTCCGGTAGAAAAGGTAAGTCCCTTTTTAACTTTTTATGCTGCGGTCACTCGCAAAGACCTTGATAATTATCCGGAAGGAGGGTTTTTGCCAGAAGAGCGTCTCAGTAGAGAAGAAACATTAAAAGGAATGACTATCTGGGCGGCATATTCTAATTTTGAAGATCATGAAAAAGGAAGTATAGGGTTAGGTAAGTTTGCAGATTTTATAATCCTCGATAAAGATATTATGCAAGTTCTGGAAGATGAAATTCCTGATATTAACGTGCTGAACACCTATGTGTCAGGCAAAAAGGTAAAGTAATCTACCTAAGGGCAAGAATATGCCTAAGAGTCATTTGTTTATAATAAAGGTTTAATCTTGAGGTAAGCCTCGGGGTATTAGACCCTTTGCCGATGAAAATAAAAAAACCGGGAAACTCCCGGTTTTTTCGTTTTTACATTTTAATGGGGACTGCGACCCTATCTTGGTCCCAGGCTAACGTAAGATGAACATCATCGCCCACCTGATTGAATGCGATGGAAAATGCTTCTAACGATTTCGAATCTTTTTCCACAGGTACGGTAACCCTTGCAACATCTTTTGCTTTGTTATAAGAATAAGCACCCCAAACATCTAAATCTGAATTGAGAATGACAGTCCATTCTTTTTCACCAGGGACGGTAAATAACGTATAAGTACCTGCTTTCACTTGTTTGCCACCAAAAGTAGCATCCTTGTAAAAAGTGATTTCCGTGGCCTCATTTGCTCCGGTTCTCCAAACATCACCATAAGAAACAATTCCTCCAAAAATTTTACGACCCTTTTTCTGAGGTCTTCCATATATCACTTTGACGAGTGGAGGAGCACTCCGTTGTGTTCTGTAGTAAGCAATATCATGCGGGCTCTTATCCAGTCCGCTAAATTTTTGAGCAGAGATATCCTGAGTTACGAGTGCTACGGCAATTGCTGTTAAAAGCAAGATCATTTTTTTCATAATAGATACATAAATTTTGTTTGTTAAATCTAAAAAATATTCTTTTAGTCATTTGTTAATCTTTGGTCACTAATTGTTAAAAATACTTACGCTTACACAATGAAAAAAAATCAACGAGTTAAACATATATTTAATTTCATTTTTTTATCATATTTAAATATAAAAATATAAATTGTTATCAATTACGATATAAATGTTTTTAAATTGAAACTATTATTTCATATTTGAATTATAAATTAATACTAAAATATAAAAATATGTGTGGAATTGTCTGTGCATTTGATTTGAAAGAGAGTAGTGAGCAGCTAAGACCAAAGTTGTTACAGATGTCTAAAGCGATACGCCACAGGGGTCCGGATTGGAATGGAATATTTGCTGATGCGAATGCGATATTGGCACATGAAAGGTTGGCGATCGTTGATCCTGCTTCCGGGAAACAACCCTTACTAAGCAAAGACCAAAATCTGGTGCTTGCCGCCAATGGTGAAATATACAATCATAAGAAGTTAAAAGAATCTTTAACTATTGATTTTGAATTTCAGACAGCATCAGACTGTGAAGTTGTTTTAGCACTTTATCGGGAAAAAGGAGTACATTTTATAGACGACCTTAATGGGATTTTTGCTTTTGCTTTATACGATGCCGAGAAAGAGGAGTATTTGATTGCAAGGGATCACATGGGGATAATTCCCTTATACATGGGATGGGATCAGCATGGAACCTTTTACGTGGGTTCAGAACTGAAAGCGCTAGAAGATGTATGCACAAAAATAGAACTTTTTCCCCCTGGTCACTATTTACTAGGTTCGGAAGGCGAAGTTAAAAGATGGTATGAAAGAGACTGGATGGAGTATGAAGCTGTAAAAGAAAATGAAACCAGTATTGAAGAGCTTAAAGATGCCTTAGAAGCAGCAGTTCATAGACAGTTAATGTCTGATGTGCCTTACGGAGTATTACTTTCCGGCGGTTTAGATTCGTCGATCACTTCGGCGATCGCAAAGAAATATGCAGAAAAACGTATTGAGTCTGGTGATACCACCGAGGCCTGGTGGCCCAGATTGCATTCATTTTCTATAGGATTGGAGGGTTCGCCAGATCTTGCAGCTGCTCAGAAAGTAGCAGATCATATAGGTACGGTTCACCATGAAATAAAATTCACCATTCAGGAAGGCCTGGATGCACTTCGCGATGTTATTTACCATTTGGAGACTTATGACGTAACAACTATCAGAGCCTCGACACCTATGTACTTAATGGCACGAGTCATAAAGTCAATGGGCGTTAAAATGGTGCTTTCGGGTGAAGGTGCCGATGAGATCTTTGGCGGTTACTTATACTTTCACAAAGCTCCCAATGCACGGGAGTTTCATGAAGAGAACGTTCGAAAGCTAAGCAAACTTCATATGTACGATTGTCTGAGAGCTAATAAGTCTTTAGCGGCGTGGGGTATTGAAGGAAGAGTACCCTTTCTAGACAAAGAATTTATGGATGTTGCAATGCGTATAAATCCAAAAGATAAAATGATCAATGGTGAGCGTATGGAAAAATGGGTCATACGAAAGGCTTTTGAATCTTATTTACCAGAAAGCGTGGCGTGGAGACAGAAAGAACAGTTCTCTGATGGAGTTGGTTATAGCTGGATCGACACGCTAAAATTAATGGTTGATAATGAAGTGACCGATGAACAACTGGAGAACGCACGATTTAGATTTCCAATCCAAACGCCCACTTCAAAAGAAGAATACTATTACCGTAGTATTTTTGCCGAGCATTTTCCAAGTGATGCAGCAGCTTTAAGTGTACCTCAGGAGGCATCTGTTGCCTGTAGTACTAAAATTGCATTGGAATGGGACGAGGCATTTAAAAACATGAATGATCCTTCGGGTAGAGCAGTAGCAAAAGTGCATGAAGATGCCTATGTAAAGTAAGAAAAAATCTTGTGTTGTGTAGCCGGCAAGTACCTGAGTTTTTACAGGTGCTTGCCGGCGTCTTTTTTTCACAAATAATTGTTGATAACTTAGTAGGGTTAATAGGTGTCAAACCCGCAAATTCACTCATGATTTCTTATATTTGTCTGTTTGACAAACTATCAAGAAATAACCTGACATTTTATGAGCGAAGAAGCAAAAAAGAATAGTTATTCAGCGGACAGTATTCAGGCGTTGGAAGGAATGGAGCATGTACGTATGCGACCCTCCATGTATATTGGTGATGTGGGAGCACGAGGACTACATCATTTAGTATATGAGGTGGTCGATAACTCCATAGATGAAGCGCTTGCCGGATACTGCGATACAATTACGGTAATCATTAATGAAGACAACTCCATTTCTGTAGAAGATAATGGTCGTGGAATCCCGGTAGACATGCACAAAAAAGAAGGCATTTCTGCGTTGGAAGTAGTAATGACCAAGATCGGTGCAGGGGGTAAGTTCGATAAGGATTCCTATAAAGTGTCTGGTGGATTGCACGGGGTAGGTGTTTCATGTGTGAACGCATTATCAGACCATTTAAGGGCTACAGTTCATCGGAACGGAAAGATATATGAGCAGGAATATGAGAGAGGAAAATCACTTTATCCTGTAAAGCCTATCGGTGAGACAGATAAAACCGGTACCATTGTTACTTTTAAGCCAGATACCTCTATATTTCAGCAGACTACCGAGTACAACTATGATACACTTGCCGGAAGAATGCGCGAGCTTTCTTTCCTTAATAAGGGAATAACGATCACCTTAACAGATAAACGACACAAGAAAGAGGACGGCAGCTTCGAAGGAGAAACGTTTCACTCACAGGAAGGCTTGTCTGAGTTCATTCGTTTTTTGGATGGAAACAGAGAACCTATTATTGCCGATGTGATCTCGATGGAAGGGGAAAAGAACGGCATACCTGTTGAAGTAGCTATGGTGTATAATACTTCCTTTAATGAGAATCTTCATTCGTATGTAAATAATATTAATACGCATGAAGGAGGAACGCACCTTTCCGGATTTAGAAGAGGTCTTACGACTACATTAAAAAAGTATGCAGATGCTTCCGGAATGTTAGACAAACTAAAATTTGAGATCGCCGGAGACGATTTTAGAGAAGGATTGACTGCAATCGTTTCGGTAAAAGTTGCCGAGCCTCAATTCGAAGGACAAACAAAAACCAAACTCGGAAACAGGGAAGTTACCTCGGCAGTTTCGCAAGCAGTATCAGAAATGCTTGAAAATTACCTGGAAGAACATCCTAACGATGCGAAGACGATCGTGCAAAAAGTGATCCTTGCCGCTCAGGCTAGGCATGCTGCTAGAAAAGCGCGTGAAATGGTGCAGCGAAAAACCGTGATGAGCGGTGGTGGACTCCCTGGAAAGCTATCAGACTGTTCAGAACAAGACCCTGAAAAATGTGAAGTATTCCTAGTAGAGGGTGACTCTGCGGGAGGAACTGCCAAGCAAGGTCGCGATCGTAAATTTCAGGCAATACTGCCTTTAAGAGGTAAGATCCTGAACGTTGAGAAGGCAATGCAGCATAAAGTATTTGAGAACGAAGAGATTCGAAACATTTTTACTGCCTTAGGAGTGACTATAGGTACTGAAGAAGACAGTAAAGCGCTTAACCTCGAAAAACTGCGTTACCACAAAGTCGTGATCATGTGTGATGCCGATGTGGATGGATCACATATTTCGACACTTATTCTTACCTTTTTCTTCCGTTACATGCGTGAACTTATTGAGAACGGTTATGTTTATATCGCTACACCTCCTTTATACCTAGTGAAAAAAGGAAACAAGAAAGAATACGCCTGGAACGACAAAGAGCGTGATCAGATTAATGAGAAGTTTGGTGGAAGCGCCAACGTTCAACGATACAAAGGTCTGGGAGAAATGAATGCAGAGCAACTTTGGGATACCACAATGAATCCTGAGTTCAGAACGCTAAGACAGGTTACTATAGATAGCGGTAGCGAAGCAGACCGTATTTTTTCAATGCTTATGGGAGATGAAGTTCCTCCGCGCAGAGAGTTCATAGAAAAGAATGCAGTATATGCGAATATAGATGCTTAATTAATAATTTCAGAATCCTAATAAAAAGCCTTGCATTGCAGGGCTTTTTGTTATTTAGTACCTTTGTTTTCCACAAATCTAATAATCATGAAAAAAATAACTTATTTTATTTTAGTGCTTATTTCCTGTAACCTTCAAGCTCAGGAAAATATTGAAGACCTGCTGGCAGCAGGGATTAACGATGCGCAGAGATTTACGAATGCCTATCTGGAACCTGCATCTGAAGGAATTGTACATAATCTGAATAACGGGTGGTTTAACAGTGGTAAGACTAAAAAGCTATTCGGATTTGAAGTGACCATTGTAGGTAATGCTTCTTTCGTCAAAGATGAAGATAAATCTTTCGTCTTGAATACCGCCGATTATGAAAATCTGAGATTTCAGGATGGCAGTCCTTCCAAAAACGTTTCCACCGCTTTTGGAGATATTGAAGGGATCACCGTAGTAGCCGAAGGACCTTTGCCAGGGTCTTCAGATGACGCAGTATTTGATCTACCAACCGGTTTAGGCTCTGCCGACGTTAATTTTGTGCCAAGTGCCTTTTTACAGGTAAGTGTGGGTCTGATTAAGGGAATCGAATTAAAAGCCAGGTATTTTCCGAAAGTAAAAACGAATGACGTGGAAGCAGGGCTATATGGTGTCGGATTACAATATGAGTTTACGTCTCTTTTGCCAGCAAATAAGATATTTCCGGTGGCAATTTCCGGTTTAATTGGGTATACCAGATTAGACGGTACCTATGATTTTACCGATACTTCAATCGTAGACGGAGATAATCAGCGTATTGAAAATACAACCGATTCCTGGGCCTTCCAAGCAATCGCTTCTACAAAACTACCGGTCTTTAATGTTTATGGAGGTCTGGGGTACATTACGGGTAAGTCTACAAATGATTTGAAAGGTACGTATCGGGTTCAGTCTGGTGTACTCGCGACACAAACAGTGGTCGATCCGTTTTCGGTGAGTTCAGATGTTTCAGGCTTTAGAGGAACGCTGGGTGCTCGTCTTAAATTAGGTTTTTTCCGTTTGAATTCTGATGTGACCTTTGCGCAATTTACTACTGTAAGTTTGGGTATGGGCTTTGGCTTCAGGTAATTTTAATTTTACGGCCTGAATCCTTTCTATTTGCGAGTATTTCGAGTAATTTTGTGATAATTAAATTACTAATCCATAAAATATTTAAATACATGAAAGTTACTATAGTAGGTGCCGGAAACGTGGGTGCCACTTGCGCTGATGCTATTGCTTACCGAAGAATAGCAAGCGAAGTAGTCCTGTTAGACATCAAAGAAGGTTTTGCAGAGGGTAAAGCATTAGATATTATGCAAACACAAACTACACTTGGGTTTAATACCAAAGTGGTAGGTGTGACCAACGATTATTCTAAGACCGAAGGCAGTGACGTAGTGGTGATCACTTCTGGGATCCCAAGAAAACCTGGGATGACAAGAGAAGAGTTGATAGGAATAAATGCAGGAATTGTACAAAGTGTTGCAGAAAGCATCTTAAAATACTCTCCGGATGCCATCATCGTAGTAGTAAGTAATCCTATGGATACCATGACCTATCTCGCTCTTAAAGCAACTGGACTTCCAAAAAACAGAATTATTGGAATGGGCGGGGCTTTAGACAGTTCCAGGTTTAAAACGTATTTATCGCTGGCTTTAGAGAAACCTGCAAATGATATTCACGGAATGGTAATTGGAGGACACGGAGATACTACCATGATCCCACTTACGAGACTAGCTTCTTACAACGGACAGCCTGTTTCTAATTATCTATCTTCAGAAGAGCTCGAAAAGGTGGCTGCAAGTACCATGGTTGGGGGTGCGACCCTAACTAAACTGCTGGGAACATCTGCGTGGTATGCGCCGGGTGCATCTGTATCATATCTGGTAGACAGTATTTTAAATGACCAGAAAAGAATGATTCCTTGTTCTGTATTTCTCGAAGGAGAATATGGTGAAAATGATATTTGTATAGGCGTACCCTGTATTATTGGAAGAAACGGAGTAGAGGAGATCGTGGATGTAAAACTTGACGATAAAGAAAAAGAATTGTTTGCAAAAAGTGCTGTAGCGGTTCGAAATATGAATAGTGCTTTAAAAGATATTTTGTAACCTCAAAAGTTTCAAAACATATAATCTAAAAGCCGCATCATTGCGGCTTTTTTTGTTCAACAAAACCCTTAAATTAATTGGTTAATCCTATAGTAAATTATATATTTGCTCGTTTTTTAAAAATTGACACCATAAATAAATTCAGGAATGCAAAATAAAGGACTTGTAAGGCTTTTTGCTATTTTATTCGGTATTGTAAGTATATACCAGTTGTCGTTTACGTTTGTGACGAATAAAGTAGAAGATGAAGCGGCTGTATATGCTAACAATCAAATAGCAGATACCGAAGAGGATTATGTATCAAAGCGAAAGGCAGAAGAAGTAAGATATCTCGATTCTATAGGAAATAATGAGGTGTTAAATCTCGGTGTAGTGAGTTATACCTACAATGAGGCAAAAGAGAAAGAACTCAATAAGGGGTTAGACCTTAAGGGTGGTATCAACGTAATTCTTCAAATATCCGTAAAGGACATCCTTAAAGGACTTGCGAACAACTCAAAGGATCCTGCTTTTAACGCAGCTCTGGCAAATGCAGATACTGCTTCGAAAAGTAGTGATGAAACTTACATAGATCTATTCTTTCAGGAATGGGATAAGATAAAAGGAGACACCAAACTTTCTTCACCTGATATTTTTGCAAATCGTTCATTAAGTGACGAGATCAATTTTCAGATGGGTGACGAAGAAGTAAAGCCTATCATAAGAAGGAAAATCGATGAATCTGTTGTTTCCGCTTTTGAGGTACTTAGAAAGCGTATTGATAAATTTGGTGTTACACAACCTAACATTCAAAGATTAGGGAATTCCGGTCGTATCCTTGTAGAGCTTCCGGGAGCAAAAGATGTCGATAGGGTAAAGAAACTACTTCAAAGTACCGCACAACTTGAGTTTTGGGAAACCTTTAAAGCAGAAGAAGTCGGAGGTTACCTTGCAGCTTTAGATCAAAAACTTGCGGAAGAATTGGATGCTCAGAAAGAAGAGATCGTTCAGGAAGAACTGGAAGAAACTACTTCAGATATTGATTCTTTGTTATCTGATATAGGAAAAGATTCTTTAGATGTTCAGCAAACCAATCCTATTTTAAGTCTTAGAGCAAGTGGTGGAATTCAGGGGTCACCTGTCCTGTCTACTTTTGCTACCAAAGATACGGCTACTATCAATGAATATTTGAAGAGTAAAACTGCAAAAGAATTACTTCCTGCTGATCTACAATATGCCAGATTTGTTTGGGGTAAGGTTGGGAAAGATGAAGAAACGGTAGATCTGTACGCACTAAAGACCAATCGTGAAAACGAAGCGCCTCTAAGTGGAAGTGTTGTGACAGATGCACAACAAACCTATGACCAACGAAGTAATCCGGCAGTTTCTATGCAGATGAATGGTAAAGGCGCCAAAGCATGGGAAGAACTAACTGGAAAAGCTTATACAGAACGTGGGAACATCGCCATCGTTCTTGATGATATCGTTTATTCTGCCCCAGGAGTCTCGAAGGGTCCTATTTCTGGTGGAAATTCAGAAATAACCGGAGAATTTTCGCTTAATGAGGCTATTGACCTTGCAAACGTTTTACGAGCTGGTAAACTACCTGCTTCAGCCGATATTATACAGTCTGCTGTAGTAGGTCCTTCATTGGGTCAGGAAGCGATCAATAGTGGTTTAATGTCTTTTATTATTGCCATGATCATTGTTTTGATCTGGATGGTATTTTATTATGGAAAAGCAGGTGCTTTTGCAGATATCGCACTGGTATTTAATATTCTTTTGATCTTTGGTGTACTGGCTGGTCTTGGAGCTGTGCTTACTTTACCGGGTATAGCCGGTATTGTTTTGACCATTGGTATGTCTGTGGATGCGAACGTACTTATCTTTGAAAGAGCTAAAGAAGAGCTTGCAAAAGGAAAAGGAGTGAAGCAGGCTACGGCAGACGGATTTAACAATGCGTTGTCTTCTATTTTGGATGCAAATATTACCACAGGTCTTACGGCATTGATCCTTTTAATATTTGGTACAGGGCCTATTCAGGGATTTGCTACCACCTTATTGATCGGGATTGCTACTTCTTTGTTCAGTGCGATCTTTATCACTCGATTGTTATTGGAGGGATACATTAAAGAAGGGAAACGAAAACTTGATTATTCTACAGCAATTACCAAGAATCTTTTCAAGAATATGAATATCAATTTTCTTGGAAAACGCAAAATTGCATACATCGTATCAGGAGTTCTAATAGCCATTAGTTTATTCTCACTTGTGACCAATGGTCTTAATCCTGGTGTGGATTTTGCTGGAGGAAGATCGTATCAGATCCGTTTTGAAAATCCTGTAAATCCTTCTGAGATATCAGAAGACCTGGTAGCTGTTTTTGGTAGCGCTGAGGTAAAGACATTTGGAGGAGAAAATCAAATCAAGGTCACTACGAAATACAAGGTGGATGTAGAAGGAACTGAGGTAGATGAAGAGATACAGGAAAAGCTGTTCAATTCGCTTCAAAAATATTTACCGGAAGGAACTTCTTATGACAGCTTTGTAATTGGAGGAGAAGAAAGTAAGATCGGTATTCTTCAGTCTATCAAAGTAGGACCCACCATTGCAGATGATATTCAAAAAGGAGCCTTATGGGCGGTATTGGGTTCATTAGCGGTTGTGTTTATCTATATTCTTCTACGTTTCCGTAAGTGGCAATTCTCTTTAGGAGCCGTTGCTGCCGTATTTCATGATATTTTAATTGTATTGGGTATTTTTTCACTTACTTACAAATTCATGCCTTTCAATATGGAGATCGATCAGGCATTCATTGCTGCGATCCTAACCGTTATTGGTTACTCACTTAACGATACCGTGGTAGTATTTGACCGTATTCGTGAGATCATTAATGAGAAAGGCTGGAAAGGTGGTCTTAACACAAACCAGGCATTGAATAGTACTTTAGGAAGAACCTTAAATACATCGTTGACCACTTTAGTAGTGCTTCTGACCATCTTCATATTCGGTGGAGAATCCCTTCAAGGATTTATGTTTGCAATGATCGTTGGTATTATTGTAGGTACCTACTCTTCCTTGTTTATCGCTACGCCTGTTATGTTTGATACTCTAAAGGAACGAGGAGCAGATAGAACGTCAGACAAAGACGAAAAATAACAAAATTAGTTGTGTTCAAATTACAAAAGCCATCTGTACGAAAGTGCAGATGGCTTTTTAGTTTGCTTCAAACCAGTTAAGTGCATCTTTCCACAAACTGTCTTTGAATTTTGAACGAAAAAATCCAAAATGACCAATTTCAGGCAGACCGATTTTTTCCGGTATAATATGCTCGCGAACCACAGAAGCTTTACTAAACTGGTCGGCAAGCCAATCTGCTGCAGCAATAGGGGCATAAATATCTCTGGGAAAAGAAAGTAGTTTTATTGGGCTGGTGATCTTATCAAAATACTGATCTTCTTCGCGAATATGTCCTTTCATATAAGAAGGGTGTTTTCCCCATCGCATCCACTCATAAGCCATGTTACGAGGTAAATTTTCAAAGAGGCCTAGTTTTTTCGCTGGAAAATATCCAAAAACCGGTGTTAATCCGGGAATCAAGGCATTCCAGAACAACCACATTTTTGGATAATGAATTCCTTCATAGTATTTCCAATATCCACTTTGTGAAGCTACCATCAGAACTTTCGCAACCTGGTGGTAATTAGGATTCAGACCATAAAGTTGCCCGCCGATGCTATGTGTAATTAAATATACGGGTTGATTCGGGTGTTCTTTTTTCGCAAGTGCCACGACGGAAGCCTGATCGTTTTTTGCCCAATCAGATAAGTTAACGGTATTGCGCTTTAGTTGTTCCGGTGTACCGGAAGAGTCTCCGATGCCAAAGTAATCAAACGTATATACGGTATATCCCTGCTTGCTGAGAAAGGTTGCAAAACTGCTGTAATACAACTGCAACACACCAGTTGCAGAAGAGAGTACAAAAGCTCCTTTTGTTTTATGGTTTGCCTGATATTTAATGAGTTGTATGGAATATCCCGCTGGTGTTTTTATTCTATGATCTTGCATAGCTAAAACTATACGTCAGTTTTTAGTGAAGCGAACGACGTCTCCTACAGTGATGTTATGATCGCTTACCAGACCTGCATTGATTTCCAATACGTACTGAGCCGGTGCACTGGCTGGGAGCGTAGTTTCGTCAAAGGGAGTTGTGTTTTCCGTAACACTTACGATTTTATTTTCAGCATTTATAAAAATCAGATCTAATGGTATCTCAGTATTTTTCATATAAAAATAACGAGGTTCTTCGTTGGGGAAGATGAATAACATGCCCCTGTCTTTTCTCATTTTTTTTCGGTACATGAGTCCGGTCTCAATTTCATAATCATTGTCGGCAATCTCTATTTCCAAGTCCAATACAGTGATGCTATCAGATTTGATTATTTGCAAGGAACCTTCTTTTGAAAAGGTTACTTCCTGATTTATGATCTGATTGGTGTTACCTTGATTTTTACAGGATACGGTTAACAACAAGCTTAAAACAATACCGAAAAGATAAAGGCTATTTCGCATTATACGATATTTTTTTTACTGGATTTAAACATAAAATAAATTCCTGCGATGATTAGAGGAATGCTTAATAATTGTCCGGTAGAAAGTGCATCTTTGAAAAAAGATTCAAAACCTCCCTGTGATTCTTTTACAAACTCGACAAAGAACCTGGTGGTCCACAATAACACAAGGTATAATCCAAAAAGAAACCAGGGTTGTTTTCTTTTTTCGGTTTTCCAGTAAACGAACCATAGAATAAGAAACACAAATACATAGAAAAATGCTTCATACAATTGCGCTGGATGTCTGAATGGAATTCCGCTGAGGACATCTGCATAGGTAGGGTCTGATGCAATGAGATCATAAGCCGCATGTGCTGTTTTTTCACCTGTAATTTGCATGGCTTGTCTTTCGGTGATCTCATCTTGTAAAAAACGCACACCCAAGGGGAACGATTCATCGACAATTTTACCGTTGATCTCAGAATTCATGAAATTTCCAAGACGTACAAACACGCCTCCTAAAGCTACTGGTACGACCACTCTGTCGAGGATCCATGATAACTTGATGTCGGGAAACTTTTTTTGATACAGATACATAGCCACGATAACACCTATGGCAGCGCCATGACTAGCCAATCCGGTAAATCCGGTAAAAGTAAATTCGGGCTTAAATCTAAATGGTAAAACAATCTCTAAAAGATGATCTTTAAAATAATGCCAGTCGTAGAAGAATACATGCCCTAGTCTTGCTCCGATAAGTATGGATAATACCATGTAAACAAAAAGCGTGTCCAACCGTTCAATAGGCTGTTTTTCGCGTTCAAAAATTCGCTTCATTAAATACCATCCTAATCCAAATGCGAGTACAAACATGAGGCTATAGTAGCGCAGTTGAAAAGATCCTATTTCTAATAACGCTTTATCGGGATTCCAGGTAATTCCTAAAAAATACATCGGGTAGTTTTATTTAAGTTATAAATATAGGGATTTGAATGCTAAGAAAAGTTTAAAATATACAGGAGATAGGGCATCCAAATATGCAATTAAAAATAATTTACTAAATGTCTTCTTCCTGATACATCTTACGCACTTTTTTGAAAAGATCTGAGGAATATACAAAGTTGGTAACCGCCTCATTATCGGTTTTAAAGATTTCCTTTTTTGTGCCTTCCCATGCTTTAACGCCGTCTTTCAGGAAAACGATCTTTTCTCCTATCTGCATAACGGAATTCATATCGTGGGTATTGATCACTGTAGTAATATCGTATTCTTCTGTGATTTCTTTGATAAGATCAT
This sequence comes from Flavobacteriaceae bacterium M23B6Z8, assembly GCA_046199005.1. Classification (GTDB taxonomy): domain Bacteria; phylum Bacteroidota; class Bacteroidia; order Flavobacteriales; family Flavobacteriaceae; genus Ascidiimonas. The sequence goes on from CP176050.1 coordinate 1,230,488, forward strand.
CTATCAGAATTGCAGTTTTTGGATCCAGGCCGGAATTAGGCTCATCACAAAACAAATACTTAGGTTTATTTACTATAGCTCTTGCGATGGCAACTCTTTTTTGCATCCCTCCGGAGATCTCTGATGGAAATTTTTTATGTGCATCTACCAGATTTACCCGTTTCAGAACAAAATCGACTCTTTCCTGCATTTCTTGCGGACTCTGTTTCGTAAACATTTTAAGTGGAAACATTACGTTTTGTTCAACAGTCATAGAGTCGAACAGCGCGCTTCCCTGAAAAACCATTCCCATTTCCTTTCGTAGTTCGGTACGCTCATCATCGTCTAAATTAGAGTATTTGCGTCCGTCGTAAATAATACTTCCTTCTTCGGGAGTAAATAAACCTAAAAGGGATTTTAAAAACACGGTCTTACCAGATCCGCTTTGACCTATGATCAAATTGGTTTTGCCCTTGTCAAAACACGTAGTTATTCCTTTCAGAATATGACTTTCGCCAAAGTATTTATGCAAGTTATCTACCTCTATCATTAGCCCAGCAACATTTGAGTTAGTATGTAATTTAAAACAATGATCACAACACTCGTCCATACAAAAGCCGTAGTACTGGCTTTTCCTACTTCAAGGGCCCCTCCTCTCATATAAAACCCATGGAAGGAAGGAATGGTTGCCAGCACAAAAGCAAAAACAAAGGTTTTGAGAAACGCATAAAAAACATGAAAAGGTTTAAAGTCTACCTGCAAACCTTGTACAAATTCTGCACTTGTACTGAAGCCGCCGAAAACGCCTGCAGTCCATCCACCAAGAATACCTAAAAACATACCTATCGATATCACAAAGGGATATAACAGTAATGCTGTAATTTTAGGGAAAACAAGATAGTTAAGCGCATTAACACCCATAACTTCTAATGCGTCTATTTGTTCTGTTACTCTCATGGTGCCAATACTCGAGGTGATATAAGAACCAACTTTTCCAGCCATTATAATAGAAGTGAAGGTAGGAGCAAATTCAAGAATCACTGATTGACGCGTAGCGAAACCAACAAGGTATTTTGGAATTAATGGATTGTCTATATTAAGTGCCGTTTGTATCGCGACAACTCCACCTACAAAGAAGGAGATGAAAATAACAATGCCAAGGGATCCATAGATAAGATCGTCAATTTCCTTAAGTATGAGGTCTTTCATAATAACCCATTTTGTGGGCTTGTAAAAAACCTTCCGGATCATCAAAAAATAGCTGCCAATATTTTCAATATAAGTCATGGGCAAAATTAGAGCACTAAAGTATAAAAAAAATCCTAGGTTCTTTTAACCTGAAATTAAAGTTTATGACCACAGATTCTGTTATTTTTGCATCTAGTATTTTCTAATCAGCGTACTTACTCGGTAATAATGATTGCCGTTTTTAATACATTGAAATTAAAAATTAGAATTCATGACTAAAAAAATAAAGGAAATTCGTTTTTATCTTTTGATCACGGCATTATGCATGACCGTAAATCTGCATCCCTTATTAGCGCAGGAATTGAACAAAGTAAGGGCAAAGAAAGGCGTTGTAAGTCTTGCTAAACCAATAAATAGATCCACTGCTACATCAGATACAAAACCCAAACTCGTTGTGGGCATTGTCGTCGATCAAATGCGTTATGATTACCTCACCAGATTTTGGAATCATTACGGTGAAGGCGGATTCAAAAGATTGGTAAACGATGGTTTTAACTGTAGAAACAACCACTTTAATTACATCCCTACATATACCGGTCCTGGTCATGCATCAGTTTACACGGGTACAACACCGGCTTATCATGGAATAGTGGGCAATAATTGGTTTGATAAGCTCGCTGCAGGAATGGTTTACTGCGCTGGGGATGATGACTACAATTCTGTAGGATGTTCTTCTACGGCAGGAAAAATGTCTCCTTCAAGACTTATGAGTTCTACCGTCACAGACGAATTGAGAATGGCAACGCAACTGCGTGGTAAAGTGATAGGAATTGCACTCAAAGACAGAGGCGCTATTCTACCCGCAGGCCATGCTGCAAATGCAGCCTTTTGGTTTGAAGGAATGAATGAAGGAAAATGGATTAGTAGTGATTACTATATGAAAACATTACCAGATTGGGTCACTGCTTTTAACAAATCTGGTAAAATAAAAGCTTACCTCAAGACATGGAATACGTTGAAGCCTATAGAAACTTACGTAGAGAGTGGTCCCGATAATACCGAGTTTGAAAGTCCGTTTATGGGTGAAAAAGCACCTGTATTTCCCCATGATTTAAAGAAGTTTAGTAAGGACAATGATGGTTATGATATCATAAAGTCGTCTCCTTTTGGCAACTCGATGACCCTTGATTTTGCATTAGAAGCTCTGAAAGCAGAAGAACTGGGTAAAGACAGCATTACAGATTTTCTGGCGATAAGTTTTTCAAGCACCGATTATGTCGGGCATAAGTTTGGCGTGAACAGTAAAGAGGTGCAGGATACCTATCTTAGGCTGGATCTGGAATTAGAACGTCTGTTAACTGCCTTAGACGAAAGTGTAGGGCAGGGGGCATACACAGTTTTTCTTACCGCAGATCACGGAGCTGTAAATGTTCCTGCTTATTTAAAATCTTTAAAGATTCCTGCAGAATATGTAGATACAAGAGCTTATGCAACTACCATCTCTGAAAACCTGGAAAAAAGTTTCGGTGTGAAAGACCTCATTTTGAAAGTATACAATGATCAAATATTTATAGATCATGAAAAAGCAGCGCAAGCAGGACTGAATACTGAGCGGGTGATGGATGAAATTGTACGAATGGTTGAAAAATTCGATGGTGTTATGGGAGTCTATACAAGAAAACAGATGATCACCGAGAACTATACGCAGCCACTCTTAGCGAAATTACAGCGCGGATATAATTTTCAAAGATCAGGAGATATTATTTTTGTACTCCACCCTGCTACGACATCGTATATGAGAACAGGGTCTACGCATGGTACGGGATTTTCTTATGATACGCATGTACCACTTCTTTTTTACGGGTATGGAATAAATTCCGGAAGCACTGTTAGGAGAACTGAGATTACAGACATTGCTCCCACCATTTCCTCGTTGTTAGGGATCTCTTTTCCTAATGCAGCCATTGGTAATCCTATAGAAGAGGTATTGGATTAACGGGATGCCAGTTTTTTTAAGATCCCATCTCTTCGGTATTTTCTGATGAATAAGCCTTCATCTTTCGATACCATGTATGGTTTACCTGAGATCCAGGATTTTAAAAATCCAATAGCGTTGTCCCAGAGAATATGAAGTTTTTTTTGTTTCAGACTCATTTTTAAGGAAGCAAGCAGGCAAAGTAAAAACCCATAGCGCATTTTATACATGGCTTCTCCTTGCAGATACCTGGCTTTTTTGTGATATGATTTTCCGGTGGGACGCAGGTGCTTTACTTTTAAGGAAGGATCTGTATGAATTTCAAATTGGTGATACCGTGCGAGCAATTCATCTACCGTATCCCATCCCATAGAGGTTTTGAGACCTCCAATCTTTTGAAAGCAGTTTTTACGATAAGCTTTAAAAGCACCTCTTACATGATCTTTATTCATAGGATGATTAAGCTTCCATTGATCATTTTCAAGCTCATACGCAAATCCGCCGGCAATCCCTATTCTGGAATCTCTTTCAAAAGCTTTTGCAATTTCAGCGAAATAGTTTGCAGGTAAGATAAGATCTGCATCAAGTTTCACAATGAAGTCATAATTCTCATCGAGAAGCGAAAGTCCCTGATTAAACGCATTTATAACCTTGCTTCCGGGAAGGTGAGTGTCTGTTGACGTGGTGTTGTGTTTGAAAATATAATCATGTCTCGAAGCATATTGTTCTATGATCAATTCGGTACTGTCGGAGGAGTTATCATTTACAACTACTACCTTTTTAGGGAGTAAAGATTGTTTGCTCAGGCTGTCAAGTGTTCTTTCGAGAAAGCCTGCTTCATTATGCGCTGGAATTACTACATAATAGTTCAAAGTCAAGTTGTTTTCCGTTCAGCATAAACAGCGTAGTAACGAGGCGTAAAACTCCGGAGAAGCGGTCTTATACCGATTTTTTTTACCGGATTTGTCCATTTTTTACGCGCTTTGATCTCCCAACCGGCTTTTTCCAATAACCAGTCGAATTGCCAGTCTTCAAACTCGTGGTAATGTCGATCCCACATATCAGTTGAACTTCTGTAGGCAGGAGAAAACCATAATCTTAATGGCACGGTGGCAATGAGTTTTGAAGCTTGTATCTCACTAAGAATTTGAAAAGGAGATACCATATGTTCAAATATTTCGAAAGCTGTAACTGCATCAAATAACGAAGTCTTAACTGCAGACACTTCAAGGTCAAGATCTTCTCCTGAGGTGTTCTTTACATCATAACCCTCGCTTTCCATGACAGAAGAAAACGGATTCTGAATTCCTAAATCCAAAATACGAGCCGGGGCTGGTAGATGTTCTTTTAAAAATGAGAGCGTATGTTGATATCTTTTATTCGGGAAATTTTCTTCGTACATCTCAATATTGATAAACAATGGCGTTGATATTCATACCAGCGCCAACGCTTGCAAATATAACAAGATCTCCCTTATTTATTTCCTGATTTTCTAAATTCCCTTTTTTAACCATATCCAGTAAAGTGGGCACCGTTGCCACAGAGCTATTACCTAACTTGTGAATATTCATGGGGGTAACATTCTCAGGCACTTCTTCACCATATAACTTGTAGAACCTTTTGACAATCGCCTCATCCATTTTTTCGTTAGCCTGATGAATAAAAATTTTCTTCAGATCCTTAATAGAAGCGCCACTTTTGTCAAGGCAATTCTTCATTGCTTTGGGCACGTTAGTGACTGCAAATTCATAGATTTTTCTACCGTACATTTTAATATATCTGGTATTGGGGCATGCATTTTTATCGTAGGATTTCCCGTAGAATAAATAATTCGCCTCATCAAAAGTAAATGTGGCCGTTTCATGTGCCAGTATTCCTCCGGGTTCTTCACTCTGCTCAATGATAGCAGCACCAGCTCCATCAGAATAGATCATGGAATCGCGATCGTGTTTGTCAATCACTCGTGAAAGGGTTTCTGCGCCTATGACCAGACATTTTTTAGCTATACCAGATTTTATAAAAGCCTGCGCGTGAATAACACCTTCTATCCAACCTGGACATCCAAAAATAAGATCATAAGCAACGCAAGAAGGGTTCTTAATTCGCAGGTGATTTTTAACTCTGCTGGCAAGACTGGGAATCATATCTGATTGCACTGTACCGTGTTTCACGTCGCCGAAATTATGTGCGACGATGATGTAATCGAGTTCTTCAGGATCTGTGCCCGAATCATTAATTGCCTTTTCCGCAGCAAAAAAAGCCAAATCAGAAGTATTAAGAACATCTTTGGCGTATCTTCTCTCTACAATCCCTGTGATGGCTTTAAATTTATCTATGATCACCTCGTTATTCTGACCGAAACTAGACCCGTCTGAATTTAAAAAAGTATGATCTATGAAATTTTTATTTTCTTCAACAACCGATGGAATATAACTTCCGGTTCCTGTTATCTTTACCTGCATAAAAGTCTATAATAGTTGATGTTCGCTAAATATACAATAATTCAAACAACAAATATTATGCATGCATAATTAAATTACGATGTTCATCGGTTGCAAATCAGAAGAATTAGGCTGTTAAGTAGTGTACTAAAACTAAAAACTTCCGGGTACATACCCCGGAAGTCCTTAGAATATCTATGTCTTCAGTTTAATTTATGCTTCTGCGTATGCCTCAATAGGAGCACAAGTGCAGATCAAATTACGATCTCCATAAGCATCATCTGCTCTTCTTACCGATGGCCAGAATTTATTTTCGGCTACATAGGGTAGCGGGTACGCCGCCTGTTCTCTGGAATATGAAAAAGGCCATTCGGAAGCCGTTAGCATCGCAAGGGTGTGTGGAGAATTTTTAAGAATATTGTCATCTTGACCTTCCTGTACTGCATCAATCTCTTTCCGAATGGAAATAAGTGCATCACAAAAACGATCTAATTCTTCTTTATTTTCACTTTCGGTGGGTTCAACCATAATAGTTCCTGCCACCGGGAAAGAAACCGTAGGAGCATGAAAACCATAATCTATAAGTCTTTTAGCAATGTCTACTACTTCAATTCCTTTTTTCTTAAAAGGTCTGCAGTCAAGAATCATTTCGTGAGCTGCTCTTCCTTTTTCACCGGTATAAAGAACATCAAAGAACCCTTCTAAACGCTCTTTGATATAGTTGGCGTTCAAAATTGCATATTTAGTTGCTTCCGTCATACCTTCTGCTCCTAACATTTTGATGTATCCATATGAAATAAGACACGCAAGAGAACTTCCCCAGGGAGCTGCAGAAATTGGAGTAATCGGTTCCGATCCGCCGGTAGGGATAATGGGGTTGGAGGGTAAAAATGGCACCAGCTGTGGGGCAACACAAATAGGTCCTACACCAGGACCACCACCTCCATGTGGGATGGCAAATGTTTTATGTAAATTAAGATGACAGACATCAGCGCCGATGGTTGCAGGATTTGTAAGGCCTACTTGTGCATTCATATTTGCACCATCCATATAAACCTGTCCGCCATTGGTGTGAATGATTTCTGTGATCTGCCTTATAGATGATTCAAATACTCCATGTGTCGACGGATAGGTGATCATCAATGCGGCTAAATGATCTTTGTGTAGTTCAGCCTTGGTTTTAAGGTCTTCAAGATCGATATTTCCTTTTTCATCTGTTTTTGTAACTACTACTTTCATTCCGGCCATTACAGCAGAAGCGGGATTGGTTCCATGCGCCGAAGATGGAATTAAACAAATGTTACGATGTGATTCGTTATTCGATTCGTGATAGGCTCTTATCACCATAAGACCTGCAAATTCGCCTTGCGCTCCAGAATTTGGTTGAAGCGATGTACCTGCAAAACCGGTAATAACATTCAATTGTTTTTCTAATGCTGATAAAACTTCGTGATATCCCTGGGCTTGCTCAACCGGTACAAAAGGATGAATATTTGCCCACTGCGACCAGCTCAGGGGAAGCATTTCAGAAGCTGCATTCAGCTTCATTGTACAAGAACCCAATGAGATCATCGAATGATTTAGTGAAAGGTCTTTACGCTCCAGAGATTTTATATACCTCATCAGAGCCGTTTCTGAATGATACGTATTGAAAACTCTGTTTTCTAGAAAAGCCGACTTTCTTGCGGAACCCAAAAACTTATCTCCAGCGTCTAGTAAATTCTCTACTGGTATGGAAGTTTTGCCGGATGCCTCCGCAAATACTTTGAGAATAAGATTAATATCCTCTAAAGAAGTGGCTTCATTCAAAGAGATTGAGATGGTTTCGCTGTCTATATAGTAAAAATTGATCTCATTTTTTTCCGAGAGCGGTTTAATCTTTTCCGCAGATGCCTTGATACAAATTGTATCAAAAAACTGTTCGTTTGATTGATAAAATCCTAATTTCTCCAGTCCGTCTGCTAAGCTTACGGCACTTCGATGCACCTTGTCGGCAATATAATTAAGACCCTTGGGGCCGTGGTATACAGCATACATACCTGCCATGACGGCTAGTAAGACTTGAGCGGTGCAAATATTTGAGGTGGCCTTATCTCTTTTAATATGTTGTTCACGTGTTTGCAGCGCCATACGAAGTGCTGGATTACCATCTGTATCTTTCGTCACACCAATTATCCTTCCGGGGATATTTCTTTTAAAACTTTCTCTTGTAGCAAAGTATGCTGCGTGAGGGCCTCCATAGCCCAGAGGAATACCAAAACGTTGGGTAGTTCCGACCACCACATCAGCACCAAATTCACCCGGAGGGGTTAGTTTAACGAGACTTAAAATATCTGCTGCAACTGCTACCCGAATATCCAGTTCGGATGCTTTTTGTACAAAACTATGATAATCAAAGATACGCCCATACTTACCAGGATATTGCAGCAGTACTCCATAGAAGGAAGAATCCATTTCGAAGCTGCTATGATCTCCAACAACCAGTTCAATACCAATAGGCACAGCTCTGGTTTTTAAAAGTGCAAGTGTTTGAGGAAGTACCTGATCGCTCACAAAGAATTTCACTACATTTTCTTTCTTTTGTGATCTGCTTCTTACCTCAAAAAGCATTGTCATAGCTTCTGCCGCAGCGGTACTTTCATCAAGAAGAGAAGCATTGGCAATTTCCATTCCTGTAAGATCACAAATCATCGTTTGATAATTGAGAAGTGCTTCCAGTCTTCCCTGAGCAATTTCTGCCTGATATGGAGTGTAAGCCGTATACCAACCCGGATTCTCAAGAATATTCCGCTTAATTACTGAAGGGGTAAAACTTTCATGATATCCTAAACCTATATAAGATTTATATATTTTGTTTTTTGAAGCTAACTCTTGAATATGCGTGAGAAATTCACTTTCACTCATAGCACTGGGCAGATCGAGCGATTTTTTTAATCTTATGTCATCTGGAATAGTCTCATAGATGAGTTGTTCGAGATTTTCTAAACCTAAAGTATTAATCATGGCATTTGCCTCCTCTTTGGAAGGTCCTATATGCCTTAGTGCAAACAAATCTGTTCTCATCTGATACGCTGCGTGTTAGTTTTGTTTTTCTGAGCGCAAAATTACGATATAAATTCCGGAATATAACGTTTTCGCAAGCGGTAGAAATGAAAGTTTTTGAACAAAATACAAGGTTGTTAACAGTTTCTTTATTTTTGTTTAATGCAAAATACTAAACTGTTTTTTGATTTTTACCTTAATGCTAGTATTCATGTAGCCTTAGCAGTGTTTGCCTATTCAAGAGTTACCCGTTTATTCTTTAACATTCCGGATACAAAAAATGTTGATTTTGTGATTTTTTTGAGTACAATAATCATGTATAATTTCATCAAATACGGGAGCCGTGCCAAAAGATATTATATTGTAAATGTAAAATATGAAAAACGTATTCAAATAGTAAGCTTTCTGGCAGGGAGTATTCTTTTTTTTCTTCTCTTCAGGTTGGCTTTAACAGACTTGTTATTGCTGGGCAGTTTAGGAGTACTTTCTTTACTTTATATTGTTCCAATAGGTTCAAAACAAAGTAATCTAAGGAATCTATCCACACTAAAAATTTATATCGTCGCCCTGGTTTGGTCGTTAGCTACCGTAATTCTCCCGCTAATGGAACTGATGCCTACAAATGACCGGGATATTTGGATCACGTTTGTACAGAGATTCTTTTTTGTAACCGTCCTTGTTTTGCCCTTTGAGATCAGAGATATGGGAAGTGATGCCGAAACGCTTCAGACACTACCGAGAAAGTTTGGCGTGCGCAACACCAAGATCCTTGGTTACACCTTACTAATATTACTTTTGATCCTTGAAATTTTTAAGAATGAAATCGATCTGCCTCATGTAGTTGCCTTAACACTATGCGCGATCATGACCTTTTTTATGCTTGGAAATTCAAAACAACAACAATCTTTCTACTATGCCGCGTTTTGGGTTGAAAGTATCCCTATTATTTTCTGGCTACTGTATACCTTCTTATTCAGATTTGTTTAGTTCAAGTTCTATCGTTTTACGAATTTGCTCCTTAGCATCCTTATCCAATCGTTTCAGATTAGCTTCCGAACATAAAGAGGTTAGTTTCGTATTACTTACGGTGTGACTACTACATTCTTTACAAAATGCATTATGAAACTGTAGCTTACATATTTCCCAGAAATTTGCTTCTTTGTATTGTGCTTTGTTGCAAATAGTGCGGGCTTCTTTGCAATCGACAAACAATGTTTTAATATTTTTTTGCTCTTCCATAGTTTAGAACCAATTTTTTTCAAGACATCCAACCAAAGCTGTCCTGGCTCTGTGTATTATAACCCATAGGTTAGACGCAGTTATATTCAAATCATTACAAATCGTTTCGGTGTCGTATCCGTCTATAGTTTTCATCTTAAAAACCTCGGCTTGTTTTGCCGGTAATTTGCTTAAACAAGCATGAATCGCAAGCCCTAATTCTTCGTTTTCCATTTCGGTATCTGCATTCAATGTAAACGGATCACTTACCTTTTGTTCTAACCAGTCTCCTTCAGATTCGTCATCGTTGGCAAATCCCATACGCACCTCGGCTTTTCCTTTCTTCGAGTTAATTTTACGATAATGGTCTATGATTTTTCTTTTTAAAATAGAAATGAGCCAGGTACGTTCTGAGGCATCACCTTTGTAGTTTTTTGCAGATTTAAGTGCAGCCAAAAAAGTATCCTGAACGAGATCCTGAGCGATCTCATGATCACTAACCCGAGTTATGGTATAATTAAACAGGTAATCTGCGTAAAGATCTATCCATTGTTCTGGTCTTAAAAGGTTAGAATCCATGCAATTGAGTTTGTTTCAAAAATAATGCAATTCAAACGAATAAAAGTACGTTATTTTGTTTTAAAAGTTTGTAATTTGTAATCATCAAAAGGTATATTCTCGTATTTATTATTTTTAATTTATTAGCCTGCAAGCAGTCTGAATCTGCTAAATTGGAAACACTAAGTCCGGCTATGTATGCCGATAGACTTTCGGATAAAACTATATTAATCGACGTAAGGACACCCGAAGAATTCGCTGAGGAGCATCTTGCGAATGCGATTAACATAGACTTTTTTGCTGCTTCTTTTGATGAGGAAATCGCAAGTTTCAAGAATGAAGGAAAAGTTTACATCTATTGCCGGTCTGGAAAACGAAGTGCAAAAGCCGCTTCTCGAATGCTGGAAATGGGTTTTTCACATATTGTCAATCTCGAAGGCGGACTTTTGGCTTGGAAAGAGATGAATAAACCTACCGTTTTAAATTAGGATTTTGATACTAATTCAACCAGCGCTGCTTCCGGGTGCTTATAAGTAAATTGGAATCCGGAAGCTAATAGTTTTGATGGAATTACAAATCTACTTTTTAAAACAAGCTCAGTTTCCGTTCGTATAAAAAATGCGCCAATTTTAAGAAGAAATGCGGGCAGTGGTATGCCAACGATGGTTCCTGAAGCTTTTCTCAACATCCCCATAAAAACACGGTTTTTAACCGGTTTAGGAGCGGTTACATTGATTACCCCTGAAAGATCTGGAGAACGAATGATGTGATCTACAGCCCTGGCGAAGTCTGTTTCATGAATCCAACTTATCATTTGATTTCCATTTCCCTGTTTCCCTCCAAAACCCAATTTCGTAAGGTTTTTAAGTGGAATAAAAGCGCCACCGCGTCTGCCCATTACAATGGAAGTTCTCATTGCTACTTTTCGAGTTTTGGGTAAACTGTCTTTAAAAAATGAATGCTCCCATTTTTTAGCAACATTCATCGAAAAGTCATCACCGATTTCTCCATGTTCTTCGGTCATCGGAGTATCTTCGGAATGCCGGTAAATGGTAGCCGTGGAAGAATTAATCCATAACGAGGGAGGATTTTCGCATTTTTCAAGGGCTCTTTGCAGGACTTTAGTGGCATCAATGCGGCTATTTAAAATTATTGCTTTGTTTTTTTGGTGATATCTGCAGTCAACAGATTTTCCTGTTAAGTTGATTAAAACATCAGCATGGTCCAGATAGGATTCCCAACCAGAAATAGTGACCCCATCCCAGTGCACATATTTTACGTTTTCCCTTTGAACCGTTTTACCACGGGTTAGAATTATGATTTGTGAAAACCTGTTTTTAAAGTATTGTTGGAGGACGGTTCCCAGGAATCCTGTTCCACCAGCGATTATGAGTCTTTTCATGAGAAATAAATTATAATTAAAAGAAGTAGTATTCTATAGGCGGCCCAACTCATACTTAGGCGAGAAGGTAGCCGTAAATTTTCAACTCTTTGTTTATGATGAAACCATAAGAAAGTAGCTACCAAAAGAAAATAAAGAATGTTAGTTTGTAGAGGCAAAGGGATAAATGTGTTAACAAGCCATACTGGAAGCAGGAGCAGACTACCCAGAAAGCTTACGGTAACCAGATGTCCGGTATAGTTCACAAGTACTTTTGGTTTTACAGATCCCAAGAAAAGGAATTGAAATGGGATTTGAAAAATGAGAATTGAAATTTCGAAAGAGTAAAAAGATGGATACGTTATTCCGGCAAGTAAATTAGTATAACCGGTCAATATAACAGCACTTAGCAAGGTAGCAAATACTATATAAATTATTCTGTACGGATAATTGAAAGTAGGTTCGCAATCACAAATATTCTGTTCGTTAGGTGGATTAGAAATGATCACTTTTCGGTTATAGGATATGAAAGCATATAATTTGTTGAGAAGGTAATGCACAAGATACCATTTACCTATTCTTTCTATCCACGGAAAAGAGGATCCAAGTACTCTAAGAAGACTATCAACGCCATAATATACCTCCTTAGTTTTCGTGTTGACAAGAGCGATCTCATTAGTTGCTCTAGCTCGATCGATATTGGTTTCCGTTAGCTTGTCAATTTGTTGAAAGGGATAACGACCGTTTTCGTCTAGCATACCTGTCTGAACAAAAGTATTGGTGTATCCAACACATAGCGGGCATTGGGCATCATACAACAGTGTGTGATTTTTAAGTGTTTTCATATTTATAATTTTTAAACTTTCAGAAAATATTGAAACTTATGTTTAAAAAAAACTAACGCATCAATTTCAATATCGTTTTGGTGATCCAGTTTTCTTTTTGCTCGGTCACTTTATCGATCATATTATCGGCTCTCAGCATAAAATCGTAAAGAGCTTTCGTTTGTTTTTTAAAACTCTTAGCCTCCGGTTGGCTATCATCTACTTCGATTACCTCTCTGAGTACTCTTATTGCCGGTTTTATCTCCCGTTTACTTCGTTCTTTAGCAATCTTTCTGGCGAGCTCATCAATGCTCTTCTCGGCAGTAAAGAATTCACGTCTTTCACCGGGCTTAAATTCTTTATATACGATGCCCCAATCTATTAATGCACGTATATTCATACTTGCATTTCCCCTTGATATTTGAAGCGCTTCCATTATATCTTCCATTGATAAAGGCTGTTCAGAAACCATGAGCAAGGCATGAATCTGAGCCATCGTTTTATTAATCCCCCATTGTGAGCCAAGCGCTCCCCATGTTTGAATAAATTTTGTTTTTGCCTCTTTCAATTTCATAGAGTAAAGATATAATTTTATTTTTGAACTTTCAAAAATAATTGAAATTAATAAATGAGGAAGACAAACTTCCTTTCATTAATGCCTTAATTATTTAAAAGTCCGGCTCTTCTTAAAAGAGCTTCCGGTTGTGGTTCGTGACCTCGAAATCGTTTGTATAATTCCATAGGAGGTTCAATACCCCCTTTGGATAATACATTTTCCCTAAAGCTTTTGGCGGTTTCTTCATGAAAGATACCTTTTTCTTTAAAGAGCTCAAATGCATCGGCATCGAGAACTTCTGCCCACTTATAACTATAATATCCTGATGAATATCCTCCTTGAAAAATATGAGAAAATGCAGTACTCATACAAGTATCACTAGTTTCAGGATAAAATGTTGTATCCTTAAAAACGATGTCTTCTAATTTTTTAACGTCTTTTATTTTGCCGGGGTCTTGCGCATGCCAATTCATATCTAAAAGACCAAAACTCAATTGCCTTAAGGTTTGCATACCTTCCATAAAAGTGGCAGATTCTTTTATCTTTTTGATATAATGCATGGGTAAAACTTCACCATTCTTATAGTGAGTTGCAAAGAGTTCAAGTGCTTCTTTTTCATAACACCAGTTTTCAAGTATTTGACTCGGCAATTCTACAAAGTCCCAATAAACATTGGTGCCGCTTAGGCTGGGGTAGGTCGTATTAGCAAGCATGCCGTGAAGAGCGTGTCCGAATTCGTGAAATAAGGTAGTAACTTCATTAAAGGTAAGTAACGACGGTTTGCTATCTGTAGGCTTGGTAAAATTACATACGATGGAAATATGAGGTCTTTCGTTAGTACCGTTTTTAATGTATTGAGACTTGTAAGAAGTCATCCAGGCACCATTTCTTTTGCCGGCTCTTGGATGAAAATCAGCATAAAATATTGCGATGAATGCACCGTTCTTATCGGTTACTTGATAGGTTTTAACGTCTTCGTGATATTTATCAATACTATCAATTTCTTCAAAGTTTAGATTAAAAAGTCGCCCCGCAATTTTAAAAACACCGGCAATCACATTTTCAAGTTTGAAATAAGGTTTTAACTTTTCGTCATCCAAATCAAAAAGTTGTTGCTTGAGCTTTTCTGTATAATACGCAGTATCCCATTTCTGTAATTTTTCAACCCCGTCTGTTTCCCTTGCAAACTCACTTAATTTTTCAAATTCTTTTTTTGCCGCAGGTTTAGCTTTCTCAAGAAGATCTTTCAAAAATTCCCATACCGTTTCGGGGCTCTCTGCCATTCTTTCTTCGAGAACGTAATGTGCATGCGATTGATAGCCAAGCAATTGTGCTCTTTCAAAACGTAAGGTAGCGATCTCTAACACATGCGACTGATTATCCAGTTCATCTTTGTGAAACCCCTTACTGGCGAATGCTTTGTAAAGTCTTTCACGGAGTGACCTGTTTTCGGCATATGTCATAAACGGAATATAACTAGGATAATCCAGGGTAAAAATATACCCATCTTTTTTTCGCTCTTTTGCTAACTGCGCTGCATTATTTATAGCATCGTCTGGTAACCCTTTTAAGTCAGATTTTGAATCGACTAACATTTCGAACTTATTGGTTTCAGCCAGTACATTTTCCCCGAAGGTTAGTTTTAGTTTTGACAGCCTTTTATCGATCGCTCGTAAACGTTCTTTTTTCTCTTGCGAAAGATTCGCACCATTTCGAACAAAATTTTTATATTTTTTGTCTAAAAGGGTTCTTTGCTCCGCAGTCAATGCGAGTTTGTCTTTTTGCTCGTAAACAGCTTTGATACGCCCAAATAAATCTTCGTTAAGATTAATATCGTTGTTGAACTCTGAAATCATGGGCGAAACTTCCTGGGCGATTGCCTGAATTTGTGAATTGGTCTCTGCATTATTCAGATTAAAAAAGATGCTGTTCAAACGGTCTAACTGTTCTCCTGCGAATTCAAGTGCTTCAATGGTGTTTTCGTAAGTTGGATGTGCTTTATTGGCAGCGATCTCTTCGATTTCTTTGCGAGCTTTTGCAATTTCCAGTTTAAATGCTGGCATAAAATCGTCATTTTTAATAGCCGAAAAGGGAGCTGTATCAAAAGGAGTGTCAAATTTTGTAGTAAGTATATTTTCCATTTTATGCTTTTTGTCGATTAAAATTGTATTTTATCGGGTGTAGGGATCCAAAATTACGGATGATAACGTATTTATAAAAAAAGGAATTATAGAGAAAAATTACTCGCCGAATTGAATTTTAACCTAGTTAATAACCTGATATCAGGTCATTCATATTTTTTTGATTAGTAGCTAAAACCTTGAAATGGATATATTTCAAGGTTTTATTTTTGTATTTCTTTCGCTCCTTTAATTACTTTTTGTTTCAATCCTTCTTTGTATACGGCTATCTTATCCCTTACACATTTGTCGCTAACACCTATAATTTGTGCAGCAAGAATACCTGCATTCTTTGCACCATTAAGTGCTACGGTGGCTACAGGGACGCCTCCTGGCATCTGTAGAATCGAAAGCACAGAATCCCAGCCATCTATTGAATTGCTGCTTTTAACGGGAACCCCAATAACAGGTAAAGGAGAAAGCGAGGCTACCATACCCGGAAGGTGCGCAGCACCGCCTGCACCCGCTATGATTACAGAAATTCCATTTTTATGTGCATTTTTTCCGAAGTCAAATAGTTTTTCGGGAGTTCGATGTGCAGAAACGATATCTACTTCTACGGCTATGTCGAAACCTTTAAGAATATCGATCGCTTCCTGCATAACGGGAAGGTCGCTTGTACTTCCCATAATGACTGCTACTTTTGTCATTGGTTCAAATTAGTTAATTATCATCTTTGGCAATTACTCGAATTGTTTTTTTTACGGTTGCCGCCATCTCTCTAGCCTGCTGCATGTCTTTGTGTATAACCGTAACGTGCCCCATTTTACGAAAAGGTCTGGTTTTATTTTTTCCATAAATATGTGGGGTTACGCCGCTTAGTTTAAGTATATTTTCGATATTTTCATAACAAACGCGACCCGAGTGACCTTCTTCACCAACCAGGTTTACCATCACAGCATTTGCTTTGCTCTCGGTGGCTCCTAAGGGCATATTCAGAATAGCTCTTATATGCTGTTCAAATTGATTGGTGTAAGAAGCTTCTATACTATAATGGCCACTATTGTGTGGTCTTGGAGCTACTTCATTGACTAAGATCTCATTGTCTTCTGTTAAGAACATCTCAACCGCCAACAGCCCTACATGTTTAAAAGCGTCTGCCACCCGCAATGCTGTCAGTTGTGCTTTTTCTGCAATTTTAGGGTCTATGCGCGCAGGACATATTACATACTCTACCTGATTTGCTTCCGGATGAAACTCCATCTCAACCACTGGATATGTGACTAATTGACCACCAAAATTTCTGGCGACGATTACCGCTAATTCATTTTTGAAGGGTATGAGATCTTCCGTAATGCATTCACTATTAGGAAGGTTTTCAAGGTCTGAATAAGTTCTCATGATTTTCACTCCCTGACCGTCATACCCAAATTGGGCGCTCTTCCACACAAATGGAAACTGTAAAGATTCGTTCTCAATTGCAGTTTCAATTTGATCACTATAAGCAAAACGATTAAACGAAGCCGTGGGAATATCGTGGTCTACGTAAAATAATTTTTGCCGTGCTTTGTTTTGAATTATTTTAAGGGTTTTTGAAGATGGATATACTTTAACTCCTTCGCTTTCCAATTTCTCCAAAGCTTCTACGTTTACATGCTCTATTTCTATAGTTAGGACATCTGCATTCTTTCCAAAATTGTATACGCTTTCGAAATCCATCAGATCACCTTTCACGAATTCATTACAGGCAATTCTACAGGGAGCTTCAGCAGAAGGATCCATTACCATTGTGTAAATATCGAATTTTCTGGTTTCGTATAAGAGCATTTTACCAAGTTGTCCACCTCCTAAAATACCCAGTTTAAAATCTGAAGAAAAAAAATCCATCTGGTAAATTATAACTTTAGATTAAGAGCTGTAAAATTAAAGTATATTGATGTATTATGCGATGAGTTAGGCATTTTTATATTGATTTTGTGATATGGAGTTCGTTACCTTCAATAATTTTGTGCCTCTTACGATAATTTCTTATCTAAAGTAACTGCTCTTCACAAACGTTATCAACTGTAATTCTTATCTTTGCCATCTTAAATTGATGAATACGTTGATAAAGCTTCACGACAAACATTTTAAACCTTATATTTCAGCTCAGCAGATCGATGCAGCGGTGCAAAAGATAGCTCTTGAAATCGCAGAAGATTTTAAAGATGAAGTTCCAATTTTTGTGTGCGTACTTAATGGTGCCTTTATGTTTGCGTCAGACCTGTTGAAACATTATCCATATCCCTGTGAGATCAGTTTCGTCAAATTAAGCTCCTACAAAGGGCTTTCCTCTACAGGTATTGTTAAAACCTTGCTCGATGTTTCTCCAAAAGTAACCGGTAGGAGTGTGGTTATTATTGAAGACATTATTGATACCGGAAGAACTCTCAAAGAGTTGATCCATATGTTTTCTGATAGCAATGTGAAGGAGTTTAAAGTCGCCTCGATGTTTTACAAAGAATCCGTGTATTCCGGAGAATACAATATCGATTACGTGGGTATGAAAATCCCAAACGATTTCATAGTAGGATATGGACTTGATTATAACGAATTGGGTAGAAATCTACCTGAAGTATATAAAATAAATACAAATAAAAACATGATCAATCTTGTTATTTTTGGCAAACCTGGTGCTGGTAAAGGAACACAAGCTGCTTTCTTAAAAGAAGAATACAATTTGGTACATATTTCTACAGGGGATGTTTTTAGATATAACATAAAAAATCAAACAGATCTGGGAAAATTGGCTAAGTCATATATGGACAAAGGTGATTTGGTTCCAGATGAGGTTACTATTGATATGTTAAGAGCAGAAGTAGAGAAAAATACAGATGCAGCGGGCTTTATTTTTGATGGTTTTCCCAGAACCGAGGCTCAGGCGAATGCGCTAGACGTGTTGCTTGATGCCAAAGATATGAATGTAAGTGCTACAATTGCGCTTGAAGCCGATGACGACATATTAGTAAAACGGTTGTTAGAACGAGGTAAAGAAAGTGGAAGACCAGACGATCAGGATGAAGAGAAAATAAGGAACCGTTTTGATGAGTACAATAAAAAAACAGCTCCTCTTATGAATTATTACCGTTCACAAGGTAAGTTTCATAGTGTAAATGGTGTGGGTACTATCGAAGATATCACAAAAAAGTTAAGAGCTATTATTGATCAGCTCTAGAAGTATAGTTTCTACTCTGATGAAACAGTTCGAATCAATAGAATAAAATGGGATGATATGACGGAAGGTAATTTTGTTGATTACGTAAAAATTTTTGTTAGTTCAGGCAAAGGAGGACAAGGTTCCTCTCACTTGCATCGGGAAAAATATGTTGCCAAAGGAGGTCCTGATGGGGGAGATGGCGGCCGGGGAGGGCACATTATTCTAAAAGGGAATAAAAATCTTTGGACACTCTATCACTTTAAGTTCAAAAAACACTTTAAAGCAGAAGCGGGAGGTGCAGGCAGTAAAAGCAGAAGTACGGGTGCCGATGGAAAAGATATTGTGGTTGATGTCCCGTTAGGAACTGTAATCAAAGATCCGGAAACAGGTAAGATACTGAACGAAGTGATCGAAGATGGTCAGGAACTCATTCTTGCAAAAGGCGGAAAAGGAGGTCTTGGAAATTGGCATTTCCGCAGTTCTACTAATCAAACTCCTCGTTATGCACAGCCTGGTTTACCGGGGGAAGAGAAGACAATTCTCCTTGAATTGAAACTATTGGCAGACGTTGGGCTGGTAGGCTTTCCGAATGCAGGTAAATCAACATTGCTGTCTGTGATAACCTCTGCAAAACCTAAGATTGCAGATTACGAGTTTACTACTCTAAAACCAAACCTGGGTATTGTTGCCTATCGTGATTTTAAAACCTTTGTGATGGCAGATATACCAGGAATCATAGAAGGTGCAGCCGAGGGAAAGGGATTAGGTCATTATTTCCTAAGACATATTGAACGAAACTCTACCTTACTTTTTTTAATTCCTGCCGACAGTGCAGATATTTCGAAAGAATATGACATTTTGTTGAATGAACTTAGGAAGTACAATCCAGAGCTTTTAGACAAAGAACGTTTTATTGCTATCAGTAAGAGCGATATGCTTGACGATGAACTCAAGGCAGAAATGAAGAGCGAGCTGGATAAAGATCTACCTATTCCCTATATGTTTATTTCTTCTGTAGCTCAGGAAGGAATCACCGAGCTTAAAGATAGACTTTGGGAAATGCTTAATCCCGTAGGTGATGAAATCGAAAATAGCTGATTTTATAGATAACCCTGATTCCAGAAAAGGGAAGATTTTTTCTTTGGTGATTCAATTGCTGATCATCCTATCGGTTATCGCTTTTTCCATAGAAACAATTCCAGACATATCTTCTGCTACCCGTTCTTTCCTCAAAAAGCTTGAAGTGTTTTGTGTGGTAGTTTTTACCCTCGAATATCTACTCCGGATTTATGTTAGCGAAGATAAATTAAGGTTTATTTTTAGTTTTTTCGGCATTATTGACCTTCTAGCTATTCTTCCGTTCTATCTTGCGCTGGGAATCGATCTGAGATCTGTAAGGACGCTTAGGCTGGTACGTTTGTTTAGGTTGTTTAAGTTAGTGCGATACAATAGGGTGATTTTAAAGTTCAATAAGGCATTGTCTTATGCAAAAGAAGAGCTTACACTGTTCTTCTTTATCACGATTGTTTTAATCTATCTGGCTGCTGTAGGCATTTACTATTTTGAAAATGAGGTACAGCCAGATAATTTTTCCAGTGTTTTTGATAGTTTATGGTGGGCAGTGGCGACGTTGACTACAGTTGGGTATGGTGATGTTTATCCCATAACCGCGGGAGGTAAAATTTTCACGTTCTTTGTGCTGCTTATTGGTTTGGGTATTGTAGCAGTGCCAGCAGGAATTATCTCATCAGCCCTTACCAAAGCTGTCGAAGAGAAAAACAAGGAGGAATTACCTAACTAAAACCCATATTTTCAAGAAATCCTTTCTTAACTTTAAGATCAAATTCGAAAAAATGAAAAAGAGCTGTTTTATTTTTCTCTTAGTATTAGTGAGTTGTGGCGCTCCAAAAGTAAGTTATGACTACGATAAGTCCATTAATTTCAATCAGTTTAAAACCTATAATTACTATCCTGATATGGATACGGGTATGAATCAACTCGATGATAAACGATTGATTCGGCAGATAGACTCCATATTAGCTACCAAAGGATTTACGCAAACCGATACTCCAGAGCTGTTGATCAATATTAAAACAGCCCGTTTCGAATCAGGAAGTCCTTTCACCGTAGGTTTAGGAGTTGGAAGTGTCGGCCGCCGGGGCGGTGTTGGTGTATCTGGTGGTGTTCCTGTGGGTGGTGCCTCATTAAATGAGGAAATTTTGTTTGATATGATAGATACAAAGCGGAATGAACTTATCTGGCAGGGAAGATCTGAAAAGCGTGTGTCTGATGCTACTACTCCGTTGGCACGGGAAAAGTATTTTTCGGAAGTGGTTGGTAAGGTGTTTGAAAAGTTTCCTCCTCAGAAGAAATAATGTCAATTCAATTTCCTATATAATGTTCAATTTTGAGTTTTAAAGAATCTCCATGTAGATTTCTGCCAATAATTATTCCATTTTGATCAATTAAAAAATTGTCTGGAACACCATTTAGACCATATAGTAAATATGCGTCGCTATCATTAGCTTTTGGTAAAAGCAAATTTTCCCATATAATTTTATCTTTTGCTATTGCAGCCTCCCAGGCCAGTTTATCTCTATCTATGGAAACACTTATTATTTCTAATCCCTTTGCATGATAATTATCATATATTTCTAAAAGATAAGGGTTTTCTTGCCTACATGGTTTGCACCATGAAGCCCAAAAATTCAATAATATTATTTTTGATCTGAACGTTGAAAAAGAAATTTCATTTCCTTTAATATCTTGAGCTAGAAAGTCTACATACGGATCACCAGTTTTCACGGATTTTTTTAAAGTTAGGTATCTTTTAATATTCTCACCATAATCACTTTCCTTTAATGAAGTATTTAATTGCTGAAACAGGTTTTGAACTTCAATCATACTCCATAGTCTTGAATGTTTGTTAAGTTCATAAATGCTAATGGGAGAATCTGGATATTTACGGATAAAATTCTTAATAACGAAAGTCTCTTGTTCGAATAATACTTCCATAACATTTATCAAAGAATCATTAGATCTCCATATCTTGGGAGTGCGCGATAACATCGAGTCTACTTTGCTCATTTTAATATGGATTGGTTTAAGTTGTTTATCAAGCATATTAGCTTGATTCTGTATATCACCTCCCTCAATTCTTAAACCATCCTTTGTTTTATCATCTTCTGTAATTAGGTAGTTGGTATTCTCTAACCAGATTACATGCTTTTCAGATTTGTTTTCAATGCTTATTTCGGTAAATATAGGCTTATCAATTATTCCTTTGTACTCAAAGCGATTGTCGATTATATAAACAGAATCAATCGTGTCATTTTTTTTAAAATAGATTTTGGTACTATCTTTTGTACTTATTAAACCTCTTATAACAAAGCCATCAAAATCATTTTTTCGATCGCATGAGAAGCAAAGAACTAATAAAAAACCAAATACTAATGTCCTTGAAATGAAGAGATATTGAAATAACTCTTTAAGTTGTAATAGATTGTAAATTAAGTTCATAAACAAATCTACTTAAATAAGTAAGAAAATAAATGTAATGATTATTCGTACGTTGTTTTTCCAATAACAAATTTTAAAAGGCCACCTGAACGAATCAGGCAGCCTTTTGGTTTACACGTTGGGGGGTTAACGGTAAGGGTTTAATCGATAGAAAGTATTACAAATTCACTTCTCCGATTAAGTTGATGTTGTTTCGCAGAACACTCAATACTACCTTCTTCACAGTTAACAACAGGTCTGTTTTCGCCATAACCTTTGTATGTAATTCTGGAGGCATCAATACCCTTGCTGACAATATAATCTTGTGTACTTTTAGCTCTTTTCTCTGATAAATATACATTATATTCGTCAGATCCGCGCTGGTCTGTGTGTGAGCCTACTTCTATTTTCATATAAGGGTACTGTCTCATCTTAGCCACAACACCGTCTAAAATTGTTTTTGCATCCTCGCGAATGTTCCATTTGTCAAAGTCAAAGTATATATTCTCTACTTTAATTAGAATACGATCGTCTACTTTTACAAGGTCTTTATCTACCTGATCCACAGACTTCATTTCAAAATTCTTGGTGACCGTACGATTTCGTTTTTCGTCTAGGGTAATGGTACTTTCTGTATCCAGATAGTTGGGTTTTTCAAGTGCTATTTTATAAGTGTTGTTTCCTTCCAACTGAAACTTGTATTCTCCTTCTGGGCTTGCAGTGGTTTTATTAACTACGTTATCATCAAGATCGCTTACCGTCATTTCTACATTTCCGACGGGTTTGCCGGTATCATTTTCCTTAATTGATCCTTGCACATATTGAATAGGTGCTATGATGGTCAATTCTTTAATTTCTTTTATTCGATAAATATCATCATCTCCTTTACCTCCCGGACGATTGGAAGAAATATAACCTATCTGCGTATCTTCATCTAAGTAAAAAGAAAAATCATCAAAACCACTATTTACCGGAAGCCCTACGTTCACAGGATTTTGATAGATACCATCTTTTAAAACGCTTACAAAAATATCTAGAGATCCCATACCTGTATGCCCATCCGAAGAAAAATATAACATGTTACTCGCAGATACGAAAGGAAACTGTTCTCTTTTATCTGTATTTACCTTAGGACCTACATTCATTGGCTTTCCAAAGCTACCATCTTTTTTGATCTCTACTCCGTAAATATCAAAGGAGCCAAAAGATCCCGGCATATCAGATGCAAAAAACAAGTACTTCTCATCTGGCGATAATGCAGGATGCACTATGGAGTACTCATCGCTGTTGAAGGGCAGAGGCTCAATGTCTGTCCATTCTCCATCAATGAGATTTGCTTTCCATATTTGAAGATGTGCGATTTTGTTTTCATCTTTTGTTTCGCTATTTCTTGTAAAATATACGGTTAATCCATCTTTGGTAAAGACCGCATTCGATTCGTGTAGTTTTGAGTTTAAAGCTTCGGAAAATCCGCTGGTAATCGTGTCTTTGGCCAATTTTTCGGTAGCTTCAATTACGTAAAGATCCAGATACGACTGATCGTTCCATTTAAATGTTTTGCTAAAGAGACCCGGGTTTTTATCAGGGGTCGCATATACTATGGAATTTCCATAGGGAAAAGCACCAAAATCTGATTTATCGGTGTTGATGGCAAGATTCTCCATCTCAAAACGTTCTCCCAGACCTTTTACTTCTTCCAGTAAAGCTAACTCTTCTTTATATTGAGAAAGCCTGTCTTTTTTTTCTGCATACTTAAGCATCCAGTTTCTAGCTTCTTCATTTTTCTCCTGAGCTAACAGGCTTTGCGCATATTTGAAAAAATAATCTTCGCTTACCTTATCTTCATACTTGTCTAGAAGCATTTTATAATATTTTGAAGCTTCATCCATCATACTGTTGTAATAATATGCATCTGCCAACCTTTTGAGTACATGAGGACTATTATTTTTAGGAAGTGCTTTCAGGTATAATGGAATTGCTTCGGTATAGAATGTCTTTTCGAAATATTTATCAGCCCTGGCTACGGTTGCATTTTGGGCATTTGTCAACGCGTAGGAAAGAAGTAAAATTAAAAGGACTATTTTTTTCATGCTAACGGGTTTAAAAGAAACGTGGTGATTTGTTGTAGCCTCGGCTCATTCCAAGTACATCGAGATCAAAAAGAACAAATATTTCATGTGTTCCAGAATTAAAATCTCCCAGATTGGTTGTTGTATAATCGTATGCATAGCCAATTCGTAGGTTAGGAGTGACCTTCACATTGAACATAGCACTTACAGCATCATCTAAGCGATAAGAAAGTCCGCCTTCAAACTTCTCATTAAACAACATATTTGCCGATATATCTAATGATAGGGGTGCGCCATTAACAGCTCTTGCCATAAATGAGGGTTTGAACTTAAGATTTGAATTGATATCAAATACATACCCACCAGTAAAAAAGATGTGTAAATTTTCGGCACCAAGTCTTTGAATTCCATTTTCTTCATCAAGATGTTTGTTGTTGAAAAAGTTTGGAGCCGATAACCCTAAATAGAATCGGTCACTGTATAAAAACGCTCCTGCACCAAGGTTCGGAAAAGTTTCACTAATATTTTGGGCAAAAGCCGGATCTGAGGAGAAGTCACCTGAGTTTAGCTGCAAATCGTTGAATCTGGTGCTGAAAAGTGTGACTCCTGCTTTAAGACCTAGGGATAGGTAGGTAAAATTGTCTAGCTGAAGTACATACGCGAAATCTCCGTAAACATTATCTTCATTAACCAGACCATCACCAATCTCATCATGCACCACAGAAATACCTACTTCTATTTTTTCACTCAAAGGGGTATGGGCAAAAAAAGTAGCTGTTTTAGGAGCACCTACGGCTCCTACCCATTGCGATCTGTATAATGCACCCATGTTTACAATACCTGCGTCCGCTGTCGCATAAGCAGGGTTGATCACGCTCATATTGTACATGTATTGGGTATAAACCGGATCTTGTTGAGCTGATACGAAGAAACTATTAATAGAGATGATAAAAAAGAGGATACATATTTTCTTCATGTGATGTCGTTTAGAAGTCATTGTTAATTCTATATTATCTATTTAGATATAGCCTACCTTGTTTTGGAGCCATATCGCCTCTATTAAAGTTAATGATGTAGAAGTATACGCCATTGGGTACTACATTGTTTCCGATGGTTCTTGTTTGATTAGAAACACCGTTCCAGAAAGGTGCTGATGCATCTCCTTTATATACAATGTTTCCATACCGATTATAAATCTCGATTGTATAATCGGGGAATAAGAATTGAATATCCACAAGCTCAAAAGTATCATTAATGCCATCGTTATTCGGGGAGAATCCATCTGGGATGAAAAGCGTAAACTCATTAGGGTCGCAGTCTGTGAGATCAACTGTTATTGGTAATCGGTCAAAACTTTCACATCCGGTAGTGCTATTAAATGTTGCTGCATAATAGGTTTCACCATTTAGGAGCGGTGTACTTGTATTAAGCTGTGTTCCCCCATCTTGTGCGTCATACCAAAGGATCGTTAATCCTGAATCAAACTGTAGATTATTCTCTAGATCACTTAAGGTTGGGTCTGAAGCTCCGCAGAACAAATTGCCTTCATTAATAAGGGAAGGAGCGGGATTATTGTTTACAGTAACGTTTAAAGCAATTCTAGTCGTGCTTGTACATCCATTGTTGTCTTGAGTTGCTGCGTAATAAGTTCCGGTCACTAATGGATCTGAATCTGAAAATGCAAGACCATTTTGTAGCGCATCATACCAGACAATAGTGCCTCCGGATGTAACAAGATTGTTCAGGTCTCCCACGATGGGCTGATCGATCAGACAAAAAGCGACATCGCTTGTTGAAATGGTCGGGCTGGCAGGATCATTGATCGCAATGATAACTTCCAGTCTATTCGTAGTCTCACAACCAGATGCGGTATCTGTTTCAGTAATGTAATAAGTAGTACCATCTACAAGAGCGGTGGGGGGATCGATGGAATTTCCATTTACAGCTGCATCATAAACGGTAATAGTTCCTGCCTGATCAGGTGTAATATTTGCAATAAGATCTGCAATCGTAGGATTGTCTACAGCACAGAAAATCTCATTCCCAGGGGTAATGGTTGGTTGTGGATTGATAACTTCTACCACGACCGTAGCGGTAGCATCTTCACAAGCTCCGGTTCCTGCAACGGTATAAGTATAGCTTCCGGGAGTGCCTGACGCTGGATCAAAAGTTCCCTGATCCCCATTGGTAAGAGTGCCAGGACCACTCCAGTTACCTCCTGAATCTGTATTAATTCCTAGTAAGTCAAAAAGGTTAATTGCGCTATCATCGGCGCAAAATGTGACTGAATTATTGGCTCCTGCATTGGGTGCAGTAGAGATTGATACTGTTATTTCGGCTGAATCATCGGCACATGCATTTGCACCTGTTACAGTATACGTATAGACGCCTGCTGTATCTACGGCTGGATCAAAAACACCTGTTCCACTGGTAAGTGCAGGTGACCAAACACCTCCTGAATCAGGATTTCCGCCTAAAATTGTAAAGAGATCAACCGTGGTGTCATTCGTACATAATGCCAGACTAGCATCGGTACCGGCATTTGGAGGAGTCTCTAAAGTGATGGTTACGGTTGAAGAAGCAGCTTCACAAGTATCTGTAGCGGCTATAGTGTACGTATAAGTGCCTGCGCTGTCAACTGCCGGATCAAAAACTCCTGTTCCGCTTGCTAATGCTGGAGTCCATGCCCCTCCAGTATCTGGCGTACCTCCTAATAGCGTAAACAAATCTATTGGAGGATCGTTTTCACAATACAAAGCACTTCCATTTATTCCCGGGTCCGGAGCCGTCTCTATGGAGATAGTTACAGTGGCAGAATCATCTGTACATGCGTTCGCTCCGGTCACTGTATAAGTATAGGTACCTGCAGTATCTGCAGCTGGATCGAAAACACCTGTACCACTGGTAAGTGCAGGTGACCAGGTTCCACCAGTATCTGGCGTACCTCCCAGAAAGGTAAAGAGGTCTACCGGAGCATCATTAGAGCAGACAGCATTCGTGCTATCTTCACCAGCATTAGGTGGTGTTTCTATCGTGATGGTTACGGTGGCCGTATCTTCATTGCAGATCGCGGTTCCTGCAACGGTATAAGCATAAGTACCCGCATTATCAACAGTAGGATCAAACACACCGGTTCCGCTTGCCAGCGCCGGAGACCAGCTGCCTCCACTATCGGGAGAACCTCCCAATAGAGTAAACAGGTCAAAAGACGCATCATTTTCACAAATCAGAGCTGCTCCATCATTACCTGCAAAAGGAGCTTGCTCGACAGTAACAGCGACTTCTGAAGTATCATCTGCACAGACGCCCGTACCCGAAACGGTATATGTGTAAGTTCCCTGAGTGTCGACAGCAGGATCAAAAACGCCGGTTCCACTTGATAGTGCTGGCAACCAAGTGCCGCCTGTATCGGGATTCCCACCTAATAAACTAAAAAGATCTATGGCAGTATCATTAGAACAAAGTTCAATAGTGCCGTCATCACCTGCATTAGGAGGTGTTTCTATTGTAATCGTAACCGTTGCTGAATCTTCAGGACAAAGTGCAGTAGCAGCAAGTGTGTAGGTATAAGTTCCTGCTGGATCCTGAGCCGGATCAAAAACTCCAGTACCACTCGTCAATGCGGGAGACCATACGCCTCCGGTATCCGGACTTCCTCCCAGGAGCGTTGTAAGATCTACCGGTGCATCATTTTCGCAGATCGTAACGTTTGCATCATTACCTGCAAAAGGAGCCTGTTCTACGTTTACTATAATTGTAGCAGTATCTGAATTTGTACAGGGACTTGTAGGCGCTACCGTATAGGTATATGTTCCCGCAGTATCCACTGCTGGATCAAATACGCCAGTTCCGCTGGCTAATGTTGGTGACCAGGTTCCACCTGCATCTGGATTACCTCCTAAAATGGAAAATAAATCTATTGCGGGGTCTGTGCTGCACAAGTCGGTTTGTCCATCTTCTCCTGCATTTGGTTCTTGTTGTACTGTAACTGTTACCGTAGCGGTTTCATCTGGACAGGCATTTTGCCCTGGCACCGTATAAGTAAAGGTAAACGCCCCCGGATTAAGAAGTGAAGGATCGAGACTCCCACGATCTCCGTTGGCAAGTACTATAGGTCCAGACCAATTTCCTCCATTATCTGGAGTACCGCCAAGAATGTCGAATAAGTCTACTGAAGCAGTTGCATCTTCACATAGTGCAAGCGAGGCATTTTCTCCCGCGTCTACAGCGTTGTCAAATCTTACGATCGTAGCATAACGATCCTGACTCTCACAAGGGAAGGTGGTTTGAGTTGCGTAATAATCTTCATTAGGTATTAAGGGTGTTGCAGGGTCTAGAGCTAGGGTTGAAGTATTACTGTCATACCAGGTAATCTCGGTTCCATTAGCTACTAAATCTGCTACCGTATAGATAACAGGATTATCAGGGTCAATACAAAAGAATTGTTCGGGCTCACCGGTAGGTGCCCCGGGGTCTATGATTGTTACTCGTGTTGGAAGTCTTCTACTGGTACATCCGTTTTCTGTTTGTTGTACCCAATAGGTAAAACCATCTACGAGCTCAGTGGTAGACGGAAGTAAATTTCCATTGGTCTGGGCATCATACCATTCAATATTTGAACCGTCTGCGCTCAATTGAGCTATTGTGTTTACGTCTGAAGAACACCTTGATACAGCAACATCAACATTGGTAGGGGGCTCACCAAAAACACGAACCAATACGCTTGGTCGCGGTCCACAATTTCCCGAGCCGTCATCTGCAAAATAAACAACATTATCCTGTAGAGGAACGTTTGGTGGTAATGCATTGCCTCCGGTAGCTTCTAAGTACCAAAAAACACCTCCACCTTCATCAGTAGCAGCTAAAGAACTTACTTGAGGATTAGCAACGTCACAAAAAGTTTGATTAGTATTGGTTATAGTAGGGCATTGTCCGGTGACAAAATTTGCGCTGAGAAGAAAAACAATAATGAAAAGGGATTTTCCAAAAGTTAACTTCCAAGTAATTTTCTTCATAAAGAAAGTTTTAAACATTACTTTTATCCTTGAAGTAAGGTACTTTTGGACAGTAAAAAAGCAATATTTCTTTCAAATTACGGTTTTATTGTCGTTTTTTTCGACTAAAAGCGTAATTTTTCGGTCTAAATGTTAAAACAAAAATAATTATTTTAACAAAACTTTAATTCACTGTTGTTTTTTAAATTTTGTTTTTTGCAAAATATGAGACAGATTCTTTTATTTTTCATGTTATTTCCTTGCTTAAATTATGGGCAATCTTCACTCATTGCGAATGTAGATAAGCTAATAGCTGGCAAACAATTTCAACAGGCAGAGAAGGTATTACTAGAGGCACTTCCAGAAAATACTAACAATATTGAGATATTGGAACGGATCGGAGATGTTTACGGGCATCAAAAAAAATGGGAAAAGGCGGCAAAGTATTATAAAAAGTTAAGAGATTTAAAGCCGGAAGTTGCAGAATATCATTATAAATATGGAGGAGTGTTGGGAATGAAAGCACTTCAAAATAAATTGAAAGCTATAGGGTTGGTAGGAGATATCAAATCTTCATTCACAAGAGCAGCAGAATTAGACGAAAATCATATTGAAGCCAGATGGGCTCTTGTAGAATTATACATGCAATTACCGGGTATTATTGGTGGCAGCAAAAAAAAATCACTCAAATACGCAGAACAACTTCAGGAATTATCTCCAGTTGATGGCTATTTGGCTAAAGGTTATATTTATGAATACGATAATGAGCCTGAAAAAGCGGAATATTATTATAAAGAAGCGATCAGAGTGGGTGGGTCGGTTACTTGTTACCAAAAGTTAACTGATCTTTATACAGAAAAAATGAATAAACCATCTGAAGCAATTGGCACGATAGAAGAAGCTTACCAAAAGCATAAACGGAATGCATTGCATTATCAAATCGGAAAAGTGAGTTCCGATTATAAAATAGAATTGGATAAGGGCATACAATGCCTAAAACGATATATTGAAAATTACAAAATTTCAGATGGTGTTCCTCTTGAATGGGCCTACTACAGAATGGCAAAAATATATCGCCATAAAAGGGATGCAGTAAGTGCAACTACTTGGATCGACAAGGCGCTTAAAAAAAGAAAAAATTTTAAGGAAGCGTTAAAAGAAAAGGCGCTTATCGAAAAGCTCTAGATTTCCCATTGAATTATAAGATCTCCATGGTTCCTTCTATTGCTATAAGGTCACTATCTTCTTCTAACTCGGAAATGAAACCGGGCAGATCCATGGGTCTGTACATAGTGGGATATTGATATGTGTTTACAATTATTGCGGGTGTAAACATGAGTTCGTTACGTGCGTTTTCCATATATTGATCCTGAAGTAGCCTCATGATACGAGGATCTGTTTCTGTTGAGGTACGATATTTAGATAACCATTGCTTAGCGTCTTTATTGGCAAACCAGAAATCCATAGCTTCCAAAAGTGCGTCTGCACCCTGATTTTCAAATATTTCTACGAAACCCTGATGTAAAAGTTTGGCTGTTTTATCAGCTTTATCTGTGTTAATATTGAATCGCATAAAAATGGCAACATCCATGCCATTTCGCTTTACAATATCATGAATAGCTCTATGAGCGCCTTCACAAAATCTACAGAAAGGATTGGTAATAAGGCTAATACGAAGATGCGCAGAAGAATTTCCCAATGTCAACGGTGAATTCATGATAACAGACTCTACCTGTTTTTCTGTCTTTAATGTATTTTTAAACAGCGTATAATTTCTTCTGAATCGCATTGCTTCGAGCTTCGCTGATTTCAGATCAAAAAATTCTTTGAAAAACGGTTTAATCTGTAACCATGCAGCCAGGAAAAAAAGATAAATACTAGCTACTAAAAATAGTCCTACAACACTTACATTACTAAAAATTGCTTCTTGAGAAGTCATAAGAACTAAGAGCTGTATCACTATTACTCCTGCTATTCCCAGGCAAACAGGACACCATTTTTTAGCCACTCTTAATTGATAATAAATGGAAAAAACTATGATGGGAACTGCGATTCCCAGAGAGATCAGGGTTAACTGAGTAAAAGAAGTTTGATATGAATTTAGCCCAAAAATCAATAAAGCAAGTAATTGTGAGGAAAAATAAATAATGCTGATATCACTTAAACCGAGGATACCCAACAGTTTTACATTTTCTGATGTTATGACCGCATGACAATCTGTATTTGCTGAAGCATTACATACTCCGGAAGTTACTGAGCTTTTTACCCCAAATTCCTGCTTCAATGCTTCCAGAGCGAGAAAAATACCCGAGATGGAGAGCAAACCAAAACCAGCAAATACAACAGGTGTTATTGCCGAAGTAAGGGCAAATAAGACAACGAGTAATACAGCGATAAATAGAATAATTTTTGAAAAGGAAGTACCTTTCTTAGAACTTTGTAATGTGTCATTGGTTTGTTCGGCAACTAAGACGATACCGGACCACAAATTCATAAAATTATCCAGATTTATAAATTTAAGATTTCCATCTAAAAGGTATTCAAATCCTCCAGACTTTCTTTCTACGAGTGCAAGAAAAGATGCATGTCCTTCCGGTTCCAGCAAGGCGATAAATCTATTGGGCAAATTCTCCCATTGATCCTTTGGAATTCTGGTAGCGAGATTATCTACATTAAAAAAGCTTAAAGATTCACTAAAAGCTAAAAGCGATGGGTAATCAGGATGCGTCTCCGTCTGAAATTTATACTCGTCAAAATCAATGCGAATATTTTCTTTCTTGAGATATTCGATTATAAATTCGAATTGATCTTTCGCCATAATAATTTTTTTCTTCTATAAAAGTAAGTAAATTATACAAAAAAAACACGATTAATACGGGTGATTCTACATCTTGAGCTGTCCCAATACTTGTTAAATCACTCAGGAAATGAGGAAACAAACTTTTAATATACGCCGTTGCAGGAGCAGCTAAACTTACGAGATGGCTGTCTGTCTTTAAGAGCCGTTCTTCCTCCCTGAATATTTTTCAAACCGTCTCTGGATAATTTTTTTACTGGCGCATCCAATTTTTCATAAGTATGTTTTTAGTTGATATCTTCTTGTGGGAATATTATTTTGGCACCGCCAAAGGTCTAATATCCCGAGGCTTGCCTTGAGGTAGTTTGCTTTAAAGGAAGTTTTTAACTACATGTTAGTATTGGTTTTATCCCAATGAGGATGTATTTAAGACTGCACGAAGCTCCTATTTTGCGGTTAAATTTATTAGATGCAGTTCCGAATTCAGTAGCGAACATTTCTATATTTGCACAGAGAAAAAGATTTTTAAATGAACATACATTTTATAGCCATCGGAGGGAGTGCCATGCACAATCTAGCCATAGCACTTCACAAAAAGGGTTATGTGATTACGGGCAGTGATGATGTAATTTTTGAACCATCCAAATCAAGATTGGCAGCAAAAGGTTTATTACCAGCAACTGTCGGTTGGTTTCCAGACAAGATCAATGAGGATTTAGATGCTATAATTCTGGGCATGCATGCCAGACCAGAAAATCCTGAGCTAATGAAGGCACAGGAACTTGGGCTTAAGATCTATTCCTATCCGGAATTTCTTTACGAGCAATCTAACGATAAAACAAGAGTGGTGATTGGCGGAAGTCATGGCAAAACCACTATAACGGCAATGATCTTACATGTATTAAATTATCATGATCGTGAAGTAGATTATATGGTAGGAGCTCAGTTAGAAGGGTTTGATACTATGGTACATCTTACTTCTGAGAATGATTTTATTGTTTTGGAAGGAGATGAGTATTTATCTTCTCCTATAGATAGAAGACCTAAATTTCATCTTTACAAGCCCAATATTGCTCTATTAAGTGGAATTTCCTGGGATCATATTAACGTGTTTCCTTCCTTTGAAATATATAAAGATCAATTCAGAATATTCCTGGACAGCATTGTAAATGGAGGCATATTAGTTTATAATGAAGAAGATGCGCATGTAAAAGAAATAGCAGAGGCCTGTACCCGAACCATAAGGAAACATTCGTATAAACTCCCTGATTTTTCAATCAAAGAGGGGGTCACCTATTTGGAAACTCCTGAAGGAGCTATGCCTCTTGAAATTTTCGGAAAACACAATCTTAGTAATTTAGCAGGCGCCAGATGGATTTGTCAGCATATGGGAATTGATGAAGCAGATTTCTTTGAAGCTATCGCTTCTTTCAGAGGTGCAGCCAAGAGGCTTGAAAGAATTCCAAATGCTAATGGATTTCCAATTTTCAAGGATTTTGCTCACTCTCCCAGTAAGGTAGAAGCGACTGTGAAAGCGGTTAAAGATCAATTTCCTGACAAGCATGTATATGCGTGTCTTGAACTGCATACTTACAGTAGTTTGAATACTTCATTTATTGATGAATACAAGGGCAGTTTGAATGTGGCAGACACTGCAATGGTTTTTTACACACCGGAAGCAATTGAAATTAAGAAATTGGAGCCAATAGATGAACATAGAATTAAAAAGGCCTTTGATAAGGATGATATTCAAATAGAAACCAGTGCTTCCATGTTTGAAGAATTCTTGCTGAATAACAATTTTGAGAACAGCGTATTACTTTTAATGAGTAGTGGCAACTATGGAGGTTTGGATTTTGAGATCCTGCAAAAATTATAAGAGCGCTATCAAATTTAAGATAACGCTCTTTAAGTAGTTTACTCTCCTTTTTCGGCTTCCTGAACCGTTTCGGGCTCAGCGGCTGCCTCAGAAGATCCGGCGAAGAACAATACAGCTCCCAGGATAATCATGGAAGCGCGAATGATCCAACCGGCAGTTTCTCCCCAGGAATCTATCCACATAAGTAATGTGAAATTCATGTCCAGAAAACTTAAAATAACTGATCCGATGCCAAAAATGGCAAGATACGTTCCGATTTGTCGCATATAAGTGGTGTTTATGGTTACTTAGGTTGATTCAGGTATTAAATTGTTTTAAATGATGATCAAGATGTTTGAATTGCATTTGTCCCCATTGTTCCTTCGTAAATGTTCCAAAATAAGGATGTGGCATCCATTCATTCTGATCTCTTCTTTCATAAAATGCATGAATTAAATTCAGTAATTCTTCTTTTTCTTGTTCAATAGTAAACTCTTCTTTAGCTACAAACGCTTCTGGAGTTGGTAAATTGTGTTTCCAGGGTTTGTCATTATAAAGTGAAGATTTAAATAATCGAAATAGCAGTTTCTTTACAGGATTAATCTTTATACTTTTTTGTTCTTTTCGCAAGGCTATTTTTAAAGGAGCTTTACAATGCCATAACATTTGGGCAGGCGTCATTGAGCCCCACTTTCTTTCACTTGTGTTGGAAATAGACTGAACTCTTTGAACTATAGATTGTAAAGAGTGCTTTTCAAAAAGTGATTGCATATCTTCAATTTATACCGAGGGAAATTTACAATATTTTTATACATTTGAAAAATTTAAAAATGAAGGAAAAATCAACATATTATAGCATAAAAAACTGGTCTGAGGCAGATAGACCCCGAGAAAAACTATTAAATAAAGGGTGTCATGTTTTAAGTGATTCAGAGTTGTTAGCTATATTGTTGGGAAGTGGAAGCAAGTCTGAAAGTGCTGTTGATCTTGCTAAGCGTATTCTATTTTCAACAGATAATAATCTCAATACACTGGGAAAATTGTCCATTGAAAATCTAAAAACCTTTAAAGGCATTGGCGAAGCAAAAGCGGTAACCATCACCGCTGCCCTGGAATTAGGCAGAAGGCGCAGATCTGAAGAGACACCAGATAAGATCCGAATTAATTCCAGTACTGGAGCCTTTGAATTTTTACAACCCATTATCGGAGAGTTACCTCATGAAGAATTTTGGATTATCTATTTAAATAATTCGAATAAAGTACTTAAGTTTTTTCAGGTAAGCAAGGGAGGTATCACAGGTACACTTGTTGATGTTAGGATCGTTTTAAAAAAGGCGCTTGAGGCTGGTGCTACTTCTTTAATTCTCGCACATAATCATCCTTCTGGGGCGCTTCGTCCCAGTGAATCCGATAAAAAACTTACGTATAAGTTAAGAACGGCCTGTGAAAGTCTCGATATTAAAATCCTGGATCACCTCATTGTTACGGAAAAAGCGTATTTTAGCTTTGCTGACGAGAGTTTGTTGTAAGAACAGACTGATAATCGCAAATCTTTGTTGATTATGATCAAACTATGCTCTTAGTATATACGCATAAAGTTACATCCCGATTTACTTATATTATGAAACATGTCTTTCATAAAATGATGGGTGTAAAAGTTATTTTCACCTCAAAAGTAGAAGACTTTATAGCACATACAGGCCCTAGAATAACCTATTCGAGACAACCATTGCAAAATGAGTTTTTTGTAAGAAGTCATGATCTATTGTTTGAACAAGGTATAGCGGCTATTGACATCACTATGTATGAATGGGACGAAACACCTTGTTTCTTCCCTACCAACGAGCGAAGCAACATTCCGTTTGATATTTTTGCAGCCAGCTTTTACCTTTTAAGTAGGTATGAGGAATATTTACCTCATGTGAAAGACAATCACGGGCGTTATCCCGCAGAGGAGAGTCTGGCTTTTAAAGAAGGCTTCCTGCAAAAACCCATTGTAGATCTATGGATAAAGAAATTAAAAGAGACTTTGGTAAAGAGTTTTCCCGATCTTGAGGTGACCGATAAGAAGTTTTCTTTTACATCTCTTATTGATGTTTCTATATCACATTGTTTCAAACATCGCGGAGTCTTGAGAACGCTTGGAGGCACTATGTTGGATATAAGTTCTTTCAAGCTAAAACGCGTTTTTAAAAGATATGCTGTTCTTTTAGGTTTGAAAAAAGATCCTTACAATAATTTTCAATCATTACTTCGCCTACACCAGCAGCATCAGGTCGAGGCTATTTTTTTTATATTAATCGCCGATTATAGTCGCTACGACAAAAATATATCAATCTTTAATAATCATTTTAGATCGTTGGTAAAATCTATCGCAGATTACTCCATTGTCTCCTTAATGGGATCCTATGATTCTTATGAGAACATTGTGAGTTTAAAAAAAAGTCGTGCAAATTTAATCGAACTTATCAATAGACCCGTTAAAAGAATTCGGCTGCGTTACAATCGTGTTAATATCCCTGAAACGTACAAACTATTGGTTGATGCCGAGATAAATGAAGATTATACCATGGGATACACAAGTTACCCAGGGTTTCGGGCGGGAACCTGTACTCCTTTTTATTTTTATGATATAAGTTATGAGGTGCAATTGCCTTTAAAAGTAAATCCGTTTTGCCTTCAAGACTATTCTTTTCTCAAATTAAATTCAGATAGTGAGATTCGATCTGTTATTGCAAGATTGTATAACGAAGTAAAGAATGTGAACGGACATTTCATGACGGTATTTGCAAATAGCATGTTGGGTGGCTCAGGTGAGAAGAATTACAGACGCATTTATGACGAACTAGTTAAAACCATAGGCAGTGAAAAATACAGTAACTGATGTCTTTTTTGATTTAGATCATACGTTGTGGGATTTTGAAAGAAACTCAGCATTGACATTTAAAACTATTTTTCAAGAGCAAAATGTAAATACATCGCTTGAAAAATTTCTTGAGGTTTATGTACCTCTTAATTTCAAATATTGGAAATTATATAGAGAAGAAAAGATTAGTAAGTCTCAACTTCGCTATTCCAGACTTAGGGATAGCTTTGATGCATTGAATCATAAAGTAAAAGATGATTTGATTCATACATTGTCACAACGATATGTAGAAGTTTTACCAGAACAGAATTATCTTTTTCAGAATACCCTCCAACTTCTCAATTATTTAAATGATCGATATAGGTTACACATTATAACAAATGGTTTCGAAGAAATTCAAGAGAAAAAACTCAAAAACGCTGCTATCAGGTCTTTTTTCAATCATGTGATCAATTCTGAAATGGTAGGTGTAAAAAAACCAAATCCCTTAATTTTTGAATTCGCTTTAAATCGAGCAAACACAAGTGCACCTAAATCCGTAATGATAGGGGATAGCCTTGAAGCCGATATTTTGGGAGCTAAAAATGTAGGTATGCAAACCATTCATTTTAATTCTACTAATGACCCCGTGCATGAACATGGTATAATTGTGAATGATCTTATAGAAATTAAGAATTACCTTTAATAAACAAATTAGATTATGAGAGTTTCAATTATTATAGTTTTAGTGATGACTGGCGTATTTTTAAACGCTCAGAATACTGTAAATAATTATAAATACGTCATCATTTCAAAACAATTTAGTTTTCAAAAAAGTGAAAATGAATACCAATTGAACGACCTTGCCAAGTTCCTGTTTGAGAAATATAATTTCAACCCGGTTTTTGAAGGGTCTTATCCCGAAGATCTTTATCGCAACAACTGTTTAGGGCTACAGTCTAAGATCGTAAACGAATCTAGCCTGTTTGTGACAAAATTAAAGGTAGAGTTAAGGGATTGTAAAGGGAACCTTATCTATACTTCTGGGGTAGGAAGAAGTAAACAAAAAGAATACAGGGCTACCTACCAGGAAGCTATGCGCAATGCTTTTAGGTCTTTTAAAGACTTAAACTATAAATACGAACCGCAAAGCGAGACTGTAACTGAAATAACGAATGACATAGAGAAAGATAAGGACGTTGCAGAAAAGAAAGTTGGAGAATCTTCTGAGAATACTTCGGTAGTGACTACTGAAAATAAAGCAGAGGTTGCCGAAGTTCTGGTGGCAAATCCGCAACAAGGAAAGGCCATTCTTTATGCCCAGCAAACCGAATTTGGTTTTCAGTTGGTAGACACGACCCCCAGTATTAGATTCTTGCTTTATGAAACGAGCGTTAAAGACCTTTACATATTAAAAGATGCGCATGGTATTTTCTATAAAGAGGGGGATTCATGGGTTGCTGAATATTTGGATAAAGGCAAAACAATAAAACAGATTTTCTCGGTGAAATTTTAATAATTATATTTTGATTTCCATCGGGCAGAGAGAAACTCTCTGGTTGCTTTTTCGCGTGCATTTTTGCCAGGATCATAAAAAACAGTTCCTGATAAAGCTGTAGGCATGAATTCCTGACTTACAAAATTATTGTCATAATCATGGGCATATTGATAGTTTTCTCCATACCCAATATCCTTCATTAATTTGGTAGGAGCATTGCGTAAATGTAAAGGCACGCTCAGGTCACCTGTGCTTTTTACAGTTGAAATGGCTTTGTTAATTGCAGTATAAGTAGCATTACTTTTGGGGGAAGTAGCAAGATATACGGTGCATTGGCTAAGAATTATTCTGGCTTCCGGATAACCGATAGTGGTTACCGCCTGAAAGGTATTATTGGCAATGACAAGCGCAGTTGGATTTGCGTTTCCGATGTCTTCAGAAGCCGAGATAATGAGTCTTCGCGCAATGAACTTTAGATCTTCACCGCCTTCAATCATGCGAGCAAGCCAATATACCGCTGCATTAGGATCACTACCTCTTATTGATTTAATAAAAGCAGAAATGATATCGTAATGTTGTTCACCGGCTTTGTCATATCGAACCGTATTTTGCTGTACTCTCTTGGTTACCAGATCATCAGTTATAACAATAACATCTGATTCTTCTGCATTTACCAGCAACTCAAAAATGTTCAAAAGCTTTCTTCCGTCACCTCCAGAAAGCCTCAACAACGCATTGGTTTCTTTTAGAGTAATGTTTTTATTTTTAAGATAAGGATCTTTTTTTATAGCCCTTTCTAATATGGCAATGAGATCCGTTTTTGAGAAAGGCTCCAGAATATAAACCTGGCATCTTGATAGTAGTGCCGGGATCACTTCAAAACTAGGATTTTCTGTAGTTGCCCCAATTAGAGTTACCCATCCTTTTTCTACAGCCGCCAGTAGGGAATCTTGCTGCGATTTACTGAATCGATGAATCTCATCAATAAACAGAATAGGATTCTTTGCTGTAAAAAGA
Source organism: Flavobacteriaceae bacterium M23B6Z8 (assembly GCA_046199005.1). Lineage (GTDB taxonomy): Bacteria > Bacteroidota > Bacteroidia > Flavobacteriales > Flavobacteriaceae > Ascidiimonas. Next base: position 1,269,542 of record CP176050.1, read on the forward strand.
CCCCCGGTATTTTTCGCCTTGTCAATTACATCTCTAACGTCTTTCACACCAGAACTTATAGCACTTAAGGTAAAAAAAGGTCGCTCGGATGTTTCTGAAATAATACTGGCAAGAGTGGTCTTACCGGTACCGGGTGGTCCCCAAAGAATTAGGGAAGGAATAATACCTTTTTTGATTTGTTGATGGAGAGCACCATTTTCGCCAACAAGATGTGATTGACTAATGTAATCTTCTAACGTCTTCGGACGCATACGTTCTGCTAACGGTTCGTTCATAGCTCAAATTTACTAATATTTGTATGACAATTTTTCACTTCTAATATTTTTGGATTTGTTTTTGAACTTAACAAACAAATACATTTTATGAAAAAAGAATTGCAGTTCAAATTCTCTAATAAAGTAATTATTTATCCGTTTCTGACAGTTTTATTGTTATGGATCATATACTGGTTTGAGTTTCGGTTCGGATTTGATTTTACCAAATATGGTATCTATCCCAGATCGATTAGCGGATTGAGAGGCATCTTTTTATCTCCTTTCATACACGGTTCTGCAAAACATCTGTACAACAACACATTTCCCACACTGATTCTTATGAGTGCATTGTTTTATTTTTATCGTCGAATAAGCATGAAGGTACTCATTGTAGGTTGGCTACTGTCAGGATTTTTAACGTGGTTAATAGCGAGAGAAGCTTACCATATAGGGATTAGTGGCATTATTTATTTATTGAGCAGTTTTATTTTTTTCAAAGGTATATTCACAAAGTATTATAGGCTCGTAGCGGTTTCTCTTATTGTTGTTTTTGTCTACGGAAGTTTGGTTTGGTATTTATTTCCTGTTGATGAAAGAATTTCATGGGAAGGCCATCTTTCCGGTTTCCTGATAGGGTTTTTACTGGCGATTGTTTTTCCCGGAACCATAGAATTCCAACAAAAGGAAGTAGAGAATCATACTTTAGATATTGAAAATGATCCTTTTTTGAGACATTTTGATGAGCATGGGAATTTTATTCCTACCAGCGAACTCGAGAAGCGGGATCAGGAAGGGGAAAGCGAATAGTCTCGCTGCCGAATTACTTCATATAAAAAAATACCACAAGCTACCGATACATTGAGTGATTCTATTTTTCCTTTTATAGGAAGCATTGCCAACTCATCTGTGATTTTGAGAACCGATGAGGAAATTCCTGTATTTTCGGAACCCATCACGATCGCTATCGGCTCATTTAGTGAGATTTCGTAGATGCTCTGCGATGTCTTTTCAGTTGCCGCGATAACTTTCACACCAGAGCCTTGCAAATAATAGATGGCGTCTTTGATATGAGGAGTTTTACAGATAGGGATGTTGAATACAGCTCCAGCTGATGTTTTAACCGTATCAGCATTCACAGGAGCCCCCCCTTTATTTGGAATAATTATAGCATCAACACCTGTGCACTCCGCAGTTCTGATAATGGCTCCAAAATTTCGAACATCTGTCACATGATCCAGAATAAGAAACAGCGGTGTTTTGTTCGAGGCTATCTTAGTGTCTACTATTTCTTCAAAATTAGCAAAGCTTATGGGAGAAATAGAGGCAATAGCTCCCTGATGATTCATTTTTGTGATCCGGTTGAGTTTTTCCATAGGGACAAAAGAGTAAGTGATTTCCCTTTCTCTTAAGAGACTCTCCAGTTCTGATGAAAGATTTCCCTTAAGTCCATTCTGCAAAAAGACTTTATCTATATCTTCATTGGCATGAACTGCTTCTATTATAGCTCGAATACCAAAAATATGCGTATTTTTTTTCATGGGATAAAGGTATGTAAAAATGAATAACGTAGTGTAAGAAGGGATCTATTTTGAGCAAAAGGGTAGAGAGTATAGCATAAAAAAGAGGCTGCATATTATGCAGCCTCTATGTTTTTATAACGGTTTTAATTTAACCGTTACAGATATTTAAAACAATTTCGCCGGGAGTTGGACCAGGGCCATCTGCGGCAGCTGTTTCACCTGTGGGAGCAATAAGTTCGTATGTATGCTCTTCTTCAAAATTTCCGGGAGTGTATGTCCATGTTAAAGAAGTAGCACCAGATGGCACAGTGATTACAAAACTTCCGGATGAACCATCAGTAATAGTATAATCAGTACTTACTCCGTCTATGGTAACCGTTATAAATGCACCGTCCCATCCGTCGCCAAAACTATCTCTCAGCGTCAAGTTATAATCTCCGGGCACTGGAGCGGTAGGAACACATTTAACACCTACACCGTATCTAAAAGGCGAACGGAAAAAGGATCCGGATTGTACAGCACCTGAAACATCGGTGAAAGTGAATGATCTACCGTCTGTAAGATTAAGTACAAACTCAATATTAAACTGATCTCCTCCATTCAGTTGATCTCCGGAAAGTCCTAAAGCGGTTCTTACCTCATTGAGTGTAATGGAAAACGTTGTTCTTGGCAAACCAAAAGGTCCGGGTGAAAATGCACTGGCTGGTATGGAAGTTACATCGGTTCTTCCAACTGAATTATCAGTACCATCATCGAAATTATCGATGAAAACTGCTTTCACATCCACTGAACCCAAAAGCCCTCCGTTTTCAGTATCCTGTTCTTCGAGTTCAATAATAAACTCTGAAGTATCGTCAAACACATTAAATGATCCGCTTATCACATCTACGGTTCTAAGCACCGCACCACGTGTTACGTTATCAAATAAAGTATCTATAGCATTGTCATCTGAACTACAGGAGAAAGCTATAGCTGCTAGACTTAATGCGATTATTTTATTTACTTTTTTCATTGTCTAGATAGTTTTAAAATTAGTTGGCCTCTGGAAAACCTGGTGAACCTGGATTTGTATCCCAAAATACCTGATCGGTCACCGTATTTTTCTGCTGTATTGATGAATTATTCAAAGCATTTTGTGGATACCTAAGCGATCTGATGAAACCTCCTGGTTGAGGCTCTCTGTTGGGCTGTAAGGTCGTAGGATATCCTGTTCTTCTATAGAAATTGTAATTCATTGTACCATTTCCATAAGATGCTACCCAATACTGCTCAGCGAGAATGTTCCAGCGCTCATCGTCGTTAGAAGCATTTTCAAAAGCATCTTCAATATCATCAATATAGCTTTGTACCTCTGCCATAGAAGGTGCGAAAGACAGGTCTGCATCCGGATCTTTAGAACCAAAGGTCATTACTTTGTTGATCGATTTTTCCATGCCATCCAGTATAAACTGTTCAGCATCTCCAGGGCTTCCGGCTGCCATAGCCATTTCAGCTCTCATAAAGTCAACAGTAGAAGCCAACATCAAAGGAGTGATTCCTGCACCTCCGGCACCGAGACCTTGTTCAACCCCTTCAAAACGGTTATCGTCAAAAGCTCCTCCTGCAGGATATACTCCGTAAACAGTTCTTAATAAACCATCTGGCGGGATACCCTCATCATCTCCATGATCTCTTCCCCAGTATCCGTTCGGTAAGCTACAGAAGGTAAAGCCGCCTTCTACATAATGTAAAGGTGCATCCTGTAAAGAACATCTTAGTGTTTCTTCATCAGGATCTGTTCCTCCTTCACCCGGAAGGACTGAAACTTGTCTGTAAAAATAGTAACGAATTCTGGGATCGTCGTTCTCCTGCATATAATTCATTAACCAGTTAGACATATAAGTCTGAGCTCCTGTCGGGGTATAGTTTAAAATATAGCTAGGATGACGTGTGTCGGGAAGTACTTCATTAGTTCCCCAGTTGAATTCAAAATCTTCAGAATTGCTGGCAATAAAATCACCAGAATCTACAATTGCTTGAAATGAAGCAGCTGCATTTGCATCTACCAATCTGCGCTGAAGATAGATCTTCATTTTAAGGGTATTGGCTAATTTGATCCAGTTATCATAGTCTCCATTGTAGTAAAAGTCGTTTTGAACTTCCAGCAAATTGTCATCTCTGGTGAAATTATTAATTGCCTCGTCAAGTAAAGCTAATGCAGCATCATATAATTCTGCACCGCTGTCTAACTTAGGATTTGGATTATCAAGACCTTGAATTGCTTCGCTGTAAGGTACTTCTCCGAAGTAATCTACTAATGTAACGATAAGATTCGCCTCAAGGACATTGGTAATTCCGATATGTCTGTATTGACCATCTGCTTCTGCAAGTGGAGTCATTTTTCTAATATCCGCAAGGATATCCTGATATGCCCATTCCCACTCTTCATCAAAGTTAACAGGAGCAAGTGCATTTAGATAATTACGCTCTAGTAGTACCTGCATTCTCACAAGTCTGGCTCCGGTAAAACCGAGATCGTCCATCAATTCAGCATATTGAAGTTGAATTGCTGTAAGGAAGAAATCTACATTTCCCTGGTCACCCGCGAGAAAGTTAGGGTTATCCCTAAGGTCAAGCTCTGTTGTCTCACATGAGTTTAGCATTAAACTCGAAAATAAGACCAGAGTTATAAATTTATATATTCTTTTCATTTTTTAATTGTTTTTTTATTAGAAAGTGGCTTTTAAACTAAACCCATATCTTCTTGAGCTAGGACCGTTAAGGAAGTCAAATCCAGCACCGTTACCAACACCTACTCCAGCCACGTTCGGATCAAAATTAACCCCGTCTGGAGTGTTAATAGCGTCATACCAAAGGTTGAAACCAGATACCGTAAAGGATAATGAACCAAATGGCGTTTTATCAAGGAATTTGCTTGGTACAGAATAACCTAAGGAAACTTCTTGTAGTCTTATTACAGAACCATCATAAATATTCAATTCAGCAGGACCAAAAAGAACATTGTCAAAATAATACCCCGAGTTATTGATCTGGACATTATTTGGCTGACCGTTTTCCTGAACCCCGGGTAAAATAAAAGTGTTTTCTCTATTTTCAGTGTCAGTAGTCAAACCTCTACCTAAAAGAGTTGCTATAGTCTGGCTGTAAATATCTCCCCCATGAGTATAGGTTAGGAGGAAATTAAAGTTAAAGTTTTTGAAAGATAGACTGTTAGAAACGTTCAAATTCCAATCAGGAATAGCATCTCCAATAATAAAGTTACCTTCCTCAATCACGTAATTACCTTGGCTGTTTACTACAAAATTACCGTCTGCATCTCTTAGAATACGACTACCTACTATAGAACCTAAAGATTCTCCTTCGATAGCGGCATTTGCAGCAAGACCGTTAATTCCGGCATATACAAGTATTTGAGAATCATTGCTACCCAAATCGTTTACAACAACTTCATTTGTGGTCCAGTTGGCGTTAATGTCCCAGGTAAGATCTCCTTCGTCTACTCCTTGGAAAATATTCACGCCAAGATCGATTTCAACACCATTACTTTCAATTTCACCCACATTTGTTTGTGTAGTAAGGAAACCGGATGCTGCGTCAAGATCCTGATCTACAATAAGGTCTTTTGTGATCCTCGTATAATAGGATGCGTTAAGAGAAATCTTATTTTTGAAAAATCTTGATTCGATACCAAACTCTATTTCATCTAACCTTTCAGGTTTTAGATTAGGGTTTTCCAGAAACGGATTCGTCGTATTTGAAACTATAAATCCTTGATTATCTCTTAGGAATCTTCTGGTATTAAGCTCAAGACGTGAAGCTACAGGGAATCCAGTAGGGAAGGTAGCCGATGTACCGTAACCACCACGAATTTTTAGGTAGTTAATGTATTCGTTATTTCTGAGACCATCAATTATACTAGTAGGAACAAATGAAAAACTAGCACTAGGATAGAATATAGAACGATTCTCTGTCGCCAGGTTTGAAACCCAGTCATTACGTCCTGCTAGCGTTACATAAAGCCATCTGTCATAATCAAATTCTGCTTGTCCATAAACACCCACAATATTACGTTCTTGAGTGAACTGTATCGGATCTTGAATTTGAAAGTTGAAATGTCTGAAGACATCAAAAATTTGCTGTCCAGAACTTCTCACTCCAGATCTGTCTAATACTTCTCTACGAGTAGTAGCACCTAAGTTAAAAGATACCCCAATTTTATCGGTTACTTCGTACTGACCGTTTAAAATAAAGTTGTGATCCCAGATAGTGTTTGTGTCATTCCAGGTTTGGTAAACACCACTACGAAGGGTAGTATCATCAGATACACCACCTTTATTTTGCTGATTTGTATTATTCGTACTAGAAACATCAATACCAAGTCGGTAAAGAATGTTCAGGTTGTCATTGAATTTATATTGAATGGTACCATTACCGAATACACGGTTAGTTACTTGTTGAACCTTTGCATTATTTACAGTCCAAAGCGGGTGCTGAATACTATTGTTTTGACGATAGTAAACGCTGGCACCCGTGATAGGGTTCTGGAATGGCAGTCCTTGAACATCTACACTTCGAGGTGTAAAGAAAATGTTTGAAAACACTGATGAACCTGTACTTCCTGAGAAGTTCCCTATCTGGCCGAAAACGGTATTACCATCTCCCGCTGCAACTGGTGGAGAGCGAAAATCTGTTCTTGCATAGTTAATCGTACCGTTCACCGTGAAATTATTACTAAGCTCCGCTTTACCACCCATTCCAAAAGTGTTTCGTATTACTTTGTTTTCTGGGGTAAATCCTTCATCGTCAAGGTGACTAAAATTCATATTGTATGCCATTTTGCCATCGTCTGAGCCACCTGCGAAATTGATCGCAGTTGTTTTTGCTACACCGGTTCTAAAAAACTTTTCGGCACTGTCATAAGGTCTCCACTCGTAACGGGCATCTGCGAATTCAGGAAAAGCCTGAGGTATTCCAGTAGAAGCTCCGGCAGTAGAATATGGATGCGGTAACGTACCGTTCTCATCAAAAGAGGCACTGTTTCCCCAACCTGCAACGCCGTCTCTCTCAAAACTAGGTCCCCAGTTACTGAAGAACCAACCGAAAGACTGATCAAATCCATTACCAAAAGAATCCTGATAATCTGGAAGCGATGCGATTTCGTTAAAAAATACTGAAGAAGTAATGGTAACTTCACTTTTCTTTCTGGTTGCTCCGGCTGCACCATTTTTAGTAGTAATAAGGATTACACCGTTTCTACCAGCAGTACCGTAAAGGGTAGCTGCTGCTAAACCTTTAAGTACGTTAATGCTTTCAATGTTGTTCGGATCAAGATCAAAAAATCTACTCGATCCAAGGTTACCATTGATAAAGTCATTTTGTCCGTCAGAATCACCGTCTCCTGCTCCTGCAGTGTTCGTGTCACTATTGAAAGGAACACCGTCTACGATGAATAACGGCTGGTTACTGCCACTAAAGGAACTTAGACCTCTAATGATAATATTAGTACCAGAACCGGAAATACCATTTTGAGCAGTGATCTGAATACCGGAAGCTTTACCGGTAAGAACCCTACCAATGTCACCTTCTGCTCGTTGCTCTAATTGTTCAGAGTCTACTTCTGCAATCGCGTATCCCAGCGCTTGCTTTTCTCTTTTAATACCCTGGGCAGTAACAACCACTTCTTCGAGTGCCTGGGCATCTTCTTGCATCTGTACGTTAATCGTGTTAGATGCACCCACCGTTCGCTGGGTCGTCTTTTGTCCTACATAGGTGTAAACAAGTACCTGGCCTACAGAAGCATTGATCGTATAATTACCATCAAAATCCGACTGAGTACCTGTTGTGGTGCCTTGTACAACTATATTAACCCCTGGCAGCGGTAGACCGTCCTGGTCTGTAACCGTACCTGAGATAGTTTTCTCTTGTGCAAACGTAATTTGCACAATCAACGCTAATAGTAGCGTCAGAAATCCACTAAACTTTGTTCTCATTTTTTAAATTATTTGAATTAGCTAAAGCCAAAAATCATAATTTCAAGTTAAAATTCCAATTTTTTCCCTAACAAAAAGTTAAAAACATTGAGAATTTCGCAATTATAAAATTAAAATGCTGTAGGAATATTGATTATAGAAAATGTGATCTTTTTTTTATCAATCTGTTAATCAGGTATATGATGGTATTGTTTCAGGAGTATTTCAGATCTTTTATTTAAATATAAATTACACCTTATTATATAATAAACTTTTTAGGTAAAATTTCAAATCAGAGCTAAGATCTCAGATTTTATCAATTTTGCTCAATATCTTATCTTATTTAGGTCTTTCTTTTTCTATTTAATCAGATTTTGGAAACTTCTGAAAATTTATTGAAAATTAATTCTTTACGGTTTGATTAGTTTAAAAAAAATTCTACCTTTGCAACCCTTAAAAATAGGGGATTAATATCTTAAAATATTATTGTAATAGTAAATTATGCCAACAATTTCACAATTAGTACGAAAAGGAAGAGCTCAGATTACTAAGAAGAGTAAATCGGCTGCTTTGGATTCGTGCCCTCAAAGAAGAGGGGTTTGTACGCGTGTTTACACCACTACACCTAAGAAACCAAATTCTGCAATGCGTAAAGTAGCAAGGGTTAGGCTTACGAACGGTAATGAGGTGAATGCTTACATCCCTGGAGAGGGTCACAACCTTCAAGAGCACTCGATAGTATTAGTAAGGGGTGGACGGGTTAAAGATTTGCCTGGGGTTAGGTATCACATTGTTCGTGGTGCGCTTGATACTGCCGGTGTTGCCGGTAGAACGCAGCGAAGATCCAAGTATGGTGCAAAACGACCTAAAGACAAAAAGTAAACTTGATAAGTTAAAGACATGAGAAAAAGACAGGCGAAAAAAAGACCCCTTTTACCAGATCCAAAGTTTAACGATCAGTTAGTTACAAGATTTGTTAACAACTTGATGTGGGATGGTAAAAAATCAGTAGCTTTCAAAGTTTTCTACGACGCAATGGATATTGTTGAAGAGAAAAAGAACGACGATGAAAAGTCGGCGCTGGAAGTATGGAAGGATGCATTATCTAACGTGATGCCTCATGTAGAGGTAAGAAGTAGACGTGTAGGAGGTGCTACGTTTCAGATTCCAATGCAAATTAGACCCGATCGTAAAGTTTCAATGGCGATGAAATGGTTAATCACCTTTGCTAGAAAACGAAATGAAAAATCGATGGCACAGCGATTGGCATCGGAAGTTTTAGCAGCTGCCAAAGAAGAAGGAGCAGCAGTTAAGAAAAGAGTAGATACTCACAAGATGGCGGAAGCCAACAAAGCATTCTCTCACTTTAGATTTTAATAAACGGAAATGGGAAGAGATTTAAAATTCACAAGAAATATTGGTATTGCGGCGCACATTGATGCCGGAAAAACAACTACTACAGAGCGTATTTTATTTTACACTGGAGTTAGTCATAAAATAGGAGAGGTGCATGATGGTGCTGCTACTATGGACTGGATGGAACAAGAGCAGGAGCGAGGTATTACAATTACCTCAGCGGCCACTACTTGTACTTGGCAATTTCCAACTGAACAGGGAAAGCCAACATCAGACGCCAAAGATTACCACTTTAATATAATTGATACTCCCGGTCACGTTGACTTTACCGTTGAAGTAAACAGGTCGCTTCGTGTATTGGATGGATTGGTTTTTCTCTTTAGTGCGGTAGATGGGGTAGAACCTCAGTCTGAAACGAACTGGAGATTAGCAGATAATTACAAGGTGCCTAGAATGGGCTTTGTAAATAAAATGGATCGCCAGGGATCAAACTTTCTGAATGTTTGTAATCAGGTAAAGGAAATGTTGGGTTCTAATGCAGTACCTATCGTTTTACCAATTGGAGACGAAGCAGATTTTCGTGGGATCGTTGATTTAGTAAAAAATCGTGCGATCGTTTGGCATGAAGATAATTTTGGTTCTACTTTCGATGTTATCGATATTCCGGAAGATATGAAGGAAGAGGTGGCAGAATATAGAGCTAACCTTATAGAAGCAGTTGCAGAATATGATGAAAATTTGATGGAAAAGTTCTTTGAGGACGAAAATTCTATCACTGAAGATGAAGTACACGCTGCATTGAGAGCTGCTGTAATGGATATGAGTATCATTCCAATGGTATGTGGTTCTGCCTTCAAAAACAAAGGAGTTCAATTTTTATTGGATGCGGTTTGTCGTTATCTTCCTTCACCGGTTGATAAAGATGCGATCGTTGGTATAAATCCCGACACAGAAGAAGAAGTTAAGCGTAAACCAGACGTTAAAGAGCCTTTCGCTGCGTTGGCTTTCAAAATTGCTACAGATCCTTTTGTGGGGCGTTTAGCTTTTTTCAGAGCTTACTCAGGGCGACTTGACGCAGGTTCTTACGTGTTAAATAATAGATCTGGGAAAAAAGAACGTATCTCTCGTATTTACCAAATGCATTCAAATAAACAAAATGCTATCGATTTTATCGAAGCAGGGGATATTGGTGCTGCGGTAGGTTTTAAGGAGATCAAAACAGGAGATACACTGTCAGATGAAAAACACCCTATCGTTTTAGAAAGTATGGTATTCCCCGATCCGGTAATTGGTATCGCGGTAGAGCCTAAGACGAAAGCAGATGTTGATAAATTAGGAATGTCTTTGGCAAAGCTTGCCGAGGAAGATCCTACTTTCCAGGTAAAAACTGACGAAGCTTCTGGACAAACCATTATTTCTGGAATGGGAGAGCTTCACTTAGATATTATTGTAGATAGACTTAGAAGAGAATTTAAGGTTGAAGTTAATCAGGGGCAACCACAGGTAGAATACAAAGAGGCAATTACAGGTGTAGCGAATCACAGAGAGGTTTATAAGAAACAAACTGGTGGTCGCGGTAAATTTGCAGATATTGTCTTCACTATGGAGCCTGCTGAAGAGGGAACTTCAGGTCTTAATTTTGTGAATGAGATTAAAGGAGGTAATATTCCTAAAGAATATATTCCTTCGGTAGAGAAAGGTTTCAAAGAGGCGATGAAAAATGGTCCTTTGGCTGGCTTCGAAATGGATTCAATGAAGGTAACTTTAAAGGATGGATCTTTCCACCCTGTGGATTCAGATTCACTATCATTCGAATTGGCTGCAAAACTTGGTTATAAAGAAGCGGCTAAAGCTGCAAGAGCAGTATTAATGGAGCCAATCATGAAGCTGGAAGTGTTAACTCCAGAAGAAAACATGGGAGATATTGTAGGTGACTTAAATCGTAGAAGAGGTCAGGTTAACAATATGGATGATAGAGCTGGTTCTAAAGTGATTAAAGCTGAAGTTCCACTTTCTGAGATGTTTGGTTATGTGACTTCACTGCGAACATTGTCATCAGGTAGAGCAACTTCTACTATGGAATTTTCTCACTACGCAGAAACACCAAGTAACATAGCAGAGGAAGTTATCAAAGCAACTAAAGGTGTAACTGCTTAAAAATTTCGAAAATGAGTCAAAAAATAAGAATAAAATTAAAATCATACGATCATAATCTGGTAGATAAATCTGCTGAAAAGATCGTTAAGACTGTAAAAACAACAGGTGCAGTAGTTACAGGACCTATTCCATTACCTACGCATAAAAAGATTTTTACTGTATTGCGTTCACCTCACGTAAATAAGAAATCAAGAGAACAGTTTCAATTGAGTTCATATAAGAGGTTGCTTGATATCTACAGTTCTTCATCCAAGACTATTGATGCTTTAATGAAATTAGAGCTTCCAAGTGGTGTTGAAGTAGAGATTAAGGTGTGATGATTTAAACAGAAGAAAACCTTCTGAAGACATGTCCGGAGCGTTTCGCGAAGGAAAAACGGAAATAAATACATTCAGGGTTGAAGTATTTTGACCCTGTTTTTTTGAATAAATAATTAAGTATTAATAATCAGGATTCAAGAGTGTAAATCACTAGGATCTTTAAACTAAATGTAAATGTCTGGGTTAATTGGAAAAAAAATTGGCATGACCAGTATTTATGACGAGAACGGGAAAAATATTCCTTGTACCGTTATTGAGGCTGGACCATGTGTAGTTACCCAAGTCAGAACCGAAGAGGTTGACGGGTATAATGCCCTTCAACTTGGTTTCGATGACAAGGCAGAAAAGCGTGCAAATAAGTCTCAACAGGGGCACTTTAAAAAGGCAGGTACTTCTCCCAAGAAAAAAGTCGTTGAATTCCAGGATTTTGAAGGTGAGTTTAAATTAGGAGATACCATTCAGGTAGATCATTTCATTGAAGGTGAATTCGTTGATGTAAGCGGAACGTCAAAGGGTAAAGGCTTTCAGGGGGTAGTGAAAAGACATGGCTTTGGTGGTGTCGGACAAGCTACTCACGGTCAGCATAACCGTCTCAGAGCTCCAGGTTCTATTGGTGCTTCATCTTATCCTTCTAGAGTTTTTAAAGGAATGAGAATGGCCGGTAGAATGGGTGCAGAACGAGTTACAGTTCAAAATTTGAGAGTATTAAAAGTGGTACCTGAAAAAAATCTTTTAGTAGTTAAAGGGTGTGTTCCAGGACACAAAAATGCATACGTAATCATTCAGAAGTAATGGAAGTAGCAGTAGTAGATATAAACGGAAAAGAAACCGGAAGGAAAGTGACTCTTTCTGATGCGGTTTTTGCGATAGAGCCTAATGAACATGCTGTTTATTTAGATGTAAAGCAGTACTTGGCAAATCAAAGGCAGGGAACTCATAAGGCAAAAGAAAGAGCAGAGATTGCGGGTAGTACTCGTAAGATCAAGAAGCAAAAAGGAACTGGTACAGCGAGAGCAGGAAGTATCAAAAATCCACTTTTTGTCGGCGGGGGTAGAGTTTTTGGTCCAAGACCCAAAGATTACACTCAGAAGCTAAACAAAAATCTAAAAAGATTAGCGCGAAGATCTGCGTTGAGTATGAAGGCGAAAGAACAGTCAATTACCGTTCTCGAAGACTTTAATTTAGAAGCACCAAAGACAAAGGATTTTGTAAATATTTTGAAGGCTTTAGGTCTTGAGAATAAAAAATCTCTGATTGTGTTGGGTGATCTAAATAATAATGTATATTTGTCGTCACGTAATTTGAAGACCTCAGAAGTTGTAACCAACTCAGAATTAAGTACTTACAAAATTGTTAATGCAAATAATGTGGTGCTTTTGGAAGGGGCTTTAGAAGGAATTGAGTCTAACTTAACAAAATAGGTTACCAGATGAATGTGTTAATAAAGCCAGTTATAACGGAAAAAATGACCGCAGAAAGTGAGCGTTTGAATCGTTATGGCTTCATAGTAGATCCCAGGGCAAACAAACTTCAGATTAAAGATGCTGTCGAAGCAACTTACGGAGTAACCGTAGAGAAGGTTAGAACCATGAATTACGGACCTGAGAGAAAGACCCGCTATACCAGAACCGGTATTCAGCATGGAAAAACAAATGCTTATAAGAAAGCAATTGTCCAGGTAGCGGAAGGAGAGAATATTGATTTTTATAGTAATTTATAACTAAAGACGAATAATGTCAGTTAGAAAATTAAAACCGATAACCCCTGCACAGCGTTTTAGAGTAGTAAACGGATTTGACGCGATTACTACTGATAAGCCGGAGAAGAGTTTGCTCGCTCCGTTAAAAAAGTCAGGTGGTAGAAACAGTCAAGGAAAAATGACGATGCGCTATTTAGGCGGTGGTCATAAACGTAAGTATCGAATTATCGATTTCAAGAGGTCAAAAGTAGGTGTTGAAGCGAATGTTGAATCTATTCAATATGATCCGAACAGAACTGCTTTTATCGCTCTTATTAAATATACCGATGGTGAGAAAGCTTATATCATAGCTCAAAATGGGCTTCAGGTTGGTCAAACAGTGGTTTCAGGACCAGATGCTGCGCCAGAGATAGGGAACGCGATTCCGCTTAGCAATATTCCGCTTGGTACGATCATCTCGTGTATTGAATTAAGACCAGGTCAGGGAGCTGTTATGGCGAGATCAGCCGGGGCTTTTGCACAATTGATGGCAAGAGATAAGAAGTATGCAACTATTAAATTGCCATCTGGGGAGACCCGAATGATTCTTGCAGATTGTCTAGCTACTATAGGAGCAGTATCAAATTCGGATCATCAATTGATCGTTTCTGGTAAAGCGGGTAGAAGCAGATGGTTGGGTAGAAGACCAAGAACAAGACCAGTAGCTATGAACCCTGTAGATCATCCAATGGGTGGTGGTGAAGGTAGAGCTTCTGGAGGTCATCCAAGATCAAGAAATGGAGTTCCTGCAAAAGGTTTCAGAACACGTTCTAAGACCAAGGCGAGTAACAAGTATATTATAGAACGTAGAAAGAAATAAAAGAGTTTAGAAATGGCACGTTCACTAAAAAAAGGACCTTACGTTCACTATAGTTTAGAGAAGAAGATTCAACAAAATGTAGAATCTGGTAAGAAAACAGTAATTAAGACCTGGTCTAGGGCTTCAATGATTACCCCAGACTTCGTAGGACAAACAATTGCTGTACATAATGGTCGCCAGTTTGTTCCGGTATATGTTACCGAGAATATGGTGGGTCATAAGTTAGGAGAGTTTTCACCGACGCGTTCCTTCAGAGGGCATGCAGGTGCAAAAAATAAAGGAAAAAAATAACAGGTAGCCATGGGAGTTCGTAAAAAAGAAAGAGCAGCGCAAATTAAGGAGGCAAAGAAAAGTCTTGCTTTTGCAAAGTTGAATAACTGCCCTACCTCGCCTAGAAAAATGCGTTTAGTAGCAGATTTAATTCGAGGTGAAAAGGTAGAAAAGGCACTTGCTATTCTAAAGTTTAATTCTAAAGAAGCATCTCGTAGACTTGAAAAGTTACTGTTATCTGCGATAGCAAACTGGCAAGCGAAAAACGAGGATGCAAATATAGAAGAAGCCGATCTTTTTATCAAAGAGATAAGAGTAGACGGAGGGTCTATGTTAAAAAGACTTCGTCCGGCTCCTCAGGGTAGAGCACATAGAATAAGAAAACGTTCTAATCATGTCACAATGATTTTAGGAGCTAATAATAATACACAAAGTTAGGAGATAGCATGGGACAAAAAACAAATCCAATCGGAAATCGCTTAGGTATCATTAGAGGATGGGAATCCAACTGGTACGGAGGTAACGATTACGGCGATAAGCTTGCCGAAGACGATAAGATAAGAAAGTATGTTCACGCGCGTCTCTCCAAAGCGAGTGTTTCAAGGGTAATCATAGAACGAACCCTAAAGCTTGTAACCGTTACTATCACCACAGCACGTCCTGGTATCATCATTGGTAAAGGAGGTCAGGAGGTAGACAGGCTAAAGGAAGAGTTAAAAAAGATTACCGACAAGGAGGTTCAGATCAATATCTTTGAGATCAAGAGACCAGAATTAGACGCAAACCTTGTTGCTGCCAGTATCGCGCGCCAGATAGAAAGTAGAATTTCTTACAGACGTGCTATAAAAATGGCTATTTCGGCGGCGATGAGAATGAATTGTGAAGGAATCAAAGTTATGATTTCAGGTCGTTTGAATGGTGCTGAAATGGCACGCTCCGAAACCTACAAAGATGGTAGAATTCCTTTATCAACCTTTAGGGCTGATATTGATTATGCGCTTGTTGAAGCTCATACTACTTACGGAAGGTTAGGGATCAAGGTATGGATCATGAAAGGCGAAGTTTACGGTAAAAGAGAATTATCTCCGCTTGTGGGTATGTCCAAGAAGCAAGGAGGTAAGGGTGCTGGATCCGGTGCTAAAAAAGGAGCTCGCCGCAGAAAGTAATTTTTTAAATTAAAGAAAAATGTTACAGCCAAAAAGAACCAAATATCGTAAAATGCAAAAAGGCCGTATGAAAGGAAATTCTCAGAGAGGATTTCAACTTTCAAATGGTATGTTTGGCATTAAATCGTTGGATTCATCATTTATAACATCGCGGCAAATTGAGGCAGCCAGGGTAGCCGCCACACGTTACATGAAAAGAGAAGGTCAGTTATGGATAAAGATTTTCCCAGACAAGCCTATCACAAAGAAACCTCTTGAAGTACGTATGGGTAAAGGTAAAGGAGCACCAGAATATTGGGCTGCGGTGGTTAAGCCCGGAAGAATAATGTTTGAAGTAGGCGGCGTTCCTATGGACGTTGCTAAAGAAGCATTACGTCTTGCGGCTCAAAAGCTTCCTGTGAAAACCAAGTTTGTTGTAGCACGTGATTACGTTGCTTAATAGTATTAGTTTATGAGACAGTCAGAAATTAGAGAACTATCAATAACTGAGCTACAGGAAAAGCTTGGTGAATTCAAAAAGAGTTATGCAGACTTAAAAATGGCTCACGCCATAACTCCTCTTGAAAATCCTCTTCAGCTTCGTAAAGCAAGAAGAACGGTGGCAAGATTGGCGACAGAGCTCACTAAAAGAGAATTACAATAATTCGATTCTGCTTAAGATGGAAAAAAGAAATTTAAGAAAAGAGAGAATAGGAGTGGTTACCAGTAACCGAATGGAGAAATCAATTGTGGTTTCTGAGGTGAAAAGAGTAAAACACCCTATGTACGGTAAGTTCGTGTTAAAAACTAAAAAATACGTTGCGCACGACGAAAAGAACGATTGCAACATTGGCGATACAGTAAAGATCATGGAAACAAGACCTTTAAGTAAAAGCAAATGTTGGAGATTAGTTGAAATCATTGAAAGAGCTAAGTAATTATGGTACAACAAGAATCTAGATTAAGAGTAGCAGATAATACGGGCGCAAAAGAAGTTTTGACTATTCGCGTATTAGGAGGTACAAAAAGAAGATATGCTTCTGTTGGAGACAAAATTGTTGTGACTGTTAAGGATGCTACCCCAAATGGGAGTGTTAAGAAAGGACAGGTTTCTACAGCAGTAGTAGTTCGTACCAGAAAAGAGGTAAGAAGACCTGATGGGTCTTATATCCGATTTGATGATAATGCTTGTGTTCTTTTGAATCCTACAGGTGAAATGCGCGGTACTCGTGTTTTTGGACCGGTAGCAAGAGAACTTCGTGATAAGCAATTTATGAAGATCGTATCATTAGCGCCTGAGGTGCTTTAATACAAGTTTAAAATGATAAAGCTAAAGATAAAATCAGGAGATACAGTTAAGGTGATTGCCGGAGATCATAAAGGATCTGAAGGTAAGGTCTTAAAGGTAGATCGTGAAAAAAATAAGGCAATTGTAGAAGGGATCAATATGGTTTCCAAACACATGAAGCCTAGTGCTCAAAACCCTCAAGGAGGTATTATCAAAAAAGAGGCACCTCTTCATATATCAAATCTCTCGTTAGTTGATCCTAAGTCTGGTGAGCCTACGCGAGTGAGGATAGAAGAAAGAGATGGTAAAAAAGTAAGAATCTCTAAGAAATCAAACGAAGTAATTTAGTTATGGCTTACATTCCAAGATTAAAACAAGAGTATAGCGAAAGAGTAATCCCTTCTCTTACAGAAGAGTTTGGGTATTCCAACGTTATGGAAGTTCCGAAACTAGAGAAAATAGTAATTAGCCGTGGAGTAGGTGCAGCAGTTGCTGACAAAAAGCTCATAGATTATGCGGTTGATGAGCTAACTAGGATTTCCGGACAGAAAGCGGTTGCAACCATATCTAAAAAAGATGTTGCTTCATTCAAACTTCGTAAAGGGATGCCTATTGGCGCAAAAGTTACATTGCGTGGGGAACGTATGTACGAATTCTTAGATAGATTAATTACGTCGGCTCTTCCTAGAGTAAGAGATTTTAATGGCATCAGGGCTACTGGTTTTGATGGTAGAGGTAATTACAATCTGGGTGTCACTGAGCAGATAATTTTTCCTGAAATAGATATCGATAAGGTAAACAAAATTTCAGGTATGGATATAAGTTTTGTTACCTCGGCAAATACAGACAAGGAAGCAAAATCACTTTTAAGCGAACTGGGATTACCCTTTAAAAAGAATTAAAGTATGGCTAAAGAATCAATGAAAGCCCGTGAGGTGAAGAGACAAAAGCTTGTAGATAAGTATGCTGAAAAGCGTAAGGCTTTGAAGGAAGCTGGAGACTATGAGGCTCTGCAAAAATTACCTAAAAACGCTTCTCCTGTAAGGCTGCATAACCGATGTAAGCTAACTGGTAGACCAAGAGGGTATATGCGTACGTTTGGAATTTCTAGGGTTACTTTCCGAGAAATGGCCAATCAGGGACTTATTCCCGGAGTGAAAAAAGCAAGTTGGTAAAAGAATTAAAGGATATATAAAATGTATACAGATCCTATAGCAGATTATTTAACAAGAATAAGAAACGCTAACAGTGCAGGTCACAGAGTAGTGGAGATCCCTTCTTCAAAACTAAAAAAGGAAATAACCAAAATATTATTTGATCAAGGTTATATTCTTAGTTACAAGTTTGAAGATAATGCTGTACAAGGTGTTATTAAAATAGCACTTAAGTATGACAAATTCACGAAAGAACCTGTAATTAGAAAGATACAGCGTATTAGTAAACCAGGTCTTAGAAAGTATACTGGTGCAGATACGCTCCCTCGTGTTCTTAATGGACTTGGTATTGCGATTGTTTCTACTTCACATGGAGTGATGACTAGCAAGCAGGCTAAGAAAGAGAATGTAGGAGGCGAAGTTTTATGTTACGTTTACTAAAAAATCAAAGACAAAAGAAATGTCAAGAATAGGTAAAAGTCCAATAAGTGTTCCGGAGGGCGTTACGGTTACTATAGATAATAGTATGGTGCACGTTAAAGGAAAGCTAGGTGAACTATCTCAGGAAATTAAAGAAATCGTCGTTAAGCAAGAGAATGGCGAGATTGTCTTAGAAACTACCAATGACTCTAAAGGTCAGAAGGCAAAACACGGTTTATATCGTGCACTGATCAACAATATGGTGATAGGAGTTTCTGAAGGTTTCACTGAGCAATTGGAATTAGTAGGTGTTGGATACCGTGCAAGTAATCAGGGTCAAAAGCTCGACCTTGCTTTAGGTTTTTCTCACAATATTGTTTTCGAATTGGCACCGGAAGTAAAGGTGGAAACTATATCTGAAAAAGGTAAGAATCCAATTATTAAATTAAGTTCTCACGATAAGCAGCTTGTCGGTCATGTAGCAGCTAAAATACGCTCTTTCCGTAAGCCTGAACCTTACAAAGGAAAAGGGGTTAAGTTTGTTGGGGAACAGCTTAGAAGAAAAGCAGGTAAATCGGCTTAATAATTAGCAAAATGGGATTATCAAAGACTGAAAGAAGACAGCGTATTAAAAGCAGAATCAGAAAAGTGGTTAACGGAACTACCGAACAACCTCGACTGGCTGTTTTTAGAAGCAATAATGAAATATACGCGCAGATCGTAGATGATACTACCGGTAAGACACTGGTAGCTGCCTCATCACGAGACAAGGAAATTAGTTCTGAAAAAGGCACAAAAACTGAGATTGCAGCTTTGGTTGGAAAATCAGTAGCGGAGAAAGCTTTAAAGGTAGGAATTGAAACTATTTCTTTCGATCGTGGAGGATATTTGTATCACGGAAGAGTTAAATCGTTAGCAGAAGGCGCCAGAGAGGGCGGACTTAAATTCTAATAAGGTATGTATCAAAATTATAAAAACGTAGAACTCGTTAAGCCAGGTGGACTTGAATTAAAAGATCGTTTGGTAGGAGTTCAAAGAGTTACAAAAGTAACCAAGGGTGGTAGAGCATTCGGTTTCTCTGCAATCGTAGTTGTAGGAGATGAAAATGGAGTGGTAGGTCACGGACTTGGAAAATCTAAAGAGGTGGCTGATGCAATTTCAAAGGCTGTAGAGGATGCTAAGAAAAACCTGGTACGTATTCCTTTAAATAGAGGAACGCTTCCACATGAGCAAAAAGGAAAATATGGAGGAGCAAGGGTTTATATACAACCTGCTTCTCAGGGTACTGGTGTAATCGCAGGTGGTGCTGTACGTGCAGTGCTTGAGGCTGTAGGGGTACATGACGTACTTTCCAAATCTCAAGGATCTTCCAATCCTCATAACGTAGTGAAAGCTACTTTTGATGCTTTATTGCGCTTAAGAGACGCAAGAACTATTGCAGCGCAAAGAGGAATATCGGTAGAGAAAGTATTTAACGGGTAATTACATAGAGTTACTTAAAGATAGAATTTAAGAATAATGGGAAAGATAAAAATTACGCAAGTAAAAAGTAATATCAAACGTCCCGAGGACCAAAAAAGAACCCTCGAAGCGTTAGGACTTAGAAAAATAGGTCAGAGCGTAGAGCATGAAGCGACTGCGCCAGTTATTGGTATGGTAAATAAAATTAAACACCTGGTTTCTGTAGAAGAACTTTAGGAAAAGAAAATTTTTGGTCATGAATTTAAGTAATTTAAAACCTGCAGAAGGTTCAGTACATAAAGATGGTAAAAGAGTTGGTAGAGGACAGGGATCCGGTAAAGGAGGAACTGCTACCAGAGGTCATAAAGGTGCTAAATCTCGTTCAGGTTATTCTAAGAAAATTGGTTTCGAAGGTGGTCAAATGCCTTTACAAAGACGAGTTCCTAAATTTGGTTTCAAGAATATAAACCGAAAAGAATATCAGGGAATTAATCTTAACAAACTTCAGGATTTAGTAGATAAAGGAATCGCAAAAGATGTTGTAGATTTGCAAATTCTTGTTGAAAATGGTCTCGCCGGAAAAAATGATCTGGTAAAGATCTTAGGTGGGGGCGAACTGAAAGCTAAATTAAAGATATCAGTTCATAAATTTACTGCCAGTGCTAAAGCTGCTATTGAGGCTGCAGGTGGTGAAGCAGTAACTTTATAAACAAAAAGAATGAAGAACTTTATAGAAACACTCTCCAATATTTGGAAAATAGAAGAACTTAAGGGGCGAATTATTGTCACCTTAGGTCTTTTACTTGTATATCGTTTTGGTGCGCATGTTGTTCTTCCAGGTGTAGATTCATTAGCGCTGTCAGAGCTCACAAGTAAAACAGATGGTGGTGGATTACTAGGTATCTTGAATGCTTTTACAGGAGGAGCTTTTGCAAATGCCTCTGTATTTGCATTGGGGATCATGCCGTACATATCCGCTTCTATTGTGGTTCAATTAATGGGTATTGCAATACCCTATCTTCAAAAACTCCAGAAAGAAGGTGAAAGTGGAAGAAAGACCATCAATCAAATCACAAGATGGCTAACCATAGCGATCTGTTTGGTTCAGGCTCCGGCTTACCTTTATGGTTTGGAAGCGTTGGGTGTACCACCAGATGCTTTTGTTTATGGTAGAGAATTGAACTTTATTGTTCCAGCGGTTCTTATACTTGTCACAGGTACAATTTTTGCCATGTGGCTAGGTGAAAAAATCACCGACAAGGGTATTGGAAACGGGATATCTCTGTTAATTATGGTGGGTATTATTGCCCAGCTACCTGTATCTTTTGCGCAGGAATTTGTTTCAAGAGTATCTGAGAATAACGGTGGTTTAATGTTAATATTGATAGAGGTTATTATTTGGTTTGTAGTTATTTTGGCATGTGTGATGCTGGTAATGGCGACCAGACAAATCCCGGTTCAGTATGCTCGCCGTACAGCTTCTGGAGGTTACGAAAAGAATATATTTGGTTCAAGACAATACATACCTTTAAAGTTAAATGCTTCCGGTGTTATGCCAATTATCTTTGCACAGGCGATCATGTTTGTTCCTAGTGCTTTGGCAAGTTTGTCGGACTCGGAAACAGCACAATCTATTCAGGCTGCCTTTGGTGATATATTTGGTCTTTGGTATAACATTGTTTTTGCTTTATTAATTGTCATTTTTACGTATTTCTATACCGCTATCACGGTACCTACGAATAAGATGGCAGACGATTTAAAGCGTAGTGGTGGTTTTATACCCGGTATCAGACCAGGAAAGGAAACATCGGACTATCTAGATAAAATTATGTCCCTCATCACTTTCCCAGGATCTTTATTCTTGGCCTTAATTGCAGTTTTACCGGCTATCGTTGTAAAGATTGTTGGGATTCAGCAAGGATGGGCATTGTTCTACGGCGGTACTTCTCTGCTTATCATGGTTGGAGTTGCGATCGATACGGTTCAACAGGTAAATTCATATTTGTTGAATAGGCATTATGATGGTTTGATGAAAACAGGTAAAAACAGAAAAGTAGTTGCATAATTTATGGCGAAACAAGCAGCAATAGAACAAGATGGAACTATTATAGAAGCATTGTCAAATGCGATGTTCCGAGTTGAATTAGAAAATGGGCATGTAGTAACCGCTCATATTTCTGGAAAAATGAGAATGCACTATATAAAATTGTTACCGGGTGATAAGGTAAAACTTGAAATGAGCCCGTACGATTTAACAAAAGCTAGAATTACATACAGATATTAAAGTACAAGTCAGATGAAAGTTAGAGCATCAATAAAAAAGAGAAGTCCCGAGTGCAAGATTGTGCGTCGTAAGGGTAGGTTATATGTAATCAACAAAAAGAATCCTAGATTTAAACAAAGACAAGGTTAAGTTATGGCAAGAATCGCAGGTGTAGATATACCAAAGCATAAAAGAGGAGTTATTTCGTTGACTTATATTTTTGGTATCGGTAAAAGCAGAGCCAAAGATATTTTAGCGTCTGCTGATGTTAGCGAAGATAAAAAGGTATCTGATTGGAATGACGATGAAATAGGTCGTATTCGTGATGCTGTTTCTTCGTTTAAAATCGAAGGAGAATTACGTTCTGAAATCCAGCTTAACATTAAGCGTCTAATGGATATTGGTTGTTATAGAGGTATTCGTCACAGATCTGGTCTTCCATTAAGAGGTCAGCGAACCAAGAACAATTCCAGAACTAGAAAAGGTAAGAGAAAAACGGTTGCTAACAAGAAAAAGGCAACTAAATAATAAACGGTAATATGGCAAAGTCAAATACTAAAACTTCGAGAAAACGTAAGGTAATTGTTGATGCGGTTGGAGAGGCACATATTTCTGCCACCTTTAACAATATCATTATTTCCCTTACCAATAAAAAGGGAGATGTTGTCGCGTGGTCATCAGCAGGAAAAATGGGATTCAGAGGTTCTAAAAAGAATACTCCTTATGCTGCTCAAGTTGCTGCCGAGGATGCTGTAAAAACAGCTCAGGAAGCAGGACTTCGAAAAGTGAAGGTGTATGTAAAGGGTCCTGGTAATGGTAGAGAATCTGCAATTCGTTCGATTCACAATGCAGGTATCGAAGTTACAGAGATCATAGATGTGACTCCACTTCCACACAACGGGTGCAGACCTCCTAAAAGAAGAAGAGTTTAATTCAATTATTTATTTAACAATAAGGGTTATTAACGATTATCGAAGGAAAGCCTTAATTCATGATCAACCCGCATTAATAGTTTAAAATGGCAAGATACACAGGTCCAAAAACAAAAATAGCTCGTAAATTCGGAGAGGCTATTTTTGGTGATGACAAATCATTTGAAAAAAGAAATTACCCTCCCGGTCAGCACGGTAATAACCGTCGTAGAGGTAAAAAATCTGAATATGCTGTCCAGTTAATGGAAAAGCAGAAAGCAAAATATACTTATGGTATACTTGAGCGTCAGTTCAGAAATATATTTGAAAGAGCAAACAGAAGTAAAGGAGTTACCGGTGAGGTTTTACTTCAACTATGCGAATCCCGTTTAGACAATGTAGTTTACAGAATGGGAATTGCTCCATCTAGAAGAGGTGCGCGACAATTAGTTTCCCACAGACATATTACAGTAAATGGAGAGATCGTGAATATCCCTTCTTTTACCCTTAAGCCAGGTGATGTTGTAGGAGTACGTGAGAAATCTAAATCTCTACAGGTTATCGAGGATTCATTAGCTGGAAACAGCAGTGTTTACGAGTGGATTACATGGAATACGGAAAAACTGGAAGGTACATTTGTTTCTGTTCCTGAAAGACTTCAGATTCCTGAGAATATCAAAGAACAATTAATAGTCGAGTTATACTCTAAATAATAATCAGACAGCAGTCCTATTATGGCAATATTTAATTTTCAAAAGCCCGATAAAGTTATAATGATCGATTCATCCGATTTTGAAGGGAAATTCGAGTTTCGCCCTTTAGAACCAGGATATGGATTGACCGTTGGTAACGCTTTGCGACGAGTTCTTCTATCTTCTTTAGAAGGTTTCGCAATAACATCGGTAAGAATAGAAAAAGTAGAACACGAATTCTCTACCATACCTGGTGTTGTAGAAGATGTGACCGAGATAATTCTTAACTTGAAGCAGGTTCGATTCAAAAGACAAATAGAAGATATAGACAACGAGACTGTCTCTATTTCTGTTACTGGTAAAGAACAACTAACTGCTGGAGATTTTCAGAAATTTATTTCAGGTTTTCAGGTGCTTAATCCCGATCTAGTTATTTGTAATATGGAGCCCGGAGTAAGCATCAACATGGAGATTTCGATTGAAAAAGGACGTGGTTACGTTCCGGCAGAAGAAAATAAGAAATCGAATGCTCCACTTGGAACCATTGCAACTGATGCTATTTTTACGCCTATTAAAAACGTAAAATACAGTATTGAAAATTATCGTGTAGAGCAAAAGACTGATTACGAAAAATTAGTTTTTGAAATCATATCTGACGGATCAATTCATCCAAAAGATGCTTTGACCGAAGCTGCAAAAACACTAATTCATCACTTCATGCTCTTTTCTGATGAAAGAATTACGCTCGAAGCAGACGAAATTGCACAGACCGAGACGTATGATGAAGAGTCACTGCATATGAGACAACTCTTGAAGACCAAGCTTGTTGATATGGATCTTTCAGTTAGAGCACTTAACTGTCTAAAAGCCGCAGAAGTAGATACACTAGGAGATCTTGTTTCTTTCAATAAGAACGATTTGATGAAATTCAGAAACTTCGGAAAGAAATCGTTGACAGAATTGGAAGAGTTGGTGAATGTTAAAGGACTTAGTTTTGGAATGGATTTATCCAAATATAAACTAGATAAAGACTAACTCCCTGCTGAGTTGAATACTAAGAAAAATGAGACACGGAAAAAAAATAAATCACTTAGGTAGAAAGTCGGCGCATAGAAAAGCAATGCTTGCTAATATGGCCTGCTCTCTTATAGAACATAAAAGAATTAATACAACTGTAGCCAAGGCAAAAGCGTTGAAGCAGTTTGTTGAACCTTTAGTGACTAAATCAAAAGAAGATACGACGCACAATCGAAGAATAGTATTTAGCTACCTTCGCAATAAATATGCCGTTGCAGAACTTTTTAGAGACGTAGCCGCTAAAGTAGGAGATAGACCTGGGGGATACACCAGAATCATCAAACTAGGAAATAGATTAGGTGATAATGCTGAAATGGCGTTGATAGAGCTTGTTGATTACAACGAAACCTATAACGCTGGAAAAGCAGCTAAGAAGAAATCTACCAGAAGAGGTAGAAGTAAAAAGAAAGCTGAAGCCGAAAGCCAGCCAGCAGTTGCAGAGGCTCCGAAGAATGAAGAAAGCGAAGCTTCTACAGACGAGAATTAATGTTAACTATATCATTACATATCAAAAGGATAAACTTTTTAGTTTATCCTTTTTTTTATGTTATTTTGTGAAACCCTTTTTAAAGAGCCCATTATTTTATGAAGTATCAATCTAGAAAAAAAGCAATAATATTATTGGCAGACGGAATGCTTTTTCATGGCAAAGCTGTGGGAAAGGAGGGAACTGCGTTCGGTGAGATTTGTTTCAATACAGGAATGACTGGCTATCAGGAAATATTTACAGATCCCTCCTATTTTGGCCAGATCATGGTAGCTACCAATGCTCATATCGGAAACTACGGAGTAAAAGAAGATGAAATGGAGTCTGACAGCATTAAAATAGCAGGATTGGTTTGTAAAAACTTTAGCTTTACTCATTCACGTTACGGAGCTGATAAAACGCTCCTGGAGTTCTTCGATGATCATAATTTGATGGCTATCTCTGATGTAGATACCAGGGCTCTTGTAAGCCATATTAGAGACCATGGCGCCATGAACGCAGTAATATCTACAGAGGTAGATGATATTGAATGGCTCAAGAAAAAACTGGAGACAATCCCAGATATGAACGGACTTGAACTTGCTTCCAAAGTATCAACAAAAGAACCTTATTTCTTTGGCGACGAAAGCGCCACCTATAAAATAGCAGCTCTCGATATAGGGATCAAGAAAAATATACTACGCAATTTAGCCAAAAGAGATGCATACATAAAAGTGTTTCCTTACGATAGTACCTTCGAAGAAATGAGCGCATGGAACCCGGATGGTTATTTCCTGTCAAACGGCCCCGGAGATCCGGCTCCTTTGGTCGCAGCTCAGAAAGTAGCGTCACAAGTAATTGAAAAGGATTTGCCTTTATTTGGTATTTGCCTTGGTCATCAGGTGATTGCGCTGGCTAAAGGAATTTCTACCTATAAAATGCACAATGGTCATCGGGGAATCAATCACCCCGTAAAAAATCTGCTAACAGGAAAAGGAGAGATCACTTCCCAGAATCATGGTTTTGCCATCAATCGTGAAGAAACCGAAAAGCATCCGGAAGTAGAGATAACACATGTTCATTTAAATGACCATACAGTAGCCGGAATCAGTATTAAGGGTAAAAATTGTTTTTCTGTTCAATACCATCCGGAAGCAAGTCCGGGACCTCACGATGCAAACTACCTTTTCGATCAATTTATAAACAATATTAAAAAACATAAATTACAAACTATATGAGTATCATAATCAGTGTTCATGCAAGACAAATTCTTGATTCCAGAGGAAATCCTACCGTAGAAGTAGATGTGATCACAGAAACAGGAACGTTGGGAAGGGCAGCAGTACCTTCTGGAGCGTCTACAGGAGAACACGAAGCTGTCGAATTAAGAGATGGTGGTAAAAAATATATGGGTAAAGGAGTTCTTAATGCAGTAAAAAATGTTAATACAATTATTGCTGAAGAAATCGAAGGATTATCTGTTTTTGAACAAAACTATATCGATCAAAGAATGATCGACCTTGATGGTACTCCTAACAAATCAAAGCTCGGTGCTAACGCTATATTAGGCGTTTCATTGGCAGTTGCAAAGGCGGCTGCGCATGAAATGAGGTTGCCGTTATATAGATACGTAGGGGGTGTAAGTGCGAATACATTACCGGTTCCTATGATGAATATCATCAACGGCGGTTCACACTCTGATGCACCTATCGCGTTTCAGGAATTTATGGTAATGCCCGTCAAAGCTCAGAGCTTTACTCATGCTATGCAGATGGGAACGGAGATCTTTCATAACTTGAAGAAGGTTTTACACGATCGTGGTTTAAGCACAGCAGTTGGTGATGAAGGTGGCTTCGCCCCCACGTTAGACGGGACAGAGGATGCTCTTGATACTATCATCAAATCTATCGAAAAAGCAGGCTATAAAGCCGGAGACGAAGTCATGATTGCCTTGGATTGTGCAGCAGCAGAGTTTTATGTAAATGGAAAATATGACTACACCAAATTTGAAGGTGATAAAGGAGCGGTAAGAACCTCAGAAGAACAAGCTCAATATTTAGCAGACCTTGCTGCCAAATACCCAATTGTTTCTATTGAAGATGGAATGGATGAAAATGACTGGGAAGGATGGAAAAAACTCACAGACAAAATTGGAGACAGCGTACAACTTGTTGGTGATGATCTCTTTGTTACCAACGTGGAGCGTTTGTCCAAAGGAATTGAAGGGAATATTGCAAACTCTATTCTTATAAAGGTAAATCAAATAGGTACGTTAACCGAAACTATCGCTGCGGTCAATATGGCTCATAATGCAGGGTATACTTCGGTAATGTCTCATCGCTCTGGCGAAACAGAAGATAATACCATTGCAGATCTTGCAGTTGCTTTAAATACAGGTCAGATCAAGACTGGTTCTGCTTCAAGATCAGATCGTATGGCAAAGTATAACCAACTTTTACGTATAGAAGAAGAACTGGGCTCTGTTGCCTATTACCCAAAGGAAAAGGCATTCAAGGTAAAGTAGCTCAGTAAACTCAAGTAATACAATGTAAGGGCCGTTCTTATTTACTAAGAACGGCTTTGTGTTTTTAGGATGATCTGTTATCTTGCTCAATTACAATAAAATAAAAGAAATTCTTCCTGAAATTGTTGCCTTCGCAATTTGGATGCTTGACGAAGTATCAAAATAAAAAAGGCATTTATGCCTATTGAAAAATTCGTAAATAATCGCTTCTACATGGTAAAAAACATGAAGACTTAACCCAATTTTAACACTTTATTCCGTAATTTCGCAACACTCAAAAACAATTTAAAAGATACAAGATATATGTCCGATAAAGCGATACTAGAATATGACGGAAAGAGGTATGAATTTCCAGTGGTTAAAGGAACTGAAAATGAACTTGCGATCGATATAAAAACGCTAAGATCATCTACAGGAATGATCACCATAGATCCGGGCTATAAAAATACCGGGTCCTGTAATAGTGCTATTACATTTCTGGATGGTGAGAAAGGTATTCTAAGGTATCGGGGATATTCAATTGAGGAATTAGCAGAAAAGGCAGATTTTCTTGAAGTAATTTATTTATTAATTTTTGGGGAACTTCCAACGAAAGAAGAGCTGCAGAAATTTGATGAAGATATTAAAGAACAATCTCGTGTAGATGAAGATGTAAAGAAGATCTTAGACGGTTTTCCGAAGTCTGCTCATCCCATGGGAGTATTGTCTTCTTTAACAAGTGCCTTAATAGCATTTAATCCAGTCTTTGTAAATGTATCGTCTGAGGAAGCTATGTATAAGGCAATTGTTAGAATCTTGGGTAAGTTTCCTGTTTTAGTAGCCTGGTCTCTGCGTAAAAAAGAAGGGCTTCCATTAGATTATGGGGATACCAATTTGGGATATGTAGAGAATATCGTGAAAATGATGTTCAAGAAGCCAAATCAGGAGTACAAAAGAAATCCAATAGTAATTGATGCGCTCGATAAGTTATTAATACTTCATGCAGATCACGAACAAAATTGCTCTACTTCTACGGTGCGTATCGTAGGGTCTTCGCATGCAGGGTTGTTCGCTTCTCTTTCTTCAGGTATTTCTGCTTTATGGGGACCACTGCATGGAGGTGCTAATCAGGCGGTAATTGAAATGCTTGAAGCGATCAAAGAAGATGGGGGAGACACTAAAAAATATATGGCAAAAGCAAAAGATAAAAACGATCCTTTTCGTTTAATGGGCTTTGGGCACCGTGTATACAAAAACTTTGACCCCCGAGCCAGAATAATCAAGAAAGCTGCAGATGAAGTATTAGGTGATTTAGGGGTAAATGATCCTGTCCTGGATATCGCTAAAGGTCTCGAAAAAGAAGCATTGGAAGATCCATACTTTGTAGACAGAAAACTGTATCCTAATGTTGATTTTTATTCAGGTATTATCTACCGTGCATTGGGTATTCCTACCGATATGTTTACAGTAATGTTTGCCTTGGGTCGTTTACCGGGTTGGATCGCTCAATGGAGAGAAATGCGTTTAAATAATGAGCCTATCGGAAGACCGAGACAGGTATATGTAGGTCATACGGCAAGAAAATTTACAGAACTGCACAAAAGATAGTTCTAAAAAAAAATATATTATAAAAGGCGGCCTGACGGCTGCTTTTTACAATCTTATACTACCAAAATAAGAACATGTTACAATTAAACGTGCAGGATGAAGTTTCCAGATTAAGGGCCGTGGTACTGGGGACTGCGGTTAATAATGGCCCTACGCCGAGTCCGGAAGAAGCTTACGATCCTAAATCATTAGAACATATTTTAGCTGGAACATATCCTCTGGAAAAAGATATGATTCCTGAAATGGAAGCCTTTAAAGCAGTTTTCGAAAAATATGATGTACAGGTTTTCCGGCCGGAGGTCATCGAAAATTGCAACCAGATATTTACCCGGGATATTGCCTTTGTGATTGATGATCTTTTTATAAAATCAAATATCCTTCCGGATAGGGAGCGCGAATTGGAGGCGGTGAAATATGTAATAGATCAGATTTCACCCGAAAAGATTATCAAACCACCCGAAAAAGTACATGTTGAAGGAGGTGATGTTATGCTTTGGAACGATCATATTCTGGTTGGGACCTACAAGGGTAAAGACTACCCAGATCACGTAACTGCCAGAACTAATATGCATGGAGTAGCGTTTCTAAAAGAACTTTTTCCAAATAAAACGGTCAAGGAATTCGATTTGATAAAATCTAAAACCGAAGCAAAAGATAACGCACTGCATTTGGATTGCTGCTTTCAGCCCGTGGGTATAAATAAAGCGATCATATATGAAGGAGGATTCAGAAGTAAGGCCGATTACAATTATCTGGTAGATTTGTTTGGCAGCGATAATCTTTTTCATATTACCAGAGATGAAATGTACTCTATGTTCTCTAATGTATTTTCGATTGCTCCAGATGTTGTAGTATCTGAAAAAAAATTCAGTAGACTTAATGACTGGCTAAGACTTGAAGGTTTTACAGTTGAAGAAATACCGTATGCTGAGATTGCCAAGCAGGAAGGTTTATTACGATGTTCAACCCTTCCCCTTATCAGAGATAAATCCTAGCGGAAGCTATGATATTTCCATAAAAAACCGTGCGTTAATAATAAGCGTATTTAAATGGGAATTTTTCTCATTAAGACCCGATTAATTAGTAATTTTACCCTGAATCCATTCATAATTTTTTAGCTATAAATGAGTCAGATTACCGACACTATTTTGATGGTTCGTCCGGTCAACTTTAGAATGAACGAACAAACCGCTGTCAACAACTATTTTCAGGAAGACCTTAACCTGAAAAATAAGGAGATCAATGAGAAGGCGCAGGAAGAATTTGATACGTTCGTCTCGAAGTTGAGATTTTGCGGTATTAACGTCATTGTCATAGATGATATAAAAGAATCAGATACACCAGATTCTATTTTTCCAAACAATTGGATCTCTAATCATGCAAATGGAACAGTGGTGATCTATCCGATGTTCGCAGAGAATCGCCGGAAAGAAAGAAGAGAAGATATTCTTGATATTTTGGAAGATCACGGTTTTAAAATTACCCATGTGGTAGATTATACAAGTGCAGAAGAAGAAGGCATTTTTCTGGAAGGTACCGGAAGCTTAATTCTCGATAGAGTAAATGAGAAGGTTTACTGTGCACTCTCTCCACGTGCAGACGAGGAGTTGGTTATTGAATTTTGCGAAGACTTTGAGTGTTTTCCTGTAATTTTTGTAGCAAACCAGTCTGTGAATAATGAAAGACTGCCTATTTATCATACCAATGTAATGATGTGCATGGGAGAACAATTTTGTGTAATTTGTCTTTCTTCAATCGATGATAAAAAAGAACGAAAAAATGTTGTTTCTCATTTAAAAAAGGATGGGAAAGAGATCATCGAGATAACAGAGAAGCAAATGAGTTCGTTTGCAGGAAATATGCTCCAACTTGTTAATAATGAGAATAAACGGTATATTGTTATGAGTGAAGCAGCTTATAGAAGTCTAAATCAATCACAAATAGAACGTTTACAAAAGCACGGTGAAATCCTATATAGTAATCTGGATACCATAGAAACCTGTGGTGGAGGAAGTGCGCGGTGTATGATAGCGGAAGTATTTTTGCCAAAAGAATAATAATAATGCTTTCTAAGAAAACGAAATACGGAATAAAAGCACTAGCGTACCTTGCCAGTAAGGGTGCCCATAAACCTGTACTTATTTCTGAAATTGCCGAAAATGAGAATATTTCGAAGAAATTCCTTGAAGCAATTTTACTGCAGCTAAAGAAAAACGGATTTTTAGGCTCTAAGATGGGAAAAGGAGGAGGTTATTATTTGCTAAGAGAACCAGACCAGATGACAATTGCGTCAGTTTACCGCGTTTTAGAAGGTCCTATCGCAATGCTTCCCTGTGTGAGTCTTAATTACTACGAAAAATGTGACGATTGCAAAAGTGAAGAAGAATGTATCTTAAATAAAATGATGATTGAAGTACGCGATAAGACTTTGGAAGTGTATGAAAATAAGACGATTAAGGATCTTTTGAACAAAAAATAAAAAAAAATTACCAAAATATCCTACTAAATCGATAGACTAATAGTATATTTGAATAATTAAAGATACTAAGAAGGTCATGATTGTAGACTTATTCAGAGCAGAAAAACATAAATTAAGAGCCGGAAGTCACCGGGTATCTCTGTTTAAAGCTATCTCATGGAGAGTGATCGGAACCATCGATACTATGGTCATATCGTATCTCCTCACCGGTAATTTAAAGGTTGCCTTCGGTATAGGAAGTATAGAAGTTATCTCAAAAATGTTGTTGTATTATTTACACGAACGGGTTTGGGGTAAAATCACAAAAAAGTAATTACATGGATATTGCATTGCTTAATAAGGACTTAAGAAATAAGTCACCGTTCGAAATTGTGAGTTTTGCTATAGAAAATGCAAAAAAGCCTGTTGTAACTACCAACTTTAGGCCTTACGAAGCTGCTATTCTACATGTTTGTGCTAGTGCTAAAAAAGATATTCCGGTTATTTGGTGCGATACGGGCTACAATACGCCTCAGACCTACAAACATGCGTTTCGTACGATAGAAAAACTGGCGCTAAATATCGATCTGTATGTACCTCGACAAACAACTGCATACCGAGATGTACTTCTTGGCATTCCCGAAGTAGATACACCCGAACATAAACAATTTACGGAAGAAGTTAAATTGGAACCTTTTAATAGAGCGATGAAATTTCATCAGCCGGACGTGTGGTTCACGAACTTGAGAAAAGGTCAGACTGCTTTTAGAGATTCTCTTGATATTTTATCAAAAGGAGCAGATGGCGTGCTTAAGGTGAGTCCGTTTTTTCATTGGTCTGATGAGCAACTTGACGATTACTTGTTGAAGCACCAGTTGGAAAACGAATTTAAATATTACGATCCTACAAAGGTACTTTCTAATCGGGAGTGCGGATTGCATATAGCATCTGATAAATAAGATAAAAACGATACAAGTTTGTATAAAATTGAAGGAATATGACCAAAACACATTTACAAACCTTAGAAGATGAGAGCATCTACATCATCAGGGAAGTAGCTGCACAGTTCAATAAACCTGTGTTGCTATTTTCGGGAGGTAAAGACTCTATCACGCTGGCGCATTTGGCCAGAAAAGCATTTTTTCCAGCTAAAATTCCGTTCTCTTTCATGCACATAGATACCGGTCATAACTTTCCAGAAACTATTGAGTTTCGAGATCGGTTCATTGACGAATTAGGGGTAGATCTTATCGTACGATACGTGCAAGACTCCATTGATGCAAAGAAAGCGCAAGAGGAAACAGGTAAGTACGCAAGTCGTAATTCTTTACAGACAGTTACGCTACTGGATGCTATTGAAGAATTTGGTTTTGACGCATGTCTTGGCGGAGCAAGAAGAGACGAAGAAAAGAGTCGGGCTAAAGAACGTATTTTTTCGGTAAGAGATGATTTTGGACAATGGGATGCCAAAAAGCAACGCCCCGAACCATTTCAAATACTTAACGGAAAAATTAATTTTGGAGAAAATGTCAGGGCGTTCCCGATAAGCAACTGGACCGAAGAGGATATTTGGACCTACATCTTACAAGAAAACTTAGCGTTGCCAAGTATCTATTTTGCACACGAGCGCAAACTAGTTAAAAGAGATGGCGCATATCTGGCGCATTCTCCTTTTTTAAATATTGTAGAATCTGATGAAATCGTTACCGATAATGTAAGGTTTAGAACCGTAGGCGACATGACCTGTACGGCTGCTTTGCTTTCGGAAGCGGATTCAGTTGAACGTGTACTGAATGAGAATAAAGCTTCGAAACATTCAGAAAGAGGTGCTAGAATTGACGATCAAAGAAGTGAATCTGCCTTAGAGCAACGAAAGAAAGGAGGGTATTTTTAAAATGGAATTATTAAGAATAAGTACAGCCGGAAGTGTAGACGATGGAAAGAGCACGCTCATCGGACGTCTTTTACACGACAATAATGCGCTCACCAAAGAGCAGGAAGCACTCATTGAGCAGAAAACACTCGAAAAGGGACTTGCCGATCTTGACTTTTCGGTAATTACCGATGGGTTGATCGCAGAACGAGAACAGGGAATTACTATTGATGTTGCGCACATCTACTTTTCAACTCAAAAAAGAAAGTTTATTATTGCCGATAGTCCCGGGCATGTAGAGTACACCAGAAATATGGTTACCGGAGCCTCTAATGCCGAAGTTTCCATTATCCTTATAGATGCACGAAAGGGTTTGCTTGAGCAAAGTTATCGCCATTTCTTTATAAGTCAATTGTTAAGATTAGACAAGGTTATTTTTTGTATTAACAAGATGGATCTTGTAGATTATAGTGAAGACGTTTATTTAAGAATTGCAGCGGATGTAAAGCAGATGGTGGATAGCTCAGAATTCAACCATCCAGATGTAGAGATCATACCCATAAGCTCTTTAAAAGGGGATAACGTTGTTTTTCCTTCTGGAAATACGTCCTGGTATCATGGTAAAACGCTAAATGAGATCCTGCATGAGATTCCGCCTGCGATTAATACTATTCCCGATTTTCGAATGGATGTTCAGCAGGTACTCCATGTACAAAATGAAGCTTTTACAGATTTTAGAGGTTTTAGTGGAAAAATAAATAGCGGAAGTATTTCGGTAGGCGATGAGTTAACGGTATTACCGTCTCTCAAAACAGCTGTAGTAAAGGAAATAAGAAAGTATGAAGATACACTGCAGAAAGCTATGGCCGGAGACTCTGTGATCATAAGTCTTGACAGAGAGGTAGACGCCAGCAGAGGTTCACTTTTTGTGAAAACCGGAGAAGAGCCTTCAAACAGCAAAGCAATAAAAGCTACTTTAGTTTGGTTAGATGAGGAAGAAGGAACGTTAGGGAATCGTTATTTGATACAAGCCGGAAGCCGGGTGAACCAGAGTAAACTGCAACAGATCGATTATTTGATCCCGCCTGAAAATCCGTCTCTAAAACTGGAAAGTGCGAAGTTAGTATTAAATGATATTGCGTCTGTTGAGATAAGGTTAGCACAACCTTTGTTTTTAGATTCGTATGCAAGCAATAAAGCTAACGGGGTTTTTATACTTATTGATCCCAGAACAAATAATACATGTGCCTTAGGTTTTGTAAATAGTTAACTTATAGGCTAATATGTTTATTCAATTATTGAAAAGCTTGTCTGAAATATATTCAGACAAGCTTTTTACTTTTTCGGATTAAGCATCAAAAAACTGGTCACCCGGCATGGTACATACTCGTGGATCAGAAACCCCTTGATGGCAGTCCTTTGAACAAGCGCCATTTGTGCAATTAAACTGCGTTTGTGCGGGTGAACATCCGTCGGAGCAACCCGTTGTAAAGAAACCACCATTGATGTTATCTTTATTTAAACTACTGATAGCTTTCTTATTCAACATCAGTTTTGTTGAGAAATTTTTTTTCTTCATGTTTTTTAATATTAGTATAATTAAATAATAACTGAGAGGGCAAGCGAAGCTCTTGCCCTCTAGATGGATTATGCTCGCTGGTACCTTAGGTACGATTCAAAGCAAGCTTGTCAAATTTTTGGTCTTTGATTATCGACCAAAAAAGCCATCTTCTTCCCGCGTGCACGCAGGATATTCAGAAACACCATTCGTACAGTCTTTTGAACACATGGTTCCGGTACAGTTCCATTCGGTCTGAGCAGGCGAACACCCGTCTGTACATCCCGTCGTAAACCAACCACCTTTGACATTAGTGGTGTTGAGATGGCTTATCGCTTTTTTGTTAAGCCTCAATTTAGATGAAAAACTTTTTTTCTTCATGAATTCTAAATTTTAGATGAGTAAATACATTGAAAATTGATCAGGCAATTCGATTTATGCCTTGCTCTGTACACAGTTCATGCCAGCTGGCACCTCCTGTACAGTCATCAGAACAATTTGCTCTGGTGCAATTTCCATACGACTGTGCAGGAGTACATCCATCGGTACAACCGTCTGACCATCCACCTCCAACAATATCGCCATTGAGATGACTAATAGCTTTCTTGTTAAGGCTTAGCTTGTTACTAAAACTTTTTTTCTTCATATTGAATAAATTTTAAATTAATACTTCTTTCAAAGTACCCAAATGTTCTTATTCTTGGAAGAAAAAACTTAAGGTGTTTGTAAAGATTCATGAATACCACGTGGTATTCATGAAAATGAACTTTTCGCTATCTTAATCTCTACAAACCACTTATGTAACTACCGTAGATATCTTTAAATTGATATCCCTCAACAAAGCGATGTTTACTTAACTTATTAAATGAAACCAGTCCCCATAATAAAAACTCCATCAAGAAAAAGCGGTCTTCTTTTGCAATATCTGGTTGATAGGTATCAATGAGTTTTCCCAGGGGTTTGATGTCGGTTAGACTTTTATGATATATTTCATCTGGAAGATCGTCTTGAAGATCTAACGCACCTTGATCAAAGAACCATTCTACCAATTCTTTATAAGGACTATCATCTTCGGGACGCTCGAGCTTTTCAATTTTCGGGAAGTATTCAGAAAACAATGTTTTAACTGCTTCCTCTATAAGTGTTTGTGCAACAAATGCAGCACCTTCCTGTTCTCCTTCATATACCAATTCTACCTTACCGGTAATAGCAGGAATAACACCCATAAAATCACTAAACCGAACGGTCGTTTTAGAATCGTTTGAAGTGAGTAACCTTCGTTCGGCAGTACTCATAAGGTTTTCATATGCGGTGATACTAAGTCTTGCGCTGATACCACTTTTTTCATCAATATATTCGCTTTCCCGTGCTTCAAAGCTAATTTGTTCGAGAAGATCTTTAGCAATGCCAGGGACATAGATATGATCTTGCTGTTCTGCACTAATTTTAGCTTCTTGTTGCGTAATGATCTTAGCCGTTTCGATATTTTCCGGATAATGAGTAAGAATTTGAGATCCGATTCTATCTTTTAACGGAGTTACAATACTTCCACGATTCGTATAATCTTCCGGATTGGCCGTAAACACAAATTGCATATCAAGCGGAAGCCTTACCTTAAAGCCTCTTATTTGAATATCTCCTTCCTGTAAAATATTGAACAAAGCTACTTGTATTCTTGCCTGAAGGTCGGGTAGCTCATTGATCACAAAGATACAGCGATTAGCTCTTGGGATCATTCCAAAATGTATCACCCGATCATCTGCGTAGGAGAGTTTTAAATTTGCCGCTTTTATGGGATCTACATCGCCTATTAAATCTGCCACCGTCACATCTGGAGTTGCAAGCTTTTCAAAAAACCGTTCACTACGATGCAACCATGTAATTGGTGTGTTATCTCCCTTTTCATCAATCAGCAAACGTGCATAACGGGATAGCGGTCGTAAAGGATCATCATTGATTTCTGAACCCTCCACGGTGGGAATCCATTCATCCAATAAATTTATCATAAGTCTTGCCAGACGCGTTTTTGCCTGACCACGAAGCCCTAATAGATTTATATTATGTTTTGAAAGAATGGCTCGTTCCAATTCTGGAATCACAGAGTTTTCATAGCCGTGTACGCCTTCAAAAACGTTTTCTCCGTTGCGTAATTTTTCTCTTAGATTATTTCTTAATTCTTCTTTTATCGAAATACTTTGGTAACCGTTTTTTTTTAGCTCACCGAGTGTTCGTATGTTTTTATAATTCATAGCGTAGTATTCTTAAACTTATAAATTTCTGATATATTTTGGTATGGATTAACCTTTGATGCGCTTTTTCCGGTTTTGTTCATAGTCTTCAAAGATCATTTCACCAAGGCCGCGAAGACCAGTATAAAAAGCTTTCCCTTGATTGGCTTCTGTAAAATTTTCTACAAAGCGCTTTAAATAAGGATCCTGAGCAATCATAAAGGTGGTAATAGGGATGTGAAGTTTTCGCGCCTGTCTTGCCATATTGTAGCATTTGTCTACTATATAATGATCGAGGCCGGCACTATTCATATAATAGGTGCCATCTTTTTCGATCACACAACTGGGCTTTCCATCGGTTATCATGAATATTTGCTTGTTGGTATTCCTTTTTCTTCGAAGCATATCCATCGCTAACTGTAAACCAGCTACTGTATTTGTATGATACGGTCCTACCTGAAGATAAGGTAGGTCTTTGATGGCGATTGGCCAGGCGTCGTTTCCAAAAACCAAAATATCGAGCGTATCTTTTGGATATCTTGTAGTAATGAGTTCAGCAAGTGCCATCGCCACTTTTTTGGCTGGAGTGATACGGTCTTCGCCATAGAGTATCATACTATGACTTATATCTATCATAAGGACTGTGCTCATTTGGGCTTTGAACTGAGTTTCTTCAACTACCAGATCATCTTCTGTTAACTTAAAACTATCTATACCGTGATTTGTCTGTGCATTTCGCAAACTTTCGGTCATAGATATTTGTTCAAGCGAATCCCCATAGCGATATTCTCTGAATTCCCCTGCATGCTCATCTCCACGTCCGGTATATGAAGTCTTATGGTTTCCGGAACCACTTCTTTTCAATTTTCCAAAAATCTGTTCTAACGCTTGCTGTCTTATCGCTCTTTCAGTCTTTGCAGTAATGACCATTCCACTGCCACCTTGTCCGTCATTGTCAGACTCATCTTTGATATAGCCTTTCTTCTTTAGGTCTTCTATAAAATCATCAATGGTATAATCTTCGTCGGTAAGGCTGTATTCCTGGTCTAACTGTCGCAACCAATCTATTGCTTCATCAAGATCACCAGATGTATGAGTGATGAGTTCCTTAAAAATATCGAAGAGTTTGTCAAAAGGCTCCTGATGAGGTGCTTCGTAAATTTCAAAGCGGAAACCTTTTTTGTAGATTTTGTTTCTCATAGCATTTAAAATTACCAATTTTTTTTGGAGCAACAAGGCTTCAGATCTGCATAATTAGGTGAAAGTTATGTTAATTAAAATAGCGTCAGGATAAACTTTTTAAATTTTCTCAGGCATAAAAACGCTATCAAATAATTTAGTAACTTGACGACAACTATAAATTTTAAATGAAATTACCTTTAAAAACATTTTGCTCCGCATTACTGGTTTGCGTATTCTTTTCTTGCAGTTCGCTTAAAATTGTAGATAAACCTATCGTTTTTAATGAAGAAAGAAAGGAACTCACGCTGAAATACCTTAAAGATCGCTATGACCTGATTCAGGAAACTCCTGAAATAGTACCCAGAATGGTCGTGCTCCACTGGACCGCTATTCCTTCGTTTGAGAAATCTTTTGAAGCATTTAAAGAGCCTAGACTTCCGGGATACCGCTCTGAGATTACGAGCGCAGGAAGTCTAAATGTATCTGCGCACTTTCTGGTTGATCAAGATGGAACCGTTTATCGTTTGTTACCTGAAACCATTATGGGAAGGCATGTCATTGGTTTAAATCATTGCGCTATTGGTGTTGAAAACGTAGGTGGTACAGAAGAGAAACCGCTCACCAAAAAACAGCTTAAAGCAAACATTAAGCTGGTAAAATACCTTAAAAAGAAATACAATATTGAGTATGTAATCGGTCATCATGAATATACGCTCTTCGAAGGGCACGATTTATGGCTCGAAACCGATGATGGTTATCGTACAAAAAAAACAGACCCAGGTGCGGAGTTCATGCAAAAAGTTAGAACTGCGGTTGATCATCTTAATTTTAAACCCATGCCTGAAAACAGGAATAATAATGAATAAATACGTTTACGCAGGTCTTATTGTTTTTTTGCTGATAAGCTTTGCAAGTGCACAGCAATTTGAAACACAATTATTTACTTCTTATGAAAAATATCGTGAAAACCGTATCAATAACCGAAGAGTAAAACATGCCGAAATACTGCCACTGATCGCGGCTTATAAAGGGAAAGAAGGCTTTACAGTAAAGAAGGTTGGAAGCAGTATAGGTGGCAGAGAGCTGCAATTAATAAGTTTTGGCAACGGGAAAACCGATATTTTCTTATGGTCACAGATGCATGGTGATGAATCAACAGCAACCATGGCTCTGTTTGATATCTTAAACTTCTTTACGGATGATGAATTTGAGGAAGAAAAAAAATTGATTTTAAAAAATGTAAAAATTCACATGCTACCCATGCTGAATCCGGATGGTGCGGAACTTTTTCAGCGAAGAAATTTACTGGGAATTGATATTAATCGGGATGCCCTACGCCTGCAATCTCCGGAAGGCAGAACCCTTAAAAAAGTTCGAGATAGTTTAGATGCAGATTTTGGATTTAACCTACATGACCAAAGCAGGTATTACAATGCGCTGCTTACACCGGAAGCTGCCACCATTTCATTTCTCGCACCCGCGTATAACTATGAAAAATCCATCAATGAAGTGCGTGGTGATGCTATGAAAATTATCGTACTCATGAATGAGGTATTACAAAAATATATTCCAGGCGGTGTAGGCAGGTATAACGATGATTTTGAACCCAGAGCTTTTGGCGATAACATTCAAAAATGGGGGACAAGTACCATACTAATAGAATCGGGCGGATATAAAAATGATACCCAAAAGCAGTTTATTAGAAAACTTAATTTCGTTTCCATTTTAACTGCTATTAAGCGTATTTCGGATGGATCCTATAAAAATATAAATCGAAAAAAGTATACCGAGATCCCTAACAATGATCGTAAACTATTTGACCTGAAAATAACGGGACTTACCTATAAACTTGAAGGGAGCAATTATATACTTGATCTGGGAATCCACCGATTAGAAAAGAATAAAAATCAAGCAAAAGATTTCTACTATGTGGGATCTGTTTCAGACCAGGGAGATCTTTCTACCTATTACGGTTACGAGGAAGTAGACCTGTCGGGATTCAATTATGTGCCAGCCAGGGTATATCCTGAGGTGTTACAGAATTTTAATGAGGTGATGCAGCTTGATTTTGAAGAATTACTAAAATCAGGATATGCTTATGTACAAGTTGAGGTGCTTCCGGAGTCATTTCCGGATGTGAAATTCCCATTACATTTGGTTCAAAAGGGTTATTCACCTCCGCAAAAACAGGTTCCTGGTATAAATGCAACCTTTTTTGTTGAAAAAGCCGGGGTGCTAACACATGCTGTTGTTAACGGCTTTCTGATTGACCTTAGCTCATGGGATGGTTCTTTTGATAATGCACTTATCTTGAATTAAGATGTTAATAAACAGGTTTTTTGTTCAAATTTCAATACGAACCTGGCTACTGCTCTTTGCGCTTAGTACCGGATATGGTCAAAACATAGTTTCTAAAAAAACAACTTGGTTAGATAACAAAGAAAGCATGCAGTTACATGAGCTGCAAATTGCATTGAATGACACACTTCTTGCGCAAGTGTTCTCTTTTAAAATTGATAAATCCCTTTTAGATACTTTTAAGCTCGATTTGGCAATTGTAGATTCTTCTCTGCAAACAACCAGTCAACTCGGAAAGAAAAACAAGGCGGTAGCAGCTATCAATGGCGGATTTTTTAATACAAAGGAGTATTACTCAGTAACCTATCTCGAAAAAGAAGGAATAGCTGTCGCAAATACCCGGAGTAGCCCAGCGCGTCGAAAGGCTAAAGACTATTTTCTCAATGGAGTAATACTTATGGATACGCTGGGAAGAATAACCTTTGAACCTGTGAAAGAAGATGTTTATTACGAAACCTCTAAAAAGGAAAGGTGGGTCTTGGTAGCAGGGCCTTTATTAATCGATCAAGGTAAAACTAAACAACTTCCTTCAATACCCTTTGTATCCAAAAGACATCCCAGATCTTGTATTTGCGAAAGTGAAGCAGCTATTTATTTGATCGTAGTGGATGGAAGAAGTGAAAATTCTGTTGGTATCAACCTGAACGAATTGCAAAACGTACTTTCGGGAGACTTTTTTGAGTGTTTGAATGCTGTAAATCTGGATGGAGGAGGATCATCTACTCTTTGGTTGAATACAAACAAGAATCCAGCTGTACTGAACCAACCTAGTGATGCTTCCGGAGAACGAAAAGTTCATAACGCAATCGTTTTACTTCCTAAAAATTAAGGTTTTCTTCTTATAAAATCCTTTAAAAAAATCGCAGCCATGAACACCATAAAAAGTGCAAATGGCAGCGAAGTGACAATCAATAATTTTTGAAGGGCCTGAAGCACATTTGTGTTTGGCCTGGCATCCCCCAGAACTAAAATGGCGATAGTGAAAAAAGCGATAAAAGCGCTCCATATAAGTCTGTGTCTTTTAGAAGGTTTCTTTTTCCCCTTATCCGTAAACATACTCAATACAAATACAGCAGAATCTACGGAGGTAACCAAAAAACTGATCAGTAAAAATACCACTACTGAATTTACGAATATTTGCAAAGGATAATTTTCAAGAAAAAGAAAGAGCGAGGTAAATACGTTTCCGAACTCATTATTATACACCTGCATATTTTGTATGAGTCCAAACGCAGACTCCCCAAAAACTGTGAACCAGAAAAAGGTTCCCAGAGATGGAATGATCATAACCCCTAGTAAAAGCTGTCTTAGTGTTCTGCCACGTGAGATACGCGCAATAAAAATCCCTGTAAAAGGTGCCCACGCAAGCCAGAATGCCCAGTAATAATAGGTCCAGTCTGTCAAAAATTGTTCACCCGGATCATAATTACCTAACGCGAGACTCATGGGAATAAAATCGATCAAATATCGGTAAAAGGCACCTAAGAATGCCTGAAATATGGCAACTATATCGCTTTGAAAAAAGACGAAAGCAAGAAGTAATAAAGTGAGAATGATATTTAGCTTGGAAATAAGTTTAATGCCTTTATTTACTCCTTTCCAAACCGAGATAAAAGCCAGAATAGAGATGAGAAGTGCTAAGCAGATCGTAAATCCTATTTTAAAATCGGCATCCAGCAAGTGATTGAGACCTCCATTGATCTGAGTAGTACCAAGTCCGATAGCTCCTATAAGGCCAAAAACGGTAGTGATGACTGCCAGAACATCAATCATGACGGTTATCCATTTTGATGAAACCTGATCTTCAATAGCTGTACTTACTCGTACTTTCTTTTTTTTGACGAACAGATAATAACCTATTATGAGTGCAAATAGTCCATAAAACGCCCAGGCCGTAAAACCCCATTGATAAAAAGTGTACTCTAATGCGATTACTTTATGATCTTCTCCATTTTTTATGGGAGGATTCTGTAGCATAAATACAGGCTCCTGCACCGCTCTTAGTAAGATACCTGCACCCATACCGGCACTATAGAGCATAGCTATCCAGGACCACAGGGAATGTTCGGGTTTTTCATTTTTTTTACCGAGCCTCTGATTTCCAAGAGGTGAAATTGCAATCAGAGTAATGAAGATCACACATAGCAATCCGAGCCAGAGATAAAAAGAACCAAACCACTTTCGCACCCACACCGAAGAGACCTCAATAAGGTCATAATAGGCTTGAGTAAAGATAAATGCAGGTAATGAAAACAGGATAAGAATACCTATTGATACGTATAGAAGAGTGTTTTTACGAAATTTGATAGTATGCTGTTTACTATTTCTATCATAAAGCTACTAAAAAATTAAGGAAACCCAGAATTTTGATCAAAAAGCATACTACATGACCTTCTCCAGATGCTGTAAAAATGAATGCTTGATATAATGTTTAATTATTTGATAATATCATAACATAGAGTGCCAATTTTTAAGATATTCTTTCCTGTAAAGACGTTTATTAAGAGTATTTTTGCGCCCTTTAAAGCAAGCATGTTTGCTTAAAGAATTTTGAGAATATCGATATGAAAAAATATTTTAACCTATTTGATTTAACACAGCAGGTAAATTACAAAACGGAAGTATTATCAGGATTAACTGTAGCACTTGCACTGGTTCCTGAAGCAGTTGCTTTTGCGCTCATCGCTGGATTGTCACCACTTACGGGTTTATATGCAGCGTTTGTGATGGGCTTGATCACTTCTATTTTTGGAGGTCGACCGGGTATGATTTCGGGAGCTACCGGTGCAGTTGCGGTAGTAATCGTTTCGCTTGCAAAATCGCATGGTGTAGAATATGTATTCGCGGCCGTAGTCCTTGCAGGGATCATTCAGGTATCTGCAGGTTTTCTGCGTCTGGGGAAACTCATGCGTCTGGTGCCGCATCCGGTAATCTTTGGTTTTGTAAACGGACTCGCTATTATTATTTTTATGTCGCAGCTAGATCAGTTTAAAGATACTTCGGGCAACTGGCTTACAGGAAATCCTTTATATATACTTTTGGCCCTGGTGGTGACAACTATGTTCATTATTTGGGGACTCCCCAAACTTAGTAAAGCCATTCCTGCATCGCTGGTAGCGATCCTTTCTATATTTGGTCTGGTGGTCTATTTTGGTATAGAAACCAAAACCGTTGGCGATATTGCCTCAATTAAAGGAGGATTTCCACCCTTTCATATACCACAGGTGCCGTTTGAGTTGGAGACTTTACAAATTATATTTCCGTACGCCTTGATTGTTGCAGGCGTAGGTTTAATTGAAAGCCTTTTGACATTGAACATCGTAGATGAAATAACAGAAACCCGTGGCCGTGGAAATAAAGAAGCGGTTGCTCAGGGAATGGCGAATATGTTATCTGGTGTTTTTTCCGGTATGGGAGGATGCGCTATGATAGGACAAAGTCTGATCAATATTTCTAATGGTGCACGGGCCCGTTTGTCAGGTATAGTTGCGGCCATTATGCTGCTGGTATTTATCATGTTTGGTGCTAACCTTATAGAGAAATTACCAATGGCAGCGCTTACGGGGCTAATGATCATGGTCTCTATTGGTACGTTCGAGTGGGCCAGTATACGAACGATTAATAGAATGCCCAAATCTGATATTTTTGTA
This sequence comes from Flavobacteriaceae bacterium M23B6Z8, assembly GCA_046199005.1. Classification (GTDB taxonomy): domain Bacteria; phylum Bacteroidota; class Bacteroidia; order Flavobacteriales; family Flavobacteriaceae; genus Ascidiimonas. Next base: position 1,314,241 of record CP176050.1, read on the forward strand.
ATGGTTTTGGTGACCCTGGTTACTATATTCCTTCACAACCTGGCACTGGCTGTTATTTTAGGGGTTATTATATCGGCTCTGGTTTTCGCCTGGGATAATGCAAAACGAATACGCGCCAGAAAGCACATCGATGAAGCTGGTATAAAGCATTATGAAATCTACGGACCTTTATTTTTTGGTTCGATAAGCGCATTCAATGATAAGTTTGATATACAGAACGATCCCGATGAAGTGATTATAGATTTCAGGGAAAGCAGAGTAGTAGATATGTCGGCAATCGAAGCCTTAAATAAGATAACCGAAAGGTACCTCAAAGTTGGAAAAAAAGTACATCTTAAACATCTGAGCAAAGACTGCAGACAATTACTTAAAAATGCGGAAGACATTATAGAAGTAAATGTCCTGGAAGATCCAACGTATAAGGTAGCGGTAGATAAAATATAATTTGGTATGAAAAAAAGAATCCCCACATTTAATGAGGGGATTCTTTTTTTAAGAGGTTGCTTATTGTATTTCCGAAAGAAAACTGATCGTTCCATGATTTTGGTAGCGATCATCCATTAAGTCTAAACTATCTAAGATAACTTTCTATAATGTATTGTTACACTCTGATCTTATAGGATGTTTTGTAAGCTCAATTTAAATTCAGAAGATTACAACAAAACTATGGTCAGACTATAATTGAAAACCCTATTTGTTCTTTGTAATTTAGAAAGTGCAGATTCATATTAAACACTGATCTTTCTCATATTTTTTTTGTGGAAAAACTCGGTTATTAGCTATCTTTATTGCAGACATATAAAACATACCGATGGCTAAGAAAATCCAATTTCAGGTAAAGGTAAACGATACTTATAATTTTTCTGTTCACAACGATTCAACCGATTCCCTTGACATCATTAAAACGCCCGATCAAAAGCTTCATTTAGTAGCGGATAATCGTTCTTTTTTAATCGAAGTCAAAGAGCGCAATTTTGATACGAGGAGCTATAAAATTAGAATTAATAGTACCGAATATACGGTGGGTATTGAAACAGCACTGGATGAGTTAATCAATAAATTAGGCCTTACCAAAGGGTTGCAAAAAAAGGTAAGTAATGTAAATGCCCCAATGCCAGGTCAAATTATTTCGGTCAATGTTCAACCAGGTCAGGAAGTCAAAGAGAATGAACCGCTTCTGATTCTGGAGGCCATGAAAATGGAAAATGTGATGGTGTCTCCCAGAGATGGAATTATCAAAGAAATACATATTGCTATCAAGGATGTTGTTGAAAAAGGACAACTTCTCGTAGCATTTGAATAAAAGGAAGTCAAGTCATACATTATTATGAAAAAAATTTTAGTAGCAAATAGGGGAGAAATAGCCATTAGAGTAATGAAGTCTGCAAAAAAGATGGGGATTAAAACGGTTGCCGTTTATTCTGAGGCAGATAGAAAATCTCCGCACTTGAGATTTGCAGATGAAGCAGTATGCATTGGCCCTGCTGCATCGTCAGCATCTTATTTAAGAGGTGATAAAATAATTGAAGTAGCCAAGGAATTAGAGGTAGACGGTATTCACCCTGGTTATGGGTTTTTAAGTGAGAATGCTGATTTTGCCGAAGCTGTAGAGCAAAACGGAATTACATTCATTGGTCCGGGATCGCATGCAATTAGAGTCATGGGTAGTAAACTGGCAGCAAAAGATGCCGTTAAGGCTTATGATATCCCAATGGTACCTGGAGTGGATGAAGCAATCGCGGATGTAGAGGAGGCAAAGATAATTGCACAGAAAATAGGTTTTCCTATTCTCATAAAGGCGTCTGCAGGTGGCGGCGGTAAGGGAATGCGAATCGTGGAGAAAAAAGAGGAGTTTGAATCTCAAATGGAACGGGCTATTAGTGAAGCTGTTTCTGCATTTGGTGATGGGGCTGTTTTTATTGAAAAATACGTCAGTTCTCCTCGTCATATCGAAATTCAGGTACTGGCAGATACACATGGCAATATTGTTCATCTTTTTGAACGCGAATGTAGTATACAACGCAGGCACCAAAAAGTAGTGGAGGAAGCTCCTTCATCGATCCTCACCCCCGAACTTCGAAAAGAAATGGGGGAAGCAGCTGTCAATGTTGCACGAGCCTGTGATTATGTGGGTACAGGTACCGTTGAATTTTTAATGGATGCCGATCTGAATTTTTATTTTCTTGAAATGAATACAAGGCTGCAAGTGGAGCATCCGGTATCTGAGTTAATTACGGGGGTAGATTTGGTGCAGGAACAGATAAAAGTGGCAAGAGGAGAAAAACTTTCGTTCACCCAGGAAGATCTTTCCATTAACGGTCACGCCGTTGAGCTAAGAGTGTATGCAGAAGACCCTATGGATGGATTTCTTCCTAGTATAGGCAAACTGGAAATATACAGGCCTCCATCTGGCGAAGGAATACGGGTAGATGATGGTTTTGAAGAAGGGATGGAAGTACCCATTTACTACGATCCAATGTTATCTAAACTGGTCACCTATGCGGCTACCCGGGAAGAAGCTTGCAGGTTAATGGTAGAAGCGATCGATAATTATCATATTAAAGGAATAGAAACTACGCTGCCATTTGGTAAATTCGTTTGCCAGCACGAGGCATTTCTGTCTGGAAATTTTGACACCCATTTTGTCAAAAAGTATTTTAATCCGGAAGCTATCGAAGAAGAAAATAAAGCAGAAGCCAGACTTGCTGCTACCATCGCATTACATCTTTATCTTGAAGATCAAAAACAATTAAGATTACCTAGATCCTAAGCAAATAACTATGAGTGATAAAATAGAGATCCTTAATAAAAAAATAGCCGAAGCACATTTAGGAGGAGGTGCTAAGAGAATCGAGAAGCAACACGCAAAGAAAAAGCTAACCGCAAGAGAACGAGTAGAATATTTACTGGATGAAGGCTCTTTTGAAGAAATAGGAATACTGGTGACCCACCGAACTACCGATTTTGGTATGGAGAAGCAACAATTTTATGGCGATGGTGTAGTCACAGGATATGGTACCATAGAGAATAGGCTTGTTTATATTTTTGCGCAGGACTTTACCGTTTTTGGAGGAGCCTTATCAGAGACTCATGCAGAAAAGATATGCAAGATCATGGATATGGCAATGAAAGTGGGTGCACCGGTAATCGGTTTGAATGACTCCGGAGGCGCCAGAATTCAGGAAGGTGTCAAATCGCTAGGAGGATATGCAGATATTTTTTATCGAAATGTGATGGCTTCCGGCGTGGTACCACAAATTTCTGCCATCATGGGACCTTGTGCGGGTGGTGCAGTATATTCTCCTGCAATGACGGATTTCACCCTGATGGTAGAGAATACAAGCTACATGTTTGTAACAGGACCCAACGTAGTAAAAACGGTTACCAACGAAGAGGTTACCGCAGAAGAACTTGGCGGTGCCATGACACACGCAACGAAGAGCGGTGTCACCCATGTAACATCTCCTAATGATATCGCCTGTCTTGAAGATGTGAAAAAGCTGTTGAGTTACCTTCCGCAGAGTAATAAAGAAAAGCCAGCCCCAATTCCTTTTGAACCGGGAGATGAGATTCGTAAGGAGCTCATGTCAATTGTACCTGAGAACCCTAATAAACCATATGATATGCATGAGGTGATAAGGGGGATCATAGATAAGGATAGTTTTTTTGAGATTCATAAAGATTACGCAGAAAATATTATCGTTGGTTTTGCCAGATTAGGGGGTAAAAGTGTAGGGGTCATAGCAAATCAACCTATGTCACTTGCCGGTGTTCTAGATGTAGATAGCTCAAAAAAAGCGGCAAGATTCACGCGTTTTTGTGATTGTTTTAATATTCCTTTACTTGTATTGGTAGATGTGCCAGGATTCTTGCCCGGTACAGATCAGGAGTGGAATGGGATTATTGTTCATGGTGCTAAGCTATTATATGCCTTAAGTGAGGCAACAGTTCCTAAAGTTACTGTAATTACCCGAAAAGCTTACGGTGGAGCGTATGATGTCATGAATTCGAAGCACATTGGCGCAGATATGAATTTTGCGTGGCCAGGAGCAGAAATCGCTGTGATGGGAGCTAAGGGTGCGAGTGAAATTATATTTAGAAAAGAGATTTTTCAAGCGGAGGATCCGGTAGCAAAATTAGCTGAAAAAGAAGCTGAATATGCCGCTAAATTCGCAAATCCTTATCGCGCTGCGAGAAGAGGATTTATAGATGAGGTAATTTTGCCCGAGAACACGAGACGAAAACTTCTCAAAGCTTTTGCTATGCTAGAAACAAAAGAAGCAAAGATTCCGGAAAAAAAACATGGAAATATTCCTTTATAAATAAGGATCGGAGCGTATGCTTCAGAGTTAAAATTCATCAAAAAAAAACCAGCTATGCCGTTTATATTGAATTCAGGTTTAGCTGGTTTTTAAGTGGGTTAGATAACTTCTACGCGGTTACTTCTTGTTTTTTTCTGGTTTCGGCAAACTTCTCAATAAGATCAGGTACTTTTTCAAATACTGCTGCAAGTCCGCTGGTTTTTCCAGCTGCAAGAAATGAGATTTCGTCATTTCTGGTAACAAGAAAACCAATAGGTTCAATTCCTATCCCTGCACCTGCGCCGCCACCCTGGCCTTTACGTTCTTTTGATTCTGAGCCTTCACCTGCGCCAGAACCAAAGCCCATTCCTACCTTAATCACAGGCACGCATTTAAATTCACCCAGTTCAAACTGTTCACCTACTACCGTTTCGGTTTTCGCTTCAGACTTTATAAAGTCTGTAATTCTTCCTAATAGTTCTTCAAAATGTAATTCCATGGTATAATTTTTTAAAAATTGATTAATGATTTAATAAGCCTTATAGGCCTGTTCTCAACACACAGCAACAAGCTGTTTTTCCCTTCAAAATTGACTCTAAAAACTCCTTTTGTCAGATTCAAAAAACCAAATATTGGGTACAATTTTGCATTCTGTATACAATCTCCAGTATCAATATCCAGGTAGCATTTTTTGATTCTAAAAGAGCTCAACATTCTTAAAAAAGTTTTGAAATTGAAGACTTTCAATTTCTTTCCTTTGGTATTTTTCTCTTTTACTCTTTTGCTTGAAGTGTCTTTTTCTAAAAGAGGATAAAAATCAAAACTTAGAAAAAGTACTTTTAGTTTTACCTTAATCAGGTGCTTGTTGTCACCTATCAAAGCTGCTTTAGCAAATCCTTTAATTTTGATATAGTAATTTTCATTTGCCGTATCAATAACTAAAATGACAGGCACAAAAAGCAAGTATGTTATAACTGCTATCAACGCTGACAAAAAAATGAGAAGTGACATTTTTTACGCCTTTGCGCAAAGTAAGATCATAACAAGTAATAATACTATGATTTTGATCATGACAACATTGATTCTTAAAAAAACGATGCTATAATATTTTGTGATAGGAATTGAAAAAACCATTAAGGTGGATGAATCTTTCATGAATTAGGTTAAATCTGAGTTGATATAAATCAAAAGCCCTTCCGTAAGCTTATAAATTTAGAAGAAAATATTTTAATTAATTGATCTGATAAGCAGGATCGCCAAGTTGCCAGAGAGCGAAAGAGAACATTTCTGAAATGTCTTCGTAAAAGTTTTTTTTATTATCTCCTACAAAATGACCAGCATCATACTTTACAGATAAGAGTACAGGGTTAACCATGGCTTCAGAATCCTGCAGTCTTGCTATAAATTTTGCTGGGTCCCAAGGAGTAACAATGCCATCATTCATACCAATATTTATAATTATAGCAGGATAGTTTACATGATCTTTAATTTGATGATAACTATCCATTTCCAGAAGTGCCATAAACTCCTCTTTATTCTTAACAGAACCAAATTCTTTAATGTTATTAGGACCATTAGGCTGAAATTCAGAACGTACCAAATTAAGGGAAGGTGCAGCCATAGCAGCTGCGGCATACAAGTCTGGTCTTTCTGTTATTGATCTTCCAACGGCAATACCACCGGCACTTGCACCGTAGTTTACAATACGATCTGGTGCAGAATATTTCTTTTTTATAAGATACTCTGTACACGCAATAAGATCTTTCCAGGTATTGGGTTTTGTAGTTTTATAACCCGCTTTGTGCCAGGAATCGCCCTTCTCTCCACCGCCTCTTATATGAGGAATTGCCCATATTCCGCCTTCGAGTACCCATGTAAGAAAGGGAATGGAAAAATACGGGCTAAATGAAACCCCGTAAGAACCATAGCTAAGGAGGAGGGTATTATTTCTACCATCCTTTTTCAATCCTTTCTTATAAATAATAGACATGGGTACGCTCACTCCATCATGAGATTCTATTTCTATTTCTTCAACTATCAAATTATCAAAGATGCTGTAATCCAGCTCATTCAGCGCCAGATCTATAAAACTGTTGTTGATTTCATTATATTTAAAAATGCTGCTGGGTCTTGTCCAGCCACCAATAGAAATGTATAGAGCGTGTGAATTGTCTTCAATAGTAAGATTTCCAGCCGTGTATGGAAGCTCGATTTCTGTCTCGGTGTGACCAGATTTCATAAAAAATCTGGAAGAAACTCCATTTTTTAAAGTTGTATAAAATAATTTTCCATACTGCATATGGAAATCTGTAATCACTTCATCAACTTTCTCGTTTATGATCAATGATGGATTCTCAAAATCAGGATTTTGAATAGAAGTTTTACAAATTTTGAAGTTAGAAGCATCTTTTGCAGTTCTATAAATCAAATCTTCATCCTGAATATAAAATTGAGCTATTTTTTGATCCTTCGTGAATAGCAGTTGCCAATCTAAATTAGCATAGTCGGTAGCTTCTGAGATAGAAGCGTAGTACAGATCTTTAAAACTAGCAGCGCCACCAATAGCGCCAAAAATGTATTTGCTGTCTTGATCTTTAATAAATATAACGGGTCTGTCTGCTTTTAGAAAGGGTACGTCTGGATTGTTCTTCTTCGAGAATATATCGCTGAACATAGTTGGAGGATCACCTAGCTTATAGAGTACAGCTTTTGTATTTTCAAGATAGCTTATATCTTTAAAATCGAAATGTGGAATTTGTACATAAATAAAACCCGAGTTGTCTGGTAGCCATGTAAGCCCGCCTAATAATGCAGGATTCGCATTTTTTATGATTTCAGGAAGGATGTTTCCGGTATGCGCGTCGTAAATTAGTAAATGAGATTGATCTGTATCGGCAGTAGTAAGACTTATTACTATTTTAGCTTGGTCCCAACTTACTTTATAGTCATTAATAAAAAATCCCTGCTTATAGGTAGAGGGATCAAAAATGGCTTGTGGATGTTCTTTTTCATTTTGGCGGTAATAGAGTATGCCTGGTTGATTTAAATTGGCTTTTTTCACATAATAATAACCATTTTTATGAGCGCTAAAGAATTGAATGTTAGCACTGTACTTCTCATCTAGCGAGCATATCTTGTTGTATAGGTATTTTTTTCCTTTTATTTTGGAGATTAAGGAATCTGTAAGTGCCGCTTGTTGTCTGAACCATCCTATCACTTTAGGATTTTCCAGATCTTCCAGAATTTTATGATTATCAGTGACTTCAATACCATGATAAATTTCAGTAGTCTTTTTAGTTGCTAATTTTGGATATTTAAGCTTAGGATTGTTCTCGCTTTTACATCCTAGCAACAAAATAAATATGAAAACAAACTTAAAAACGTACATGGCGAACCTAAATCTGTATTTAAAATAAATTTAACTGGATAGATTATTTAAAATCTATCCAGTTCGTAGGATTAAAATTTAACAAGTTGCGGTTAAATCTTTCTTATTAGAAGTAGGAGGACAGTCAGGTCTATCACTTCTGTCTGGAATGACACCACCGCGAATTGTAGATACATCAACTAAATGAGATACTTTGATTTTGGAAAGGTGTAATTTTTTTACTTCTCTTTTCATAACGAATATATTTTTGGATGTTTTTGTCAAAAGTATATCCACATCAGTTAAATTAATCACAAAAAAAGTGCGAAAAAGCACAAATTCACGACTTCAGGTGTCAAAATTCATGAATTTTGCGTCCTCTAGATCAGATTGTAAGTCATTATATTTTTTGATGAAGTAAGAAGGTTTTATACCTGTTTTCTCTTTGAAAGCCGAAGAAAATGAGGCTGTTGAGTTAAAGCCAACTTCCTCTGCGATACTCCTAATCGTATATCTTCTTAGTAAAGAATCTTCTTTCAACCTTTCTATGGCATAATCAATTCTCAAATCTTTAATATAATTCGAAAAACTTTTCTTTTTGTAGTGATTAATAATTTGAGACAGGTATTTAATGTTTGTTTTTAAAAGATTTGCAAGCTTAAGAGAAGTTAGGTCCTTATTCAGAAATACTTTATCCTCTTCGAAAGCTTCGAGATCTTTCAATATTTTCTTAATGATTTGTGGAGAGATATCCAATTCTTTAGATTTTTCATCTAACTCCTGTTTCGTCTGTTTAGTCTTGGTAATTGTATTCGAACCATTTTGTTTTTCGATCAACTCAAGAAATTTGTTTTTATAGACCTGTCTTTTTCTGTATTGATAAATAAGCATACCGCAAATTGCCACCAGCATAAAGAAAGAAATGGATAGAATAAAGTACAGACTCTTTTTCTCATCTAAAAGTTCGTTGATAAGCTCTTCTTTTTTCTTCAGTAAAATAGGAGTGTCGAACTCAGTGGTAATCCTATTGGTAAGTAAATACTTATCATTTAGATTTATGCTGTCGAATACGAGTAGCTTATTTACAAATTCCAGCTGTTTGGTCTTATTATCTTCTTTCTTATAATGGTTTATAAGAAACTGATATGCTTCTCTGTACTCAGGAAAAAGAATTTTACTTTGAGACATTAGAGAATCCAGTTTCAAATAATTAAATGTAGCTTTAGTTCTATTATTTAATATCGTATTGATTTTTCCAAGATAGAAGTAACCTATAATGAGTGATCTGTGAATTTGCGGATTACGTTCGTTAAGATGAAAAATAGCTTTTTCGATCTGGACACGTGCTATTTCGTGCTCGCCTTTGTAAAAAAGACGTATCCCATCAAGTATCAAAAACTCATTGTACAAATCACTAAAGTTTTCCTTTGTCTTACTAAGTCCAATATTTATATAGGAATAAGCAGAATCCAGTTTTTTCTTTTTGAGATATGCTTCCGATATGTATAATAAGGTTTTACTATGTCCGTGAGTTTCTGTTTTGGACACTTGTTTATCATATTCCAGGCATTCCTTGAATAAGGAAATGGCTTGATCATACTTACTAACAGATAACTTTAAAACCCCGATATTATGCTTGGTGATGTATTCATATTGAGTATTATTTGTTTTTTCTGCATATCCCAATGCTTTCAAATAGTTGCTCAAGGCTTTTTTGTAGGCTCCCTTATCTCTATAATATCCACCTTTAAAAGAATATTGAAGAATCGGTGGTGGAGCATTCAAACTATCTATTAGCAAAATGCTGATTGCGCTGTCTAGTAATGCGATTTTTTCTGATTCTAACTCCTTATAATAGGATAAATATGTGAGACCTTCAGCCTTGCGTTGCAGATTATTCTCTTTTTGAGCCTTGTCTATATAAGCATTGAGGTATACTTTGGATTTAATAGTATCTTCAAATACCTCCAGATAGGCTTCATAAATATCTTCATAACTACTGTGATTCAGAAAATCAGGGGTGATCGTATTTGAATCCTGTCCATACAAAATCCCAATAAATAAAATAAAAGGAATATGAAAAAAAGTATACTTTATATTAAAAGTCATAGTTCTAAATTACAATTTCCTAAATAGAAAAAGTTTAAATGCAAGAAATGATATCAGTACAATGATGGTCGCATCTTTTCTTTCACTTTTGTTATACCACTAAACATCCCTTAAATATTGCTACTTAAGGGGGCATGAATGTTTTTAACTTTCTCTATTTTATATTACGAACAAGTTATGTGACAACCAATTTGTAATCAATTACTTAAATAGGTATATGCCATATGTGAACACATACTTATTAATGAGGGATTTGTAATTTTAAAATAGATTTCAAAATATACTGAATTTATTCCGGTTTTCCTTAATTAAGTTCAATAACCTACTATTATTACGTATGAAGCTAACAGATGATGTAGCTTTATTTTTGCATAAAACAGGCCATTAACGTCTTTTAATAAATTATAAATTCGTTTAAATATATGATAATTTATTTTCTCTTTATTGGCTTTTTGCTATCTCTTATCTGACATTTTTCTTCTTAAGCATGCTTTTAGTATTATATTAAATTTTATTTTTTATAAGTTCAGAAAAAAATGTCTTTTTTCGCAATTACCAGGGCGCTGCATCTGAGATCCTCATGATAATTAAATCTATTCACTTATCGAAGTCATGTTTTTTTAGAAAGATTTTAAGTTTTTAGCTTATGCAAGTCGCACGAAACAGTTACGAAATAACACAAAAGTCTGATCGTAAATTGATAATTAGATTCTCTGGTTCTTATCCTGTATAGATTTTGATGCCCTTTGCTATGAAAGTTTTAGAATGATCATACTAATAATTACATTTTATGGCAATCCTTATCTTTTTATTCCCTTAAGTATCGTATTTAAAAAGAGATAATTATCTTACAAAAAGTATAGGTTTTAAGTGAGCTTTAATGCGATTTTAAAAAGATTTATGTGAATCATCATATCTGCCTTTCAAAATAGCCCACAAAACCACTTATGTTTATAACTGTTTTAAAATCAAATATTTAAAACTATACAATTACTATCTAATTCATGAATTTGTACTTTCAATTCTTGTATTTTGAGTAGTAACAGTTGAAATTTAATACGCTTCCATCTACATTTGTTAACGGTTATTAGAAACAGTCGTTTTCTATTTTTTCCAAAAACAAATTTTTAAAATTTTAACTGAGTGTGACTTGGAATGGCGAAGCCATATTCAGTTAACAAATCAAGGCTATATTATGACAATTTTAAAAGGATGGTACGTTATTTATGTAAAGTACAGACATGAGAGAAAAATTTATGATGAATTACTTAATCACAATGTAGAAGCTTTTCTACCTACTGTACTTGCGGAAGTGCAGTGGAGTGATCGCAAAAAAAAGGTACAACGACCTTTATTTCCTAGTTATGTATTTGTTAATATCAAATCCAAATTAGATTATCACACTATTATATCTTTAGATGAGGTATTTTCTTTTGTGAAGTTTGGAAAGGAATTTGGTAGAGTTTCCCAAGAAGAAATTAATCAACTTAAGTTTTTAGTAGAAGGGAAAGATGTTTCGGACATTCAAACTAATTTACAACTTCCAAGTATCGGTGATAAATTGAGAATTGCTCATGGAGAATTATCAGGACTCGAATGTGAAGTATACAGAGTAGATAATGTTCATAAAGTTCGTGTTTGGCTAGGAGCATTAAGACAAAATGTAAGTGCTACAATTCCAGCCTACTATTTTCAATCGGCAGTGCAGGCATAATAATCCTTGATATCATTTGCTTAAAAAGAAAATTATGAAGGTTAGTGCTTACATTTTAACAATTGTACTGATACTGCTGCTATCGAATGCTGTTTATGCTCAAAAATCATGGACGTTAAATGATTGTATAGCATATGCACTTGAGCACAATCTTCAACTAAATGATTTCAAATACAATACAGCATCAGACAAGGAAACATACAGACAAACTGTTCGTGATTTACTGCCCCGTATCAGAGGCGTAGCTGATTACAGCATACGTTTTGGAAGATCTGTAGATCCCAATGACAACAGCATTTCTAATACGCAGTTTTTTTCCAATAACTATTCGCTTGAATCTTCACTGGATCTTTTTCAGGGTTTTCAAAAGATTAATGCGATCAGAGCCTCTAAGCTAATTTATAATGCCACCAAGGAGGAGGCATTACAGCAAAAGTACCTTTTAGCATTTAGTATAATGGAAGCCTATTATGATATTCTATTTTTTGAAGGTGCACTCAGAATTGCAGAAGATCAACTTGAGATTTCCAAAACAAATTATGCATTGGTCAAAAAGCAAATTGATTTGGGTTTGGTGGCAGGTGCCGATATTTACGAAGCAGAATCTTTATTGTTAGCAGACGAATTAAGTCTGGTACAGGTCAATAATCAGCTTATTGCCGCCAAACTAGCGCTCATACAACAAATGAATCTGGAAGAATCCACAGATATTAAATTAACACCAGAGAAAGCGCAATTGAATGAAGTAGAAGGAAAAATAGCGTCGGTAGATTCTATTTATTCTGAGGCCCAGCGTTTTCTGCCTTTGATCAAAGCAGGAAAGCTTAGAGTGGAAGCAGCTCAAAAACAACTGGCGGTAGAAAGAGGACGACTATCACCTTCGCTATCAATTTTTGGAGGCTATGGCTCTGGCTATTTTGAGACCATAGTAGACAGTACAGGTAATACGGTTCCATTTAGAGATCAGTTTAGAGATAATACTTTTCAATTTGTGGGTGTTGAACTCGTTATTCCAATAAGTGGCGGATGGAGCGCAAGATCTCGCATCAAGCAACAGAAAATAGCTCGCTTACGGGCTAAAAATAATCTGGAGGTACAAAAACAAGAACTTTTTCAAACCATACAATCTCTGGTACAGGAAAATAATGCATTAAAAATAGAATTTGAGCAAACTTTAAAAAACAGAGAAGCTCAGAATCAGTCTTTCCTTGTCGCTCAAAAACGATATGAAAAAGGAATTATAAATGCAATCGAACTTTTTACGGCAAAAAATCTTTTTGCAACGGCTCAAAACCAACATCTTCAAGTTAGTTTAAGATTAGAAGTAAATAACGCTAATCTTGATTTTTACAGTGGATTACCGGTTTTCAATATATCATCGAACTGAAAGAAGAGAATCTGAAAATCATCGTGATACAAATAGGTTCACTCCATGTCGTTTCAGAAACTCTAATTTGTTAATTCGGATACTTCGTTACCCCTAAAAAAAAAGATATTCAATAAAATGGACATACAATTAGAAAAGAAAAGAGGACTACAATTGAAGCACTACGTGTATGGCTCAATTATTCTTTTAGCACTTTTTGCAGGATATCAATTCATTCTTAAAGGCAATATATCCACCTTTAGAACGGAAAAAGATAAGCTCTCTATTGCTCAGGTCACACAAGGTAAATTTGATGATTATATTACCATTAGTGGAAATGTGGCGCCCATATCTACCATTTTCATGGATGCTTATGAAGGTGGCAGGGTGAGTGAAAAATTGATTGAGGAAGGTGCAACCGTAAAAAAAGGAGACATCATATTGAAGCTTGAAAACATGAACCTTTATGAGCAAATTCTTGCCAGTGAGAGTAATCTAGCACTAAAGCAGAATGATTTGCGATCGACCAAATTAACGTTTGATTCTCGACAAGTAGAAGGAAGAAGGTCTTTAGCTTCGGCAAGTACGGAGCTACAACGATCCAAAAGAATTTTTGAACAAAATAAGGAGCTTTATAAGGATGAACTTATTTCCAAAGAAAATTTTTTGCAATCTAAGGAGAACTATGAGCTTGCCAAAAAACAGTACGACATCATAAAAATGCAAACTGATCGGGATGACAATCTAAGAGAAACTTCTCTAACTGTGTTGGAAGCAGACATGTCTCGAATGCAGAAAACACTGAGCATGGTTTACAAAAGATTAGATCATCTCAACGTTCGAGCCCCTGCAGATGGTCAACTAGGGTTTCTGGATGCAGAGATTGGTCAGAATATTGCTCCAGGACAACGTATTGGTCAGATTAACGTTCTCACCAACTATAAAATTGAAGCTTCTATCGATGAACATTATATTGATAGAGTTCAGGCAGATCTAAAGGCTAAATTAGAGCGTAACAACCAAGAGTTTCCACTTCGCATAAGAAAAGTTTATCCAGAGGTTCGAAATGGCAGATTCAAGGTAGATTTGGTCTTTACCAAAGATAAACCGGAAACCATCAGAACAGGTCAGAGTTACAATATTAAATTGCAATTGGGAGAGTCTTCAGATGCGCTGTTACTTCCTAAAGGAGGATTCTTTCAAAGTACAGGTGGACAATGGGTATTTGTTGTTGATAGTGATGGAGACGAGGCAGTGAAAAGAAACATAACTATCGGAAAGCAAAATTCCAGGTATTATGAAGTAATTGATGGTCTGCAGCCCGGTGAAAGAGTCATTACCAGTAGTTACGACAGTTTTGGAGACTCTGAAAGAGTGATTTTAAAATAAGGGATTTGCGAAGACCTTATCTCATTAAAATAGTAAACTTTTAAGTTCAACAAAGAAATTAATTAAGCGATGATCAAGATAGAAAATTTAAACAAAAGATTTAGAACCGACGAGGTTGAAACATTGGCATTGAACAATGTAAGTTTCGAAGTTAAAAGCGGTGAATTCGTAGCAGTTATGGGTCCTTCAGGTTGTGGTAAATCTACATTGCTAAATGTTATTGGGATGCTTGATGGATCTTCTGAAGGAAGCTATCAATTTAACGGTTTAGAAGTAGGAGGTTTCAATGAAAGACAATATGCCGACCTTCGAAAAAATAATATAGGCTTCGTATTTCAAAAATTCAATTTGATAGATGAATTAACAGTAGCAGAAAATGTAGAATTGCCCTTAATTTATCTAAAAATGGATAAGAAAGAGCGAAAGGAAAGAGTGATGGCGGTACTTGAAAGAATGCAAATTGCTCACAGAGCAAAACATTTTCCAAAGCAACTTTCTGGAGGACAACAACAGCGTGTGGCTATTTGCAGAGCTGTGGTGACAAACCCAAAATTAATTCTGGCGGATGAGCCAACGGGAAATCTGGACTCTAAAAATGGGATTGAAGTAATGAATCTTCTAAGTGAATTAAATAAAGAGGGAACTACTATCATCATGGTGACGCACTCCGATAGGGATGCAAGCTATGCAGATCGGATCATTCATTTATTTGATGGAAAGATAGTGAATGATAAGGTTGAAGAACAATACGCTTCAGAGAAGGAAGAGTTAGCAGAAATTTCGTAGTACAGGTTTTACACTGCACATTATCTTTTTCCTATTCTGGATACGATCAATAAGGAGATTCCATTTATTTTTTTAATCATTTAAATTATGAAATCAATTAGCATTCTTTTGATAGTTTTAGTTGCACTTGCGTTTTCGGGCCTTAATACTAAAAACGATACTGCCAAAAACTCAGAGATAGTTAAGATTCAACGTCAGGTAGCAAATTATGAGTCCGTTGAGTTTTCAGGATGGTTCGACGTAGAGATCGTTAACGGCCAGGAAGGAACATTAATTCTCAGCGGCGATGAAAATGTTTTGAAAAGCATTGTCACCAAAGTAAAGAAAGGAACACTTTATTTAGGAGTTAAAAAAGGCATCCGTTTCATACCTAAATGGAAAAAGCAAACAGTAAAAATTATAGTTCCGGTAAAAGATATTCAAAAAATCAATGTGTCTGGTTCTGGCAATCTAACAGTTCGGGATACCCTTAAAGCAGAACGATTCACAGCATTACTTTCTGGATCTGGTAATCTTCAATTAGAAATTCAAGCATTAAGTTTACAGACATCTGTTTCTGGCAAGAGTAAACTATTGGTGAAAGGGAAAACCCGTAATTTCATGGTCATGGCTTCAGGAAGTTGTGAGATTGACGCTTATGACTTACATACTTATAATGCCAGTACGAACTTATCGGGATCTGCTGATATACGTGTGGCTCCGGTGCATAATTTGAAAGCTATGTTATCAGGTTCGGGAACTGTTTACTATCGCGGTGAACCTGAGAACGTAGAGGTACAATCTTCCGGTTCTGGGAAGGTTTTAAAAGAGTAATACCCCTGTTCAGCATATTTACAGAATCACCTTTGAAGGATTCAATTTTCGACTTAGCATTTTTAAAAGCCTTCTGTTTTGAGTTCACGGAGCAGCCCTATTTTAATTTGCGAAAAGATAATTGAATCTGAGGTTCAGCCATCTTTAAGCTATTATCTCATTGGTGAAAGTCTAAATACATATCGAATAACGTAAAGGTAACGAAGCTGTTTAGAATCCTACTCAGCAAAAAAAAATAGCTAGTTCAATACTAGAATACGCTATCTGTTGATAACACTTCAGTTAGGTACTCATCTGTTTAAAATAAACTTAAGAAATTATGGTAAACAATATTTTGAATAAGGTAGGTAATACTCCCATGGTATCCCTTCCAATGGCAGAGCAACCAAATCTAAATTTATTTGCAAAGTTAGAATTTTATAATCCCACTGGAAGTGTTAAAGACAGAGCGGCATGCTTTATTATTAGCAGGCTTCTTAATGATGGTGTTATTAATAAAGATACCACCATCATTGAATCGTCTTCGGGTAATTTTGGGGTAGCACTCTCTGCTTACGCAAAATTAAACGGATTGAGATTTATTTGTGTCATCGATAAGACTACTTTACCGGTAAACGAGATGCTCATCAGGTTACAGGGAGCGGAGGTCATACGTATTACCGAACCAGACGCACACGGAGGATATCTTCTTAATCGAATCAAGAAAATCAAAGAAATCGTAAGCAAAACAGATAATATTTATTGGGTGAATCAATATGCAAATCCGCTAAATGCAAGAGCTTACTACAATTCACTCGGCAAAGAGATTGCCTGGGAGGTGCCAGGGCAGAAATTAGACTATCTATTTATGGGGGTTAGTTCTGGTGGTACCATTACAGGTGTATCCCAAAGAGTAAAAGAATATCACCCTAACGCAAAGATCATTGCAGTTGACGTAGATGGGTCTATTATTTTCGGAGGAAAATCTCATAAACGATTTATACCTGGCATTGGGTCAAGCATGCAACCTGAAATTCTAAAACAGGCTAAAATAGATGATGTAGTGGTGGTCAATGAAGATGAAACTATTAGATCGTGCAGACAGTTACTGGAAAGGCATAATCTTTACGCAGGCGGATCATCGGGTTCTGTATACGCTGGAGTTCAAAAGTACTTCTCCGGAAAGACAATCAATTCTCCGGTAAATATCATGTGTGTGTTTGCAGATAGTGGGGAAAGATATATAACCACAGTCTATAACGATGAGTGGTGTAAAAAAGTTAGAGAATTCAGTCTTATGCGTAATGTTCAAGAACTGGCAACAACATAAAAACTTATAAAATGAGATACTTAGGAGATTCAAATGTAAAAGAAATCAACCTTAACTGGGATCAAAACATTTCTAAAATAGAAACAGCGATCAGCTGTATTGCAAAGGAAGATATTTCACAGCCCATTAAACCGTACTTGCGGTATAGAGATCTAAAAAACAGAATCATTGCTATGCCTGCTTTTCTGGGCGGAGAGGTCAATAAATCAGGAATTAAATGGATAGCGAGCTTTCCAGATAATATTAAAAAAGGGATTGCCCGAGCACATAGTGTGATCATTCTCAACAACGCAGAGACCGGTCAACCCGAGAGTGTGATCAACAGCGGTTCAATATCTGCTATCCGTACAGCTTCCGTAAGTGGGCTCATGATTAAAAAATTTCTGGAACTTAACAGACATTCTTCCGTAAAAGTAGGGCTAATCGGCTTTGGACCTATTGGTCAATATCATTTAGATATGTGTCATGAAGTACTTGGGGATCAGTTGGATGAGGTGTTTCTTTATGATCTAAAGCACATTTCTGAACAATCAATTCCAACCAAAGTCAGAGATAGGGTAACAATTGTGAATAGTTGGCAAGAAGCGTATGCAAACTCTGATATCTTTATCACATGTACAGTTTCTAAAGAGCCCTACATTGATATGAAACCTAAAGAATCTTCTTTACATCTCAATGTTTCCCTAAGAGACTATAAAACTGACGTTTTTCCATGGTTTGAAAATGGCATTATCGTAGATGATTGGAGCGAGGTATGCAGAGAAAAAACAGATATTGAAATGTTTCATCTGCACAACGGTCTTACAGAAGACGGAGTGAAACAAATAGAAGATGTTCTGGACGGATTTTTACACACATTAGATCAAAAACAGCCAATAATGTTTAATCCTATGGGAATGGCAGTCTTTGATATCGCCATTGCCACTCATTATTTAGAACTCGCAAACGATACAGATAAAGGAGTTTTACTGGAGGCTTAACTGGTAGATCATAACATGATTTACGAACGCAACAATTAAAAAAAATCTTTTCGCAAACGATTAAAATGCATATTTGATGGAGACGCTTACTAATACACATATCGAAAAAGAGATTACCTGGGGTCAAAATATAGCGGCAATTCAGCGTACAACAAATAATCCTTACATTATAAAGAATAACGGAAGTACTGATGTACTGGAATGGGCAGAAAAAAACAGAGATAAACTCAACAAATTACTCTTAAAGGAAGGAGCAATTTTATTGAGAGGGTTTGAAATTGGCGGTGCCGAAAAATTCAATCGTTTGTTTTCGATCATTTCCGGAGATGCGATGGAATATAAAAACAGAACATCTCCCAGAGATCAGGTTTTTGAAAATGTATATACGTCCACCAGTCATCCTAAGGATCAGGTAATACATATGCATACCGAAAACTCTTACTCCAACACTTTCAACCGGATTATTGCTTTTTACAGCTTACTTCCTGCTACTATCGGAGGGGAAACTCCTATCGCCGATGAACGAAAGCTGTTAGAGTTTTTAAAACCGGAAACCATAGAAAAATTCAGAGATAAGGGTGTTCAATATGTACGTAATAGTATGCCAGGAATTGGTTTAAGCTGGGAAACTATCTATCAAACAAATGACAAGAGTGAGGTAGAAAAGATTTTAAATTCAGCTGGATATGACTATGACTGGATCGACACAGATCATCTTCGAATTAAATGGACACTCCCAGCATTCCAACCACACCCGATTACTGGAGAAGAGATGTGGTTTAATCATATGTTCTTTGGAAATAAGAACTTGTACGATCCTGCGATTTTGGAGTATTTTGAAGAAGAAAATCTTCCATTTGTAACTTATTTTGGAGATGGTGAACCCATAGATGCCAGTATCATCGAAGAATTCAAATCATTCTACAGGGAAAACTCAATTGTCTTTAAGTGGCAGAAAGATGATTTTCTGTTGCTAGACAATATGATGTTTTCACATGGAAGAAATTCTTTTGAAGGGGAGCGAATAACGCTTACAGCCATGGCACAACCTCACAAAATTAAATCCTGAACTTTATGTTTTTCATCATCTATCCCCAATGGTGCGAAAAGAATTTGATGTTTTTATAGAGCATTACACTTAAAATAAACAATATTATGATATCAGAACAATTGATAAGTAATTATCACGATCAGGGATTTTTACTGTTGAACTCGGTGTTCACAGATAAAGAAATAGACGCATTAAATCAAGAATTACCATATCTTCTGGAAGACGAGAGTCCGCGAAAGGTAAAAGAAAAGAACGGGGAAATAAGATCTTACTATGGGGTACACCAGGTGAATGAGATGTATAAGCAACTCTCTTGTGATAAACGCCTGATCGATCCTGTCAGGAAAATTCTTGAGAGCGAAATCTATATTTATCAAACAAAGATCAATTTCAAAAAAGGACTCAAAGGAGAGTGGTGGGAATGGCATCAGGATTTCCCATACTGGAAAATTGAAGATGGGATGGAATCACCACGTGTATTATCTGCTATGGTATACCTGGATGACGTTACTGAATTTAATGGCCCCCTCCTTATGATGCCAGGCTCTCATAAACATGGCATTGCTTCTTTCGATAAGGATATTGCTTCCTTTGAGAATGGAGTGTCTGATAAAGATTCATGGACCGGAAGCGATTTGAAATACACGGTAAATAAAGACTTGTTAGCAAAGGGTTTTCGTGAAAATGCGATCGTTAGTGCTACAGGTAAAGCGGGATCTGTGCTTCTTTTTCACGGTAATATCTACCATGGTTCTAACTGTAACATGTCTCCAATAGATAGAAAAACACTCATTATTACTTATAACAGTGTTGAAAACCCAGTAAAAAAGTACGAAAACAGAAGGCCTGTATTTCTATCTGAAAGAAATACAGAACCTATAGTCGTGCAGTAATTGAGACTAAATCAAAAAACTAAAAGGGAGTAAAGACATCCTAACGCTAATAAAATCTTGAAAATGGAAAATATTGCTAACATCATCTACTTGGCCTGTACAGTGCTTGCTTTTCTGGGTACTTTGTACTTAGGGTTTGTAGTTTATCAAAAAATTAAAGGCAAGCGCTCTTTCGCGTTTACATTGAAAAACCTTCTAAATTATTTGGTCGGATTTGTAGTCTTGGCTCCTCTGGTGCTTTGTCTTTATTATACTCCAATGGCGTTCTATGATGAAAACTTCTGGATGACTCAAAATACTCAATACGATTCTGCTAAAAAGGCATTGTGGTTTCTGGGAATATTTGGCTATTGCTTTTATGCTTTAGTAAGATTTCCCATTTTTCTTCCTCACGAAAAAGAACGCCACAACATTATACCACAATTGTCTTTTTTGAGTCTGATACCTGGGGTGTCAAGCGCATTAAATGTCATGATCATAAGTGAATTTATGACCGAAGACGTAAGTGCAGCTTACTTATTAATTCTTTTTGGAGTGAATACCTTCATGTACATCATAACTTCTCGTGTTAGCCGTAGGCAAGCAGCAAAACTGGCAATTATTTTTGCACACAAGGTAAATATGAATATTATACGGGGAATGTTTAAGATTCCTTTTCAAAAGTATGAAAAGATCAATCAAGGTAAGATCTACACAATTCTTAATAACGATGTCAATGCCATCTACTATTTTACCCAGGATTTCTTGAGTATTTATACAGCTACGATTACCATTATTTTGATTATGGTATATATGTATTCATTGAATCTGGTAAGTTCTCTGATTCTTTTAGCAGTGACCTTAATAGTTCTTGGGCTTCATGTTTTGACATCTAAGCCTTTAAAAAGAAGAACGCATATTGAAAGAAACGAAAGAGAGAAGTATAGCGGACTTATTTCAAGCTCAATTAATGGATTCAAAGAATTGATCTTGCACAACATCAAGGTGAGCAGGTTTCAGGATGATATGGAAGAAGCCAGTAAAAATTCTTATGAAGCCAGTAAACAACGTAGTTTTGTCGCTATCGATTTTGGTCTTTTTTCTGAATTGGCTTTTACCATTGCTATAGGGGTTTCCTGTTTGGTTTTTCCTCTGGTGTTTAATTTTGGAAAAGAAGTTACTACCGCTTACGTACTGGCAGTTCTGTTTTTGGCGGGTCCTGTTACAGTGCTCATTAACCGGGTACCTTTATTTATTAATGCGCAGGTTTCCTGGAAACGAATTAAAGATTTTGTTCAGAATACTCTCAAAGATCCCGAAGTTGTTGATCAGGAAAATCCAGAACAACTATCTCTAATGCCAATCGTGAATAGAATTCAGGTTCAGGATGTCTGTTTCAAGTATGAAAATGAAAAAGGAGAAACCGTTTCTTATGGAATCGGGCCTATCAATTTTGAAGCAAATAAGGGTGAATTAATTTTTGTAATCGGAGGTAACGGAAGCGGGAAAACAACATTTCTTAAAATATTAACAGGATTGTACGCGCCAAGCTCTGGAAGGATACTTATTAACGGTAAAGAAGTCAATAACAAAGAACTTGGAGAATACTTTTCAGTAATTTTCAGTGACTTCTACTTGTTTAAAAAGATATATGATATTAAAGAAGATAGATTAGGTCAGGTTTACGAATGGTTAGAAGTACTGCAATTATCAGAAAAAGTGAAAATTGAAGATGGTATTTTTAGTACGATCAACCTTTCTAAAGGGCAGCGTAAACGTCTGGCAATATTAAAATCTTACCTGGAAGATAGACCTGTATATTTTTTCGATGAGGTAGCAGCCGATCTTGATCCTGAATTCAGAGATTTCTTCTACAACAACTTGCTTGTTACGATGAGAAAAGAAGGTAAAATTCTAATTATCATCTCTCATGATGATAAGTATTTCAGCCTGGCAGATCACATTTATAAAATGGACATGGGAACAATTTCGGTACTTGAAAAAGAATTCCTCTCGCTGTCAGAGCATTATTAATTGAAATAAATGGTATTGAAGTAAATTAACAATTATGCTAAAACTTAATTTTTTACTCGTTCTAAGACAACTAAAAAAAGATAAAAAATCTTTTTTAGTGAATATAATTGGATCTTCCATTGGCTTTACAGCGGTTGTTCTAATGAGTCTTTATATTTACTATGAAAGTAATTATGACAAATTCAATTCAAATATTGATCAACTGTATAGGCTAGAGCGTACAGCGAGCGACAATGCTAAAAGCCAGATATTTGATACGACACCATACGAACTTGCACAAGAGGTTCAAACCTCCTTTCCTGAAGTGGTAAACGCTACCAGCATTCGTAACACGACCAATTATCTAACAGTAGATAATATACCGTATCCAAGGGAAACTGGCTTGTTCGCAGATAGTTCATTTCTTGAAATATTCACATTAGACTTTTTAGTAGGTGAAAAGAAGAACAGCCTGGCGAAACCCCGCAGCATAGTTTTAACAGAATCGTTAGCCAACAAACTCTTTCCAGCTAATGATGCGTTAGGAAACACAGTAACTTTTAATAAAAAACACGATTTTACAGTTACAGGCGTAATTAAAGATTATCCTAAAAATTCGCATATCAGTTTAGATTATATCATTTCTTACAATTCTTATGAATCTATGTACGGAATGAAAAAAGAAAGAGGGTGGAATCAGAACTATTCAAGTACCTATATCCAATTAAGAAAGGGTACGGACCCGTCAATTCTTTCTTCAAAACTTAAGAACTTATTGGCTTCACATGTAACGATCGTAGACGGTGAAAAACAATTGCTTGATCTTAGACCTGTTACCGATATCTATTTAAAGTCATTAGACGTAAGAAATGAAGCGATGGCTGGTTTGCGAAACAATATTGTGGTTATATATCTATTTATCCTGGTAGCATTCTTTACCGCTTTTGTGACCGCTGTAAATTATGTGAACCTTACCACTACCCAGTTAGTTAATAGAGAACTGGAGATAGGAATGAAAAAGGTACTTGGTATTTCTAAGAATCAATTGCGTGCGCAGTTTATACTCGAGTCTGTGTTAATGATAGTGGGTATCATTTTAGTTTCTGCGATATTGGTCGTCTTGATCTTGCCGGTTTTTAGTTCTCTGGTAGGGCGAGATTTAACGTTACTGTTTGACGGCAGCTTTGCTTTTTTCTCAAAAGTGGTACTCATTACATTGTTTCTTGCCTTTCTTGCAGGATTGTATCCTGTTTTCTACCTCGCATCCTTGAAAATAACCTCCTTTTTACAAGGTAATACATCTATTAAACGTCGCAGTTACTTGAGAAAAGGTCTCGTACTATTTCAATTATTTGTAGCTGTTCCCCTTATCTTTTGTTCTTATCAGATTATCTCTCAAATTGAGTATTTAAATGAAAAAGATATAGGGTTTGATAAAGAAAACTTATTAAC
This sequence comes from Flavobacteriaceae bacterium M23B6Z8, assembly GCA_046199005.1. Taxonomy (GTDB): domain Bacteria; phylum Bacteroidota; class Bacteroidia; order Flavobacteriales; family Flavobacteriaceae; genus Ascidiimonas. The sequence goes on from CP176050.1 coordinate 1,337,763, forward strand.
TGCATGGATTTCCACAAAGACTGAGAGAGATGAAGAATTACTGGAAGTAATCAAAAATGAATTAGCTCAAAACCCCAATATATTAAGCTATTCAGTTTCAGAATCAGCTCCATTTTTTGGTGATGGAACTGAGAAAAAGATCAATTGGGAAGGAAGCGGAGACAACGATAAAATAAGAGTAACATCGTACGCAGTAGGCTATGATTTTTTAGAGACTTTTAAAATGAATCTTAAAAAAGGGAGATGGTTCTCTGAAGCGTATTCGACCGATGAATCTGCCGCTTGCATCATCAATGAAACTGCCGCAGCACGTCTGGGTTTTGAAGATCCCATTGGAAAAACCATAGATAACGGAAGCAAGAGAATCGTAGGGGTAGTTGAAGATTTTAATCAGTATTCATTGTTTCTTGACATCCCCCCTATGATGTTAACACTTAATTCGGAGCGTAAAAGCTATGCGGTTGTTAGCATAAGAGTGAATCCCGATAGCCGGTTGGAAACGATGGCCGCAGTTAATAAAATTTTCAATGCTAATTTTCCCGATAGCCCGATTGACTTCAGGTTTCTTGACGACGGATTCGATAATAGTTTTATGACGGCTCTGGAAAATGTGATGAATATTTTCATATTATTTTCAGTGATCTCTATCCTTATGATTATTATCGGTCTCTACAGTTTGATCTCATTCTCCCTTCAAAAGCAAAAGAAAATGATCGCTGTTCGAAAAGTGCTTGGCGCAAGTACACCAAGTTTGTTCAGGCTAATACTAAAAGAGTATCTCATATTGTATGCAATTGCTACATCGGTAAGTTTCATGCTCACTTTTCTAGCGTATCAAAGAATTTCACAAGAGTTTGTAGACGGTGTCGGATTGGGGCCCTTATCTTTTCTAAGTGTCATATTTATCACTTTCTTCATCGTGGTATTTACTATTAGCGGAAAGATCTGGGGAGCATCAAAGGAAAGTCCGATAAATGCTCTGGCCATAGAGTAAATCATTAGTATCTATTTATATAAACGTATTAATCATAGCCTTGATTAATGGCTGCCTGTATGTTCTTCCTTTAACGGGAAGAACATCACAGCAGCTGAAAAGATACTAGAAAAGCTAGAAAAGTTTCAAAATAAGTTTTTAAAGAAAATTTGCCTCACCATATACTTTTTATGGAAACCTCTTGTACCATTGGTTGAAGTACGATTAATTAAAATGAATATAAAAAACAGTCACATGAAAACAATACAATCCAAAACCGAAAGAATATATTCTTTGGATTCTCTTCGGGCGGTCATGATGCTTTTAGGGCTCGTATTGCATTCGGCCATTACTTACGGAACGGTAAATTATGAAAGCTCCTGGGCATTAAAAGACACAGGATCTGTAAGCCTTTTAAATGATTTGATCGTCATTTTCATCCATTCGTTCAGAATGCCAATTTTCTTTCTGGTAGCAGGATTTTTTGGAGCATTATTGTTTTACGAAAGAAGTCCTTTAAAGATGATGAAAAACAGGGTATCCCGTATTGTTTATCCTTTTCTGGTTTTTTTGTTACTATTTTCACCCATTTTGATTTTTGGTAATGTGTATACTGGATATGTATTAGCTGATAATACGTCTCCCTGGCAATCTACGCTAGCGTATTTTTCAGACCTAACATTATTATTACCTTTAAAAACATACCACCTTTGGTTTTTATATTACCTGGCGATCATTAGTGCAGTAACCGTTCTCATTGCTTTCTCGGTACGTGGTCTACCCACTTTATCTGTTAAAATAAAGAAGGTTTCTAACTGGATTTTCAAAAGACCGTTTGTTCGTGTGTTTCTATTTGCTAGTATGACCTTTGTAATTTATTTAATGATGGGGATTGATCAGGTTGAAACATCGATGTCGTTAATACCCGACTTCAATACATTCATATTCTATTTTTCATTCTATCTGGTAGGATGGACTTTATTCAAATCTAAAAATTTACTGGGCTCAATGAAGCGTTTTGATTGGCTTTCGGTTATCATCGCTACGTTGCTTTTATTTACCTATATTTTTACCTACAATTTTTTAAGTTTTCCTGTAAAAATTGCCATTAGCTCTTTAGTGGTCTGGTTTTTTGCATTCGGGATCACGGGGCTGTTCATAAGATATGGTAGTAAGTATTCAGGTCGTATGCGTTATATTTCAGACGCTTCCTATTGGATTTATCTGTTTCATTTACCATTCACCGTATATCTCCCTGCATTGATTTCAGATTGGCCCGTTTCGGCAATCACAAAGTTCGTGATTGTAATGTTAGGTACTGCAATCCCTTGCTTTATTACATACCACTATTTGGTGAGGCCTACATTTATCGGTAAGTTTTTAAACGGACGAAGATATCCCAGAAACCTTCCGGTGAAGGAAGCTTTTACATCTGAAGAACAAATCGAAGGATTTGCAAAAGCACAAAAAGAAAGCTATAAAGAAGCAAGTACAGTTTAAAGAATAATTGCAGATTTCAAATCTCACTCCCAATGAAAAAACTTAACGACCATCGCTAAAGATTTTCATTAGAGGTATGTTTTCAGAAAATTTAAAAGTTTTCCAACAAAACACCTCCTTCACGAATTCCAAAGGCTTTCTATAAAGTCCTGAGATCTATAATTCATCTAGTGTAAATACTCTTGTTGCTTAAAAGCGACACAAAACATTCCATACATAAATTTTTGATAAGATAAGATTAACCAAAAGCATTATAAGTATCATGAAAAAGCAGAACAAAGCGATAGCCATAGTAGGTATTGGATGCAGATATCCTGGAGGAGCTTCCTCTCCAGAGAAATTCTGGAATTTATTAAAAGAAAGAAAAGACGCCATAGTAGAGGTTCCTTCAGATCGATGGGATTATAAAAAATTCTACGATGGAGAAGAAAAGAAAGCAGGTAAGACAAGAGTAATGCAAGGTGGATTCCTGGAAGAAAACATCAAAGATTTTGATCCTATATTTTTTGGTATTCCTCCGGTGGAGGCAGAATCAATGGATCCGCAGATCAGGCTGCTACTTGAAGTAACCTATGAAGCTTTGGAAGATTCAGGTATTAAGATGGAGTCTTTGAGAGGTTCTAAAACAGGCGTATTTGTTGGTGGTTTTACCATCGATAACTATCTATGTCAGGCAAGTGAAGAAAATAGACATTTGGTAACGTCGCATACTTCTCTGGGTTCTCCTATAACTATGCTCTCAAATAGAATATCTTATAATTTCGATTTAAAAGGGCCTTCTCTTAGCATTGATACAGCATGTTCTTCCTCTTTAGTTGCGACACATTATGCCTGTCAAAGTATTTTAAACGGAGAATCAGATATGGCACTCGTGGGTGGTGTAAATGTGATGCTTTCTCCACAAACATTTGTATTCATGAGTCAGGGACAGTTTCTATCCAAACATGGTAGATGTAAATCTTTTGATAGTGATGCTGGAGGTTATGTAAGAGGTGAAGGTGCAGGAATGGTGGTATTGAAAACCTATGAGCAAGCACTTAAAGATGGTGATAGAATTTACGCTTTGATTGATGGCACAGGTGTTAATCAGGACGGGCAAACCTCTGGTATCACCGTTCCTAATGGAGATTCTCAAATGAAATTAATGAGGCAAGTGTATAAAGAAAGTGGCGTAGATGTAAGCAATATAGAATATGTAGAGGCGCACGGTACAGGTACACCCGTAGGAGATCCTATTGAGTTTGGCGCCATTAATAAAGTGATGTCTGAAAATCGAAGTGCAGAAAACAAACTTTTTGTAGGTTCGGTAAAATCAAATATCGGACATCTGGAAGCGGGTGCAGGGGTCGCAGGATTAATCAAAACGGCACTTTGTCTCTACAATAATAAGGTTCCCGCTAATTTGCACTTTAACAACCCGAATCCGGCACTAGATTATGAAAATAGTATTCTAAGAGTTCCAACTACGATGCAGGAACTTTCAGATTCTAACAATACGTACGCAGCCATTAACTCTTTTGGCTATGGAGGTACGAATGCACATGCACTTTTAAAACAATACAATGCTCCAGAGGAAAAAGCTTCCGGTGAACTCGAAAGAAAAGATAATTTCATTTTTCCACTTAGCGCAAAAAGTGATACTTCTTTAAAAGAAATGGTAGTGAATTATCGTGAATTCATCGATCAGCATAAAGAACAATTCCCTGAAATCTTAAGTAATTTGATGCATCGAAGGTCATTTCATTCAAACAGACTGGGCGTATTTGCAAATTCTGTAGACGATCTGATAGAAAAATTAGAAGCATACGAAGAGGATATTATGGTTAATGGCATAGTAAAGAACAATGCTGTAGAAACCAATCCTGAAATTGTTTATGTCTATACAGGTATGGGGCCACAATGGTGGAAGATGGGTAGAGAACTCATGGAGACCGAACCTGTATTTCTTGAAGCACTTGAAGAATGTGACCGGTATTTCAAAACGATTGCAGGCTGGTCTATTCTAGAAGAGCTTAAAAAACCAGAAGACGAATCTAAGATCAAGCAAACGAATATTGCTCAGACTGCCAACTTCATCATTCAGGTTGGTCTTACAAGATTACTTTCTCATTTTGGTGTTGAACCTGATGCAGTTGTAGGGCACAGCGTGGGGGAGGTAACTTCCTTGTACGTTTCAGGAGCTTTAACTTTAGAGGATGCACTTTTGGTAAGTTATCATCGAAGCCGTTTACAACATACAACGGCAGGTACCGGAGGAATGCTTGCTGTAGGGCTTAGTGAAGAAGAGCTTGAAGATATCCTGCGTGATTTTGATGAAGTATCCATAGCGGCTATCAATAGTGATAATGCCGTTACGCTGGCTGGTGAGCATGAAAGCCTTGATGAACTTGCTTCGATTTTTGAAAAAATGAAAGTTTTTAATCGTAAACTAGAGGTAGAGGTTCCTTATCACAGTCCTATGATGGACCCTATAAAAGAGGAGTTGCTGAATTCACTGGAAAGCCTTCAGGGTCAAAAAACCCATATTGATTTGTATTCAACTGTAACTGGCGAGAAAATTGATGGCGAAGAAATCAATAATATGTATTGGTGGAGAAATGTACGTGAATCTGTACGTTTTGCTAAAGCGTTCAAAACTTTAATGCAGGATAATTACAAAGTGTTTATAGAAATAGGTCCGCATCCGGTACTTAAAAATTCAATGAACGAATGTGCCGAATTCAATCAGGATTTTCATTTCTTACAAACGCTAAATAGAAAGCAACCGGAAATTCTCAATTTCTACGAAAACCTTACCGAATTATTTACCTTAGGTAAAGACCTTAACTGGAACAGATGGGTAGGCGATCTTGGTCAGCTACGATTACCATCTTACGCATGGGAAAAGAATCATTATTGGGTAGAATCTAACAAGTCAATCGAAAACAGAATCGGTTCAGATAGAAATTATTTCTTGAGAAATGAGGTTGAATCTCCTTCTAAAGTTTACAGGGCAGAAATAAGCAATCATTTCTTTCCGTTTTTGCAAGACCATATAGTACAGGATAAAATGGTTTTCCCGGGTACAGGCTATGTCGCTGCTGCAATAGCTTTGCATAAGAGTATCAAAAAGGAGGATTTCTTCGGATTGGAAAATATTAAATTCCACCAGATGTTGATCTTGAACGATACAGATGTACAACATCTCTACACCTCATTAAATCCAAAATCCAATCAATTTGAGATTTATAATAAGGAAGAAGGAGATGACACTCCCTGGTTTAAACGTGCGACTGGAAAATGCATCATTGGAGATTTCAATGAAAGACCCGGTAGTATAGATATTTCCGCCTTGAGAGAGAACATGCCAAAGGAAATGCATAAAGAAGAAGTTTATGAAAGACTCAACAAGGCAAAACTAAGCTACGGACCTCGGTTTGCAGGTATTGATACAGTTTACTACGACGAAAATGAACTAGTAGCTAAAATAAAGGCATGTCCTGAAATAGAAAGTGAGGGAGAACAGCATTTCATTCATCCCGGATTACTAGATTCTTGCTTTCAAACAATGATTGTTTTCGATACAGAAAATAGTAGTTCTTTCGTTCCTGTTTCCATAGGTAAACTATATGGTTATGAAAGTCCCGGTAACGAGTTTTTCTGTCATCTTAAACTAAAGTCGTTCACCTCAGACACGATGATCGCAGATGTGGTGATCTGTAATGAAAAAGGTGAAGTGGCTCTTAAATTACAAGATGTTAAATGCCAGGAAATAGCAAGTCAGAATTTAGTTTCAGATGATTTCCCAGACAATGCGTTATATCAGATAGATTGGGTAGAAGAAGAGACCAGAACAGACATAGATCTAAGTAACCATAGTGACAAACTATACCTGATTGTCACCGATGATTATACAAATAGTTTGCCGTTGACGTCTCAGCTTACTGCGGAAGCATTAGTAGTTCAACCAGGAACAGATCTTCGCGAACTTGGCGAAAATCATTACGAAGTTAACCTGCAAGACGTGTCTACAGTGGCTAAATTATTGAAAGATAGAAATGTAACCGATTTAGAATTGGTGTATTTCTATGACAATGAATCTAATGAGAATGAAACACCTGTATCTACTGAAAAGTACATCGAAATTATCAATCCATTATTAAATCTTATCCGATACTTCTCAGAGGCTTTTCCACAAAGTATGACGTTAAATTTAATTACTCGCGGTGCTCAGATAGTAGAGGATAATGATACAATTAAAAATTTAGAAACCTCTGCATTTCTGGGTCTTGGGAGATTAATGAGTAGTGAATTTGCCAACTGGAGAATTCGAGTGGTCGATTTTGACCAAAAAGAAGAATTGCCTATTTCAAAGGAAACCTGGAAGACGGCATTAGCTCAGATGAATGCTAATAAGAGAACCTTTGAAGAACTTGCAGTAAGAGATGGACAGGTATTTACCAGAATAATGAGAAAGGTGAACAAGCCCGAGGAAGAAAGAGTGATGAAGACAGTCACCTTCAAGGATACTCCTCTAGAAATGGTTGCACCAGAATTCTCAGATTTAGATAGTATTTATTTCAGGGAAATGAATCGGGTAGACCCTAAAGATAATGAACTGGAAATATTGGTAGAAAATACCAGTATCAACTTTAAGGATTATTTGAAGGTTACCAACAAAATTTCAAAGGATGCTCTGGAAGGTACTAAGAGTCAAGATGATATAGGACTCGATTGTGCTGGTGTAGTTTCCAGAATAGGAAAGAACGTTACAAGATTTAAAGTAGGAGATCGTGTACTTGCCGCTACTCCGGGTACATTTCAGTCGTATGTAACTGTCGACGAGAATGTTGTGGGTAAGTGTCCCAAAATAATTGAAGAGAACGGTTCGCATGCCATTGTCGCTTACCTGACAGCTATTTATTGTCTTGAAGACATCGCAAACCTGAAAGAAGGAGAAAAAGTACTTATTCATAATGGTTCTGGTGGAGTAGGTCTAGCCGCTATTAACTATGCCAAAATGGTAGGTGCTGAGATCTTTACTACAGCGGGTAGTGAAGAGAAAAGAGATTACTTGAGGAATCTAGGTATTAAACATGTTTTCAATTCTCGCGATCTTGATTTTTCACGGAAAATTAATGAAATCACAAATGGTGAAGGTGTAGATGCAGTTCTTAGTTCATTAACAGGAGAAACGTTCCACCAAAGTTTAGCGGTGCTGGCGCCCTTCGGGAAATACCTGGAAATAGGTAAGCTAAATGCTGTGGACAATGTTTTACTTCCTATGAAAGTCTTTAGCAAAAACCTTTCTTTTACTTCAATCGATCTCGATCAATTAGGGAAAGATAAGCCGAAAGAAATCGCGAAGCTAATTGATAAGATGCATGACTACATCGATTCTGGAAAATTAGCACCGCTCCCGGTGAAGATGTACAATCCGAATGAAATATCAGATGCGTTTCGCTTAATGGAACAAGGCAAGCATATTGGTAAGGTGGTTGTAAACTTCAAAGATCAATCTATTCAGATAGAAGAACGAAACGATTCATTATTTAAGGCAGATGCTACTTATATGATCACTGGAGGAACCAAGGGTCTTGGACTGGAGATTGCCGGATGGATGCTTGAAAACGGAGCTCAGAATCTTATTCTTCTTAGCCGAAGTGGAGAAAAAGATGCGAACGTAAAATCTGTTATCGATGGTTTACGGAAGAAAGCAGCTGCTATTAAAGTATTAGCTGTAGACGTGGCCGATTATGATGGAATGGCACGAATATTCGTTGAACTCGAAGAGCATATGCCTCCACTGGCAGGGATTTTCCACGGTGCTATGGTTTTAGATGATGGTTTCCTTCTAGACATGAATGATGAAAGGTTCGCCAAAGTACTTAAACCTAAGGTAGATGGTGCGATGAATCTTCACAAATTAAGTAAGAATAGAAATCTCGATTTCTTTGTCATGTTCTCTAGTCTTTCTTCACTCATTGGTCATCTCGGACAGGCAAATTATATCGTCGCGAATACGATGCTGGATTCTTTCGCTTTTTTTAGAAGATGCCAGGGATTGCCTGCGACTACCATCAATTTGGGAGTATTAGGGCAGTCTGGAGTAATGTCAAGAGACGAGAATCTACAGAAAATGGCGAATGATTTTGGTATTCAAAGTTTTTCCAATGAGGAGGTATTAATGGGCCTTGCTGAAATCTTAAGAAGCAAACCTACACAAGTCGGATTCTTTAAGTTAGACTGGAATAGTATGGAGAAATCCTTTAAGACAAGCAAATTCTCATTATTCGAAGAACTAATTCAGGAAAATGTAGGCTCAAACAGTCTGCTGACACCAGAACAGGCTGAGAATTGGGATGAGCTACTTAGCTTAGATTCAGCCAAAAGACAAGAGCGTGTTGTAGACTTACTCACCGATGAATTGTCTCAAATATTAAAAATGCCGAAGGATACAATTCCTGCAGATAAAGGAGTGAACTTTCTGGGAGTGGATTCCATTTTATCAGTACAGCTCATCAGAGCGATCAATGATAAACTGGCAGTTGAACTATCCCCAATGGAATTCACTTCTGGTCCTAACTTAAAACAATTAGCAAAGATCATTACTGATAAGATCATGACTTCTGCCAGTGATGAACAAGTATTCGAAAAAATTAATTAATCCAAGATAAAACTTATGGAGTCTACGTTGCACGACATATTTTTTGAGAATATAAAGAAAGACAGCACTACTGGAATCACCTTCATAAACGGACGTAATTCCGCAGAGCATTTATCTTACAAGAAGCTATATCTGGAGGCGTGCTATAAATTGCACGCCCTTCAGGAAAAAGGTATAAAACGAGGAGACGAATTGGTTTTTCAATTTGAATCGCAAAAGAACTTTCTTGTAACTTTCTGGGCATGCGTTTTTGGGAAAATTGTGCCTGTACCGCTCTCTTACGTATCGGCATCCGATACGATTACCAAAATATGTAGTGTATGGGAAAAACTCAATAATCCCTATGTAATTAGCGATAATCCATCGTTAAAAAACGATTTTGAAGGTTTTAAAGATCAAAATTCCTTGTTTGTTGAAATTGCTGAGAATTGTCTGGATTTCAACAATCTTGCACTTTCGAAAAGAGCCAAGCCATTGAAGACCGAGCCTTCAGAACTGGTATTTATACAATTTTCTTCGGGATCCACCGGTACTCCAAAGGGAGTTACGAATACTCAGGAAGCGATTCTCTATAATATCAACAATTATTTGAAACACCTTCAGATTAATGAATCTGATCGTTTCTTAGCTTGGCTGCCGCTAACACATGATATGGGTATTATTTTCTTTCATTTGCTTCCTTTGCTTATTAATAAACCTCAATTTTTAATGCCGCCTTCGCTGTTTCTTGCTTATCCTGATATGTGGCTAGAATGTCTTTCAGAACATGAAATCACGATGACAGGTTCTCCAAATTTTGGTTTTAAGCTGGTTCTAGGCAGCCTAGATCGCATTTCTTTAGAAAGATTATCCTTAAAAAAGTTGAGATATATTATGAATGGTGCCGAACCGGTGTCGGTTGAATTATGTAGAAAATTCACAAGAACGTTCGAGCCTTGCGGGCTTGCTTCAGATTGTATAAAGCCGAGTTATGGTTTGGCAGAAGCAGTGTTGGGTGTTTCTATACGTTACTACCATGATAAGGATACTCCTGCAGAATACTTTCTCGATAGGGCTCAATTAAATGTTGGAGATAAAGTTCAAATAAGTGCGCAGGATTCCGATAATGCAGCCTCCTTTGCAAATGTTGGAGAGTTTGCGGGGACAGAGGTTAGAATCGTAGATGAAAATAATAATCCTCTGGAGGAAGGTACCTTGGGCTTTATTAGTCTTAAAAGCCCGGCGGTTACCAAAGGCTATTACAATGATCCCGAATTAACACAAAAAACAATTAAAGATTCCTGGTTGAATACGGGAGATATTGGTTTTATAAAACAAGAAGATCTTATTATTACCGGTAGAGCTAAAGAGATGATCGTAATAAATGGGAAGAACTACTTTCCCAATGACCTGGATCGCCTTATAGAAGAACTACCCGAAATACACTTCCAACAGGCGTTGACTTGTAACGTTTACAACGACGAAGCGAAGACAGATGAGGTGTTTGTTTTTGTATTATTTAAAGGTGATGTTGATGAGTTTATTTCTCTTTCAAAGCGTATCAAAAAGCATGTAGGCAACAAAGTAGGAGTAGCCATAAGTAGGATAATTGCAGTAGATAAGATTCATAAATCTACCAGTGGTAAGCCGCAACGTTACTTAATGAGAGAAAACTTTCTAAAGGGTTTCTATAATGTATTTCTGGAAAAAGTAGAAGCGCGCAAAACACATTTGAAGAGCGAGCTCAAGAAGCTTACAATGCCTCAGATTGAATTAAAACTCATTGATATTATTCAGGAAATAACCGAATTAAATAACATAAAAGCTACTACTAACTTTTTCGATTTGGGAATTACATCTATCCAAACCGTTAGAATTAAGTTGGCTATAGAAGATCACTTTTTGACAAAAGTTGATGATGTAATAATGTATAAGTATACCAATACAAGAGATTTGGCGCAATATATCGCGTCAGACATTTTAGAAATAGAGTCAAAATCAGAAACTAAGATGTCTTCCCTAAATCTCAGTTCTGCTAAATCAAGAATGGGAAAATTACTCAAGTCTTCAATGGCAGAGTAAACATTAAAGTGAAAATAATAGAATAGGTTATGATACTAGCATCATACCTTGTAAAAGGCGCATTTTTTTCTGCAAAGATCAATTAAATGCCATCTCCGGTGAACGCCTTTAATAAAGTTTAAGGCATATAATAAAAGCAAGATTTTTTTCAGGTCTAATCAGCAGTCGTTAAAAAATTTCAAAAATAGATTATGAACAAGCAAGAATATACAGGTTTAGAAATAGCTGTTGTTGGTATGGCATGTAAATTTCCAGGTGCTGCAAATATTCATGAATTCTGGGAAAATTTGAAAAAAGGGAAGGAAACCATATCGCGATTTTCAGACGATGAGCTTTTGGCAAATGGATTGCAGGAAGAAGATTTAGCGAATCCAAATTACGTTAATGCGAAAGGTATTATTGAAGGCGCTGAGTTTTTTGATGCAGCGTTTTTCGGAATTTCTCCACAGGAAGCTAACATTTTAGACCCTCAATTGAGAGTTTTGTTGCAATGTGCTTACAATGCCCTTCAGGATGCTGGTCATGATTTTGAAAAAACCAGAAATAATACCGGAGTATTCGTAGGAGCATCTCCCAGCGTTAACTGGCAGCAGCAGTGCTTTCAAACAACAGGTGATCTGCAATCTGAAAGATTTTCTACATTGATCGCCAATGACAAAGATTTTATTAGTACAAAACTATCCTATCTTCTTAATTTACATGGTCATAGTCATACCATATACACAGCCTGTTCAACGTCGCTGGTAGCTGTAGATATGGCCTGCCAGAGTTTATTGACAGGTAAATGCGATGTCACTCTTGCAGGAGGCGTATCGATTGCACTTCCGGTTAAGTCAGGCTATTCAGTAGAGGAAGGAATGATCATGTCAAAAGATGGACATACCTGTTCTTACGATAAAGATGCCAGTGGTACGATCTGGAGCGATGGAGCTGGGATTGTAGTTTTAAAACGGCTTGAAGATGCTATAGCAGAGGGAGATGATATATACGCTGTCATCAAAGGCTCTGCGACTAATAATGATGGCAATCGTAAAATTGGGTATACCGCTCCCAGCATTCAGGGTCAATGCGATGTGATTAGAAAAGCTGTGCAAATGGCAGAAGTGCCGTTGGAGAGCATCGGATACATTGAAGGACATGGTAGCGCTACATTATTAGGAGATAAAATCGAGATAAATGCGCTTCTGGAAGTTTTTAAAGATCTTCCTGAAAACTATAAGTGTGCGATTGGCAGTGTAAAATCAAATATCGGTCATCTAAATGTTGCTGCTGGTATTGCAGGTTTTATCAAAGGATGCCTCATGATAAGACATGCGCAAATACCCCCTAGTATCAATTTTAATACTCCTAATTCACAACTTACATCCGCTGATTGCTCTTTTATGGTAAACAGTGAGTTAAAAGAATGGGAAAATAATACGTATCCGTTGAGATTGGGTGTGAGCTCTTTTGGTATCGGAGGTACCAATGCGCACGTCATATTAGAGAAAATAGAGCATACTATCGCAACGACAATTGATGAAAGAGATACACTAATTTGTATTTCTGCTAAAACTCCGGCAGGAGTAGATCAATATGCAAATGATCTTCTGCAATATGTAGAAAAAAATAAGAATATCGATATTGCTGATATTGCATATACACTTCAAACCAAAAGAAATCATTTTAAATACAGAAGAGCCATCGTAGCTAAAGATCGCAACGATCTTATTAAAAAACTTAGTGTTGTCAGCGGAGCGAGAGAAGCGAAATCAAACCGGGTAGCTGTGATGAGTTTTCCTGGTATGGGTGGATATTATCCCACCATGTCAAAAGATCTTTATCTCAAAGAACCCGCGTTTAGAAAAGCGATGGACGAATGCCTGTATTTCATCGAAAAAAATACAGGTAAGAATTGTAAGCCTATCATCTTAGGTGAAAAAAACGCAGAAGTTCTTACTGCTTTTCACGTACCCCAACTCCTCGTTTTCTCTTATGAATATTCTCTGGCTATTTTATTAAAATCTTGGGGTATCGAACCAGAAACGGTTCTTGGATATAGCCTGGGTGAATATGTAGCAGCATGTTTATCTGGTGTTTTTGATCTGGAAACAGCTCAGCATTTACTCTCCGAAAGAGGGAGACTAATGAGCCTGTCGAAAGATGGTAAAATGATCGCCGTACCGCTTTCTGCCAATGAAGCAATGCCTTATCTGAATAAGAAAGTCGTCATAGCAGTAGATAACGGACAGTCTGTAGTACTCTCAGGGAAAAATACCTATGTAGATCAAGTGAAGAAGAAGTTCCAGAATGATGATATTCTGGTACATGACATTCTCGAAGGTCCTGCTGCCCACAGTCCCGAGATGAATGTGTTGAAAGAAAATTATGAAAAAACACTGCTACAACACACCCTGAATCCTTCAAATAAACCAATGCTTTCTAATGTAACAGGTGACTGGTGCCAGACAGAATATAGTTCACCTACTTACTGGCTAAGACATCTGGCAGAAAAAGTAGAGTTTTTTAAGGCACTAAAAGCCTTAGTGGCTAAATATCCTGACGCTATATTTATGGAATTAGGTGTTGGAAATTTTATTAACATTCTATTACGTCGTCTGGAAAATCCGGAGTCCCCATTGAGCTTGGTAAACTTGGTTAGAAGTGAAAATCAAAAAAGTAACGACAAATCAAACCTGTCTGACCACAGTTTCATTTTACAGGCGATAGGAGCATTCTGGGAATTCGGAGGTTCGGTTGATTGGAGCGGCTATCATCAAGGGCACCAGCGCAAGAAGATTTCTTTACCTGACTATCCTTTTGCGAAAGTACCCTTTAATATTCAAGTAGATGCGATAGGCACAACTCAAAATGCCACCCTCAAAAGAAATCGAAAGTTAGCCAATTGGTTTTATGTACCTTCCTGGAAACGGGTTCCGTTCAATTATCAAAAGGACAAAAATCAAGAACGTACTATTTTACTGTTTGATCATAAGAGTTCTGATCTTTTAATTGAAGGGTTGCAACGTAACCATACGGTCATCACGGTTAACTATGCTGAAAAGTATGAGAAAATAAACAATGCAGAATATTTACTGGATTACAATAAAAAAGAACAGTTAGTAAACCTTTTTGAAGATCTAGAAGCCCTTGATAAAAGAATTAATACCATTCTCGATATTACCAGCATAGTAAATGATGAAGAACAAAAGAGTAGTTTAGAGAGAAATGTTGCTATTGTTCAAAGTTTACAACAAACCGTCTTCTTCCATGAAGATATAGAGTACCTAACTGTTTCCTGTGGTTTATTTAATATATATGGAACAGAGATATTAGATGCCGCTAAGTCAACCATCATTTCGGCATCTCGGGTAATTCCTCAGGAAAATCCGAATATTACTACAAGACTTATTGAAATTGATAAAGAGGCTTATATCGATAACCAACCTCTGCTTATGGAGCAATTAGTGAAAGAAGTTGGTGCAGTAGATAAGGTCGTTAGCCTTAGAAAAAACCAAAGATGGGTGCAATATTTTGAGTCTTACCCAATCAGAAAAAATGAGAGTGATATCTCTGGATTAAAACGAGGCGGAACTTACATTATTATCGGTGGTTTAGGAGATGTGGGATACACGATTTCAAATGCGATTTTAGAGAATAACGATTGTAATTTAATTATTGTAGGAAGATCTGAAATTAAGGTAAAATCGAGTTTTGACCGAACCGAAGAATCGTTCGCTAACCAAGATGAGAAAGCAAAGAAAATTGCGAGATTTGACCGTCTTCATAAAAAGTATAAGAGCGTTTATGCGATGCAGGCAGATGCCGGCTCTTTGGATGAGATGAACGTGCTTGTAAATGAGGTAAAAAACAAGTTTGGTAGATTAGATGGCATCGTTTACGCTGCAGGGGATGTAGGGGGTATGACATTGGAACTTATTAATAATATAAACGCCCAGGGATTAAACGCACATCTTAGTTCGAAAAAAACTGGATTGGAAGTATTAAGACAGGTAGTAGCAGAGCACACTGTGGATTTCGCTCTTGTAATTTCATCCCTTTCCTCTTTAATCGGAGGAATAGGTATGATTGGCTACGCAGCCATGAATCAATATGTAGATACTATGGTTGCTAATGAGAATGCACGAGGAGGAGCTACCAAATGGTTATCTGTAAATTTCCCTTATCTCAACAAACAGCAGGAAGGTGATCTTGAAGAAAATTTGGCTTTGTCGGAAGCAGACCAGGAAAGGCTGAAATTTGAAGCCTTATTTGCAAAAAATAATGATACAGCTAATACAGCTATAAATTATGAAGAAAGTATTCAGCTATTCCAACGAATGTTCTCTTCAGGAAATATAGAACCTCAAATTGCCATATGTCCTGTAAATTTCCCGGGTCTTGTTGAAAAACTGCTGAATCCTGCTGTAGCAGCCGATGATATAGAAGATCAAAATACTACTGTGCTGAAACAAAGACCTGTGCTCGATGTTCCGTTCGTAGCGCCAACGACTGAGATGGAACAGCGACTTGCAAAAATCTGGGAAGATGTACTAGGATTTGAAGTAGGTCTTGAAGATGATTTTTTCCAGCTTGGTGGAGATTCTTTAGGGGTGATAAGACTTGTATCAAATATTCAACGCGAGTTCAATATTTCAATCGAAGTAAAGAAAGTATTCAAAAATACCAGTTTTAGAAATCAATTAGATCTTATAAAAAATGGAGCGCAATCAAAAGATGTGACGATCCAAAAAGCACCACATAAAGAATACTACGTACAATCAGAAGCTCAAAAAGGATTCTTTGTGCTAAATCAAATGAATCCTGATTTGTTAAGTTATAATAATCTCGGCATTCTGGAGCAGGAAGGAACGATCGACTATCAGGAGTATGAGGCTATATTTATAGAACTCATACACACACACGACATTCTAAGAACTTCTTTTCATGTCATCAATGACAAAGCTGTGCAAAAAATACACGAGAATGTAGATTTTGAGCTTGAGTTATTTGAAGATAGTGATCAAGACCTCGATGCTATTATCGAAAAATTTCATCGGCCTTTTAACCTGGAGGAGCCACAACTGTTACGTGCTGCAATTTGTAAAAGGGGTGATAAAGAGTATTATATACTCATTGATATACATCATATAATTCTCGATCGATTGACTTTTGGAATGATCATGCAGGATTTCGAATCGTTACATCACAAAAGATCCTTATCGCCTGCAAATCTAAAGTATGTTGATTTTGCAGAATGGCAACAAAGTAGGGCTCACGAAGAACTATCTGAGGAATCCGAAGCTTTCTGGTTAGATCAATTTGCTTCTATTCCTGACTCTTTACGGTTACCTACAGATCACCAAAGAGGGGAGGTGCAAAATTTCAATGCCTCTACCGTGAGGTTTGAACTTTCAGAAAAGCAGCATAACAGTCTCTTGAAAATATGTCAGGAAGAAAAAATTACGATGTACACCCTGATGCTTAGTAACTACTATATATTGTTATCTAAACTCAGCAATCAGGAAGATATAGTGGTTGGAACCACACTTTTAGGTAGACCACACAAAGATCTTGAGCAGATTTTGGGAGTTTTTGCACATACCCTGCCTATCCGCTGCCAAACAAGTAAAAAGCAAAGTTTTAGAGCATTTCTTCAGGAAGTAAAGAATACAGTTTTCCAATGTTTCTCAAATGAAGCATATTCCTTTAGCAAACTGGTAGGCAAATTAGACCTCACTCCAGACCTTTATAGGAATCCGTTGTTTGATGTGATGTTTGAATACTACAACTTTTCTGAATTTAAGTTAGACATACCCAATGCAACCGTCAGGAAAATGCATATGCCTAATATCACTACGGAATTTGATTTTTGTATGAGGGTTTCAGCTAGGGATAATGGGCGGGATGTTTACGACCTTGACTATCGAACAGATCTTTATGACCGAGAAACGATTGAACGGTTCGTGACTTATTTTAAAGGAATTATTGATGCCACTATTAATGATCTGGATATTGAGCTTTCTGATATTACATTCTTACCTTCAGAAGAGAAGCAACTGCTTATAAAGGAATTTAATAATACCCATTTACCTTATAACGATCATAAAAGTATTGCTTCTTTATTCGAAAAGCAGGTAACTCAAAATCCGGAAGCAATAGCGGCTATTTATGAAGGTGAAAGTCTCACATATGCCGAATTAAATATACGGGCCAACCAGGTAGCACATTATTTAATGTCAAAAGGTGTTGTACAGGGTACTACTGTTGGTCTTTTGCTTCACAGATCGCTGGACATGATTATTGGAATTCTCGGAGTTTTAAAAGCAGGTGGAGGATACCTGCCCTTAGATCCTAGTCTTCCGGAGCAGCGAATTGGTTATATGTTAGACAAAAGTCGCTCATCTTTTTTACTCACTGAGAACGAATTTGTAGAGCAGTATTCAGCTTACCTTCCGGTGAAATCAATCCATGTTGAAGCTATTAGGGCACAATCTGTTGAAAATCCTGCCATTGAAATTTTATCAGAAAACATAGCATACTGCATTTTTACCTCAGGCTCCAGTGGTCAGCCAAAAGGTGTGGTAATGAATCAGAAAAGTGTGGTGAACCTTGTAAAAGGGCTTGAAGATCGCGTTTATCAGGAGTATAATAATAAAAAACTTAAGGTAGCTTTAGTAGCATCGTTCTCTTTTGATGCTTCGGTACAACAAATTTTTGGAGCGCTTTTACAGGGGCATAGTCTTTATATCGTTCATGATGAAAGCAGAAAAGATGGTCAAAAACTTCTTAATTTCTACAATGCAAATCGTATAGACGTATCCGATGGAACTCCAACCCATTTACGACTCTTGATAAGTAGTTTAGATCAAAAAAATGACTTAGAATATCTGTCTTCGTGGATTCTGGCTGGAGAAACGCTGTCTAAAGATCTGGTGCAGCAACTTGTAAATCATATTGGAAATAAAGTACAACTGTATAATTTCTACGGACCTACAGAGGCGTGTGTAGATAGTACTGCGTACAAAATTGCTTATGATCGTTTAAATGATATGAGAACAATCCCTATCGGAAAACCTTTGCCTAACGAGCGTGTCTATATCACAGATACTAAAGGCAATCTGGTACCTTTAGGAGTCGCAGGTGAACTATGTATTGCAGGTGACGGGCTGGCTCAGCGTTACATTGGAGATCAGCAAATGACTTCTGAGCGTTTTAGTACAGATCATATTGAATGGGAAGACAGAGTTTATCGCACAGGAGACATGGCCAGATGGCTACCGGATGGTAATTTGGAGTTCATTGGAAGAGAGGACGACCAAATAAAACTTAGAGGTTATCGAATTGAACTTCCTGAAATTGAGTATCAGTTAACTACGCATAAGAAAATTTCTAATAGTGTAGTTTTAGTGAAGGGTAAGGGAGAAGATGATAAGCAACTGGTAGCTTATTATCAATCAAAGGAGTCAATTTCAACTTCTTCCCTGCGATCTTATCTTAAAGATCGCTTACCGGACTATATGGTGCCTTCTTTCTTTATCCATATGGAATTATTCCCGCTAACAGTAAATGGTAAAATCGATAGAAAGTCATTACCCGAGCATGAGATTGTTCGTTACGAAGATTATGTTTCACCAACCACGAAAATTGAGCGCAAATTAGTAGCTCTATGGGCAGACATACTAAAGATTTCTCCGGAAATTATTGGCGTAGAGAGTAGCTTTTTTGATTATGGCGGTGACTCTTTAAGCATGGTATTCCTTAAGAACAGTCTCTTTCATGAGTTTGCAATAAAGATTTCTTTGAAAGATATAATTTCCAAGCCTACTATTGCACATCTTGCAAGATTAATTAATAAAGGACAAGCGTTTGAACACAAAGAACTCAAAATTCCTGTAGTTGAGAAACAGGATTATTACCCATTGTCTCCTTCTCAAAAAAGAATGTATTATCTGTCTCAGTTTGATAGTGATACCATCGCTTATAACATGCCTCAGGCAACTGTGTTAAAAGGTGCTTTAGATAAGAACAGATTGGAAGAGACCTTTAAAAAGCTCATTGAAAGGCATGAAGTGCTGCGTACTTCTTTTGAATTTATCGATGGAAAAGTTGTCCAGCGTGTCCTACCTGAAGTAGCATTTTCTATAGCATATTTGGAAAGCGATGACCAAATCGATGCTGTTATCCGCAATTTCATACGACCGTTTGACCTTTCAGAAGCACCACTACTCAGAGTAGGCGTTGTTGAGAAATCGGTAGAAGAGTCTATACTGATCGTAGATTGTCATCATATTATTTCTGATGCTATCACAACCAACATTTTGAAAAAAGATTTTAAAACACTTTACGATGGCGAGGAATTAGAGGAGTTGCGAATTCAATACAAAGATTATGTATGTTGGTTTGAAGAGTACGCACGTAGTGAAGAAATGAAGGCGCATAAGAATTATTGGTTAGAACAATTTGCAGAGCGGCCGGAAATGCTTGAGCTTCCTTATGATTATCCTAATTATAATATTTCAGATTTTACAGGAGATACCGTAAGCTGTAAGCTCGATAAAGAGAAGACAAAGCATCTATCTCATCTGGCACAAGAAGAAAACACAACGCTGTTTGTAGTGCTTTTGAGCATTTATAATATATTATTAAGCAAGCTTAGTAATCAAACAGATATTGTTATAGGAAGTTCTGTTTCAGGTCGTAACCATTCAGATTTACAAAACGTAGCCGGAATTTTTATTAATACTCTCGCTTTGCGTAATTGTCCTTCAGGCGACAAAATGTTTCGCACGTTCGTAAATGAGGTGAGTGAAACCTCATTTAATGCCTTTGAGCATCAGGAATATCCATTTGAAGAGCTTGCACAAAGTATAGGAGCAACTGGCGCTTTAAGATCAGATGCATTGTTTAATGTAATGTTTGAGTTCTTTAGCATGTCAGATATTCCCCGATCATTAGCTGATTATGTTGAAGAAAGCTTCGACTATACAGTAGGTATTTCAAAATTCGACATTTCTTTACGTATTAGTGAAGTAGATGGAGAACTGGAGATCAATTTAGATTACAGAACAAACTTATTCAAACGAGAAACCATTGAAAAATGGATCGTCTACTTCCTCCAAATCATAGATTCAGTACTAACAAAAGATAATCTTGCTATTAGAGATCTGAGTTTGCTAACATCAGAGGAGGTTGCTAAACTGGCATCGTTCAATCAAACGGAGCTTTCTTATGAACGCGATGCATCTATTGTAGCTATTTTTAAGGAGCGTGTTGCAGAATATCCAGATCGTATCGCTTTAAGCTTTGAGGGAGAATCATTGACGTATCTTGAACTGGACACGCTGTCTGACAGGGTAGCGGCATTTCTTCTCTCTGAAAAGGTTACTTCGGGGTCAATAGTAGGACTGTTATTTGACCGTTCACTGGATGTATTGATCAGTATGCTCGGTGTTTTGAAAATTGGGGCAGCTTATCTTCCTATCGATACTAGTCTACCGGAAGATAGGATACGCTATATGTTGATGCAAAGTGAGGCTTCTTATGTATTCGGTTCAAAGAGTAATGAAATGCCTTTTAAGGATGATATTAAGCATGGTGTATTTGATTTTTCGAAGTTACCCGAAGTAACACAGTTAGAAGAAATCACAATTCAAGCTACAGATGCAGCTTACTGTATATTTACTTCTGGCTCGACAGGGAGACCGAAAGGAGTGATCATGCCACACAGAGGTATTATAAATTTGGTAAAGGGACTAGAGCAAAATGTCTACAAGTCTTATAAGAATAAACATTTACATGTAGCATTGGTGGCATCATTTATATTTGATGCCTCTGCTCAGCAAATTTACGGTAGTCTTTTGCAGGGCCATACTCTTTACATTACCGATGATGAGACCAGACAAGATGGTCATAAACTTCTTGAGTTTTATAATCGTTACCATATTGACGTTTCTGATGGTACCCCTACTCATCTCGGACTGCTCGTTAATTCTGTTAAGGAGGCTTCCAGTTTAGAAAGTCTTTCTTCATGGATTCTGGCAGGAGAAGTACTTCAAAAGAATTTGGTAGACAGATTTTATTCACTTTTCGGCGAAAGCTCACAACTTTACAATTTCTATGGGCCCACCGAGACCTGTGTAGATTCTACCGTATTTAAGGTAAAACAATCTGATATTGAAGCTTATAAAAGCATCCCAATTGGACGTCCTTTACCAAACGAAAGAGCATATGTAGTAGACGAGTACGGAAAACAGGTGCCTATTGGCGTTTATGGTGAACTGTGTATTGCCGGAGACGGGCTTGCCCTTGGCTATATCGGAAATCCGGAAGATACAGCTGCTAAGTTCCGTGAGAATTGGATTGCTGGAGAACAGCGTGTGTATCGCACAGGGGATCTCGTACGATGGTTGCCTGATGGAAATCTCGAATACCACCGCAGGAGAGATTCACAGGTGAAATTACGCGGATATCGTATTGAACTAAATGAGATCTCTCGCCAGATGGATACTTTAGAAGGTGTCAACCGAAGTTTGGTAATGCTTAAGGAGAAAGATCAGGAACAATACCTGGTTGGTTACTATGAAGGTGCCGAATCTTTTCTTCCAGAAGAGTTAAGATCACATTTATCTCGAACGCTGCCTAAATACATGATTCCAAACTATTTTATTCATTTAGATAGGTTTCCGGTGGGTCCCACAGGTAAGGTAGATATGCATTCGTTACCTGAGTTCTCTGTTAGCTCTCATGAAAACTATGTAGCACCATCTAATGAAATAGAAAGACAATTAATCACTATCTGGTCTGACATTCTAAATGTGAATGAAGAAGCGATAGGCGTTCATACAGATTTCTTTGATCTGGGAGGAAATAGCTTGAAGGCAAGTTCGCTAGTGAATAAAATATACGAACAATTCGATTTAAAAATTAATATCAAGACAATATATCAAGAGGGTACCGTAAATATGCTCTCAGGGATCATTGAGAACTCCAGAGCTTTTCTGGCTACCAATAACTCGTATCAAAAATCGGATATAAAACAAACTTTTGAAATCTAAAAAGATGAAAGAATTACTTCAAAAATTAAAAGAACAAGGCATTATTTTAGAAGAAAGTAATAGCAAGCTCAAAGTACATCTGCTCAAGGAGGATGTCGATGTGTCTATCTTGGAGGAAATTAAAGAGTTTAAAGAAGACCTGTTATCCTTCATGCGTAGCAATCGTATGCAGTATGAAGCGATTCCTCAGGTTGCCGTACAGGAGAGTTATCCTATCTCTGATGCACAAAAGAGATTATGGCTGTCTAGCCAGATCGAAGCAGAATCGATTACCTACAATCTGGCGGCCAATATGCACCTAAAGGAGGATATAAATGTTGATATCTTTACGAAGGCGGTGGAAGCAGTGATTGACAGACATGAAATCTTAAGAACTGTTTTCAAAAAGAATGAAGCGGGTGAGGTAAGACAAATGGTGAAAAGCAGAGAGGAAATTGGTTTTAAGATCAAATATATAGATTATAGAAATGAAGAAAATAAGACAGAAGCGGTTCGTTCTTTTATTCATGAAGACTCGCTAAAACCTTTTGATCTTGAGGTAGGACCTCTGATTAATGCAGTACTGTTGCAAATAGAAGATAAAGAATTTATATTCTATTTTAATTTACATCACATCACATGTGATGGCTGGTCTACAGCCATACTGTCTAAAGAAATACTAGCTTACTATGAGGCATTAAAGAATAACCAAGTGCCTGTATTAAAGGATCTTTCGATACAATATAAAGATTATTCTTCCTGGCAATTATCTCAATTGAATTCGGAAATCTTCGAATCCCACAGATCATTTTGGTTAGAAAATCTTTCCGGCGAGATACAGACGTTGGATTTACCTTCGGGAAAAGCAAGGCCAAAGCAAAAGACATCTAATGGTCGGGTTCTCGAAACCAAAATCAATGCAGATCTGACGCATCAATTAAAAGCATATTCTAAGCAGAACGGGGGAAGTCTGTTCATGACATTATTAGCAGTTTGGAACGTGCTTATGTACAGATACACTTCTAAAAAGGATATCATTATTGGTACTCCTGTGGCTGGAAGGCATCACTCAGATCTTGCAGATCAAATTGGTTTTTATGTAAACACCTTGTCACTAAGAAATCAATTAGACCCGAAGGAAACTTTTGATTCATTCTATCAGAAGGTGAAGCAAAGTACCCTTAATGCGTTTGATCATCAGATGTACCCTTTCGATCGTCTGGTAGAAGATCTTAAGCTCAAAAGAGATACATCGCGAAATCTGTTATTCGATGTTCTTTTTACCCTTCAGAATACAGAGAAGAATCCGTTGGAAGAGACTTTGAAGAGCAATCGATTAAAATGGAGTAACGATAAGCATTATCGGCGTACTTTATTTGATATTCAAGTCACTTTTCAGGAAATATCTGAAGAACTATCATTCGAAATCGTTTATAATACAGATGTGTATGATGAGGAAATGATACAACGTTTAATGCTGCATTTTGAGCAATTAGCATCAAGTCTATTGCAAGATGCTAGTACTCAAATCGCTGAGGTGAACTATCTATCAAAATCAGAAAAAGAGGAATTAATTTATCAGTTAAATGATACTAGTCTTGAGTTTGACTTAGATCGTTCCATAGTCAACCTTTTTGATGAGGTGGTCACTAATTCACCCGATAATGTCGCAGTGGTGTACAATGAGGAAAGACTTTCCTATTATGAGCTGGATCAAAGGTCAAATCAACTGGCAAATTACCTTATTCGTGAAGGAATCGCTACCGGTCAGGTGGTTGGTTTAATGCTTGATAGATCCATTCACATTCCTGTAGCAATATTTGGGGTGCTAAAAGCAGGTGCAGCTTATTTGCCTATCGATCCAAGTTTACCTGAAGATAGAATTAAGTTTATGCTTGCTAAATGTAATGCCACACATTTATTAGTAACAGAGGCTTATTCAAAGTTCGAGATCGAAGATATACCTGTTTCCATTATAGATGCACCAGCTGTGAAAGTGACACCAGTAGATGCACCATCATTGCAAACGAGCTCTTCAGATACTGCATACTGTATTTTCACATCTGGTTCTAGCGGATTACCCAAAGGTGTGATGATGACACAAAGAAGCATTATCAATCTTGTGTATGGACTTCAAACCAGGGTTTACAATACGATCGATAAAGAGGTTTTAAACATCGGATTATTAGCTTCATATGCATTCGATGCTTCTGCTCAGCAAATTTATGCGGCTCTTTTAAAAGGTCATACGCTCTTTATCACAGATGAAACTAGCAGAAAGGATGGTAAAGAATTATGGAACTTTTTCAACCGAAATAAGATAGATGTATCAGATGGTACTCCCACACATTTCAGATTTTTTGTAAATGCTTTTGCTGAAGAGACTACATTAGAAAGTCTTAAGGCATGGATCATTGCAGGAGAGGCGTTACCAAAAGAAGTAGTCGAACAATTTCACAAGATATTTGGGAGTAAGACGCAGCTTTACAACTTTTATGGTCCCACAGAAACCTGTGTAGACTCTCTGGGTTATAAGATTGATCAAAATGCATTAAACCAATATAACGCAGTTCCTATTGGTACACCGTTACCTAACGAAAGAGTTTATGTCGTAGACGATAACGGACAGCTAGTACCCAAGGGTGTAGTTGGTGAATTGTGTATTGCGGGCGAGGGTCTTGCCTTAGGTTACGTGGGAGAGGAGCAACTTACCAAAGAACGTTTTGTGACGGATTGGATTGAAAATGAAGAACGAGTATACAGAACTGGTGATTTAGTGAGATGGTTACCCGATAATAAATTAGAATACATAGGACGACTGGACGACCAGGTTAAAATAAGAGGATATCGTATCGAACTTTCAGAAATAGCGAATGTCATTCAAAGTCATTCGGGAGTAGAAGATGCGGCTGTTCTTGTAAAGGATGAAGAACAAGATAAAAGTTTAGTAGCCTATGTGGTGCCTCATAAAGATAGGGCACACACCGTTCGAAACATATTGAATGAACAAAAAGATGAGACGGAGGGTGATGCAGAGCTTTATGAATTAGACAATGGGATCAGTCTGTATTCTTACAATCGTTCTGAAGCTAAAATGCTTTATACGGAGGTTTTTGAATCAAAATCATATTACAGTAATGGTATTAAAATGCCGAAAGATGCAACCATTATCGATATTGGTGCCAATGTAGGTTCGTTTTCAATATTTGCTGCAGTCATGTTTGAAAATCCCATTATTTATGCATTTGAACCTCTATCACCTACCTATAAACTCTTAGAAAAGAATACAAATTTGTATAAGGGGAAGATCAAGACATTTAACATAGGCATTTCAGATAAAGAAGAAGAGGCCATATTCAATTTTTATCCTCATGCAACCACTCTTTCCGGCAGAGCTTCACTCGGAGATGGTATTCAACATGAAGTAAAGCGATTTATCGACAATACACGTGATACAAACGAACAGGATTTGACTGCTGATGAAGTAAATGATCTACTTGACAACAGACTTGCCCATGAAAAGTATAATTGCAAATTGAAATCGCTTTCGCAGGTAATTGAGGAGAATAGTATTGATCATATTCATTTATTGAAAATCGATGCTGAAAATGCCGAAATGGATATTATTCGTGGGATAAATGACAAAGACTGGGCAAAAATAGATCAGATGATCATTGAGGTATACGATGGCGATGGGAGTCTCAAAACCATTACAGAAATATTAGAGAAGTACAATTTTAAGGTTTCGGTGAATCAAAATGAAGAATTAAAAGGAACTCAGTTTTACAATGTTTATGCAATTGCTACCAAAGAAATTGTAGAAGGAAGCATTACCGAGGATTTTGCGAGTCGAAACTGGTACGGAGTGAATGCTCTGAATAAATCATTGAAAGAAATGCTCACAGCAAAATTACCTGAGTATATGGTACCATCTGAGGTGGTGCTTTTAGAAAATTTACCAGTAACGGCTAATGGCAAACTTGATCGTGAAAAACTGCTTTCGTATGGAAACAATTCCTCTAGCAACAAGGTTAATATGGTGATGCCTCAAAGTGAAACTGAAAAAGTAATTGCAGCAATTTGGGCAGATGTACTAAAAATAGACCAGGAAGCAATAGGAATACATACCGATTTCTTTGATTTGGGAGGTCATTCTCTTAAAGGTATCCAGATCGCGAATCAAATCAAACAGCATTTTGGGATTACTTTAAAACTGGCAGATCTTTTTAATAAAAGAACGATAGCAGAAATCGCTGAGGTTATTGAAATGCAACAATGGTTGGACAATGAAACTTTGGCTGACACAAAGAAAAAGCGCAAGGAAGCAGTCATTTAAAAAACCAGCTTTCACAAAGCGTTTGAGAAACTTGATGTCTAAAGTATTCGGGGCTCATCACTTTAAATAGTGTCGCTAATTTCTCAATACAGAAGCTTAGTTGTGGTAGCATTCAATCTTCCAGAATACCCAAAAATCTCAGGTTGGGTAGAATTTGCATGTTGATACTTGGATTGTCAAGAAGATCAGAATCTTTTTGTGACCTTATTATATCATATTTATAAATACATTTTATATGGAATTTAGCATCATGTTTTTCGGTTCTTCAACAACAGAAAAAATTGAATACAACACCTTATTTGAAATTGCGAGAAAAGCAGACAAGAATGATCTAGATGCTATTTGGACTCCAGAACGTCATTTTGGTGATTTTGGAGCCGCATTTCCCAGTCCGTCCGTATTAGGAGCTGCTATAGCGATGGCTACAGAAAAGATCAATATCCGTTCGGGAAGTGTAGTTTTGCCATTACAGGATCCTATACGTGTTGCCGAAGAATGGGCACTTGTTGATAACTTAAGCAACGGTAGAATAGGAATATCAATCGCTTCAGGTTGGCGAGCTGACGACTTCGTTTTTTATGGTTCTGAATACGAAAATAGACATCAAAAAATGCAGAACCTTATCGTAGAACTCAAAAAACTATGGAATAGAGAACCCGTGATCAGAAAAAATGGGGATGGTAAAGATTTTGAAGTTTTGATAAGACCAGTGCCTGTAACAAAGGAACTCCCTTTATGGGTTACAGCAGCAGGTCGTCCTGAAACATTTGAGTATGCTGGAAAAGTAGGTGCGAATCTATTAACTCATATGTTAAAACAATCGATGGATGATCTTAAAGAAAGTATTACAATTTATCGTAATGCTCTGATCGATAATGGTTTTGATGTATCAGATAAGAAAATATCATTAATGCTTCATACCTACCTTGATTCTTCAGAAGAGGAAGCGAGAAGAATAGCAGAAGTACCTTTTAAGGAATATTTAAAATCATCAATTAAAATGGTAAAACCTAAAGAATCTCAGAGCTTTGATGTAAATAATTTAGTAGAAATGGCATATCGAAAATACAATTCTAATAATACATTAATTGGGTCTCCAGAATCATGTCAGAACCTGCTAAAAGAAATAGAATCTATAGGTGTTACCGAAGTGGTTAGTTTCATAGATTTCGGAATTGAGAATGGCAAGGTTATTAAAGGAATTGATAGAATTTTTGAAGCTAAAAATCTATTCAGTTTAAGTAAAATGTATTTAGAAGCTTAATAGTTTCTAAATATTACCCTCAAACTATCACAAAAGTCAAAATAATTAAAAAAAGATTAAGCCTGAAGATTTGTTATGAAAGAGAATGCATATAATGGGTTAGAGATCGCCGTAGTGGGTATGGCTTGTAGATTTCCAGGAGCATCAGATGTGAATGAATTTTGGGAAATACTTAAAAATGGCAAAGAAACTATCTCCTTTTTTACTAAAGAAGAACTTATAGATTTCGGAATCGCCGAGAAATTCGTAAATGATCCTAATTTTGTAAAAGCAAAAGGCTTAATTAAAGAAGCCCAGTTTTTTGATGCAGCATTCTTTGGTATTAATCCAAAAGAAGCAGATACACTTGATCCACAGTTCAGAGTCCTTGCACAATGCGTATATCATGCTTTAGAAGATGCAGGATACCCTCATAAAGATCAACAAAATAAAACGGGAATTTTTGTAGGTGCAAATCCCAGTTTTGAATGGCAGCTACACAATTTTAGAAGTGTCAATAATCAATTTTCAGAGCGATTTTCTGCCTTAATAATGAATGATAAGGATTTTATTAGTACTAGGCTATCGTATCTGTTGAATTTACAAGGGCCTAGCCACACTATATATACAGCCTGTTCCACATCTTTGGTGGCGATAGATATGGCTTGCCAGAGTTTGTTAACAGGGAAAAGTAATATGGCTCTAGCCGGAGGTGTTTCACTTTCATTACCCTTAAAAAATGGTCATATTTATGAAAAAGGGATGATTCTATCAAAAGACGGTCATACTAGATCTTATGATGTGAATGCTTCTGGGACCATCTGGAGTGATGGTGTAGGAATGGTAGTTTTAAAACGTTTGGAAGATGCGTTGAATGATGGAGACAACATTCATGCTGTAATTAAAGGAACAGCTAGTAACAATGACGGAAATCGCAAGGTTGGATATACGGCTCCTAGTGTTAATGGTCAGATTGAGGTTATCAGAGAGGCACTAATGATGTCTGAAGTAGCTCCCGAGAGTATAAGCTACATTGAAGGTCACGGAAGCGCAACCACTTTGGGTGATAAAATTGAAGTGAGTGCTCTAATGGAAGTGTTTCAAAATACCCTTGACCACAGAAGGTGCCCTATTGGGAGTGTCAAGTCAAATCTGGGGCACACTAATACCGCTGCGGGTATCGCAGGTTTTATTAAAACTTGTTTGATGCTGAAGAATGCTCAGATACCGCCAAGTATCAATTTTAGTAGTCCTATTGATGAATTGAAATCCTCCAACAATCCGTTTTTTGTTAATCAGAATCTTACCAAATGGGAGAATGAGAAATATCCCTTAAGAGCTGGAATAAGTTCATTTGGTATTGGAGGTACCAATGCACATGTAATTTTAGAGGAGATCATCAATTTGAATGAATTGAATGAGAAAGCGAAAACCCCATCGGTTATTTGTTTATCTGCTAAAACCAATGAGGCTTTAGATAGAGTTTCAGAAAGAATGCATTCATTTGTATCAGATAAAAGCCAATTGAACCTAAACCAGCTGGCGTATACATTACAAACTGGAAGAGAGCATTTTCAATTTAGAAAATCCTTTGTTGCTTCAAACATAAAAGATTTAAAAGAAGGCCTAGAAAGTGAAAATGTAACGAACGTATCTGAAGACAGTCCACAAGTCATATTGATTTTCTCTGGAAAGAAAGCAATTTATACAAACATGGGTCTGGATCTATATCAGAATGAAGTTATTTTTAAAGAGGAATTAGAAAATTGTTTTCAACTACTTAAATCCAAAACGGGTAAGGACTTCAAGGATATTTTATTTCCCAAATCAGATGAGAGAACAGAAATCACCGATTATTTAGATATTCAACTTTTAACTTTCTCGTTTGAATATGCACTCGCCAAATTAATCACATCTTTTGGTATTAAAGTGAACTGTTTAATAGGATACGGTTTTGGTGAATATACTGCTGCCTGTTTTGCAGGCGTTTTCAGCGTCGAAACGGCTGTTGAAATTTTGATTAAAAGATGGGACCTAATCAGAAATACTGAAAGTGAAAAAATGATAGGAATTCCTCTGAAGTCAGCTGAGGTGAAACCTTATTTGCCAAACGGAGTATCTATAGCTTTCGATAATGGAGCTTCTGTAGTGGTTGGAGGAATAGCGAAAGACTTAACGAGTTTGGAAGAGAAACTAAAGAAAGAGAAAATTTCGTTTGTGAATATAGCTGAACCTCATTCAATGTATACTCCTGCAATGAAAAGTATTGAATTGCAGTATAAAGCGTTGCTACAACAATACAAGTTTAACAGTGCAAATATTCCTATTATTTCTGGCTATAAAGCTAATTATTGTCAAGATGAGATAGGCTCTCCGGATTATTGGGTAGGACAACTTCAACAGACAGTTGCTTTTACTGACGGAATCTCTAGGCTTCTTAATAATGCATCCGATACAATATTTTTCAAATTAGGAGCAGGGAACTTTATCTCTTTGCTTTTAGAACAATTTAAAGGTCTAAATACAGAAGCTAATTACACTACGATCAATCTTATTAAAAACAAAAATAATGATACTGGCGACAAGATATTCTTATTAAAGGGTGTAAGTCAATTCTGGAAATACGGAGGCTCTTTAGAATGGACTAAGTTTCATCAATCAAAAGCACAGAAGCTTTCTTTGCCCACTTATCCATTTGATAAAACGCCTTTTAATATACGAATAAAAGGGTCTATTTATAATGAAGAATTTGGTTTTGGTAGTAACTCGGGAGCGATTGCAGAAAATGTTGCATTGCATGCTGTTGAAAGTTTGAGCCAAAAAACAGAAAATTCTGAGATACTTTCTGAGTATCCTATCAATTCAGAAATGTCAGACGTATCGAATGACGTAAGTCTGGAAGCGTCTCCTAAAGATTCTAGTATAGAAAAGAAACTGGTAAAAATCTGGCAAGATATATTTGGAGTTGAAAATATAGGAATAAATGATGATTTCTTCGCATTAGGAGGAGATTCACTTAGTATGATTAAGCTCATTTCTAAGGTAGAAGAAGAATTCAATGTATCAATTGAATATAGCAAGGTATTTGAAGACACCAGTTTTCAAAAGCTATTGAACCTAATTAAAAATTCTAAAAAGAACACTTTTGTTTCTATAAAACCGGCACCTCCGGCAAAGTATTATCCCCAGTCTGATACGCAAAAACGATTGTTTATTTTAAATCAGTTCGATCCAACATCTATTTCTTACAACGTGACGATGGCTATTCGAATAGAAGGTGATTTTGAGGTTAACCGATGTGAGAATACGTTTAAGGAGCTCATTAAAAGACATGAAGCTTTGCGAACTTCTTTTCACCTAGAAGATGGAATCCCGGTTCAAATGATACACGAAGATGTAGATTTCTCAATAGAGAGGCTGAATCTTAGGGAGGAAGTATTTACAAACGTTGTCAAAAAGCTAATTAAACCTTTTGATTTAGGTATGCCAAACCTTTTTAGAGTTTGGATAGCTGAAGAGACGGAAACTATTCAGTATTTGATCTTAGATGCACATCATATAATTGCAGATGGTGGTTCGTTAAAAATAATGATTCAGGAATTCTTGACTATCTACAATCAGGAGACGCTCACAATTTCTAAAATTCAATACAAAGACTTTGCAGTATGGCAACAGAGTGATGAGGTTCAGAAAAGTTTAGATCGCCAGAAAGAATTCTGGTTAGACAAATTTAAAGAATTACCTCCCGCTTTGAATTTACCCACCGATTTTAAAAGACCCATGATTAAAAATATTGATGGAGCATCTATAACTTTTAATCTTGAAGATGAAATAAATACAAAGTTAGTTGAGTTAGCGAAGGAGTTAGATGTTACAATGTCTACACTATTTTTAACCATTTACAATATCTTACTCTGGAAGCTCACCGGGCAGAACGATATTGTAGTAGGCATTTCAACCAGTGGTCGTCAACATATTGATCTTCAAACTATGTTGGGAGTTTTTATAAATACCGTTCCCATACGAAATAAACCCATTTCAAAGTACACTTTTAAAAGATTCTTAAATCAGGTAAAAACAGGAGTTGTCAAATCTATTGAAAATCAAGGGTATTCATTTGAAAATCTGGTGAGCGATTTAAAATTGACACCTGATCCAAGTAGAAATCCTCTCTTTGATGCAGCTTTTGAATATTTTGATATAACCTGGCCAGAAGAGGATAAAAAGTCGGGATTACGTTTTACCATTTTAGAAAACCTCAATAAGATATCTAATTTTGATATCTCTTTGCATGCTTGTAAAAAAGAAGATGTTCATTTTTTTCGCATAGACTATAGAACAGATTTGTTTAAAAAAGAATCTATTGAACGATTTATCTCTTATTATAAAGAAATTATTTATGAAGTGGTAAAAAACAAGCATGTCAAACTTGGTAATCTCAATTATATACCCGAACAAGAACAAGTAATAATACGCGAAAAATTTAATGACACAAATCTAGCCTATGAGAAAGAAAAAAATTTAATTTCTCTTTTTAAAGATCAAGTATTTTCCTGTCCCAAAAGAACTGCTGTTGTAAGTGAAGGTCGAAAGTTGACTTATCAAGAACTCGATAAATCTTCCAATAGAGTAGCAAATTATCTTGTTGCAACCGGAATAAAATCTAACGAATTAGTAGCAATTGTTGTTGACAGATCTTTAGATACGATCGTAGGTATTTTGGGTATTTTAAAGGCAGGTGCGGGATACCTTCCTGTAGATCCATCTTGGCCTGAAAATCGTACCAACTTCATTTTAAAAAATGCAAAAGTAGCAACTGTTTTAACATCGGGTTCTGGCATAAACTACAGGAATTACAATTCAGAAACAGTAAAAATATCTTCTGAGAGCGTTTTCAAACAACCCGATTCAGCTCCTGAAATTCAAATATCAAATACTCAGCTCGCGTATTGTATTTACACGTCAGGTTCTACTGGAAATCCTAAAGGAGTTAAAATGTCACACCGCTCTGTTGTGAATCTGGTACGAGGATTAGAAGAAAGAGTATATAAGAATTATGGAGAGGAGTCTTTGAATGTAGCTCTTTTGGCCTCATTTGTATTTGACGCTTCAGTTCAGCAAATTTTTAGTTCTTTATTATTGGGACATAAGCTAATCATAGCCGAAGACATTATCCGTAAAGATGGTCATAAATTGTTTCATTTTTATAATCAAAATAAAATCCAAATTTCAGATGGTACTCCTACCCATTTAGAGATCTTATTGGCTGGTACAGAAGAATATGTCGAATTAGAAAGTCTTTCAACCTGGATGCTAGCCGGAGAGGTACTATCAAAGATACCTGTTGAAACATTTTATAAAAGGTTTGGTAAGAAGGTGCAATTATTTAATTTGTATGGTCCTACAGAGACTTGTGTAGATTCAACAGCATACAAAATAAATCCAGATCATCTCAACGATTACGAGCATATTCCAATTGGTAAACCTCTGTGCAACCAACGTATCTATTTAACCGATACTTCCGGGCAACTTGTTCCACAAGGTTCTACAGGGGAAATTTGTATTGCAGGCGATGGACTTGCCATAGGGTATCTGGAAGATGATGAAGTTACTAAAGATAAATTTAGCAACAAATGGATAAGTTGGGAAGAACGGGTTTATAGAACCGGAGACTTAGCCAGGTGGTTACCCAATGGTAATTTAGAGTATGTAGGCAGATTGGATAATCAAGTGAAACTGAGAGGATATCGTATAGAGTTATCTGAAATTGAGCATCATATATCTAAGAGAGATGAGGTCAAACGCTGTATTGTAGTAATGAAGACGTTTGAGAATGGTGAAAATTATCTTGTTGCTTATTATCAATCTAACGAATTCATAGAGGCTTCCATCTTAATAGAATATCTCTCCAGTTTGTTACCAGAGTACATGATTCCTTCATTTTATGTGAAATTGGAAGAATTTCCCTTAACTCTGAGTGGAAAAGTAGATAGGAATTCACTTCCAGATAATGAAATATTACGTCAAAACGATGATCAAAAAGCTGCTGATGAGATCGAAAAAAAATTGGTTTCATTATGGAGTAAAGTCCTTCGAATAGATCAAGAGCTAATAGGTGTACAACGAAGTTTCTTTGAATATGGAGGAGATTCTTTAAAAATGATAAATCTGATGAACAGTTTAAGAAAGGAGTTTTCAGTTCATTTATCACCTAGCCAATTATTACTCAATCCTACGATACGTAATTTAAGCAAGATTATTCGGGAAAGTACTGCCATTAAATATGAGCCTATTCCAATAGCAGAACCTAGGGCATACTATCCTTTATCTCCTTCGCAAAAACGAATGTTCTATCTGTATCAATTCAACAATGAATCGATCGCTTATAATATGTCTAAAGCGACTATTTTAAGGGGAAATATTAATATTGAAAAAATAAAATATACATTTCTTAGCTTAATAGAAAGACACGAAAGTCTTCGATCTGTTTTCAAAATTGTAGGTGGAGAGATGGTACAACAGATTCTCCCAGACGCGAATTTCAACATTGATTATTTTGAGAAAGTCGACAATGTAGATGAGACCATCAAGAATTATATTCGTCCGTTCGATCTTTCTAAAGCACCTCTACTGAGAGTAGGACTTATAAAAAAGGATGAAGAAGTTCACATCTTAGTAATTGATTGTCATCATATTATCTCCGATGCGGTCACCACGATGATTTTATTAAGAGATTTTAAGGATTTATACGAAGGAAACACACTTCCCAGATTACGAATACGTTATACAGATTATGTAATGTGGCAGCTGTGCGAATCTCAACAACAGAAAGTATCAAACCAGCAAAATTATTGGTTGGCACAATTTGATTCTACGATACCCACTTTAGAATTACCTTATGATTACCCCAATTCGAGTATATTAAATTCTGAAGGTGAAACGGTTTCTTTTAGTCTTGATAAGCAAACCACTACTGCTTTAAATTTGTTAGCACGCAATGAGGGCATTACCATGTTCTCAATTTTGTTTGGTTTGTATACTATCCTTTTAAGCAAGTTAAGTAATCAGGATGATGTAATTGTTGGAACTCCCGTTTCTGGTCGCAGTCATGAAGATCTTGAGAATATTGCAGGAATATTTATCAATACGCTGGCGATACGAAACCAACCTAATTCACAAAAGAAATTAAAGACATTTCTACAAGAAGTTAACACATCTGTGTTTTCTGCAATAGAAAATCAAGATTATCCTTATGAAGAATTACTTAATACGCTTGGAATGAAGGGTGCCTTGAGTTCCGACTCATTGTTTTCTGTATTTTTTGAATATTTTAAACCAGATTCTTCAGAATATAGTATAGAACATTTGGATGAAGAGTTTTATGATTACAATTCTAATATTGCGAAGTTTGACCTTATGCTTACTGCAAGTGAGAAAGAGGAAGGCATCGATCTAGAATTTCAATTTAGAAAGTCTCTATTCAAAACAGAAACCATCAAGCGTTACGTAACCTATTTCAATAAACTGACTAAAACAGTTCTGGAAAATCAGGATTTGTACCTTGGAGAATTAAACCTTATAAGTGACCACGAGCTAAAACTATTTGAGACTTTTAATGAAACAGACTTTGAATATAATCGTGAAGATTCAATAATTGATATTTTTTCGAATAGAGTAAGAATGCATCCGGAACGTACAGCGCTTGTTTTCGAGAATATTAAATTAAGCTATGGCGAATTAGATGCGTATTCTAATGCATATGGAAATTATCTTTTATCAAAAGGAATAACTTCTGGTCAAGTAGTAGCGTTGTTATTTGATAGATCTATAGACATGGTGGCTGGAATGTTAGGAGTACTTAAAATAGGTGCAGTCTATTCTCCTTTGGATGTCTCATTACCAATAAAGCGCATTCAGTACATGCTTGACAAATGCAAAGCAGAATTTTTACTGTCAAAAGAAGCGTATTTGCACCCATATTCAGATAGTGTTCCCTGTGGTCACCTTGACTTAACAAGCCCTGATATACTAAAGAAGCCCATCAAGAATATTAAAATTACAGGTGAGGATCTTGCGTATTGCTTGTTCACTTCCGGTTCAACAGGTCTGCCAAAAGGAGTCCTAGGAAGACATCGAGGTGTTATTAATATGGTTAGAGGCTTTGAAAATCGTGTTTACGCTTTCTATGGTACTACAGTCTTAAATATTTCATTATTGGCTTCATTTATTTTTGATGCATCCGTTCAGCAAATCTTTAGCAGCCTATTATTAGGTCATAGTTTACACATCATCGACGAAGACAGTAGAAAAGATGGTCAGCTTTTACTCGATTACTTTAATAAAAGAAAGATTGACGTTTCCGATGGAACGCCTACTCATCTGCGCCTTTTGCTAGACGATCTTAATGAAGAGTCTCAACTTGAGACCTTGTCTAGTTGGTTGCTTGGTGGTGAAGTACTTTCAAAATCTATGGTGACTTCATTTTTATCTCGTTTTGGGGAAAGTACTGATTTATATAATCTGTATGGAGTTTCAGAGGCTAGTGTGGATTCAACTATTTACAAAGTCGACCTGCATACTCTAAATAACTACCACAGTATACCGATAGGTAGGCCTTTAGTGAATAACCGTCTTTATGTGTTAAATGAAGAGGAAAGAATGGTACCTATAGGCGTATTAGGAGAGTTATGTATAGCAGGTGATGGTTTGAGTAAGGGATATATAGAAAATGAAGAGGAAACCGCCTTAAGATTTAGATCTGATTTAATACCAGGCGAAGCGATGGTATATAAGACTGGCGATATCGTACGTTGGTTACCGGATGGAAATCTTGAATTTCATGGAAGAAAAGATGAACAGATCAAATTACATGGACACAGAATTGAGTTGTCTGAAATCTCGCATCAACTTGAGATCATTGAGGAGATACAACGTTGTACCGTACTACTTAATGAGAAAGGAGATCGAAAATTTTTAGTTGCTTTTTATGAAGCTTCAGTTGAATTGCTAACCGATGACTTGCGAGAACATCTCGCTCAAATGCTCCCTACCTATATGATACCTAATTATTTTATTCATGTAGACAAATTTCCGGTGGGGCCAACAGGTAAAATTGACACTAAATTATTACCTATTCAAAATCTAATCCCTCAGACTCCTTATGCAGCACCTAGTAATGATACAGAACAGCAGCTTGTTTCTATTTGGTCTGACGCTTTAAAACTTCCTTCAAATACGATTGGAGTTCAGACTGATTTTTTTGACTTGGGGGGTAATTCACTAAATGGTTTTCAAATCGTAAACAAAATAAATGATCGATTTAATACAACCCTAAAATTGATAGATGTTTTTGATAAAAGAACCATTAAAGACCTTGCAGAGATTATAGAAATGAAGCAGTGGTTAGAAATTGGTAGAAGAAAAGATAAGTCTGCTTCCTTTAAGGAATCGATTATTTAATTAATACATGATTTTAATTTAATGAACTGATGATCCAGGGTTATCTCTCGTTCCTGTTTGGTTATCAAAGGATAAATTCATTCATCAAACCTATTCTCGATCTCTGTAGATATAAATACATACAAGTAGTACATCGCTTTTGTGCTTCACAAAGAGCTGATTGCTGGTAACATGTAAGAACAAAATTATTCACCTAGAATCTTAAAGACTAGTAACATTGATTTTAATTTCAACAATACGACTATTTAAAATTATTGCCAAAACAAAAAGTTAAGCTTTTGTCAATTCAGCTATGAAGTGAAAAAAGCATTGCGGAAGAAATTAATCTAATTCAAAAGAAAATGGAAGAGTTATTATTGAAACTGAAAAGCCTTGACGTACGCGTTGGTGTCGCAGACGACAATCTCAAATTAAGCATTCCTGAAAATGTTGATGAATCTCTTTTTATTGAAGAAGTAAGACATTATAAAGCAGAACTCATCCATTATTTAAAAACCCATCAGGATACGAAAGCTCAATTTTCTAACATTCCTAAAGTTCAGGAAAATTCGATAGTACGCTTAACCCCTGCTCAAGAAAGAATGTATATTTTTCAGGAAATGGTAAAAGATTCTATCGCCTACAATATACCTGTTGTAATAGAAATCATTGGACCATTGGATAAAGATATTCTTCAGGAATCATTGCAAACACTTGTTAATCGTCATGAGAGTCTAAGAACTTATTTTGAGTTAGATGAAAATCATCAACCTGTACAAAAGGTTTTAAGCAATTTAGATTATATGATGGATTATTCATCGTGTGAAGAAGACGAAGTTAACGATATCATAGCTAATTTTTCGAGACCGTTTCAACTAAACCAGGCTCCTTTGTGGAGAGCTAGTTTAGTTCAAGTAAATAGTGAAAAGTTTATGTTTTTGATAGATTTTCATCATATCATCACTGATGGTGTTTCCACAGAAATTTTTGTTAATGATTTGATGAATCTCTATTCAGGACGTGTACTTCCCGAACAAACATTGCAATACCGTGACTACGCAAACTGGTATTTTAGTCCTCAACACCAAGAGTTTGTAGAAAAACAGCGTACATTTTGGAAGACAGAACTAGAAGGTTATCTTAAGAAAGTAACGTTACCCTTAGACCATGATAGACCTAAAAAGCTATCGTTTGATGGAAAAATTCTCTCTTATAATATTGATTCTCAAAGAAAAAAGGTTCTTGACGATGTTTGTAAAACTACCGAATCATCGCTTTTTGTAGTACTGTTATCAATTTTCGGAATTTTACAATCAAAGTTGACAGGGGCTGAGGATGTTGTAATAGGAACTCCGGTAGCAGGACGCAGGCATTCTCAGTTACAACGGGTTATCGGTATGTTCGTAAACACACTGCCACTTCGTGTAAAACCTAAAAAAGAAAATGCCTTTTCTGATTATTTGAGAGAAGTACGATTAAATACTTTAGAATGTTTTGATAATCAAGAATTTCCATATGAGCAAATTGTTGAAGAATTAAAATTGAACAGAGATAACGACAGTAACCCATTTATTAATACAGTTATCTCTTTGCACAACATAGAGCAGACCGAATTAAAGATTAATGACCTTCAAATAAAAGCATTAGAAGTTGAAAAGTTTACATCAAAATTTGATTTGACACTTCACTTTAAAGAGGAAAAAGACACGCTTAATTGTTCATTCGAATACAATACAGCATTATTGGAAGAACGCACAATCGATCAACTGTTCAATTATCTTGTAAATATTATTGACCAAATTAGTGATAATTTAAGCATAAGGCTTGGGGAAATTTCATTGCTCGATGCAAATTCTCAAACCAATCTTTTAAACGTAAACAATTTCGTTGGTACAGGTTTTCCTGAACATGAAACCATAATTTCTTTGTTCGAAAAACAGGTAGAAAAAACATCAGATAAGGTCGCACTTACCTATAAAGACACATCGCTTACCTATAAGGAATTAAATGCAAGAGCAAACAAGTTAGCAAGCTTATTGCAAGCTAATGGAGTTCAGAGAGGCCAGGTGATCGGTCTTGCTATGGAAAAGACTGCTGATGTGGTAGTTGGAATGCTTGGTATTTTGAAAGCAGGAGGCGCTTATTTACCTATTGATCTGTCACATCCGCAACAGCGTATAGATTATATTGTAAAAAACAGTGAGCTCAAGATCATGCTGACTTCAGAAGATGTAGAATTGCAGTTGGCCGACAACGCCATTAATAAACTGTATTTTGAGGACGCAATGAATCAGGATACGGTAGACAACCCGATTCTTATCAATTCTCCTAGAGATCTGTGTTATGTGCTTTACACTTCGGGTACCACAGGTAATCCCAAAGGGGTTATGATTGAGCACTTAAATGTAGTGAGACTGTTTTTTAATGATAAATTTCAATTTGAATTTGACGAAAATGATGTCTGGACGATGTTTCACAGTCATTGTTTTGATATCAGTGTTTGGGAGTTATATGGTGCACTCTTGCGAGGTGGCGAAGTGATCATTATTCCGCCTGAAATATCTAGAGAACCCAAAACGTATCTGGATATGGTAAAACAGAAAGGTGTAACAGTTCTAAATCAGACACCTACTGGTTTTTACAATCTGCTTGCTGAAGCAAAAAAGACAAGTTTCGAGTTTCCCAATGTTCGCTATGTAGTATTTGGAGGTGAAGCTTTGAGTCCGTCACGATTAAAAGAATGGGCCGAGGCAAATCCTAAATGTAAATTGATCAATATGTACGGAATCACTGAAACAACCGTTCATACCACTTTTAAAGAAATAGGAACGCAGGAGATTGAAACGAATACCAGTAATCTGGGAAGACCCCTGCCAACGGTTTCTGTTTATCTTTTGGATGAAGATCTCAAGCCCGTTCCAAAAGGAGTTATTGGAGAAATATACGTAGGGGGTGAGGGTGTAGGTAGAGGCTATCTCAATAACGAAGAGCTTACCCAATCCCGATTTTTGAAAAATCCGTTTCACGAAAACGTACGCTTGTACCGCTCTGGAGATTTGGCGGTACAGTTAGAAAACGACGAATTAGTTTACAAAGGTCGCTGCGATCATCAGGTACAGTTGCGAGGTTTCAGAATTGAGTTAGGAGAAATTGAACACCATCTCAATGAGCATACATCAATTGAAAACACAGTGGTCATCGTGAAACATGACGATAAAGAACAACCTTATTTGTGTGCATACTTTGTAAGTGAACAAGAATTAAGTGTAGAGCATTTAAGAGCTTACCTTCAGGAAAGAGTACCCTCTTATATGATACCTTCTTACTTTATTAAAATAGAAAGCATACCCTATACGGTAAATAATAAGGTTGCTAAAAATTTACTTCCAGAGCCAGTTATTCAGGAATTGTCTAATTATAAGGCACCAGAAACCAAAGAACAACAAAAAATTGCAAAGATCTGGGAGGAACACCTGAAAGTAGAAACCGTTGGTATCAACGATAATTTTTTTGCTCTGGGAGGTGATTCAATTAAGGCGATCGGACTGGTTTCAAAAATGAACGACGCCTTAAACGCATCGCTTTCCATCGCTGATATTTACTCGAATTCAACGGTTGCCGAATTAAGTGAATACCTCAAGACAGCAAATGTTTCTTCTAAGAACATCCTTCAGGCTAAAGAAATAATTGCGGAGTTTCAGGAAAAGTACGCTGAGAAAACGGGTGAGAACGAAGCGTACGAAGCAATTTATCCGATGAACGGAGTTGAGAAAGGAATGATTTTTCATTCTCTTAAAGGCAAATCGGTAGCAGAGAGTGATCAAATAGACGACATCGTGTATCATGAACATGTATCCTTTCAAATACCTAATGAGAAATTTGATTTTTCCATTTTTAGCAAGGCAGTAGAATTACTGGTAGAAAAACATGCTGTTTTCAGAAAAGTATTCGATCTTGAAAACCAGGCTCATATAGTACTTAAGAATATTGAACCAGATGTCGATTATCTAGATGCCAGCGATGTTTTTGAAAAAGACATACCGGCCTACATCAAAGAGGTAAGGGAAAAAGGGATTCGAAAAAAGACAGGATTGTCATTTTCTGTTCTCTGGAGTATAACGGTTGTAAAATTTAAAACCTATCATTATCTCATATTCAATTTTCATCATTCGTTGCTTGACGGATGGAGTCTACATGCGTTTCAGGCAGAACTCAGTGAGGTTAGTGCAGCGCTCATCGAAAATGATCTATTTGTGCCTCAACCCCTTGAAGTGTCTTATTATGATCAAATTGTTCATGAAACAGCAGCCACTTTAAGCGAGGATAATAAGGCATTCTGGAAAAAAGAGTTTGACGGTTACCAAAGATTTGAACTACCAAAAACTGGGCAAGCGCATCAACAGAAAACAAAGTTGCATAGTCTCGGAGATGAATTTAAGGCTCCTTTAGAGAAACTTGCAATGAAATACAACACTTCTGTCAAGCATCTTTGTTTTGCCGCATATGTATTTGCGATGAAAATGATCTCTTTTAAAGATGATTTCACAGTAGGTTTTACTACCAACAACCGTCCGGTTAAACAAGGGGGTGAAAAGCTGCTGGGTTGTTTCCTGAATACACTGCCATTTAGAACGAGAATTCCTGCCGGTTTACACTGGGGTGAATACATAAGTTATATTGATGGAAAGCTAAAGGAACTAAAAAAGTACGACAGTATGCCCCTGTATAAAGTGGTAGAAATTGTTGGAGATGTTACCAATGATCAAAATCCAATGTTCGATGTGTTTTTTAACTATATCGACTTTCACGTACTCGATGATCTTGCAGATCAAATAACAGATTGGGGTGATATTGATTATTATAACTTTTTGGTAACGAACAATCCATTAGAAATGCATTTTGATGCGTTTCAAAACAAACTAAATTTATGGGTAACTTATTCTACTTCAGTGATTGATGAAGAGGTGGCATTTAAATTGGCAACATATGTTAAGAATGTTTTCAAAGCATTTATTGAACATGAAGACCAATTGGTTGATCAACAATTTGTGCTTGGTACACCAGAAATGAATTCCCTGTACAATATGGGTACTTCTGAAATCGAGAACATTTCAGGGAAAACAGTGATCAGTGAGTTTCAACAATGCGTTAAGAAATCTCCGAAGGCTTTAGCGATCGTTTTTGAAGAAGAATTTATGTCTTATGAAGATTTAGACTTGCTATCGACGGAATGGGCGGGTGCATTAATGCAAAATGGTGTAAAAAAAGGAAACATTGTTTCTCTTTATATGGATCGTTCGGTGGAAATGATTGTAGCCATGTTGTCTATCATGAAATGTGGAGCTGCTTATTTACCTCTCAATCCTGATCAACCGGAAGCGATATCAAATCGAATGCTAGAAGAAAGCGAAAGTGTGTGCACCATCACAAACAGGGATATTTCTTCAGAGTCCGTTTTGGCTAATCACAATTGTATCCATTTTGAAAGATTAAATGAGTATAAAATTACAGAAGTCAGTTTGTCTTTACCTGAGCAGGATGATCTGGCATACGTAATCTATACATCAGGATCTACCGGGCAATCTAAAGGAGTCATGGTTAACCATAAGAACATTATAAACCTTATCAGTTTTGAAAGCAAAGATCTTGGGTTGAATGAAAACGATAAAATTTTACAGTTTTCGCCCTACTATTTTGATGTTTCCGTACAGCAAATATGGTTAGCATTAACCACAGGAGCGAGACTGGTATTGGTTTCGAAAGAGAAACTTGCAGATCCTTTTGAGTTTGTAAGGTATGTAGAGGCTCAGAAAATAACGATGTTGAACATGACACCTTCCTATTTAGAAAAGCTTGATATACCATCATCAGATTATCTGCGGATTATTGCTACATCGGGGGAGGAATGTAAACCAGAGCTGGCGAGAAAATATGTACCGACATATGATTTCTACAACGAGTACGGTCCTACAGAAACAACGGTGATATGCACAAAAGCGAAAATCACCACCACGCATTTGGAAAAAAGTAAATTACCCATCGGGAAACCAATACCCAATACTACGGCTTATATTCTTGATGAATCTCTAAATTTTATGCCCGAAGGTTTCACAGGAGAACTCTATATGTCTGGAGCTTGCGTTGCAGAAGGATATTTGAACAGGGCTGATTTGACTAAAGAGCTGTTTATCGAGAACCCTCATGGCGATGGTTTACTTTACAAGACCGGTGATATGGCAAGATGGAATAAAGACGGTGATCTTGAATACATGG
This sequence comes from Flavobacteriaceae bacterium M23B6Z8, assembly GCA_046199005.1. GTDB lineage: Bacteria > Bacteroidota > Bacteroidia > Flavobacteriales > Flavobacteriaceae > Ascidiimonas. The sequence continues at coordinate 1,381,248 of CP176050.1, forward strand.
GTAGAAAAGATGAGCAGGTAAAATTCAACGGCATTAGAATTGAGCCGGAAGAAATAGAGGCTTCTCTCAAAATAATGGAAGGTATTGATGATGCACTGGCAGTAGTTAAAGAAATTGAAGGTAAGAAATACTTCGTTTCCTATTACCTCTCGAACGAGCCCATACCGGAAGATAGGATTAGAGAACATTTGTTAAACTATATCCCTGTAAGTATTATTCCAACCCATTTTATGAGGTTAGAAACTTTTCCGTTAACAGCAAATGGCAAACTAGATAAAAATAATTTACCACTGCCAGAGATAGCTAGAAGAGAATTTGAACCTCCCAAAACATCCATAGAAATTCAATTGGCTCAGATCTGGGCAGAACTTTTAGGCATGAAAGAAGATGCTATAAGTATCTATGATACGTTTTTTGAGCTAGGTGGTAATTCTTTGAATGCCATTACCTTATCGAATAAGATCTTAAAAACATTCTCAGTAGAGTTTACGATAAAGGATGTCTTTATAAAGCAGACTATAAAAGGGATTGCAGATTATATAGCTACCGTTCATCAGATGAGTAGTACAGGAGAAACTGAATTTGAAAATGCAAAACTGATATTATGAGAATAGATGAATTCATATCAGAATTAAGAGAAAAAAACATCATTGTAACGGTCAGAGAAGAGCAGTTGGCGATTCATGATCCGGATGATGCTTTGAATCCTCAGATCATCGCTGATTTAAAAGCTAAAAAGCCGGAAATTATTCGATTCTTTCAGAAAATTTCCTTGCAAAAAGCTTTTCAAATGATCCATCCTGCACCGGTACAGGAATATTATCCGCTCACCTCTGCCCAAAGAAGGATGTATTTTCTTCAGCAACTGGATAAAAAGTCAACGGCATATAACATGCCCATGGTTTTTGAAATAGGAAACAATATAGACAAACAACTTCTTACCAATGCCTTTAAGTCTTTGGTAGCGCGTCACGAAAGTCTTCGTACAGTCTTTATTGATATCGATGGGGTGCCCATGCAGAAAATCATGGAAGCTTCAGATTTCGATGTATCTTTCAAAAAATGTGATCGGAGCGACTTAGATAGATGCATTCAAAATTTGATCCGACCTTTTGACCTAAACACCGAATACCCTATAAGAATCTGCATCATTTCTACCGAAGATAAGAAGCATTTTCTATTTATAGATACACATCATATCGTGAGTGACCTAGCCTCAAATGGGGTGATCATTAAAGACCTCATGAGTTTTTATCAGGGTCTATCCGCTCCCGATCTCCTGCTACAGTACAAAGATTATGCCGTCTGGCAGCAAGAAGAGGCTCAGCGCGCCGCATTAGAGAAGCACAAGGAGTTTTGGCTTTCTGAATTTGAAGAAGAATTTTATCCTTTAGAATTACCGACTTCTTCAGAAAGACCATTAGTTAAAAATAATAAAGGTGCTTCGTATGATTTTAGTCTGGATGCCGAAAGCTTGAACGGACTTAAAAAGATATCGGATGAAAATGGGGCGACAATTTTTATGACCCTGCTCGCTATCTATTATGTGTTATTAAGTAAGCTTTCGAATTCAGATGATATTATTGTAGGAGCTCCGGTTTCTGGAAGATCTCATCCTGATCTCGAATCTATTGTGGGTATGTTTGTTAATACGTTACCTATTAGGAGTAAAGTGAACGGCCAATTAGGATTTACAGATTTTCTAAAGATCATAAAGCAGAAAGTGCTGGAGGGTATAGATCATCAGTACTATGAATACGAAAGCCTGATAGAAGAGCTAAAAATCACTAGAGATACATCAAGGAATCCTTTGTTTGATGTAATGTTTGTCTTTCACAAATCTACAATATCAGCATCAGATCCGCTAGCCGCTGCCTTAAAACCTTACAATGGTGAAGTAACTACCTCTAAATTCGATATTACGCTTTCCTGTATAGAAAAGCAAGAGCATTTGCAATGTAATTTCGAATATTATACCGAGATATTTGATATTCAAATCATAAAGTCTTTTGCCAATCATTTTAAACAGTTGGTAGCATTAATTCTAAAAGATCCGAGTTCTAGAATTTCACAAATAAATCTTTTAGATGATAAAATGCATACGGTTTTGTTGGACTCATATAATCAAACATCTGCGAATTATGATCTGGATGAAACCGTTTTAGAGATGTTCAAAAAGCAGGTTCAGAGCACCCCAGATGCAGTTGCATTGGCAGATAAGGAAACCTCGGTAAGTTACAAGGAGCTGGAATTACGATCTGACTTCTGGGCATCATCATTAATAGCTTCAGGTGTTGCTGCAAATTCAATAGTAGGTCTTGTCATGACTCGTTCTGTAGAGATGATCACTTCTATTTTGGCAGTACTAAAGACCGGTGCCGCATATGTCCCTATAAATCCAGATCAGCCCATGGCCAGAACGGATTATATGTTATCAGAATGTGATGTTTCTTATGTAATAACCAATAAACCAGATTTTTTAAGTCTTGAAAGCAAGAAATATGCCTGTTTCTCGCCCGAAATGTTGGATGAAGCATCGACTCATACTGCGCAAGACTTACCAGAGGTAACAACTTCGAATCTAGCCTACATAATCTACACCTCCGGTTCTACAGGAAAACCTAAAGGTGTTATGATCCGCCACCGTTCATTAACTAATTTCGTTAACTACGGACAAGAATTTTTTGGTATTTCAAGCAGTGATCGAATATTACAGTTTTCACCCTATTACTTTGATGTATCGGTAGAGCAAATATGGCTGTCATTAACAACGGGGGCTTCCTTAATTCTTGTAGATAATGAAACACTACTGGATCGCGAGCGTTTCATAGATTATATTTCTTCACAAGCAATCACGCATTTAAATCTTACACCTTCATATTTGGAGAAGATGGACCTCCCTCGTTTAGAGCATTTAAAACGTATCGTAGTTTCCGGTGAAGCCTGTAAGCCTACTTTAGCATTAAAATACTGTAAAGACTACGATTTTTATAATGAATACGGTCCCACGGAAGCAACTATTATCTCTGTTTCCTGTAAAATCGAATCTGGTGATGTGAAGGGTGGACGGTTACCCATAGGAAAACCCATCCCTAATACAAAAGCCTATATTTTAGACAGAAATGGAGAGCTACTTCCTCCGGGTATAGCCGGAGAACTCTACCTTAGTGGTGCTAATTTAGCCGAAGGTTATATAAATCAACCTGAATTAACCCAAAAAAGTTTTCTCGAAAATCCTTTTGAAGAGGGCAAGATCTATCGTACGGGTGATATTGCCAAATGGAATAGTAATGGTATGCTAATCTATCTGGGGCGTAATGACGATCAGGTAAAGTTACGCGGATATCGAATAGAGTTAGGAGAAATAGAAACACAACTGGAGAAAATCAAGGGGATTGACTCTTCTGTAGTTGTTGTCTCTGGTAAGGAAGACAGGCAACAGTTAGTAGCTTATGTTAAAGGAAAAGAACACCTTGAAAGTGAGCAAATTATATCAAAATTAAAGGAGTCTTTACCTGTTTATATGATTCCGTCCGTTTTTATTTGGTTAGAATCATTTCCAGTAACCGCAAATGGAAAAATCAACCGAAGAGCTTTACCCGATCCGGAAGTAACCAGCCTGGAAAACTACGTAGCTCCAAAAAACAAAGAGCAGGAACTTTTAGTATCTATTTGGTCTGAGGTGCTTAAACTGGAAAAAGATAAAATCGGTATTAATTCCGACTTTTTTACGCTTGGTGGACACTCTCTTCTTGCTACTCTGCTCATTAATAGGATCAAAAGTACTTTTTCTGTAGCGCTACCCCTTCGCGACCTCTTTGTTTATCGCACCATTGAGACATTGAGCAGTCATCTAAAAACACTTGAAAATACGCTCTATGAGGCAATCCCGAAGGCAGAAGAAGCAATGCACTACCCGCTCTCTTCAGCGCAGCGTCGTATGTATTTCCTGTACATGCTAGACAAAACAAGCATATCCTATAATATGCCCGCGTTTGTAAGACTTAGTGGTCGTATCGATGTAAATCTCTTAGAAAAAGCTTTGATTAGCCTTTGTTATCGTCATGAAACACTCCGTACCGTTTTTGAGTTGGCAGATGGAGTTCCTGTTCAAAGAATTACTTCTCCGGAAGCAATTGAAATAGAGAGACTATTTATCACTCCAGAGGAGCTGGATTCGAATATGAACGCTTTTATTCGACCGTTTGATCTTGCCAATGAGCTTCCCATTCGTGTAGCTCTAGCTGAGGTAGCAGGAGAACAACCCATGTTAATGATGGATATGCATCACATAATCACCGATGCTGTTTCACAAGAAATTCTGATCCGTGAATTTTGGGCATTCTACAAAAACTATCCGCTTAAAGATTTAACGATTCAGTACAAAGACTTTACCGTTTGGCAACAGAGCTCAGAGCAACAGGAAGCCATGGTGGCTCATCGCGATTTTTGGATTTCGAAATTCTCAGAGCCTGTATCGCCAATGGAACTTCCGGTAGATCGTGAACGTCCGCTTGTGAAGAATAACAAGGGCGCTTCATTCAATTTTGAAATTGATAAAAATATCGCGCGGGAGCTTAGAGATATAAGCGAAAAAGCAAATGCAACACCTTTCATGAGCCTGTTTGCTATCTTTAACATCTTGCTAAGTAAGCTTTCTAATTCAGAGGATATTGTAGTGGGTACGCCAGTTACAGGAAGGTCGCATCCTGACCTTGAATCCATTGTTGGGATGTTTGTGAATACCCTTCCTTTACGAACCACCATTGATTCGAAACTTAGTTTCGATGATTTTCTAGCTGGAGTGAAAGAGCAAATACTTGACAGCTTAGAGCATCAGGCTTACGAGTATGAGAGCCTGGTCGAAGATTTGAACATTTCTCGTGACTCCGGAAGAAATCCGCTATTTGATACGCTGTTTGTATTCCAGAAATCTATAGATTCAGATTACGGGGCTGTTGATTCAGATTTGGAAATACACTCAGGGGAGGGTACAACCTCAAAATTCGATATGACTCTTTTCTGTAAAGAAGAAGGAGATACCATTAGGTGCAGTTTTGAATACTATACAGAAATTTTCGACGCCGATACCATAGCCCAATTTGCAAATTATTACAAACATCTGGTACGGCAGGTGGTAGAAAATCCTTTTGTTCAACTTTCAAAACTGTCACTGCTAAGCTTGCAAGAGCAAAAAGAACTGCTTTCGTTGTTCAATAATACAGAAAAGAGCTATCAAAGAAATGAAACCATACATGGTCTTTTTGAAGCTCAGGTTGCACGCACGCCCGAAAAGGCAGCAATTAATTTCAATGGGATATGCCTCACCTATCAGGAAGTCAATGAAAAAGCAAATCAAATGGCTTCATTTTTGCGAACTGAAGGTGCGGGTCCCGGTAAAGTTATTGGAGTCTATCAGCAACGTTCGATTGAAATGATCGTATCTATAATAGCAATCTTAAAATCTGGAGCTGCCTATCTCCCGATAGATCCTGAATATCCGCTTCAAAGAGTAGAACGTATGATCGCCGCCAGTGAGATGCATTTATTACTGACCGATAAGGTAGTTGCGGAATCAATTAATGAAATCGTGGAGTGTGTGGATGTCCGAAATACCGATTTCAGTGAGTTCGCTATAATGAATTTGGAGTCTATAAATAAAAGTACAGATTTACTATATGTAATTTATACCTCCGGTTCTACGGGAACTCCCAAAGGAGTTATGGTAAACCACAGAAATCTACTCAACCTGATGGATTTTCATATCAACGGCACGAATATAGACACTTCATCGGTACTTCAATTTACAACGCTTACATTTGATCCATCGTTTGTTGAGATTTTCTCAGCGCTTTTGAGTGGAGGAGTTCTTCATCTTATCGATGAAGTAACTGCACGCGATTTCTCCAGATTATTGGCACATATAGATACGCATCAAATTCGAAGTCTATACATGCCCTCGTCTGTTTTAAACCAAATGTTTAATTCAAAGATCTATCAGAAAGAGCTGCCTTCGACGCTTCGCAATATAGTTACTGCTGGCGAACAGGTAGTGATCGGAGATCTGTTCAAGAAATATTTGTCAGATCATAAGGTATTTATTCACAACCATTACGGTCCCGCAGAAACGCACGTGGTGACTAGTGGTACTACAAGTCCTTTTGAGCCAATCCCTTCCATGCCAACCATTGGTAAGCCAATTCAAAACACACAGATCTACATATTGGACGAGGGTATGCACGAACAACCAGTAGGGGTTCCCGGAGAGTTATACATCGGCGGCGATCAATTGGGAGATGGTTATCTATTAAATCCGGAGATGACCCGTGATCGTTTTATACCTAATCCTTTCAAAGAAGGTGATACGCTCTATCGTACAGGAGATTTGGGACGATGGGATGCTTCCGGAAATATCGTATTTCTGGGTAGAATTGATCAACAATTAAAACTCAATGGAGTTCGTATCGAGCCTGGAGAGATCGAAAGTCATTTAAATGCAATGGATGGAATTGCAGAATCTGCGGTAATGATACAGGAGGTTGGCAACAAGAAAGCATTGGTGGGTTATTATGTATCTGACATTTCAATTTCCCCAGAAGTATTCCGATCTTATTTACTGGACCGACTCCCTATGAGCATGATTCCCGGGTATTACGTACATATGCAAGAATTACCTCTAACACCCACAGGTAAACTTAATCGTAGAGCACTAAAGGTACCTGAAATTACTTCTGCAACAGATTTTATTGCTGCGTCCACTATGACAGAGCAGCGACTTTTAGTGATCTGGTCTGAAATACTGGATGTGGATCGAGATGTAATTAGTATGAATGATGATTTTTTCCTCTCTGGGGGGCACTCACTTTTAGCCATTACTTTAAGCAATCGTATTTATAAAGAGTTTTCGGTTGAGGTACCACTCCAAGAGCTATTTTCACACCGTACTATTAAAGAACTAGCAGCATTTATTGATGCTAGCGATGTTAAAGAATATGTTTCTTTCTCTAGTGCACCCTCACAGGAATACTATCCATTATCTTCTGCGCAGCGTCGTATGTATTTTTTATATGAGTTTGATAAAAATGCAACCACTTATAATCTTCCTGTGATGCTTCGTTTAGGGAAGAATTTGAATATTGAGCGTTTTGAAGAGGTATTTAAGGAACTAGTTGCCCGGCATGAAAGTTTACGAACCGTTTTTGAGGTTGTTGACGATGTACCCATGCAGCGTATTATTGCTCCGGACAATTTTAAAATCTCTTATGAAAAAGGTAATGCAACCTCGCTAAGAATGATAGCAGAAGCGTTTGTTCGTCCGTTTGATCTTGCCAATGAGTATCCTTTTAGAGTAACTCTTGTAGAGGTGCCAGATGAACCCTATCTATTAATGATCGATATGCATCATACTGTGAATGATGGGGTCTCACAACGCCTGTTAATTGGCGAATTTTGGTCGCTCTATCATGATGGGAAACTGCCGCCGCTTTCTTTGCAGTACAAAGACTATGCGTATTGGCAACAAGGTGAAGGGTACAAAGAAATGGTTTCAAAACACAAACAATATTGGTTAGATGTGTTTGCAGAAGAACAGGAGGCACTTACATTACCGCTGGATTATCCAAGATCTTTTGAAGATTCTAATGTAGGAAAAACACATAGCATTTCTATTCATAAATCGATTACAGAAGAGCTGAAATCTATAGCCAATAGAGAGGGCGTAACCATGTATACTCTTATGCTATCTGTTTATTATGTGTTATTAAATAAACTTTCAAATCAGCTTGATATTGTGGTGGGAACTCCAACAGCGGGTCGTCATCATGCAGATATGGAACACATGGTAGGAATGTTTGTGAACACTATTCCTCTGAGAGCAAAATTAAAAGCCGATATCACTTTTAAAGAGTTTCTATCTGTCGTACAGCAAAACACTATTGAAGCGTTTGATCATCAATTATTTCAGTATGAAGAATTAGTAGACGCCTTAGAACTTCGGAGAAATACCGGAAGAAATCCGTTGTTCGATGTTTTCTTTTCTTATAATCAAAAAGTAAAAGAGCCAGAGCATACAGAAACAAGTCTGGAGGTAGATTCATTCGATCTTGCCTACAATATTGCCAAATTTGATCTTGAGTTAGATATCACTGATCACGAAGACTATTTGGATGCAATTTTTACATTTAAGAATTCACTTTTTAGAGAAAAAACGATTCTGAGATTTGCCGCGTATTTCATAAAGGTGATTTCAGATATCATAGCAAATCAGGATATCAAACTTGCAGAGATCGATATTTTGGATCAGGAGGAGAAAGATAAGATCATAAATACCTTTAATTTGCCTGAGGTCTCTTACGACGTGACAGGGACAGTTATCGATTTAATTGAAGAACAGGTAAGGTCTAAACCTGATAAGGAGGTAACTTATTTTAAAAGTAAGAGCACAACGTATAATGAACTAAATATAAGATCAAATCAACTGGCAAATTATTTAAGAGAAGTACTTGAAGTAGGACCGGGAGATAGGATTGGATTGTGTTTTGACCGTTCACCAGAAATGATCACAGGATTTTTAGCAGTTCTGAAAGCTGGAGCTACGTTTGTTTCCATTGGTCCGGATAATCCTGCTGAAAGAATGAACTGGATCATAAAGGACACGGAGGCCAAAGTGGTTCTTACGAATTCAATTGATAAACTGAAACATATTTCATCAGAAACTACCATTCTTGATGTTTGCGCTGAGAAATCAGCTATTAGTAAACAACCAAAGGATAATCTGCACATAAAAATCGAATTAGATAGTGCAGCCTATATGATTTATACCTCCGGTAGTACTGGTAAACCTAAGGGAGTGGTGATCACACATGAATCTTTGTTAGATTACAGTCTTACGTTTAAGAACTATTTTACCATAAATTCGTCTGATAGAGTAGTGCAACAGGCTTCTCCATTGTTCGATACGATAATTGAAGAAGTATTCCCGGCATTGATCTCAGGAGCGGCATTAATTATTATGCCGGAGGGAGGCTTGAATATTGAATCTCTGGTAGATGAGATCAAGAATACCAATGCAACTGTATTGAGCACAGTACCTGCAGTGATCGGTGCAATAAACGGACGTGTTGATGAATTAAGCAGTTTACGCGTTATAATTAGTGGTGGGGATGTACTGCTTCCGAAGCACATCGATCAACTTATAGCCCATTTTGACATTTACAACACCTATGGTCCTTCGGAATCTACCGTATGTATCAGCTATCATAGAATTAGTTCACTGGAGAATACATCTATGATCGGAAAACCTATTGTAAACCGACAAGTATACATCCTAAACGATGCTCATCAATTATGTCCGATAGGTGTTTCAGGAGAACTGTGTGTGTCCGGTAAAGGGCTTGCGAAGGAATATCTAAACGCACCTGAATTAACTAAAGAAAAATTCTTACCAAATCCTGTAGTTAAAGATTCAAGGATTTATAAGACAGGCGATGCTGCCCGATGGAACGAGGACGGAACGATCGAATTCTTGGGTAGAATCGACCAGCAGATCAAAATTAGAGGTATTAGGATAGAACTGGGTGAAATTGAATTTCAGCTTACAAATATTGAAACAATCCACCAGGCACTTGTGGTAGCTCATGGAGCTGGGAGCTCAAAACAGCTCGTCGCATATTTATGTGGAGACAGCAAATTGAACGATAACGAACTTAGAGAGCTGTTGACTGAAAGACTTCCTGAATACATGATTCCAACAACCATTATCTGGTTAGATAGCTTCCCTCTTACGACGAGTGGTAAGATCGACCGCAAGGCACTGCCGGCACCCGATCTTACCTCTGTTGAGTCTTATGTAGCACCCGAGACAGAGGCGCAACTGCAATTGGTAGAGATCTGGTCTGAGGTACTTGGGCTTGAGGCAGGGGTGATAGGTATTAATGCTGATTTTTTTGCACTAGGCGGTCACTCTTTATTGGCAATTACGCTAATTAACCGTATCAACAGTAGTTTTTCGGTTTCCTTAGCTTTGCGCGATCTTTTTGTGCATCGCACGGTGGCTTCTTTAAGCACGTACATAGCGACCTTAGACCGTAGCGATCATGTTTCGATCCCGGTGGCAGCAACAGCGACTCACTATCCGTTGTCATCAGCGCAGCAGCGTATGTACTTCTTATATGAATATGATAAGAATAGTACGACCTACAACATGCCTAACTTTTTCAGGATCTCAGGCGATCTGGATGTTTCCCGTCTTGAGGCTGCCTTCCGATCGCTTGTAGCGCGTCATGAGAGTCTGCGCACAGTTTTCGAGGTGGTAGAGGGAGTTCCTATGCAACGTATTTTACCGGCGACTGATTTTGAGCTTTCCTATCATCATACCGCTGAGGATGAACTAGACTCTTTCATAAAAGCCTTTGTACGTCCTTTTGATCTTTCTAAAGAGTATCCTATTCGAATAAGTTTTGTAGCGGTTAACGGCGAAGATCCTTTATTGATGATGGATGCACATCATATTATCAACGACGGAGTTTCTCAGGATATTTTAATGCATGAGTTCTGGTCGCTTTACCAGGGTCAGGAGCTTGAAGATCTGCCGATCCAGTACAAAGATTATGCGGTATGGCAGCAGAGTGAAACGCACCGTGCATTAATGGCATCTCATAAATCGTATTGGTTAGATACGTTTGCTGAAGAATTAGATGCCTTGGAGTTGCCATACAGTTACCCTCGACCTTTAGAGCGCAGTAATTCAGGAGGCAGCTACAGTGTTCGCATCAGTAAATCGGAGAGTGATGCCTTGCGTGAATTAGCGCTGTCTGAAGGGGTGACCATGTATACGCTCTCTCTGGGGCTGTATTATGTATTGCTGCACAAGTTATCGAATCAACAGGATATTGTAGTGGGAACGCCTACCTCGGGTAGGAGTCACAAGGATATGGAAGGATTGGTAGGGATGTTTGTCAACACCCTGGCGCTTCGCAATGAAGTAGCTACCGATGTGAGCTTCCGTACGTTTATCAACACACTTCAGGAACGAACCCTTACAGCCTTTGAGCATCAGTCGTATCAATATGAAGCATTGGTAGATGCCCTGGAGCTTTCACGAAACACAGGTCGTAATCCGTTGTTTGATGTTTCTTTTTCTTTCGAAAGCGCATCTATGGAAAACAAAGAGGTTACTGATATTAAGATTACACCTCACGAAGTACCTTATGAGATCGCGAAATTTGATTTAAGCCTTGCCGTACATGATGCAGAGGAGGTGTCGATCTCTTTCAATTACCGCACCGATCTGTTTGATGCATCTCGCATAGCAGAGTTCTGTAGGTATCTGGATCGTATTATAGGCAGTATTCTGGAAGATACAGATCGTACGATCAGTTGTATCGATATATTATCGGATGCAGAGCGTTCGCGATTATTGAATGATTTCAATGCGACTAAGGTAGAGTATGATCTATCGCTTACTGTACTCGATCTGTTTACTGAAAATGTAGCAAACACCCCTGATGCTACTGCCATCGTATTTAACGATCAGCAGGTTAGTTACAGGGAGCTGGATGCACGCTCAGACCTATGGGCATCACATTTGTTAGCTCATGGTGTGGTTTCAGGTTCGGTAGTGGGGTTGATCACAACCCGCTCTGTAGAGATGATCGTAGGTATTTTAGGGATCATGAAGGCGGGTGGCGCTTATCTACCCATTAATCCCGATCAACCGTTGTCAAGAACGACGTATCAATTAAAAGAGTGTCAAAGTGATATCGTAATTACCAATGCATCGGAATGGTTTGGAGAATTAGCAGATGACTATAAAGTACTTATGCCTGCATCACTTGATGCTTCTAAAGATGTATCCAATTTTTCATTACCTGAGCTGTCTCCACAAGGATTAGCCTACGTGATCTACACATCAGGTTCTACCGGATTGCCTAAAGGAGTTCGTATTGAGCACGAAGGTTTACTCAACTTAAATAACTATCAAAGAGATTACTTCGGAGTGAGTGCCTCTGATAATATTTTCCAGTTCTCACCTTATTACTTTGATGCTTCTGTAGAGCAGATCTGGTTAGCATTCGCCAGTGGGGCAGCTTTGGTACTTGTAGATAAGGAAACATTACTTAATCCAAATGATTTTGTAAACTACGTGTCTAAACATAAGATATCTTATATCCATAGTACCCCTTCCTTTTTAGAGAATCTGTCGGTAGAGGAAGTTCCATCTTTACGATTGGTCGTTTCGGGAGGAGAAGAGTGTAAGCCATCTTTAGCGCGGCGTTTTGCAGGCAAGGTTCGATTCATCAACGAATACGGTCCTACCGAAGGTACTGTAGTAGCTACTCTTTACGAGGTAACTTCATTCACAGATATGAGCAGCAGTCTGCCCATAGGAAAGCCTATGGCAAACAAGCAGGCTTATGTGCTGGACGGGCATATGAAGTTGCTGCCTCTGGGAGTTCCCGGAGAGCTTTACATAGGAGGTATTGGTCTGTCTCCGGGTTATGTTAACCGCCCAGAGCTTACTGCCGATCGTTTTGTAGCGAACCCCTTTGGTGAGGGACGCTTGTACAAAACGGGAGATATTGTAAGATGGAACGCAGATGGCACGCTAAGCTATCTGGGTAGGAATGACCACCAGGTGAAGCTGCGAGGATATCGTATTGAGCTTGGCGAGATCGAATCACAACTGGAGCAGCTCTCAGGCATCTCGCAGTCTTTGGTAACGGTTTATGGTGAAGAAGGTCACAAACAGCTCGTCGCATATATGAGCGGGGAAGCTATTCCTGAGCCAGCAGTTGTAAAAGAAGCTTTGCAGGAGTCACTACCATCGTATATGATCCCTTCGGTCTACATTGGTCTTGAAGCGTTTCCTGTAACGGCCAATGGCAAGATCGATCGCAAGGCTTTACCGTCACCCGATCTTACCTCTGTTGAGTCTTATGTAGCACCCGAGACTGAGGCGCAACTGCAATTGGTAGAGATCTGGTCTGAGGTACTTGGGCTTGAGGCAGGGGTGATAGGTATTAATGCTGATTTTTTTGCACTAGGCGGTCACTCTTTATTGGCAATTACATTGATTAACCGTATCAACAGTAGTTTTTCGGTTTCCTTAGCTTTGCGCGATCTTTTTGTGCATCGCACGGTGGCTTCTTTAAGCACGTACATAGCGACCTTAGACCGTAGCGATCATGTTTCGATTCCGGTGGCAGCAACAGCGACTCACTATCCGTTGTCATCAGCACAGCAGCGTATGTACTTCTTATATGAATATGATAAGAATAGTACGACCTACAACATGCCTAACTTTTTCAGGATCTCAGGCGATCTGGATGTTTCCCGTCTTGAGGCTGCCTTCCGATCGCTTGTAGCGCGTCATGAGAGTCTGCGCACAGTTTTCGAGGTGGTAGAGGGAGTTCCTATGCAACGTATTTTACCGGCGACTGATTTTGAGCTTTCCTATCATCATACCGCTGAGGATGAACTAGACTCTTTTATAAAAGCTTTTGTACGTCCTTTTGATCTTTCTAAAGAATATCCTATTCGAATAAGTTTTGTAGCGGTTAACGGCGAAGATCCCTTATTGATGATGGATGCACATCATATTATCAACGACGGAGTTTCCCAGGATATTTTAATGCATGAGTTCTGGTCGCTTTACCAGGAGGGTCAGGAGCTTGAAGATCTGCCGATCCAGTACAAAGATTATGCGGTATGGCAGCAGAGTGAAACGCACCGTGCATTAATGGCATCTCATAAATCGTATTGGTTAGATACGTTTGCTGAAGAATTAGATGCCTTGGAGTTGCCATACAGTTACCCTCGACCTTTAGAGCGCAGTAATTCAGGAGGCAGCTACAGTGTTCGCATCAGTAAATCGAAGAGCGATGCCTTGCGTGCATTAGCGCTGTCTGAAGGGGTGACGATGTATACGCTCTCTTTGGGGCTGTATTATGTATTGCTGCACAAGTTATCGAATCAACAGGATATTGTAGTGGGAACGCCTACTTCGGGTAGGAGTCACAAGGATATGGAAGGATTGGTAGGGATGTTTGTCAACACCCTGGCGCTTCGCAATGAAGTAGCTACCGATGTGAGCTTCCGTACGTTTATCAACACACTTCAGGAACGAACCCTTACAGCCTTTGAGCACCAGTCGTATCAATATGAAGCATTGGTAGATGCCCTGGAGCTTTCACGAAACACAGGTCGTAATCCGTTGTTTGATGTTTCTTTTTCTTTTGTGAATGCAACAAAGGTAAAAACAGATACGTCTGTCACTGGTTTGGAGATAGTTCCTTATGGAGTGCCTTATGAGATCGCAAAGTTCGATCTGACGCTCAAGGTGCTTGATATGGATGAACTAATGCTCTCTTTTAATTATAGCACCGATCTGTTTGATGCATCTCGTATCGTGGAGTTCTCTGGGTATCTGGATCGTATCATAGGCAGTATTCTGGAAGATACAGATCGTACGATCAGCAGTATCGATATATTATCGGATGCAGAGCGTTCGCAGTTATTGAATGATTTCAATGCGACTACGGTAGAGTATGATCTATCGCTTACTGTACTCGATCTGTTTACTGAAAACGTAGCGCGTACCCCTGATGCTACTGCCATCGTATTTAACGATCAAAAGGTTAGTTACCGGGAGCTGGATGCACGCTCAAACCTATGGGCTTCACATTTGTTAGCTCATGGTGTGGTTTCGGGTTCGGTAGTAGGTTTGGTGATGACCCGTTCTGTAGAGATGATCGTAGGTATTTTAGGGATCATGAAGGCAGGCGGCGCTTACCTGCCTATCAATCCGGATCAGCCCTTCTCACGCAGCGATTATATGTTGTATGAATGTGATGCTCGTTTAATAATCAGTAATGTAGACAGTATTACAGATTTGTTTCAGGAAAGTTTTGAGGTATTGACTCCAAATGAGTTGGATTACAGCAAGCGAGGACGCAAGCCACAGCTTCCGGGAGTAACTGCTTCTGATCTAGCCTACGTGATCTACACATCAGGTTCTACCGGATTGCCTAAAGGGGTTCGTATTGAGCACGAAGGTTTGATCAACTTAAATAACTATCAAAGAGATTACTTCGGAGTAAGTGCCTCTGATAATATTTTCCAGTTCTCACCTTATTACTTTGATGCTTCTGTGGTTCAGATCTGGTTGGCATTAGCTTCAGGCGCAAGTCTTGTTTTGGTCTCCAGAGAAACCCTGATGGATACTGAAGTATTGATGCGTTATCTTACTGAGAAAGAAGTATCGTATTTCCATAGTACCCCTTCCTTTTTAGAGAATCTGTCGGTAGAGGAAGTTCCATCTTTACGATTGGTCGTTTCGGGAGGAGAAGAGTGTAAGCCATCACTGGCGCGGCGTTTTGCAGGTAAGGTTCGATTCATCAACGAATACGGTCCTACCGAGGGTACTGTAGCAGCTACTCTTTACGAGGTAACTTCATTCACAGATATGGGCAGCAGTCTGCCCATAGGAAAGCCTATGGCAAACAAGCAGGCTTATGTGCTGGACGGGCATATGAAGTTGCTGCCTCTGGGAGTTCCCGGAGAGCTTTACATAGGAGGTATTGGTTTGTCCCCGGGTTATGTTAACCGCCCAGAGCTTACTGCCGATCGTTTTGTAGCGAACCCCTTTGGTGAGGGACGTTTGTACAAAACGGGAGATATTGTAAGATGGAACGCAGATGGCACGCTAAGCTATCTGGGTAGGAATGACCACCAGGTGAAGCTGCGAGGATATCGTATTGAGCTTGGCGAGATCGAATCACAACTGGAGCAGCTCTCAGGCGTCTCGCAGTCTTTGGTAACGGTTTATGGTGAAGAAGGTCACAAACAGCTCGTCGCTTATATGAGCGGGGAAGCTATTCCTGAGCCAGCAGTTGTAAAAGAAGCTTTGCAGGAGTCACTACCATCGTATATGATCCCTTCGGTCTACATTGGTCTTGAAGCGTTTCCTGTAACGGCCAATGGCAAGATCGACCGCAAGGCTTTACCGTCACCCGATCTTACCTCTGTTGAGTCTTATGTAGCACCCGAGACAGAGACGCAACTGCAATTGGTAGAGATCTGGTCTGAGGTACTTGGGCTTGAGGCAGGGGTGATAGGTATTAATGCTGATTTTTTTGCACTAGGCGGTCACTCTTTATTGGCAATTACATTGATTAACCGTATCAACAGTAGTTTTTCGGTTTCCTTAGCTTTGCGCGATCTTTTTGTGCATCGCACGGTGGCTTCTTTAAGCACGTACATAGCGACCTTAGACCGTAGCGATCATGTTTCGATTCCGGTGGCAGCAACAGCGACTCACTATCCGTTGTCATCAGCACAGCAGCGTATGTACTTCTTATATGAATATGATAAGAATAGTACGACCTACAACATGCCTAACTTTTTCAGGATCTCAGGCGATCTGGATGTTTCCCGTCTTGAGGCTGCCTTCCGATCGCTTGTAGCGCGTCATGAGAGTCTGCGCACAGTTTTCGAGGTGGTAGAGGGAGTTCCTATGCAACGTATTTTACCGGCGACTGATTTTGAGCTTTCCTATCATCATACCACTGAGGATGAACTAGACTCTTTTATAAAAGCCTTTGTACGTCCTTTTGATCTTTCTAAAGAGTATCCTATTCGAATAAGTTTTGTAGCGGTTAACGGCGAAGATCCCTTATTGATGATGGATGCACATCATATTATCAACGACGGAGTTTCCCAGGATATTTTAATGCATGAGTTCTGGTCGCTTTACCAGGGTCAGGAGCTTGAAGATCTGTCGATCCAGTACAAAGATTATGCGGTATGGCAGCAGAGTGAAACGCACCGTGCATTAATGGCATCTCATAAATCGTATTGGTTAGATACGTTTGCTGAAGAATTAGATGCCTTGGAGTTGCCATACAGTTACCCTCGACCTTTAGAGCGTAGTAATTCAGGAGGCAGCTACAGTGTTCGCATCAGTAAATCGAAGAGTGATGCCTTGCGTGCGTTAGCGCTGTCTGAAGGGGTGACGATGTATACGCTCTCTCTGGGGCTGTATTATGTATTGCTGCACAAGTTATCGAATCAACAGGATATTGTAGTGGGAACGCCTACCTCGGGTAGGAGTCACAAGGATATGGAAGGATTGGTAGGGATGTTTGTCAACACCCTGGCGCTTCGCAATGAAGTAGCTACCGATGTGAGCTTCCGTACGTTTATCAACACACTTCAGGAACGAACCCTTACAGCCTTTGAGCATCAGTCGTATCAATATGAAGCATTGGTAGATGCCCTGGAGCTTTCACGAAACACAGGTCGTAATCCGTTGTTTGATGTATTCTTCTCGTTTGCAAATGCTCTAAACATAAATGAAGAGGTCTTTAATAAAGACATTAATATCACTCCGTTTGAAGGAGCATCTTATGAGATCGCAAAATTTGATTTGAGTCTTGCAGTACATGACTCTGATGAACTAATGCTCTCCTTTAATTACTGCACCGATCTGTTTGATGCATCTCGCATAGCAGAGTTCTCCGCGTATCTGGATCGTATCATTAGCAGTATTCTGGAAGATGCAGATCGTGCGATCAGCAGTATCGATATATTATCGGATGCAGAGCGTTCGCGATTATTGAATGATTTCAATGCGACTAAGGTAGAGTATGATCTATCGATCACTGTACTCGATCTGTTTACTGAAAACGTAGCGCGTACCCCTGATGCTACTGCCATCGTATTTAACGATCAAAAGGTTAGTTACCGGGAGCTGGATGCACGCTCAAACCTATGGGCTTCACATTTGTTAGCTCATGGTGTGGTTTCGGGTTCGGTAGTAGGTTTGGTGATGACCCGTTCTGTAGAGATGATCGTAGGTATTTTAGGGATCATGAAGGCAGGCGGTGCTTACCTGCCTATCAATCCGGATCAGCCCTTCTCACGCAGCGATTATATGTTGTATGAATGTGATGCTCGTTTAATAATCAGTAATGTAGACAGTATTACAGATTTGTTTCAGGAAAGTTTTGAGGTATTGACTCCAAATGAGTTGGATTACAGCAAGCGAGGACGCAAGCCACAGCTTCCGGGAGTAACTGCTTCTGATCTAGCCTACGTGATCTACACATCAGGTTCTACCGGATTGCCTAAAGGGGTTCGTATTGAGCACGAAGGTTTGATCAACTTAAATAACTATCAAAGAGATTACTTCGGAGTAAGTGCCTCTGATAATATTTTCCAGTTCTCACCTTATTACTTTGATGCTTCTGTGGTTCAGATCTGGTTGGCATTAGCTTCAGGCGCAAGTCTTGTTTTGGTCTCCAGAGAAACCCTGATGGATACTGAAGTATTGATGCGTTATCTTACTGAGAAAGAAGTATCGTATTTCCATAGTACCCCTTCCTTTTTAGAGAATCTGTCGGTAGAGGAAGTTCCATCTTTACGATTGGTCGTTTCGGGAGGAGAAGAGTGTAAGCCATCACTGGCGCGGCGTTTTGCAGGTAAGGTTCGATTCATCAACGAATACGGTCCTACCGAGGGTACTGTAGCAGCTACTCTTTACGAGGTAACTTCATTCACAGATATGGGCAGCAGTCTGCCCATCGGAAAGCCTATGGCAAACAAGCAGGCTTATGTGCTGGACGGGCATATGAAGTTGCTGCCTCCGGGAGTTCCCGGAGAGCTTTACATAGGAGGTATTGGTCTGTCCCCGGGTTATGTTAACCGCCCAGAGCTTACTGCCGATCGTTTTGTAGCGAACCCTTTTGGTGAGGGACGTTTGTACAAAACGGGAGATATTGTAAGATGGAACGCAGATGGCACGCTAAGCTATCTGGGTAGGAATGACCATCAGGTGAAGCTGCGAGGATATCGTATTGAGCTTGGCGAGATCGAATCACAACTGGAGCAGCTCTCAGGCGTCTCGCAGTCTTTGGTAACGGTTTATGGTGAAGAAGGTCACAAACAGCTCGTCGCTTATATGAGCGGGGAAGCTGTTCCTGAGCCAGCAGTTGTAAAAGAAGCTTTGCAGGAGTCACTACCATCGTATATGATCCCTTCGGTCTACATTGGTCTTGAAGCGTTTCCTGTAACGGCCAATGGTAAGATCGACCGCAAGGCTTTACCGGCACCCGATCTTACCTCTGTTGAGTCTTATGTAGCACCCGAGACAGAGGCGCAACTGCAATTGGTAGAGATCTGGTCTGAGGTACTCGGATTGGAATCGGAGGATATAAGTATTGATTCGGATTTTTTCAATTTGGGAGGAAATTCCTTGTTGACGATGAAGGTGAAAAATCTAATAAAGCAAAAGTTCGATTTAGAACTTCAGCTTTCTGAAATATTTCTCGCTCCAACCATCCGTAATCTAGATGAAAAAATAAAAGCCAATAAAGTTGAGCAGAAAAAGCAGCAGATGCTTATTTCGCTTAATGCAGTGGAAGCAGAAAATAAACTCTTCATGATTCATGACGGAAGTGGTGAAATCAACGGTTATCTCGAACTAGCGAGAAGTATAGAAAACCATTCTTGCTATGGCTTAAGGTTTTCTCAATTTGATGATGCAGAAAGAGCACCTAATATTCGAGAAATAGCTTCCAGATATATTGAGGAAATCAAAACAATTCAGCCCATCGGACCTTATCATTTACTAGGGTGGAGTTTAGGTGGCGAAATTGCTACAGAAATTACCCTACAGTTAGAGAATTCCGGTGAGAAAGTAGAGAATCTCATGTTGATCGATACTTCCTTTACTTTTGAAAAATCCTTAGAAACAAAAGTACTTAACATAGCATCTGAAAAAGATCTATTTGAATCTAACTATAGCAATTCGGTAGATCATCTTGAGGAAGCGACCTCGCTACGAGCGCTTTGGAAAGCATACGCAGCTTCAGATGCTTTCAGAAATGCATCTATTTCCTCAATAAGAAGTGAAGTTCCTGCAAAGATCAAACAGCTAATCCCTGAATTTGATACTTTGGATAAAAATGAGTTGTTCGATGCAGTAAACAATATTAGAATGCTGTTGAATGCGTCCCACAGCTATCTCATGGAGAACTCGGTAATGGCCAGAACACTCTATATTTGGCCTAATGAATCGACAGCATCGAAAGATGAAGCTATGATGAAAAGATTCTTTGTAGACCTTGAAGTACAGTATGCTCAAGGTGACCATTTCTCCGTACTACAGCATCCTAATCTGCTTCAACTATCCGCTATGATCAATAGCAGACTACAATCACGTTTGGAAATAACTATTGCAAGAAAAGATAAATTGATCCTTACATGATATGCTAACTCAAAACTGAGCTATCAGTATCAAAAATCACTTAAATTATTTTACATGAAAAATAAAACAAAACTCTTTTGTCTACCTTATGCAGGCGGATCTGCTCATCAGATTTACCGTCTATGGAAAGATTATTTAGATGAAAGTATCGAGCTTCATCCGCTAGAACTTGCAGGTAGAGGCAGTAGAGTGGGTGATAGGCTATACAGAAATCTCGAAGAAGCTATTGAAGACGTTTACAAACAAATGAAAGATCATATCCTGACTACGGATTATGCATTTTTCGGGCATAGTATGGGTGCAATATTGGGATATAAAGTTCTTCAGAAAATAGATGAACTCAAATTACCCTCCCCGGTTCATGCATTCTTTTCAGGGCGAAGAGCTCCGCACTGCAAAAGTAGAAAACGAAAGCCTTACGCAGAAATGACTTCAATTGAGCTAGAAGATGAGTTAAAGGCTATGGGGGGTACGCCTCCAGCATTCTTTGAATATCCTGAATTAAAGAAAGTATTTATGCCAATTATAAAAGGTGATTTGGCAATTGCAGATACACTTTTAGACAGATCTGAGATAAAACCTTTTAACTATGACATATCTTTGTTTTTAGGAAAAGATGAAGATGTGATACCTGAGGAAGCAAAAGAGTGGAAAATTTGTACTGAACAAAAATTTTCAATCCAGTATTTTCCTGGTGGGCATTTCTTTTTAAACAGTCAAATAAAAGGAATTGTAGGAACCATTAACAGGAGAATAACCAAACAATTTTATGAAGTAAAAATATAACGATACAATTAATTAAAACTTGAATGAAAATGAATTCTACAATGATTAGCAAAGCAAAACACATTATATCACTTCTTGATCTGTCTGAAAGCGAAACACTTGATATTATCAATCGAGGGGTAGAATATGCAAATGGCACGGTAGAACTAGGACATCAATTAAATGGTAAAATAGTGGGAATTTATTTTACAAAGACTTCTACCAGAACACGCACTGCATTTTCAACTGCTGCTTTGCGGTTAGGAGCAGATGTAATTGCTTATGGGCCAAATGATTTGCAAATTAATACAGGCGAAAGTATTAACGATACTATGAAGGTATTGTCAAGAATGCTTGACGGATTAGTGGTAAGGACTGCCGGAGATCCAGCGGTATTAAGAGCTTTTTCAGATCAAAGAAGAATGTCAGTTATCAATGCGATGACCGCAGATGAACATCCTACACAGGCATTGGCAGATCTTACTACGATGAAGGGTCATTTTGGAGAATTATCAGGTCTTAATATCGTCTATTTAGGAGAAGGAAATAATACGGCATCTGCGCTTGCTTTGGCAATAGCGAAGTTTCCCAACATGAAGATCACATTCTTCACTCCGGCTAACTACAAGATTGATCCTATGTTTTTGAAATATGCAAAGGAACAGGCTGTAGCTAAGAATACCATTATCGAAGAATTCCACGATTTAAAACACCTCCCATCAGATACAGATATTGTCTATACAACCAGATGGCAGACTACGGGTACAAGCAAACCAGATGCCAATTGGAGAGAACAATTTGAACCCTTTGCTGTTACAGAACAGGTAATGTCTAAATATCCGAATGCAATTTTTATGCATGATCTCCCGGCACATAGAGGCGATGAAGTAGAGGCAGCCGTGATAGATGGTTCTCGTAGTATTGTTTTTGAACAGGCAGAAAACAAGGGTCATAGTGCAAAAGCGGTATTAGAATGGTGCATGCGTTCTTAAGCAGCTTCTTATAGAGATAAATGAGAATGGAGCTTTGCACGTGAATTTCAATCTGATTATTAGAGATCAAGAATATATATTTGGAATATTTTTTTAGGGCTTATTGGCAAATGCCTTGAGCCTGTAAATCAATGGAGTTAATTAATGGATAGGTGACTCTTTTGATTGCTTTTTAGCAAAAGGATTGATAATTTTCAGAACTTTTGATTTAGTTGTGCAAGTATCCAGTAAGCTTCTGGGAGACCGGAAGCTTTTTTGTTTTCATATCGAAAATATTTTTTTGATTGTTGAATGTAACCTATTGGTCATTAATTACGTCTAATACATAAATTCATCAATCAAACCAAATCAAAATGAAAATCAAAAACTTTTCAAAAGGCATTCTATGTGTTATAGGATGCTTCATTTTTACTACCTTTTCAAACGCGCAAACCAATAATCAATTTCCCGACAAAGAGAAATTGAACGAACTTATTCTTAAAAAAGATTCTATTTTTTGGAAAGCTTACAACACCTGTGATCTTACTGTTTTTGGAACTTTTTTGGCTGAAGATCTGGAGTTTTATCATGATAAAGGAGGACTAACGGTAGGTGGAAACAAACTGATTACAATGATGCAAAACGGTCTTTGTGGTTCAGAAATACCACAGCTTAGACGTGAAGCGGTAAAAGGAACTATCGCTGTTTATCCTATTAATGATTTTGGAGCTATAATAAGTGGTGAACATCTTTTTTACTTGAGACAACAGGAGAAACCGGAACAACTCATTGAAAAGGCGAAATTTACGCATTTGTGGCATTTAAAAGATGGCGAATGGCGAATGTCAAGAGTTTTTAGTTATGATCATCAGAAAACTTCTGTGAATGACACAAAAAAAGTAAAACGTATTTCAAAAGTAGAATTGGAGTCTTATACGGGTAACTATAAAGCACCCAAAACTGGAGACGTAAAAATTCTTTTGAATGAAGACGCAAATCTTGAGATAAATGCAGGGGAGATGAATGCAGTTATGCACGCGGAAACGACAAATTTGTTCTTTTTAAAAGAAGCACCACTAACCTTTGAGTTCGTAAAGGACTCCAATGAAAAAGTTGTCAAATTTATCGTTCGCGAAAATGGAAAAATTGTTGAGGAAGCAATAAAATTATAAATCCGTAAAACTTATCAAAAAAGACCTGAATTTTCAGGTCTTTTTTTAGTCGCTTGTTTCAATAGAATTCTTATTGTTCTTTAGATGTAAAAACATACCAAAGCTCTCCATTTTTAGGATTATAACTAATTTTTAAAATGCCCAGTTCGCTTTTGATAATATAGGAGTCCTGCACCTCCAATTCTTTGCCATTGAGCCAGGCTTGTACTTTTCCATCTTGATAGTAAAAAATTATACCATTGGTAAACGTGACGCTCACATTTTTAAGGTTTTGATTTTGGGAGGCAAAAAACCTTTTTTGCTTAATTTTTACATTTCCATCAGAAGGCACATACCTCTTTTTCTTTTGTGTTTTCTCTTTAAAATTTTTGTGAACTTTAAGCTCAATTCTACCATTTTCAATTTCAAAACTATCCGGTGTATTTTTCCAGCTTGGAAAAACGTAGAGCGAATGTTTACCTACAATTTTGAAGAAACCAATTTCTCCCAGATCCTCTAGGTTGAGTATAGTTCGACCTGCCTGGTTTTGTAAAATAAAGGAAGTTCCCGGAGGATAGTTTACATTTTGATAATCGTCTAGTGTAATGCTGAGATATCGATTAGAGGTTTCTGTGTTTTCACGCTGGTCGCTATGACCGGCTAAAATGGTATTGACGCTGATCAGTACGACTAATAAAATCAGATTTTTCATAAGATTTACTTTTTGTTTTTATTTAAAAGTAATATCCGTTTTTAGCAGCGACAACTGCTTTCTGATGAGTCGTCCTATAGATCGATGAGTGTACCTTCTTTTACTGATAAATAGAGCGACTGGCTCCTAAACTGCACAATCTGAAGAATATTGAAGTAGCATTATCTTGTATACCTTCTTTTGCTTACAATATTTCCTTGTCTATCATAAAAGATCCACCATCCAATTGGATTTTTCCAATGCACATATTGTCCTTTTGCTTTTATGCTGCCATTTTCATAGAAAAAAGTAACCGGACCTTCTACGCGATTATCTTTATAGGTACCTTCACTTTCTTTTCGACCGTCTGGGTCGTAGTTTGTCCAGGTCCCATTGCCAACACCATCTACAAATTGTTGAACAGACTGCAGTTCACCATTATCATATCTTGCATATAGAAGTCCGGTGAATGGCTTATCAGATCCTTTTTGATAGTAGCGAACGCTAGAATCACTTGAAGAACGGGTATAGGTATCACTCATTGCAACCATATTTTCTTCAGGAGATTGTGTTGTCTCTGTTTTCTGTGCACAGGAAATAGTGGATGTCAATAACAAGAAGTACATAAATTTTTTCATAATATCAGTCTATTAATAAGTATTTTGTTTCCATATAATAAATACTGGCAATTTTTTCGTCGGGCTTCGCTTTTTTCGAATCCCGGTCACTGCTAAAAAAGAAATAAGATCCATCAGGGGAAAATCTGGGAAAACCTTCATTACCGCTAGTATTGATTTCGGGGCCTAGATTTTTAGGATTACTCCAGATCCCATTCACCTTTTTTGAATAGTAAATGTCTTCGCCTCCAAGGCCGTCACTTCTCCCAGAAGAAGCGAAAAACAGATAATTTCCATCCGGAGAAATGACCGGGCCACTATCATAACCATCATGGGCTAAAGAAATAGCAAGCTCTTTCGGTTTTTCAAATGTACCGTCTTTTTTTAATTCAGCCGAATAAATACTGGAGCCTTTACCCGAAGTACTTCCGCTCCAGTAATAGAGATTACCTTCTTTATCGGTACTAGCGCCTGCTTCGTAATTGGTAGGCCATTCCTCTTCAGGTTGCATTACCTGATTTATCAGACCACTAACAGGGTAAGGATTTGTCCATTCTTTCCCTTTTTTAATTCGGTACCAAATGTTGAAATCACTTTTTTGAAATTGTGCATTTCCCGGAAGCATTTCAGGAGATTCGGTGTACATCCGTCTTCCATCTTGAGTGATAAACACACCACCTTCTGCCGAGCGTGTAAAAGATGTTTTTTCCGGTATTGACCATCGACCATTATCATCTAATTCGCTTTTATAAATATAAGACGAGCCTCCAGGTATTCTTCTGGTAAAATAAAGTGTTTCAGAATCCGGTGTAAATGCGATATCCCACTCATTAGCGGTATCAGATGTAATATTACCGGGCTCAAAAAGAACAGGTTTATTAAGAACACGTTCTCCTTTAAGAAATAATTGCTCGTCTATCAAAATCCCGTTTTTGTCCCATTGGTAAAATATGCCATACTTTTCTCCATTGACATAAACTTCTTCTGAGGCTTTCGTACCATTGGGGTGATAGTATTTGAATAAACCCTGAGGCAGATCTTTTTCATAAACTCCTTCTACTCGTAATTGACCATTTTCATGAAAGTATTCCCATTTCCCATTACCAAGGCCATTTTGCCAATAGGCCCTATAGCGCAGCGTTCCATTAGGGTACCATTCTAACCACAGGCCTTCTGCTTTGCCGTTTTCCAATTCTCTCCAAACTTTAGGTTTTCCATTGGCATACGATTCGGTAACGATACCGGAATAAGTATCAGAATTGGTTAACGATTCTCTCGTAATATTTTTTTTAGTAAATATTTGCGCAGTACTTTGATTAACAAGCAAGAAGGCTAAGGTGCTCAAAAAAATAAAAGATCGCATGTAATTTTGTTTTAGTGGAGTGCCTAAATTAAATACATAACTTTCGGGATCCTATTTTTACTAGATAAGCTGGTAAATAGACAGATGAAATTGTCACAGCATTAATTTTTTTACCTCAGACAAATACGATTCGCTAATTTTTTTTCGCGTTTCGTTAGAGAGTAGCGTGTAAAAATATCTTCCTGATTTTTCAATTTCTTTTATCTCATTTTTATTTACAATATGAGATCGGTGAATTCTTAGAAAGTCGTGCGGATTTAATTTTTTTTCTAATTCTGAAATTCCGCTGGTAGCCAAAAGTTCCTGTTCTTTAAGAAAAACTTTTGAGTAATCTCCATAGGCCTCTATATAAATAATATCTGAAACTTTTATCATAAGCCTTCTGGAACCTTTAAAAAGAATGATCTTAGACGGAAATTCCTGTTCTCTTTGTAGCAACGATTCTGTAAGTGGGATCATTACTGATTGGTTCTGAGCAATACGGGTAAGTGCAGTTTCAAATCGCTTTTTGCCATACGGTTTTAACAGGTAATCTATGGCATGTACCTCAAATGCCTTTATTGCATATTGATCGTAGGCAGTAGAGAAAATAACATCGGGGATCTCATTAAGACGTGTTAACACTTCAAAACCATCTAGCCCGGGCATTTGTATGTCTAAAAAAATTGCATCTGGCAGCATGTCGTTTATAATTTTTACTGCTTGATGACCGTCTTCTGCTTCGCCAATCACTTCAAATTCAGGAAATGCATGGATATACTGTTTTAACAGTTCTCTGGCATCTTTTTCATCGTCTATGATCAATACTCTTTTCAAATCGTAAAATTTATAATAAGTCCCGAAGGATGATTTTCTGTAATGATTAATTCGGAGTTATAGATCTTCTCCAACCTCAACCGTGTATTGGTAAGTCCCAGTCCCTTGGAAAAAAATGAAGCACCTTCTTTAACGCCTATTCCCGTATCGGCAATAGTGAAATTTAATTTACCTTCGTTTTCCAGAATCGTGATTTTTAAGGTACTCACACCCACTTTTGGTGAAATACCATGGGTAACCGCATTTTCAATGAGCGGTTGAAGAAGCATAGGTGGAATCTCTCGATCAAGTACAGATGGATCGATATCAAATTGAATTTGCAATCGCTCTTTTAGGCGTACTTTCATGAGTGCCAGATAGTCTTTTAAAAATTGAATTTCCTCTTTTATAGGAACAAAATCACTTTGTGAAGCTTTATTCTGGTATCTGAAAAGATCGGAAAGCTGAATGATCAATTCTCGGGTACGTTCATTTTCCGGCGGGATGGAAGCATTTACAGAATTAAAGAGATTGTGGAGAAAATGCGGACTTAGCTGTGCTTTTAATGCTGTGATCTGGCTTTGCAAAGCGGTTTCCCTTAATGCTGCTTTGTCCTGAAGTTCCAGTTTATATCTTTTTTGATAAACATACGCATGTATGAGACCGAATTGTAAGATATAAAACATAAAGAGTAAATATAAAGACCATATTCTGGAATAACCACAGATTTCCCAGTATGTGATCCATTGTGATTGATTCTCAAATAATATGACGTATGCTGCTCCCATAAATAAAGGTAGAAAAAGCAGATGCGAAACTAATGTATATCTCAAATTCTGAGATTTCATCTTTACGATAACTACATACCAAATTGGAAGGGTGAGTAGAAAGCATACTAGAAATTGTATCCCAGATGATGCAAAAAAAGCACTGAAAGAGAAGTAAGGTGTGTTGGCTGGTTGAGATCCGCCGTAATAGATCCATGTCGCCGTATAATAAATGATAGAAATCACAACGTAGAATCCTATAAAAAGAAATACATCTTTTTTTTTGGCATTATCACGTATTTGAGACAGGAAGTAGGTCATACCGTCAACAATTTACTAAACCTATACTTAAATTTCAGTAGAATTCGACGAAATCGTCTATTACCGGTTAAACACGTATTAACAGATTTGAGATCCAATGATTAACAAATACGTTCCGTACTGTGAATCCTAGAAATTTGGGGTAAAGGATCTTCCATGTATTCGTTTTCATTTAGAAGCCTATTTGTTAGCAAGAATTCTTTTTAGAGCTTTTCCATGATCAATAAAATATTCTCTTTTGTCTTTTTGGGAGAATTATAGTAAAGGTCTTCAAGAGTATTAGCATGCAGAAACCCAACAATTGAATTGACTATGGATGGAAAGGAGGTGATCTATGCTTCTGCAGGTAGCCTTCGAATCGTAACAAGATTTTGAATAAATAACATCCACATTTTTAGGATTCCGATACTAGCACAATAGTATCAATTTTAGCATATTTTCTCGAAGTGTTACAAAAACCTTTAACTTCTGTTAGGCTCCTAAATAAAAATTGGTTATCATCATTATAATGGGTTTTCCTTTGAGAGCCCAAGCAGAGGGCTATTAATAAGGACACAATAACGATCGGCCATTTGTAATTTATTACGAAGGTAGCCCATCGTAGACTAAATGACTTCTTTGGTTTGTTCAGATCAGGATTGTTTGTCATAATGCTTACTTCTTACTTGTGGGTTTGGAGAATCCGTAAAAAGGGATCCCTTCGATAGGATATAGTAGATCTTTATCAAATGAATCAAACTGGTAGTCTTCCAGAACAAAACTGTATACTTTACTATTTGGTTTTTTGGGACTCTTTAGCTGAATGGTAACCTCACTTGGCAAGTAAGCACCAATACTCGTTTTCTCGCGATCGTACCGGGCGGTAGCATGTTGCATTCCTTTTGGCATCGCCAGAAAAAAGTCGTTAATTGTTACCTCCAGAAGATCTATAAATTTTGTATCGGGGTGAATGTAGGCAAGAAAGCGGTCGTATTCTTTATTAGGAGCTTCGCTTCCCCAGGTTACATAAACAAGGTCGTAATTAATATCGTCCAGCAATTTTTTACCAGCATATCTTATGATTTCTGCATCGGGTAGGTGCATGGGAGCCTCTAGAAGATAATGGTACGTAGCAAGTCCCCAAAGATATCGATCATGTTCATGTCTTTTAAAAAAGTCACTATCTGTTTCCTGCTTGTAACCTTCCCAGGATTGCAAACCTTGAATAGTCCCTTTTTTACGCCCTTCCAGATATTCCAACTGACCGTCGAAGCTGTTCGTAGCAAATCGAAGCTGGATTGGTTTGTTATTGTTTCCAGGAAAGGCATTCATAGGCATTAACAACCAGATGGATTTCCAGTTAAAGTTGCTTTTGTTTCATATACGTGAGTTTCTTTCAATTTGTCGTATCCCATGCTTTGATACGCTTCCTTTAGCAGTTTGCGTCCTTTTTCCTCAGGGTTTTCAATTTGATTGGTTTTCAAAGCATCAGTTCTCAAATCAACCGATGCGCAGCTTTGTAGTAAAAGAAACAGGAATGCGAGAGATGAAAATTTTATCATGTACTTCATAAAAGAGTTTATTAGAGTTAGGCTGTTAATTTTTTTTCCAGATTCTTTAATGCTTTTTTCATAACATAGGGAAGCATTACGTTCTTGGCCATCCATTTTTTAGCCGCATTTCCGTTGGGATGGAAGTATTGCGTCCAGGTAACCAGTGTACCATTTAGTTTTTCAATCAGATGTACATGAGCGATGTGATTCTTTACCAGATGCATATCTTCTATCATATATGCATAGCCATGAGGCGGATCCCAAAAAGCAATTTTTTCCTTCAACAAATCATTTCCAAATTTGCAATGTCGTTCACACCCTTCTTCCCAGTTTCCTTGTGGATTAGGCTTAACAAGATTTACATGTTTAATCATAGGCATCCATTGTGTCATGCCCTGATGATCTGCCACTACGGCCCATACTTCCTCTATAGGAGCTCTAACAAGACGTGTTATTTCCAGTTGCTTCGGAGCATCTGTGTATTTGTTTACATTAAAGATTTTCATAATAATAATTTAGACCGTTCTACTTATTTTAAAAATAAAAAATTTATTGTTTTATAAATTGGAATGTCATTTTATGCCAGGCGTCCATATATATTCTGTTTCTGGTAACCTTTGTACGTGAAAGCACACCGTAAAATCCAGCGTGTATGTATTCAGCCAATTCTGTTGGTTCGAAAGCATTCGTAATTTCACCGGCATCCTGACCTTTTTTGATTACTGCCGAAAGTACTTCCAGCCAACTTTTAAATTGTTTGTTAGACTCTTCACCAAGTGTATCATTGTTACGTCCAACCTCGATACTCATGTTATTTACCAGGCATCCCCCGGCATACTCATCTTCAACATTATAATTGATCATCATTGCATAGAAAGACTTGAGACATTCAATAGGAGAAAGTTTACAGTTTTCGAAGTATTGCTCGATCCAGCAACGATTATTTTCGCCATACCGCTGTATAACCTGTTGTGCAAAGTCTTCCTTTGATTCAAAAAAGTTGTAAAAAGAGCCTTTCGGAATACCAGCTTCTTTCAGGATATGATTAATGCCAACATTGTGATAACCGTTTCTTCGGATCACATCGTAACCTATATCCAGAATTTCTTCTTTGTTGTGTTTGTATCCCATATCGAAGCAAATATATAATTTTTTTCTGAATTAGACTGATTGGTTTAATTTTTATAACGTTTAATTCAGAAAATCATAAGAAAACATCTGCTTCCGGAAGCATTATCGTTGTAATTACCCAATATTCAGATTTAGGTAAAACGTGGTTACTCATTTTCAATCAGGTTGAACGCGCCTTTAGTTAATATTTTATCAGTCAAAGCCAATGATCCCTGATCTACTAAAGAAATATATCCATCATATCTAATGCCTGTTTTTACTTCTATTGGTTCAAAATAATATCCTTCCTCGCTTTCTTTAGCTACCTTTAATAACAGTGAATTTTTGTCTTGAATTACAACAGCTGTTTCGGGCAGTGCACTGCTCTCTTGAGAATCTGTAATTACTTCTGCAGTAACAAACATTCCGGTTAAAAACGTAGTGCTGGTTTCATCTTTAATATGACCGTGAACCTTGATGGTACGATTCTCATCTATGGAGGTACCAATCAAATAGATTTCTGCTTCAAATTGTTCATCAGACGACTCCGGGATTTTGAAGTTGATCTTTTGTCCTTTTTTCAATTTCAAAATGTCTTTTTCAAAAACGGCTAATTCCAGGTGAATATGATCATTATTAATAATTTCAAGAATGGGAGTTGAAGGTGAGACGTAAGTGCCTCTGGTGATATTAACTTTGGTAATGCTTCCAGAGATAGGTGCGTAAATCGTAACTATTGAATTGATAATTCCTTTTTCAACTGTTGAAGGTAATATGTTAAGCAGAGCCAACTGTTTTCGAAGTCCGCTATGCCTGGCGCGGGCCGACTTATAATCACTCTCGGCTTTTAAAAAGTTCTTCTGGGAAGTAATATTCTCAGTGACCATAGTTTGTTGTCTCTCATACGCTGCTTTTAGGTACGTGAGTTGTTCATGTATTTCCAGGTACTCCTGCTGGATGCTTACGTATTCCGGATTTTCCAACGTGATAAGAGCCTGCCCTTTGCGCACTTGATCGCCTATAAGGAAAGGTGTAGTTTTAATGTATCCTCCCATGGTTGCACTTACGACCGCTCTGTTCTCTGGAGGAACATCAATTAAACCATTTACCTGCACCGTTAAAGGAAATGCTTTTGTTTCTAATGAACCGAGACGCATTTCAGCCTGTTGAAATTGCGATTTAGAAACAAATAGATTCTTCTCAGAAGCAGCGTTCGTATCGGATTGTGAGGGTATCCCTTTTTCTTTCTTGTCTCCACAATTGCTGAGGCAGAGTAGGAGTAAGAGAAGTCTCAGTTTGTATAAAAGATGATCCATGGCTTCAATTTAAAGGGTTAAGTAATTGAGATTTATAACGATATAGTTGTATTGATTTAATTTCTGTAAATACTCTAATTTGATCTCATACGCGCTTTCAAGGCTTTGAATGTATTGATAGAAATCAATCTCACCATTTTTGAAACTACCGTTGGCCGTTTTGAGGATCTCATCAGAAAGTTCTGCGCCTTCTTGTTCATAATAGCTGAGCGATCTGGCCAAAGTTTGCTGTTCAATACGGAGAGCTTCGTACCGGCTTTTTAACTGAATTTCATACTCAGAAGCTTGCTCAGAAGCAATTTTTTCTGCGATTCCAGCTGCTTTTATTTTGGAAGCCTGACCGCTAAATAGTAAGGGGATCTTAAGTCCGAACTGATATCCGTAGAGATTAGTGTTCAGGCCAGCATTGGTACCCTGAAAATAATTTAAAGTAATGTCTGGGAGTAATTGTTGTTTCTGAAAACTTCGATTGGCCTGTTCAAAAGAAAGCCTATTCTTATAGTAAATTATTTCGGGGGTTGTTTCCACATCAGGCATATTTACTTCGGCCTTAAGAACCGTTTCTTTAAATATGCTTAGACTGTCTTCTGCTTGAATGAACCTCATGAGATCATTGTAAGCTACAGCTACTGCATGCTT
Source organism: Flavobacteriaceae bacterium M23B6Z8 (assembly GCA_046199005.1). Lineage (GTDB taxonomy): Bacteria > Bacteroidota > Bacteroidia > Flavobacteriales > Flavobacteriaceae > Ascidiimonas. The sequence continues at coordinate 1,413,552 of CP176050.1, forward strand.
TGCTTCGGTATGTTTTATGTATACCTGTTTTTGTTTAGAAGAAGCAGTGATTTTCTCCAGATAGTTGGTTTCACCAAGTTCGAAACGCCTTGATGCCATACTTGAGAAGCTTTTGTAAAGACTATCCAGTTTGTCATAAACGGCTTCCTGCTCCCTGGCAATCTGATAGCGGTAGTAGGCATGGGTCACATTTCTAAGCAATTCTTTTTTCTTAATTTCATAAGAGGTTGATGCAATCTTTGCAGTTGCCTTATTTACATTTCGCTCTGAAAAATAAACCGTAGGAAACCTAAAGTCCTGCTGTATTCCAAACACACGTATAGGTTTATCATTTAAAGCAAGGTTATTTTCGTCGTACTCATAATACACTTGAGTTTTATCAAAATTGAAAGCATTGTTTATAAGTGCTTCCGATTTTTCAGCTTCAAGTTTTTTTGCATTTAGACCATAATTATTTTCCAGGGCTAATGGGATTAAATCCTGTAATTTATTTGGTTCCTGCTGTGCATTTGCATAGAAACAGGAGAGAAATAACAGCGTACCTATGCTAAGAATTCCGCTTCTTTTTGATGCTTTTTGATTTTTGCTGCCGCCGCGAACGTAAGCGTACAATACCGGAAGCACTACGAGGGTTAGTAAGGTTGAGGTGATCAGTCCGCCAATGACCACGGTGGCGAGGGGTCGTTGCACTTCTGCGCCTGCGCTCGTCGAGAGGGCCATGGGTAAAAACCCTAACGCTGCTGCTAATGCTGTTAAAAAAACAGCTCTCAGACGATCTTTAGTTCCCTGTTTTATGAGTGCTTCTATAGTTGCATATTCCTCTTTTTTCAATTCTTTGAAGTGTTCAATCAAAACAATTCCATTTAAAACGGCGATCCCAAATAAGGCAATAAAACCAATTCCGGCAGAAATACTAAACGGCAGTCCGCGTATCCATAGGAGAAGAACACCTCCTACCGCCGCCAGGGGTATGGCAGAGTAGATCATTAATACCTCTTTAATAGATCGAAAAGCAAAGTATAGCAATACAAAAATAAGAATGAGCGCAATAGGTACGGCAATCAATAATCGCTCTTTTGCTTTCTCAAGGTTTTCAAATTGCCCACCATACGAAATACTATAGCCTACGGGTAATTGAATGTTTTGTTGAATACGAGCTTTTATCTCATCTACTACTGATTGTAAATCCCTATTGCGAACATTAACACCTACTACAATTCTTCTTCGGGTATCGTCACGGGCAATTTTAGCAGCACCCTTCTGATAAGTGATCTCTGCCAGTTCACTTAAAGGAACCTTTCCGCCTTGAGGTACGTCAACTAAAAGGTTTTTAAGATTATCGATATCTTTTCGCTTTTGAGAGGCCAATCTTACCACCAGATCAAAACGTCTTTCTCCTTCAAAAACGCTTCCGGCAACACGGCCTGCAAAACCCATGGCGACCATCTCATTTACATCGCTAATATTGAGTCCGTAGCGTGCGATCTTCTTTCGGTCAAAACGAACATTCATTTCGGGCAGTCCTGCTATTTTTTCCACTGAAATATCCGCAGCACCTTCAACATCTCTGATTACATCTTCTATCTCATTTCCTTTTCTGAAAAGAATGTCAAGATCATCTCCAAAAATTTTTATGGCAATATCAGCACGTACTCCGGTTATCAATTCATTAAAGCGCATTTCTATGGGCTGTGTAAATTCTACCTGCATTCCCGGAATAATTTGTAAGGCGTTTTTAAATTTATCGGCAAGTTCGTCTTTTGATCTGGCTGAGGTCCATTCACTTTTTGGTTTGAGGGTGATTATTACATCACTATCTTCCATTGACATGGGATCGGTAGGTACCTCTGCCGCCCCTATGCGTGTTACAACTTGTTTTACTTCCGGAAATTCTTTTAAAAGTATCTTTTCGATCTCAGTGGTCATTTCAACTGTGTTGCTCAAGGACGTTCCCGTTTTAAGGACTGGTTGAATAACAAAATCACCTTCATCCAGTGTAGGAACGAATTCTGCACCAATAATCGAATACAAAAAAAATGATATCAGTACCAGAATTCCGGCAATGGCAATTACCGTACGCTTGCTTTGCAGCGCCCAATCAATCACCGGATCGTATAACCGATGAAGCCAATTAATGATCTTAACCGAAATATTCTTATCTGATTTATTTGCGGGTTTTAAAAACAAAGAAGCCGCTACCGGCACATAAGTGAAGCAAAAGATCATAGCACCTATCAATGCAAAGCTAAACGTGAGTGCCATGGGTTTAAACATTTTTCCTTCTACACCCGATAAAGATAAAATAGGAATAAAAACAATCAATATGATAAGCTGCCCGAAAATGGCAGAATTCATCATTTTAGAGGCACCTGAAAATGTGATTTTATCCTTTAAAGTCTGTTTTTCTGTAGCGCTTAGCTGATGAAATTCTTGCTTGTTTTTCGTTATACTGAATGCAATAAACTCAACAATAATAACAGCTCCATCTATAATGATTCCAAAATCGATCGCTCCTAGCGACATTAAGTTGGCATCTACCCCAAAAATATTCATCAGCGAAAGCGCAAATAATAGGCACAGGGGAATCACAGAAGCTACCACCAGTCCCGAACGAAAATTCCCCAGCAGTAATACAACCACAAAAATTACGATCAAACATCCAAGGATCAGGTTTTCACTAATTGTAAGGGTCGTCTTTTTAATTAATTCACTGCGGTCTAAAAAAGCATTTATGTATACGCCCTCCGGTAAAGTACCGGAAATTGATCTGACTCTTTCCTTCACAGCCTTGATCACTTTATCAGAATTGGCATTCTTTAACATCATTACCTGCCCCAGTACTTTTTCACCTTCTCCGTTGCCTGTGATCGCACCAAAACGATTTGCGCTTCCATACCCTACTTCGGCTACATCTTTTATGTAAATTGGAAAGTTTGTGGTATTTCTTACCACAATATTTTCGATATCCTCCAGAGAAGAAACCAACCCTTCTCCGCGAATGAAATAAGCTTGATCGGTTTTTTCAATATATCCTCCGCCTGCTATACTGTTATTGCGTTCAAGGGCATCAAAAACTTCCTGAGCAGTGATGTTCATAGCCTTGAGCTTGTCCGTATCCATGGCTACTTCGTACTGTTTCAAAAAACCGCCCCAGGTATTTACTTCTACCACTCCGGGAATACCGGAGAGTTGTCTTTTCACCACCCAGTCCTGGATGGTGCGAAGCTCCATTGCCGAGTATTTATTTTGATAGGCAGGTTCAACGTCGAGAATATATTGATAGATCTCTCCCAGTCCGGTAGTAATAGGTCCCATTTCTGGAGAACCAAATCCTTCCGGGATTTTTTCGGATGCCGATTTTATCTTTTCGGCAATTAACTGGCGAGGTAAATAGGTGCCCATATCGTCTTCAAAAACAATGGTCACGACAGATAAGCCAAACTTAGATACCGATCTGATTTCTTTAACACCCGGCAAATTCGCCATTTCCAGTTCTATCGGGTAGGTGATGAACTGTTCCATATCTAAAGTAGAAAGGTTTCGGGACGTGGTGATCACCTGCACCTGATTATTAGTTACATCTGGCACGGCCCCTATGGAGATCTGTGTTAAAGAATACAAACCAAATCCTACAACCAGCAATGTGAAGAGAAATATGAGAAGCTTATTCTTTAAGCTGAACTGAATAATGGTAGTTAACATGTTTTCGTAAAAAAATGAACAATTAATTACCCTGACTTCTTCGTGAACTCAGGAATACAAGAAAGACAATTTGATTTTACGAAAATCGAGGAGGTTGAAGAATACCCGATGAATGCAGAGAAGAACTCGCTGCCTGATAGTAGAAGTTAGCTTCCTGGGTAACCTTAAAAAAAGTAATTTTTAAAGAAGTCTGAAAGTTGTTCAGAACAAAAGCAGAGGTAGTTGCTACCTGTTGACAATTATGTTCGAACGGTAGTTGCTCATGATCGCTTTTTTCTTCCTGATGTAGCTGGCTATGATCTTTTTTAAGATCACCGTAGTGTTTTGAAATAAATACCATGATCGTATCTCCGTATTGATCTTTGTGAAACTGCGCGTGCGCAATAAATTCATCGACCCGTGTAAGATCTATAAAATGTATATTACTGCTTTGTAAAAGTAGCAGTATAGACATTAATATAGTGGTAAATTTGATCATCAATGTAAAGATACTAATAAATTATATAGCCAAATACTGCTTTGTGAATCATCTTGAACGTACCGGCAGATGTAGGTATTTGTTAGTCTTAAAGAGTCCCACTTACCTAAGTATTTAGGCGAATGTATTGATCCCTTGTCAAGTTAAATATCTATGCCGTAAGTTTTCCTATTGTATAAGCTGCAGCAGTTAACTGCTGTAGTAACATTTAGAACCAAAGATGATTAAGTTTGGACATTTGAGAACAAACCGGAACTTAATATTGATAAATAAAACAAAATAATTTTTAAGGAATTATTATCACTTTCAAATCAAAAGCTAAATGCAGCAGAAACAGATCAAGCTCATGTAATATTTTGTGGTCATTGAGCTGGCTTATTATTAATGAATAACATAAACTCTCTGTTTTCTTTGGGAGGTTTCACCATTTTTTCGAATGTTAACCCAATCTTTTGAAGCAACGCAATAGACCGTTTGTTATCGTTCGTTGTGATGGCGTAGAGTGTTGAGAATCTCAAATGCTCATAGGCATACTTGAGTAAGGCGAGTGTAGCTTCCTTCATATACCCTTTGCCTTCATGTTTGGGAAGTATCGCAAACCCAACATCTGGGTGATCCAGATAATCTCTTAAAACAAATCCGGATATTCCCAGAGGCTCATCGTTTTCTTTAATACATACTACATAAAAGCCATAGCCATGAGTTTGATAGCTTTTTATGAGTTTATCTTTGATATAGCGTAAAGCATTTTCTTCAGAATCTATTTTTCGATCACCTATAAAGTGAAGCCAGGAGGGGCTGTTCATAAGGTTTATGATAAAAGCTATGTCTTGTTCGTTTATTTTTCTCAGATATGTTCGATCGGTTTCGAGAAGCATATTCTATCAATTTTTTATGGTTTGACATTAGAATTTAACTTTAAAACTTATTTTTTTAATCGCAAGGAATAAACCAGCAAATTTAAAATCAGTCTAAATATAAATTGAGTCGTCAAACCTTTTTTATATTGATTCTACAGAGTTTCTTCCGTAAATTCATACAAAAACTAAAAATAGAGAAAAATGGCAATACGATTAGGAAATAGTTGTGCAAATTGTGAAAATCTGTTGCAGGATCATATTTGCATGGTACACGGGATCAAGGTAGATAGTCACTACACCTGTGATAAATTCAATTTGAAATCGGAACTTGCAAACAGCAGAGATTGTACTACCTGCGTTCGTTTTGAAAGAGAAGATTGTGCCAATCCTCAAAAAGCGGCACCGAGCATGATGTGTTCTGTATGGGCACCTCAAAATGCAAACGCTTAAGTGTAATAATATAACTGAGGCACGTACATTCTACTGTTTTAATCAGCAATGTATTGACAGCATGAATGTAAATACCATAAAGAATTTGTAGTTTCTTATGGTATTTTTTTTGCAATAGCTAATCATACATTTTCCAAATTAAGAGAGTGTATATTCTACTCGGTAAGAAGGTTTCGTGCAGAAAGCTACTTGGTTGATAACACTTTTAATTTAAACGGATTTCTTTTACACTTTTAAGCTTTTTTTCTTTGGTGTTGTATAAGTTCATTCCGGTCAGTTTAAGCTAAAATATTTTCAAGTTTGTTTTTCCACTTTTCCCAATCAGGCATTTCCTTTGCTTGCAAATCGAAGAAAGCTTTTGTATGATCTCTGTGAACGAGGTGGCAGAGTTCATGAATAATAACATATTCAATGCATGCTTTAGGAGCCTTAATCAATTCAGGATTTAATAATATCCTGCCGTGACTGGAACATGAACCCCATCTGTATTTCATTTTCTTAATTTCGAGATTTAAGGGTGATACATCGTATTTTTTAAATCTATTAATGAGAGGGTCTGCTAATTTACTAAACCAAAGCCGGGCTTTAGATTTATACCACTCCTTTAATAACTTTTCGGCATTTTTCTTATCATGAGTGTTTATCTCTAAAAATCTTCCGGTGTATTTAACTCTTTCCAAATCACCCTCGTTAACAATTCTAAGTTGGTATTGTCTTCCGAGATATAGATGGGTTTCTCCCGAAACATAGCGTCTTTCTGGGGTTCTAGGTTCGAAGGACAAAAAATGGTCTTTCTGCTTTAGAATCCAGGGTGCTTTTTTTCGAATTTTAGCTTGTATTTTGTCTATCGAACTTCCTAAGGGAGCTTTTACCACAACATTTCTATCGGGTTGAACCGTTATTCCAAGGGTTTTCCTATTCACAAAGCTCAGTTGATACTCGATTAACTCTGAGCCAAATTGCACTGCCTTTTTCATTATTTGTATCGGATTTTTGCCACATCGACCATCCTTTCAGCTATCTTATCAATATCCTCGAAGCTTAACTTTAAATCATATTTGTCTCTTATTTCATCAATAATAAAGTCTCCTATTAGAAATATCATTTTCTTTGGTATATCAATACTTTTCGTCCAGTCCACTTTTCTAAGGCCTTGTATTATTTCATCGCATTTTAAAGCCAAAGTTTCAGAAATAATGCTCAATTGAGTTTTATCTTCAATTTTGGATTCAAACTCTTCTAAAGATATCCCATAAAAGGCACGAGCAACATCTTTGTTTATTAATGAGTCCGGTAGCTCGGAATCTGTTCTGTTTAAAACAGCATCCATAATTTCTTCCATTTTATTAAGATATTCGGCTTCAGTAATTCTTTTTTGCAGAAAGTCATCAATAGTTTCTTTTATCAATTGAGAAAATCTTTTGTAAAAAGCAGGATCTTCTTCCATTTTTTCACTGATGTGCTTTGAAGTTCTCGAAGCAATCATATCAGCCTTAGCCGCCTTTCCAACCACTTTTTCAACTTCTTGTTCGAAGGCTTCTTTATCAAAGATATTGACTAAATCTGTCAATTTAACTACCCCTTCCGTTGGAATATGAGTATCAATTAATTTCTGTATCTGCCCTTCGTATTTCTTATAGTTGATTTTATCGGAATATCTCGATATAACTGAGTTTCGAAGCTTTACAAAAAATGCTAAGTCCTCTTTATATCGATTCAATTGAATTTGCGGAGTTGTTTTATGAAATTCAATAGAAGACAACGCCAATTTCAGGATTCTGGCATAATTCGATAACCTGTTGTAAAACTTGGTCCTGATGGCTTCATCTCTCAACAGTTGTTGATATGCTTCGGCATCTTTCTTGTTTTCAATACTATTGAATAACTGCCAAATATCTGAGTGTACTTGCGGCAATCTTTTTATTTCATCATTTATATTTGTGATTGTCCCTTGCAACTGTGCTTCGTCAAAATCCTCAAATGTAGAGTAAGTCTTTATGGCACTATCCAATTCTTGCAACACACCATAGTAATCAATTACATAACCATAATCCTTGTCTGGATAAACCCGATTAACCCTTGCAATAGCTTGTAAAAGGGTATGGCCTAGAAGCTTTCTAGTTAAATAGAGTACCGTATTATTTGGAGCATCGAATCCAGTTAAAAGCTTATCAACAACAATTACCAATTCTGGATGGTTATCATTTTTAAATCGATTTACAATATTCTGCTGGTACTTTTTAGCCGAGCCATGTTCATCCATCATACGGTGCCAAAATTGCTTGACGGAATCAGGCGTTTGACCATAAGCGGAATCTTCGCCTTCACGCTCGTCTGGTGGGGAAATTACCAATTCTGAAGTAACTAAACCGATATCATCCAGAAAATTCTTGTATTTCACTGCCGAAGCTTTACTTTGGCAAACAACTTGTCCTTTAAAACCTGTACCTTGAAAGTTCTTTTGATAGTGTTTTGAAATATCCCAGCAAATAGCATAAATCTTTTGTTCCGCAATATTTAGTTGGTCTGCCTTACTAAACTTCTTTTTTAAATCTGCTCTTTCATAAGGTGATAAAGGTTCGGATATCATATTGAAATAGTTATCCAAAGGTGCTGCATTTACATCTTGCAACGCATGCCTACCCTCATAAAGAAGAGGCACCACAGCTTTGTCCTTTACAGCTTGGTCAACCGTATAGCTGTCAATGATAGTTCCGAATTTGGATAATGTATTCTTATCCTTTTTGAACAAGGGTGTTCCGGTAAATGCAATAAAACACGCATTAGGAAGTGTCTTTTGCATCTCAATATTAAAAGTACCGTGCTGGGTACGATGGCCTTCATCGACTAAAACAAAAATATTAGGGCTTTTCAATGGAGTTTTGATTCGTTTCACTGCCGTTTCAAACTTGTTGATTATAGTGGTTACCACGGCATCACTTTTACTTTCCAACAGCGCTGCCAACTGAGCACCTGTCTTTGCATTTTCAACATCATCATAACCACATTTTTGAAAGGTCCCTGTTATCTGCCTATCTAAATCTGTTCTATCGGTGACCAAAATAATTTTCGGATTTTTTATCGAGGGTTCCATGGCTATAGCCTGTGCCAGTAGCACCATGGTCAATGATTTTCCGCTACCTTGAGTATGCCAAACCACGCCACCTTTTCTTTTCCCTTTAGAAAGTATGGTAAGCTGAACCATGGCTTTTTTAATGGCAAAGTATTGCTGATAACGCGCTACCTTCTTTGCTCCATTATCGAATAAGGTGAAATCATATGCCAGTTCCAACAATCGTTCTGGTCTACATAAACTATATAAGTACTGGTCTTGTGGAGTAGGTTGTACGTTTTCACCGTCCAATTGCTCAAAATGGGCTCTCACATATTTGAAACGTTCGGTAAACAGATGGTCGTTGATTTCTTTGGGCAACGGTTTGTTTTTTAGCTGAAACAGATCTTGCTGGTATGCGGTCTCTTCCTTTTGTGAACGAAAATTTTCTTGCCATTTTGCCCAAAACTTAGGTTTTGTACCTGTAGTAGCATAGCTGCCTTCGTTTACCGTGAGAACCATGAGTAATTGTGAGAGCGCATATAAACTTCTAATGCCATCGTCTTGCTGGTTGCGCAATTGTTGGGAAATAGCTTGCTCGAGAGGCTCTTTTATGTCGGGACGCTTACATTCAATAACAGCTAGCGGAATACCATTAACAAACAGGACAATATCTGGGCGATAATGGTCTTTTCGTCCACTACGGAGCACATTAAATTCCTCGGTTACATGGAAAACGTTATTCTTTGGATTTTTCCAATCTATGTAGTGTAAGTCAAAGCCTTTGCGGTCGCCCTCAACAATTTGTTCCAATGATTTTCCCAGGGTTAACAGTTCATAAATTTTTTGTGATGTAGTAAGGTAACCATCAACCATAGGTATGTCTCTTAGAGCAACTATGGCATTTTCAATGTTATTTTCACTAAAGGCAACTGCTTTAGTTGAAGACAATTTGGCCGTATTGATTTTACGCAATTGTGTACGCAAAATGGTTTCCAAAATGGTACCGGAGAGCTTATTTGAACGTGCTTCCTGTGCTTCCTGTTTGTTTAAATAGGTATACCCCATCTTAATCAGCAGTTGTAAAGCTGGGATTTGCGAAATATGGTCTTCTTTAAATGATGGTGCTTCCATGTTTATTCAATTGGCTAATCTAGTAGTATGGTATACTATTTGATTATATTCAAGCGTTGTACAAATAAATTTGTATATTTGCATTGTTCTTTACCATTGGTAGGGAACCTACAAAGGTTTCAAACGCTGTACCCGAAACAGCGTTTATTTTTTTCTAAAAAGGGCTCTGCCAGTCCGGACTCCCCAGGACTTTTTCGATACCATTTTCATCAGTTATTTCATAAGCAGTCACAAATCGCGCTCTTTGCTGATTTATAATTCGAATAATCACGACATAATTCCCTTTGACTAGCGCAACCCTTCTTTCATTATCATATCTTTTTTCATCCCTCAACCATCCTGATTTTAAAACAGCATCGGTGTCTTCAATAGCGTCCTTTATCCAAAATATCTTCTCAAGCCTATTCAGTGACAATATGGATTTGTCGCGTGCTCTTCGATTGGCACTTTCGTAAAAGCAATGGTCAAAATCATCTTCGTAAAATCTAACGGTCATGGTATCAAAAGTGGAGATAAGGATACCTGCTTTACAATAGGTTTCATACCAAATCTCACGTAGTTTTTCCTCGCTAAGCCTATGTGGTTTTATTTTGATATATTTCTTACCAGCCACCTCTTAAGTCAATTTTAAATACATTAAATTTTTCTTCCCATTTTGGTGTGGGTCCAATAATTCGGCCTAAATAACTCTCGGTTACTGAAATCATTTTAGCCTTTGCTTTGCTGGTAATGGTGTTATTGAATTTGGCCGAAACCAAACCCGTCAAAACGTCTGCCAATTGTATGCCTACGCTTTCATCTGAAGGTAAAGCTTGTACCCGAATGATTTTAGATGAAAAATTAGAAAGGTCTAAAGCCTGACAAAGGGTATGCAATCGATTCAAGTCTCTATTGACCTTATGGTCCACATAAAAATCATAGCTGTTAAAATCATATATCCAATGATGGAGCAATTGATAATAGAACTTGTAGAAACCTAGTTCTGCATCCCTATTATTGTAGGTCACATGGTCAATTTTGCTTGATTCCACAACGATTACCCTAAACCTTAAATAGTCTGCTCCAAAAAACATATCCAGCAAAGAAGTATATACATCAATATAACTGGGTGAAACTTTATTCCACTTAAGTTCTCCTTGTTTCTTGTGCTCCAACAAAACTGATTTGAACTCGGCCTTAAACTGTTCTCGGTGGGACTTTGGAAGCCATATACTACCAATGGCCATATATTTATGGGCCTTCTTGTCGGTTAATGCTTCCAACCCGCTTTCATCGCTATATACTTCAAAGTCCATATCTTCTAATCTTTTAATCGTTTTTTACCTGTCAAGAGTTGCTGCATCATGCCCTTTTTCTGCAGTTCCAGTTGTTTCAGTTGCTCTTGTAGCAATTGAATTTCTTTATCGGCAGCTAAGAGAACATTCGAAATCGCTTTTTGCTCTATTATGGGAGGGACTTCTACTTTTATACTCGCAAAAAGTGGATACCATAAATAAATTCTCACTCCACCCTCACCGTACCTGTTGAAATCGAATTGGGTTTTTTCCAATTGAATAAAATATCTCAGGTAATCATCAGTCATTTTCTCATTGGTTGAAAAGCAAACATATAGCGAGCTAATTATACCTATTTCATCTTCAAAAAAAGCAATTGAACCAACGTTGATTCTAGCCGGGTTATACGCAAATTCATTCTTCTTTATGATTTTGTATGAAGCCAAATCATCACCAACCAGTTCTCTTGAAAAATGGTCAGATTGATAAACGAAACCGTCATAATTAGTGACAGAATAAACCCTTGCCTCAATTAACTCCTTATTTCTTCTTGAAAAGAAATTTGTCACGTCACCTAATCTCAATTTCTCCCATTCCCCATAAAATCCAGGAAGCCGTTTTTTACCTGTAAGCAATTGCTGCATCAAGGCTTTTTTACGCTTTTGCCTGGCTTTTATAAGTTTACCTAGTTTGGTGATTGCGGTGTCCCATGTGTTGAGGCATCTGGTGATTACTTTCTGTTCTATAATAGTCGGTAAAGGCACAGGTAATGAGGAGTATTCCCTTCCATTAATTCCTGGTTGGCCGCTTCTCATTGAGTTAATACGGACCCAATTCCAATATTGATCTGAATCAGTGTATAACCTCAGATACTTGGGTATTAATTCATTCTCATTTGGTCTGAATCTAATTAAGAAACCTGCGAATACAAGTTCCCCATCACATGTATCATATAAATAGGTTTTTCCAACTGTTGCCCCTGTACGAGCAAAGACTATATCGCCATTTTTAAGTAAATATTTATTATGGTCATCATTATCTACTGAGGTCTTATTATCCTTTTTAAAATGCCCGTTATCATCGATATCGGTTATTCTTAAGTATGTTGGTAATAATTCTGAATATTCTACTGAAGCAGCATTTATTCCATACTCACCCTTGATTGTACATAAATCACCAAGTTTTCTGACATCCCAATCATTTGGAATCCAGCCCAACCTGGTATTCTTATAGCCAGGTCTTTCGGCCAAAACTTCGTTACTATGTATGGTATTCGTTTTTTGCATTAAAGGCTATGTTTAAATAGTTGGTAAATAGGGTATAGCTTTTCAAAATCGTTCATGATAGTACCCACAATGTTTTGGTCGGATATAGCCTTGTCATCAGGCTGGTATTCACGGCCAATCCTGAAATAATACTTGCCAGGATTGTCTTGTAGGGTAAATTGTTTTAGAGCCTCTTTATGTTCAAAATCATGTACTGGGACCTCTTGGTTAGCAATCGTGAGCGTAAATGGCTTATCCAATTCTTGAAGCAACCTAAAATACTCTGAGGTAAAGACTTTATTCGATTTAAGCTGTTCTTTGATATAGCCTCGGTCAGGATAGCTGCCATCTCGCTTACCCACACGAAGTTCTATCCAAAGATGACTTTTGAACACCAGGACCTCCAATCGCATGTGAAATAGTGAGGTCATATTATCTACATAGGCTTTTTGGTATGCCGCTAACTCTTCTTCTCCACGCCCATAATGTAACCATAGGGCATCCAGCTCCTTTGAAGCACGCTCATTATGTCTGTAAGAGGAAGTGATGTGTTGAGGCATGTGGTGTTCATAAACATCCCAACCCCTTTTTCGAATTTCGGGATACAATTTTTGGTGAAGCTCAAGAAGCTTTTCTTGGACCCTAAATCGTTCCTGCCTTGCCTCTGGAGTATCTAAAATGGGCTTTCGGCCTGCAAAGGCGTTATAATGTTCAAACTGAAAAAACTGATTGGTGAAAACGTAGTCAGACAGCTTTCTTCGTCCTTTGGAAACTCCTGTTTCATTTTTAAAACTAGAGACTTTGGCTCTCAGTTCTTCCTCTAAATCTTTACGAGCACTAAAGAGCACCTCGTAATCATCAATAAACTCCTGGGTTAAATTTGTGCCGTGTTTTTGATAATATAGATTGAACCATTTTACTAAATCGGCGGTAACATTTTCATCTGCAGTTTTGAGGGTCATCTCCAAATTAGATTCAATTCCGCCCTTAGTGCAGTTGCCCGAACCGACAAATCCTGTCCAGTGTTCGTCATTTCTGAAGAGATAAACTTTAGGGTGAAAAAATTGCCCTTTTATGTTATGTACTTTTGCATGAATACTATCATCAAGCAATTTTTGCAGGGCTTTCGGTTGGGTAGGTAAATCTATACCAACCAAAACATTGAAAATGCAGTCTTTCTTGCGATTATCAAAATACCCCACACCGTCTAAGGTCAACATGGCAGATGCCACGAGTATCTCGTCTGCTCGATGAACGATTCGTTCAAATTCTGATTTTAATCGTAGTACTTTTTGCATTTTGATAGTAGTTCCTAGGAGTTTTTTTGAACCCTACTTTTAATTTCATGAAGACTTTTATGACCAAAGGCCTCTATGATTTCTTTCTGTTCGGTGCTAGTCAAATTTTGATGATAGGGTTTGACCCATTTCATGTAATCATCTTTAGAATCAAAACTTGTTGTATAGCTTACTGAATTAAAAGTAATTTCAAATTTCCATCTAATACTAAAGTCATTCACACTGTTCTTTACAAAATGCAAAAGGTCAACTTCTAAATTAAATTCATAAGCGCTTATTTTATCCATTTGTTTTATAAACTTATGGAAGGTCGTTTCGGCTTCTTCCAAAGAAGCCGTTTCCCCACTTGAACCCAATCGCAGCGATACCTGTATTTTCATAAAGAGTTCCTCCAGTTTTTTGGCTTTTTTCAAAACACCTTTAAGAACGGGCAAAAAGTTTTCGTCAAGAAACTGATGAAGATCTATGTCCTCTAACACCATTTTAATGTCATTTTCATCTGACCCTAATTGATTTTTTAACAGTGCCACTTCCTTGTCAAAATCATCCTCTTCACTGATGTCTTTTCCGGTAAGGGCATCTAATATTAATTGTTGTGTTTCTTGTAAACATTTTCCCATAAAAGAATAAAAAAGTTCCTTGTCTGTACCATAGGTTTGCACATCTGAAATCAATCGATAGTAAACTTCTTTATTACTATCGGTAATGATAATGGGAGGGTAGCCACAACTAATCAGAATCAAATTTGTAAGGAGTCGGGCAGTACGCCCGTTGCCATCGTAAAAGGGATGGATATAGAGATAGTCTAAATGAAAATCGGTAGCAATGTACAAGGGATGCCTTGATTTCTTTTTTGGATCAAAATAAGCATCTAATTCTGCATTGGTCTGGTTGAGTAGTTCGTGTATCCTCTCCGGCACCTCTTTATGGTCCAAAAAGACTTGTTTTTCGTTTTTGTAATTGATAACCTCATTATTCTTTTCCTTCCATTCCCCTATCAAAGCCTCCTTTTGTTCATCATCTTCGCTCATAATAAGCTTATGCATGGCTTTGATCCTGCTTTCCGAAATACGCAAATTCCCTTTGGCAATATGCAGAATTTGTTGGACCGCCTTATCATGACCGCTCATCTCCTTAACATCGTTCAGGGGTTTAGAAGCCACACTCACTCCGGCCATAACTTGCTTGGTTTCTGGCCGTGTTAATGTACCCCCTTCCATACGGTTGCTGTAATAGTTCCAGTCTAACCGAAGCTTGTAATTGATTTTGTTAAGCGTATCCCCATCAATTTTACCATGGCCAATGATGGTTTGATGCAATTTTTCAATACGTTCCAAATAGGGAGTGAACTTTTTATTGAGCATGGGTACAACCATTTCAAACCCCTTTGTTTTTGATACATCATTAATTGTGCCCTCAACAGCCAGTTCCTCTATGGAAAAGAGAAAATGATGTCGGTCATTCTCAGAAAGGTGTGCTGTCATTGTGTGCACTTCATCTGCTTTTTTTAGGGCAAAGAAGTATCTGATATGTTTGATGATCCCATATTTGGGATTATCTTTTAAATACTCCTTAATCGTATCATACATTGGTTTAGGCCCCATGGAATAGGACTTGTCGTTACTCTCAATGTAATAGCCCAGAAACGATACCTTTATGGAATGTTTCTCAACGAATGTGATGATATTTTTCTTTATTTGTTCATCGTGGTTGATGATCCATTGGTGAAAATTGCTCATAATGCTAATTTTTTTAGGTAGCCCTTCATTTCTTCTTGAACTTTAGCCAATTCTTTTTCCAACGTATCTATCTCCTGTTGTACCGCAACAATATCAATCTCTGCTTCTTCCTCAAACGTGTCTACATATCGGGGAATATTCAGGTTGAACTCATTTTCCTCTAACTCGTTATAAGTAGCCACATAGCTGTATTTTTCTTCGATAACACCAGGCTTCAACTTATCTGCCTTAAAGTCTTCGTACGTCAATACGATTCGATTGATATGTTCTGGTAAGAGTTCATTTTGATTTTTTCCATTGGCAAAATGTGCGCTGGCATCAATAAAGAGGGTTTCTTTTCGCTCCTGTTTCCCTTTATTGAAAATGAGAATGGCTGCAGGTATCCCGGTACCAAAGAAAAGATTCGCCGGAAGCCCAATCACGGCATCCAATAAATTATCTTCTATCATTTTTTTTCTAATACGCCCTTCCGAACTACCCCGGAATAATACCCCATGAGGAACTACCACACCTACCTTTCCAGTTCCTTCATAAGCACTTTCAATCATGTGGGAAATAAATGCCCAATCACCTTTACTTTTAGGTGGTAATCCCCTGGAGAAACGACTAAACTTATCATCTTCTAGTTCCTCTTGTCCCCATTTATCCAACGAGAAAGGAGGATTGGCTACAACTGTATCAAATTTCATTAAGGTATCTCCCTCAATATGCTTAGGATTTCTTAAGGTGTCGCCCCAACGAATTGAGGCATTATCAAAGCCATGCAAAAACATATTCATCACTGCCAGTGCCCAGGTGCTTCCATTGGCTTCCTGGCCGTATAAGGAAAAATTGTTATCCTCAGCTTCTTTAGCTGCTTTAATCAATAGGGAAGCGGAACCGCAAGTAGGGTCATAAATACGAGCCCCCGATTTGGATTTGGTCAATTTGGCCAGCAAAGTTGATACCCCTGCAGGCGTATAAAATTCCCCCGCTTTTTTACCGGCATCACTGGCAAAGTTCGAAATCAAAAATTCATAGGCATCCCCAATAATATCTTTTCCTTCAAGGTGTGATGGGGTTAAGTCTAGCTTCACAAAGTCTTGAAGCAGGTTTTTAAGACGGGCATTCTTTTCTTTTTTATCACCAAGATTGCTGCTGTTAAAACTAATGTTCCTGAAGATTCCTGCACCATCGGCACTAGTCAGTTTCTCCCTATTGGACTCTTCCAAATCTGCCAACCCTATATCAATCAACTCTCCAATATTGTCCTCGTTACGATTGTCGTAAAGAAAATTAAAGTGGCTATTGAAAGGCACTACAAAACGTTCCAATTGCATTGCTCTATCAGCACGTTTTGCATCCCCATTATATTTTTCCAAATACTCCTTATGCTTTTCTGAATACACATCGGAGACATACTTGAGGAATAGCATTACTAAAATGTAATCCTTGTATTGGCTTGGGTCGATTACACCTCTAAAGGTGTCACAGGCATTCCAGACTACTGCATTGATATCTTTTGTTTTTACTTTATGGCTCATAATTTAGTATTGAATACGTTCTTTTAAATTGATTTCTAAGGCTTTTGATTTAAGGAAGTCCAATTGCTTTACCAGTTTTGATTCCTCGGCTTTAAGTTTATTTAAGGCGACCACATCTTTTTGAATTTGTAATTCGGGGACAGGAACCTCCAGCTCAGCCAGGATTTTCTTATTTATTGACGGTAATGCGCTACCTCTACCAGAAGCTATAAGCTGTTGCTGGGTTGACTCTAAGTTGATATACCACATTAGGTATTCCGGCAACACCTTATTATCAATTCTTTTTAGTACTAAAAAAATTGAGGATGCTACAGCTGGCGCTTTTTCTTTCTTGTAAACAAATGCATTAAATCCATGATGGCCTTTAGCTAAAACAAGAACATCGCCCTTTAATAGATAGTGTGATGCTAGTTTTGGATAAGCAACAATAGAAGGTTTTAAATGCTTGTCGAGCTTATCATTTCCAACAAAATCTCTCGCTTGCAAATAATAGACGGTTCCCTGAGGATGCCTTTTCTGATTTATACCAGAAGCGATCTGTGACAAGAGAGATAATTTCATTTATTTTATTGTTATCAATGTACAAAAGTAAACTAATCTTTTGAGATAACAAATTTATTTCATTGTTATCGATGTACAATTATAATTGATAAATGCCTACCTGCTATCAAAAGGCCATTTTAGATGAAACTCTGTTTCTTTTCAGAGCGTATTGATAATTTCTTTCTTACATCAGTACGGTCCGACTTTTTTCTTTGGGGTTGGAATTATAACTTTTTAATTCATATGGCTTTAAAAAAGGAATAAGAAAAACAAAGAGAGATGTTATTCAGCATACTAAATTGTCTTGGTTCATTTGCGTTATATTGTTTTAAATCAAATGATTAATAATTTAAAAGTGCAGGCGAATTAGAGGTCCTTTAAGTTCTACGCTAGTGTCTTATCTAGTAAAATACTTTTTACTATCATTCTTTTTGATGATCCTTTTGATTGCTACTATTTTATAATAAAGTTTCGTGATTTTGATCATTTTTTAAATACATATTGAGGTTTACTTTTAATATGAAAATTTAAATACAAAGAGTGATGAAAACACTAAGATTTTTTATGCTTATAGCATTGATGATGACAACATTTGAAAGCGCACTGGGACAAGAAAAATGGTCTGTTGAAATTCGTCCTAAACTAGATTTTCCGACAGAGGATTTGGGGGGAATTGACTTAAAAACAGGCTTTGGCTTTGAGTTGGCAGTTAACTATAATTTTATGGAACACCTAGGTGCTTATGTGGGCTGGGGGTATAATACTTTTAATGCGGATGATTCATTTTTTGCCGAAGTGGGAGACACAGACTTTGATGAGACGGGTTATACATTTGGTCTGCAGTTCATCCATCCCATAGGATCATCTGAAAATTTATCTTATTTGATAAGAGCAGGAGGGATTTACAACCACATAGAGTTCGAAAATGATGCAGGAGATATTACAGCGGATTCAGATCACGGATTGGGTTGGGAAGTTGGCGCCGGTTTGCAGATAGAATTAGGAAATCACTGGAGTTTACGTCCACAGATAAGCTATCGCGCCCTTTCACGGGATCTTGAGATTGGAAGTGAAACTATAGATATTAATCTCAACTATATTTCCTTTGGGGTAGGAATTGTCAAATCATTCTGATTTAGCGAATGCCATGAGAGCACTACTGATTTTGATCATTTTAATTCACGGTCTAGTCCATTTTATGGGTTTCACTAAGGCATTCCGTTTGGCAGATATTGATCAGTTGACCAAAGAAATCCCCAAGCCCTTGGGGATACTTTGGCTGTTAACGGGACTGCTATTTGTTATTTCCGCAATACTCTACTTTATAAAGAAAGACTTCTGGTCAACTTTAGCCATTGTCGCCGTGGTATTGTCGCAGCTGCTGATTATAATATTCTGGAAGGATGCCAAGTTAGGGACCATAGCCAATGTCATGATCCTAATTGCAGGGATACTTGCAGAGGCAAACACCAGTTTTGAAAACAGGTTCCAAAAGGATGTAGCTGTTGCAATGAAAGCGACACGACTATACAAAGAGTTGGTCAACGTGGAAGACCTTGCGACTTTGCCATCTCCTGTGCGGAACTATTTGAATTATGTAGGGGTTGTTGGAAAACCAAAAGTATACAACTTCAAAATCGTTTTCGAGGGTGAAATGCGGGATAAGGAAAAGGATTGGTTCAAATTCACTTCCGAACAGTACAATTTCATTGAAAACCCTTCGCGTTTATTCTTTATGAATGCCGAGGTTTCAGGTTTGTCCACTAAAGGTTATCATCATTATACTGGAGATAGAGCTAGTATGCTCATAAAGCTTTTGTCGTTATTTCCGGTAGTGAAAATTGATAGACCAGAAATGATTCCGACCGAAACTGTGACCTTTTTCAATGACCTGTGTCTATTCGCGCCCGCAGCCCTTATTGATAAGCGTATACAGTGGGAGGCCATCGATGACCAATCGGCAAAGGCCATCTTTACCAACCATGGAACCACCATTTCGGCTATCTTATATTTTAATGAAAAAGGGCAGCTGGTCAATTTTGTTTCGGAAGACCGCGTCGCTGTCTCAGAAATGAAGACCTACCCTTTTTCAACACCGATCAGTAATTATCAGCGTATCAATGGATACAACCTGCCTACCTATGGCGAAGCCGTTTGGCATTATCAGGATGGGGAGTTCGTATATGGCAGATTTAATCTGAAAACTATTGAATATAATATTGAAAAATAATGATAAAATCTTGAAAGTTAGCTTAGCGAACATCGTGAGCATTCGGACATATTGAAATATATCTAATCTGATTTTAAAATAAAGATGAAGAATCAGACTCAAATATCATTTTCTACAGCAGCCATCATTGCTGGTATTTCTATTGTAGTGATGACAATTTCTGCAGTAGTCTCTACCGATCTCACTATCGGAAGATTGGTGGTAGACGATAACCCTCCTGCAACATATTATGCGATTAAAGAGAATCTGATGCTTTTTAGAACAGGTGTTTTTAGTTGGATTATGGTATTGATCTGCGATTTAATTATCGCCTGGAGTATGTATATCTATCTAAAACCCATAAACAAGGATGTATCTTTGATCACAGCCTGGACCAGGGTACTTTATACATCCATTTTGGGTACCGCCATTGCCAGTCTCATTCAGCTTAATTTACTACAGCAACAGTTTATTAATGGCAGTGATTTTTCTTTGGAATATTTCATTTCTGAAACATGGTTCTATTATAATTCATTCCATGTTATCTGGTCTATGGGACTATTGATCTTCGGATTACACATTTTACTGTTAGGCTATTTATCTTTAAAGAGTTGGTATCTTCCGAAGTGGATGGCAATTTTTCTGATACTAGGTGGTATTGGCTATCTGTGCATACATATATTAAAACTTCTTGCACCAAGCAATAAAGAAATTATCCAGATGCTTGAATGGATTTTTATTCTTCCGATGCTGACAGAAGTAGTATTAGGGTTTTGGCTATTGTGGAGAGGTAAAAGTATTACGCTCACAGATAGGCTACAGTAATTTTACACCTGTTTTATACGAGACAAACAACAAAGCTGATGAGCAAGTTCACTTGTAGGTATTGTAAATTTTACAGATTACTTTTGGTGTTTCATTGAATTCCTCCTGAAAATAAAACCTTATATCGTCATCACTCACTGGTTTTGCAATTTCTTTCCGTATACAAAAGTCTTTTGCTTTCGAAGCTCCAAGAAGTAGTAAAACCCTGCATTTCAAAAGGGTTACACTTTATGAGATCTTGACAAGAACCTAAAGATTATCAAAGGTCTGGTAGACCTTTGATAGAGAGGGGCCAGGAGGTGCGTTGGCATTCTGCCGAGAAGGATTATTCGCTTCGCTTATGATCCTTCGAACTCCCTCCTGAAAATGCAAACTTGCATCACTACCGTGCTGCGGTTTTCTATTTCATACTCGCTTATGAAAACAATGTTTTCAACACTCGTAGAAAACACAAAACCCTGCATTTTCATACAGGGTTTGCATTTTAAGTGACCTCGGCAAGGACCGAACGGCTATCAAAGGTCTGGTAGGCCTTTGATAGAGAGGGGCCAGGAGGTGCGTTGGCATTCTGCCGAGAAGGATTATTCGCTTCGCTTATGATCCTTCGAACTCCCTCCTGAAAATGCAAACTTGCATCACTACCGTGCTGCGGTTTTCTATTTCATACTCGCTTATGAAAACAATGTTTTCAACACTCGTAGAAAACACAAAACCCTGCATTTTCATACAGGGTTTGCGCTTTAAGTGACCTCGGCAGGATTCAAACCTGCAACCTTCTGAGCCGTAATCAGATGCGCTATTCAGTTGCGCCACGAGGCCTATTTGCATCCTAGCTGTTCTGCTATTTTGCGGGTGCAAATATACCGCATTTGTAAAGTCTATACAAATGAAACGGTAAGAATTTAAAAAAATGGATTTAGAGTCGCAGCAAAACTGCTATTGGGGGTCTTCCGAAATACCTAAAATCTCGTTCTTATAGCGCTGATCGGCTAAAAGCAATTCTTTTCTATCAATATAAACATCCAAAATCGCATTCTCAATGGCATGATTGTGATAACGCCCATTGAAAACATGACTGATCATTTTATCACTATATGGAGTACCGTTTTTACTCAAAATCTGTTTTTTTGACAACTTTTCTTTCACATCGGTGATGTAATCTCCTTTCAAAAGTTTTTTTAACTGAATGCGCTGTTCGGGTGTAATCATTTTGCTAAACGGTATTGAAATTATATTATAATTATTAAATTGCGAGATAATATGAAAACAAAAATATAAATTATAATTTATATATTCAAAATTTTCATCGACTAATTTAGATTTTTTATGAAAATAGTTGACAGAATAAAGCTATTTATTGAGTCTAGAAATATTAGCTTGCGTAGCTTTGATGAGTCAGTAGGCATGAGTAAAGGCTACATGAGTCGTCAGATAAAAACGCATGCTTCCGTGGGGGGAGATGTGCTGGAGAGAATAATCGACACATACCCCGAACTCAATCCTATTTGGCTGCTTAAAGGTGAGGGTCAAATGCTGGTAACTCCGAATAATATGGCTAATGAATCTAATTTTCAATACAATACTCCAGATGTAATGGCTAAAGCTATAGGAATGTATATGGAGCATCCAGAAGTTGTTGTCAAAATAAAGGCAATAATAGATTCTCATCTCGAAAAATAATATCCTTTAATATTTATGATTTTATTTTTTTCAATCCAGATAAAGCGTTGGGTCTCAAATAATGTTTTTGCTCAAAGTAAATAGTAAGCAGATAATCATCATCACTCAATTTAGATGAACGTAAAAACTTACAATTAGTATAATATTAGTTCTTTACCTATACTGTTATTAGAAAATAACTTTAAAAAATGTAAACTATAATCTATATAATTGATATATTTGCTACTATATGATTGGTCTTATATGAAAATAGTAGATAGAATCAAGCAATTTATAGAAAAGCGAAATCTCAGTTTACGCAGTTTCGACGAAAGCATAGGTATGAGTAAGGGTTACATGAGCAGGCAAATAAAAGCCAACGCATCGATAGGTAGTGATGTGCTCGAGCGAATGCTCATTGAGTATCCTGAACTTAACCCGGTTTGGTTGCTAAAAGGAGAAGGTTCTATGTTTACCTCTGGAGATGGTATAGTTGGCGATCCTGGCGATCCCTATTATCGTAAAGATTCATTTGCCAGAACTTTGGTTATTTACATGGATCATCCGATGGTAGCCGAAAAAATTAAGGAAATGATAAAAGAGATTTCCTTAAGCGACCAGGAGAAACTTACCGGAAACTCATAATTGCTCTTAAAATTATTGCAGAATCACCAGTTGGTTTTTATTTTAGGGTAAAAATGTACGTATGCAGTTAGAATCATATATCAGAGAGATCAAAGACTATCCTAAAAAAGGCGTCAATTTTAAAGACATCACTCCTTTACTTAACAATCCGCTGGCATTCAAATTTGCAACTATATCACTTCTTAATCTTATTGGAAATCGTAGAATTGATAAAGTAATAGGTATGGAAAGTCGTGGTTTTTTCTTTGGAACCTTAATGGCTCAGGAACTCAACGCAGGATTTATACCCGTTAGAAAAAAAGACAAGCTCCCCGCTGAAAAGATCTCGGAAAGTTACGAACTGGAATATGGTACCGATAGTCTCGAAATTCATACGGATGCGATTCAAAAAGGAGAACAAGTGTTAATTCACGACGATGTATTGGCTACCGGAGGAACCGCAAAAGCAGTCTGTAATTTGGTAAAACGTTTAGGTGGTGAGATTGTTCAATGTAATTTTTTAATGGAAATTACAGCGTTAAACGGCAGAGATCAATTAAAAGATCAGGAGGTTAAGTCACTTATGCACATTTAATCAAGCGCATTTTTAGTAACATACCACTTCCAGCCAATAATGATTAATTGAAATTTAGAAGCCTTCGCAAGATCTAGTTTTCTTTTTGTATATGACGGTAGCAGATAAGTATTTAGCTTCGCCAGTATTTTATAGAACGACTTTTTCATGCGTTAAAAATACTAAAACCCCGGATTATTTTCCGGGGGTTCGATAATTACTTTGATCGTAGATGGTGTTTCTGCATAGTGCTTCACATTCCATGAACAAGTCTGAGCAGTCAAAACCAACTGGTCAAAGAAAAAACTGAATTTGTAATATCAGCTACTTCAACGTAAATGTATAATTGTATGCGTTGAATCTACAACCAAATAAGGTGCTAAATATGTTAGTAATAGAAACATGGCCTTAAAGTTTAAAGAGTTATAAATACGTGACTATAGTCACAAGAATAGAGACGAGTATTTTAGCGATAGTAATCATTTTTGTTTGTGTTTTTGAGTTAGTAAATTTTTTGTGCTCCATACTTTTTTAAAACTCCTGAATCGTTTCTCGGCCGAAAAAATATTAAAACTGCATTCGGGTTTTTTGAAATATGTTTTTTTAAGCTACCACTTTTATGGATTACTTCCAAAACACCTTATTTAATATAGGCTGGGCGTTTCATTTTTGCACCGGGATTGTTTTCCGGTATTTTTTTAAGCCTCAAATTCCAACCTTTTTACAGCTTTTTAGTAACTGTAAATGGCCAAGTAGATTAAGTACTTATCGCTGTGAATTCTTCTTCCAATAATTTTTGTAGGAAATGATAACAATGAAGTTAAGTTGACAAAAGGGTTTACCCGTAACACTTTGACAGCCTTACCGTTAAAATGCATTTTACAATGAAAAGAGAGGCTTAAAAGCTTCCGGAAGCAAAATATGTTTTGTAAATTCGATATTGTACTCATAGAAAAATCTGTTACCACACATATCCAATTAAACTCAAGTATATTTAGAAAGGCCCGCATGTTAGAATGTGGGCTTTTTTATTGGTACCTCCACAGGGTTGAATACCCAGAGGCTCGCCTCGAAATTAAACCTTTGTTTCAAGCAACTGCCTCATAGGCTTATCTTGAGGAAGTTTACTTTCAAGAATGAAAAAAATAAAAATAAAAACACGCTATCTCATAATTTACATATTCATTCAGTTTGACGCTCAGATTAAAACCGAAGATTTGAAAATCGAATCGTTTATTTGTTACCACTTCATATAAAATCAGAAAACCCCTCTCTGCATGCCAACATTTTAGATGGGTTAAAGTATCTTCGTAAAAAGAAGTAGCGTGAATCTTATTTTTATTGTTGTAGGTCTCGTTTTATTGGTTGCAGGAGGCAATTGGTTATTGAAATCGGCAGTAGCTTTATCATTGCGGCTCACCATTCCTAAAATCGTAATTGGCATGACGGTGGTTTCGTTAGCCACTTCCGCACCAGAACTTATCGTAAGTGTGAAATCTGCAATCAGCGGTTTCCCGGATCTGGCCATGGGGAATGTAATAGGATCGAACATTGCTAATTTGGGTCTGGTATTAGCTATTACGATTATTTTAGGTCCTATTCATGTACAGCCTAGTTTTTATAAAACAGACTGGCCAATGATGATGCTAGCCTCAATTGTATTTTATTTTTTTATTATCTATGACGGAACGCTGCAGGGATGGGAAGGCACAGTGCTTTTTGTGATGCTAATTCTCTTTTTGGTCTTTCTTCTTCGCTTTCAAAAACCAGTAGTGCTAGACGATCTCGTAGAAGACGATGTGCCCCTGCCGTTATATAAAATTGTACTTTTTCTGGCTCTGGGAGGATTTGCTTTATGGGGCGGTTCTGAGTTGTTGATTAAAGGAGCCGTAGGCTTGGCTAAGTCCTTCGGAGTGAGTGAGCGAATTATTGCAGTGACCATAGTTTCTGTAGGCACGAGCATACCAGAATTAGCAGCATCTGTAATCGCAATGATCAAAAAAGAGAAAGCGATATCTTTGGGAAACCTCATAGGTTCTAATATATTTAATTTATTAGCGGTACTTGGAATAACAGCCATGATCACTCCTATAAAAGTTCAGGATCAGGGTTTATTGACCAATGATATTTTTTGGATGCTTGGTTTTTCTTTTTTGGTTTTGCCCCTGGTATTTCTACCTAAGGGATTACGACTAGGTTGGCGCGATGGATTAGTGCTGCTTTTAGGTTATGCCGGCTTTGTTTATTTGATGATCATGTAAAAAAAACGGCTCGCTAAAGCGAACCGTTTCCCTGTCTACAAACAGTGAAGTTTAAGCATATACTTCTACTTCAGCAGATTTTACAGTTTTTATAATTCGTGCAGCTATTTTATAAGGATCTCCATTAGAAGCAGGTCTTCTGTCTTCTAACCATCCTTTCCATCCTTTTTCTACTGTTGCGATAGGTATTCTTATAGAAGCACCTCTATCTGAAACTCCGTAGCTGAAATCTGTAATAGCAGCGGTTTCATGATCTCCGGTTAAACGATGGTCATTATCAGCCCCATAAACCGCAATATGTTCGTCCACAACTGGTCTAAATGCTTCACAAATAGATTCATAAACACTTTTATCTCCACAAGTTCTCAATACATTGTTCGAGAAGTTAGCGTGCATTCCGCTACCATTCCAGTCTAAAGCTCCAAGAGGTTTTGGATGCCAGTTTATTGCAAGACCATATTTTTCGCAAGTTCTTTCTAAAAGATAACGAGCTACCCAAATTTGATCGCCTGCTTCTGCCGCACCCTTAGCAAAAATTTGAAATTCCCATTGACCGGCAGCAACTTCCGCATTAATTCCTTCTACATTTAATCCTGCTTCAAGGCAAACATCTAGATGCTCTTCAACAATATCGCGTCCGTATGCATTGGTAGCTCCAACGGAACAATAGTAAGGTCCCTGTGGAGCTGGATATCCGTTTGCAGGAAAACCTAGAGGTTTATTCGTTTCCGGATCCCATAAAAAGTACTCCTGTTCAAATCCAAACCAGAAATCATTATCATTATCATCAATTAAAGCTCTTCCGTTAGAGGGATGTGGAGTGCCGTCAGAACTTAGAACTTCACACATCACAAGGTATCCGTTTTTGCGTTGAGGATCTGTACAAATAAAGACAGGCTTTAAAAGACAGTCAGAAGACCCACCGGGTGCTTGTTGTGTGGAAGATCCGTCAAAAGACCACATTTCACAATCTTCTAATTTTCCAGAAAAATCACTTACGATTTTTGTTTTGCTACGAAGGCTTTGAGTGGGTTTGTAACCGTCTAGCCAAATGTACTCTAACTTCGCTTTGCTCATAATCTTTGTTGTTTAAATTGAACTCTAATAGAGAACAAATTTAATTTTTTTCTCCATCTACTAAAATTTACAGGGGTTAAATCATTGTACATGTCATTATTTTTACGATTACCCTATTTTTTAATGGGGTAAATTTATAATTAATTATTTTTCACTATACTTATTTATATATTTGTAAAAATTTAAATTTAATTATGTCTACAATCAGATTTAAAGCGGTTCAGGAAACATTGAACCGGCATGCAGTAAACATTGATGAAACTGCGAAACGTTCAGAATTATTTGGAGCAAATGTTTTCGACGAAACCTCTATGCGCCAGTACATGACAAAAGATGCCTTTAATAGTGTTCAGGATGCTATCATTCACGGCTCCAAAATAGATCGCAAAATTGCCGATCAGGTAGCCGCGTCTATGAAAGATTGGGCCTTGTCTAAAGGAGCTACTCATTACACGCATTGGTTTCAACCATTAACAGGGGCTACCGCCGAAAAGCACGATGCATTTTTTGAACCCATAGGCAACGGTCAGGCGATGGAAAAATTTGGAGGAGGACAATTGGTTCAGCAGGAACCAGATGCTTCCAGTTTTCCAAACGGTGGAATCCGAAATACTTTTGAGGCCAGAGGTTATACAGCGTGGGACCCTACATCACCAGCTTTTATATACGGTACAACACTTTGCATTCCTACGGTATTTGTAGCTTACACAGGAGAAGCTCTTGATAACAAAGCGCCTTTATTAAGAGCGTTACAGGCTGTAGATCAGGCAGCGACAGCTGTGGCTAAATATTTTGATAAGAATGTCACCAAAGTAAATGCAACATTGGGTTGGGAGCAGGAATACTTTTTGGTAGATAGCGCTTTGGCGGCTTCCAGGCCAGATCTTGTTTTGGCAGGAAGAACGCTACTAGGGCACTCACCAGCCAAAGGGCAGCAGTTGGACGATCACTATTTTGGTTCTATACCCAGCAGGGTGATGAGTTTTATGAGAGACCTGGAAATCGAATGTATGAAACTCGGGGTACCAGTGAAAACCAGACATAATGAGGTGGCGCCAAATCAGTTTGAGTTAGCTCCTATTTTTGAGGAAGCAAACCTGGCGGTAGACCATAATTCACTGTTGATGGACATCATGCAGAAAACGGCAGAACGACATATGTTTAAAGTGCTTTTTCACGAAAAACCATATGCAGGGATTAACGGATCAGGAAAACATAATAACTGGTCATTAGCAACCAATACAGGAGTAAACTTGTTAGGACCCGGAAGCACCCCAATGAAGAACCTTCAGTTTCTAACCTTTTTTATCAATACGATCAAAGCGGTACAGGATAACGAAGAACTTATTCGGGCCTCAATTGCATCAGCAAGTAACGATCACAGATTAGGAGCGAATGAAGCACCTCCTGCAATTATTTCTGTGTTCATAGGAGAACAATTAACCAAGGTTTTAGATGAGTTAGAAGGTGTTTCTAAAGGGAAGTTATCTCCACAGGAAAAAACAGACCTTAAGTTAAATGTAGTAGGTAAAATACCAGATGTTCTCTTAGATAATACAGATAGAAACCGTACCTCTCCTTTCGCATTCACCGGAAATAAGTTTGAACTTAGAGCTGTAGGCTCAAAAGCCAACTGTGCTAATCCAATGACGGTGCTTAACACCATAGTGGCAAAACAACTTAGAGAATTCAAGAAGGAAGTAGATGCGTTGATAGCCAAAAAGAAGCTCAAAAAAGACGAAGCTATTTTTAATGTGTTACGGGAGTACATTAAAGCTTCTAAGAAAATTCGTTTTGAAGGAGATGGTTATAGCGAAGCCTGGGAGAAGGAAGCTGCTAAAAGAGGTTTAAGTAACAACAAAACTACACCTCTTGCGCTTAAGGCCATGGTTTCTAAAAAAGCGATCTCACTTTTTGAAGAGATGAATGTAATGAGTAAGGTAGAAGTCGAAGCGAGGCATGAAATTGAACTGGAAGAATACACACTCCGAATTCAGATAGAAAGCCGAGTTTTGGGAGATATTGCTCGTAATCATGTAATACCTACAGCCGTTAAATATCAAAACACACTCATAGAGAATGTTCGAGGACTTAAGGAAGTCTTTGGAAAAGATTTCAAAAAATTAGCGTCTGAACAAATGGATCTTATTGAGGCAATTTCCAATCATATTGCTGAAATAAATTCGAAAGTGAACGAAATGATCAATGAAAGGAAAAAGGCAAATACTTTAGACAGTGCGCAGCTAAAAGCAGATGCATACTGTGAAAAGATAAAGCCATATTTTGAAGAGATTCGTTACCACTGTGATAAACTGGAATTACTGGTAGATGATTCTATTTGGCCTTTGACCAAGTACAGAGAATTATTGTTCACGAGATAATTTAGGTCATAAATGATGAAAGCCTGTCTCTCGAAGACAGGCTTTTTATTTTATGGAAATCGTAGTTTCGATAAGACTTAGAATCAAACCAGGAAACTGCTAATACAAAGTATTTACAATAGTTCTTGAGTTTGAAATTTTTTCGTGAATGGTGAATCCTCTTTTAGACAAAAACAAAAGTATACTTACCGGTAATAACAGAATGCTGACGAATTTGGTAAAAGATCTAAGCATTCGTTTTTTAAGATCTGGCACATGATTATTGCCGCACTCTACGACAAGTATACTGGAAGCGAGTTTTCCGAGCGTTTGCCCTTCAAAGATCAGATCAAAGATCAGGATATAAACGGTGTATACACCTATAAATACACCTGGCAGCATTAATGAAGAAATATAATGTAGGTTAAAGTTAAGAGGGGAATAGTTCTCTGATACGGCACTACAGCAAATATTGACCAACGTTGCAATCACCATAATATCGAGGAAAAATGCTATAATTCTTTTTTTGTTTACACCACTCATTTTTGTAATCCAAATAATAGGTTATTTCTTAATATTATGTTTACAAATATATAAATCATTTTTTCTATTAGAATAAGAAATTACGTCAAAATTTGTGTTTTTTTAACTGATAATCAGTCATTTTAACAGTTCTCTGTCAGAGCTATTAAATTAACTAATAGTTAATGTGTAGAAAGCTCATCACTTTCTTATCAGAAGTTTTATCTCGCAATTCCTGTTCCTTTTAGCCATACTGTATTTATTTTTTCTGCCTCGGCTAAACTTGTTATTTTTGTGGCGTAAATTCACCTAATTAATCCAAATGAACCAATCGTCAAGTCAACGTTATACAGCAAGGGGTGTTTCTGCTGCTAAAGAAGATGTACATAATGCCATTAAAAATATTGATAAGGGACTTTTCCCTAAGGCATTTTGTAAAATTATCCCTGATTACTTAACGGGTGACGAAGACCATTGCCTCGTCATGCACGCAGATGGAGCAGGAACGAAGTCTTCGCTTGCATATATGTATTGGAAAGAAACTGGAGATTTGTCTGTCTGGAAAGGAGTTGCACAGGATGCACTCGTAATGAATATAGACGACTTGTTATGTGTAGGTGCCACAGATCATATTCTTTTATCCTCTACCATCGGAAGAAATAAAAACTGTATTCCCGGAGAAGTTATTGCTGCCATCATAAATGGTACGGAAGAACTTATAGAAGAATTGCGCGCGTATGGCGTTTCGATACATAGCACAGGAGGAGAAACAGCAGATGTGGGAGATCTGGTTCGTACGATCATTGTAGACTCAACGGTCACCGCACGGATGAAGAAAGCAGATGTGATAGACAATGCGAATATCAGACCAGGAGATGTGATCGTGGGACTTGCCTCTTATGGCCAGGCCTCCTATGAAAAGGAATATAACGGTGGCATGGGAAGTAATGGACTTACTTCTGCAAGACATGATGTATTTTCCAAGTATTTGGCAGAGAAGTATCCGGAAAGTTTTGACCCTGCAGTACCCAAAGATTTAATTTATTCTGGGAATAAGAAGTTAACAGATACAGTTGCCGGAAGCGCTCTTGATGCAGGTAAATTGGTATTATCACCTACCAGAACTTATGCACCTGTAATTAAATCGGTATTTGAACAGATTGACAGATCTTATATTCACGGTATGGTGCACTGTAGCGGAGGCGCACAAACCAAGATACTACATTTTATAGAGCAGTTGCATGTAATTAAAGACAACCTTTTTGAAGTTCCACCGCTATTTAAACTTATTCAGGAAGAGTCTGGTACCGACTGGAAAGAAATGTATCAGGTATTTAACTGCGGTCATCGAATGGAACTGTATGTAGATCCTTCAGTGGCAGAAGAGTTGATCACTATATCAAACGCTTTTAATATTGATGCTAAAGTGATCGGTAGAGTGGAAGAAGCCCCTCAAAAGTCATTGAGTATTCATAGCGAATACGGTTCTTTTACCTGGTAAATCTACATGAGCAGGAGAAGTTCGCACGGAAACTCAGAGAAATTCGTACATTAGTAAGACAATCGGCTATGCCGAGGTATCATACGAAAAAAAATAAATGATCGTTTTACTAATAAAGATAAGGTTATGAATAGAAAAGAGTTTTTGCGGTCTATTGGTGCTGGTGCGGCAATGGCTTTAATTCTTCCCTGTGTTCAGGGTTGTTCCGGCGATAGTGGTCCCGATGGTCCGGTTTTGACAACCGGCGATGTTGATTTTACCATAGACCTTACTTCTCCAGAAGCAGATGCTTTACAGAATAACGGCGGATTTATCATTAAGCCAGAAATTAACAATAATACCGGGGTAGTGGTGGCGAGAAATCTTAGTGGCGAGTTTGTAGCTGCCACCCGAAAGTGCAGCCATGAAGGCAATAAAAGAGTCGTTTTTCAAAACAACGAATTTTTCTGTCCCGTACATGGTGCGAGATTCAATCAAAGTGGTACAGGCTTAAATTCATTCGGAAGTGGAGGCCTTACCATTTATAACACACAGGTAAATGGGAATATTCTGAGGGTTTTTTCTACGTAAACGCGCTGTTTTACAAACCATTACCTAGATGAAAATAGTTTCTACGATTTTACTGATATTCTTTTCGCTAAACGCGGTCGCGCAAGAATGGCACGATGAATTCACTGATGCCAAACAGATCGCACAACAAAAAAAACAACCTATTTTACTTGTGTTTGCGGGTTCAGATTGGTGTGCCCCTTGTATAAAGCTTGAAAGGAAGGTTTGGGACTCTTCTGCTTTCATAGAATTTGCTAATGAAAATCTGGTTTTACTAAAGGCAGACTTTCCCAGAAAAAAAATAAACCAATTGTCAGATGAACTACAGGATCAAAATCGGGCGCTGGCTGAAAAATACAATCCGCAAGGATACTTTCCCTGGGTAGTATTGCTCGATGAAAACGGTTTTCAAAAATCGGTGATCATACCCGGTAGAAAAGATTCCCCGCAAGACATCATTAACAAAATAAAAGGTAAGCTCCCTTGAAGTACGCTTTTCTCATAACCTTCTTATTGTTTTCGTTGTTGTCATCTGCACAAAACGTGCTTAAAAAACAAACGATCAAACTTATGGGAAGTCGGTTTGATATTAGCGTTGTTTCTACCTCAGAAGAAAAAGCAGATCATTACATTGACGAAGCGATTAATGAAATAAGACGTATTGAGAAAATGATATCTTCATGGGATTCTCTGTCCCAGACGTCTCTAATTAATAAAAACGCAGGAATAAAACCGGTGAAAGTCGCTAAAGAACTGTATGATTTAATTGAACGTTGTTTGCAGTTGTCGAAAATCACCGAAGGAGCTTTTGATATTTCGTATGCTTCTATCGATAAAGTCTGGTACTTTGATAAACCAATGACCAAATTACCTTCAAAAGAAAGTATTCAAAACTCAGTTCGAAAGGTGGGATATCAAAATATCATACTTGATCATGAGCAACAAACAGTTTTTCTGAAATTAAAAGGAATGAAAATTGGTTTTGGGGCTATTGGTAAAGGATATGCTGCCGATAAGGCTAGATCACTGTTAAAAGAGCACGGAGCCCTTGGGGGCATCATTAATGCTTCTGGTGATCTTACTACCTGGGGCAATCAGCCGGATGGAAAGGACTGGACCGTTGGAATTACCAACCCGCTAAATAAAAATAAAGTGTTTTCCTGGTTTCCTGTAAAAAATGCTGCTGTAGCGACTTCCGGTAATTATGAAAAATTTGTAACTTTCAATGATAAGAAATACAGCCATATTATTGATCCCAGAACAGGATACCCAGCTTCCGGAATTGCGAGTGTAACCATTTTTTCGGAGAGTGCAGAATTATGCGATGCACTTGCTACAGCGGTTTATATAATGGGAACAGATGCCGGACTTTATTTTATTAATCAATTAAAGGGAATAGAATGCGTGCTGGTAGATGATCAGAATAAAGTACACACATCAGGTAATATTGTTTTAAATACCATAAAGCCATGAAAAATTTAGTGTTGTTATTGCTTGCAGTGATCTCTTTATCATCTTGTGTGGTGGTAAAAGAGTATGACAAGGTATATTTAAATGATGAGGAGATGGCGTTGATAGCCAAAAGAATAGAAATGTTTGAAACCAATTTTCACATATACAGAGAAGCGGCTTCCGGAGCAAACGGAGGTAAAACCGGAGGTGGTTGCGGCTGTAACTGATGATGTTTAAACCAACCAATGAAAAACTATCTATTCGTTTTTATTTGTATACTACTTACAGTTCACCTGCAAGCACAAGATAAAGAACCTGTTACCTACAAGAAAAAGGTATTGGAGTCTACAGAGGTAGACGTGCTCTTTAGTTATTACCGTCAGGATGGGAATAATGCGGCAGTCACCGGCGGCGAGGGTACCGAAGAACTCACAGATTACGCCCCTACTATAATTGTGAGCGTTCCTTTAAATGAGGATGAAGTGCTTACGGTGGATGCCGGTATCTCGGCCTATACTTCTGCCAGTTCCAGTAATATAAATCCGTTTGACGGTACCAATGAAGCTAATCCTTTTCTGGAATCTTCCGGTGCATCCAGAAATGATGTGTATGCTTATTTTATTCCTACCTTTTCGCACACTTCAGACGATCGCAATACCATTTGGACGGCCAACCTGAATGTAGCTGCGGAATATGATTATTTTTCGTTTGGTTTCGGAGGAAGTTACACCAAACTTTACAATGAAAAGAATACTGAAGTTGGGGTACGGGCACAGGTGTTTTTAGATAAATGGAATCCGCAATATCCTATCGAATTGCGTGATGGATTTTTTGACGACCGAATCACAGGTAATGGTACTTATTCACCTGATTTCACTTCCTTTGAAGATGAGCACAGAAATACCTATTCGCTTTCTTTTTCTTTTTCACAGATCCTAACCAAAACCTTGCAGGGATCATTATTTTTAGATGTTGCCTTGCAGGAAGGGTTGCTTTCTACTCCCTTTCAGCGCGTATATTTTCAAGATCGTGAAGATTTCTTTATTCAGCAATTTCAATTGGCAGATGATGTAGAACGATTACCGGATACACGCTTCAAAATTCCGTTAGGAGGACGTCTGAATTACTATTTGAATGATTGGCTCACATTTAGAACTTATTATCGTTATTATTGGGACGATTGGGGCATTTCTTCTCATACAGCAAGTATTGAAGTTCCTGTTAAAATAAACAATAAATTCACTGTATATCCCAGTTACCGTTTTTACAGTCAGACAGCGGCAGATTATTTCTATAGGAAAGAGGAGGCCAGGTCTGATTTTGAATTTTACACTTCAGATTTTGATCTTTCTGCCTTTGATGCGCATCAGATAGGTGGTGGGATTACTTACAAAGATATTCTTACGAGGGCGCACATCTGGAAATTTGGTCTGAAAAGTATAGATCTCAGATATAACTATTACGAACGTACCAATGGTTTAAATGCTTCTATTGTGGCCATAGGTTTCAAATTTGTACAGGATTAATAACGTACACCTTCTTAAGAGTTCTATTTTATCCTGTTTTATCTTTTTGTATTAGCTTTATGGTCCAACATGGTGGCCAGTCTTATGAAGACGGATCATGATCAGATAATAATTGATCAATTTTATCAATTTTTGGAGCTATGTATACTTTGCAAAAGGGTTTTTCCGGGTCTTTGCCGTAATAATTCTGATAGGTTTCTGACGAGGGCTTGAATTTGTGAAAAGGTAAAATTTTGGTAATGATTGGAGCTTCAAAATCCGTTTGAAACTCTTGAAGTAGCTTTTCTATATTTTTTTTATCGTTTTCTCTGAAATAGTAAATGGCAGAACGGTATTTTGTCCTCATTTGATGTTTGCCGGTACAACTATGGGTATGCAAATGAATCTTTATGAGTTGATGCATGTGTATTACGGTTTCATCGTAATGAACAATTACGGCTTCCGAAAAAGTATGATAGGGTGCTGAAGAAGAGATCCAGCCTTGCGATACTTTATCAACACCTGTAACAGCATTAAATACTGCTTCGGTACACCAATGGCAACCCCCACCAAAACCAATTTGAGCTTTTATTTCTCTCATTAAGGTAAAATTACGATCATTTGATGAATCGTTCATTTGTATAAAACCTTACCATAAATTACAAATTATTTACAATTATGAGATCGATGCTGTCTATTATAATCCGTAAAAAAATGATAACTTTACAGCCGTCTTAAAGCAGACTAATAGCACGCATTCATGTTAGATAAATTAAATATAGTAAAGCAGCGTTTTGATGAGATCGCCGACCTGATTATTCAGCCGGATGTGATCGCAGATCAAAAACGGTATGTACCTCTTAATAAGGAATATTCAGATCTTAAATTAATCGTTGAAAAACGAGATGTTTACATTCAGCTTCAAAACAATATTCAGGAGGCCAAAGAGATTATAGCAGATGGTAGTGATGCCGAGATGGTGGAGATGGCGAAGATGCAACTGGAGGAGGCAGAAGAGGCCATGGGGCCGCTGGAAGAAGAAATTAAGTTTTTATTGATACCCAAAGAACCGGAAGACGCTAAGAATGCCGTCATGGAGATAAGAGCGGGAACAGGAGGAGACGAAGCCAGTATTTTTGCAGGAGACCTGTATCGCATGTACTCAAAGTTTTGTGAGTCTAAAGGATGGCGCACATCTACTATTTCTTTTAATGAGGGTACTTCAGGCGGTTTTAAAGAGATCATATTTAACGTGGAAGGCGAAGATGTTTACGGTACGCTCAAGTTCGAAGCAGGGGTGCATCGTGTACAGCGGGTGCCTCAGACCGAAACGCAGGGAAGAGTTCATACCTCTGCTGCAACAGTCATGGTGCTTCCGGAAGCAGAAGAGTTTGATGTAGAGCTTGACATGTCTGAAGTGAAGATCATTAGAACAACGTCTACAGGACCTGGTGGTCAAAGTGTAAATACCACTTATTCCGCCATTCACCTCATACATAATCCTACTGGTGTAGAAGCGCGTTGTCAGGATGAAAAATCTCAGCATAAAAATCTTGAAAAAGCCATTAAAGTGCTTCGATCCCGTTTGTATGAAATGGAACTCGCTAAAAAACAGGAAGCCGATTCGGAGAAACGTAAAAGCATGGTAAGTTCCGGAGATAGAAGTGCAAAGATCAGAACATACAACTACCCACAGAGCCGGGTGACCGATCATCGTATTGGTCTTACATTATATGATCTTGATAACATTATAAATGGAGATATCTCCAAGATCATAGAAGAACTTAAAATGGCTGAGAATACAGAAAAACTCAAAGAAGCCAATGAACTTTTATAGAAAAAAGCCTTGTTATTCAAGGCTTTTTTTAGGTACCTATATAATCTCTAATTCATGACGCTAGACCAATTATCTGCTCAGATAAAACTTAAAAGATCATTTTTGTGTGTAGGCCTTGATGTGGACCTCGATAAAATTCCAGCTCATTTGCTCAAGGAAGAAGACCCTATTTTTTCATTTAACAAGGCTATAATTGATGCGACACATCAGTTGACAGTAGGTTATAAACCCAATACTGCATTCTATGAGGCTTATGGTATTAAAGGTTGGCAGTCTTTAAACAGAACCATTAATTATCTGAATGAGCATTATCCTGAGATATTTACTATTGCCGATGCGAAAAGAGGAGATATTGGTAATACCAGTAAGATGTATGCCAGAGCTTTTTTTGAAGATATGAATTTTGATTCTGTCACCGTCGCTCCTTACATGGGTCGTGATTCAGTAGAACCATTTCTTTCTTTTCAAGATAAGTATACGATACTGTTGGCGCTAACCTCAAATCAGGGAGCTTATGATTTTCAGACGCAAATGATCAATGATCGGGAACTTTATAAATATGTGCTTGAAACTTCAAAGCATTATGAAAATAGCGATCGTTTAATGTATGTCATTGGCGCTACCAAAGCATCCTTTTTAGAAGAAATAAGAAAAATAGTGCCTCACAGTTTCTTACTGGTCCCGGGAGTAGGAGCCCAGGGGGGGAGCCTTGAAGAAGTATGTAAGTACGGTATGACAAAAGATATAGGCTTATTGGTAAATTCTTCTCGTGGCATCATTTATGCTTCCCGGGGAGATGATTTTGCAAATGCCGCAGCCACGAAGGCGGCTGAACTTCAGCAGCAAATGGAAGAAATACTGAATGCCAGATAAACCTGAAATGCGACTCACAGATCAAACAGGAAGACATCTGGAACTGTCGGAACCTCCGCATAGAATTATTTCACTGGTACCCTCGCAAACAGAGCTGCTGGTCGACCTTGGGCTTTCCGACTACATTGTAGGTGTAACCAAATTCTGTGTGCATCCTGAACACTTACGCAAAGAAAAAACAGTAGTAGGAGGTACTAAGCAAGTTCGTTACGACAGGATAAAAAAGCTAAAGCCAGATCTGATACTTTGCAACAAAGAAGAGAATACGCTAGAGATGGTAAATAAACTGCAACCTATTGCTCCTGTGCACGTTTCAGATGTAAAAACCATATCAGATAATCTTGACCTGATCAAGCAATACGGAGAGTTGTTTGATTGTATAGAAAAGTCCAGACAACTTGTTGATAACATAGAACACGAGCGCAGTATATTTAAAGACAGTGTGAACAAAACCTATATTAAGAACGTACTGTATTTTATATGGCGGGACCCTTGGATGTCAATAGGGAGCGATACATTTATTCATGCCATGCTAAAAGAGAATTATCTGGAGAATTACAATAAAGATCAGTTGCGATATCCAGAAATAGATCTAACTGAGGCCGCACGAAATAACCATCCTGATCTTATATTTTTATCTTCGGAACCCTATCCCTTTAAAGAAAAACATCGTAAAGAACTGCATACGATGTTCCCAGATAGTAAAATAATCAGAGTGGACGGTGAATTTTTTAGTTGGTACGGATCACGATTATTAAAAGCCTACAACTACTTTAAAGAGCTTCAGAAGCAATTGAGGTAGAGGTTGAGTTAAACATTTTGCATAAAAAATGTTAAGCTTACCATTCAAATTATTTAAGTTAGTACCTTTGAACCAAATTTTATTGTTGATTGTTACATTACAGTACATATAATCATAAGACTTCTACCGAGTGGGTCACTTTTGTTCATGGGGCAGGAGGCAGTTCTACAATTTGGTATAAACAACTTAGAGAATTCAGGCAACATTATAATATATTGTTACTAGATCTGCGTGGTCACGGAGAGTCTAAAAACCTTAAAGACGCTTTTGATAACCGCTATACATTTGAAGCCATAGCCAGTGATATACTCGAAGTGCTGGATTATTTAGAGATAGAGAAGTCTCACTTTGTAGGCGTTTCTTTAGGGACCATTTTAATAAGACAGATTGCAGAGATGCATCCTGAAAGAGTGCATAGTATGATTATGGGAGGGGCAATTATGAAGTTCAATTTCCGGTCACAGATCTTGATGCGTTTGGGGATTATCTTCAAATCACTCGTTCCATATTTATGGCTTTATAAATTTTTTGCTTTTGTGATGATGCCCAATAAAAATCATAAAGAATCCCGAATATTGTTTATAAGGGAAGCTAAAAAGCTTTATCAAAAAGAATTTATTCGATGGTTTAAATTGACCGCAGAGATAAATCCGTTGCTGAGGTTTTTCAGGTCTGTAGAAGTCAAAATACCTACATTTTACGTTATGGGAGAAGAGGATTATCTTTTTCTTCCTTCTATTAAAAAGGTAGTACAAGCTCATAAATCTTCAAGTCTGTATGTAATAGAAAAATGTGGTCATGTAGTAAATGTAGAACAACCAGCCATTTTCAATACTCAAAGCCTTCGTTTTCTTTCATCGGTAAAATAAAAAAACCGATCGTTTCACAGACCGGTTTTAAATGACTAACTCAAAGTTTAAACTAAGCCTTTTTCTGACGATATAAAGTTCTTCTAAAAAAGATACATGAAGGTTAACCTAAGTTTAGGAATGTATTAAAGAATCGTCTCTTGCCTATTTTATAGCAACAGTTGTTAAAAAAGATAGCTTTTTTAGGGTGTGTTTTAAAAATAGTATATTGTCTCGTCCTGAAATAGCGTTACACTAAAATTCAAGTGTAATGAAAAGTAATTATGTAAAGCGTACCCAAAAGGACTATCCTATGTCATTTAAGCTGCGTGTAGTTCAAGAGATTGAAACAGGAGAACTCACTCGTTCTCAAGCGTTATCGAAGTATGGTATTCAAGCAAGATCTACTCTTGGCACATGGTTAAGAAAATATGGTAACTTTGATTGGGAGAACCAAAGTTATAAGCCAATGCCCAAAAGTCCTCAACAGCGTATCATTGAACTAGAAGAAAAGATTAAGCTTTTAGAGAAACAAAAAGCCAGAGCAGAGTACCTGGCGGAGCGTGCCGATAAGAAAGCTATCTTGTTCGATATGATGATCGATCTAGCAGAAAAGGAATTTAATATTCCGATCAGAAAAAACTCCAAACCCAAGTAATCGATATGTTTAGAGTACCGTATCAAGAAAGTATCTCATCTACCTGTGAGTTGCTTGGGATTAGTAGGCAGGTATATTACAGAGCAATTGCTTCAAGAGCAAAACGACAAACTGTGGCAAAGCAGGTCATAGACTTAGTTCACTCAATCCGTATAGAACAGCCACGTATTGGAACAAGAAAGCTGTATCATATACTGAAAAAGCCTTTACAAGAGCTAGGTGTTGGAAGGGATCGGTTGTTTGCTATTCTAAAAGCAAATCATATGCTTATCAAACCCAAGAGGAGTTATCATATCACCACCAACTCCCATCATCGTTTTAGAAAGCACAACAATTTGATAGAAAACCTATCAATCAACAGACCTGAACAGGTCTGGGTGGCCGATATAACTTATATAGGCAACAGGCAAAATCCGATGTATCTCTCATTAGTTACAGATGCTTATTCTAAAAAAATCATGGGATATTATGTCTCTAATACCCTAGAGACCAATAGCTCAATTAAAGCATTGAAATTAGCCATAAAGAATAGATACTATCCAATTCAACAACTCATACATCATTCTGACCGTGGGTTACAATACTGTAGTGATCATTACCAAAGAACACTACATAAACATAACATGGAGTGTAGCATGACACAAAAGTATGATCCGTACCAAAATGCCATAGCCGAAAGGATCAATGGTATCTTAAAACAAGAATTCTTAATCCAAAACAGTCAGGCCAATCTAAAAATAATGAGAAAAATAGTTAAACAAAGTATTCATATTTACAATACCAAAAGACCTCATTTATCATGTAGTATGTTAACACCAGAGCGAATGCACAATCAAAATAAGATCAAAATCAAATCCTATAGAACAAAAAACACTGAAGAGTTGCAACTCTTCAGTGTTTAAGTGTATTTTTAACTAATCTAAAAACTGTAACGG
The DNA here is from genome assembly GCA_046199005.1 of Flavobacteriaceae bacterium M23B6Z8. Lineage (GTDB taxonomy): Bacteria > Bacteroidota > Bacteroidia > Flavobacteriales > Flavobacteriaceae > Ascidiimonas. Next base: position 1,453,941 of record CP176050.1, read on the forward strand.
TTTTTTAGGACTAGTCATATTTAAGTATTCTCTAAACCAATGACTTATGAAACATACCATTTCTTCAAAACTTTGGCTTACTATTTTATATTCATTTTTAACACTTGCAGTGAATGCACAAGATGAAAACTGTAAATGTTGCACCGAAGCACATGAGGCATTTGACTTTTGGGAAGGTAATTGGGAAACTTACACTCCTGATGGAAAACTTGCAGGGACCAATCGTCTGGAAAAGATTCAAAATGGCTGCGTATTACGAGAAAATTGGAAAAGTGCTAAAGGAAGTTATACGGGCACCAGTTATAATTTTTACAATACAGCAGATGGGCAGTGGGAACAGTTGTGGATTGATAATCAAGGGCAACATCTGCATTTAAAGGGAAATTTAGAAGGTGAGAATATGGTATTGTCCAGTGCACCAATACCACAAACAGACGGCAGTTTAGTGATTAATCGTATTACATGGACACCGCTTGAGAATGGTACGGTACGTCAACATTGGGAAACCAAAAAAGATGATGGCGAATGGATCACCGCTTTTGATGGGGTCTATAAGCCTTTAAATCAGGAATAAGTTTTATCTATAATCTTTTCGGTTTCTTCCTTGCTTTTAAAAACATCAAATGTTTTCCCCTGAGTTCTCAAAGCTCCTAATACATTGGCGTATTGCGCAGCTTTTACGATGTCGCCATAGACGGTAAATCCATAGGCTAATCCGCCAGCGAAGGAGTCTCCGCAGCCCGTGGTGTCTACTACGTGTTCTACATGTACAGATTTCACCATTTGTTTCGCTACGTCATCACCATCTTTAGAATAAATTAGAGCTCCTCTGGAGTCTAATGTTATATAAAGCACCGAAACCCCTCTATTTAAGACGTAAGATGCAAATTCGTCCAGATGATCCAGGTTATTCTCATCATAGCTGGCCTCATCAAAGGTTTCATAAGGCCTGTCATACCAACAACACTGAGACTCTTCCAGATTCATTTTCAGTACATCGATATAAGGAAACCATAGATCTCTATCTTTCCAATACCGCCGTAATCGCGCACCTTTCTCATTCACAAATGTGGTAGGACCGTGCGCATCAAAAATGATCATAGCTTCGCTATTCTTTTTTAAAAACTGTACTGCTTCAAGCGATATTTCAAAGTCGGTGATAGGAACAAAAACAAAAGCGTCTGCGTCTACAAAAGGTGCTACATCTTTGGCCGTAATAGGATGCATTTTTGCCAGTTGTTTTTCGATTCGGTTGTTTTGATCTACGAATTTTAATTCAATTTCAGTTCCTTTGTTGTGATGATCATAAATCCCTGAAAGTTCAATATTTTGATAGGGTTCAAATACGGCTTCTATCGCTTGTTTGTCTTCTTTATGGATATGAGATATAGGGATTACAGTGCCTTCGTCTTCCAGTAATCTGGCCAGTGCGATCACCGGATGCGTAACACAGCCGTATTTCTGGATTATTTCTCCTTTATGGGTGATTATAGTGTCTTTGGGTATGGGTCCTGCTACGGCTATTTTATACATACGCTACTGTTTTCAATCCTGAAGTGCAAAAACCTTTTTCAAGAGATCTGTTGTTCTTGAAGAGATTTTCGTTCGAATTTGTTTTTCCTCTACGGCGATCATCGTGTAGACACCCTCAAGAGCTTCCTGCGTAACATAATCCGCCAAATCAGGATTCACGTCATTCGTAAATGGGATGTTATTATACTTTTGAATCAGATCATTCCATATTTTATCTGCACCAACTTTGCTAAACGAATTTTTGATCACCGGATTGAACTTGTCATAGAGGGAAGCTTCCGTTTTTGTGGTAAGGTAGGAGGTGGCAGCATTATCGGCACCTAAAAGAATATCTTTTGCATCAGTGAAAGTAATTCCTTTTACCGCATCAACAAAAATAGGGGTAGCTTCAGAAACGGCATCTTCCGCGGCTCTATTGAGCATTTTTATACCTTCATCTGCCAATTTGCTCAAGCCAATCTTTCGCAATGCATCATCTACTTTTCGGAGTTCCTCGGGCAATAGTATTTTAACCAGTTCATTTTTAAAAAAGCCATCTTTTTGAGTAAGTTTCGTTACCTGTTTATCAATTCCAAAGTCGAGGGCTTGTCTGAGCCCTGCAGCAATTTGGTCATTAGTTAAAGGCCCATTTTGAGGCAGTTGGTTGACTACCTGTTGCAATTCGGCACAGGAAGATAAGATCAGGATAAAAGAGAGGGCAAAAAATCGTTTCCACATAATTTAGGTATCTTTAAAAGAATGATCTCAAATTTAAACTTTTATGTTTAAAAATACTTTCTACGCAGTTTTTATTTCTTTAATATGGATGCTTCACGGATGTAATTCGGAGGTGTCGGATAAAAAAGTAACGGCTTACTTGACAGTTCTGGGTACTATTCAAGATGCAGGATATCCACATATTAATCATCCAGAAGAGTTTGAAAAAACAGGTGAACAACAACTGGTAACTTCCCTGGGGCTGGTAGATGCAGTTCATAAGAAGAAATGGTTGTTTGAAGCAACGCCGGATATGCCGCTACAACTTCATGATCTAGCTTCAAATCATTTGAAATCTAATGTTATTATTGACGGAATTTTTCTCACTCATGCACATATAGGTCATTACACCGGACTTATGTATCTGGGTAGGGAGGCTATGGGAGCCCGTCAGATAAATGTATACGCAATGCCACGTATGAAGTCTTTTCTAGAATCTAATGGCCCGTGGGATCAATTGGTGAAACTTCAAAACATTCGTTTGAAGTCGTTAAAAAATGAGCAGGCTATTTCGCTTACGAATAATCTAAGCGTGACGCCTTTTACCGTACCACACCGTGATGAGTATTCTGAGACTGTAGGCTATAGAATTCAAGGCCCTTCCAAAACAGCATTGTTTATTCCAGACATCGATAAATGGTCTGTGTGGGAGAAAGATCTGGTTACGGAAATTAAAAATGTAGATGTCGCATTTCTGGATGCGACTTTTTTAGCCGATGGCGAAATTTCCAGACCTATGGAGGAAGTTCCGCATCCTTTTATTGAGGAGACAGTGATGCTCTTAAAAGATCAACCACAATCTATACGAGACAAGGTAATATTTATTCATTTTAATCATTCCAATCCTGTTATTGATCCACGAAATAAGCAACGCAAAGAGTTGGAAAAACAAGGTTATCGATTCGCGCAACTGGGAACCGTGTTTCCACTTTAATTCAAGCCGTAATAAGAATGTTCAATTTAGTGTTCAATGTAAAGAGAGATCATATTTTTCAGATTATGAATAGCGTATCTAGTTTACCAGAGATCTCCACGAATCGATGAATTGCCTACACTTATCTATTTTTTTATGACATATGCGTAAAATTGACTATCATTAAATTCCTAAAGTTTTACATCATGACAAAACAAATCGTATCACTACTTGTTTGTATGCTGACCATCTCCTCTTATGGTAAGAATTCTGTAAAATCATTTTTTATTGAAAAAACAGATGTTATTGAAGGTGTCGGGAACACAGAAAGCAATGAAATAATTCAAACCGCTTATTTTCCAGAAAAAGAAATTGAAGAAGGATTACTACAAGGTAAATACATCACTGAAATTACCTACGGCAACGGAGTATGGGCTCTTGTCATGGGAAAAGGTACAGGATATACCAATCAGATATGGCGAACCCGTTATGAATTTCCGTCAGAGGAAATAAAAAAAGGCTGGGACGATAATAAAACCATAACAGCACTTACCTATGGAAATGGTGTTTGGGTAGTGGTCATGTCAGAAGGTACAGGCTACCACGAACAAATGTGGCGAACCCGCATCAACTTTCCTAAGGATGAAATTCAAAAAGGCTGGGATCAAGGTAAGTACATTACCCATTTAGAATATTGCAAAGATGTTTGGGTACTGGTTATGTCTAAAGGAACCGGATATTCGCAGCAAAGTTGGATTACGAGAACATACTTTCCGCAAAATGAGATCAAAGAAAACTGGGATGCTAACAAAACGATCACAGGTCTTACCTACGGCATTGACCGATGGGTACTGGTGATGTCTAAGGGAACAGGTTTGTACGGTCAAAGCTGGCGAACAAGAACAAATTTTCCTGAAGAAGAAATAAAAAAAGGCTGGGATGAAAACAAGACCATTACCGGAATATTCTATGGTAACGGTGTTTGGGCACTTACACTTTCCAAGGGTTCTGGTTACTACGCGCAAAGCTGGCGTACCAGAGTTAAATTTCCAAGCGATGAGATCAAAAAAGGCTGGGAAAGCAACTAGTCGTATCCTATAAATTACTTCGTAACTCTTAAATTTTGTTAAAAATTTCTATTTTAACATAAGGATTGTAACATTTGCTTGTGATGGAATACTAACGAAACAGTTAAGAATCAAAAACCATCATAAAAATCAATCCTTTACAAATGAAAAAAAATAGTTTATTAGGCATGATTGTGTTATTTGCAAGTTTTGCCCTCACCTCTGTGCGTGCTCAGGAGGCAGTAGGCACATGGAAAGGGACTTTAGATGTGCAAGGCACACAAATGGAACTCATTTTTAATATTGAAGAAAACGACGGGGCACTCTCGGCAAACATGGATATCCCTTCTCAGGGAGCTACCGGTTTACCCATGGATTCTGCTGTTTTCGAGAATGATCAACTAACCCTGATCTTTGCCAAGGCAGGTATTAAATATGTAGGATCGCTTAAAGAAGGGAAAATGGAAGGGACTTTCTTTCAGGGTGGACTAGAGCTACCGTTAGTACTTGAGAAGACAGAAAAGACGATTCCTGGAAATCCAGCTCTGGTGACCTCCGAGGAAGATTTGAAAAAACTGGCTGCTGAGGACAATGCGGATTATCGATATACCGTTGAAGATTACTTTGCCAGACCTAAGGCAAGTACTTTTAGATTTTCTCCAGACGGGTCGTATATGTCTTACCGGGAAAAAGACGAAAACAAGAAGAATCACATCTATGTCAAAGACCTTAATACCGGCGAGATCACCCGCGTAATAGAAGAAAAAGAAGAATTGGTTCGTGGGTACGGATGGGCTAACAACAAGCGTCTTGTGTATATTATGGACAAGGGAGGAAATGAGAACTACCATCTTTTTGCAGTAGATCTGGATGGAAGTAATCAGAAAGAACTAACGCCTTTCGATGATGTTCAGGTGAATATATTAGAAGGTTTGAAGGAAGATGAAGATCATATGATCATCTCTATGAACAAAAACAATCCACAGATCTTTGAGCCTTATAAGATCAATATAGTTACCGGAGAATTAAAGCAACTTTTCAAGAATGAAGATGCAGCCAACCCAATTGCCGGTTATAGTTTTGATAAAGATGGAGAGCTACGTGCGTATGGTAAAGTTAGGGATGGAGTTAATATTGACATGTACTATGCGGTTGAGCCGGGAGATTTCAAGTTGTTGAAAGAGCTCAACTGGAAAGATAACTTTAGCATACTAGAGTTCAATTATGCTACAGATGATAAACACGATGCTTATGTAGTATCAAACCTGGATAGTGATAAAGCTGAAATTTACTTGTATGACCTTAAAGAAGATAAGGTTATCGAAAAACTTTTTTCTAATGATCAATATGACGTTTCAGGATTGGGAACTTCAAGAAATCGAGGTTATGAATTAGATTATTTTTCATTTGAAGGTGAAAAGAATCAGATTGTACCCGTAAGTGATTATTATAAAAAGCTGCATAAAAATATCACCAAAGAATTTCCAGAATACTCGTATTCAATTGCAGATGTGACTGATGACGAAAGTAAGTATTTAGTTTTTCTACAAAGTGATAAATTGTACGGTAGTTATTATTCTTATGATGCCAAGACTGAAAAATTTGAACCACTTTTCAATTTGATGCCTCAGCTGAAAGAAGAAGATATGTCTGAGATGCGTCCCATCACTTTTAAAAGTAGAGATGGTTTAACATTGCACGGATACATTACACTTCCAAAGGCTGCACTTCAAGGGCAAAAAGTACCACTTATTGTTAATCCACATGGTGGTCCGCAGGGAATTCGTGATTCCTGGGGATTCAACCCGGAGGCACAATTATTTGCTAGCAGGGGGTATGCAACGCTACACGTGAACTTTAGAATTTCTGGCGGATACGGAAGAGAATTCCTTGAGTCTGGATTCAAGCAAATTGGGCGTAAAGCCATGGATGATGTAGAAGACGGATTACAATATGTAATAGAGCAGGGATGGATCGATAAAGACAAAGTAGCTATTTATGGGGGAAGTCATGGTGGGTACGCAGTATTGAGAGGCCTTACCAAAACACCAGATCTATACGCTTGTGGAGTGGATTATGTTGGGGTTTCTAACCTGTTTACATTTATGAAGACCATACCACCTTATTGGAAACCTTATTTAAAGATAATAAAAGAAATCTGGTACGATGAGGATGTGGCCGAAGAAAAAGCGATCATGGAAGAAGTATCTCCGGTTTATCAGATCGATAAAATTAAAAAGCCATTGATGGTTGTACAGGGTGCAAATGATCCACGGGTAAATATCGATGAATCCGATCAGATCGTTGCGGCATTAAGAGCTAAAGGAATGGATGTACCTTATATGGTACGTTATGACGAAGGGCACGGGTTCGGTAAAGAAGATAATCGTGTGGCCATGTATAAAGCAATGATGGGCTTTTATGCGAAGCATCTTAATCAGCAGGAAATTAAAAAGCCAATAAAGAATTAAGAATGACCTTTTAATTTTTAGAAAGCCCCTTCATTTTTTGAAGGGGTTTTTTACATTGAGTATAGCTAATCTGTTAAATTAGAGATTGCGTATCTTTATCCAATTAGTCGTACACAAGGCAAAAAACGCTCAATAAAAATATGGACGATGGAATAATAAATTGGAATGTTGACCCCGAAATATTTTGGATAACTGACTCATTTCCTTTAAAATATTATGGGCTGTTATTTATGACAGGTGTTCTTATAGCTTTCCAAATTGAAAAAAGAATCTATGTAAAAGAAAACATTCCTGTTGAGCGATTGGACAAATTGTTCATCTATGTATTTGTTGGAATAATCTTGGGAGCAAGGCTTGGACATTGCTTTTTCTATGAACCTGAATATTACTTTAAAAACCCAACAGAAATTTTACTTCCAATAAAAAAAGTGGGAGAATCTTTTAAATTTATCGGGTTTCAAGGATTAGCAAGTCATGGGGGAACAATCGGAGTTTTAATCGCACTCGCACTTTATTGCAAAAAATACAAAACAAACTTTTTGTGGTTAATGGACAGAATTGCAATCGTTGGTCCAATAGTCGGAGCTTTTATCAGGTTTGGGAACTTTATGAATTCTAAGATTTATGGAAAACCGACGAATGGAAATTGGGGGGTTGTCTTTCAAAGGGACGATTTAATCCCGAGACATCCTACACAACTCTATGAAGCATTTTCCTATCTTTTGACTTTCGGAATCTTAATGTTCGTTTACAAAATGACTTCCAACAAATCACAAAATGGGCTAATTTTTGGTCTTTGCTTAATCTTAATATTCTTGGCAAGATTTATAATCGAATATTTTAAAGAAAACCAGGTAGGATTTGAGGATGGAATGGAAATCAATATGGGGCAAATTTTAAGTATTCCCTTCATAATCATCGGACTGGTATTAGTACTTTGGAGAAAAAAAAGCCTCGTGTACAACAATGTTAAACGTTATTAAAGCGTCCCGTCGGTTAGGGAGACTGCATTCGAATAAACTAGGAATGGCTAATGCTCGTCCCACACCGAAAGTTAGTATTTTATAACGCTTAGTTGACCGTTATGTAAGACCGATTTATGAGATATAAAATGTACAGTGTAGCGTTCACTATTAATAAACCGCAATCAGAAAGATAAAATGGGAAAACAATTCGCATCAATTACGCCAGATTTACAGGAATTTATTGAGGATCAAAAAATATTCTTTGTAGGCACGGCAGCTTGCGAAGGACGCGTTAATGTCTCTCCAAAGGGTACAGATTCATTTCGGGTAATCAATCCGACTAAAATTGTGTGGTTAAATCTTACCGGAAGCGGAAATGAGACTGCCGCGCATTTATTAAAGAACAATCGAATGACAATTATGTTTTGTGCTTTTGAAGGGAAACCACTTATTCTCAGACTATACGGAACTGCCAGTATCTACCACCACAGAGACCAGGAGTTTCATGATTTTATCGGTCTTTTTCCGGAGAATGTGGGTTCTCGGCAGATCATTGAAATGGATATAGATCTTGTACAGACCTCTTGTGGGTATGCGGTACCCTTTATGGATTTTAAAGAAGAGCGAACCACTTTAAATCAATGGGCTGATAATAGGGGAGAAGACAAGATCAAAGAATACTGGAAAGAGAAGAACACTAAAAGTATAGACGGATTTGAAACCCGTATCCTCAATGATTAACACGATTATAAGTTCTTAAGCCAATAGAGATATGAGTAAAATTCTTAAAATTGAGCCGCTGGGTTTTCCCTGGAAGACGCAGGATCCTTTTTTGTTTTGTGCTTACCATCGGGATGTCTATCCTGCCGGGAACGAAAGAATGGAAGTACCCGAAATGCATTTAAAGGGAAGGAGTATAGGTCAGGATTTTATACTTAAAGAAGGTTGGCGCATGTACCATGGTCGTAAAATTCCAGGATTTCCGTATCATCCGCATCGCGGTTTCGAAACCATTACCATTAATAAAGAAGGTGTAGTAGATCATTCCGATTCGCTGGGTGCTTCCGGGAGATTTATGGCTGGTGATGTACAATGGATGACTGCGGGTAGCGGAATTCAACATTCTGAAATGTTCCCTTTGCTAAATCAGGATCAACAAAATCCTCTGGAGATTTTTCAAATCTGGTTGAACTTGCCTAAAATCTCAAAAATGACTGACCCTCATTTTAAGATGTTATGGCGACAAGACATTCCTGTATATCATCATGAAGACTCCTCGGGAAAAATGACTACAGCCCAGATTATTGCAGGAGAATTACATGGTATGAAGGCACTTACACCCACACCGGACTCATGGGCTGCTGATCCTGATAATGCAGTCGGAGTCTACACAGTCACGATGGAACCCGGAGCACAATGGGTACTGCCGGAAACCAGTAAAGAGGCGAATCGTACCGTCTTCTTCTATAAGGGCGACACGCTTCAAATAGCGACGAATTCTATAGCGGTGAATCATCTGATCGAATTGAAAGCACCGGAATCTATTGAGATCGAAAACGGAGAATCAGAAGCACGACTTCTCATTCTTGAAGGCAAACCGATTAATGAACCTGTTGTTCAGCATGGTCCTTTTGTAATGAATTCGGTGGAAGAAATAAGAGAAGCTATGAAAGATTATGGCGAAACGCAATTTGGAGGATGGCCCTGGGCAGAAACTGAAGTAGTTCATTCCAAAAACAGAGGACGTTTTGCTCATCATAATGATGGAAGAGAAGAAATACCTTCTTGATTTTCTCTACGGATGCGTAATAGACTTTGCCTGAACTCTATTTAAGATCGCTTCGTATCTTATCCATTAGTCAATATTGCGAACTTGATTTTCTTCTGGTATCAATAGATGTATTCGTTACCGATTATTTACCATAAAGATTGCATTGGTAAAAAACAATTTTCCGTTTTCCCAGAAACCGCGAAATAATGGATTGTCTACCATATAAACGACACTTCCTCTTCCCAGATTCTCCACCCCAAAGACCAATGAACCCGCTACCTTTTTACGGGCTTCACTACCTGCAAAACCTGAAACAGGTTGGTCGTTTCCTGGAAGGTAGACTACATTGCTTCCATTCTTTAAGTATTCAAAACTATTATTACTTAGTTTAAGTGTAAAATAAGTATCATCATATCCGAAAGCCAAGGGATGCGTGCGATCTACATTTGCCTTGAAAATAGCCCCGGTGATCAGGTTTTTGATATATTCTCTGTTCCCACTTCCATAATTTGACAGGTCTGGTGTCGTATCTTTTTCAATCTCTTTGGTTTTTAATCCAAATTCTTCGCTACCGGTCAATGAAGAGAGTGCGTCACCTATTACAATAAGCTTCCCACCTTTTTTCACCCATTCGTTCACCTTCGTGCGTTGCTCTTTTGTAAAGAAGTTACCACCCCAGGTTTCAGGGAGGATCAATACATCATATTTAGAAAGATCTAATTTGTTGTAGTAGCGATGGTCTAATACACTTACAGGATACCCTAATTGTTGTTCAAAGAAATGCCAGGTTTCTCCAAAATTTAATGTGGAGGTTGTGCCACCAGACAACAAAGCAACTTTTACTTTCGGGATCATTTTAACATTATCTGATCCAAAGTCATATCCGGCATCTACAAAGCCTGTTTTTGCTGAAGCCAGTTGTTGATCATACTCAGTCGCAATTTTTTTAAGAGTCTCCAGAAAATTGTTGTGATTTCTGTTGTCTAGTTTAGTGATGATAAGACTTCCTCGATCATAAGAAGTTCCATTCATTTCAAATGGTGTCACGGCGTAACGCACCCTGATATCTTGTTTGAGAAGCGCTGCCAGAAACCGGGCGTCCTGCATACTATTCCAATCGGTTAAATAAGCGTATGCATCATTTTCTAGCTGCGAGCTAGTTACAATTTCTGGAGTTTTTGCATTTATTGAAACCGTGCTTTCAGAGGCTGTAGTATGAAGACCGTAAGCGTAAGGTAGTGACCAGGCAGTAATATCATAGGTAAGCGAATCACTGAGTTTGGTAGAAGGTTCAAAGAGAACCTTGACCAATTTACCTTTGGGTTGATTTGTGTTTACCACCAGATCATTTTTCCCGGTTCGCATACTTCCAGTACGTCCAGTCTGATAATTGTATCCCTTCACAGTTCCGTTTCCGGCATAACCATATTCAATTTCATGCTGATCTAATAATTTGGTAAGCATCGCGATTTTGTCAGGATTTCCATTCAGCACATAACTTTTATACTTGAAATTCCTATTCGTATAGAATTTTTTGAACTCGTCATTAAGTTTTTGCGCATTCTTAGATGAGATCTCTACCGTAGACAAACCTGTAGTATAATGATGTGCAATACGGTCTTTAAGAGTTAAAGTGTCTCCATAGGAAGTAATGATGCCAAGACCAGCTCGGCCACTTCCACCTTGCTCGTACGTCATACCAATACCTCCATTGTATGTAGGGTAAGTATCCCCATAACTGGGATACAGCAAATCAAATACTTCTTTGGTAAAATAAAACCAACCTTCCTCATCAAAGTACTTAGCGTGGTTTTTACCGATAGCAACCTGAAAATCACGTTGCCATTGGGTGATAATCTCGTGAAAAGGTTCAGCAGCCGGTGCAAAATAATAAGGTGCATCAACCCCTTGCTCATGGAAGTCAACATGAACATGAGGCAACCATTTATTAAAAACCTTAAGACGTTGTTGACTTTCTACCTGCGTAACCCATGCCCAATCTCTATTCAGATCAAACATATAATGATTAGGACGGCCACTGAGCCATGGCTCATGATGTTCTTTGCTGTACGGATCTACATTGTGAGGAGAATTCACGAATTGATTATACCAGTTCACGTAGCGATCCCTCCCATCCGGATTAATACAGGGATCGATAATAACTACCGTGTTTTCAAGCCATTCTTGTTTTTTCGTAAGAAGGTCATAAATGGTTTGCATGGAAGCTTCCGTACTTACACTCTCATTTCCATGTACATTATATCCTAACCAAACAATTGCCTTCTCCGGGTTGCCTTCTCCCTTAGTATTTTTAAGATGCTCGGTCCTTATTTCTTCTAGATTAGTTATGTTTTGCGGTGAGGAGATAAAAGCGACTAACAGGGTTCGCTGTTCATTCGTTTTGCCATAAGACTCCAATTTTACCATAGAAGGCATGGTAGCTGCTACATGACGGTAATAATCGACCACTTGATGATGTCGGGTAAAACGCGTACCCAGTTCATACCCTAAAAAGTCTGAAGGTGATTTTAAGTTTTGAGCGGAGAGTACTGTAGTTAACGACAACAATAAACAGGTAATGACGAATCTCATAGTAGCGAATAATGATTTCTGAATACTCAAAGCTACTAAATAAAACAGATACCTGTACACACATCTTAACGTATTTTTAGGAATTGAAAAACCAAAGAGTTTTATCTTTACGCACACGACGATTTTTGTAATTAAGAACGAAATCGGTTCGATTCTTTAATTTCTTACAGTTTTATGCCAAGTAACAATATCGGTTTTCGGGAAACCGGATACTTTTCCGGACTCATTTGTGATTATCTCGATCAACACTCAAACCTTACCAGCTTCTATCATCGCTTTCCTTCACTAGAGAATTTTAAGGGACAGCTTGAACAAAAGGCAACCTCATTTTCACCTGAAAACAGAACTATTCTGGAAGCATCCTTAAAAAAGCAGTATGAAAATGTTACGAGCTCGTCTTTTACGAAAGAAAATATTGAATCTTTAACTCAAACTAATACATTTACCGTCACCACAGGTCATCAGCTCAATATTTTTACAGGGCCATTATACTTTCTTTACAAAATTATTTCGACGATCAATCTAACAAAAGAATTAAAGAAAGCCTATCCTGAATATAATTTTGTTCCCGTTTACTGGATGGCGACTGAAGATCATGATTTTGAAGAAATCTCATTTTTTAATCTGCATGGTAAAAAGTTTCAGTGGAATCGTTCTTCCGGAGGCGCAGTGGGAGAACTTTCTACGGAAGGTCTCGATGAGGTTTTTGAATTGTTTTCAAAGGAATTAGGTGGCGGATCACATGCAGAACGGTTAAAGTCGCTTTTTAAAGATGCTTATTTAAATCATAACAACTTAACGGAAGCTACCCGGTTTTTAGCCAATGAATTGTTTGGTTCTTATGGGCTGGTCATAGTTGATGGTCATGACGCAGCGTTAAAACGCTTGTTTATTCCGCAAATGGAGAACGAGCTCTTAAATCAAATAGCGGCTAATGAGGTAGCAAAAGCAGCTACTAAATTAGATGAACTAGGATATAAAGTACAGGTAAACCCCAGAGAAATTAATTTGTTTTATCTGGATAAAGGCATCAGACAGCGTATTATTGAGAAGGACGGAAAGTTTTATGTGAATGATACCGACATCAATTTTACAGAAAAAGAGTTACTAGAAACCCTGCATAAACATCCAGAAAAATTTAGTCCTAATGTAACGATGCGGCCTTTATATCAAGAAGTGATATTGCCTAATCTCTGTTATATTGGCGGTGGTGGAGAATTGGCATATTGGTTAGAGCTCAAATCCTATTTTGAAGCAGAAAAAGTTCCTTTTCCGATGTTGTTACTTCGAAACTCTGCTCTGATCATTACTAAAAAACAGCAGGAAAAATTAACTAAATTAGGTATCGAACAAGAACATTTGTTTCTGAAGCAAAATACGTTTATCAATCGTAAGGTAAGAGAGATCTCAAATATTGATATTGATTTTGATCCTCAAATGGAACACTTGAAAAAGCAATTCGAGGCGCTCTATGAGCTTGCAGAAAAAACCGATAAATCTTTTTTGGGTGCGGTAAAAGCGCAGGAAGTCAAGCAACTAAAAGGACTTAAGAATTTAGAGAAACGTTTATTGAAAGCGCAGAAACGAAAACTGGCCGATGAGGTAAATCGGATCACCGAATTGCAGAATGCGTTGTTTCCGAATCAATCATTACAAGAAAGAACTATGAATTTTTCCCAGTTTTATGTGATATACGGGGAAGACTTTCTCGACACCCTTTTTGCGGAGTTGGATCCGTTGGCGGGTAAATTTACGATCATTGTAATGAACGAGTAATTAAGATCAAATTACTTCAGGTTCCTTTTTTGAATTAATCGAAAAGAGTCTATTTTAAGGAACCAGATAAGTGCCTTTCCAGTCGTCTTCCTCTTTTGTAAACCGGGCACGGATGTGTACAGGTCTCTTAAGTTTTAGATATTCTACTTCTTCCGGTATAAGTCGCAGGGCTGTAAAAAAATGATCCTGATCTAGATAATCTACTTCATCGGGATTCTTAATAGCTTCTCCGGGTGCCGTTTCCGTCGTGTAATCTTTCCTGGATTTTGGAGGGATTTTTTCCCAGATATCGTGAAGTTCACGGTCGTTTGTCACGCGAAAAGCGGTTGCTTTAATGGTAATTTGAAGGAGTCTGGAAGAATCAAAAAAAAGCATGGAAACTTTCCGGTTGTCTTCGATGTGATTTATCTTTTCTGAGCGTCTATCAGTATATATAGTAATCGTAAATTGATCGTCTACCTCTCTTAAAACCACCGTACGAAGTCTTGGCACACCGTCTTTATCGGCAGTGGCCAAAGTAAAATACCTGAATGCATGCTTTTTGTGTTTGACTGCTCCTTTTAGGTCTTTGATAATAGAAGCAAATAATACATCCATGACTGTTATTTAGAGTTTAGTAAGCTAAAATTACGGAAATATTTAGGAGTATATTAGTTCTATTTAAAAAAGAAATAATCTTTAAGATTTACAGCTCTGGTCTTTTTTGCATATGAATTACCTTTACAAAAATGAATTTTTATGCATCGAATAGACATAGGTCTTATCGAAATGACGCTTGATGTTATGAAGTATGCGATAAACCGAATTACAGATCGCAATCCGGAACTGGGAAAACCAAAAAAGGAGTCAGAACTAAAAGCTTTAGTAGGAGATACAGTTACGAATAGTGGAATAGGAGGTGAGAAGGCGTTCGAACTTTTTAAAGAAGTATTTGCAAAGGCGACTGTGCCGATAGACCACCCCAGACATCTCGCATTTGTACCCGCAGCACCGACAAGAGCTGCTGTTATGTTTGATCTGGTTACTTCTGCATCGAGCGTTCATGGGGCCTATTGGATGGAGGGCGCCGGCGCCATTTTCTGCGAAAATGAAGCCATGCAATGGCTTGTATCCCTTACAGGGCTACCCGCCGGCGCCTTTGGCGTGTTTACTAGTGGAGGAACCGCTGCCAATCTTTCAGCATTGGTAACAGCCCGGGAAGCATGGCGAACTTACCCCGGAAATAAAAATCAAAAAGGAATCATCCTGACAAGTAGTGGTGCACATTCTTCCATTAAAGCTATGGCGAAGGTTATGGATGTAGAAGTAATTTTGGTGGAGACAGAAGATCAATTAACAGGTGCCCAATTAAAGAAAAAGATCAAATCACTCCACCCCGATGATCGTCAGCGACTCTTTGCAGTAGTGGCTACAGGTGGTACAACAAATGCAGGCATCATAGATGATCTTTCAGGAATAGCTTCCGTTTGTGATTTTGAAAATCTTTGGTTTCACGTAGACGCTGCCTATGGTGGCGGAGCTCTTGTAGCCGACTCTGTACGCCATCTATTTCGGGGTATCGAAAAAGCCGATAGTGTAACGATAGATCCTCATAAATGGTTGTTTTCCCCTTATGATTGCGGTGCAGTTATATACAGACAACCCGATTTGGCAAAACAAGCTCACGCTCAGGAGGGCTCGTATCTTGATATCTTTAAGGACGAAGGTGCACAAGGTTTCAATCCCTCAGATTATCAAATACAACTTACCCGAAGAGTTCGGGGGCTTCCGCTCTGGTTTTCACTGGCAATGCATGGGACAGATAAATACAAATGGGCAGTAGAACGCGGAATCAGTTTAGCGATCAAAGCTGGAGAACTTATTAAACAACGACCGGAAATTGTGGAGTTGGTTCGCGATCCGGCGCTTTCTTGTGTACTCTTCAGGAGAAAGGGATGGATTCCGGAAGATTACCGCAACTGGACTTACGAGAATCACCGCAAGGGTTTTGCTCTGGTGACTCCTACAAAATGGAAACAAGGCGGAACTTACGAAACCGTAGCTCGTTTTTGCTTTATCAACCCTGATACTTCCGAAGACGATATAATTTCCATCTTAGATAGTATGAATTGATAGCTACTAGTAGCGTTTCGGCTTAACAAACTTTTGTTGTAAAAATTGACCAGCGGTTTGATTGAAGAGTTCGGGGTTGGCCACAGGCATTCCATGAGTTTGTCCTGGCAAGATTGCAAGATGCGCATTAGGAATACTTTGAAATATACTAACGGTATGAGTGTCTTGTATGACATCATGATCACCGGCCATGATGAGTGATGGTGAGGTGATTTGAGCGAGGTCTTCAAAAGTAAGCCTCGGATAATAGGCCAATAATTTGTAAAGCTTGAGGATCATCTTGTTATCCGGATCATTTTGAGCTTTTAGTCGTTCGTATTCTGCTTTGTGCGATGCTAGTCGGTCGGGAAACAATCCTTCGGGATGAATATTTGATCCCATAGTGACCAATTTACGTACCTTATCTGGATAGCGTAGCGCCATGATAATTCCTATGATGCCACCGTCGCTCCATCCCACAATATGAGCGGAAGGAATTTTCAATAATTCCATGAATTTTGCAATATCAGCCGCTTGTAGTTCATAAGTAAGTTCTTCGTCGGTATCGGTCGAACGCCCCCTCCCACGACAGTCCATAACAATCACTTTATAGTTCTTTTCGAAATAGGGAATTTGAAACCGAAAAGCATCAATAGACTGTCCGGTTCCGTGAATAAGAAGCAATGGTTCACCATCTCCATAGATTTCATAATACATACGAATTCCATTAAGTGACAGGAACCCTCCTAAATGATCATTTTTCCCATACATATCCTTCGCAGACATCACTTTTTAGGTATAGACTTCTTTCTTTTTAATAAATAAAACATAAGACATGCCAGAAGCAAAGGGCCAATAGCACTAAAAAGAGAGAAAGAATCTTCTTCCGAAGTAAAATAATGATGGAACCACCATGCCGATAGCCCTAAAAAAATAAATGCGAGAAGGATAAGTACAAAGGATTTATACATGGTAAACTTCATTAGTCTTCATTACATAGCTCCGGAGTAGAACCCGGTTAATGGTCTGGTATGGCTTGTTTTAGGTTTTGTATCTTCTGCACCACCTACAATTTTATTTTTATGCTCTTTTACAAGGGCTCTGGCAGAAAATTTTACTAAAGTATTCATATTAATTTGTTTTAAGTTTCGACTAAAGATAGTACTTTATTTTCGATGGTTTATTTCAAATTTTAAATCGGTACATTGGTCAACTTCATTCCAAAATTCTTTTACAAAGCGCATGTATTTAGACAGAATATGAACGGACGCTTCATTTCTTTTATCTACATAAGCTACCAAAATATCAACTTTATGGATTCTAAACGCATAATTGATAAGACCGGCAGTAATCTCACTTCCATACCCATTACCCCATTTGCTTTCCAGTAATCGATAACCAATTTCCCACTCTGCTTTATCATTTTTTAACAAGGCTACCGTTCCTACGAAACCACCTGGTTTTGTGGTTACCGCCCACACATTAAATTCATTTTCAGGGGTTGGGTACGCGCTTAAAACCTTTTCAAGATCTTTTCGATTTTCCTCCAAATTCATCGGGGGAGTCCCTACATATCGCATTACATTCACATTTCCCTGCATCTCGTGAAAAGGAGCAAGATCATCTGTGGTTAGTTCTCGTACTAATAAACGTTTTGTTTTAAAAATGGGTTCCACCTGGTAATATTGTTTAGATCACAAAATAAATAATTCTTTTGCAGTTCTAATATTTTTTCAAATGGCAGTAGCGCAATTATAATCTTTTTCCGAACTTTCAACCTTACTAAAAAGCATTTGAATGCATCGCGTAAAACTTATTGAATGTCCCAGGGATGCAATGCAGGGGATTAAAGATTTTATTCCTACCGAAGAAAAGGTACATTACATTCAGTCTTTATTAAGAGTGGGATTCGATACTATTGATTTTGGCAGTTTTGTGTCTCCAAAAGCCATTCCTCAAATGGCAGATACTGCCGCCGTGCTGGATAAGCTTGATCTGAGTACTACCAAGAGCAAACTATTGGCCATCATTGCGAACGTACGCGGGGCAGAAGATGCAGTGCAACATGAACAAATTGATTACCTGGGATATCCATTTTCGATCTCTGAGAATTTTCAAATGCGAAATACGCACAAAACCATTGCGCAAAGTGTGGAGGTCTTAAAGGAGATTCTTGAGCTGGCAGATCAACATCACAAAAAGGTAGTTGCTTATCTGTCGATGGGTTTTGGAAATCCGTATGGAGATCCCTGGGATGTAGCGATCGTAGGAGAGTGGACAGAAAAACTGGCTGCCATGGGGGTGACCATTTTATCACTGTCCGATACCATTGGAAGCTCTACACCATCAATAATAGATTACTTATTTTCCAATCTTATTCCTGCGTATCCTCATATTGAATTTGGTGCCCATTTACATACTACACCTACGAGCTGGCACGAGAAGATTGATGCAGCGTACCAGGCGGGATGCAGAAGATTTGACGGTGCAATACAAGGTTTTGGCGGTTGTCCGATGGCTAAAGACGAACTCACCGGAAACATGCCCACAGAAAAAGTATTTTCGTATTTAACCACAGCGAAAGCAGATCATGGCTTAAGCGCAATGAGTTTTGAAAGTGCGTATAATGAAGCTACAAAGATCTTCACGAAATATCACTAAAAGAGCAGTTACTAGGACGTAAAGAAAGGTGTTAATACTTAATTTTTAACTTCTTGTTTAAATTTAGTCTAAATAACCTTTGTGGTTCAAAAAAGTCAATTTATATTTGCTACCGTAATTATTTATTATCAGTCTAAATAAAAATAAAATGACTTTTAGAAAATTTTTGACGGTTTGGATTCTTGCATTTACAGTCTTTGCATGCTCTTCTGATGATGATGGTGGAGCAAACAATATAACTGCACCAGCCTCATATGAGTTCGATAGAAATGGTAGCACAACAGTAAGCTTTTCCGGGCAGACGACCCGTATTCAAATGGGAGAAGAAATGAATACTTCATTACTTGATTTTTCTTCGACAACTGACCTTCTTCTTAATATGTATGCAAACGAAAACGAACCTTTTCAGAACGGAGCGCTAAACACCTCTGATAAAAGCATAAGAAGTAAAACTGCAGCTAGTAGAGATTACTTCAGCACAAATAGTGCGGTAAGCACACAGGTAAAGGCCGATTTAGCTTCATTTCTCGAGAAACAGGTTACAGAGGTATTGGCGAATCAGAACACCAACGCTTCTCCAGGAGTTGCGGGACAAATAGCCGATGGCAGCAGCGTACGATATGTAGATCCTAAAGGACTTGAATACAATCAGTTATTTATCAAAAGCCTCATAGGTGCTTTGATGACAGATCAGATGCTGAATAATTATTTGAGTCCGTCTGTCTTGGATGAAGGAACAAATGTGGCTGATAATGATGCTGAAACATTGGCTTCTGGTAAAAATTATACTACCATGGAGCACAAATGGGATGAAGCGTATGGCTACGCCTACGGTCTTTCGACAGATCCGGCGAATCCTAATGCTACTTTGGGAGAAGATAGTTTTTTAAATAAATATATAGGTCGGGTTGAAAATGATGCAGACTTTACAGGTATTGCTCAGGATATCTTTGAAGCCTTCAAGTTAGGTCGTGCCGCTATAGTTGCTAAAAATTATACGGTAAGAGACCAGCAAGCGGCTATTATTAGAGAAAAAATATCGGAAATCATTGGTATTAGAGCTGTTTACTATTTGCAACAGAGTAAGTTGGCCATAAGTACTGAACCAGCAGATTTCGGAGCAGCCTTTCACGACCTTTCTGAAGGCTACGGATTTATTTACAGTTTGCAGTTTACCCGTAACCCTAACTCCGACCAACCTTATTTTACACGAGCAGAAGTCGAAGGTTTTCTACAGGATTTGATGGACGATGGTGAAAACGGATTATGGGATGTTCAGGTGAGTACTTTAGATGCAATATCTAGCGCCATTGCAGAAAGATTTAATTTTTCTCTGGAACAAGCGGCGAACTAATAAATTACAGAAACCGAGGTTTATATAATGTTCATAAAACAAGACAAATTCCGTTGTAAGAGCCTCTAAGAATAACTATTTTTGCACACCGAAAAAGAAATAAAATGAAGAAATATATTAGTTTAATTTTAAGCAGTTTAACCTTGGTGGTTCTGGTTGCTTGTTCCTCAGATAGTAATGATGATGGGCCTACTGAACCGTCAAATTTTGACAGAGGTGTCATGCTGGAGAACTGGGCAGATAATATTATAGTACCTGCTTATCAAAACTTTAGTAATGAGGTTACTTCCTTAAAAGCAGCAGTAAGCGACTTTAAAGATGCACCTTCAGAAAATTCGTTGAATGTGCTACGCGCACAGTTTACAGCTACTTACACTGCTTGGCAGACCGTGTCTATGTTCGAAATAGGTCCTGCTGAGCAAATAAATTTAAGATTAAGTGTAAATACGTATCCTACAGACGCTGCAGAAATCGAAAGTAATATTTCAAGTGGTACCTACGATTTAGCATTGATATCAAATCGCAATGCAAAAGGTTTTCCGGCATTAGATTATTTGCTATACGGTTCTGGCAACACAACCACAGAGATTATTTCTAAATTTTCTTCAGATACCAATAGTGCTAATTACAACAATTATCTCTCAGATGTTGTTAATGATATAGAGACATTGACAGCTCAGGTAGTGAATAACTGGACGTCTTCTTATCGTGATACTTTTGTTTCAAATGACGGTTCTTCTGCCAGTGCTTCTGTAGACCGATTCGTGAACGATTATATATTTTACTTTGAAAAGTTTTTAAGAGCGGGTAAAATGGGAATCCCCCTAGGTGTTTTCTCTACAGATAAACTTCCGTCACACGTAGAATCTTTCTATAATAAAGAACTTTCAAACGATTTGTTTCTGGAAGGTTTAAAAGCAACACAGGATTTTTTCAACGGAAAAGCTTTCGAGGACTCGCAACAGGGAGCAAGTCTAAGATCGTATCTGGATGCGCTTCAGGCGCAAAGGAACAATACAAATTTAAGCAATGTCATAAACAATCAGTTTTCTGCTGCTCGGAGTGCCGTAGAAGGTCTATCAGGGAATTTTCATGAAGAGATTACAGGAGCAGAAGTACCTACACAGATGTTGCTGGCCTATGATGAGGTTCAAAAAATTGTTCCGTTACTTAAAGTAGACATGGTTTCTGCAATGAGTATAAATATTGATTTTCAAGATGCAGACGGGGATTAGATGAATGTCAGGTAGTTTTAAAAATTATATAGATTTAAAAGTATCAGCCGCTCCTGTAGCGGCTTTTCGTATTCTATTTGGTCTACTTATGGCCGCCAGTATGGTACGATTTTGGAGCAAGGGATGGATCTCTAAATTTTATATAGAACCTAATTTCTTCTTTTCCTATTACGGATTTGAATGGGTCAAACCTCTTGGTAATTACACCTATATATTATTCTTTATATGCTTTGTTTCTGCTTTGATGGTAGCTATTGGTTACAAGTACCGTATGGCTATGATCACCTTTTTTCTGAGCTTTACATACATTGAGTTGATGGATAAAACTACGTATCTAAATCATTATTACGTGGTTTCCTCTTTAAGTTTTTTAATGATCTTCATTCCAGCAAACCGCGTTTTTTCAGTTGATGCATTCAGGAATAGCAACACTTGGGATCAAAACCTTCCCAGATGGAATGCCGATGCTCTAAAGCTTTTTGTGACCATTGTTTATTTTTACGCTGGTCTTGCCAAACTAAATACTGATTGGTTACTGGAAGCACTGCCTCTTAAAATATGGCTTCCTTCCAAAGCAAGTATTCCGGTTATCGGAGAAATACTTACCAAAGAATGGTGTGCTTATTTCTTTAGTTGGTTCGGAGCGATCTACGATCTTACTATTCCCTTTTTTTTATGGTACAAACCAACCAGAATGTATGCGTTTGCTACTGTGGTTGCTTTCCATATACTCACTAAGATTTTATTTCCTATTGGGATGTTTCCATACATTATGATCATTGCAACTACCTTGTTTTTTGACGCGAAGTTTCATCATAAATGGCTTAGCTGGATGACTCGTTTCTCCTCAATTAAGAAGTTAACTCCAGACACAATCGTAAACCATAAGAGTTTTGCTGGCAGTAAGAAGGTATTGACAGTTTTTAGCATATTTTTTCTTTTTCATATCTTATTCCCATTTCGATACCTTTTATATCCAGGAGAATTATTCTGGACAGAACAAGGATACAGGCTTTCCTGGCGGGTGATGTTGATGGAAAAGTCAGGGTATGCTAATTTTAAAGTGGTCAATAAAGAATCCGGAACTTATTTCTACGTAAACAATAGGGATTTTTTAACTGCATTTCAGGAAAAGCAGATGGCAACCCAACCTGATTTTATGGTGGAATATGCCCATTATCTTAAAGATCATTTTGAACAACAAGGGCATAAGAACATTGCCATCTATGTAGATAGTTATGTAAGTCTGAACGGACGAGGAAGTCAGCTTTATATTGATCCAGACACAGACCTGACACAGGTTAAAGACGATTGGAAACACAAATATTGGATATTACCATTTGATTATGAAATTAAAGGCATTTAATGTACTCCTATTTTTAATTTTTGCAGGGAATATGGTTCTCGGACAGGAATTATACACCTTTAGCGGGAAGGTAACCGACCTTGAAAATCGATTACAGCCTAATGTAGAGATCTATTTGACACAACTTGGAAAATCCACCACTACAAATCAACAAGGCGTATTTACCTTTGATAAAGTCCCGAAAGGAAATTATACACTGGTAGCTTTCAAATTTGAATTCAAAACCTTCGAACAAGTGGTGACAATCGACGCTGATATATCGGATTACCAAATTCGCTTGCAACCTTTGGGTGAGAATTTGAATGAAGTTACCATTTATAACAGGAGAGAAGAAATATTTGCACTTCGCCGGCTAAAACAGGTAGAATCTACAGCTATTTTTGCAGGTAAAAAAAATGAAGTAGTTCTTATAGATAACATCACCGGAAATCTAGCAGCCAATAATCCACGACAGGTCTACAACCAAGTGGTTGGATTAAATATTTATGAAAATGGAGACGCAGGGCTACAGCTCAATATAGGAGGTAGAGGCTTGAATCCTAATCGAAGTGCTAACTTTAATACCCGTCAAAACGGTTATGATATTAGTGCAGACGTGTTGGGGTACCCAGAAAGTTACTATACACCTACTGCAGAGGCATTAAGGGAAATTCAGGTGATAAGGGGAGCAGCGTCTCTGCAATATGGCACCCAGTTTGGAGGACTGGTTAATTTTGTATTTAAAAAACCAAATTCTGAAAAAAGCATTGATATTGTTTCAAGGCAGACATTAGGATCGTTCAATCTTTTTACCAGTTTTAACAGTGTAAGTGGTACTAAAGGAAAGTTTAGCTATTACACATTTTTCAACTATAAAGAAGGGGATGGCTTTAGACCCAACTCTGGTTTTAATTCCAGAAATTATTTTGCTCACTTAGGATACCAACTCTCGGATAAAACTAAGATAAAAGCAGAATTTACGCTCTTGAACTATTTAGCACAGCAAGCTGGAGGGCTTACAGACGCGCAATTCTATGCCGATCCGAACTTTAGCAACCGCGAACGTAACTGGTTTGAGGTAGATTGGAAATTATATAACCTTAGCTTTGAGCATGAATTTAGCGCCTTCAGTACATTTACTACTCAGATCTTCGGATTGAATGCGTCAAGAAGAGCACTGGGCTTTAGAACAAATCGGGTGTCTCAGGAAGATGATCCTTCTAATGCGCGCGAGTTGCTTGTAGATAATTTTAAGAATTGGGGTATTGAAAGCAGATTTCTAAGTCGTTACAATGTGAAAGACAGAACCAATGTATTTCTCATTGGCGCAAAATTTTATAAGACTAATAATGATCAAAGACAAGGCCCTGGACCCTCCGGAAGCAGGCCTGACTTTAGGTTTGCCACAGACGAGTTTCCGAATTTCGAAAGACAAGCACAGTTTGAATTACCTAATCAGAACATTGCGGTTTTCGGAGAGCACATTTTTGATCTTTCCGATAAATTGAAAATAACTCCTGGAGTTCGTTTTGAGAACATCGTTACCGAAAGTGATGGCTCTTTCAGGAATATTGTCTTGGATCTGGCTGGAAATCCTATTCTCAATGAAGAAATTGAAGATAATCGTAAACTGGACCGTTCTTTACTTTTACTCGGGTTGGGTGCTCAATATAAGATCAAACCAGGTGTAGAATTATATGGTAACATATCGCAAAATTACAGATCGGTTACCTTTAATGATATACGAGTGGTCAATCCATCGTTTCAAATTGATGAGAATATTGAAGATGAAAAAGGTTTTACCACGGATGTGGGGCTCAGAGGTACCTACAGGAAATTTATATCATTTGATACAAATCTATTTCTTTTGTATTACGACGGAAGACTGGGAGAAGTACTTAAAGAAGAAACAAGACCCAATGCGCTTGGAGAAGAAGTAGGTACCGGAAGAATTATTCGTTTTCGCGATAATATCGGGACCGCCTTAATGTATGGATTGGAAAGTTTTGTGGATATTAGTTTTAAATCGATTTTCTTTCCTGATCAAAAAGACCTGAAACTTTCGTTATTTTCAAATATTGCAATTACCGGATCAGAATATTTAAGTTCGGAAGAGAATAATGTGGAGGGAAACAAAGTAGAATTTATACCAGACATAAATCTCAAAACAGGAATTAATTTCGGTTACAAGAACTTCCTGGGAAGTTTTCAGTACGCATATCTTTCGCAACAATTTACAGACGCTACCAATGCCCCACAAGATCGCAATGACAATCAGCGCGGTATCGAAGGCGCAATTCCAGCGTATGGAGTGGCAGATCTCTCCTTTTCGTATAGTTACAAATTTTTAAGACTGGAAGCCGGGATTAACAACGTTTTCGATGAAATTTACTTTACGAGAAGGGCTACTGGATATCCAGGCCCCGGTATTATACCTGCCGAACCAAGATCTTTCTATACAACGTTGCAAATAAACTTTTAAAGGTCTGGCTCGCGTGTATAGGCATTGGTAATAAAGTTGTATATTTGCATGCAATTATATTTTAATTGCGATGAGTTTATACGACACCAAGTTTGTTGGAGAAGGTTTAACCTACGACGATGTTCTGCTAGTTCCGGCTTATTCAGAAGTACTCCCCAGAGAGGTTAACATCCAAACACAATTCACAAGAAACATAAAAATAAATGTACCTATTGTAGCTGCTGCTATGGATACGGTTACAGAATCGGCCATGGCCATTGCAATGGCGCGTGAAGGAGGTATTGGTGTTTTACATAAAAACATGACTATCCAGCAGCAGGCTCAGGAAGTTCGGAAAGTAAAACGTGCCGAAAGTGGAATGATCCTCGATCCGGTTACACTTCCGCTCACGGCAACGGTATTAGATGCTAAAAGCAATATGGCAGAGCACAGCATCGGGGGTATACCGGTAGTGGATTCCGATGGAATTCTTAAAGGGATTGTGACTAACAGAGATCTCAGATTTGAAAGAAATAATGATCGTCCCATCGTCGAAGTGATGACTAGTAAAAATCTTGTAACGACAAGCGAAGGTACTTCATTGTCTGATGCAGAGGTAATTCTTCAGGAAAACAAAATTGAAAAACTGCCGGTGGTTGATAAGAATTACAAACTTATTGGGTTAATCACTTTCAGGGATATTACCAAACTCACCCAAAAACCGATCGCTAATAAAGATACTTATGGGAGATTAAGGGTGGCTGCCGCTATTGGTGTGACAGGCGATGCTGTAGAAAGAGCAGGAGCTCTAGTAAAATCAGGGGTTGATGCTGTAGTTATAGATACAGCGCATGGGCATACAAAAGGAGTGGTATCCATTCTAAAAGAAATTAAAAAGGCATATTCCGATCTTGAAGTGATCGTGGGTAATATTGCGACTCCGGAGGCAGCTAAGTATCTCGCCGAAAATGGAGCAGATGCAGTGAAAGTAGGAATAGGGCCTGGTTCTATATGTACAACAAGAGTCGTAGCAGGTGTTGGTTTTCCTCAATTTACCGCTGTTCTTGAAGTGGCCAATGCCCTAAAAGGAAGTGGTGTTCCTGTAATTGCAGATGGAGGTATACGGTATACGGGAGATATCCCTAAGGCAATTGCAGCTGGAGCAGATTGTGTAATGCTGGGATCACTCTTGGCGGGAACCAAAGAATCGCCTGGCGAGACCATAATCTATGAAGGACGTAAATTCAAGTCCTACAGGGGTATGGGAAGTGTAGAAGCAATGAAGCAAGGAAGCAAAGACCGGTATTTTCAAGATGTAGAAGACGATATAAAAAAGCTGGTGCCTGAAGGTATTGTAGGTCGTGTACCTTACAAAGGAGATCTAATGGAAAGCATGCATCAGTTTATTGGTGGATTAAGAGCAGGTATGGGTTATTGTGGTGCAAAAGATATTCCTAGTCTCAAAGAGAATGGCAAGTTTGTAAAAATCACTTCGTCTGGTATTACAGAAAGCCATCCTCATAATGTCACCATCACCAAAGAAGCTCCTAATTATTCAAGATAAAGAGACCATCAATTAACGATTGCTCTTACTGTCTAGGGTGAAAATAATTGGCCACGGTTAGGTTTTAACGCATCGCGTACTTTACGTAGATCAGGTTCGTTTACGACAATATGAGCTATGGTATGCATTTCACTCAATTCTTGAGTGCCAAGATGTTCATACGTGATTTGTTCTATCTTGAAATATTCTTCAAGGTGAAGTACATGATGCGCCGCTATATTTGCAGCGTCAGGACCTCTAAAATCCCAAATAAGCTTAATTTTGGTCATTGGATACTGAGATTCCATTTTCCGCAAAATTTTTGAAGTCGGTCATATATTTTAAGCTTTGTTTTTTAAAAGATCCAGGCATCAAAAAACCCATGAGTTTCATCATAAAATTATTGAACTTGAATTCGCTTTTAGAGGTCCATTTCGTTTTGTTT
This sequence comes from Flavobacteriaceae bacterium M23B6Z8, assembly GCA_046199005.1. Taxonomy (GTDB): domain Bacteria; phylum Bacteroidota; class Bacteroidia; order Flavobacteriales; family Flavobacteriaceae; genus Ascidiimonas. Next base: position 1,480,920 of record CP176050.1, read on the forward strand.
TCATTTACCTCAGTGAAATAATTTTCCTGAATATTAAAAACACCGTTGGCTTCATAAGTGCCGTGAAATGCTTTTGGAGGATCGTTTGCTGTAATAGTCTCGACCATTTCTACTTTTCGACCACCCATTTTGTAGATCAATTTTGTTTTGGCACCCCGGGTGCCGGGAGTGCCACTGATGTGTTCAACAGAAACAAGGTCGCGTTGCCAGTGTTTCAAATTCTCTGCATTGTCAAACTTTTCAATCACAGCAGCACGAGGGAGATCGATGTCTACTTCAACTTGATATTGCATGGGTCTGGTTTTGGTTGTTTTGCCATTAAGTTAATGATGTATAAACAAACATTAACTGTTTGGTGTACACTAAAATTACCAAATTTTAGTTAAATCAACACATACTTTTAAGATATTACTATTTTTGCTGAAATCAATTGATCGCTGATGAGTACAAGGTTGTTTGTTTTATTTTTTTTCAATATTCTTTTTTTAACAAATGCACAGGATACAGGAGAAACTCTCTTGTCCATAAACGGCGAAAAAATTGCTTCCGAAGAGTTCCTGAAAATTTATCAGAAAAACAGGGCGTTGGTTCAGGATGATGAAAAGGCGAGTATCGACGAATATCTCGAAACCTTTATTGATTACAAACTAAAGGTAGCAGAAGCCCGAAAACAAGGTTTTGATAAAAGGGATGCATACCTGAAGGAGTTAGAAGGTTACCGCCAGCAACTGGTAAAGAATTACATGACCGATACCCAAGCGAGTGAGAAATTGCTTAAAGAAGCTTATAATCGTTTGAAATACGAAATTAACGCTACCCACATTCTAATACGTGTTTCCCCAGAAGCGCTTCCGGCAGACACGCTCTATGCTCATCAAAAAATACATGATATTTTTAATACCGCTTCTTCAGAAAATTTTGATTCGATCAGGAAAAAAGTACACGATGGTAAAGATATTTTTGGGGAAGCACTGGGTTATTTTTCTGTATTCAGAATGGTATATCCTTTTGAGAGTGTAGCCTACAATACAAAACCAGGCAATGTATCTGAACCTTTTAGAACCCGGTTTGGTTATCATATTCTAAAAGTAAATGATCGTAGGGAAAATCGTGGCGAAGCAGAAGTTGCTCATATTATGATAAACTCTTCAGACGATCCGGTGAAACGCGAACAGTCTCATAAACGCATTCTGGACATTCATAAAAGATTACAAAGTGGTGGCAATTTTGAGGCGATGGCAAGGCAATTTTCCGAGGATAAAGGAACGGCGATCAAAGGGGGAAAGCTTCCAAAGTTTGCTGCGGGTAGACTAAGTTCTAAAAAGTTTGAAGATGTAGCATTTGCAACCAATCCCGGTGAAATTTCTACACCTTTTGAAACAAAGTTCGGATGGCATATCATAAAAGGCATCCAACAATTTCCTATCGGTTCATATTCACAGGAAAAACAAAGGCTGGAGACCTTGTTAAAAAAAGATCAGCGTTCAAAAATATTGACTACCTCTTTTCTTAATACGTTAAAAGACAAATACCGTTTTAGTGTAAATTTAAATGTGAGAGATGCAATACTATCAATGATCAATAATGATTTCTACAAGCGTCAGTGGATTTACGATAAAACAGCAGCAGTTCTTAAGGAAGATATTCTTCAAATAAAGGATTCGGTTTGGAGTGCGCGCAGTTTTGCATCATGGTTACGTCAAAAACAATTTAAATTAAGGAGTGATTTTGATGCGATTGACTTCAAAAAGCTATTTGAAGAATTTTCGGAAGAGTTGTTGCTTCAATACCATGAAGCTAATCTTGAAAGTGAGAACGAAGAGTTTGCATCTATTCTTAAGGAATACAGAGAAGGTTTGTTGCTATTTGACATAATGCAGGAGGAAGTCTGGGATGCGGCAAGGACAGACAGTTCTGGGCTAAGAGAATTTTACAATCAGAATAAAAAAGACTATTCCTGGAAACGCAGGGTGAAGCTTCTAAGAGCTTCCTATGAAAATCAACAGACGACCCAGAAGTTAAGATCGTTGATGGGTCGTGAAGTAACCCTGGAAGGATTACAGAACCTGGCAGGTGAAATTCCTGAATTAAAAGAAGTTATTTTTACTTCTTCCATTTTAGAGGTTGACGATTATAGGCTTCCGAAGGGCTATAAAGCCTCAAAAGAATGGCACGAGTCGAAGGATAAAGGCGGGTTGGTGTTAATACGAACTTTAGAAACTGTCGCACCTCAGATAAAATCATTTGAAGAAGCCAAAGGCAATGTTATGAGTGATTATCAGAATTACCTGGAAGCCGAATGGATCTCATCCCTGAGAAGATCCTATCAGGTAAAAGTTGATAGAAAAGAACTAAAAAAACTTAAAAAGAAACTGCTAGCAAGATGAAGAAGATCCTGGGATTGCTGTTATTAATGAATGGTTTGTTTTCTTGTTCGTATTTTGAGAAGAACACGCAGGAAGATGCAGTTGCCAGAGTAGGGGATAATTATCTTTCTGCCGAAGAATTAAGTAAAGTCATTTCGGAAGACACCAGTGAAGAGGATAGTATAAATATTGTTCGTAATTATATTAATACCTGGGCCAAAAAACAATTGCTGGTAAATAAAGCACGTATAAATCTGGATGAGCAGCAAATTGAAGACTTTGAAGAACTCGTTAATCAATACAGGGCAGATCTTTTAATAGCAGCTTATAAAGAAGCCTTGGTTGCCAATTCTATGGATACCATCGTTTCACAAGAAGAAATAAAAGCCTATTACGAAGACAACAAAGAAAACTTCAAACTCAATGAGGCGCTTCTGAAGATGCGGTACATTCACGTAGACAAAACGTATGATGATCTTGATACCGCAAAAGAACTCCTGAGATCTTTTAGTGCAGAAGATCAGGCAAAATTAGATGAAATGTCACTACAGTTTAAAGCATATTCACTTAACGATTCTACTTGGATCAAAGTTTCTCAGTTGGTTCAAAAGATACCTCCAATTAATTATGACAATAAAGACAGCTACTTAAAAAAATCACAATTTTTTGAACTTACAGATTCTTTAGAGGTATATTTGGTGCATATAAAAGACGTACTTAAAAGAAATGATATTGCCCCGGAATCTTATGTAGTTCCTACGCTAAAGCAAATAATTTTGAATAAGCGGAAGCTGGAATTCATAAGAAACCTGGAAAAAGATTTAATGGATGAAGCAGTACAAAAAAAAAGATATGAGATTTATGAAAAGCGTAATTAGTGCAGTAATATGTTTACTTTTTGTTGGCGCACAAATGGTAATGGGGCAGGATGAAGTTACAGAAAAAGCACCTGAGGTCGCACCGTTAGAGAAAAAAACAGATTCAGTAAAAGCAAAACCGTTCAAGAAAATTAAGGTAGACGGTGTTGCTGCCGTGGTGGGGGATTACGTTATTCTGGAATCCGATATTGATAAAAACCTGATCGATCTACAGAATCAAGGTGTGTTGAACAAAGATATTACAAGATGTCAATTGCTAGGTAAACTTATGGAAGATAAGCTCTACGCACACCATGCCGTACAAGACAGTTTAGAAGTCTCTGATACCGAAATAAAATCAGTAGTTGGTGAGCAGATCAATTACCTTGTGCAACAATTAGGTACGATGGAAAAGGTGCTTCAGTACTACAATAAAGATGATGAAGAGTCTTTTCGCAGCGAATTGTTCGATATCCAAAAAACACGCAGGTTGTCTGAAAGAATGCAGGCAAATATTATTGAAAGCATCGAAATCACTCCGGAAGAAGTAAGACAATGGTTCAATAAAATACCAAAAGATCAGCTTCCTCAGTTTGGTGCTGAATTAGAAATTGCGCAGATTGTTATCGAACCGAAAGCAAGTCAGGAGGAGATTGACAAGGTAGTAGATAAGTTACGAGCGATGAAGCAGGATGTAGAAGAGAATGGAGCGAGTTTTGCAACTAAAGCCGTCTTATATTCAGATGATGAGGCTTCAAGACCCAAGGGAGGTTTTTATGCTATCAATAGAAAAACACCATTTCTTAAAGAATTTAAAGATATAGCATTCAGTTTACAGGAGGGAGAGGTTTCAGAACCTTTCAAAACGATCTACGGATGGCATATTATCTTAGTTGAGAAGATACGTGGGCAGGAAATTGATCTAAGACATATTCTTTTAACACCTAAAGTTTCAGACGACGCAATTGAAGAAGCTCGAAACGAACTGGATACGATCAGAAAACGTATCTTGGATAAAGAATTGACTTTTGAAGAAGCTGCACGAAACTTTTCAGATGAAAAGGAAACGAAATTCGATGGAGGCGTTTTAAGAAATCCAACCAATTTTGACACCCGATTTGAATTGACAAAAATGGATCCAACCCTTTACAATCAGGTACGAGATCTCAAAGACAATGAAATATCAAGACCCTTATTGGAAGAAGGCCAAAACGGTAGCGTGAAATACAAGATATTGAAAGTGACCAATAGATATGATGAGCATCAGGCAGATTATTCACAGGATTATCTAAAGATAAAACAGTTAGCACTTAGTGATAAGCAACTCAAAGCTATTCAGGAATGGATGAAAGAAAAAATTGCAGATACCTATATAAACGTAGGTTCAGATAATAAGAGTTGTAATTTTACGAATAACTGGTTAAAAAAATAATTGAATGTCAGACGTTACCGCTGTCAACAATCTGGTTGAAAAAAACAAAAAATTAAAAAAAGAGATTGCCAAAGTTATTATAGGACAGGAAGCAGTCATAAATGAAATACTTCTTTCTATTTATTCAGGAGGGCATGCGCTCTTGATAGGAGTACCCGGTCTGGCAAAAACCCTTATGGTAAATACCATTGCAAAAGCACTCGGGCTCGAATTCAAAAGAATACAGTTTACGCCAGACCTAATGCCCAGCGATATATTGGGTAGTGAAGTACTTGATCAAAACAGGCAATTTAAATTTATTAAGGGCCCGGTTTTTGCGAATATTATTCTGGCAGACGAAATAAACCGAACACCTCCCAAAACGCAGGCCGCTTTACTGGAAGCCATGCAGGAAAGGGCGGTTACGGTCGCTGGTCATCACTACAAATTGGACCTTCCATATTTTGTTTTGGCGACTCAGAATCCAATCGAACAGGAAGGTACTTATCCATTACCGGAAGCCCAGCTTGACCGTTTTATGTTTGCGATCGAGTTAAATTATCCATCTTATCAGGAAGAGATTGAAGTAGTTAAGGCAACCACGGCACAAAAAACTAATGAGATCAACCCACTGTTTACAGCAGATGAAATCGTAGAAATCCAACAACTGGTTCGAAGGATACCAGTAGCAGATAATGTGGTTGAGTACGCGGTAAAACTGGTAGGAAAGACACGCCCCGGTAGTGAGTTTGCACCAGAAATCGTCAATAATTTTGTAGATTGGGGTGCGGGTCCGCGAGCATCTCAAAACCTGATACTGGCTGCTAAAGCAAATGCTGCGGTAAACGGTAAATTCTCTCCCGATATTGAGGATGTAAAAGCAGTAGCTGCCGGAATATTAAGACATCGTGTCCTCAAAAACTACAAAGCGGAGGCAGAAGGAAAGACAACTCAAGAAATTATTGAAGCACTTCTTTAAAACTTCAAGAAGTATCAAATTCGTCTGAATCTCGATGGGATTTTAGCATCTAATGGCAGTACATTATTTAGGTTGGTAACACGCAGCTGCTTTTTTTGAATATTAAGTGCTTTTTTAGTCTGATAATTGCCAATTTATAGTTTTAAAGCTTCAGCTATTTTCGTAATTTCGCAACACTTCTAACTTAAATATACATTATATGGCCTTTGATATAGATATGATCAAGAAAGTTTATGGAGAACTTTCCGATAAGGTTACGAAAGCCAAAGCGGTTGTCGGAAAGCCATTAACTTTATCTGAGAAGATTTTGTATTCTCATTTGTGGGATGGTACTCCCGAAAAAGCTTTTGTTCGCGGTAAAGATTATGTAGATTTTGCTCCGGATAGAATCGCATGTCAGGATGCGACAGCTCAAATGGCGCTGTTACAATTCATGCATGCTGGTAAACCCAAGGTAGCCGTACCCACTACAGTACATTGTGATCATCTTATCCAGGCTAAAGTGGGAGCAGAGGCTGACTTGAAAAGAGCAAATGAAACCAGCAATGAAGTATTTGATTTTCTGGAATCGGTCTCTAATAAATACGGTATCGGTTTCTGGAAACCTGGTGCGGGGATCATTCATCAGGTAGTACTTGAAAATTATGCATTTCCCGGAGGGATGATGATAGGTACCGATTCACATACGGTAAATGCAGGCGGACTAGGTATGGTTGCAGTGGGTGTTGGTGGAGCAGACGCGGTAGATGTTATGGCGGGAATGCCGTGGGAACTTAAATTTCCGAAACTTATCGGTGTAAAGCTCACGGGTAAACTATCGGGTTGGACAGCACCAAAAGATGTAATTCTTAAAGTGGCAGGTATCTTAACGGTTAAGGGAGGTACCGGAGCGATCATTGAGTATTTTGGAGAAGGTGCCAGATCAATGTCCTGTACAGGAAAAGGAACCATTTGTAACATGGGTGCTGAAGTAGGCGCAACCACTTCTACATTCGGATACGACGAGTCTATGGATCGATACCTTCGCTCCACCGGAAGAGCCGATGTAGCTGATGCAGCCAATGAGGTAAAAGAACATTTGACAGCAGATCCAGAAGTATATGCAAATCCCGGAGAATATTTCGATCAGGTAATAGAAATTAACTTATCAGAACTAGAGCCACATCTTAACGGACCTTTTACGCCAGATCTGGCAACGCCTGTATCTGAAATGAAAGAGGCTGCACGAAAAAATGATTGGCCTTTGAAGGTAGAGTACGGACTCATTGGTTCCTGTACCAACTCTTCTTATGAAGACATTTCAAGAGCCGCTTCTTTGGCAAAACAGGTAGCTGATAAGAAACTCAAAACAAAATCGAATTTCACTATTACACCTGGTTCCGAACAGGTGAGATATACGATTGAAAGAGACGGATTTATCGATACTTTCGATAAGATTGGAGCCACCGTTTTTGCAAACGCATGCGGCCCGTGTATCGGAATGTGGGATCGTTATGGAGGTAAAGCAGACGATATGGACAAGAATACGATCGTACATTCGTTCAATAGGAATTTTGCTAAAAGAGCCGATGGAAATCCAAATACAATGGCTTTTGTGGGTTCTCCCGAATTGGTTACGGCTATCGCGATTTCCGGTCGTTTGGATTTTAACCCAATTACTGATAAACTTATTAATGAAGAAGGTGAAGAGGTGATGCTGGATGAACCTAGAGGCTATGAGCTTCCACCGGAAGGTTTTGCAGTAGAGGATGCTGGCTATGTTGCTCCGGCCGAAGACGGATCCGGAGTTTCTGTTAAAGTAGCCGGTGATTCAGAACGACTGCAATTATTAGAGCCATTTGAACCCTGGGATGGGAAAAACATCATGGGTGCGCGTTTATTGATCAAAGCTTTTGGGAAATGTACCACAGACCACATCTCTATGGCCGGACCCTGGCTTCGGTTTAGAGGGCATCTAGATAACATCGCTAACAATACACTTATTGGTGCTATCAATGCTTTTAATAAGAAGACCAACTTTGTAAAAAATCAGCTTACTGGAGAGTACGGCGGAGTACCGGATGTTCAACGTGAATACAAGGCTAAAAATATACCAACAGTCGTAGTCGGTGATCATAATTACGGAGAAGGTTCTTCCAGAGAACATGCAGCGATGCAACCAAGACACCTCGGAGTGCGCGTAGTACTTGTGAAATCTTTTGCCAGAATTCACGAAACTAACTTGAAAAAACAAGGTATGCTTGGGATCACTTTTGATAAAGAAATCGATTATGATCTTATTCAGGAAGATGATATTTTTAACTTTACAGATCTGGAGTCTTTTGCACCAGACAAGCCACTTACCATAGAATTGGTACATTCAGATGGTACTAAAGATATCATTAAAGCAAATCATACGTATAACGCCAGCCAGATTGAATGGTTTAAAGCAGGTTCGGCGCTAAATCTGATTAAAGCTGAAAATAACGGATAGTTATTTTAACAATTAATTCAATATAAAACTCCTGTTCATCAGGAGTTTTTTTTTCGAGTTAAAAGAACGGCAAATATCTTAAATGCAGATGATTTAAGATGTCTGTAAACAATGCCAAGTCAATATTTATTGCTAGCTTTGGAAACATCAAAATCTGTAGTGAAAGTTTCTTATGAATATTCGTAAAAAGTCAGTACTCAATTTATTTTTTATCTTGTTGATAGGAGTATTTTTTATTCCTCCGGTGGCTCACGAATCTAAGGTCTTACTAAATCGTATTCTTGCTTTTAGTCCCGATGTGGTAAAAGCTGAAGAACGAAAAGCTGTGAAGGATTTTGACTGGAAGCTTAAAGACGAAAATTGGGATTTTTTCAACTTTGAAGAATCAAAAGGGAAAGTCATCTTTGTGCATTTCTGGGCTTCATGGCGTGTACCATCCATTGCAGAAGCTAAGAGTATTCAAAAGCTATACGACGAATTTAAAGGAAGGGTGGAGTTTTATCTAATTACCAACGAAGAGAGAGAACCTGTAATAGAGTTCATGGAGAAGAATGAATATAATTTTCCGGTAACCTATCTTATTATAGGAGAAAAAATGCCATTTGATCCTGAAGAAGTACCTTCAACCTTTATAATAGACAGTGATGGTTTTATAGCAGTCGAAAAAAAGGGGGTTGCCAACTGGTATAGCAAAGACGTTCGGGAACTATTAAATTCATTATTGGAAAATTAGGATTTATCTCTCACCCTGCAAGTAATGCCGCGGGATACTTTTTAAATGGTGATACCCTTGGTTAATTTTCTGGAACTGTAATGTCTTTTCAAAAATACGACTATTTACATGTATTGAAACCCCACAAGAAATGAAGCGTAAAAAACGTATTTTAATAAATGCGATTTTAATTATAGGTGTCTTATTACTTTTGTACCCTCCCACGGCAAACCCCATTAAAGTTTTTGCCTGGAAAGTATTGGCACTCACTCCCTTTGTGAGAGCCGAAAGCGATCGTACTCAGCTTACCGACTATGAGTGGAAACTGAAGGAAATCACCACAAGTGAAGTTGTGAATTTATCAGATTCTAAGGACAATGTAATACTTATAAATCTATGGGCGACCTGGTGCCCTCCTTGCATTGCAGAGATGCCAGATTTACAGGCATTATATAATGATTATAAAGATAAAATTCATTTCTTTTTTGTCACCAATGACGATGCAGCGCGTGTTTTCCCTTTCATGGAGAAAAATCAATACGATTTTAGGGTATACAATGAATTAAGTGAAATTCCAGACGAACTTTATTCAAGAAGTATTCCTGCAACATATCTGATCAGCCAGAATGGTCAAATAGTAATTGAAAAAAAAGGAGCTGCAGACTGGAACAGTAAGACGGTGCGTGATGCTATTGATCAGCTACTCAGCCAGAACAAATAAGACGCTATTTTTTAAAATATTTTAAGGGAACATAGAGCATTCCGAAACATTCGCCGTCTTTTTTGCCTAAGTGTTTATGATGTATTTTATGAGCTCTCCGAATTCCTTTGGCGTACCAATTATTGGCATTACGCAAGAATTTAAAGCGTTGGTGAATAAAAATATCGTGCACCATGAAATAAGTAGCACCATAGGCGATTATACCGAATCCTATCGGGAAACCATACCAAAAAGAAGTATTGTCTGCGATCATGATAAAGGACATGCTGATAACTGCATAGAAAAGAAAAAACGCATCGTTTTTTTCGAACCAAGAGTCATGATCCTTTTTATGATGATCTTTATGCAGGCTCCATAAAAAACCATGCATGACATACTTATGTGTAAACCATGCCATTCCTTCCATAATTACAAAAGTGATTAAGAAAATCAAGATCCAACTAATGGTATACATAAAAAAATATTTTCTTCAGGTAATTAAATGAGATTGAGTCTATAATTAAAATAAGAAGAAGCGAGCAACCCAAATTTTTGATAATCCGGAACTCTTATACGAGTGTTTTTGATCTCCAAAGGAGGTGTATTTTTAAGTTTTTGCAAAAGTTTTGTATAGTATTTATAAGCTGTATACACTCCAAACTTTGCTTCGTTAGGGAGCTTCATAATACCCTCATATCCTTTCTTAAAATCACGGTCTATCTCATCAATAATAGCTTGTTTAGATACTTCATCTAATTGACTTAGATCTGTATTTGGAAAATAGGTGCGATCTAATTCCTCATAATCTGCTTTAAGATCTCTTAAGAAATTTACTTTTTGAAATGCAGAACCCAGGGACATTGCCGACTCCTTTAACTCTTCATAACGTTCCTGATCCCCATCCACAAAAACAGTAAGACACATAAGACCCACCACATCTGCAGAGCCATATATATATTCTTCGTATTCCTGTTGCGTAGTATATACCTTTTTTTCGAGATCAAGGCGCATACTTTTCATGAAAGCAGTGATTAAAGACAAATCGATCTCGAATTTATGTACAGTGTGCTGGAAAGAATTTAGGATAGGATTCAAACTAATCTTATCGTCTAATGCTCTTTGTAAATCTTCTTCAAATCTTTCAAATAATTCAGATTTGTTATAATCATGAAACGTATCAACAATTTCATCAGCAAATCTTACAAAGCCATAAATATTGTAGATGTCCTGTCTGATACTAGGCGCTAACATCTTTACAGCCAACGAAAAAGAAGTGCTGTAAGACTTAGTTACTAGTTGGCTACAATTATAAGAAACCGTATCAAATATTTCTTTCATAACGATTATTTTTCTTTCATGATTAGTTCAGATACGAGTTTACCTGAAATTAATGCAGGTGGTACTCCCGGTCCTGGCACTGTTAATTGTCCTGTAAAAAACAAATTTTTAACTTTTTTGCTTTTTAGACCAGGTCTCAAAAAAGCAGTTTGTAGCAAGGTATTGGCCATTCCATAGGCGTTTCCCTTGTAAGAATTGTACTCTTTGACAAAATCTTTCACACAGAAGCTTTCCTTAAATATAATACTATTTTTTATTTCTTGCTTTGTGAGCTGCTCAAAGCGATCCATGATAATGTCGAAGTATTGTTCTCTTATCTCTGGAGTGTCTTCTATGCCAGGCGCTATTGGAATTAGAAAGAATCCGTTTTCTTTTCCTGACGGAGCCATTTCAGGGTCACTTACCGAAGGGAAATTTGCATAAAACAGAGGTTCTTCAGGCCATACAGCTGTGTCGTATATGGCACGCGCGTGCGCTTCAAAATCTACATCAAAAAACAAATTATGATGTGATACATTCTTAAGCTTTTTATCAAAGCCAACATAAAAAAGCAGGGATGAAGGGGCAAACGTCTTTTTATGCCAGTAATCTTCACTATACTGCCTGTACTTCTCGTCCAGTAAAGTTTCAGAGTGATGATAGTCTGCACCAGACACAACGATCGACGCTTTAAGAAACGTTCCGTTAGTTTCTACACCTTTCACTTTTTTACTCTCTACAACAATTTTAGACACAGGTGAATTCACCTTTATCTCGACTCCCAATTCTCTGGCTAGACTTTCCATAGCTTTAATAATTTGGTGCATACCGCCTCTTGGATGCCAGGTACCTAAACCAAAATCTGCATAATTCATAAAATTATAGAAAGAAGGCGTGTCGCTTGGTTTGGCGCCCAGAAAGAGTACAGGGAATTCCAGGATAGAGATCAGCTTGTCATTTTTGAAGTCCTTGCGTATATCAGCACTTATATTTTTGAAAAATTGACCCACTCTTAGAATGGTCTCTTTTGTGACTAATTCCAGCGGAGAGATTCCAGGCCTGTAGACAATATCTTTTATAGCGATATCGTAATTGTCACTCGCCTTTTTAATAAATTTTTCAAGCTTTTTCGAGCTGCCTGATTCTATACGTTCAAATTCTTCGTAAATTTTATCAAGGCAATCGCCGATGGTTACGACTTCATTCTTAAAAATAACCCGATAGGCAGGATCTAGTTTTTCTAAATGGTAATAATCTGATGGCTTCTTACCAAAGTCGGCAAAAAAACGTTCAAAAATATCAGGCATCCAATACCAGCTTGGACCAATATCAAAGGTAAATCCATCCCGTTTGAGCTGTCTCGCTCTCCCGCCTAAGGTTGGATTTTTTTCTAGAATAGTTACGGAATGACCTTGTTGAGCCAGATAACAGGATGCAGACAAGGATGAAAATCCTGAGCCTATGATTATAATTTCTTCTTTCATTGTTCAACAAATTTATCAAAAAGTTGAACAGAAAGAAATAAGTGTTTAAACTTTCACAGTTCTTTAACAACCTGTTCAATACTTTCAAAGGTACGAACAGATTCCGGTAATTGATCTGGCTGGAGGTGTTTTATTTGCTGGCCTAAGATCCATAAAGAGTTAGCGCCACTTTGGTTGATTTCTTTCGAGAATTGTTCTACATAGTCTCGGACTCTTTCTTTATTAGGTTCAACAGTAAAATAAGATAAGAAGTTGATGTGTGGAAAATATTTTAGGATATCTTTCAAGCTTTCCATAGGTACGGTCTGGCCGAGATAAATAGATTGATATCCTCTTAAAACCACTTCATAATTTAAGTATAATAAGCCTATTTCATGAATTTCATTATCTGGTAAATAAAGCACAAAAACCTTATCCTTCTTTGAAGGTTCGATCATTTGAAGTTTTTCTGTGTTTATCAAAATTTTTTGCTTTATAAGGCTGGTAATGAAGTGCTCATGAGAAGGACTTATCGTATCTGTTTGCCAAAGAAGGCCAAGTTCGTTTAACAGTGGGATAAAAACTTCATAAAACACTTCCCTAAAAGATTTATCTGTTAAGAGACTGTTGTAAGTACTGTAAAAAAGGGTTTGATCAAAATTGATCATTGCTAACTTAAATGCATTGATCGAATGATTCTTTACACTATTTTCAGAAATGATCTCTCTCACCATAACCGGAATCGTTTCCTCATCCATTTTGGCAATTTTCGATATTTTATAACCGTGATTGTATAGTAAAGTGATGTTCAAAAGCTTCTGAAGACTACTTAAAGGATAGTATCTAATATTCGTATCAGTGCGATGCGGCTTTAATAGATCATAACGTTTCTCCCAAATTCTAATCGTGTGCGCTTTAATTCCCGATAGGTTTTCGAGATCTTTTATGCTAAAATTCCTCTTTACATTGTTCATCTTTCCAGCTTATCTTTTAAACAAAAATACTTAAATAACTGGTTGATAAGCAAAAGATTTAGTTAAATTACAAGGATTATCGTTTTATTGCGCAATTTTTTTCACTGATACCACTAGAAAAATCCCTAAAAAATATATAAAAGGTTAAATAAATGTAGTATGTGAAATTTAAGAGAAAACCAATCGGATAAGCTTCTATTGAAAAAGAAAAAACCATTCCGTGACGGAATGGCTTTGTGCCCACGACTGGATTCGAACCAGCACGTCCTTTCGAACACCACCCCCTCAAGATGGCGAGTCTACCAATTTCTCCACGTGGGCGGAAATTTTAGATTAATTTCTTAAAGTGACCCGACTGGGGCTCGAACCCAGGACCCCAACATTAAAAGTGTTGTGCTCTACCAACTGAGCTATCGAGTCAAAAAAAATAAAGCCTCTTTAAAGGCTTCATTTTTAGATATTTGTGACCCGACTGGGGCTCGAACCCAGGACCCCAACATTAAAAGTGTTGTGCTCTACCAACTGAGCTATCGAGTCATTCGCATTTCAGTAATGCGGGTGCAAATATAATATCATTTATTTACTTTTCAAGGCTATTTTACCATAAATTTGTCTTTTTTTTAGTTGAAATCTGTAAAGCCTTGTTTACAAATAATTTGATCTTGTTTTCATGATAATTTTAATAGGATACATGGGGAGTGGTAAAAGCACTTTAGGAAAAGTGTTGGCAAGCGAACTTCAGAAAGAATTTTTTGATTTAGATGCACTTATCGAAGAACGTGAACAACATAGCATTCGTGATATTTTTGAAAAAAAGGGAGAGATTTATTTCAGGAAATTGGAACGCAAAGTACTGGAGGAACTACTAAATAAAAACTCTGATATTATACTTTCATTAGGTGGGGGTACCCCTTGTTTTGGTGATAATACAGAGATCATTAAGAAAGCTTCACAGAACGTTTTTTATCTTAAATTATCAGTTCAGGAGCTAACGAAGCGTTTGCTGAAGGAGAAAGAGGACCGTCCGTTAATAAGTCACTTAAAATCAGAAGAGGCTTTGGAAGACTTTGTGAGAAAACACCTGTTTGAACGCAATTTTTATTATTTACAAGCGCATCATGTTCTGAATGCAGATGCCAAATTACCGGAAGAACTGGCGCAAGAGATCACCGCTTTACTGTAGGTAAACCGAATCGTCTTTACCATTAAATTGGACTGTGATATGTTCTTGCAAACTTGTAGATAAAGAGATGCCTTTAAAGTCTGCTTTCACAGGATATAACTTGTGATTCCGATTGACGAAAACCGCTGTTTTTAATTTTTTTATGGGAACCTGTAAAAAATGCTTCACGCAATGAATTAGGGTAGAGCCAGAATTAAGTACGTCATCGATAATAACAATTCCCTTGTTTGTATACGACTCGGGGGTAATAGAAGTTTCAATAGGTTGAAAAGGATCTCTTTTATTAATAGTCACATCACAAACGATAACTTGTAAGGCAGAGATCTCCTCTAAAATCATCGCAAGTTTACCTGCAAACTTCGAACCTTCAGGGGCTATTCCCGCCAAAATAATTTCTTCTTCATCTGCAAAGGTCTCATAAATTTGCCATGCTATTCTTCTAACTTTATGTTGAATTTGCTCGTGAGAAAGAATTTTAAGCGGTGTACCGTTCATGTTTATTTTTTTTCAAAGATAAAAAAGAGTTCATTTCCCATACGTGGTTTTATTGAATTGTAACACCGTTCAAGTTTTTTTATTTCAAATAAATCAGAAAAAAGCGATTTGTATTCCACTAAAGATCCTCCAAATGGAGGCCCCTTTTCTGTTAAGGGAAAGTCAAAAAAAACGCCTGCAAGTTTGCCTCCTGTTTTAAGACACTTCGCCATATGTACCACGTATTTTTCTCTTAATTCAGGATTTAAAGCACAAAAAAAAGTTTGTTCTAAAATAAGATCATACGTATTCTGATGCTTAAAAAAGTCTTGCAGATGCAATTGATCTGAAGGAAAATTGGGATATGCCTTTTTAAAATTTACAATAGGTTGCTCGGCAAAATCGAGAACATGTACATTGCTAAAGCCATTCATGAAAAGATAGGCAGCCTCATATGCATTACCCGCGCCAGGGATCAAGATTTCTATATCTTTCGCAGTTAATTGATCTATGTACTCTTTTATTGGTGTAGACACATAACCAATATCCCAACCAGTATTTTCATTTTTGTAGCGGTTTTGCCAGTAAGAATCATTCATTGGTATCTTCTTCTTGGTCGTCTATATAACCATCAATAGAACGCCTGTCTTTTTTTGTGGGCCTTCCCAGTCCCTTTTTTCTGTAATGATCTTTTGCGTAGCTAAGAAGTTCCTTATGCTCAAAAGCCTCTTTAGGTGTTGTATCTTTACGATAAATGTCTACAAGCTTCGCTCCAACCCGACTTTTCGGAATATCCAACACGGTTAATTGATAATCGATTTGATTCTTGCGAAGCATAATTTTATCCCTAGGATAAATTTCTTTACCGGGCTTTGCAATTAAATCATTAATGCGAATATGCCCTTTTTTACAAGCTTCTGTTGCCATGTTTCTGGTCTTGTAATATCGGGTGCACCAGAGGTATTTGTCTATTCGCATAATCAGGATCAAAAATCTTCGTTAATGTCGTAAGCAAAAATAAGGGAAAATTGTATCTTGCGCACTTTAATTCTATATACAATGATGAAATTTGAAAGAAGTATTTTGTGGATACTTTGTGCAACTATCTGTTTGTGGAGTTGTAATAATGACGATGACAATAACAATCGGGAAGAGGTGCGTGATGTTGCTGAAGTGACCTTAGAAAACGATGCAGAAATTGTAGCATATCTGGAAACTCATTTTTACAATTACGAAGAATTTCAAAATCCGGATGAGAATTTTGATTTTATCATTCGCTTTGACACCATTGCCGGTGAAAATGCTGGCAAGACACCGCTTATTGATCAAGTGAAAGATACGACCATCATTCTTCAGGATAGAAATGATAATGACATTAATTTCAAATTCTACTATTTCTCTGCAAGAGATGGGGCTGAAGGACAAGGTTTAACTATTTCAGATTCTGCCTATGCCCGCATCAATGGCTTGTTGCTGGACGGAACCGAATTCGAAGAATTTACGTCCGTTCCCAACTGGTTTGACTTTTTAGGAAATCGAACGGTCTCAAATCCTGGATTGATCAGAGGTTTTGCCGAAGGGCTTTCGAAGTTTAAAGGTGGGGATGTCATCATTGAAAATGAAGATGGTACTTTTGAAGTAGAGAATTTCGGGGTAGGTGCTTTTATAATTCCTTCCGGGCTGGCTTACTTTAACAATCCGCCGGCAACTATAATACCGCAGTATGCTCCTTTAATATACACGGCACAATTGTATACGGTAAATGAAGCAGATCACGATAGAGATACCATCCCTTCACGCTTAGAAGATGTTGATGGTGATGGGAATCCTGCGAATGACGATTCAGATGATGACAGAGTACCAGATTATCTCGATGCAGACGATGACAATGATGGTGTGCTAACCCGAGATGAATATGATCGTGACGGTGATGGTATCCCAGATGATTCTAACGGGGATGGTATTCCTGATTATCTTGATCGTGAGACACGTCAGTAAATAATTAAGACGCAAAGACTACAAATAAAAATAAAAGATGATCAATTAAGGTCATCTTTTTTAGTTGA
Source organism: Flavobacteriaceae bacterium M23B6Z8 (assembly GCA_046199005.1). GTDB lineage: Bacteria > Bacteroidota > Bacteroidia > Flavobacteriales > Flavobacteriaceae > Ascidiimonas. The sequence goes on from CP176050.1 coordinate 1,497,895, forward strand.
AATGTAGCTGTGTTTCGTGAAGAATTATAGTTGAAAAAACTAATAGTAAAAACAAAACCCAGTGGGTCGGCAGAGTCCTGGCTCACAAAATAAAAACGCGCCAGAAAACCTCCGACAGCAAAGACCATCCTGCTGTGTACAACCGCCTCCTAAAATATTCTTTTGTTCTGCTTTGGTGAGTTCATAGATTCCCTTAAGTGCTTTAATTCTTTCCATCAATTTAAAATTTAGATTGTTTGTTTTACTAGAATACTTTCATTGTTAATAGTTATCTAAATTTATTAAATCTCTTCATTTAAGCCTTATGGAGAATCCATTGAATTGTTAAGCATTCACCGTAAAAATTGCTTCTTTAAAAAATGAAATAAATACCAATTGCGGTAAATGTTATTAACTGAATTGTTATTATTTTTTCGGTTCTTTTTTTGGAATGGAGTAGAGATCTACGGGAACAGCGTTAAACCAGAGGATACTTGTGGCGCAGTGAGATAAATGTTTATTTAACGCAAAACATGGATTATAAATAAAAAAAGCTTCCGGTAATGCCGGAAGCTTCTCGTTAATACCTTTAAAAATTCTATAATTTAATGCTAAGGCTCAATATTAATTGCTCGGGTCGGGTATCAATTCTTCCACTTCCAGACAGACCCACGAAATCTGCTTCATTATCACTAAATCCTCTTTCATACCTTAGATCAATCCCCAAATTACCAAGGCTTACTGAAGCTCCGATATTCAGACCGACGGTAAAATCACTCTCGACATCGTTTAAAACAATACCATCCAGATCGGTGTCTAAAATGTATTGCAAAGAAGGGCCTGCAAACACACTTAGCGGGCCGATTACATCTAATCCGAGCAAAATTGGAGCATCCAGTTTACTCATATCAAATTTATCGCCGTCATAATCACTTTTTGTCTTGGTGTAAACAAGTTCAGGTCTTAAATAAAGCTTACCCAGATCTACTTTACCCCAGAAACCAATATGGTAACCAATATTCGCAGTGGGATCTTCGGCAATGTTTCCGGCATCTCTAAAATATTCGCCATTAGAATTATAGTTAAGTCCTCCCTTGAGTCCAAAACCGGAATCTTTTTGAGCCATTACGCCTGCAGTGGCAAGCATTAACAATACTACAATTGCTTTTTTCATAAGTTTCAGTTTAGTGTTAAAACGGTATAGGTATCAAATACCTTACCATTTATTTTCTTTTCATCACTTTTAAAACTGAATTTACGATCGCTTTATTGTTCAAACCATATTTTTCCATGAGTTGTTCCGGAGTTCCACTTTCTCCAAAAGTATCCTGCGTGGCCACAAATTCCTGTGGTGAAGGAAGATTTTGAGAAAGTACTCTTGCCACACTTTCTCCAAGTCCGCCAAGATAGTTGTGCTCTTCTGCAGTGACTACACAACCTGTTTTTTTAACCGATTTAATTATCGCATCTTCATCGATGGGTTTTATGGTGTGGATATTAATAATTTCTGCTTGAATTCCTTTTTCATGAAGTTCTTCAGCAGCTTGTAACGCTTCCCATACAAGGTGTCCGGTAGCGATAATAGTTACATCCTTCCCTTCTTGCAAAGTTATTGCTTTTCCTATTTCAAAGGTTTGATCTTCTGGAGTAAAGTTAGCTACTTTAGGTCGGCCAAAACGTAAATAAACAGGTCCGTAATAATCTGCTATAGCCAGCGTAGCGGCCTTGGTCTGGTTGTAATCACACGGATTTATCACCACCATACCCGGAAGCATTTTCATAAGACCAATGTCTTCAAGAATTTGGTGCGTAGCCCCGTCTTCTCCCAGCGTAATGCCGGCATGTGAAGCACATATTTTTACGTTTTTATGCGAATAAGCGATCGATTGTCTTATTTGATCGTAAACCCTTCCGGTAGAGAAATTAGCAAAAGTTCCCGTGAAAGGTATTTTTCCACCTATGGTGAGACCAGCCGCTATACCCATCATATTTGCCTCTGCAATACCTACCTGAAAAAACCTTTCTGGGTTTTCTTTAATGAAATCATCCATTTTTAAAGATCCTACGAGATCGGCGCATAAGGCAACCACATTATCATGCGTTCTGCCTAATTCGGTAAGTCCGGCACCAAAACCGCTTCTGGTATCTTTTTTTCCTGTATCTGTATATTTTTTCATGTTTTCTTCTTCTTCTTATTAGTAGTCTCCTAAAGTTTCCGGATTCTGGGCCAGTGCTTTTTCCAGCTGCTCATCGTTAGGTGCTTTGCCATGCCATGCATGTGTGTGCATCATAAAATCAACACCATTACCCATTTCCGTATGAAGTAGAACACAGACAGGTTTTCCTTTACCACTTCTGGATTTCGCTTCCTTCATTCCTGCAATGATCGCTTCCAGATCGTTTCCTTTTTCAATTTCTAATACATCCCATCCAAAAGCAGTGAACTTTGCATTCACATCTCCCAGAGGTAGTACTTCGTCAGTGGCGCCATCAATCTGCTTTCCATTCAGGTCTACTGTTGCAATCAGGTTGTCTACTTTGTTTCCGGCAGCAAACATGATAGCTTCCCAATTCTGTCCCTCCTGAAGTTCACCGTCACCATGAAGGCTGTAAACAAGATGATTGTCTCCGTTTAACTTCTTGGCCAACGCAGCTCCAATAGCTACAGACATTCCCTGCCCTAAAGAACCGGAAGCAACTCGTACCCCTGGTAATCCTTCGTGTGTTGTAGGATGTCCCTGCAGCCTCGAGTCAATTAATCTAAAGGTATTAAGTTCTTCTACCGGAAAATATCCTCTACGTGCCAGTACACTGTAAAAAACTGGCGAAATATGTCCGTTAGAGAGGAAAAAGAGGTCCTCACCAATACCATCCATATCGAACCCTTCTTTCAATTGCATGATTTCGTTGTACATTACTACGAAAAACTCTGTGCAACCTAAGGAGCCTCCTGGATGTCCTGAATTTACCTTGTGAACCATTCGCAAAATATCTCTGCGAACTTGTAAAACAAGGTCGTTTAGCTTTTCTGTTTGAGCCATTTTATGAAGTTAAAATTAAAAATCTCTCAAAAGTAAGTTTTTATTAAGGGGTTGCAAAGATATCCCGAGATCATTTTTTAACGATTCATAGTTAATAAGCATCAATTTTAAATTTTAATTAAGGAGGTTTGCAGGTCAGTTAATTATATTTGCCCTCAAACGGATACTATTAATGAAGTTTGATTTAAAAACGACAGATCAACAAAGCAAAGCGAGAGCCGGTGTTATTACTACCGATCATGGAACCATAGAGACACCTATTTTCATGCCGGTTGGTACTGTTGCTTCAGTTAAAGGAGTGCATCAACGGGAGTTAAAAGAAGATATTAATCCTGATATTATTTTAGGTAATACATATCATTTATACCTAAGGCCCCAAACTGAAATACTTGAAAAAGCAGGAGGTCTTCACAAGTTTATGGGTTGGGACCGTAATATTTTAACAGACAGTGGTGGCTATCAGGTCTACTCACTTTCTGCTAACCGTAAGATCAAGGAAGAAGGCGTAAAATTTAAGTCTCATATTGACGGATCCTACCATGTATTTACGCCAGAAAACGTAATGGACATTCAAAGAACCATCGGCGCAGATATCATTATGGCTTTTGACGAGTGTACCCCGTATCCGTGCGACTATAATTATGCCAAAAGATCGATGCATATGACACATCGTTGGTTGGACAGATGTATTAAAAGATTTGAAAATACACCTGCTAAATACGACTACAGTCAAACTCTTTTCCCGATCGTTCAAGGCTCTGTTTACAAAGATTTACGCCTGCAATCTGCAGAATATATCGCTTCAAGAAATGCAGAAGGAAACGCAATAGGTGGACTTTCAGTTGGAGAACCAGCAGAAGAGATGTATGCCATGACAGAGGTGGTATGTTCTGTATTGCCTGAAGATAAGCCACGTTATCTGATGGGAGTAGGTACACCTATTAACATACTTGAAAATATCGCCCTCGGGATCGATATGTTTGACTGTGTGATGCCTACAAGAAATGCACGTAATGGCATGCTGTTCACTGCGCACGGAACGATCAATATCAAAAATAAAAAATGGGAAGATGATTTCTCGGTAATCGATGATACCGCTATCACATTTGTAGATACCCAATACACGAAAGCTTATCTTCGCCATCTGTTTACTGTGAATGAATTATTAGGAAAACAAATTGCCACCATTCATAATCTTGGGTTTTATCTTTGGTTGGTTCGTGAGGCGAGAAAGCATATCTTAGCGGGCGATTTTTACCAGTGGAAAGAAATAATGGTCAAACAAATGGATAAAAGGCTCTAAGGTGAAAATAATTGATGCGTATATTCTAAAAAGATACCTGGCGACATTTTTCGTGATGCTGCTTCTTTTTATCCCTATTGGAATCATGATAGATGTTTCTGAGAAAGTTGATAAAATGATCGAACGAGAAGTGCCTTTTGCCAAGATCGCGTCTTACTATTTTGACTTTACCTTTTATTTTGCCAATTTCTTATTTCCTATTTTCCTTTTTCTCTCTGTGATCTGGTTTACCTCAAAATTGGCTAATAATACTGAGATTATAGCGATCTTAAGTTCGGGTATTTCGTTTGGAAGATTTTTAAGGCCTTACCTGGTGGGAGCTGCAATTGTTGCTGTTCTGGCTTTTGTAATGGGAATGTTTATTGTACCATCGGCAAGTAAAGGCTACAATGAATTTCGCTATAAGTATTTGAAAAAAAACGCGAAAGACCGGGAAACCACTAATTTATTTAATCAGTTAAACGATAACGATTTTATCTACGTAAGTAGTTTTGAACCCAATAATAAAATAGGATATAATTTTACGCTTGAGCACTTTGAAGGTACAGAGCTGAAGTACAAATTATCGGCTAAGAATATTCGATGGATTGAAAAAGACAGCGTTTACAGATTGTCTTCTTACACCAAAAGAATTATTGGAGAGCGAAGCGATTCTGTAATTACGATGAGAAGGATGGATACCGTCTTTTCGTTTAATCTTGACGATCTTACGCCGGTATCCTATATTGCAGAAACCAAAAATTTATTTGAGTTGACTTCTTTTATCGCGAAAGAAAAGCGAAAAGGATCCAGTAATGTGGCGCGCTATCAACTGGTCTTATATAGAAGATGGAGTCTTCCTATAGCTGCTTTCATCCTTACCATTATAGCCGTTTCAGTATCTTCGATGAAGCGCCGCGGAGGAATGGGAGTAAATCTTGCACTGGGAATTTTTATAGCCTTTATTTTTATTTTCTTCGATAAAGTATTTGGAACTATGGCCGAACGCGCAGGTTTTTCACCGCTTTTAGCAGTAATTTTGCCGAACGCCATCTTTGGAGCATTGGCTATTTATTTGTTGCGGAATGCAAAACGATGATCTGAAAAACTATTTACACCTACATTTTATTGTCTTTATCTGGGGCTTCACGGCTGTGTTGGGTGCACTTATCAGTATTGAGGCACTCTCACTCGTATGGTATAGAATGCTCATGGCATCTCTATTAATCGGGGTTTACATAACGATCAGAAAATTTTCAGTAATTGTACCCATACGCATGCGAATGCTTTTTGTTCTGGGGGGTATTCTTATAGCATTGCATTGGGTCACATTCTTTGCGGCAATTAAAGCATCAAATGTTTCTATTACGCTCGCAATGATGTCTACCGGTTCTTTTTTTACGGCAATACTAGAGCCAATTTGGTATAAACGACGAATTATCTGGTATGAAGTGGTTTTTGGATTAATTGTAATTACTGGTTTGTACATCATATTTAAAGTAGAAGGCGAATATATTTATGGAATAACACTTGCTTTGATTTCTGCATTTCTTTCTGCTTTATTTTCTTTGCTCAATGGTAAACTGGTCAAGGAACATAAGCCTTCGGTAATTTCTTTATACGAGTTAGGTGGGGGGACCTTGTTTTTATCTGTTTTTTTATGGTTTCAGGGAAGTTTTTCAGCCGATTTTTTTACCATTACGCTTACTGATTGGTTGTACCTTTTTATTTTAGCTTCTGCTTGCACAGCGTATGCTTTTATTGCTTCTGTTAAAATAATGAAGTTCATAAGTCCCTATACGGTCATGCTTACCATTAACATGGAACCGGTTTATGGGATTCTACTCGCTTTTTTGATTTTAGGAGATTCTGAGAAGATGACTACTGGTTTTTATATAGGAGCTTTGGTAATATTGGTGACAGTTATTGCCAATGGAATTTTAAAATATCGATTAAAAAAGAAAACTTCATCAAACAGCTAGAACCATATATTGTTTTATATTTGTTCTAATAAAAATTAACTGCTAAAGACTGATGGAATACCTCGATTTTGAACTACCCATTAAGGAACTGGAAGAACAACTAGATAAATGTAAAATAATAGGTGAAGAGAGTGATATTGATGTGACCGGTACCTGCAAACAAATTGAAAAAAAACTAACCCAGACCAAAAAAGATATTTATAAAAATCTAACTGCATGGCAGCGTGTGCAGCTTTCCAGACATCCCTCTAGACCGTATACATTAGATTATATAAAAGCCCTTGCAGGTGACACTTTTCTCGAATTGCATGGTGATCGTGGGGTGAGAGATGATAAGGCAATGATTGGCGGGCTTGGAAAGATTGGAGAGCAAAGCTATATGTTCATTGGTCAGCAAAAAGGATATAACACCAAAACACGTCAGTATCGTAATTTCGGGATGGCAAATCCTGAAGGCTACCGCAAGGCTTTAAGACTCATGAAGTCTGCAGAAAAATTTAATCTTCCGGTAGTTAGCTTTATTGATACCCCTGGTGCATACCCTGGCTTCGAAGCAGAAGAAAGAGGGCAAGGTGAAGCAATTGCGAGGAATATTCTAGAAATGACACGTCTAAAGGTGCCTATTATTGTTATCATTGTAGGGGAAGGAGCATCTGGTGGCGCCTTGGGAATTGGCGTTGGAGACAAAGTAATGATGCTCGAAAATACCTGGTACTCTGTGATATCTCCCGAATCTTGTTCTTCCATATTATGGAGAAGTTGGGAGTACAAAGAGCAAGCCGCTGAAGCGCTGAAACTTACGGCTCCTGACATGAAGAAAATGCATCTTATTGATGATATCATCAAAGAACCGCTTGGAGGTGCCCATTATGATAGAAAAACCACTTTTGAAACAGTAGAAAAGGTAATTACAGAGGTTTATGAAGACCTGAAAAAGTTATCACCAAAAGAATTGGTAAAACAACGAATGGATAAATATGCCAATATGGGGGTATTTAAAGGATGAGTTGTTCAAAATACTAGATATACTGAAAACCGAAGTTCGTAGCTTCGGTTTTTTTTTAGTTGTTAACAATAAAAACAACTTATTAACATTCTAATTGTTGAAGAGCAGTTAACTTTGTAGTATCCCAAAAATGATGTTTAAGAAGATTAATTAGCTATTTTCGCAGTTATGGAGAATACCAAACCAATAGTGAATCTTAAAGCAGACAGAAGCAGTCTTATAAACCTTGAGCGAGGAAAAATACCTCCTCAAGCTGTTGATTTAGAAGAAGTTGCACTGGGGGCGATGCTAATTGATAAAAAGGGAGTTGATGAGGTAATAGATATTTTACATCCTGAAGTTTTCTACAAAGAAGCACACAGGCACATCTATGAAGCAATTGTGAAACTTTTTGAAAATTCAGAACCCATTGATTTATTAACGGTTTCTGCTCAGTTAAAGAAGGACGCGAAGCTAGATTTGATCGGAGGAGACTTTTACCTGATTCAGCTTACTCAAAAAGTAGCTTCTTCTGCTCATATTGAGTTTCACGCACGTATTATTCTTCAGAAATTCATTCAAAGACGACTTATACAAATCTCAAGCGAGATTATTGAAGCATCTTACGACGAAACGACAGATGTTTTTGATTTATTGGACACTGCCGAATCTAAACTATACGAAGTTACTCAGGGTAATATCAAAAAGTCTTCTGAAACGGCTCAAAGCCTTGTGATCCAAGCTAAGAAAAAAATAGAGGAAATTTCTAATAAAGAGGGACTTAGCGGGATACCTTCCGGATTTGACAAATTAGATAAGCTAACCTCAGGTTGGCAACCCAGCGACCTGGTGATCATTGCAGCAAGACCGGGTATGGGTAAAACGGCTTTTGTACTTTCTATGGCGCGAAACATCGCCGTCAACTCTAATGAACCGGTAGCAGTATTTTCTCTGGAAATGGCTTCGGTACAATTAATTACCCGTCTAATTTCTTCAGAGACCGGTCTTTCTTCAGAAAAACTCAGAACCGGAAAACTGGAGAAACATGAATGGGAACAATTAAATGTTAAAGTGAAAAGCCTTGAAAAAGCGCCACTGTTTATAGATGATACGCCATCGTTATCTATCTTCGATCTGCGTGCAAAGGCTAGAAGATTGTCTTCACAGCATGGCATAAAAATGATCATTATTGACTACTTACAGTTGATGACGGCCGGAGGATCTCAAAAAGGCGGAAACAGGGAACAAGAGATTTCAACGATCTCTAGAAACCTTAAAGCATTGGCAAAAGAATTGAATGTGCCAGTGATCGCACTATCGCAGCTATCCAGAGCAGTCGAGACTCGTGGGGGTAGCAAACGTCCGTTACTGTCAGACCTTCGGGAATCTGGAGCCATTGAACAGGATGCAGATATTGTTTCGTTCATTTACAGACCAGAATACTATAAAATAGAAGAATGGGATGATGAAGAAAGAACGCCTACACAGGGGCAAGCAGAATTTATTGTTGCGAAACATCGAAACGGTGGTTTAGATAATATTAGGTTAAAATTCATTGGACAATTAGGTAAATTCGATAACTTAGACGACTTTGATTCTCCGTTTGAGTTTCAGTCAAAAATGAATGACGGGGAAGAAAATCCATTTACGACGAGAAACTTACCTAGTGCAGATGAAGCATTTGGAAGTTCTATGAATGATGATTTTGATCCTGATGATAATGAAGTTCCGTTTTAGATTTAAAGACATTCGTTTAAGTAAAGAAATCAAAAAAATAATGTGTATGCTCCTTATGGTTTTAGGAGCATTGCCTGCATTCGCATCCTATATATTAATACCGATGGATGCAGAATCCCAAAAAAATCACTTAAAGGCCTACGGTCTGACTTACTGGATACTCAATAAACAACTTAAAGTAAAATGGTTGCTCAACTATAGAGGAGGCTCTTTTTTGTTACCAGATAGCGAAGAAATAAGGAAAGAATGCCAGATTCGAGGCATTTCTTTTGAATTATTGTCAAATGCTAAAACGGAGGGTATTCTTGCCCAGATTGAAAGCCCTTCTCAAAATCAGGAGGCGGTTGTGCTTGAAAAGGCACCTAAGATCGCTGTGTATTCACCCAAAGGAAATCAGCCATGGGATGATGCAGTTACGATGGTGCTAACCTATGCAGAAATTCCGTATACGGTTGTTTATGATGAAGAAGTATTAAAGGATGGCTTGTTGCTTTACGATTGGCTTCATTTACACCATGAAGATTTTACGGGGCAATATGGTAAATTTTACGGCGCTTACAGAGCGGCACCGTGGTATATTACCGAAAAAAAGCGAGCCGAAGCCCTTGCCACCAAGTTGGGGTATGAAAAGGTTTCTGAAGAAAAAAGAGCCGTGGCATTAAAAATAAGGGATTATGTAGTAGGAGGAGGGTTTATGTTCGCGATGTGTTCGGCTACCGATAGTTTTGATATAGCGCTGGCCGCATCAGGAGTTGATATATGTGAACCTATGTTTGACGGAGACCCTTCTGAACCCAATTATCAGTCAAAAATTGATTATTCAAAAACCTTTGCCTTCACCAATTTTATTCTCGAAAGAAATCCCAATCGCTATGAGTTTTCTTCGATCGATATGACAGAACGAAGAAGAATCCCCAAGGAAAGTGATTATTTTACACTGATGGATTTTTCGGCAAAATGGGATCCTATTCCGACCATGTTATGCCAAAATCACACCGCATTGGTTAAAGGTTTTATGGGGCAAACTACTAGCTTTTCACGAGATCAAGTTAAGGCAACTGTGCTGGTGCTAGGAGAAAACAGACTCAATAACGAAGCGCGTTACATTCATGGAATAAGAGGAAAAGGATTTTTTACATTTTATGGCGGTCACGATCCGGAAGATTACCAACATAGGGTGGGAGATCCAAAAACCGAACTAGAACTGCATCCTACATCGCCGGGATACAGATTAATTCTTAACAACGTTCTTTTTCCGGCCGCCCGTAAGAAAAAACAAAAAACGTAATTAGCTTAAAGTTTTAGTGACTCTTTCTACGTAGCTATTTGATTAATTAACCATGAAATTTTTTCAAAAATCGATTACGCTTCCTTCCAAAAAAAGGGGGTTTCATCTTATAACGGACGAAGTAAGAACGGCATGCCCGGAGATCAATACCATTAACGTAGGGCAGTTGCAGGTTTTTATTAAGCATACCTCTGCTAGTCTAACGGTTAATGAGAATGCAGACCCTTCTGTACGAATAGACTTTGAGCGTAATTTTAATGATTTAATTCCAGAGGACGCACCTTATTATACGCATATTTATGAGGGGTCTGATGACATGCCGGCACATATAAAGGCCTCCTTATTGGGTGCATCTGTAACGATTCCCATAACCAATGGAAAACTTAATTTGGGAACATGGCAGGGAATCTATCTCTGTGAACATAGAAATCATGGAGGAAAAAGATCGTTAGTAATAACGGCATTTGGAACTTGATGGTAAGAGAGGTTCGGAAGTATGTCTTGAAAATGTGACCTTACTTTGAGAGATTTACAACAATAAACTAGTCTTAATGTCAGTTCGGCTTAAAGAAAATGAAGGGGGTTTTTGGATACAGTTTTTTTAGTTACTAAAAATCATATTTAGCATTTAAAACTAGAACGACATTACATAGAATTCATTTTACCTTATTTTTTTCCATTCGTTTTTTGTTAATTCATACCAATTGCAGACCGTACTTTCATAGGTGAATGTTCCTTTTTTCTGTAACCCTAATTTGGTTAGAATTCGGTTGGAAGCTTTGTTGTTTTTATCTGCTCCTGCACAAATTTTAGAAAGATGTAGTTGCTCAAATCCATAAGCTAAAGAAGCTTCTGCGGTTTCCGTTGCGATACCCTTTCCCCAATATTCTTTTCTGAGTCGGTAACCCAGATCATAGTAATTAAAAACTTCCCGTAGTTTTTGCTCATACTTAAGCCCTGTCCAGCCTACAAAATCATGAGTTTTTTTGTCGATGATCGCCCACCTTCCTATTCCAAAATCATCGTATTGCTTTTGTATTGAAATAATGATCTTTTTTGCTTCTTCCAATGTTTGTATTGGGTTGTTTCCCAGATAAGTGTGAACCTCCGGGTCAGAATCAAGGGCGAACATCCCTTCTGCATCAGACATTTGTAGTTCTCTCAGAAAGAACCGTTTGGTTTCTATGAGCATTTTTATGGTTATTTTTTAAAATTGAATATAAGTATTGCTTAAAGTTTACGATTGCTATATCTGATTTTAATCGCGGAGAGTGGTTAGGCTTTCGCTCTTAACAGTTCTTCCAGAACTTTTTCAACACCTTGATCGTCATTGCTTGAAGTGTTAAAATTAGCTATTTCTTTAATATTTTCATGAGCATTTTCCATTGCATAGCTAAAATGAGCAAGTTCCATCATTTCCAGATCATTGTTATAGTCTCCAAAAACCATCGTTTCTGCTTTGTGGATACCAAGTTTTTTTTGAACAAGCTGAAGCGCATTCCCTTTGTTAGCTTTTGGGTGGGAAATATCAAGCCAGTTTGCCCCGGAAACTTTTACCTGATATTCATTTTCAAGATGTTTTACTTTGGGGTAAATAAACTGTTCTGAACTTTCAAAGTGATAGCTAGCAATCTTGAGGAACAGATCGTGGTCTACTTTTGTCAGATCATCAACAATTTCGTAGCGTTCATAATACTCTTTGAGGGTGTTGATAAAAGCGTCATCTCTACATTCAATATAGGCGCGATCCTTACCACATAATATCAGATAAGCTCCTTTAATTTTTCTCATTTCCTCAAGAAAAGAAAAAGTGATTTTTTTTGGAAGATCTCTTATGAGAAGCTGTTCCTCTTTCCTTAATGCAATTCCACCGTTTTCTGCGATTACGGTTATTTCATCTTTTACGGGAGCCAGCTTATTAACAATACTGTAATACTGCCTGCCACTTGCTGCTACAAAATGAATATCATATTGAGAGAGTTTTTTAAAAAGCTCAAAAAATGAGTCACTAACCTCACCCTTAGAATTAAGGAGCGTGCCATCCATATCGGTTACTACTAATTTGACGTCTCTAAGATGCATAAATATGAATGTTACGAAATTGTTTTAAAAAATATTGATGTTCACTACGGATATTTAAATAAAAAATCCGGTATTTTACATACCGGATTCAATAAGCGAAATATGATTAAACGTTTATTTTACTTTCTCAACAATTGCTTTGAATGCTTCCGGATGGTTCATCGCTAAATCAGCAAGAACTTTTCTGTTAAGTTCAATGTTGTTAGCTTTTACTTTCCCCATAAACTGCGAGTAAGACATTCCATGTAATCTGGCACCGGCATTGATACGGGTGATCCATAATGCACGAAAAGTTCTTTTCTTGTTTCTGCGGTCTCTGTAAGAGTACTGCATCGCTTTTTCAACAGCATTTTTGGCTACTGTCCAAACGTTTTTACGTCGGCCAAAATAACCTTTGGCCTGCTTCATTATTTTTTTCCTTCTGGCCCGTGAAGCTACGGAGTTAACTGATCTTGGCATAATTTTTAATTTTTTGTAGCAGGCGGTAACTAAGACGCTTCATCGACAATTGAATGCCAGCCTGACTCCATGGTTATAGAATTAATTGAACCTCTTGAACAATTATTTTAAACGTAATTGTTCTTTTACACTATTCTCATCGTGTGGATGAACCAACGTTGAGTGTGTTAAAGCGAGCTTACGCTTTTTTGACTTTTTAGTCAGAATATGACTTTTAAAAGCGTGCTTTCTTTTAATTTTTCCGGTACCGGTAAGCTTAAAACGCTTTTTGGCACTGGATTTTGTTTTCATTTTAGGCATTCTTCCTCTTTATTATATTACTTCGCTTATTTCGTTTTTTTAGGAGCAATGAACATAGTCATTCGCTTTCCTTCTAGTTTTGGCATTTGTTCAACTTTACCAAATTCTTCAAGATCGGTTGCGAGCCTCAGTAATAAGATCTCACCCTGATCTTTATATACAATAGATCTTCCTTTAAAAAAAACATACGCCTTCAATTTGGCTCCTTCTTTCAGGAATTTCTCTCCATGTCTTTTCTTAAACTCATAATCGTGATCATCGGTCTGTGGTCCAAATCTAATTTCTTTAACCACTACCTTGCTGGCTTTCGCCTTCATCGCCTTTTCTCTTTTCTTTTGTTCGTAAAGGAACTTTTTATAGTCCATTATTTTACAAACCGGGGGAGCAGCTTTTGGTGAAATTTCAACAAGGTCCAATTCAAGTTCATCTGCTTTCTCAAGAGCAACTTTAGTTGGGTAAACCCCGATCTCAACATTATCACCTACCAATCGTACCTCGGGTACTCTGATATCTCGATTAATTCGATGCGGATTCTTGTCTTCTCTTTGAAAGTTTCTGTAACCTCTACGATTGTTGTTTCTAATTGCTATGGCTTAAATTATTTTTAATTAAACTTAATTTTTTTGTACCTCAAATTTAGTTAAGGTTTGATTTTCTTCATCTTTCACGATGGAAACGAAGTCTTCAATTGAAATAGCTCCCAGGTCTTCTGACCCATGTCGCCGCACTGAAACGGTTTGTTCCTGTGCTTCGTTTTCACCTACGATAAGCATGAAAGGTATTTTTTTCATTTCAGCTTCCCGTATCTTTTTGCCGATCGTTTCGTTTCGATGATCTACAAGGGCGCGAATTTCGTGATTTTCCAATAAATTTAAAACTTTTTCTGCATATTTTTCATATTTCTCACTGATAGAGAGAATAATGGCTTGTTCAGGCATCAACCAAAGCGGGAAATTGCCACCAGTATGCTCTAGCAAAATTGCGATAAAGCGTTCCATACTACCAAAGGGCGCTCTGTGGATCATTACCGGTCTGTGTAATTCATTGTCACTACCTTTATAAGTAAGGTCAAAACGTTCTGGTAAATTATAATCCACCTGTATAGTTCCCAACTGCCATTTTCTACCTAAGGCATCCTGTACCATAAAGTCTAATTTCGGACCATAAAACGCCGCCTCGCCATATTCAACAACATAATCAAGTCCTTTCTCTTTGGCAGCAGTAATTATAGCTTCTTCTGCTTTCACCCAATTCTCGTCTTTACCAATATATTTTTCTGGTTTATCGGGGTCTCTTAAAGAAACCTGAGTGATAAACTTCTCAAAACCGAGAGCTTTAAATACGTAAAGTACGAGATCAATCACATTTTTGAATTCGCTGTCTAATTGTTCAGGAGTACAAAATATATGTGCATCGTCCTGAGTAAATCCCCTTACCCTGGTCAGGCCATGAAGTTCACCACTCTGTTCATACCTGTATACTGTACCAAATTCTGCATATCGAACCGGCAATTCTTTATAACTCCATGGTTTTGCGTTGAATATTTCACAGTGGTGAGGGCAATTCATGGGTTTAAGCATAAATTCTTCACCTTCATGAGGTGTTTCGATGGGTTTGAAGCTGTCTTCACCGTACTTGGCGTAATGTCCGGAAGTCACATACAGTTCTTTGTTTCCTATATGAGGAGAAGCTACCTGGTCGTAACCCGCTTTCTTTTGAGCTTTTTTCAGAAACTGCTCAAGACGTTCTCTAAGAGCAGCACCTTTAGGTAACCATAAGGGAAGGCCCTGACCTACCTTTTGCGAAAACGTAAAAAGTTCCAGTTCTTTTCCTAATTTACGATGATCTCTTTTTTTAGCTTCTTCCAGAAGTTGAAGGTACTCGGTTAACTCTTTTTGCTTAGGGAAAGAGATACCATAGATTCTTGTGAGTTGTGTATTGTTTTCATCACCTCTCCAGTATGCGCCGGCAACATTTAAAAGTTTTACTGCCTTTATGATACCGGTATTAGGGATATGACCTCCCCGACATAGATCTGTAAAGGTGTCGTGATCACAAAAAGTAATAGTGCCGTCTTCCAGGTTTTCAATCAGTTCAACCTTATATTGATTTCCCTGAGATTTGTAATAGTCCAATGCGTCCTTTTTAGATACAGACCGCATTTGATAATCGTGTTTTCCTCTTGAAATTTCCAGCATTTTTTTCTCGATGTCCTGAAAGTCTTTTTCAGAGATCGTATGCTCACCGAGATCAACATCGTAATAGAATCCATTATCTATAGCAGGACCAATCGTTAATTTTATCCCAGGATATAATTCTTCCAGAGCCTGAGCAAGTACATGAGCCGTGCTATGCCAAAAAGCCTTCTTTCCTTCTTCATTTTGCCAGGTATATAAGATAAGGCTTCCATCCTTACTAAGGGGCGTAGATGTTTCAATAGTTTCGCCATCAAAACTTGCCGAAATTACGTTTCTGGCAAATCCTTCGCTGATATTCCCTGCCACTTCCATAGGAGTGGTATTTTTTTGATACTCCCTGACCGATCCGTCTGGTAAGGTAATTTTGATCATTATGATTTATTTAAATTCATGCCGCAAAGATAGTAGGATGTTTTAATGCATACAATATTAAAATAGATATATGCTCTTAAGAGTTTTGTTAGGCTTTTTTCAGAAAGGTATTCAGAGATGGTATTGATAGTATTCTTGCCAGTTCACACTCCAATTTTCTTAATTTCGGGTTGTATTTTCATGTAACGTATTGATATTCAGCACGGGTATTAAAAAGGCTAAAAAAATCGTCTTAAAAAGTTGTAAGAAGGTTAAAAATGGTGGTATATTTGCAACCGCTTTCGGGGTTATGAAAAGCTTGAAGCGAAAAGTTCATTAATTTTTCAGGTGTAATAAACGGATTTACAAGGTCTTATGTTTTATCAAAAAAATAGTGATAAAATATTTGGTTGAGTTAAAAGAATGTTTTTATATTTGCACCCGCTTTACGGGAGTAGGGCGAGGATTAAAAAAGAATTTACAAGTTCATTGACATATTGTTGACAGCACGCGAGGGTTTATGTGTATTAGTTTACATGTAGACTTTTGCAACAATTTAAGCAAATTTATAATGAGTGAGGGTTAAATATTTGTTGTTTGGTTGATTATAGTATATAACAGACAAACGATGAAGAGTTTGATCCTGGCTCAGGATGAACGCTAGCGGCAGGCCTAACACATGCAAGTCGAGGGGTATATGGTGCTTGCATCATAGAGACCGGCGCACGGGTGCGTAACGCGTATGCAATCTACCTTTCACAGGAGAATAGCCCAGAGAAATTTGGATTAATGCTCCATGGTATTGAGATACTGCCTGGTATTTCAATTAAAGCTATGGCGGTGAAAGATGAGCATGCGTCTTATTAGCTAGTTGGTACGGTAACGGCGTACCAAGGCAACGATAAGTAGGGGTCCTGAGAGGGAGATCCCCCACACTGGTACTGAGACACGGACCAGACTCCTACGGGAGGCAGCAGTGAGGAATATTGGACAATGGGCGGAAGCCTGATCCAGCCATGCCGCGTGCAGGAAGACTGCCCTATGGGTTGTAAACTGCTTTTATACAGGAAGAATAAGGAGTACGTGTACTTTGATGACGGTACTGTATGAATAAGCATCGGCTAACTCCGTGCCAGCAGCCGCGGTAATACGGAGGATGCAAGCGTTATCCGGAATCATTGGGTTTAAAGGGTCCGTAGGCGGATTAATAAGTCAGTGGTGAAAGTCTGCCGCTCAACGGTAGAATTGCCATTGATACTGTTAGTCTTGAATTACTATGAAGTAGTTAGAATGTGTAGTGTAGCGGTGAAATGCATAGATATTACACAGAATACCAATTGCGAAGGCAGATTACTAATAGTATATTGACGCTGATGGACGAAAGCGTGGGGAGCGAACAGGATTAGATACCCTGGTAGTCCACGCCGTAAACGATGGTCACTAGCTGTTTGGACTTCGGTCTGAGTGGCTAAGCGAAAGTGATAAGTGACCCACCTGGGGAGTACGTTCGCAAGAATGAAACTCAAAGGAATTGACGGGGGCCCGCACAAGCGGTGGAGCATGTGGTTTAATTCGATGATACGCGAGGAACCTTACCAAGGCTTAAATGTAGACTGACAGGGGTAGAGATACCTTTTTCTTCGGACAGTTTACAAGGTGCTGCATGGTTGTCGTCAGCTCGTGCCGTGAGGTGTCAGGTTAAGTCCTATAACGAGCGCAACCCCTGTTGTTAGTTACCAGCATGTAAAGGTGGGGACTCTAACAAGACTGCCGGTGCAAACCGTGAGGAAGGTGGGGATGACGTCAAATCATCACGGCCCTTACGTCTTGGGCTACACACGTGCTACAATGGCCGGTACAGAGAGCAGCCAGTGGGCGACCACGCGCGAATCTATAAAGCCGGTCACAGTTCGGATCGGAGTCTGCAACTCGACTCCGTGAAGCTGGAATCGCTAGTAATCGGATATCAGCCATGATCCGGTGAATACGTTCCCGGGCCTTGTACACACCGCCCGTCAAGCCATGGAAGCTGGGGGTACCTGAAGTCGGTGACCGTAAGGAGCTGCCTAGGGTAAAACTGGTAACTGGGGCTAAGTCGTAACAAGGTAGCCGTACCGGAAGGTGCGGCTGGAACACCTCCTTTCTAGAGAACGATCAGATAATAAGTATGGGCTACTTACTTGTTATGAATTTGCTTTAGCTGTCAATAAATATAAAAAAAGAATGAAGTCTCGTAGCTCAGCTGGTTAGAGCGCTACACTGATAATGTAGAGGTCGGCAGTTCGAGTCTGCCCGAGACTACTTTTAGTCGAGGAAAGACGGGTCCCGAAGTTTCGGGATGTCCTGAGCGAGTTTACCCTGAGTGTAATCGAAGGGAAGGGAGTCTGCCCGAGACTACTTTTAGTTAGTTTAAGGAAAGACGGGTATTTGCGTGATTGCGTTCTTGTTTTTTTGTGGCTGATCAAGAAGTTACGTTCATTGGAAATTAGAATTGGAAATTTTAGAGGTTGAGTAGCCGTTATACGTTGGGTATTGTTATCAGATAACTGGTTAACGATCTGACATTACATGGGGGATTAGCTCAGCTGGCTAGAGCGCCTGCCTTGCACGCAGGAGGTCATCGGTTCGACTCCGATATTCTCCACCATGGCGATGTTTTTTTAAGTGTATAGTGCTTAAGAGCATCTTAATCATCACGTTTCATTTTCGGATGTTTGGTTGATGTTTTGCCACAACGTTCATTGACATATTGAGATAAAGAAAATACGAGTAAAACGTAAGCTTGTTATTTTTTAATTTGATGGAAATTTTCTTAGAGGGATTTTTCATGGATTAAGGAGTGACACAGTAAAGTAATACAATAAAGTAAGAATCAAAGAGACAAAAAGTACAATAAGCTAAGTAAGGGCGTATGGGGGATGCCTAGGCTCTCAGAGGCGAAGAAGGACGTGATAAGCTGCGAAAAGTTGCGGGGAGCTGCACATAAGTGTTGATCCGCAAATATCCGAATGGGGCAACCCGGCATGTTGAAGGCATGTCACCCATTTAAATGGGGGCGAACCCGGAGAACTGAAACATCTAAGTACCCGGAGGAGAAGAAAACAAGAGTGATTCCGTCAGTAGTGGCGAGCGAACGCGGAATAGCCCAAACCAGTATTGTTACGGCAATGCTGGGGTAGTAGGACTGCGTTATGTTATGTGTGATGAACTAGAATCTGTTGGAAAGCAGAGCGATATAGGTGATAGCCCTGTATAGGTAAAGAACATAATAGCTAGCAGTATCCTGAGTAGTGCGGGGCACGTGAAACCCTGTATGAATCTGGCGGGACCATCCGCTAAGGCTAAATACTCCTGAGAGACCGATAGTGAACCAGTACCGTGAGGGAAAGGTGAAAAGTACCGTGAATAACGGAGTGAAATAGATCCTGAAACCATACGCTTACAAGCGGTCGGAGCTAATTTATTAGTGACGGCGTGCCTTTTGCATAATGAGCCTACGAGTTACCGTTACCAGCGAGGTTAAAGTCTTCAGGACTGGAGCCGTAGCGAAAGCGAGTCTGAATAGGGCGATTATAGTTGGTAGTGGTAGACGCGAAACCGTGTGATCTACCCATGGGCAGGGTGAAGCTGTGGTAACACACAGTGGAGGCCCGAACCGGTTGACGTTGAAAAGTCTTCGGATGACCTGTGGGTAGGGGTGAAAGGCCAATCAAACTCGGAAATAGCTCGTACTCCCCGAAATGCATTTAGGTGCAGCGTTGCTTTAGTTATATAGAGGTAGAGCTACTGATTGGATGCGGGGGCTTCACCGCCTACCAATTCCTGACAAACTCCGAATGCTATATAATGTTGAGCAGCAGTGAGGGCATGGGTGCTAAGGTCCATGTCCGAGAGGGAAAGAACCCGGACCATCAGCTAAGGT
>CP176050.1:1520000-2080000 GCA_046199005.1 Flavobacteriaceae bacterium M23B6Z8
GCAACTCGAACTTATTATCTCAGGTTTTGCAATCTTTGGTCTCTTTGCCATTAAAGAACCCATTCAAATAAATGTATTAGAGGCAGAAATTCAGCGTAATATCTATGCTTCTTTTCTTTGGCAGGGATTAATGATGTCTTGGCTTATTATCACTTTTAATCTGGTGATTCACGTAGTTTTAAGAGGACTTTGGATAGGCGCTATCGGACTTCGATATGTTTCAGCAGATATTGACTATGAAAAGCTTAATTACAGTAAAAAGTTTACCAGGCATTTACAAAAGCGAATCGGCTCTTTTGATAATTATGTAGCTACACTGGAAAAATATTGTAGTATTGTTTTTGCAGTTACATTCTTACTGGTCTTTTATCTAATGGGCCTATTACTCATCATATTTTTACTTACAATAACCGGGATGTGGTTTGATAAAGATGAGATGAGTGGATGGTATCGTTTCGGGATCGGGATTCCTCTAATTATCTTTATTTGTATCGGGAGCATCTTTACATTCATAGATTTTTTAACCCAGGGCTGGCTTAAAAAGAAGAAGTGGACTACATTTTTCTATTATCCGTTTTATTGGGTTTTCAAGTATCTGACATTGTCATTTCTTTACAGACCAATGGTCTATAATTTTTTAGACACGAAATTTGGAAAACGACTTAGTTTTGTACTTGTACCCATGTATCTCGGAATAATCATTCTGGCAGGTACAGGATTTAGTACTTCTAATTATATTAATGATAAGCTGTCTGCCAGCAATATAGTAGCAGATAATGAAAATTACTATGATGAGATTACCAAACCAACTCAATTTGTTAAGCTTGCGGCAATACCGTCTAAAGTGATCACAAATACTTTCCTTCAAGTGTTTGTTGCTTACGGAAAATCGATTGAAGACGACGTTTTCTACTTTGAAAAATCGTTAGTGCCAGAAGAAGATACACGGGGTATTTATTCTGCATTCTCCGATTCAAAAGTAAACAGAGACTCAGATAAGTTACCCCTCTACCTTGAAACGGTTGAAGATATGTACACATTTAAGGTAGATACCTTAAGTTTCAGAGCTTCGTTCATTATTTCTAAGAATTCAAGAAAACAATTGGGTTTCGAAACTTTTCTGGATCTGAAAAATGTGGAACGCGGAAGACATTCTTTAGAAATATGGCGTAAAGATTTTAGAAAAGATACAGTGATTCAAAGAAAAATTATTACGATTCCCTTCTGGTATTATCCTGAAAATAATTAGTAGTGATATAGTTTTATCTAAAAAAAATGCAATTATTAGAACTAATTTAGCATGTATTGTTAAATCAACATCTAATACGTATTTTATTTCGTACATATAGAGTATGCAGACGAGAAAAGAAGAATTATGGAACGCCATATCTCATGGATTGGGAGTGCTACTGGGAATTGTTGGCTTTGCAATACTGTTGCTTAATAATAAGGAAAAAACACCGTATAGCACTTTTAGTATAGTTGCCTATTCTTTATCGGTGATACTGTTATACTCAGCTTCCACTATTTACCATGCCGTGAGTCATTTAAAATGGAAGGCGAAACTCAGAAAATTAGATCACATTAGTATTTTTTTCTTAATAGCAGGTACTTATACTCCGGTAGCGCTTATAACGCTTGAAAAGGGCTCTGGTTGGCTTATCTTTTGGATTGTATGGGGTATAACACTTTTTGGAACATCACTTAAAATATTCTTTACAGGAAAGTATGAAGCCCTCTCCCTGATTCTTTACCTCGTCATGGGATGGTTGATTATTTTTGACATTCAAAATCTGGTTTCTTCAACATCTTTTCCAGGATTGATTTTGTTGATGTTAGGAGGAGCTTTTTATACAGTAGGAATCGTATTTTACGTGATACATAAGATTCCCTATAATCACGTAATCTGGCACTTTTTTGTTTTGGGAGGAAGCATTTCCCACTTCTTTTTTATTCTTTTTGATGTAATCTAGGATTTAATATAGTCTTCGTATTCTTTGAAGAAGCGCTCAAATTGCAGCATATGTTGCTCAAGAAAAATCATGGTTTCTTGCCAGCTTCCTTTATCATGTATGCTAACATCTTCTTTGATAACATAAATTCGTGAGATCTCTTTTCCGTTTTCAAGATAATAGGAGTCTGCAAAAATAACTTCTGGTAAATACGCTTCTTTCAAAATGGATTTTAATGACATTAATTTATCATAGTAATGGATACGTTTTTCCAGATCACTATTCTCAATATCCAGAGCAACTATTGCTTTTTTGGTGTCAAAATAAAATTTAAAGGAAAAATCACGGATTTTGGTATTATAAAGAATCCATTTTCTTGGAAAAGATTTTCCGAAAGAAATCCAGAATTCTTCTCTCATTTTTTTAGAGGTCTCCTTGCTAAACATTTATATAAAATAGGCAGTGATGACTCCTAGAGCTATTACTGTAAGTTTACGAATATTAAAGGTATGTCCTTCTGAACTTTCAAATAAGATAGTAGTGGAAATATGTAAAAATATGCCTATTACGATAGCGGAAATCTGAGTTAAGTATGGTTGAATAAACGATAAATTATCAGAAAGTAAGCTTCCTAAAGGTGTCATGAAGGCAAAGATGACAAGAAGAACGGTTACTTTGATCCTGGAAATTCCTTTATCGAGAAAAAAAGAGGTTAATATCATAGCGATCGGTATTTTATGTATGACGATCCCAAAAACTAAAGACTCGTAAAGATGGAGCGGAAAACCTTCAAGAATGCTATGAATACTTAAACTTGAAAATAGTAGCCAGGGGAAGTGTGGATTCCCTTTACGCACATGCACATGACCGTGTTCTGCACCTTTGGAAAAAAACTCCAGAAATATCTGTATAAAAATACCAGACATAATAAATATGCCCACCTCACTTGATACAGATTGAGTGTAGACCTCTGGTAAAAGGTCAAAAACAGTAAGTGATAAAAGAAACGCCCCACTAAAAGCCAGTAAAAGTTTTAAGTTTCCTTTTTTTTCGGGCTTTATCACAAGCACCAATAAAAGACCGCATAGCACGGCTAAGATAGGAAGCACATAATTGATCATCTAAAAACCAGTATTAACCGTTCTGAAGTATTTTCATGAAAATCGTGTAAGCTGTAATTACCAAAAGCGGTCAAAAGCTGTGCATTGGCTTCCTCAAAATAGACTTTAAAATCCTGAAAGCGAAGTGCTTTTACTCTTTCCGTGAAATGATAAGATTCACCTTTGTGTTGAAAATCAATGGTTTTGAAAATGTACTGATCTTCAAGATACCTGCGAATATGAAACTCAATACCATCAATCCACTTAATTTCTTCAGGTACCAAATGTTTTTCCACGTAATTAACATTAAGAAAATCAATTACAGCGGTTCCATTTGGTTTTAAGGCAGCTTTGATCGATTTAATAGTATTAAGATTGTTTTCATCCTTTTCGAAATATCCAAAACTAGTGAAAAGATTAAATACAGCATCGAATTTTTCAGGATAGGGCTTAGACATATCATGCCGTGCAAAATGCAAAGTGTCGTTTTCAAATTGTTTTGCGTAAGCGATACTGTTTTCAGATAAATCTACCCCGGTTACTTCAAACCCGAGGGCGTTAAGATAAATAGAATGCCTGCCCTTACCACATGCCAAATCTAAAATAGAGCCATTGGAAGGCAGCTGTAAATAAGAGGTAAGCCTGTCCATAAATAAACCAGCTTCCTTATGATCGCGATCCTGATAAAGAATATGATAAAAAGGAGTATCAAACCAATCGGAGTACCAATTTTTAACTGGTTTTTGCATGCTAATTTATTAAAGGTGCTAAATTAATGTATTTTTGCCTTTCTAGACAGAAGCCTCATGGTAAATAATTATAAGATGGTAGCTAAAACGCTCTTTGGTTTTGAGGAGCTTTTAGAAAAGGAGCTAAGAACACTGGGAGCGATGAACATACAAAAAGGTGTGCGTAGCGTGTCGTTTGAGGGTGACAAAGGTTTTATGTACAAAGCAAATCTATGCTTGCGAACGGCTATCAAAATTCTGGTACCTATTAAAAGCTTTAAGACCAATAATGAGAAAGACCTGTACAATGCTGTGTACAAAATGCCATGGTATAAATACCTGAGTGCGGATGATACATTTGCTATTGACGCAACTATACATTCAGAAAATTTTAATCATTCTAAATATGTCGCTTTAAAGACAAAAGATGCTATTGCTGATAAATTTAGGAATGAAAATGGTAAAAGACCTAATGTTGATATAAAGTTCCCAGATCTTCGTATTCATGTTCATATTTTCAGAAACGAATGTACTATCTCATTAGACAGTTCCGGGAGATCTTTACATCATAGAGGATATAAGACCGCTACCAACATAGCACCAATAAATGAAGTCTTAGCCGCTGGAATGCTTTTATTAAGTGGGTGGGATGGTCAATGTGATTTTCTTGATCCTATGTGTGGTAGTGGAACCATCCCAGTTGAGGCTGCTATGATTGCCTGCAATATCCCCGCAAATATTAATCGAAAAGAATTTGCTTTTGAGAAATGGAAAGAATTTGATGAAGCA
The DNA here is from genome assembly GCA_046199005.1 of Flavobacteriaceae bacterium M23B6Z8. Lineage (GTDB taxonomy): Bacteria > Bacteroidota > Bacteroidia > Flavobacteriales > Flavobacteriaceae > Ascidiimonas. The sequence goes on from CP176050.1 coordinate 1,524,570, forward strand.
CTTTTTGAGACCATAGTTGAAAGTAGTTTAAAGAAAACCAGGGAATTTCATCACAGGATTGTTGGATATGACAAAGCACCTTCTGCGGTGTGGAAAGCAAAGCAAAATGTAAAAAATGCAAACCTTTCTGAATATATCCGGATAGAAAATGAAGATTTTTTCAAGTCTGAAAAATACAGTGAAGGCAAACTTCACATGGTTTTTAACCCTCCGTATGGCGAACGGCTTGATATAGATATGGAAACCTTGTATGCTACTATTGGTGATACATTGAAGCAGAAATACCCGGGAACAGATGCATGGTTTATCACTTCTAATATGGAAGCGTTGAAACACGTAGGATTGAGACCTTCACGAAAAATTAAACTTTTTAACGGTAAATTGGAGGCGAAGCTTGTAAAGTATGTGATGTATGAAGGAAGTAAAAAATCGAAATATAATTCTTAAACTTTAAGCGTACCATGAGACCAAAATACAAAGCGATTTTTTATAATTTCATAGGTTTTGCAGTCTTCTTTCTTATTGCTAGGTTCTCGTTAGGATATTTTTTACCCATAAATCGCATTTTTCTTGCAGTCACTTCGGCAATTATTGCCAATATATTAGCGCCAAAGTTTGGAGTTATTAAAAATGAAGAAGGAGAAAAGATTCTTATGAAATGGATATTCATAAAGGGAATGCGGGAGATCAAATAGTCGCCTATCGGAAAAGATAGAAATCTGTAGCTTCCTTTAATCCTTTCTTATGTAAAAATGCTATTATATCCTTTTGAGCATTGCGCTGCGCTACGGTTACAATGACTTGTGGATTATCTTTTTCAAGTATTACATGAAAGGAATGCATGATCTGGTCGTAAATTTCTTTGCCATGTTTTTTAGGATTATTACTTACCCACGTAAATGTTTCTTTTCTTGACTGAAGCAATTTAGCCATGATCTTTCCTTTCGGACCTGCGCCCCATATGACTAACGGACGTTTTGCATCGCGTTCTAGTTCAAAAAAGTAGTGCAGTTTTATTCTGAAGAATGCGTTTTGTTGGTAATGCACATGATTACGACTCGTTCGCAATTTGTGATCTCTCCATAAGTGAAGTATTTTTGAAGTAGATAACACTCGCAGTCTATTCTTATAAAATCGAAAGACAAGATCATAATCTTCCGGATAAATATCCGAATCAAAAGCTCCGCAGCGATCCAGATCTTTTCTATGAAGCATCCAACAAGGAGATGCTATCACACATTCTTTATAGATCTCCTTCCAATGGCTTCGATTTTGACATAGGGAATTAAGCCAGTTTTCATAGTTGCGGTAGCCTTCACCTACCCCATTTTCCGAAAAGTATTGAACATGACCAGTTGCTACATATCCGTTTCCACGATCCTTCAGAAGATCGAGAAGAGATTGCAATTTCTCAGGAAGCATAAGGTCGTCTGCATCCATACGATGTATATAATTTCCCGAGGATTTTTTGTAGGCGAGCTGCAAAGCAGGAATGATTCCGGTACCTGAATTATTGTATACACGTATTCTGGAATCACCACGCGCGTAAGCCAAAAGTGTTTCCTCAGAGTCGTCATCTGAACCATCGTTTACGGCGATCAATTCCCAATCTTTAAAAGTCTGATTCAGAATACTGTCTAGGCATGCACTCAAATAAGGCATAGCATTCTTTACCGGCATGATGACAGAGACAGAGGGTCGCATGTAGTAAAGTTAACCAAAATGAGCAAGAGGTGCTTTTACCTGCTGAGTATTTTATGAAGTTGTTTTGCTTCCGGTGTTCTAGCTTATTCTTTTGGAGCCTTGATCCCTTTCGCTTTTCTATAGATGGGAATAAGATAACTCAACGTATAATTATAACCCAATCCAAGGGTACTGTCATTATTAACCCGATTGAATCCAGGTATCCATAAATTTGGAAATGGTTCCGCAGCCTTGTCCGAAACCAAAAAATTGATGCGTACGGTTGCTCCCAGGTATAAATTGCTAAACAATTCTACTTTAACTCCTATAACACCTTCTACCCATTGTCCGTTCAATCCCGTATATTCCCCAAGAAGTTCTGTGTTATTTCCAGGGGTATTTCCTTCATTAAAAAATTGGTTGGTATTGTAGATATTGTAACTATTGAGTGTTTGTGAAAACGTACTGAATCCGTAACGCATACCTACGGTCACCAGATTTTGCATTCCAAACCAGTTATTGTACGTATTGTAATCGAACCCCAGTTTAATATAACTGCCGTTTGTAGTGAAATTATAGAGATCTTCTTCAGTCGTATTTTCTTCGGTTCCGAGCTCCCCGGCGATATAGAAATTTTTGCTTATCCTGTAGTCACCTACCAATTCAAAACCACTATAATTATCATCGAGGAAAGTTCGAAGAGGTCTGCTGAGATCAGCTCCAATTCGCAACCCGTATTTCTCACTTAGCTTTAGCGTATCCTGTGATTCTTTCTGCCCGAACCCTATACTGGAAAAAAGTAAACATATCAAAATACTAATGCAAAATCGTAACATGTGTTTCTGTTTGATTAGTTATAGAATTAGTATTAATAAGGACACTTTGAATCCAGTTGTCCTCATCATTAGTAAGGGCATCAGATAGCGCTTCATAGTTGGCAACAAAACCGCAAGCTCTTGAAATAAAAACTTCGTCTGTAGTGTATGTAAAACGCAATGTGTCTCTGTTTCCGGTTTCTATTCCTTCAGAATCTATTGCATAATCTGAAATAAGGATAAAAACAGTTTCCGGAGAGAAAGACCTTAACGGTATGGTGATAGAATCGGTGCTGGTGGCTGATAAACCAGGAAGTGGTGTTTCAATTCCCTCTGCAAGAACTCTGAGGTTAGGAACTTCTTTATTTTCTTCGGGGTTCGCCACATCCTGAAATTTAATTATGAGTTGTGGGGTGGTAGGATCAGTTTCCGCACAAAGATCATCACGCTGACATCCAAAAAGACTTAGAAATAAGAGCAAGAGTATCGTGGATATCGAAAGGATTCTGTTTTTCATAAAATAAACCTTCACCGGACTTTTATCTTTTTTCCAAAAGTACAACATTTTCTACGTGATAAGTTTGCGGAAACATATCCACGGGCTGTATTTTCGTCACTTTGTAATGGGCATCCATAAGAGCAAGGTCTCTTGCCTGCGTAGCACTGTTACAACTCACATAAACTATACGCTCTGGGCCGACGTTAACTATCTGTTGAACCACATCTTTGTGCATACCATCTCTGGGCGGGTCTGTTATAATTACCTGAGCTTTGCCATGCAGGGCTATAAAAGCTTCGGAAAAGATATTTTTCATATCACCGGCGTAAAACTCCGTGTTTGTAATACCGTTTATAGATGCGTTGATTTTAGCATCTGCAATCGCTTCCGGGACAGCCTCAATCCCAATTACTTTCCTTGCTTTTGTTGCTACAAACTGAGCAATTGTGCCGGTTCCCGTATAAAGGTCGTATACTAGCTCTTCTCCGGTAAGACCTGCAAATTCTCGGGTGATTTTATATAACTCATAGGCCTGAGCAGAGTTCGTTTGATAAAAGGACTTAGCATTGATTTTGAAGCGTAAGCCTTCCATTTCCTCAAAAATATGGTCGCGGCCGGAGTAGCAGATCACTTCCTGATCATAAATAGTGTCGTTTGCTTTTTCGTTAATCACGTACTGTAATGAAGTAATTTCGGGAAAAGTTTGGATAAGATGGTCCATCACCATTTCAATAGCTTGCAGATCTTTTTTGAAAAATTGAATCAGAACCATTATTTCTCCCGTGGAGGCGGTGCGTATCATGAGCGTTCTTAGAAGTCCGCTTTGAGCTCTGATATCAAAAAACGGAAGCTTATTTTTAACAGCAAAGTCTTTTACCTCCAGTCTGATAGCATTGGAAGGATCTTCCTGTAAATGACATTTTTCAATGTCCAGAATTTTATCCCACTTACCGGGAATATGAAATCCGAGTGCCTCCCGATCTGCAATCTCAAGTCCGGAGGAAAGTTCATCTTCTGTGATCCAACGATTGTTCGAAAATGAAAATTCCATTTTATTTCGGTAAAAATACTGCTTTTCAGAACCCAAAATGGTATTCATTTCAGGAAGTTCAATTTTTCCAATTCTTGTTAAGTTATTGAATACTTCTTTTTGTTTGTAGTGCAGCTGATGCTCATAAGCCATATGCTGCCATTTACAGCCACCACATGTACCAAAATGGGAACAAACAGGAGTCGTTCTTTTTGTTGAATAGGTATGGAACTTTACAGCCTTACCCTCAAAATAAGATTTTCTTTTTTTAAAAGTTTGAACGTCTACGATATCGCCCGGGACCGCGTTGTTAATAAACACGACCTGACCCGTATCTGTTTTTGCAACGCTTTTCCCTTTAGCACCTGCATCAATAACCTCTAAAGCTTCCAGCAGAACTTTCTTTTTCTTTCTTGACATGCGGCAAAAATAGGTTGTTTTTGTTTATGGAGCAATCAAATAAAGGGGGCATTCCTATTAAAAAGACTAATGGTGCCCAATGATTCTCTCTTTAAAATATCTGTATCAAATGTGTAAATAAAAAATAAGAATTTAAGTACATGCTGTGCGCATTTCATGGCATAAAAATTATCTTTGTATAGAACAATTTAAAATAGTTTTGATGGGAGTAAAAAGCTTTGTATTCTCTTTAGTTTTAACCACGTTATTGTTTTCATGTAGTTCAAATGATGACGCTGATAATAGCAACATAGAAGCGCTTCGTTTCATAGGAGAACAGGTAATAGCGCCATCAGAGATTGAAGGAACTGCTTTTGGAGGACTTTCAAGTATTGATTATGCGAATGGTAAGTGGTACGCTATTTCTGATGATTCCAATACCCCAATTCGTTTTTATACTATCGATTTAGAGTATGACGCTGAAGTTTTTGAAGAAGCCTCTGTTGAAGGCGTGACTTTCATAAAAAATGAAGACGGTACCCAGTTTGAATCGGGTAAGGTTGATCCGGAAGCGTTACGACTGGATCCCGCTACAGGGACCTTCATATGGGCAAGTGAAGGTCAGATAAATGAGGGCATTAGCCCGTCGATACGAGAAATTGATATTTCAGGAACTCAAATAAGAGAATTGCCATTACCATCATTATTTTCTGCTATTAGTAGTTCAGAAAATAGCGGGCCGAGGCAGAATGGTACACTGGAAGGTCTCAGCTTGAGTAAGGATAATAAAGGATATTGGGTGGCAATGGAGCTTCCGCTTAAGCAAGATGGTGAAGCACCTGCATTATCAGACACAAATGCTCCGGTGAGAATAACATTACTGGACAGATTCTCAGGAAAAGTAAAAAAGCAATTTGTTTATCAATTAGAGAATATAGTACGTGATTCGAATCCTCCGGGAGGCTTCAGTATAAATGGATTGGTAGAGATATTAGCATTGAATGATCGAAGTTTTCTTGTATTGGAACGCTCTTTTGCAACCGGTTATAGCGATGGCGGAAACAATGTGAAAATATATAAGATCGATGCTTCTGAAGCAACAGATGTGAAGGATAGCGAACAGTTATCTCAGGGTTCTTATACTCCGGTCACCAAAACATTGCTATTTGATTTTGAATCTATCCGGTCTCAACTTACAGATGGTATTGTTGATAATATTGAAGGTATAAGCTTTGGTCCGGATTTGCCAAATGGAAACAAATCGTTAGTAGTAGTCGCCGATAATAATTTCAATGCTTTTGGAGCACAATTAAATCAATTCATCGTCTTTGAAGTAATACCCTGACGATGATATTTATTCTTTAAAAAGCTCAATCTTATCTTCCAGATCTTCAATTCTATTCTTTAAAAGATCCATTCTTTTATTCAAGATTGCAGTTTTGCCAAGCGTACCACCCTTATACAATTCCTGATAGCAGGAGGAATAGAAATCAATCTCTGCTTTTTCCCACTTTTTCCACGCTTCCTGATTGAGCTCAATAAGTGAAATAGTATCTTGGGTTACTAATTCTTTAAGTTGATAAAGTTTTTCATTCAGGAGTAGCTCGTATTTGACGATTGCTTTTTGAGCACACTGCATTGCTGCATCCGTGGTGGGTACATTTTGGTCGATACAGGTCTGATAAGATTTTGAAATAAGTGCTATTTCTTGTCCATAACCTATCTGGACTGTAGTGAAACTTAGAAAAGCGATAAAGTATATAGAACGCAAAATCATTTTATTAGGCTAATGTTGATTTAATTTCCATTCATTCCCCTCTTTTACTACCCTGATTTTGAAAGCTTCTTTTTTTTGGAACCATACCTGTAATTGAGAAGTAGAATCGATAAAAGTAAAGGTGAAGTCCTGTAGATCATAATCTCCAAATCTTTCGGAAAATTTCTCCTCTCCTTCTTTCAGGCGTTCTTCCCAGGTCGAAGTAGCATCTTTGGAGTCATTAATTTCCTTACTAAAAGAGTTTTTGAACAATTCAACAGCGTCATTTTCAAGTGCGATTAACACATTTATAAATGGTTTGCTTTGCTCAATTGATTCTTGCTGACCATGCAAAGCCAAAGGGAAGAAAATAATAGGTAGGAGAAAGAATAGCCAACAATACTTCATTGTATGAAAGATAAGAATAATCGATAATAGTTTTGAGTACTTTGTCAGGAAAGTAGTAAAAGCACTATAGCGATGATCGCAGGTAACCCCTGAACAAAAAAGATTTTCTTATCAGCAGTAAGCGCACCGAAAATACCGGCAACAGCAACACACCCCAAGAAAAAGAATGAAACATTAGCCTTCCATAATTCATCATCAATAAAAAATGTCCAGAAAAGTCCCGCTGCCAAAAAACCATTGTACAAACCTTGATTGGCTGCCATAACTGTGGTTTCATCAAAAAGTTCTTTAGGGAATTTTCTGAATACTTTTCGTCCGCGTGTTTTCCAGGCAAACATTTCAAACCAAAGAAAATAGCAGTGCAAAAGCCCTATGATCCCTATAAGTATATTAACAGCAAGTTTCATGTATGGTATTTTTGTTCGTGCTAAAGATACTACTTATTAGTATTGCGTTAAAGCAGGATTAAAATTTTAAATAAGACGGTAAAATGTTTCTTCATTTTCATAAGTTCGAATAGATACCTTTCTTAGCCTGCTACTTCTTTATTATCAGCAGAATATTTGCTAATTTTGTCTTACTGCAACGGATGATTTCTCTCCTCAAGAAGGAATTGTAAAGTTTATATTTAAAGAATTTCAAAATGGCAGTTTTAGAAAAATTAAGTTCTCATGACGCAATAGCTCTGGAGAATAAACACGGTGCTCATAATTATCACCCGTTGCCCGTTGTCCTTCAAAAAGGAGATGGTGTTTATGTGTGGGATGTTGAAGGAAAGCGTTACTACGATTTTCTTTCGGCATATTCTGCAGTAAATCAAGGACATTGTCATCCAAGAATTGTGAGCGCAATGGTTGAGCAGGCCAAAACACTTACACTTACTTCAAGAGCTTTTTATAACGATAAGTTAGGAGTTTTTGAAGCCTATGCCACTGATTATTTTGGTTTTGATAAACTGCTACCTATGAATACAGGAGCAGAAGCAGTAGAAACGGCGATAAAGATCTGCAGAAAATGGGCGTATGAGAAAAAGGGTATTCCAGAGAATGAAGCCAAGATAGTAGTCTGTGAGAATAACTTTCACGGAAGAACTACTACGATCATCTCTTTTTCTAACGATGAAAATGCACGCAAAAATTTTGGTCCATACACGCAAGGCTTTATTAAGATTCCGTACAATGATACTGAAGCTTTAGAAAAAGTATTGCAGCAGGAACAGCACATTGCAGGATTTTTAGTAGAACCCATTCAGGGTGAGGCAGGAGTATATACTCCGGATGATGATTACATCACGAAAGTTAAAGAAATATGCAATGCTCACGATGTTCTATTTATTGCAGATGAAATACAAACAGGTATTGCTAGAACAGGATCTCTTTTAGCCATATGTGGTAATTGCAATTGTGAAAATGCTTGTGAGCGTCAGCAAACTTATCAACGTCCTGATATCCTGATACTAGGAAAAGCCATAAGTGGAGGCGCCTATCCTGTGAGTGCAGTGCTTGCAGATGATGAAATCATGAATGTAATAAAACCGGGTCAGCATGGAAGTACTTTTGGTGGTAATCCCGTTGCCGCTGTAGTAGCCATGGAGGCATTAGAGGTGGTAAAAGATGAAAAGCTTGCTCAAAATGCACGTGTGCTAGGCAAAATATTCAGAGAAAAACTGGCAAAATATATTGAAACTTCCTCCATTGTGAAATTGGTAAGAGGGAAAGGTTTGCTCAATGCAATCGTAATTGATGATCATGAACATAGTGATACTGCCTGGGACATTTGTGTTGCTTTAAAGGAGAATGGGCTACTCGCTAAGCCTACACATGGTAATATTATAAGATTTGCACCACCTTTGGTAATGACTTCAGAACAATTATTAGATTGTGTAGGTATTATTTGTAAAGTACTCAAATCATTTGAGCCTGTATAAGAAGTTGGATAAATAAAAAAATAAGCCACCTGAAATCGGGTGGTTTTTTTATAAAAAATCAAAAGAGCAAGCAAATTGCTATGAGATCAAACCATCCTTAATTCTACGGGATTTTATATAAATAAAAAAGGGAAGACTATTTAGTTCTTCCCTTTTAACGTATTCTTAAACAGTAAGGCTTACATATTTTGCCACTGTTCCATCATTTCCTGTTGATGTTCCATATAAGCACCAATTCCACCTAGAGAAATGATCCATATAATGGTGCCTATCAGCGTAAGTGCTCCGAGAACAAGGCCTATAATGGCGATTATTCTGGCAGTTTTAAGGCTTCCATAATTTTCATACAATTCTGGATTCTCCAGGTATGTTTTCTGATCCTTGTTTGCAAGGAACAGAGCAATACCTGAAAATAATACACCGCCCAAACCTGAAGAACAGCAACAGGCGATAAACGAAATAATTCCCAGAACTAAGGAAATGGTTACATTAGGTAATTTTTGTTTTTCCATAATTTATGATTGGTTGATAATTTTTAAAAGATAATTGCCAATGATGAACAAAACAGTCATCGAGGCTAATGTAATTATAATTTTATTGGAATGTTTTACTTTGAAAAATGAATTATAACCTATAAAACCCAGTAAAAAAAGTAAGGGATAAATACCCGGATACATCTTGAAAGCTGCAATGAATTCTCCTTGTAAAAGCAATGAAAAAGATCTTTGAATACCGCAACCCATACATTCAAATCCGAAGAACTTTTTATTAAGGCAGGGAAGCATGTAATCTTCGATCTTTAATAGAAAAAGCATGTGCAGTTATTAATTAGATACCGCGAATTTTCGAGTGGTAGTTTTATTTTCGTCTGTTGTCAAGGTTACTAAATAAACACCATTGCTATAAGCTGATGTACTATATCTTAATTCACCGTCGGCATTCGCAGGCTCATCAGATAGTAAAAGCTTACCATTAATATCATAGATGGCTACATTCATAATACTTTCCTCATTCAGACTTCTGATAATGAGCTGACGATCCAGATTTGTATGTAAGATCTCGATAGATTTATTGAAAGCAACTTCCTCTTCATTGATCTTTTCATTCTTATTAACAAATGTGATCGCGAATCTATTGCTATGAGTACCGGGATCCAAAGTTACAGGAACCGTAGCTTCGGTAATATCATAATAAGTATCATTTTCTTTGTCTAAAAGGTAGATGGATTTTGAAAGATCAAAATTATCTTTTTCAATAACCCTGATTCTATAACGCGTTTTTACCACATTCTCCATGGCCAAAGGAATCTCTTTGTCACCTTGGAAATTAGTAGACTGGATCACAAATTTTTCTTTTTGAATAGGCCAGTACACATCATTATCTAAACTAGAAACATTTTTTGCATCCGTACCCCAGTCAATCCCATCGGTAGAATAGTCTTCGTCGAAAGCGAGGATCATTTCTTTATGAAGCGTGCGTTCACCATCACTTATACTGATCAAAAACCGTAGTAAAGATCGTTTTGGCTTGGCAGCAGTAACTTCTTCGGTATCCTTTTCATCATCTGCAAGTGTTACTTGTTTCTTAGCGCGGTTGAAACTGGAAGTGTCGGAGCTTCCGGTAAGATCAGATTCTTTAACAAATACCCTTTGAGAATTAGAAAAACTAGCCAGTGTACTTACCTGTGTAGCTTCATCCAAACCTACGATCATGAACCCTTGGGCTATTGGTGCATAACGTGGAACACCTACAATTTGATCATTATTCGTGAAAGGGCCTCCTGTAGGATTACCGGAGCTATCGTAGGTAACGAAAGTCGCCTGCGTAAAAGTTCCGTTATCGTTAAGATCGCCTGGATCACCTGGCGCATACGTTCCATATCCTCCAACGTAAGCGGTGATTAAATGCGAATCTACAGTAGGGTCTTGCTGCCAGAAATAAGCAGCTCCAACAATGTTATTCTGATTATCAACTAAAAATCGTTTAATGTCTAAAGCAGACGGATAAGGATTTCCTGCAAGTGTAACCGTGCTGGGGTTTACTGTTATATCAATATTTCCGGTATTTGGAACTCCTCTAAAATCATAGCGTTGTGCACTTCCGGGATTGTTGGGTCCTGTTCCACTGGTTCCTTTCATACTAAAACCAAGACCTGGCTCAACGAAGCCCGTAGTACCCACAAATGTCCATCCGGAGTAGCCTTCCTGTGCAGAAAATTTATACACCCACCTTGGTGCAATCGTAAGATCTGTACCACCTATGGCACCATCACCTGTAGAACCATCTCTACCTCCGGTAAAGGCCACAGGTATGGGTTCTATTGAAGTAGTTACGTCTGGGTCAAACAGTTGGGACAGCACAAAATCTGTACCTCCCGGCAGGTATACCGGACTACCCCAATAGTTATAATCATAATTATCGGAGGTTCCTTCCTGATAGGCTGAGATTTTACCTAAGCCTGCATTATCGCTTGAATTGGCTGTTAAAGTTTGAAATAACATTCCTTCTTCTCTTAAGAAGATGTATCCGTTATTCACCAGAGAATAATCATCGAGCGTGCCCTGAAGGCTTACGTCGGGATTGGTGTCACCGAAGTCTCCGACAAAAATCTGCTCACCTTGAACATATATAAAGGTGTCGTTATTCACATGTAATTGTGCAAAACCAAAAGTGATAGTAAACAGGGCCGGTAGTACTAATTTTTTCATGGTCGAAATAGGTTAAATTCAATTCGCTTAATTTTGTAAAAATACAAATTTATAGTTAACATTCAATTATGAATCGATCATCGGAAAAAAATCCAGCTAAACTCATCTATTTTATGTGTATTGTACTAGGTGCTATATTGCTTTTTTCGGCTGATGGGCTGGATGAGCAATACAGGGCTTACGTTACCATTGGTGGTTTTGTTTTGCTAATGTACGGTCTTTACAAGTCAACCACTTCATGGGTAACCGAAAATCCACATCCGAAAGAGAAAAAAGATTCTATTGTATTTATGGAGGAAGACGATGACTTAAATCAAAAAAAGTAGCCTTATGCATTTTCAAAAAGGAGACAAGGTAGAAAGTATCGATGATGCAATAAAAGGAGAAATCCTCTCTATTCGTAATGGAGACGCACTCATCGAGACCCAGGATGGTTTTCAGATTGAACTGCCGCTGGATAATTTAATACCTCTAAGTGATCAGGATGTCATAAAGGTGAGTAACTATGAAGTGGCTCAGGTGATTTCAGAAAAGGAAGCAGCTCCCAGAAAAAAGTCTCCATGGATAAAAGCTAAAGAGAGAAATCTTCCTAAAATGGAAGTGGATCTTCATATTCATCAATTAACTGAAAATACCAGAGGCATGTCGAATTATGATATGCTAACCATTCAATTGGAAACCGCCAAAAGACAATTGGAATTTGCCATGCGAAAACGTATTCAAAAAGTCGTTTTTATCCATGGCGTAGGACAGGGTGTACTCAAAACTGAGTTGGAATATCTGTTCAGACGTTATGAAAATGTTACTTACTACGACGCAGATTATCAAAAATACGGATTAGGTGCTACAGAGGTGTATATCTATCAGAATCCTAATTAGCCGTAGTTGAGACCGTACCAAACTCAAAATCGGTATCAATAATGCGTTCGCCATTGCTGTTGAGCAGTACTAATCCCTGAATGCTAATGGTATGCTCATAACGGATAACTTCATTTTCTATAATTTCTTCAGTGATCACAGAGACAGTTCCTGCGGTAGCCTCTAGTTCATCACTAACCGTTGGAGTTGCGGGAGGTAAATTGCCACAGAAATAGGCATTATTCACATTTGCTGAAAAGAAACGATATGAAAATTGAGAGCTTCCGGGAATTGAACTTGTACGTGGATCTCCAGGCTCGGTCACCTCGTTTACGATAAGACTTTCACTAGCTTCCAGAATGATAGCTTCGTCACTGCTAATCTTAAAAAACAGTTGATTATCATCTGGACATGACTGAATTGAAATTGCAGTAAAATCGATGGTTTCTACTTGCAGATCACCATCGCTACAAGAAACCAGTAGTCCGATCATTAAAAAAAATGTGAGTATTTTTTTCATTCCTTTTCTTTATCAAAACAAATGTACTGCAAAAGACGCTTTGTTAGAAATTCGGTGGAAAAATAATTTAATTTCAATAATTTTGCCGCTTATGGGAAAAGTATATTTTGACAGTGCCGCAACCACCTGTTTACGGGAAGAGGTTGTAGAGAAGATGAAAGAAGTACTTTCAGATTGTTATGGAAATCCTTCATCGACACATAGTTTTGGAAGATCTTCCAGAACGCGTATTGAAAAAGCGCGAAAAACGATTGCTAAAATTATGGGAGCACAAGCTTCTGAGATCATTTTCACCTCCGGAGGAACGGAAGCAGATAATATGATCTTAAGATGTGCCGTAAGAGATCTGGATGTACGCACAATTATTACTTCCAGAATTGAACACCATGCTATCTTGCATACGGCATCACAACTGGAAAAAGAATATGGTATTCAACTTATGTATGTAGATATACAACCCGACGGAATGCCTGATCTTGATCACCTTGAGCGTCTCCTCAAATCAGACGACAGCAAGAAACTGGTGACCTTAATGCATGTAAATAACGAAATTGGAAATCGTATCGATATCACAAGAGTGGCTGCAATATGCAAAGAAAATGAAGCTTTATTCCACTCAGATGCCGTACAGTCTATAGGACATTGGGAATGGGACGTACAACAAACAAAAGTGGATTTCCTATCTGCGGCAGCGCACAAATTTCACGGACCCAAAGGAGTTGGTTTTGCGTTCATAAGAAAAAATACAGGACTCAAGCCTTTAATCTTTGGAGGAGAGCAGGAGCGAGGCTATCGGGCAGGTACAGAATCTTCTCATAACATTGTGGGGATGGAAGAGGCTTTTGTTTTGGCGTACGAGCACCTGGATGAAGAGCGTGCTTACATCAAAGGACTAAAAGAATATTTCATTGCTGAGTTGAAAAAGCACATTCCGAATGTTTTCTTTAACGGAACCTGTGAAATCCCGGAAAAAAGTACGTATACGCTGATCAATGTTGGAATTCCTATGGATGAAGGAAAAGCGCAATTGCTATTATTTCAAATGGATATCAAGGGAATTGCCTGCTCCAGAGGAAGCGCTTGTCAATCCGGAAGCAGTCAGAGTTCGCATGTTTTGAAAGAAATATTGTCTGAAGAAAAGTTACAATATCCTTCGATTCGGTTTTCATTTTCCAAATTCAATACCAAAGAAGAGATTGATTACGTAATCGAATTTTTGAAAACGTATTTAACGGATTAATCCTTTTTCTTACGGTCCTTATCTTTGTCGTACGGAAATTTTCGCGCAGCAGTTTTCATCATAGACTCTATGATAGATTTGGTGTTTTTTCCGGATTTACGATTGATTGTTTTTTCGTATTTCCAAAGAAGTTTTCCACTCTCACCATCACTTATTTTTACCGCAATTCTTCCAAAATCTGACTTGCCAAGAATGATGGAGATAAAATCTACTTCGGGCACTCCCTTCGAAATCAATGCGCTTAAGGTAAGATTGCCACTTACCAGTGCATCTACCTCTAATATTTCACAAAGTTCCTGTGTGGTATAAATATCAATATTGTCTAACGTGATATTGTTCTTAGCCAGTATTGCATTGGTGTTCTGTACGTCCTGAAATTCTACTGAAAACTTTTTTCGACTTTTTCGCTGCAGAAAATAGCTTTCAAGTGCATCTTGTACAGCAAGACCTTCCTGCTTTTCCAGCTCATCCAGTTCTTGATCTGAAACGTTATATTCTTCAGTGTCCAATTCCAGCGTTGCTATAAAAGGAATGATAGCGATCACCTCATGTTCTTTACTTAACTTTTCAAAATGAACACTTTCATAGATCGTTTTCTGCGCATTCAATCCGGCAACCCATAAAATAAATAATAAACCAACTATTTTTTTCATTTAAAATCGCATTCCGAGTTTAACATTAAAAACACGCCCGGTTAGAAAATTCGGGATTCCAAATTGATTCCCAGACTGTACATCCCGCACAAAAGTGCTTGTGATGGTGTTTTGATTGTCAAAAATATTAAATATTTCAACCCCAACACTTAGATCTTTGAACTTATGTAACCAATGTCCTTTGCCGAACTGCTTGTTTCGATCTGCCAATACGTACGAAACCCCAAGGTCAGCCCGTCGGTAATCCCGAAGTCTGTTCTGAAAATCATAAGGATCTGCAAAACCTGGGACTCCCGCTGGGACCCCTGTATTGTAAACCAGATTCAGGTACATTTTTAGATCGGGAATGTTTGGAACATAATCCTGAAAAAGAATAGCAAATTTCAAACGTTGATCGGTAGGTCTTGCAATGTAACCACGATCGTTAATATTTTCTTCCGTTTTCAGATAACCCAGGCTTATCCAGGACTCGGTACCAGGAACAAACTCTCCATTAAGCCGTAGATCAAGTCCGTAAGCATAAGCTTCCGCATTATTATTGGCGCGATATCGTATGCGTACGTTTTCAAGGGTGTAGGTATTAACATCGGTCATACTTTTGTAGTATGCCTCTGAAGTAAGCTTAAAAGGCCTTCCCCACATCGTAAAACTGTAATCGTTACCTAAAACAAGATGAATAGATCTTTGCGCTTTAATTCCCGGATTTACGGTACCTGTAGAATCTCTCAGCTCTCTGTAAAAAGGAGGCTGGTAGTAGAAACCTCCAGAAATCCTAAAAAGCATATCTGCCTTCCAATCGGGTTTGATTGCAAATTGAGCCCTGGGACTAATAACGGTTTGAGAAACACTTTCAATACCTTCGGGATTTACAGTCCAGTGATGTGCCCGCACTCCGGCATTCATCCATACTTCGTTTTTGCCCCAAAAATCTCGTCTGCTCCATTGTAGATACCCTGAGAATCTATTGGTCTTTACAAAATTTGTAGCCCTGATGCTTTCAAATGCCTCCAAAGGAACATCAAAAGGTTCGTAAGGCTGATCGTTATCGAACTCTTCGAACGGAGGGCGAATGGAAAAACCAGCAGAATCAATAATCTGAAATTCTCTTAAGCGGTCTCTGATATCCTCATGGGTGTACTTAATTCCCCATTCAATAAGGTCTTCCTCGTTTCGGTAGGTTCCTTTTTGTTCTATATTAATGATAAGCGCATCGAGATCGTTTCGGGCATGTGAAAACTGTGAACCAGCTCCTTCAGAAAATTCTACATCTCCCAGATCTTCATCCCCAATATCGCTATTGACACTACCAAGGCGATACCTTGCAAGTATATCAAAATATTCTTCTTCGGTTGCATGGTATGCGGCACCTATTAATTTAAGGGTAAGCTTATCATTTACGAAGTAATTGGCTTTAAACGCTCCCATGCTGGTGAAGTATCTGTCTTTTTCCTGCCCTTCATAAACTACGAGAAGTGCTCTGGGCTCTGAAACAGTTCCAAAATTTGTCTGCCGTGTGCGTGGTCTGAATTGGTAATCGTTGATGCCTAAATAGCCCAGGAAATTAAGATGAAATTTTGAAGATAGTTTGTAGGTTATGTAAGACTGTATATCTGCAAAAATAGGAGTGAAGTCTGCCCGGGTATCTAGATCATTCACAAACAATGCGTTATTCCTGTAACGAACCCCATTGACCGTGGCTAATTTTCCATTAGCAGATCTCGTTTCTACAGAAGCCGTGGCTCCTAACAGGCTCGCATTAACAGACGCCCCAAATGAAACCGGGGTCTTATAAGTTATGTCTAATACAGATGACATTCGATCGCCGTATTTTGCCTGGAATCCCCCTGCTGAAAAAGCGACGTTCTGCACCATATCGGTGTTTACGAAACTAAATCCTTCTTGTTGTCCAGATCGAACTAAAAAGGGACGATACACCTGTATTTCATTTACATACACCAGGTTTTCATCAAAATTTCCTCCTCTAACGGAATATTGTGTGCTTAATTCATTATTTGAATTAACTCCCGGAAGCGATTTTAAAATATTCTCGACCCCTGCGTTTGCACCAGGTATTAATCGTATGTCTTCGGGAGAAATGTTGGTTATGCCCTCCACCGCTTTCCGACCGGAATTGGTGACGGTCACCTCGTCCATCTGTGCAACGCTTACTTTCAAAACCGGATTAAATTCAAAGTCTTCTCCGTTTGTTAGTTTCAAAGTAAGTACAGTTCTTTTATGTGCGATATGGGTAAATTCAAGTTTGATCGTTTGATTTGCAGGGATCTCAATGAGATAAAATCCGTTTTCGTTGGTTTGAGTGCCTGTGGTTTCGTAGGTGATACTGACATTCGGGATGGGCTGGTTTTCTTCATCTAAAATAATTCCTCTTACGGTTGCCGTTTGAGAGAACACTTGAAAAGAAACGCAGTAAAGAATAAAGAAAATCAGTAAATGGCGAATACTCAAAATGGCTATTTATTTATTTTTTATAAAACGTACTTGTAAATGTAGTATTATTTCCCACATTATCTGTCACGACAACTTCCAAATAGTGTTTGGTCTCTTTGAATTCAAGATCTTCAAAATCGTAGGTGAGTGTCTTGGTTTTAGGGTCATACTCCATTAATATCCATTTCCCGTTCATCGTTGCGGTGTAGGAATCGATTCCGCTTAAGTCGTCTTCAATACGTAATTTGAGATATCTGTAGTTTGAAAGCCATTTATTTTTTTTGAAATTCTTGGGTTTGACCGTTGGAGCTGTGGTGTCAGCTACTATTTTGAAATCTCCTAGACTACGTGTTTTTGCAGTAAGTGCATTTTCTTTTCTTTTAGTGGTTTCATAGTAGACTTCTCCTTTATCGGATACACTGGCTATGAAAAGCTTGCCTTTAAGTTCCGCTGGATAGTCAGTAATATCCATAGTAATTTGGTATCTTTTATGAACTGGTACTTTATCGTGGTGAATTCTAAGCACAGAATCATGTTCTTTGATATCTATATAAAAGTTTTCATAAAAAGTTCCCGCGGGGAAATAAACCGAAGCGCTGTTTAATTCATAAATATTGTCTATGGAAGCTCTCAAAAACCGATCGGTTGTTTTAATTTCCGTAGGTCTTTCGATATCGGCAACCTTCCCCTTTACAGGTATGATAATATCGCTCGTATTACCTTCAAAATCGGTAATTTGAATTTCGATAAGCATATTGCTACCTACCTGAACCTCTATAATTCCATCGTTTGTATTGTTTCGGTAGATGCTTAACGGATTTTTGGGCCAGCGGTAAAGTTTTTGAATACGACTTTTTCTAGATCTATAGTATTCATAATCAATGTGTGCATTGATATATCGAGTCTCAGAAAAAGAGAATTTCTCCAGATTGTAACTGAAGTAAGGCTTTCCGTTCACCTTCATTGCGACCTCATAAACTCCATTTTTATTATAAGTGCCGCTTTGCCGATCAAACGTATTTATACCGAATCCGATTTTTCCAGATGCACTAATTGTGTCTGCGATAAAACGGTTTGGGGCCTCCTCGTTTATGTTAATTTGAATAGGCTTGTTTGACTTATTAACCTGAGATTTTTGGTCAAACGTATAAGCATATAATGAATTCACTGTAGGCGAAATAGCATCTTTCACCTGAATTCCAAAATGTAAAGGGTTGATGGGCCTTTGTGAACTGTCACGTATTTCAAAATGCAAATGAGGTCCGCCACTGCTTCCGGAATTTCCACTGTAGGCAATAATATTCCCTTTACTTACTTTAATTGCATTCGGATCGGGATATACTTCAACCGAATAAGACTTCTTATCGTATTGTAACTTTTTAATATAAGCCTGAAGTTCTTTGTTGAATGAACGTAAATGAGCATACACGGAGGTGTAGTTTCCATCGGGGTGTGTAATATAGATCGCCTTGCCAAAACCCCAGGGAGATATTTTAATTCTGGAAATATATCCATCTCCTATGGCATATACCGGCAGTCCCTCTCTTTGTCGTGTTTTGATATCGATGCCAGAATGAAAATGATTCGATCGAAGCTCACCAAAAGTACCCGACAGATAAACAGGGATATCCAGCGGAGAACGAAACAGATCTGGAGGATAGGTATTTTGAGCAAATAACGACTGAGAAACCAGAAATAGTAGTATAAATAATCGGCGCATACATAAAATCATTCAGGTGCTAAAATAACTAATTGAAATAAAATGATGAAGCAACCGCATGTCAAAAAAGAACCGCATCCCTAAAATTTTTACAGGTGCCTATGAACAAATATTTTTTAAACAAAAAATTGCGAAGTATGTGCAGGTATGTTACATTTGTAGATCACGTATTGAATTTTAGGCTGTATGAGTACCATAGTACAGATTGTAGATTCACTGGAAAACAGGATCAGCAAGCTTTTACATAAGCATAAATTGTTGAAGCAGGCCAATCAACGGTTAACCAGTGAATTAGCAAAATCTGAAAAGACCATAAGCGATCAGGAAGCAGAAATCGCATCATGGGAGGAAAAATATAATGCGCTCAAAATGGCGAATTCAATGCTTGGCAGTAACCAAACAAAAACAGAAGCTAAGCTTAAAATAAATACTTTAATTCGGGAAATTGATGCTTGTATAGCGCAACTTTCTGAATAACATCAAAGCATGAGTGAAAAGCTCAAAATTAAAGTTTCTATTGCAGACAGGGTGTATCCATTAACGATAGAACCGGCGCAAGAAGAAGGGATAAGAAAAGCGGCCAAAAAAATTGAATCGCTTATCAAGCAATTTGAGCAGAATTATGCAGTAAGAGACAAACAAGATGTGTTAGCCATGTGTGCACTTCAGTTTGCTTCTCAGGTAGAACAAAAAAGTATTGTAAGTGAAAACATAAATGAAGAAGTACTTGAAAAGTTACAAATGCTTGACAAGACGCTTCAGGATGAACTTAGTTAACTAAAACGTTCTTTAAATAACATAAAGTTACTGCCTACATTGGTTTAATTTTTTGACAAACTCAACAAGTATCAATTAAAAAGGGTGAGTTTAGATTGTAAAAGCATGCCGTCTTCGAGCGGATCCTTGATCAGTCTGTTAGCCCTAAACCTGTTTTTTGGAGTTTGTACAAAACATCCAGTCCAATGTAGGCTTTTTTTATATAAATACATAGACGATGGACACTACAGCATTAATTGTAATTGCAGTAATAGGAGGAATAATAATTGGCTTTATTATCTCAAAATTAATTGATAAGAACTCTGGATCAAAACTTATTTCTAACGCAAAAAAAGAAGCAGCTTCTGTTATCAAAGAGGCGAAACTAGAAGGAGAAAATATTAAAAAAGACAAAATTCTACAAGCCAAGGAAAAATTTCTGGAACTGAAAGCAGAACATGAAAAGGTAATTAATTCTCGTGACAAAAAGATTGCCGATGCCGAAAAGAGAACCAGAGATAAAGAATCTCAAATTACAGGCGAACTCAATAAAAATAAGAAGCTCAATAAGGAGATAGAGAATAAAATCAAGGATTATGATTACCGCATTGATTTTCTCGAAAAGAAACAGGTCGAACTGGAAAAGCTTCACAAGAGTCAGGTAGAACAATTAGAAGTTATTTCGGGACTTTCTGCCGAAGAAGCAAAATCACAGTTGGTAGAGTCTTTAAAGACCGATGCAAAAAGTGATGCAATGGCATACATCCAGAATAAAATGGAAGAGGCCAAACTTACAGCACAGCAAGAAGCCCGAAAAATAGTTATAAACACTATTCAACGAATAGGAACCGAAGAAGCCGTAGAGAATTGTGTCTCTGTTTTTAATCTGGAATCAGATGATGTAAAGGGAAGAATTATTGGTAGAGAAGGTAGAAATATACGAACGCTTGAGTCGGCTACAGGTGTTGAAATTATTGTTGATGACACGCCGGAAGCGATCATTCTTTCTTGTTTCGATTCTGTGCGAAGAGAAATAGCCCGATTGTCATTACACAAGCTTGTAACCGATGGGCGTATTCACCCGGCGCGAATTGAAGAAGTGGTGAAGAAAACGACAAAACAGATCGAAGAAGAGATTATTGAAGTAGGAAAGCGTACCGTGATTGATCTGGGAATTCATGGATTGCATCCTGAGCTGATTAAAATGGTAGGACGAATGAAATACCGATCTTCATATGGGCAAAACCTTTTACAACATTCACGGGAAGTAGCGAAATTATGCGGAGTGATGGCAGCAGAGCTTGGAGTTAATGCAAAATTAGCCAAGCGAGCCGGACTATTGCATGATATTGGAAAAGTGCCGGAAACAGAAACTGAAATGCCCCATGCTATTTTAGGTATGGAATTAGCAGAGAAATACGGTGAGAAACCAGATGTGGTAAACGCTATTGGTGCTCACCATGATGAAATCGAGATGAAATGTTTGCTGGCGCCTATTATACAGGTATGTGATGCTGTAAGTGGTGCACGTCCTGGAGCGAGAAGACAGGTTCTAGATTCTTATATTCAAAGATTGAAGGATCTCGAAGATATTGCATTCGGATTCAATGGAGTAAAAAAGGCCTATGCTATTCAGGCAGGTCGGGAGCTTAGGGTGATCGTAGAAAGTGAAAAAGTTTCCGATGAGAAAGCATCAGAGCTCTCTTTTGAGATCTCACAGAAAATACAAACGGATATGACCTATCCGGGTCAGGTGAAAATTACGGTAATACGGGAAACGCGAGCAGTGAATATAGCGAAGTAAACTTTCTAAAAGAGTATAAAAAAGCCGGTAAATACCGGCTTTTTTGATTTATTGGAGTGACTTTATTTGCTTTAGTTTTGCCTTTAGAAGCTCTAGATCCTTTTTATGCTTGTCGATTTTTGAGATCACGTCTTTTACCATAGGATTGTCTTCCGAGGCATTTGAAAAGAACTGAAGGTTATTTTCTAACTGGCGGATTTCCGATTTCAGATCATCTATTTTTCTTCGGATAAAAACACGTTCATTGGTCAGTGCATAATCACTCTTGGAATTGGCAAGCTGCTCTAATTTATTCTCATATTTTAGCAGCTCCGCTTCATTCTTACTGATATCAATTTTACCGAACAAAGCATCGAGTATCTTATTGAATTTACCTTCAATATTCTTTTTATTGTAGGGGACGCGCCCGATCTCTTTCCACGAAGCGATATAGGTTTGAATTTGCTCCAGATCTTTTTCCTTATCCCCAGATAATTGATAACTTTTTAAGTCTTCCAGAAATTTCACCTTTTTCTCATAAGCTTCCATTTCTTCTTTGTAGGCATCGTTTTTCTGAGCATGCAAGCGGTCAAAATAATGATTACAGGCATTTTTGAAGTCTTTCCAGATCTTATCGGAAAATTTTCGAGGTACGTGACCTATTTTCTTCCAGTCGTTTTGAATCTTCTTCATGACAGGCGTTGTTTCGGCCCATTCTTCACTATCTTTCAAGGATTCTGCAAGTTTTACAAGCTCTAATTTTTTCTCATAGTTTAGATGCTGTTCTTTCTTTAGCCCTTTGTAAAAGGCATTTTTCTTGCGATTAAAAGTACGAACAGCCTCTTTAAATTCTGCCCATACTTTTTCATTCACCCGGTGTGGTACCTTGCCTGCATTAAAAAAGGATTCACGAAGCGCTTCAATTTCCCGTATCTGTTTTTGCCAGACACCATGAGAGGAAACTTCCTGGGCAGCGATTTCTTTGATCTTAGAAATAAGCTCATTTTTTTTCGCGAGATTCTCTTCATAGATCTTATCGAGATTTTTGAAATAATCCTGTCGCTTTTCATGTATGACTTTGGTAGCTGCTTTAAAACGCTCCCAAACATCTTCCCGGTGCTCTCTGTCGACCGGTCCGATTTCTTCTTTCCAGATTCTATGTAATTCCTGTAATTCCCTGAAAGCTTTATTGAGATCGGTCTCTGTTGCGAGCTCCTGCGCTCTCAGAATGATTTTTTCTTTTTCTTCTAAATTGTGTTTAAAGTCAAGATCTCTCAGGTCACGATTAATATCCAGAAAATCGTAAAATCGCTCTACATGATGATGATACGTTCTCCAGATATTGTTGTACTCCATTCGGGGTATAGGTCCGGCATGTTTCCATCGGTCCTGTAATTCTTTAAAGTGTTTGTAAGTAGTGTTGATGTTCTCCTCAACATTAATTAATCCTTTGAGCTCTTCAATGATATCCAACCGATTTGCAAGGTTGGTCTTGAGTTTGGATTCGAGATCCTTATAGTATTTATTACGCTGGTCTCTATAATCCCGGTATAATTCATTAAAAATTATTTTAGGTGGATAATGAAAACTAAAGTCGATCTCGTTGCCCCCGTCATTTAGAAAATCTTCCTTTTTCTGCTCTAACAATTCCTGAAACTTAAGGTCAAATTCAGATTTGATTTGATCTACATGCGTTTTGATTGCCTGAATCTTTTCGTTTTTTAAAAGCTTTCTCAGTTCTTCTGAGAGCTGCTCCATAGTCATCGAATGGTAATCCAGTAAAGGAATTGTATGTCTGTCTTTTACAGCCTCGTCTTCCCCATCTTCGGCATTATTTTCGTCTATTTCGTCTTCTGCCTCCTTTTTAGAATCAGAAGAGCCAGGAGCCGCTACAGTAGCTGGAGTTTCTTCTTTTGCCGCTTCCATTGTTGGTTCATCATTAGAAGATGCTTCAGGAATGGCTTTGTTTTCTGAATTTGTATCTTCCGTTTCGGAATCCTTATTTTGAATGTTTTCGATGGTATTAGCTACGGAATCAGGTTCCTTGGTTTGATCGACAATATCACCGTTAGCGGGAGCCTCAGGTTCACTAAGGTTTTGTATGTCTTCACTTTTCGGAAGGTCTTTATCCTTTTCCTCGTCTAACATTTTAATAATGTTTTGGGTTCATGCATGCTTTCTTCATGAAAGATACTAACAACTGCGAACATGGCAAAGTATTTTGTACTTTCCGTCTAAACAAACAGCTATTCTCTTAAGGCTTTTGCCAGATGTTCCATGCCTTTTCTGCTTGCAATTCTAACATCCTAAGACCATTACAAATAGTGGCTCCCTGTTTTTTCCCTAACTTCAGGAACGTGGTTTCTGCGGGATTGTAGATGAGGTCATACAATACGTGTTTCGGGGTAATTACTTCGTAAGGTAATTCGGGTCGCTCTTCAATGTTAGGAAAGGTTCCTAAAGGTGTGCAGTTAATAATGATTTGATGTGCAGCCAGAAGGGCAGGAGTCAATTCGTTATAGGTAACCACTTTATCAGAAGAATTTCTGGACACGAATTGATAGCTAATACCTTTTTTTTGAAGCACATAGGCTACTGCCTTTGAAGCCCCACCTGTTCCAAGAATGAGTGCATGGTTATGCCAGGGTTTAAGAAATGGAGTAAGGGAAGTCTCAAAACCATAACTATCTGTATTGTAGCCTGATAATAATCCCTGCTCAACCTTAACGGTATTCACGGCACCTATTTGGGCAGCTTCCGGGTCAACTGAATGCAATAGCGGTATAATTTCTTCTTTGTACGGAATAGTAACATTAAATCCCCTTAAATTGGGATGTACATTCAACACTTCCTGAAGCGCTTCTATATTCGAAAGATCAAAGTTTTGATAGTGATAATCCTTTAATCCTAATCTTTCAAATTTATCTTTAAAGTAACCGGCCGAAAAGGAATACGAAATATTTCTTCCAATTAAGCCATAAAGGTTTGTATTATTTTCTGGTTTGTTTTCCATACCAATCAAGTGCAAGCACAATAAGAATACCAAAAATAACAAATCCAATCGTGAACCAATTTTCCACTAAAGACATATCGGGAAGGTATCGCTTATAGTTTAAAAGAATTTTTTGACCATTACTATCCAGAATAAACTGTGCCTGATCGTTAGTCATGTAGATCGCTTTTTTCCATGGCCATACAACTCCTAGAGAACCCGAAATGAAACCTATGATCAAAGCGGTGGTAATGTGTTTGTAGTTTTTAAGTACAAAAGAAAGAAGATGTGAAAAGGTCACCAGCCCTGTAGCCGAACCCGCTGTAAAAACGGTGAGAATTACAAGGGTGTCTATTCGTTTTTCATTATGAACAAAACTAAAATCTCCTCTAAAAATATCAGCGATCGTATCGTAAAGGGCATTTACGGAATCTACCAGCAGCAATACATAATTACCGAGCAGAATTAAAATGAACGACCCTGAAAGTCCTGGCAGGGTCATTCCGGAAACACTAATGATACCGCACAAATAAATGAATAAGAGGTTGGTGTTTTCTTTCGCAGGACTCAAAAAACTAATCGAAATTCCGATAGCTGCCCCTACGATGAGAGAAGATATTGTCTTTCGGTTCCAATGATTAAAATCCTTTGAAATATAGTAGATAGAGCCAATGATCATACCAAAAAAACTGGCCCATACAAAGAGTTCTTTTTTCTCTATAAAGTAATCCAGGATCTTGGAAACACTAAAATAACTTATTAGCATTCCAAAAAAAAGAAGGCTTAAAAAACGACCGTTCACATATTGAAAAAAACTTTTGAATCTACCATTGATCAATAGCTTAAATGCTTTCACATTTATTTTGCGAAGCGCATAGATGAACTCTTCGTAGAAACCTGCAACAAACGCTACAATGCCGCCAGATACACCGGGCACTTTATTCGCCGCACCCATAGCAAGTCCTTTAATGACAAGGAAAATTTTATCTTGCAACGTGCGGGTGTGCTTGTCCATCTTATGCCTTTGCTTTTTCAGCGATGCGTTCAAGAGAATAAATGGTAAGAAAACCTATTACCATAAGACCGGATGCCCATATCATTTTTGGATCTCCGTCATAGCTTAACGGTGAAATATTTTCCTGAAGTAATGGTTGTTTTTCACCATGTGAGTTCTCAAACCAACTCAACGTTTCTTTCCAGGGCCATATTTTGTTAAGTGAACCTATCATAAAGCCCGTAAGAACCGCCAGAGTTAAATTTTTATGGTTGCTAAACATCCAGTTCAGGATTTTAGAAAATGTTTTAATCCCTAAAATAGCTCCTATCACCAACGAAAAGAATTTGAGGGCAGCATCTATAAACTTATCCCAACTCAATTCAAGAACACTTTCAATAAAAAGGTTTACAGTATTTATTGCTGTGCTGTAAGCACCTAATAGCACCAAAATAAACGCACCTGAAACACCAGGTAGTATCATGGCAATAATGGCAATAAAGCCACAAAAGAAAAGATAGTAAAAACTATCTGGAGAACTAGTGGGTTCAAGAATAGTCACCAAGTAGGAAACGATCGTGCCTGCGACAAGAAATAAAAAGACAGGAGCAGACCATTTTGTAATGCTTTTGCCTATGAGAAATATACTTGCGATCACCAATCCAAAAAAGAAAGACCAAAGCATAATTGCTTCGTTTTCAAGAAGCCACTTGATTGCTTTTGCCAGAGATAATATGCTGATAAAAATTCCTGAGAAAAGTGCTAATAAAAAACCTCCATTGATATTTTCCCACATTGAAACAAACCCTTGATTTTTCCAGAGCTTTACTGCGTTTAAACTTAGGTTACTAATGGTTTCTATCAGTTCTTCATAAATACCTGATATAAAAGCTATGGTTCCTCCAGAAACTCCCGGGACTACATCGGCAGCTCCCATGGCAATACCTTTAAGGGAAATCATCGCATATTCTCTAAATGAACGCGGCATACTTTTCTAATTAGCACGAACAAAAGTATGGAATTATTGGAAAGAAGCGTTTTTAAATTCTGTTATAATATTCTTAACACTATTTCTGAGGAATACATCGGGAAAATGCACTTCTAAAATAGTAACTTTTTCGTAGTCGTTACGCAATGCATTTTTTAAATGAAACCTACCTTTCAGACTATCGGTGCTTGAATAATAGAATCCGGCAATCCGGTATTCAAGGACGGACTCATCAGGATAAAATTCCAATGCCTGCAATAAGATCGATATACCTGCCTGATATTCACCCAGCTTCGCTAAAACATCGCTCCACTGCGTCCAGGTTTCTAATTCATAATTACCCAGTTCTACCGATTTCTTAAAGGCGTAATCTGCTTCCTCAAAAAAGTTCAGATGCAAATTAATTTTCGCCGAAAGCTTCCAGTACATTACATTTTCACTATCAATATTGATTGCTTTGTTAATGTAGTAACCAGCTTTTTGATAATTTTCCTGATTGAGATAGAAATGAGTTATAGCCAACCATCCCTTATCTAAAAGTGGGTCTTCATGAACGGTCTTGTAATAAAATTTCTGAGCCAGTTCCAGGTTACCCAATTTTTCGTGACAATGCCCTATGCGTAAGTAAGCAAATGAGGTGGGATCGTCTAAAGAAAGTGATAACTCGTAGTTTTCGATCGCTTCATTATGTCTGTTTAATTTTTCGAGTACTTTACCTTTCTCTAAATATGCGCCTATAAAAGTATCATCTGAAATTATGGCAAAATCAAAACTTGCGAGGGCTTCCTTGTACATTTTCTTTTCGAAGAACTGTTTTCCCAGCTGATGCCAGGCTACCTCACAATATGGATTAGTTTCCAGATATTCATTAAGAAAGTCGATCGCGCCATCAAAATCTTCAAGAAACTCAAAACAATACACTGAATTGTAGAGCGAGGCATAATCCTGAGGGTCCTCTTCCAGACATTTCATAAAATACTGTTTTGCCGATGCAAAATCGTCTATAAACAGATATTCCATGCCAATGAGTGAATAGATATCAGAAACATCGTCTGCGAATACGAGTGCAGTTTTCAGTAGTTCAATAGCCTTTTGATGATCGTCTTTTTTAGAATAGATGTTCGCTTTCTGTATATAGATCTCTTCGTTTGAATGTTCGTAAGACAAAAGTTCGTTAAGCATGTTTTCTGCGGTCTCCAACTTATCCTCAAATACCAGAACCTCTATCTGAAGCAATTTGAGATTCGTAGAATCTGTATGCTGTTCTAACCCGATCTTAATTGCCTTTTTAGCAAGGCTTACTTTACCGGAGTCTAAGTAATGATGAATGATCTCTTCAAAGTCTTCGGAGTCGAAGAAATAGACATCATCTGTTTTTAACATGGATTCAAATTTGTCTATTGGTAGGTTTTTGTCGTCACTAGAACTAAATTGCATAAGCAATGCTTTTTTAGATTTCTATTGTACTTAAAATTAAAATATGCGAGCTATAATTCAGGTGAATTCGGGTTTTCTTATTAACAAATTAGTTAACATCTCTTTATTTCCAGCTGTTGAGACAGTCTAAAATGATCGCACAACCCTTACGTATTTCATCATCAGAAATCGTCAGAGGAGGTGTGATTCTTACTGCATGAGGTTCGAATAAAAGCCAAAATAAAATTAATTGTTCTTCTAAGGCTTTGAAGACTACATGATTAACAATTTCAGGATTCTCCAGGATCAAGCATAACATGAGACCTTTACCCCGTATTTCTTTGATTAAAGGATGTACAAGTAGCGATCGGAAAAGTTCTTCCTTGCGAAGTGTTTCTTCTATAAGATTTGTAGAAAGAAGGTGCTGTAAGGTCGCTAAACAGGCAGCTGCGATCACCGGATGCCCTCCAAATGTAGTTATATGCCCTAACTTTGGACGATCTTTTAGAAGTGCCATATGCTCTTTGGAAGCGATAAAAGCTCCCACCGGCATGCCTCCCCCCATTCCTTTCCCCGCAACTACAATATCCGGTACGATACCAAAATGTTCAAACCCAAAAAGTTTTCCTGTTCTCCCAAAACCTGGCTGTATCTCGTCTAATATTAATAGGGCACCCACCTCATCGCATCTCTTTCTCACTTTTTGAAGAAATCCGTTCTCGGGAACAATAAAACCTGCTCCTCCCTGAATCGTTTCGAGAATCACCCCGGCAGTCCTGCAAGAGATCTTTTCAAGATCTTCTTCTTCGTTGAACCTGAGGAACCGTGTTCCGGGAATAAGCGGTCTAAATGCTCTTTTTCTTTCCTCAAACCCCATAACACTCATCGCTCCTTGTGTATTGCCGTGATAGGCATGATGTGCCGCAACCATTTCGGTTCTTCCAGTTACTCTCTTTGCCAGCTTAATAGCAGCTTCAGTAGCTTCAGTTCCAGAGTTTGTAAGATAGGTGGTTTCGAGAGGTGAGGGGAGCTGAGATGCAAGCAGTTTCACAAATTCAACAGCGGGTTTCTGAATATATTCTCCATAAACCATTACGTGCATATAGGCTTCTGCCTGTTCTTTAATTGCACTGACTACAGCAGGATGTGAATGCCCAAGACTGCAAGCCGAAACCCCCGCTACAAAATCAAGAAAAGCTCTTTCTTTGGTATCGAAAATGTAACTTCCTTTTGCGTGAGAAACCTCCATCGCCAGCGGATGCGGTGTAGTTTGTGCTTGAAACCGTAAAAAATCTTCCAACATACAACCTTCTTACTCTTTCTTCTCTTTTTTAGTATTTTTTTTGGGTGCTTTTATGGTATTATCGGGGTCAAGCTCCTGTTTCTGCCGTTCCAGTTCTTCTGCTTCAATATCAATAGGGTTATCAATACCTCGTATTTTAACCAGTTCTATAGAATTGTCGTCTTCATCAAAGATATCTTCTTTAGTACGTATCATTTCACCATCCCTCCAGATAAATCCAGCCAGTTTTCGGGCGTTGGGAGGTAGGTCTTTCTCTGGAAAAATATCACCATCCGGGTTTGTAAAAAACGTAATATCTTCTATCTCACTATTTTCAAACGTCATATTGATCGCACTACAAATAGTTTTATCGATCCCTATTAATTTCTGATCATCATTATACATATAATAGATAACCTCTGTATTTTTAATTACATCTACGATTTTGAGCTCGTTGTCTATAAACTTTCCGTACAGATCTTTACCTTTTACCTGGTTATAGCCGTTTTCGCTTAAGGAATCCTTTTCTACAATAAAAGCATTGTTTAGCACTTTTAGGGAATCTAATTTTTCTGTTTTTACATTACTTACCAGATGAATACTATCACCCGTCATTTGATTGGTACCAGACCAAAGAACCGGACTTTTTTTCTTTCGCTCTAAAAGAGGAAGGTCGTCACCAAGAAGACCCAAAGGTTCTCCTATTAATTGTGTGAGACCTGTTTTTTGATTTACGTGAATTGAATCACACTTACCGCTCAGATCTTTCTTGTAGAGTTTTACGTTCCTGAACCCTCTGATAATCCGATCATCGGGCGGACCAGTAACCATTAACGTATCACCATGAATGTACAAAGAGTCTTGTTCGACCACATTGATAGCGACCGCTCTTTTGGTAATGAAAACAGAATCTTTTTCCTTGAATACTTCAGCATAATGCCCTTTAACAACACCTTTATTTATAGTATCAACGACTTTAATATTATTAGTGGCCGAAGCAAAACTGGTAAGTTTATCAAAATACAGACTATCGCCGTAAATGATGCGGTTGTTATAATCGATACGTGAGTTCTTAACAAAATAACCATTTTCATCCTGAGTGTCATAGTAGCCACGTTCGCAGTACGTTACGTAATCTTTACCGGTGATGGTAGACGGTCCGTACATATAAGCATGTTTTGTAGAGGTGTAATAGTCCAGCTGCGCAGACTCCAACACATAATCGGGATTGGTAATTACAACATCGCTAAGAAATTGATATTTTTTTGTTTCGAGAAAATAGCGTCCCATTTCACTGGTTAAGACATTCACAGAATCACGAACAGTTCCGGAGGTGTCATAATAGGCCTGCTGAATGGTACGGTCAAAAAAAAGTGAATCGGTTTGCAATGTCATCTGCGGATTACGAAGAGTCACGTTCTCACGTGCTACTGCCAGTTTT
The DNA here is from genome assembly GCA_046199005.1 of Flavobacteriaceae bacterium M23B6Z8. Classification (GTDB taxonomy): domain Bacteria; phylum Bacteroidota; class Bacteroidia; order Flavobacteriales; family Flavobacteriaceae; genus Ascidiimonas. The sequence goes on from CP176050.1 coordinate 1,554,886, forward strand.
ATATTTCCGTCATAGTCCAGTTTTTTACTGGTCATTTGAAGAGAATCGCCTTGTTGAAATCGAACATTGCCAAATGCTTTGACACTGTTTTTCTTTTGATTGTAGATAGCGAGATCACACCAGAGTTCTCCCCCTTGATGTTCAAACTGAACCTGTCTGGCACCATCTTTTGAAAAAATAGAGGCACCCGGATACTTCACTTCGTTTTTCGTATAAGTACCTCCATACACTACGGTAATTGTTTTCTTTTCCTGAGACCATATATTCTGCAGACCAAGAAAAAGGAACAGCATGACTAAAATCGGATTAATTTCTTTCACCGTATTGAATTTGGCTGTAAAAATAGGTATTTTGACTATGCCAGAAGAGTATGTTAAGATGATTTTAATATTCGGATAAAACGAACAGATGAATCTATACTTCGGGTATTAATTGTGCTTATGCTCTATGAATCGTTTGTGTTCGATCGGGACCTACAGAAACAATTTTTATGGGAACCTCCAACTCTTTTTCCAGAAATTCAATATATGCGTGCAACGCTCTTGGAAGCTGCTCAGAAGAATTTAATTGTGTAAGATCTTTATTCCATCCCTGCATTTCTGTGTAAATGGGTTTCACATTTTCTTCCTCTATATTGAAGGGTAGGTGAGAGATAATTTCTCCACGATATTCATATGCCGTGCATACCTTTAATTTATCAAAACCACTCAGAACATCAGCTTTCATCATCATTAATTGGGTAACACCATTGATTCTTACGGCGTATTTTAATGCGACGAGATCCAGCCAACCGCACCGTCTGGGTCTGCCCGTAGTAGCACCAAACTCATTACCAATTCGTCCCAAAGCTTCTCCGGTTTCATCAAACAATTCGGTAGGAAAAGGGCCGCTTCCTACTCTGGTCGTGTATGCTTTAAAGATACCAAGTACCTCACCGATAGCGGTAGGAGCCACTCCTAGACCTGTACAGGCTCCTGCAGCCGTTGTATTAGAAGAGGTTACATAAGGATAGGTTCCAAAATCAATATCCAGTAAAGACCCCTGGGCTCCTTCGGCAAGAATGGTTTGCCCTTTTTTTTGAGCCTGGTAGATAAATTCTTCACTATCAATAAACGTAAGCGATTTGAGGACCTCTATAGCTTCACAAAATTCATCTTCCAGCTCTTTGAGATCATATTGAACGTCTACATCATAAAAATTGATCATTGCCTCATGTTTATCGGCAAGAGCCCTGTACTGTTCTTTCCAGTTAGGCATTTCCAGATCTCCCACTCTAATGCCGTTTCTACCCGTTTTATCCATATAAGTAGGACCAATACCTTTGAGCGTAGAACCAATTTTAGCTTTTCCTTTTGACGCCTCCGATGCCGCATCTAATAACCGATGTGTTGGGAGAATAAGGTGTGCTTTTCTCGAGATGAATAATTTTGATTTTAAATCAAGGTTGAATTGCGCAAGATTATCAATTTCTTTTTTAAAGATCACGGGGTCTATTACTACGCCGTTCCCCACAATATTAATTGCATTCTTATGAAAAATTCCTGAGGGAATGGTATGAAGAACGTGTTTAATTCCATCAAATTCTAGCGTATGTCCTGCATTAGGACCGCCCTGAAAACGTGCAATGATGTCATAGTTTGTGGTAAGAACGTCTACAATTTTGCCTTTTCCTTCGTCGCCCCATTGTAGTCCCAGTAGTAAATCTACAGCCATTAGTAGTGGTTGGTTAGGTTAGTTAGTTTTGTTTTTTGTTCCGTAAAAGTATAGGGAATGATTGTGTATTTTAATATCAAAGACTTCTTCAATGGTTTTCTTGATAGTTTGAATTCGAGGGTCGCAAAACTCCATCACTTCACCAGTATCGGTTAGAATAACATGATCGTGCTGCTTATCGAAATAAGATTTTTCGTAGTGTGCCTGATTCTGCCCGAATTGATGCTTACGTACCAGATTACATTCCAGCAATAACTCAATGGTATTGTAGAGAGTAGCCCTGCTTACACGATAGTTTTTGTTTTTCATTTTAATATATAAAGATTCTATATCAAAATGTTCTTCACTATCATATATTTCCTGAAGGATTGCAAAACGTTCCGGAGTTTTCCGATGACCATTTTCTTCCAGAAATTTAGTAAAAACGTTTTTTACAATTTCCTGATTTTTCTCATTCGCCATAATGTGCTCTAGAAAATAAAAACTTGTACAAAGGTACAGTTTAAAATTAAATTCGGGTTACTTTCTCAATACCACTTATCTTCCTTAAATTGTCAATAAGTTTTTTAAGAATTGTCTTGTTTTTGACCTCTACGGTGATCTTACCTGTGAAAATACCATCATCTGTATCAAAATTCAGATTTTTCATATTCACGTGCATGTTATTTGATATAATTTTAGTCACATCACTCACCAACCCAAGGTTATCGATACCATTTAGCTGAATTATAGAAGTAAATCCTTCCTGCGAAGAGTCCACCCATTTTGCCGGAATGATGCGGTAGGCATAGTTCGACTGCATCGTTATTGCGTTAGGGCAGTCTTTTTTATGCACTTTAATACCTTCGTTTATAGTCACAAAACCAAAAACATCATCTCCCGGTATCGCATTGCAACAATTGGCAAACTTATAATCTAATTTTTCTTCTTCTTTACCAAAAACTAATAAATCGTACTTTGAAGTGATTTCTTCTTTTTGCACGTCTTTTGTTTGAGGAGACTTGCGCATCCTGCTTTTGAAGAAGTTGATAAAGGTATTATTTCGTGCCGCTGCGTAGTCTTTTAATTTTTGATTTTCAATGGTCCCAATACCCACTCTGTAAAACAGATCAAGACTTGTTTTTAATTTGAAAAAATTAACCAGCTCATTCACCACTTTTTCATTCATGGTGATTTTGAGTTGCTTCAGTTTTCTCCTTAGCAATTCTTTGCCTTCCTCCGCAAGTTCTTTTTTCTCCTCTTTGAGCGAAGATTTAATTTTCGTTCTTGCCCGAGCTGTCGTGGCATAATCAAGCCAGTTAGAATTAGGCTTTGAATGCTCTGAAGTGATTATTTCTACCTGATCACCACTGTTTAGTGGAAAGCTAAGCGGTACGAGTTTGCCATTCACTTTTGCACCCCTTGTGTGCATTCCGACTTCAGTATGAATGTGAAAAGCGAAATCTAAAGGAGTAGCTCCCTTGGGTAAAGACTTGAGGTCCCCCTGAGGAGTAAATACAAAAATTTCCTTAGCATACAGGTTAAGCTTAAATTCTTCGACAAAGTCTACTGCATTGCCTTCTGAATTTTCTAATGCCTCCTGAAGTCTGTTCAGCCAAACTTCAATACCCATTTCCTGCTGCTCCCCATGCTTGTATTTGAAATGTGCCGCATATCCTTTCTCTGCAATTTCATGCATACGCTCGCTTCTAATCTGAACTTCCACCCAGCGTCCTTTAGGTCCCATAACGGTAATGTGCAGCGCTTCATAACCTGTTGTTTTGGGGGAAGAGATCCAGTCGCGGAGTCGTATTGGGTTAGGCCTGAAATGATCGGTCACGACCGAATAAATCTTCCAGGCTAAAAACTTTTCATTTTTATTGTCGGATTGGTAGATGATGCGAATTGCAAATTTATCATACACTTCATCGTAGGTGACATTCTGAGCTTTCATCTTTCGACGGATAGAGAATATGGACTTTGACCGACCTTTTATTTCATATTCTATTCCTTCTTTATCCAAAGATTCTGTGATCACGGAGGAAAAATCTTCTATATATTTATCCTGTTCTTCCCGACTTTCTTCAATTTTACTTAGAATATCGTTGTAAACTTCTGGTTCGGTATATTTGAGTCCAAGGTCTTCCAGCTCTGTTTTGATGTTGTACAATCCGATCCTATGTGCCAAAGGCGCGTAAATATACAGGGTTTCCGAAGCGATCTTAACCTGTTTGTGTTCAGGCATTGACTCCATCGTCTGCATGTTGTGCAAACGATCTGCGATCTTAATAATGATAACTCTTATATCATCATTAAGCGTAAGTAACATCTTTCGGAAGTTCTCTGCCTGCAGTGAAACGTCTTTCTCTACATTTAGGTTTGATATTTTTGTGAGCCCATCAACAATACGCGCTACGGTCTCCCCAAACAATCTTTCTATATCATCAAGTGTGATAGGGGTGTCTTCTACTACATCATGCAATAAGGCCGCAGCAATAGAAGTTGCGTCCATACCAATTTCAGAAGCAACTATTTTGGCAACAGCTATGGGATGAAATATATAGGCTTCTCCGCTTTTACGTCTTTGTTCCTTATGAGCATCCACAGCGGTATCGAACGCCATTCTGATTAACTTCTTGTCATCATCAGAAAGCGTCTGATAGCTTATGCGTAACAGTTCTTTGTATTGCTTGGCTATCGCTTTTTTTTCTTCTTCTAGATCTAGTACCGCCATAAATTAAAAATAACGTAAACTTTCTTATTATCCAACAAAAACTATGCCTTTAGTTGCCTAATTCGATCGAGTAGAGTAGGATGCGAATAATGCATGAAAACATAGGCAGGATGGGGGTTTAGGTTGCTCAGGCTGTTCTTCGATAATTTCTTAAGCGCTTCGATCAAAGGATAACCATCGTAGGTGTTCTTTGCATATGCATCTGCTTCATATTCAAATCTGCGAGAAAAGTAATTCATTATCAGACCTGTAAGTCTGGAAATAGGTGTGTATAAGATTCCAAAAGTAATCAAAGCCGCATGAAAGCTGGGCTCTTCCACTCCTATTGCCTTAGATAATTCTAAGTGATTGAGAAAAAGCCCTAATATATAAAGTGTGAGTCCGGTAAGTAGTGCAGATGTGATGAGATTAAATAAAATATGCTTTCGTTTGTAATGCCCTACCTCGTGAGCAAGAACTGCTACTATTTCTTTGATTTCCAGATCTTTGATCAGGGTGTCGTATAGGGTGATCTGTTTTTCAGGTCCTATACCCGAAAAATAAGCATTTGCTTTGGTGGATCTTTTAGAACCATCGATCACAAATATATTTTTTAGCTTAAATCCTATTTGATTGGCATAAGTCGTAATGGCTTCTTTTAGTGCTCCTTCCTCTAAAGCAGAACGTTTGTTGAATAGCGGAACAATTAGTTTACTGTAAAACATGGTCGCAAAAAGACTAAAAGTGGTAATCAGTAACCAGGTATAGAACCAAAACAACGAATCTGCAAATTCAAAGAATATCAGAATTAATGACAAAACACTCCCTCCGATAACAGCCATCAATAACCAGCCTTTAATCTTATCGGTTAGAAAAGTTTTTTTGGATGTTTTATTAAAGCCATACTTTTCTTCGATCACAAATGTGTGATACCATTCAAAAGGGGTTCCCAGAAGATCACTAAATAACATGATGATACCAAAGAACAGTAATGCATTCATAATGGGATGTTCACTTACAGTTCTTGCAAACGAATCAACAAATTCAAAACCTCCCAGTACAAGAAAAATTAAGGTAGCTGCGAAAGAAATAGATCCACTTAAAAGGCCAAATCGGTATTTCTCTTTTTTATAGGACTGTGATTTCTGATAAGCTTCTTCATCGTAAAGATCTTCCAATTCCTTCGGAATAGGAGCATCAAATTTTTTAGCATTCAGGTGACTTATGGTCAGATCAATTACAAAATCGACTATAAGTATGATAATAATAATATAGAATAACAGGGATGGACTCATTTTTTTCAGATTTTAGGGACTTTTATTTAAAATTACGCTGTCTACACGCTTCAAAGATAATAATTGCCGCTGCTACCGAAACATTCATGGAGTCAATTCTGCCTTGCATCGGAATCTTTATGTTTTGAGTCGCATTTTGTAACCAATCATCTCCCAATCCTGTAGCTTCGGTGCCTACCACAATTGCAGCAGCTCCGGTAAAATCCTGCAAGTGATAGTTGGATGAGGCTTCAAGAGCAGCCGCATAAATAGAAATGTGATTTTTTTTGAGATATTGAATAATCTCAGTGGTGCTTCCGGTGTAGACACTGTTTGTAAAAATACAGCCTACAGAACTTCTAATAATATTTGGATTGTAAAGATCGGTTTTGGGATTAGCAATGATAACGGCATCTAAACCCGCTGCATCCGCCGTACGTAACAAGGCTCCGATATTACCAGGCTTTTCAGGAGCTTCGGCTACAAGAAAAAGCGGATTCTCTTTTTTGATCGTCAATGTGTTAAGGTCATGTTCTTTACATGAAGAAAGCGCCAGAATACCCTCGGTGCTCTCTCTGTACGCTATCTTTTTGTAAACTGCCTCGGTCACTTTTACGAAATTGGTAGTCGTGAAATTTTCCGGTTTAATGGGAAGCGAAGTATTTGTATACTTACTTTCATCAATGAGAAATGTATTTATCAGGTAACCTGCACTAACTGCTAATTCTATTTCCCTTAACCCTTCAATAACAAAGAGACCGCTTTTTTTTCGCTCTCGTGATTTACTTTGTAGTGAAATTATTTGTTTTACCAGCGGATTTTGAAGACTGCTTATTTCTTTCACTTCTATTCGTTTTAAGCAAAAATATAGTTATTGCCGTAATAAATGTAGCGATGTTCCGACAAAGCTGTAAACTAAATATATTATAAAATGAAAAAAAACGTATGGATTGTTGTTTTGCTCATGATTATCTATAGCTGCAAACAACAACCGAAAGCGGAAGATTCTACCTCAATAACCACCCAAACTGAAGAAAAAGAAAAAGAATATCCGGAAGCAGTTGCACGTATTTTTGATGCTCACGGAGGTTTGTCTGTATGGAAATCAAAGAAAACCATGCAATATGAATTGGAGAAGGAGACAGGAAACGAAAAGCAGACTATTGATCTGGTCTCAAGGAACGATTTGATTGAAGGTCCTAATTACACGGTCGGATTTGATGGTGAAAAGTCCTGGATTTTACAAGACTCGACTTTTTTTAAAAGTAATCCTCGGTTTTACCACAATCTGATGTTCTACTTTTACGCGATGCCATTTGTTTTAGCAGATGAAGGTATCATTTTTGAAGAAGTGCCTCCCCTTGACTATGAAGGTCAAAGTTATCCGGGATTCAAGGTGTCTTATAAGCAGAATATTGGAGATTCACCCGAAGACAATTATTTTCTTTACTACGATGCAGAAAATTATCAAATGCAGTGGTTGGGTTATACCGTTACTTTCGGAAAGGGAGAAGCCAGTAACGATGTTCATTACATTAGATACAACGACTGGCAGAAGATTGATGGACTCATATTGCCAAAATCGCTAACATGGCATAAGAATGAAGGTGAAAAGGTACGAGAGGCCGCTGCCACGCGTAATTTTGTGAATGTCACCATCACCGAAGAGCGTGTTCCTGCTAAGTTGTTTCAAAAACCGGCAGAAGCCATTTATCCTGAACAGTAAATAACCCCCAGGGCAAGCCCATGAGGATTTGCTTGAAACAAACGTTTAATTTCAAGTCAGGCCTAGTGGTATCAGACCCTTTGGAGACGCCAATAAAAAAGGAGTGCACCGCACTCCTTTTTATATGATATATTCATCGTTTAGTCACTTTCATATTTTTTTGAATAGCGTTTCCACAATTCAGTCTGATGAGTTTCGAGGCTAATTTCACGTCCTTCAATGAAAGCGTGATACAATTGATTCGTACGCATATCTAATGCATCGCCTTCTGAAACAAATAGGGTTGCGTGCTTACCTGTTTCTAAAGTACCTACGCGATCTGAAATGCCAGCGATTTGTGCTGCATTCTGGGTAATTAAGCGCACTGCTTTTTCTTTATCCAGGCCGTAAGCAGCAAAGGTACCTGCATAAAAGGGAAGATTTCGGGTGTTCATGCGTTCCATCTGTCCGCTCATCTCAATCCCGGTCAGGATGCCTTTTTCATCCAGTAGCTTTGCTAACATAAACGGGTGTTTTACATCATCATCTTCCGAAGAAGGGAGTCTATGAGGCCTGCTTAACAAAACAGCTACCTTATATTTACTCAAGAGGTCGGTAACAAGATGCGCCTCGTTACCGCCTATGATCACAATATTTTTGATTCCTGCTGATGTTGCAAAGTTGACCGCCTCGATCATTTGTTTTGCATCGTTAGCTTTAATATATAATTTTTGAGTTCCGTCAAAAAGTCCTGATACAGCTTCATAAGGAAGGTTTTTTGGTTTTTGATCACCTGCGAGATAGGCTTTAGCTTCGGTTATAAAGTCTTTAATTTCCTGTACTTCCTTTACATAGTCTTTATTGGGCTTTAAGGAAGGGTCTTCACCCATCCACCAGCGACCTCTTTTATAGGTGGCTGGCCAGTTCATATGTATTCCATCATCTTTTTGAAGAGTCGCATCTTCCCAGTTCCAGGCGTCGAGTTGCATGATAGATGAGGTGCCCGAGATACGACCACCGCGAGGAGCAACCTGTGCAAGCAGAATTCCATTAGGACGAACACTTTCTACTACTTTAGACTCTGCATTATATGCGATCTGGCTTCTGATATGTGGGATCATACCGCCAATTTCATCCTCATCGTCTGTGGCTCTAACGGCATCGATCTCAACAAGTCCAAGAGAAGTATTCATACCGATAAAACCCGGGTATACATGTTTACCGCTAGCATCCATAATTCTGGCATAGCTTGAAGAATCTGCGTTCGCAGCGGGACCAACATAGTTAATTCTTCCTTCACTAAAACCTAAAGCGCCATTGTTGATGATCTCACCGTTTCCAATGTGTAAGGTAGCTCCAATGATAAGAATAGATTCGGTCTGCGCCCCGGCCGGTGTTTGTTGTGCAGTTCCTGTATACAGAAATAATAGCAGCGTTAGCGTAGTTAATATATATTTTTTCATGATTGATTTTTTATAGTGAATCGCAATGTAGATGTCTCTTTTCTTTCTTTTCCGGGGTCTGGGTCTTGTTTCCTTTGTTTTTGGCAGCGATCATAAGGCTAATGAGCTTGTTTCTTTCTTCATTCAATTCTTTCTTCATCTTTTTCATTTCCTGATGATCGTAGTAAATAATACCATCAACAATGGTTTTTTCTGCGATCGAATAAACCGATAATGGATGATCACTCCAAACTACAAGATCGGCATCTTTTCCTGGCTTTATGCTTCCCATCCTGTCATCCAGATGAAGTAATTTTGCAGGATTTAAGGTGACAAATTTCCAGGCATCTTCTTCGGAAACTCCACCGTACTTGACCGTCTTGGCTGCCTCTTGATTGAGTCTTCGAGACATTTCTGCATCATCAGAATTAATGGCAGTTACAACACCTTCTTTATGCATGATCGCCGCATTGTAAGGTATGGCATCATTTACTTCATATTTATAAGCCCACCAATCAGAAAATGTAGAACCACCCACCCCGTGTTCGGCCATCTTATCTGCAACTTTGTAACCTTCCAGAATATGTGTAAACGTGTTGATGTTAAATCCAAATTTATCTGCTACCTTCATTAGCATATTGATCTCACTTTGCACATAGGAGTGACAAGAAATAAAGCGTTCTTTATTCAGAATCTCCGCGATGGTTTCCATTTCTATATCGTAGCGAGGTGCTTTGGTTTGCGATTTCTTTTTTGAAGAAAGTGAATTATATGATTTCCACTTCTTATCATATTCAGACGCGCGTTGAAAGTAGTCTACAAATACTTGTTCTACACCCATACGGGTTTGGGGAAATCGTGTGGTACTTCCCCAATTAGATTGTTTTACGTTTTCACCAAGTGCAAATTTGATAAAACCGGGAGCGTTCTCAATGAGTAAATTATCTGCACTTTCTCCCCACTTAAGCTTAATAAGCGCAGAACGGCCTCCAATGGGGTTTGCAGAGCCATGTAATATTTGAATAGCGGTGACTCCTCCTGATAAATTGCGATAAATATCGATATCATCCGGGTCAACTACATCCTGAATCGTAACTTCAGCTGAGCTATTATGACCAGCTTCATTAATGCTTGCGGCGGCAATGTGTGAATGTTCGTCGATGATACCAGAGGTAAGATGTTTGCCGGTACCATCTATAACCTGAGCGCCAGATGCATCCAGATTTGTGCCAATTTGTGCAATTTTTCCGTTCTTTACTAACACGTCCGTGTTTTTCAGAATACCTGATTCTTCATTGGTCCAAACCGTTGCATTCTTAATCAGTAACATACGAGCTTCAGGAAGACTTTTCCATCCAAATGCTTTATTGGGATAAGTTACCGGAATAAAATCAGGTACTTCGTTAGTTTTGGCCTTCACATCTTTACTGGTGTCGGTTTCATTTTTTACACGAAGGGCAGACCATTCTACCGGATTCCCATTAGTAAGAGTACCTGAGCCTTCTAATTTATCTTTATCGGAAACCCAGGAAGAAAGTCTTACGAATTCTTTATCTTTCGTTTGGTCCGGCGTAAAGGCCAATGTAAACCAGTTGTCTTTGAAAGTGAGTTTGGACGTTACTTCAAGGCTGTCTTTCTTTAGTGAAGACTTCAGTTTCGATGGTTTGCCTGTAATGGAAAGGTTATAAGTATTACTATTAACGTTTAGCAGATAGTTGCCTCTGATGTCCAATATGTTCATATCGTTTATAATATGCTTGTCACCCTGAACCCAATTTTCATAAATGGTCGTATTTTCATCAAAAATATCACCGGAAGTAATTAAAAAATTCGCATAAAATCCAGGATTTATTTGCCCTAATCTATTTTCCTGATTCAATAATTTAGCGGGTACGCTGGTAAGGGCTTCTAACGCCTTGTTTTTGGGAAGGCCGTATAAAACTGATTTTCTTAAGTTCTTTAAGAAATTTTCTGGTTTTTCTAAGTCTGCTGTAGTAAGTGTAAATATGATATCATTAGCTGCCAGTTTTCCCGGATTAAAAGGTGCCTGGTTCCAGTAACGCATGCTAGACAGATCTACTTTTGAAGCATTAAAAGGGTTGGTCAGATCGTAAGCTTCCGGAAAATTAAGCGGTAAAATGTATGTTGCTTTGGTTTTTTTTACCTCTGCAATACGCTCATATTCATTACCGTATCCTTTAATAATGTAAGGGATACCAAATTCATTGGCAATTTTGGCGGCTCTGAACCCGTTTTGTTTGTCTCCTGCATCAAATATCTGAGGAAGTTTTTCATTTGCAAGAAGTGCTTCAATTGACATGTCTTTTTGCGCTGCATTTCCTTTTCGATACCAGTCAGCATCGTGGTACAGTTGTCTTAACAGGGCTATAGCCCCCATTTGTGAAGTTGGATAGCTTTGGTTAGAGGTCACACTTTTTTCAAATGACAGGTATTGTGAAGATCTTTGATCGATTATACGTTTATTATTATCTGCTTTACTGTTTAGAGCTACCAGCATTCCTGTTCCTCGTACAATACCATCAGGGATATGGGTGTTAACCACACCGAATCCCGTTTCTTGTAGTTTCTTTGCCATTTTAGCATCGAAGGTGAACTTATCAATGGCGTTGTTCTCTGGCATTACATGATCGTTCCAATAATACCCTTCTCGAGAAGGATGATACTGTGCTGAACGTCCGGGACTCGTTTTTTTCTCCGGTTTTTTAATGCCGAATTCAGTAAAAATATCAATAAACGAAGGATAAATATATTTACCCTGAAGGTCTATAACTACTGTATTATCAGGGAGTTTTAAATTTGTTCCAACATCAATAATTTTTCCGTCCTGAATAAGTAAGGTTCCATTTTTCAAAACCTGAGTAGAAGACTGTTGAATGTTTGCATTGATGAATGCCGTAAAGTTTTTATTTACTGCTTTGACACCATCATTTTTTGGGAAATATTCCTGTGCGTTTGTAGCGAACAGCGAGCTTAAAAATAAAGTGAGTAGTAGTAATTTTTTTCTCATAAGGTATTAAGGTTTAACAGAGTTAAAGTTAGATGGAAAAAATAGAACGTATTTGATTTTAACATTTTGTTAGGGAAGTTAAAACAGTACGGATTAATTTTCACTACTACAAACCTTTTTAAAAAGAAAGAAATTTCTTATATTATATAAATTTTAATTCTTGATCAGATGAAAACATTAAAATCTTATAAAAGTCTTAGTAAAAAAGAACTAAGAGCTATAAACGGAGGTAAAAGAGAATGTATAGAATTTAATTCTTGTCGTTTTGGTTATTGTTGCGAAAGCTTTCGATGTCAGCCATGCTTGCCTTAGTATTAGGATTAGCGATTAATTGACTTGTTTAACTCTGTCTATAAAGGGTTATTTTTATGATAGTTAACAAGTAGTGTTACCACGTAACTATAACTTTTTATTCCATCTTTCTGATTGTTCGCTTTAAGAAAAGTATTGAAAGAGCTTTTAAAAGCCGGTTCTGCTTTGTTTTCATACTTGCTCCAAAACTTTGCTACGTTGAGATAATTCTTGATGATCCCTGGATTTATTAGCTCATTAAGTTCGTCAAATAACTGTTCATTTCGATGCTTAAGTTCTCCTAAACAGTAACGCAGTGTGTAAACGTAACCGGAATACTTAAAAAAAATATCGTCGTTATTGACGGCAGCAAGATAGCCCACGAAATTCGCTTCATTTTCTGCTGAAAATCCAAGTTGATGTGCTTGTTCGTGACAAGATACCGTTGGATATTTATAGCTAAAGGCTAAACTATTAACCTGTGCTTCATGTGTAAAAGGGTTGAGGTAACCTCCATATCCCATATAGGTAAGGGCTGTGCTGTATACGGAAGATTTTAAGCTGCGATATTCATAGGATAACTGTGGTATTTTCTTAGACAGGTTGGCAAATCCATTAGTAGTCATTTTGTAAACCTCTCTTTCAGAATAGGGGATTTCGACAATCGTCGTATCGTTCTTAGTAATAGCAAAATGTACCTGATTCGCTTTAAGGATTAGCTTTTTTGTAAAATCCAATAGCTCTTCCGTTGTGTAATCATCTCCCAGATCTAAAGTTTTACTCAGGGGTTGCCTGTAATAATTGAGCCCCCAAAAAAGGTGAAAAACAAAATACAACAGAGATATGACTGTAAAAACCTCTCGAAAGAAGTTTCGCGTTTGGTAAAAAAACATTTTCCAGTTTAGAATCAGGAACCTGATGATAAGGATAAAAGCGATCGTATAAAAAATATCTCCAATAGAAAAAGGAATCCAGCCAAAGACTAGCCTAAAAGCTTTTGAGACATATGGATAGATACCGTTACTGTAATACTTTTCTATAAGATGCGGATAATTGGCAAGTTGTTTTACCACAAAAATTTGAGGTATTAACGATAGGGCAATAATCGTTTTTATACGCTTATCCATCCGTCAAAAATAACCAAATAAATGGTATATTAAACTGCAATGGCTACATTTGTAACATCTAATCAACAAACATATGAGTAACGAAATACGATCACTGGAACCAAATGCAGTGTGGGAGTGTTTTGCCGATTTAAATGCGGTGCCACGACCTTCAAAAAAGGAAGAAAAAGTTATTGCTTTTATGATGAACTTTGGTGAAAGTCTTGGTCTTGAAACCTTTAAAGATGCAGTTGGAAATGTAATTATCAGAAAACCTGCTACCAAAGGAATGGAAAACAGGCAAACTGTAGTGATGCAGTCGCATCTGGATATGGTACATCAAAAAAATGCTGATACTAACTTTGATTTTGACACCCAGGGTATCGATATGTTTATTGAAGACGGATGGGTAAAAGCAAAGGGAACAACCCTGGGGGCAGATAATGGTTTGGGAGTTGCATGCATTATGGCAATCCTGAAAAGCGAGGATATTGCGCATCCACCTATAGAGGCACTCTTTACTATAGATGAAGAAACAGGAATGACCGGAGCAAAGGGCTTACAGGGAGGAGTTCTTTCGGGACAAATTTTACTTAATCTGGATACCGAAGATGACGACGAGATCGATATAGGTTGTGCCGGAGGAATAGATGTCACTGCGATAAGAGATTACAAACAAGAATCTGTACCGGATTCGAGTATGGCATACGCAATCACCGTTAAGGGATTGCAGGGAGGTCATAGTGGTATGGATATCCACCGAGGATTGGGTAATGCTAACAAAATTATGAATAGGCTCTTTTTCGAGGGCTTTGAACAATTTGGTCTGCGAATCGCTTCTATTGATGGGGGTAGTCTTCGAAATGCAATTCCAAGAGAAAGTTTTGCCGTAGTTACCGTAGATCATCTTCAACACGATGCCTTCGCATTTGAATTTAATCAGCTCGCAGCATCCATAAAAAGAGAGTTGCGAACTACCGAGCCAGAACTTGTGATTTCTGCGGAAGTTACTGATTTGCCTGGCGCGGTCATGGACCTGGGTGTACAGGAAGGTTTTACACGTGCCTTATACACTGCACATAATGGGGTTTATGCGATGAGCAACTCGATACCTGGACTCGTTGAAACTTCAAACAACATTGCCAGAGTAGAGTTAAAAGACGGAATTATAAAAATTGGGTGTCTTACCAGATCTTCGGTAGAAACCGCTAAAACGGATCTGGCAAATGCCTTGCGATCTGCTTTTGAGCTAGCAGGTTTTGAAGTGAGTTTAAGCGGGGATTATCCGGGATGGACTCCTAATATTCACTCGCCTATACTAAAAGTATTGGAGCAGAAATATGAAGATCTCTTTCAGGAAAAGCCCAGAGTAGTGGCTTGCCATGCTGGTTTGGAATGCGGAATTCTTGGTCAAAACTATCCCGAAATGGATATGATTAGTTTTGGCCCAACCATAAAAGGAGCTCATTCGCCCGATGAACGTGCAGAAATTGCTTCGGTGCAAAAGTTCTGGAAATTCACAAAGGAGATCTTACACGATATTCCAGAAAAATAAAAAATGCCTGAAAGCACAATTGCTTTCAGGCATTTTTTATTTTATGATCTTGATTGATTACTGACCGTTATCGAAATCTATTATTTCCAGATCAAAAACTAAATCGGCATCCGGAGGTATGACATTTCCTGCTCCCGCTGAACCGTATCCTAAGTGCGAAGGAATAAAGATTCGTGCCTTGTCGCCAACTTTCATTTCCATTAAACCTTCTCTAAAGCCGGCAACCAGAGGAGATTCTGGGCTATAAAGCATAGATGCAGGCTTGAAACGTCCTCTTCTCATCCTTGAGATATCTTCATAGCGACCGTATTGTTTTGCGGTTTCTTCCCAAGAAGTATCAAAAAGGCGTGCATCACTTTCCAGGAATCCTGCGTAATCAACCAGTACAGATTGACCAATAGCGGGTTTCTTACCATCTCCTTCTTTCAGATAATATATTTTGAGTCCGCTTGGTAATTCTTTTGCTGCTTCTTTTTGGGTTTCAAAAGTTTCTTTAAGAGAAGCAATGGCATTTTTGATTTTTTCTTCTTTTTCTGCAACGCCGTCAAAGTAGTTTTTCATTACCTGGGGAGCATCAAAGTTTTTAGCCTCTTTACCGTTTCTTACGATGGTTACTTTATTTATGATGACATCGGTAACAGGCTTTTCATTTTCAGTTTTTACATTGGCAATACTATCTACTGTTTCCATCCCCAGAACTACTTCGCCAAATACATTATAACTACCATCCAGAAAAGGTGAAGGTTTATGTGTAATGAAAAATTGACTTCCATTGGTATTAGGCCCTGCATTCGCCATAGAAATAACACCTGGTTTATTATGGGTTAAGCTATCTGCAATCTCATTATCAAAACGGTATCCAGGGCTTCCGGCTCCTGTTCCGCTTCGATCACCACCCTGAATCATAAAATCTTTGATTACTCTGTGAAAAATAACACCATCATAATAGGATATTCCTTTAAGACTATCAGTAACGTAAGGATTTGTTCCTTCAGAAAGAGAGACAAAATTTGCTACTGTAACGGGTGTCTTATCGTAGGTCAATTGCACGATCATATCTCCGTAATTGGTTTGAATATCTGCAAATAAGCCATCGCCTAAGTCTTTGTAATTTTTGTCTTTACACCCCATAAGTGTAAGAACAAGCAAAAGTGTGAATACTTTAAGGTTTTTCATGATTTTAATACTAATTTAATTTGTTAGGGAATCTTTTGATCGCTCTATGACTTTTATAAGGCTTACCGTACTAATGAGAGGAACGTTTATTCCAATTTTGTCGTCATCACCGTGGTATCCGTATGCCATAGAAGAAGGAAAAAGAAATGTAGCTGTTTCGCCCTCGCGGAGTAATTTGAGTCCTGTTCTGAGACCAGGGAATAATTCTTCTTTATCAATCTTAATTACCAGATCACCAATTTGATCTGCACTGTAAATGGTATCGTTTGAAACACTTCTTATGTTGTAACTGATTTTAACGACGTCGTCTGTAACCGGTTGATAAGCTGAACTATCTTTCTTTAGGTTAAAAAAGTACCAATATCCATTAGATGAACGAATGTAATCATGAAGGGTATCTTTTTTAATGATGTCTTCAAAAAGTTGCTCCTCTGAAGCCAATAATTCTTTGTTTCTCTCCACAGATTTGGTACTGAAACTTCCGGATTTTACAGATATCGGTCTTCTGGGTTGAGGATCGTTACAACCAGCAAAGAGGGATACAGCAAGAATGAAAAGCATTATTTTTCTCATACTTGTTTGAGTGTTGATTTGTATTCATTAACGATCTTTTCAAATCGATCGATGGTATCATTCATCGAGTCATTACTTCTGCCACCAGCTGCATTTACATGCCCACCCCCATTGAAGTGTTTTCTAGCGAATTCGTTAACATCAAAACTTCCTTTCGATCTCAGGGAAATTTTAATGTAGTCTTCCTGTCCGTTTTCGATAAATATCACAGAAAATATAATTCCTTTAAGCGAAAGACCATAATTCACGAATCCTTCGGTATCTCCTTTACGAAAATTAAACTGGTCGAGTTCCTGTTGGCTTAACGATATATATACCGTGTGAAGATCTTCTAACATCACCAGATTGCTCAATGCACGGCCTAACAAATGAAGTCTGCTAAGGGAACTGGAATCAAAAATGGCGTTATGAATCATAGCATTCTGTGCGCCTTTATCAATAAGATCTGCAACTACACGGTGAGTAGTACTCGAGGTGGTAGGAAAACGAAAGGATCCCGTATCTGTCATAATACCAGCATAGAGGCAATTAGCAATTGCTGGAGTGATTTTATCAAGATCGTTTAGCTGATCTAAAAAGTGATACACCATCTCACAGGTAGAACTCATTGAGGTATCAGAATACTTAAACCTTGCGTAATCTGAAGGCTGTTGGTGATGATCGATCATGACAAATTTCGCTTTGATCTCAAGCAAAGTTGGTTTTATATTCTCGACCCGATCCAGATGATTGAAATCTAAGGTAAAAACGAGATCTGCATCTTTAAGAAGCTCTATAGCTTCCTGTTTCTGTGAATCAAATTTAACGATCGCAGCCTCACCGGGCATCCATTTTAGGAACTCTGGATAATCATTGGGACTTATCACCGTCACTTCGTGCCCCTCATTCTTTAAATAATGATACAACCCAAGGGTAGAACCTATGGCATCACCATCTGGGTTTTTATGAGGAATTACAACTATTTTTCTTGGAGAAGCGATTACTTCCTTAAGTATATGAATATCGTTCATTTGCATCGGCGGCAAAGATACAATTTTATACTATAGATTTAGCTTTAGATTCTTTACATTTACATAAAATTCAAACTTAAAGAATGAAGCAATTTTTTTGGGCTGTATGCCTTTTATTGCTATCCTGTAAAAGTGTTAGTCCCCCAACAGAGAAAGCTGTAATTGATACTACAAAAGACGCCTTTTCAAATGATTTTACTCTTGCCTTTGGCTCCTGCAACAAAGCAAGTTTACCTAATTTGCTTTGGGATGATATACTAAAGGACAAGCCTGATGTCTGGATATGGGGAGGAGATATAGTTTATGCAGATACTGATGATCCTAGACGATTAAAAAGTTTCTATGATCGGCAATTAAACGTTGAAGGATATCAGAAGCTGGTAAAAGAGACCGATATTTTGGGTACCTGGGATGATCATGATTATGGCTTAAACGATGGTGGTGCTTTTTTTAGTTTTAAAGATGAAAGTCAAAAGTTTTTTCTTGATTTTTTACAGCTACCTCAAGATGACCCTCGCCGGGAACGCAAAGGAATTTATCATTCAGTAGAGTATAACCCTGAGGGCGGTAAGATCAAGATCATCATTCTGGATACCCGTTATTTTAGAACCGACTTAACCGAGGATACAGAGACTTCTAAGAGATACAAACCTAATACCTATGGTGACGGGACCCTTCTGGGCACCGAACAGTGGGAATGGCTACAGCAACAATTAAATGATTCGGATGCAGATTTTAATGTTGTAGTAAGCAGTATTCAAATGCTTTCTGATAAACATGGCTATGAAACCTGGGGTAACTTTCCGCATGAAGTAGCTAAGTTTAAAGCACTTGTTAAAAACAGTGGTGCAAAAGGAGTTATAGTACTTTCTGGAGACCGTCATATTTCAGATTTTTCAAAAGTTCGTATTGATGGAGTTCCTTATCCATTAATAGATTTTACGTCCAGCGGCTTAACTCATTCTGCTACCAACAACAAAGGAGAGGAAAATCCATATCGTGTAGGAACTCTGGTGAATTCACTTTCCTACGGTTTGTTACGATTCAATGTAAAAGACAAAGAGGTACTCATGGAAATGAAGGGGGATAATGGTAACGTTCAGCAATCGTTAAAGCAGTCTTACTAATTGCAGTTTTAAGATTAAAAGCCTTACTTTTGCGCAAATTTTAAAATAGCAATGGCAACAAACAGAACATTTACAATGATTAAGCCTGATGCGGTTGAGAACGGACACATCGGTGCAATACTAGAAAAAATTACGGCTTCAGGATTCAAAATTGTAGCTATGAAATATACACAGTTAAGTAAAAGAGATGCTGAGCAATTCTATGCGATTCACAAAGAGCGTCCCTTTTTTGGAGAATTGGTAGAATTCATGACTAGAGGTCCTATTGTCGCTGCTATCCTTGAAAAAGATAATGCAGTTGAAGATTTCCGGGCACTAATTGGTGCTACTAATCCTGCAGAGGCTGCCGAGGGTACTATTCGTAAATTATTTGCTACATCAATCGGTGAAAATGCAGTACACGGTTCAGATAGCGATGAAAATGCAGCTATTGAAGGAGCTTTTCATTTCTCAGGACGAGAGATCTTCTAAAAGTATATTGCTCATACGAAACAAAGCATCCTTCTTCAGGATGCTTTTTTTATTGGCACCGAAAACGGTCTAATACTCTCCGAAGCTTGCCTCGAAATTAAATGTATGTTTCAAGCAAATGCGTCATGGGCTTGCGCTGAGGTAGTTTACCTGAGTACTAATTTTTTTACGACCTGCTTGCCCATTTCTTCATTGACTAGTTTGATGATCTTTTCTTTGCCATAACTAAGTTCTTCTCTGAGTACGGCCGAAGAAAGTTGTACATATAATGTATCGTTTTGCAACCGCACATCGGTAGTATATTTATTAACACCATTTCCCATGAGATCGGCCCACACATTTTTCACCTCAATTTTATCCATGCCTTTCTCTAGACTGTTTTCTGAAATAAACTCTTTTAGTGCTTCAGACATAGAGAGATTTTCATTCATTCGCTTTGCCATTATTCATCAATTTTTAGGGGCGTGTACCTTTTATAATAGTAGGTAAGACCGTTTTCATTTTCAACAATAAATTCATCTTTGCTAATGCTCTTAATCTTCTCTTTCCATTTCATAAGGTCGGTAGTATAGGCCATCCAGTAATGATCATCTTTTTCTATAATGGAGAATTCTTCTAGGTCATCGCTGCCAAAAAATGTACCGTTTAAGTTGGGTTGTACTTTCTTTCTAAAACCTTTCCGGTGATCGGTAAGTTTAATCAAATCGATCGTAGTACTTACTTTATATTCTTTTGCATCACCTTCAGCCGTTACTACCTTAGTAATTTCCCAGTAACCAGGCAAATGTTGCTTCAATTCATCATCACTTATTTTATCACAACTTGCTGATAGTAAGATAATAAAAAGAAAAATAGCCTTCTTAATCATAGTTGAAATATTTTATAGGATTGATGGGTAGCTTTTACCACGGCTTCCGTTCGATCGGCATGGGTGTCACTAATGAAGAGCTGTCCAAAATCAGAACTGTCTACCATTTTAATAATTTGTGCTACCCTGGTTTCATCTAGCTTGTCAAAAATGTCATCAAGAAGTAAAATAGGACTTATGCCTGATTGTTCTTTTATCAATTCAAATTGTGCCAGTTTCAAGGCTATCAGATAAGATTTTTGTTGGCCCTGACTGCCAAATTTTTTGATGGGATGTGCTCCTATTCCAAAATAAAGGTCATCTTTATGAATCCCCTGAGAAGTATATTGCAAAGCTAAATCTTTTTGAATGTTCGATTCGAGTAAGTTGCTAAGAGAATCGGTAGCTAGCTGACTCTGATATGTTAAAGTAACTTCCTCATTAATACCAGCAATTTTTTGATAGCGTTCTGAAAAAATGGGAATGAAAGAAGTTAAAAATGAAGATCGTTTTTTAAAGATAGCCGTCCCGTAGGTGTTTAGTTGCTCATTGTAGACATTTAGGGTGGTTTGGTCAAACGTATTGTTAAGTGCAAAATACTTTAATAATGAATTTCGCTGCGCCAGCACTTTGTTGTAATTAATAAGATTTGAGAGGTATATTTTGTCTGATTGTGAGATCACTGTATCTATAAACCTCCTTCGGGTGTCACTTCCTTCAGTAATAAGGTCTCTATCTGCCGGCGAGATAATTACCAGGGGTATGAACCCGATATGTTCGGAAAGCTTCTCATACGTCTTATCATTTTTTTTGATCACTTTTTTTTGTCCTTTTTTAAGACTACAGATAATACGCTCTTCCCGCTCTTTTTTTTCAAAAAGTCCGTCTACGACATAAAATGACTCTCCATGTTTAATGTTTTGCGATGAAATAGGATTAAAATAGCTTTTTCCAAAAGAGAGCGTGTAAATTGCATCAAGCACATTTGTTTTGCCTCTTCCGTTAAAACCAACCATACAATTAATTTTGGAATCAAAATCGAAAGTGGCCGAGTCAAAGTTTTTATAATTGATCAGACTAAGTTTTTTAAGAAACATCGCTTTAATTAAGTATCTGCCAGTAATTGAGTAACCGAGTTGTAAAATATTGCAAATTATTGAAATTAATCAAAACAATAACCTTTCCTTTTTCAAATAAAATTTTATTTTTGCGGGCACAAATAGAACATTATGGCGACATATAAGAAAAGAGGGGGTAAACCGGGGAAAGATAAAAACCAGGTTGAGGAACTTGAAAGCACAACTGCAGAGGTTTTTAGTTCACTGGATGAAGGCGCGTCTAAAACCGAAGAGTGGGTTGCCAGAAACCAGAATTATATTATCGGATTTATAGCCGTTGTTTCTTTGGCAGTACTTGGTTATTTAGGATACAATCAATTTATTCAAAAGCCGAAAGAAATTGAAGCCTCAAATGAACTGTATTTTGCGCAGCAATATTTTGATCAGGCTTTGAACAGTGCAGATAGCGATTCATTGTACAATCTTGCCTTAACAGGTGCTGAAGGAAAGTATGGTTTATTGGATATTATTGATAAGTACAGTGGTACCGATGCTGCTAACCTTGCGAATTACAGTGCAGGAATGGCATATTTGAATACAGGACAGTACGATAAAGCCATCAATTACCTTCAGGATTTTTCTTCTACAGATGCAATAATGGGGCCTATTGCAAAGGGAGCCATTGGTGATGCTTTTATGCAACTTGACCAACCGCAGGATGCGTTGGAATATTATGAAAAAGCAATTGCGCTAAAAACCAACGAATTTACGACACCTTTATATCTAATGAAAGCAGGTATTACTGCGAAGGCACTTGGTAATTACGATCAGGCTTTGACCTACTTCAATAGAATCAAAGAAGAGTTTCCAAAGAGCGAACAGGCAAATCAGGTAGACGTTCTTATAGGTCAGGTAGAAAATCTAAAATAATGGCTACTGCGAACAAAAATCTTTCACAGTATGACAGATCAGAAATCCCAAATGCGAAAACACTTCGGTTTGGGATTGTTGTTTCTGAATGGAACGAGCAGATTACTGAAGGTTTATACCAGGGTGCTTATGAAGCCTTGACAGATTGTGGAGCTCTAAAGGAAAACATAATACGTTGGAATGTACCCGGAAGCTTTGAACTTACCTATGGTTGTAAAGAAATGATCCGTAAAACCGATGTAGATGCGATTATTGCAATCGGCAGCGTGATCCAGGGAGAAACCAAACACTTTGATTTTGTATGCAGTGCTACGGCTCAGGGAATCAAAGATCTGAACGTCACTTTTGATACTCCTGTAATTTTTTGCGTACTTACCGATAATACACTGCAACAAGCAATCGATCGCAGTGGAGGCAAACATGGTAACAAAGGTACCGAAGCGGCTATAGCGGCCATTAAGATGGCAACACTAGGTTCCTAATTTGATTGGGGACGTTCATTTATGAGCTATTCAATTCAGGCATCATTTTTGTATATTATTTAAGAGAGCAGCTAAGTTATTGTTGATGGTCTTTTTTCTATTTTCTAAGTATAGACTGTTAACATTTTTTAGGAGTTAAAATCGAACTATATCTGCTATTTTAAGTAATTTTGAATTAGACACTTGGTATCATGAAGCTTCCAACACTTTTTAAACAGCAACGAAATAAGTCTTACAATTACACTCCTCGTTATTATGATGAGCGAAAGGAGCGTTTGGAAAACCTGATGAAGAAGAAAGAGGTAAAAAAAGATGAAGATTATTTTGAAGGATACCGAAAAAAGAGTTATCGTGAAGACTGGAAAGCAGCACGAAATGCGCAGACAGATAAAAATGCCCGATTAAGGTTTTATGTGATCCTTGCCTTTTTGATTATGTTTGCGGCTGCCGCAGTTAAGTACATTAATTTTGACAAATTCTTTTAATGCCTGATATAATTCAGCTTTTACCCGATCATGTAGCAAATCAAATAGCCGCAGGGGAAGTCGTACAGCGTCCTGCATCTGTGGTTAAAGAACTTCTGGAAAATGCAATCGATGCTCTATCTACAAATATAAAACTCGTTGTCAAAGACGGGGGTAAAACTTTGGTTCAGGTGGTTGATAATGGGGTAGGAATGAGCACGACAGATGCCCGGCTTAGTTTTGAAAGACACGCGACCTCTAAAATTAAATTAGCAGAAGATCTTTTTCAGCTTACCACTAAAGGCTTTCGGGGTGAAGCACTCGCTTCTATTGCAGCTATTTCCCACGTAGAGATGAATACGCGCCAACCCGATGCAGAAGATCTGGGGACGCAGCTAAGGATTGAGGGAAGTAAGGTGATCGCTCAGGAACCTGTAGTAACTCCGGTTGGAACCTCACTGTCGGTTAAAAATCTGTTCTACAATATTCCGGCAAGGAGAAATTTTTTAAAATCAGACCAGGTTGAATTAAGACATATTATTGATGAATTTCACAGAGTTGCGCTGGCACATCCATCCATTCATTTTGAAATGTATCATAATGGCAATGAATTGTTTGATTTACCTATTTCAAATCTCCGGCAACGAATCGTCAATATATTTGGTAGCAAAACCAATGAAAAATTGGTGCCGCTGGATGAGACCACTGAGGTAGTTAAAATCAGGGGTTTCGTAGGGAAGCCCGCATACGCAAAAAAGAGTAGGGGAGAACAATTCTTCTTTGTAAATAATCGGTTCATAAGGAGCCCTTATTTACATCACGCAGTAGTCGCAGCTTTTGAAGGTTTAATAAAAGATCAGACCTATCCCAGTTATTATATTTTTCTTGAGGTGAATCCCCAAAGCATCGATATCAATATTCATCCTACCAAGACTGAGATCAAGTTTGATGACGAACACACTATTTATGCGATGCTTCGGTCGACGGTAAAGCATAGCCTTGGTCAATTTAACGTTGCTCCTGTACTGGATTTTGAAAGGGATGCAAATTTAGATACGCCGTATGATTACAGAAATAAAAGTGCCCAGGTGCCGACCATAGAAGTAGATGCATCTTTCAATCCATTTCAAACCGAAGAAAAATCGAAAACTCGCTTTAACACAGGTCAATTTCAAAAAGAATCAACCGCCGGTTGGGAAAGCCTTTATTCAGGAATAAAAGAGGGTATAAGAGAGCATGCAGATTTTAGTTCTGTAGAATTTGAATCGGAAGTAGCTACTAAATCCCTATTCGAGAGTACTCCGAAGGAAACAGATTCACAACTCAATACGTATCAGCTAAGACGTAAATATATTGTAAGCACTATTAAATCGGGTATGGTCATTATCGATCAGCAAAGAGCGCATCAGCGGGTTCTTTACGAACAATATCTGAAAAATATAACAGTGAAGCAAGCGCTAAGTCAGCAGTTATTATTTCCTTTGGAATTACATTATTCAACAGCTGATGTAACGTTGATCGCACAATTAAAAGAGAGTCTGGAATACACAGGCTTTGCTTTTGATTCGCTAGCCGACGAGACGATCAGGATAACAGGAATACCCATGAATGTGAATGAAAGCGAAGTAGGGATGATACTGGAGCAAATGATTGCCGATTTTAAAGAAGATATTCCTGAAGCCGCTTTTTCGCAGGCAGACCGCTTGTCTAAAACGCTGTGCAAATCGCTAGCGGTAAAAACAGGTGAACTGCTGGATGCTGCTTCTCAGGAAGCACTGGTAAATAACCTTTTTGCCTGTAAAGAGCCAGACCTTTCGCCTTTTAATAAACCTACCTACATTACGATAACGGTAGACGAACTAGATAAAAAATTTTTATAGATGGGAAGAATTACAGAAGTTGTAAAGCACCTTTTAATTGTAAACGTACTGTTTTTTCTGGCTACCCAGTTTTATGGGGATGTCATGTACGAGTATTTTGCTTTATGGTTTCCTAAAAATGAGAATTTTGCTTTTTGGCAAATTTTGAGCCATATGTTCATGCATGGAGGATTGATGCATATTTTTTTCAATATGTACGCATTATGGGCATTTGGTTCTCCCTTAGAGCAAATATGGGGTCGTAATAAATTCCTGTTCTTTTATATTTCAGCAGGATTAGGGGCAGCATTAATACATACTGCGGTAAATTATTACTATTATAATGAGGGACTACAGGATTTGTTGAGTATCGGTCTTACTGAAGACAGTGTAAAAGACCTGTTGGCATTACCCAGAAGAAACGTAAATCCAGAATATTTGACCTTATACGATACAATTAGGACACCTGCCGTAGGAGCTTCCGGAGCCGTTTACGGAATTTTAGTAGCTTTTGGAATGATGTTTCCTAATTCAGAACTCTTTCTTATTTTTATACCTTTCCCTATCAAGGCCAAATATTTTATTCCGATTTTGGTAGGCTTGGATTTATTTTCCGGTGTGACCGGATATTCAATATTTGGATCTAACATTGCCCATTTTGCGCATGTAGGAGGAGCTTTATTCGGATTTATTATGATGTGGTACTGGAAGAAAAATCAGTTTAATAAAAATCGCTGGGATCGATGAGTGGTATGCAAGACATCCGTTATAAATATTCGATGCTTTCAATTTCTGAAAAGTTGATTGTTATAAATGTCGTTGTATTTATTGTTCACGCATTGATCATCTTTCTTTCAGGTATGGCCGAGTATACCATCGTCCAATGGTTTCAACTGCCAAAAGACCTGTCCGAATTTATTATCCAACCCTGGTCTTTGGTCACTTATTCCTTTTTCCACGGTGGATTCTTACACATTCTGTTTAATATGTTGGTCCTTTATTATGCAGGTCGTATCTTTCTTAATCTGTTTCAGGGAAGAACATTTCTGAATGTTTACTTCTTAGGGGTAATTGCAGGCGGACTCCTTTTCTTACTGAGTTATAACTTATTCCCGGTTTTCCAAAATACGAATACAGCTTTAATTGGCGCTTCTGCCGGGGTTTATGCTGTGCTGATATTTGTTTGTACGTATTTGCCCAATCAGGAAGTTAGGGTGATCTTTTTCAATATCAAATTATGGCATTTGGGAGTTTTTTTAATACTCCTGAATTTGTTAATGCTACCCAACGGGAATGCAGGAGGCAGAATCGCCCATCTAGGCGGTGCACTGCTAGGATTTATGTATGCCCGACAGCTGGCAAAAGGGAAAGACATCGGTGCATGGTTCGGGAATGGGATCTCTGCGATCATAAATGCCTATAAACCAAAAAAGAAATCGCCTTTGCGAACGGTTCACAGAAAAGGCAGCGAACGCAAGAAAAGTACAGTCGTAAAAACTGCTTCTGTTGCAGGAAAGAAAGATATTCATCAGCAAAAAATTGACGACATCTTAGATAAAATAAGTAAAAGTGGTTATGAAAGTTTGTCGAAAGCAGAGAAAGATTATTTATTTCAGGCTGGGAAAGACTAAAAGATGAAGAATCTCAGTTTATTCAATAAGTTTGTTTTCATAATCAACATTTTTTTTACGGTTCTTTTACTGGGGTCTTATTTGTTGCCATATGTATTTCCGAAGAGTTTTCCATCACTGGCAGTCTTAAGTCTTACCATGCCTGTATTGATCGTGTGTAACTTACTTTTTTTAATCTACTGGTCCTTATTGTTGAAAAGACAATTAGCACTCTCACTGGTAGCTTTGCTTTTAGGTTATGTACATATCCTTTCATTTTACAACATATCGGGAACAAACAAACCGCTTAAAGGTGCTACATTTTCAGTGATGAGCTATAATGTGAGAATTTTCAATAAATATGAATGGATCCCTCAGAAAAATATAGATCAGAAAATTAAAAGTTTTGTAACCAAGCAACAACCCGATATTCTCTGTTTTCAGGAATTTTTACAGGACAAAGAAGAGATGTTCACTTCTTATCCCTACAAATACATTCGCTATAAATCGAGAAATCAAAAGACGGGGCAGGCCATATTTTCTAAATTTCCCATCTATAATCAAGGGTCTCTGGAGTTTCCAAAAACTGGTAATAACGCTATTTTTGTCGATATTGTAAAAGGAAAAGATTCTTTAAGGATTTACAACCTTCATCTCGAATCCCTTAGAATCGATACGAAAGAGACAGTTACGCAGGAAGAATCTGAAAGATTATTTAAGAGAATGGGGGTTTCTTTCGGTCTGCAACAGGCACAGGCAGAAATTTTTACCGCCCACAGAGATCAGTGTAAACTCACTAAGATCGTTTGTGGTGATTTGAATAATACACAATACTCTAATATTTACCGGCGGGTAAGAGGAGAAATGACCGATACTTTTGAGGCGGCTGGTACAGGTTTTGGAAGAACCTTCAATTTTAAATATTTTCCGGTACGTATCGATTTTATTTTAGTAGATAAAAGGATTGAAGTGAATCGACATAAAAACTATTCCGAACGTTACTCAGATCATTTTCCTGTAATGGCTTACCTAACTCTGGGAGATTAACCAACAATCTACACTATCCGCAATTATATGTATTAGCAACGCCATTCCTATGAGCCGTGTTCTCGGTATTGCAAATAAGATAAGATACACGAATATGGCAGGATAGGAGTGAAGCAGGTGAAAATCAATACTGCATCTATTGGCGCTGAACATTGGTGAAGCTGCTAAATGATCTATATCTATAAGGATGCCTGACAACAAGATAATTACTACTATCTTAAAATTAGGACGATAAAACAAATAGGCAATTAAAACCGGAACTATAAAATGAATTCCGTAATGTACCAGAAATCGCAGCATTATTAAGGGAGTTTTACGCTTTCTAAAAAGTCCAGTGCCCGAGGTCCCTCATTGAAAAGCAGGTCTAGAACACTAAGATTTTCAAGATATCCGTATTTTTCATCAAATACTTGTTTGTAGGTTTCGATCGTAAAAGGTAATGGCACTTTGGCATTGATGAAATACCTGTAATCCTTTAACTCCTGCTCGTAGTCTTCCTTGTAATTTTCAGTTAATTGGTATGAGAGGTCATATTGAAGGCATTCACAGATAAGTTCAATACTTTGAAGGTTCAGTTCGAACAACGAAGTGTGTGGTTGTCGAAACAATGGGGCTATTTCGTCCTCATAAAATTCGAAAAAAGGAGAAGTACGGTAAGCGGTTTGAAGTGTGCGCCAATGCTGCTTTTTCCAGTCAAAATCATTTTCTATCAATACATCCTTATATTTCTGCCTCCCAGTATGATGAGTATGTTTGATTGGAACTGTGAGTGTTTGGCGTCCGTTAGATCCGTACAAGTACATCCTGTTTCTGTAGGTTTGTTTCTGATAATTATCAGTAGCTTCAAACCACAAGAATTCTGCTTGTACCATAGCCGCAAAGCTGGCAACCGAAGGAAAGTATGCCGGATGCAGTAAATATGGAATCATCAGGCTTCTTTACGCTTTTTTCTGATAAAATTTATCAATACCCAAATACCTACAGCAATAAGAAAATACCAGAGATAAGAAACCGGTTTCCCACTTCCACCAACTGTAGTGAACAAGCGGTTCACGCGAATTTTATTGGCAATTCCCTGTCCGAAAGTATCCCAGCTAAACCAGATAAAAACAGGTTTGCCCACTACGTGATCGAAAGGGACAAAGCCCCAGTATCTGCTGTCTTCAGAATTATGACGGTTGTCACCCATCATCCAGTAATAGTTCTGTTTAAATGTGTAGTTATTCGCTACCTGGCCATTTATTTTTATTTCGTTTCCGCTTACCGATAGCTCATTTCCTTCGTATTCTTCAATAATCCGCTTGTAAAAAGGAAGCGTTTCTATAGATAACTTAACTGTTTTTCCCTCTTCAGGAATATAAATGGGTCCGTAATTATCTCTGCTCCACGCATATTTTGGATCATGCGGAAAGATTTTATTATCGTAATTCCCTTTAGGCGCAATTTCTCGCTGCAGATTTACAATGTTGGGATTGTTTTTGAGCTTTTGGGCTGCTTCTTCAGTAAGCGAATTAAAATAATACATCTGCCTCTGTGAATCCACATAACCAGATTCTCCAGGTCTTACGCCAAAACGTTGGTACAAAAAGTTGGGGTTGAGGTTCGCGCCATTGGTTTGCGCATAATATCCAAACTGAGTTTTGGCACGGTCGGGAAGCTCAGACCGCTTACCGTTAATAAATACATATCCATCTCTGAGTTCTAATGAATCACCGGCAACTGCAACACAGCGCTTTACGTAGTTTGATCTCTTATCGATGGGTTTATAGACATGAATTTTAGATTGGTCCCTAAAGAAGCGTACCGTATCTGTTGGCCAGTTAAAAACAACAATATCGTTGCGTTTGATGTTTTGAAAGCCTGGAATCCTAAAGTAAGGTAGTTGTGGTTCTTTTAAATACGAACGAAGTCCGGTTTTAGGTATCGAATCATGAACCATTGGCAAAGCGATAGGGGTCATGGGTGTTCTTGCACCGTAATGAAATTTACTCACAAATAAAAAGTCACCCACTAATAACGTCTTTTCTAAAGAGGGTGTGGGTATCACGTAGGGCTGCATAAAGTAATTATGTACAATCGTAGCCGCAATGATCGCAAAAAGGATCGCACTGGTCCATCCCGTTACAGATTTGATGATCGTTTCATTATCTCTGCCGATATATTTAGCGGAAGAATAGTTCACATAGATAAGAAATATAAAGACGGTAACATACGCATAGAAAGTATGTCTCTTTTTGCGGTAACCAAATACATGAAGCCACTCATAAATTAAGACAATAGACATAATATTGCCGATCACCGGAATAAACAGAAGAATAGCCCACCATCCTGGTCTTTCAATGATTTTAAGCAGAACGACAATGTTATAGAAAGGGACAAAAGCTTCCCACGCCTTCCTTCCTGCCTTTACAAATCCTTTCCAAAAAATAGCTCCGGTAAGAAGTCCTGTAATTCCTATAATGTATAATAATACTTCCATTTTTAGCTTTTATATTTCCAGTTAGAGTTAAAACTAAAAGAATCGTTACTTCATTTTAGTGTTTTAACCAAGATTTAACACGTCTTTCATCGTGTAAATTCCGGTCTTTCCAATAAGCCATTCCGCGGCGATAATCGCTCCAAGAGCAAAACCATCGCGGTTATGGGCTGTGTGTTTTATTTCAATATCATCAATGGCACTCCCATAGGTAACTATATGCGTTCCCGGTGTGTCTTCTATGCGTTTTGCCTCAATAGGAATTTCTGAACCCGAAGCAGCTTTGGCACCTAAAGACCACCCAGCATAATTAGAATGATCAATAATACCTTCTGCCAGCGTAATAGCCGTGCCACTTGGGGCATCTAATTTTCGGGTATGATGTATTTCTTCCATGCGAACCTCATATTCCTTGAATGATTGCATCATTTGAGCAAGCTGTCTATTTAGCTCAAAGAAAAGGTTCACTCCAAGGCTAAAATTAGAGGCATATATAAAGGCACCTTGATGCTCTTTACATAAGGCTACCGCCTTTTCGTAATCTTTCAGCCATCCCGTAGTGCCGGACACTACAGGAATACCGTTCTCAAGGCACATCGATATATTTTTAAAAGCTGCTTCCGGAAGACTAAAATCGATAGCGACCGTAGCTTTTTCAATAGGTATCTGATTTTCGGGCTTATCGAGTTTCAACACGATCTCATGCCCTCGCTGAAGCGCTAATCTTTCAATGGTTTTACCCATTTTTCCGTATCCTAGTAGTGCAATTTTCATAACAGTTAAAATCGGTATGACAATCTGAACCCTAACGAAGACCTGAAGTTAACATCGTTTTGATAGATAATAGGTTTGAATGATAAGTCATCGCTTACATTGAATTGCTGGAGGTGTGCATCTACGTTTGCATCGAGAATATTTAGTAAATACAATCCAACTGTGATCATTAAAGATAGTTCTCTGTTTCTCTGAAAAACTTCCTGAGCGTCTCTTAGTGCCTGATCTGATACATCGGGAGCTGCACCCGGATCATTATCGCCGTTTAAATCGTAAAATTCATCATCAGTAAAACCTGCGAGCCTCCGTTTAAAAGCATCCCTGTATCGGTTATATTCGTTGGTATTATCAACATAAAAATAGATACCCGTACCTAAAGCGGCATATACTAATGGAATCTTCCAGTATCGTTTGTTGTATGCCTGTCCCAGTCCGGGTAAAATAGCTGAGTAGAAAGCGGCTTTACTGGGTGCCAGAGGGTTGATATTGGGTCTTTTAAAAGATATACTGTCTTTAACAACAAGAGTGTCCTTGCTTTTTTTCTGTGCTGTTAAAGAAAAAGCACAAAGCAGAAAAAAAAATAAAAGCGATTTTTTTGCCGCCACTATTTGAGAAGTTTTTTAATCCGGAGAAAATCTTCTTTCGAGTGAAAAGGAATGATAAGCTTTCCTTTTCCATTTTTCGCTACCTTCACATCGATTTTGGTAGCCAGATATTCTTTTAATCCTTCAAGGCTTTCAGCGATGTATTCCGGCAATTCTGGTGATGTTGTTCCCGAAGTTTTACCGTTGGTCGCTTCGCTTTGCTCTGGAGATTGATAATCTCTCACCAGATTCTCAGTTTCTCTTACAGATAATCGATCTGAGATCACTTTTTCGTATATCTCCAGTTGTTTGTTACGATCTTCTATGTTGATAAGTGCTCTTCCGTGACCCATGGATACGAATCCATCTCGCATTCCGGTCTGAATGATGGGGTCTAATTTAAGAAGACGTAGATAATTCGCAATGGTAGATCTTTTTTTACCTACCCTGTCACTAAGCTGTTCCTGAGTAAGTTGAATTTCATCTATAAGTCTTTGATAAGACAACGAAATTTCTATGGGATCAAGATCCTGACGTTGAATATTTTCAACCAGAGCCATCTCTAAAGATTCCTGGTCGTTCGCGATCCTGATATATGAGGGAATGGTTTCGAGACCTACGAGCTTAGAGGCTCTAAAACGACGCTCTCCAGATACCAGCTGATATTTATTAAAACCTAATTTTCTAACAGTAATGGGCTGAATTACTCCTAATTCCCTAATGGAAGACGCTAATTCTTTAAGGGCTTCTTCATTGAAATTGGTTCTGGGCTGAAAAGGATTAACTTCTATAGAATCGATCTCTAATTCAACAATATTTCCAACTACTTTATCTGCATTCTTATCTTCAACAGACTTAATATCATTTTCAGGATCTTTCAATAATGCTGAAAGCCCTCTTCCCAGTGCCTGCTTCTTAGTCGCCTTTGCCATTTATACCTTTTCCTTGTTTTTCTTGATAATTTCGTGTGCCAAATTTAGGTAATTTGAGGCACCTTTGCTGGTCGCATCATAATTTATGATCGTTTCTCCAAAACTAGGCGCTTCGCTCAATCTCACATTTCGTTGTATAATGGTTTCAAAAACCATATCGCTAAAATGTTTTTGTACTTCTTCCACCACCTGATTGGATAATCTTAATCGAGCATCATACATAGTAAGTAATAGCCCTTCAATATCCAACTCTGCATTGTGTATCTTTTGAACACTTTTTATCGTATTCAACAACTTTCCGAGTCCCTCCAATGCAAAGTATTCACATTGAATAGGAATGATAACTGAATCTGCAGCGGTTAAGGCATTTAATGTTAACAAACCTAGAGAAGGGGCGCAATCGATCAGGATGTAATCATAATGATTTTTAAGTTCTGAGATCGCACCGCGTAGCATGTATTCCCGCTGATCTTTGTCTACCAGTTCTATCTCAATAGCTACCAGGTCTATATGAGACGGAATCAGATCCACATTTGGCGAATCTGTCTTTATAATAACTTCTTCGGCACCACTGGTATGTTCTAATAGTTGATATGTGCCTTTTTCAACACTCTCAACGTCGATGCCGAGACCGGAAGTCGCATTTGCCTGAGGATCTGCATCAATAAGGAGTACTTTTTTTTCGAGTACACCTAGAGAGGCAGCCAGATTTACAGTTGTGGTGGTCTTGCCTACACCTCCTTTTTGATTAGCAACAGCAATAATTTTGCCCATGGGTTCTATCAGATTTAGAGAGGTAAAAATACAATTATTTATGGGTTTTGAAAATGAATTTTGTCAACACTTATACAGTATGAAATTCTGTTTTTAAAGCTATAGAAAGCCTGGTCAGCCCTTACTCTTTTTGCTTCGGATCATGGCTTCAAGCATATCCCACATTTCTTCGGGAACGGCTTCCAATAAATTAAACTGTCCGGCACCTTTTAACCATTCTCCACCATCTATGGTTACCACCTCACCATTAATGTATGCTGAGAAATCAGAAACAAGATAAGCGGCAAGATTAGCTAGTTCCTGATGGTCTCCCACACGTTTTAAGGGTACTTTTTTCGCAAGATCAAACTTTTCCTTCAGATCTCCTGGCAGCAGTCGGTCCCACGCACCTTTGGTAGGGAATGGTCCCGGAGCAATTGCGTTAAACCGAATGTTGTATTTAGCCCATTCTACAGCAAGACTTCGTGTCATAGCAAGTACTCCTGCCTTTGCTGTGGCAGAGGGTACCACGTATGAAGAGCCTGTCCAGGCGTAGGTGGTTACAATATTAAGTACAACTGCATTATCGGTTTTGGTGTCAATCCAGTGCTTCCCGACAGCGAGGGTACAGTTTTTAGTTCCTTTTAATACGATGTCAATAATAGTATCAAAAGCATTGGCAGAAAGACGTTCGGTAGGAGATATGAAATTTCCGGCGGCGTTGTTCAGAAGTACATCAACCTTTCCGAAATGATCTAAAACGCCTTTAAGCATCGCTTCTACCTGATCGTAATGACGCACATCACATTGAAGGGGCAGACATTTGCCTCCGGTTTCTTTTTCCAATTCGGAGGCTGTTTCCTTTAATCGATCAAGATTTCTTGAAGTAATAGCCACTTCGGCCCCTAATTCAAGGAGGTATTTGGTCATGGATTTTCCTAAGCCGCTACCTCCACCGGTAACTATAATGGTCTTTCCCGTTAAAGCATCATCTCGTAGCATTTTTGCTGAATAGTTCATATATTTTCTTCTTGTCGGATTTGTTTCCGGATGGTTATTTTGTTTTTTCTAAAAGTACTACGGTAAAAGGGGAGTCGATAACTGCTTTTCCGCTAGCAACCTTTACCATTGTATTACTGTAAGCATCTCTTACCATTGTTCCGTCTTCAAATACGGAAGCGACCTCAATTATTTTTTCTCCTTCTGAGAGGTCCAGACCTATCAATACTTTATCCATAAATCCATCGGTGGTATAAGACCGTTTAAAAAGATAAGGATCTTTACTGATCATTTCGTGTTTTCCTCCGCCGACGGCAGGGTGATCTTTACGAAACCGTCCGAGTTTAGAATAATGGTCAAAAGTCGCTTTTGAAAGGGAATCTCTTTCAAGATCTTCCCAGTTCATAAAAGAACGTAAAGTAGCGTCGCCGTCTGTACCTGGTATAAGGAGCGGTCTCAACGATTCATCTCCATAATAGATCTGAGAGGCTCCTGGTGTTAACAAAAGCATATTACCCGCTTTAAAACTATTCTCCCTGTTCTGGTCGAAGGGCTGGCCATCATCGTGAGAGGAGAGGTAGTTAAGTACCGATTTATCCTTTAAGGTTGTAGAGAGTATCGAATCATATTTCGAAAATACAGTTTCATAATCTTTATGCGCGTCACTCTTGAATTCAAAATTGATAAGACTTTTAAAGCCATTATCAAAAAAATCAACTTTTTTATTCCCAAAATCATACATTCTGCCTCCTGAAACACCATATCCATAGACTTCACCCACCATGTAAAAGGGATTATCATCTAACACTTTCTCAGGATTATCCTGTTTCCATTTCTTGAAGTAATAAGAAGCCTGTTCTTCCAATTCTTTCCATACGTGTGCCTGGGTGTGTTTTACGGTGTCTACCCGAAAACCATCTACACCCAGATCTGTAATATAATCTGTGAGCCATTTAATGATGTAGAATCTCGGAGCCCTTGGGTAACCTGTTCTTTCGAAGAACGCGTCTAATTCTGCGATTTCTTGCTCTAACCGTCCTTCTTTTTGCCATTTTTCAATTAGCATTGGAGGTAATTCTACTTCTTTTTCACTATCGGTACGTACATCGGGTAAATTTGCTACCAACGTACATGAGGTGGTGTTTTCATAATTTGTATACTCACATTGCGGTCCTGTGCGTACCCAATCTTCAGGGTAAACCGGATCAAGATCTGTCACGGGTCCTGTATGATTGACTACGACATCTAACAAAATTCGTATCCCACGGTCATGAGCACTTTTCACCATAGCCTTCAGGTCTTCCAGAGTACCAAAATTCGGGTCCAGGGTCGTCCAGTCTTTTGCCCAGTAACCGTGAAAAGCGTAGGTGTTACCCGTACCTTCATCTACCGAACCATGAATCTGTTCAATGACGGGAGTAAGCCAAATGGCATTTACGCCTAATTTATCAAAGTAGCCTTCTTCAATTTTCTGAGTGATCCCTGCAATATCACCTCCCATAAAGTTTCGTAGTAACCCGGTAGTTTTGTCTCTGTCTATAGGTATTTTCTTGTTGGGATTGCCAATATTAAAACGATCGGTAAGTAAAAAATATACATTAGCAGCTTCCCAAGCGAATGGTGAAGCTTTTACTTCTTCATTTTTTGGTTCTTGAACCTTCTCTGATGTTTTTTTGCATTGAGATAACAACATACAACTCAGGATTAAGAGAAATAACTTTCGCATGTGCATAATATTAAAAAGTAAAACTAAAAAAATAAACGATAAAACGAGTAAACCTACCCTTAAAATGAACAGGACTTACGCACAATTAAAACTATCGGTCTTTTCGGTTGAGTACTTTAAATTCTTCATAGCACTGACTTACTGCATCCAGAATTTGAAGATCGTTAGCAGAGTTGATGAAATCTTTAGAGTAATTACAGCTTCGTAGTATTTCTTCGATATCTTCTTTGTCTACCTGAATGAGTTCGGTGAGCGTTTCCCGGTCAAATTTAGATGCTAACAGATTCCTGATCTCATCGTCCTGCTTCATTTGTCTCAGCTTTTTGAGCTGTCTGGGTTTTTTGCCAAATATCTTGTAGAGTGTGGTAGCCGGATCAAAAATAGCTCCTAACACATTTGAGACTCCGCTCGGGCTTCTTGCCTCGTATCCTTTGGAAAGACCCGAAATGCTGTATCGATAACCTGTATTTATAGGAATGTTCTTAGCGTCAATTTCAAGATATCCAGTTAACCGGTAGGGCCTTACTACCACTTCTTCCAGGGCATAAGCCAGTTCTGTTAGACCGATTCTTGTTCCTTCAAACTTAAGTATATCGTTGGTTACCCTTACTTTAATGGATTTGAACCCAAGAAAAGAAAAATACAATGTATCATTTACCGCAGCAGATATGGTAAATGAGCCATCTTCATCTGTAATCGTACCGATCACTTTATTCAGATTAACTACATGCACATTCGCAAGGGATGAATCATCTTCTGCATTCACTACAGTACCGATAACTTTTGAGGGTTCTTCAGTCGTTTGGGTTTCCTGAGAAATTCCAGTGATAGTAAAGCAAAGAAATAACAATAATAAACCTGCTTTCATACTTAAAATTAGCGCATAAAAGTAATAAACTAAAAAGTAAAAATGCGCCGGAGCGCATTTTTTATACAAAAATTAACAAGAGATTTTAATAGGATCGTCTCCGTTTTTTAGCTCCTGATTTCTTTTTTTTACCTTGGAAAGATTCTTTTTGAAAATCATTACTTTTCTTTCGTTTTCCAAAACCAGAAGAGTTGTCTCCACTTCTTCTTTTTCCTCCCTTTCCTTTGCGATCTCTTCCGCGTCCGCCAGCTGGCTGACTAGAGATTTCCACATTGATGAAACGGCCGTCCATTTTAAAATCTTTAAACATTTCCAGAATTGCTGGAGTATGAGCTTCATCTGTATTAAAAAAGGAAAAACTTTCTTTTACATCAACCTTAAAGACATCATCTCTTCCAAAACTCATGGTTTCTTTGAGAAAGTCTTTCAGGCTTCTCCAGTCATAACCATCACGTTCTCCTACATTAATGAAGTATCGTGTTTCTCCATTAGCGCCGTAACCGCCACTTCTTCCTTTATCTTCGCTGCCACGATCGTTTCCGATATTAGCGTTTAAGTCTCTTGCGTTCTTATAATAGTTGAAAAATCTACTGAATTCAACAGAAACCATTTTTTGAATAAGCTCTTCACGGTCGATACCTTGCAGTACGTCGTAAATAGCCGGGAGGTAATTGTTGATCTCCGGGTTGATTTCGGTATTCTTAATTTTGCTTGCCAAGTGGTATAACTGGATCTCACAGATCTCCATTCCGCTGGGAATTTCCTTCTTGATAAACTCTTTTTGAATCTTTTTCTCAATCGCTCTGATCTTTCGGAGTTCACTCTTGGGAAGGATAACCATTGAAATACCTGATTTACCCGCTCTACCGGTTCTACCACTACGATGGGTATAAGTTTCGATCTCATCGGGCAATTGGTAGTTGATCACATGCGTGATATCATCTACATCGATTCCTCTTGCCGCTACGTCTGTAGCTACCAGCATTTGAATCTGATTGCTTCTGAACGACTTCATTACTAGGTCTCTCTGATTCTGACTCAGGTCTCCGTGGAGAGCAGCTGCGTTGTAACCATCTTCAATAAGTTTTTCGGCCACATTTTGAGTGTCGCGTTTGGTTCGACAGAAGATTACCGAAAAGATATCCGGATTTGCATCGGCAAGACGCTTCAGTGCCTGATATCTTTCACGACCATTCACTAAATAGTATTCGTGCTGTACGTTTCTCGAACCGGCATTTTTGGTGCCTACGGTGACTTCCACGGGCTTTTTCATGAATTTTTTGGCGATGCTTGCTACTTCCCGAGGCATTGTTGCCGAAAAAAGCCAGGTAAGTTTTTCTTTTGGGGTGTGCGATAAAATCGAGGTAATGTCTTCATAAAAGCCCATATTAAGCATTTCATCAGCCTCATCTAGTACGCAGTAATTTATCTGATTGATATTCACCATATTTCGGTTAATCATATCTTTCATTCTTCCCGGAGTGGCCACTACGATCTGGGCACCTCTTTTCACTTCTCTTGCCTGTTCACTTATACTGGCACCGCCGTAGATAGCAACTACGTGAAGTCCTTTTACATGTTTTGCGTAATTCTTTAATTCATTGGTGATTTGAAGACATAATTCTCTTGTGGGCGAAAGGATCAACCCTTGCGTGGTCTTACTATCTGCATCAATCTTTTGAATCATTGGAAATCCGAAAGCTGCTGTTTTACCCGTGCCCGTCTGCGCAAGTGCTACCATATCGGTGTCTTGCTCTAATAGGACCGGAATAGCCTTTTCCTGCACCTCTGAAGGTGTCTCGAAGCCCATGTCTTTGATGGCTTGCAGTAGCTGTTCGTTCAGTCCTAATTGTTCAAATTTGTTCATATACGTATTTAAAATAAGGTGCAAAGGTACTCTTATTAAACTGATTATTAGTTGTTTTGAGTTTTTATTTAGGAATGCCTGCTCTTTGCTGATTTATAGTGATTTACAGGGGTCTGACTATATGTTTTGATCTTATAAGGCTTCCGGATTATAAAATCATAATATGCAAAACAGTCTTTTACAGGAAGAAACTAAAATATTTTTGAAGCAAAATGAAGGATTTATGAGGGAATTATTTACTTAAGGTAATCAATTAACTGTATCATTGCTTTTGCGCGATGACTGATACTGTTTTTAATCGAAAGTGGTAATTCTGCGAATGTTTGATCGTAGCCTTCCGGGATGAATAACGGATCGTACCCAAAACCACCAGTACCCCTTTCTTCTTCGATAATAGTGCCGTTGATAATCCCTTGAAATAAAACTTTGGTATCCTGAAAATTCAATGCTATCACGGTCTTGAAACGTGCAGCTCTATTAGAAACACCTTCCATATTTTTTAACAACAGGCGATTATTATCTTCACTGTTTTTCTGTTCACCTGCATATCTTGCAGAATATACTCCTGGAGCTCCGTCCAATGCCTTTACCTGTAATCCCGAATCGTCTGCAAAGCAATCATAACCGTATTTTTCAGTGACATAATTGGCCTTAATAATGGCATTTTCTTCAATGGTTTTTCCCGTCTCTTCAATCTCTTCAAAACAGCCAATGTCGGTTAAGCACAAAATCGTAAAAGAGTGCGGTAGTAATGCTTTAACTTCAACGAGTTTGTTTTGATTATGCGTAGCGAAAACCAGTTCCATAAATAGCTAAGGGATTTAAACAAAGATATCAATTTAGAAGGCGTTACGCTTCTAATCGATGCTAATTAATTATTTTTAAATAAAACTTTGTCATAATGGAATCTGTTTTCATGAACGTATTTTCTAAATTTTTCCCAACAGAAACCTGTCAAAGGCATTGGATTGATCTGCAAAATGCCTATACTGCATCTGGGCGTTATTATCATAATTTGAAACACCTGAAATTTATTTTTGAACAATTAAAACCGTTGAAGAAAAAGATTGAAGATTGGGAGGTTGTCTTATTTACCTTGTTCTTCCACGACTATGTATATAAGGTGACGCGAAAAGATAATGAACTAAGAAGTGCAGTTAAAGCAGAACGTGTTTTACGAGCTACCTCAATTAATGAATCCCGAATAAACCGTTGTTATGAGCAGATTATAGCTACCAAAGATCACTTATTATGTAATGATCAGGATGCCAACTATTTTAATGATGCAGATCTTGCGATTCTGGGAAGCGATCCTGAAAGTTATGACATTTATGCCCAACAAATAAGGAAGGAATATGGCATATATCCCGACTTTCTTTACATTCCCGGAAGAAAAAAGGTGATAAAACATTTTTTAACCATGGATGCCATTTTTAAGACTCATTACTTCCGCAAAAAATATGAAGCTATCGCAATAAAAAATCTAACGCGCGAACTGGAGAGTATATCTTGACCTACTTATGGTGATAAGGTTCATTTTTTAAAATGGTAAAAGCCCGATACAATTGTTCTGTGAAAAAAAGACGGATCATTTGATGTGAAAAAGTCATCTTTGACAACGCCAGTTTTCCGTTGGCCCGCTGGTAGACAGATTCAGAAAAGCCATAGGGGCCGCCAATGACAAAAACTAATCGTTTGGTACCTGCATTCATTTTCTTTTGCAAAGCCTCAGAAAACTCAATAGAATCGAACTGTTTTCCTTTTTCGTCAAGCAACCACAAGAAATCTGACGATGAAAGCTTCGAAAGTATTAATGCTCCTTCTTTTTCTTTTTGTTGTTGTTCTGATAAGTTCTTTGCTTTTTTTATATCAGGAATACATTCCAACGTAAAACGTGTGTAAAACTGAAGTCGCCTAGCATATATGTCGATTAAGTTCTCAAGCGAAGGATCATCTGTCTTTCCTATGGCAATTAATGTAATCTGCATACTTCAAAAGTACAAATTATAGCGTTTCTAAATCCAATGTATTTTATTTGTTGGCTAATGTGTATTTTAGCATTAAATACCTGATCAGATTATGATTTCAGAAGAACAATTCCAAAAAGAACTACAGCTCATTATCGCTAATGCTATTAGAGAAGATGTGGGAGATGGAGATCACAGTTCGTTGGCATGTATTCCTGCTGACGCTTCCGGCAAGGCAAAACTGCTGGTGAAGGATAAAGGGGTGCTGGCAGGGGTTGATTTCGCTCAGCAAGTATTTTCGCATGTAGATCCCGACTTAAAAGTAACCGTACTAATTCCAGACGGTTCTATCGTAAAACAAGGAGATATCGCATTTTACGTGGAAGGAAGTTCTCAGTCGATCCTTAAGGCAGAAAGGCTTGTCTTAAATGCAATGCAGCGTATGAGTGCAGTTGCGACAAAGACCAGAAAGTATGTTGAATTACTTCGAGGTACAGATACCCAAATATTGGATACCCGAAAAACCACTCCCGGAATTAGAGCCCTTGAAAAATGGGCAGTAAAAATAGGAGGGGGAGAAAATCACCGGTTTGCGCTTTACGATATGATCATGTTAAAAGATAATCATATTGATTTTGCAGGCGGCATTACCCAGGCGATCACCAAGACAAAAGAGTATTTAAAAACGATTAAAAAAGACCTTAAAATTATCGTAGAAGCACGTAATCTTCATGAGGTAAAAGAAATTCTTGAAAGTGAAGGTGTTTATCGCATTTTACTGGACAACTTCGACTTTAAGCAAACCAAAGAAGCCGTGTCACTAATTGGAGACAAGTGCCTCACCGAATCTTCAGGGGGTATTAATGAGCATACGGTAAGAAATTATGCGATGTGTGGAGTTAATTACATTTCTTCCGGTGCCTTAACGCACTCTGTACACAATATGGATATGAGTTTAAAAGCAGTCTGATCATGTCCGTTGAAATCGAAGCGAAATTAGACAAAATACCTATTATTAAATGGGTGGTCATTGCCCTCAAAAAGGTAAAATTGCGTGCGTTTGAGGGACTCTCGCTTTACGATCTTATGGAAATGTATGTCATTGGTATTCTAAGGGGAGCACTTACATATCGAGCCAGCGCAATTTCCTTTAGTTTTTTCATGGCTATTTTTCCCTTTTTACTTTTCATACTGAATTTGGTTCCTTTTGTACCTATTGCAGAGTTTCAAAATGACTTTCTCGCTTTTATTGAAGGCTTGCTGCCGCCCAGAACATCTGATTTTTTTGATGTAATTTTTGAAGACATTGCCAAAAATCGAAGGGGCGGACTTCTTTCTTCTGTTTTTATTTTGTCTATTTTTTTAATGGCTAACGGTATCAATGCCATTTTTGGGGGGTTTGAAACATCCTATCATATAACCATCACCCGTAATGTTGTGCGGCAGTATTTTATGGCACTGGGCGTTGCTTTGATCATGTCTTTTCTTCTTTTGGTCACTGTTGTGGGATTCATTTATTTTGAAATATACGTATTGGAAGCGTTGGAAAAAGAAGGTTATCTGAGCAATCTTGAACTGGCCGTAGATATTGCGCAATATGTTTTTTTCGTTTTTATGATCTACATCTCTACTGCTTTGTTATATTACTTTGGAACCACTACTGGAAAAGAATCAAGTTTTTTCTCTCCCGGAGCAATGTTAACCACCTTATTAATTATTGTAACCACCTTTTTATTTGGTATTTACATTGAAAATTTTTCTCAATACAACGAAATATATGGTTCTATAGGAGCGTTACTAATATTAATGCTGTACATATGGATTAACAGTAATGTTCTCTTATTGGGTTTTGAATTAAATGCAAGTTTAAATAGTTTGAAACGAACAAAGCAAGATGATACAACACAAGAATTTGAAAATGCATAAGATCAGCATTTCATGCTTTCTTTTTTTAGTAATCTTTTTTATTAGTGGTAGTACTCAGGCGCAACAGATTTTTGGTCAATGGAAAACTGTAGACCACGAAACAGGAGAAGTAAGGTCTATCGTCGAGATTTACGAAGAAGAAGATAAGGTTTACGGAAGAATTGTAGAAGTATTAGTTAAAGAGAAAAAAGGAGGAAAATGTACGCTGTGTCCCGGAGAAAAGAAAAATAAGCCTTTAAAAGGATTAGTTATCATCGAAGGACTTGAGAAAGATGAAGAAGCCTATGAGGGAGGCACCGTAATTGATCCTGCAAAGGGAAAAAAATACCGATGTAAAATCTGGGTCGATGAAGAAAAACCAGATATACTTAATGTACGGGGCTATGTTTCTTTTTTTTATAAAACGCAGCAATGGATACGAAACAAATAAGTTATCAACACACAACGACTAACCATCTAATTTAAGATGGTTTTTTTATCAATAATTTTTAAGGAACCGTAAATTTGTGCCATGCGGTATTTTGTAGACGTCATTCTCCCTATTCCTGTAGAGAACTTTTTTACTTATGCAATCAATGAAGCAGAAGCTTCATTTCTCACAAAGGGAATGAGAGTCTCGGTTCCCTTCGGGAAATCTAAGATATATACAGGACTTGTATTTAAGGTTCACCAAACACCTCCAGAAGTTTATGAAGCGAAGGAGATACATCAGATCCTTGATGAAACCCCGGTAGTTGTTTCCAGTCAAATTAAACATTGGTTATGGCTTTCTGAATATTATATGTGTACGGTAGGCGAGGTGTTTCGTGCTGCAGTACCCGGTGCATTTTTATTAGAAAGCGAAACTATTATTACGAGAGGGAGTGACTTTGCAGAAGAGAACCTGGAGTTAAAAGATGATGAATGGTTGGTAGTTGAAGCCCTCCAGCACCAGTCGGTATTGCACATACATGAGATTAGCGATATTTTGGATCGCAAGAATGTATTACCAGTGTTGAATCGGATGATGGAAAAAAAGGTAATCACTATTAAAGAAGAAATATACGAGCAATACAGACCCAAACTAGTGAAGTATGTAAAATTACATGATAGCTACCAATCTGATGAGGCGTTACATTTGCTTCTTGACGAATTAACAAGGGCTCCCAAACAAAAAGATGTAATTCTCGCTCTTTTCTCTATGACCGCTAGGACTAAGAAACCCATTTCAGTTAAAAAATTACGATCGGAGAGCAATGTGTCTGCGGCTGTTATCAAAAGTCTACAGGAGAAAGGTATTTTAGCGGTATATACCCTTCGAAAAGACCGAGTTTCTTTTGATGATCAGGTGCTTTCTGAGTCAAAAAAATTGAATCCGTATCAGGAATTAGCTTTGCAGCAGATAGAAGCTTCCTTTGAGAGTAAAGAAGTTTGCCTGCTTCATGGGATAACTTCATCGGGTAAAACTGAAGTGTACGTAAAACTCATTGAGAGCATGTTGGCTTCGGGGAAGCAAGTACTTTATTTATTACCCGAAATTGCATTGACTACGCAACTGGTAAGCAGGCTTAAAAAATACTTCGCAGATCAAATAAGTATTTACCATTCTAAATACAGTGTACATGAAAGAGTAGAAGTCTGGAATAATGTTCTGAAAAATGAAAAAAAAGCCCGAATCATTCTGGGGGCACGTTCTTCAATTTTTTTACCATTTAGTGATCTGGGACTTGTCATTATAGATGAAGAACACGAGACTTCTTATCGTCAATACGATCCGGCGCCAAGATATCATGCTCGTGATAGTGCCATTATGCTGGCTTCTCTTCATAATGCGAAGACGTTGCTGGGTTCTGCAACCCCTTCCATCGAGAGTTATCGAAATGCGAAAGAAGGAAAATATGGTTTTTCAGAGATCAAGAGACGCTTTGGAAATGTTTTGCTTCCAGAGATGGAGTTGATCGATATTAAGGAAAAACGCAGAAAGAAATGCATGAAGGGTCATTTCTCAGATCGTCTTATAGAAGAGATTTCTATGGCGCTCTCGAATAAAGAACAGGTTATTCTTTTTCAAAACAGGCGAGGTTATGCTCCTATAGTAGAATGCAATACCTGTGGTCATTCTCCGCAGTGCCCTAATTGTGATGTAAGCCTTACGTATCATCAGTATCGAAAACAACTGCGATGTCATTACTGTGGGTATCATATCGCCTGGCAACAACAATGCAGGGCGTGTGGAGGTTATGAATTGGATACGAAGGGATTCGGTACCGAGCAGATCACCGATGAATTAGCGACGCTTTTTCCGGAGGCAAAAACTGCTCGTATGGATTCTGATACGACCCGGGGTAAATACGGTTATGAAAAGATTATCACTGCCTTCGAACAATTGGAGACCGATATTTTGGTGGGTACACAAATGCTTACCAAAGGATTGGATTTCAGAAATGTATCGTTGGTGGGAGTCATGAATGCAGATCAGCTGCTAAATTATCCCGATTTTAGAGCTTTCGAACGCAGTTTCCAGCTCATACAACAAGTGGCGGGCAGAGCAGGACGTACGGAAAAACGAGGGAAGG
Source organism: Flavobacteriaceae bacterium M23B6Z8 (assembly GCA_046199005.1). GTDB lineage: Bacteria > Bacteroidota > Bacteroidia > Flavobacteriales > Flavobacteriaceae > Ascidiimonas. The sequence continues at coordinate 1,599,773 of CP176050.1, forward strand.
TACTGATTCAAACCTACAATCCGTTTCATCAAATTCTACAACAGGCATCTTCAAATGATTATGAAGGGATGTACCGCGACGAGTTAAATGACCGGATACAGTTTAAATATCCTCCGTTATTCAGGTTGATACGAATTACCTTCCGGCATAAAGATTTTAATAAACTTAATGAAGGTTCTGCATGGTATGCCCGGTCTATGAGAAATACTTTTGGAGATTATGTGTTAGGACCTGAGCAACCGGCAGTCGGAAGAATACGAAACGAATACATAAAGCATATCAATCTCAAAATACCATCGGGTCAATCTTTAAGTAACACAAAAAAGGTTTTAAAAAGAATTGATAAGAGCTTTAAAGCGATCGCTCAATACAGGAGTATTCGGGTAATCTTTAATGTAGATCCTTATTAGGCGTTATTAAGTGCCTCGGTAAGTTCCGCCTTTTTATTGCGGCTCAACGGTATTTGTTTTCCGTTTACTTCCACATTCTTACTATTGAATTTCTGAACTTTGTCCAGATTCACGATATAAGATTTATGAATCCGAAGAAAACGATCACTAGGTAATTCTTTCTCAAATGACTTCATGGTAGAAAGAATCACAATATTGGCACTATCTGTTACGAGTTTGATATAATCGCCCAGCGCTTCTACCCAGTTGATCTCACTTAGCAATACTTTACGCTTTTTCAAATTGCTTTTAACGAAAATATGCTCTTCGTCTTCTTTGGAAGCATGTTTTAACTGGTAATTTTGGATTGCTCTTTTAACCGCTGCTTCAAAGCGTTCATTGGTGATGGGCTTGTGTAGGTAATCTGTAACGTCGTAGTCGAAAGCCTTCAGCGCATAATCTGCTTTTCCGGTTACTAAAATGATCTGAGGTGGAGACTCTAGTGATTCTATAAGATCAAAACCGCTCACTACCGGCATTTCTACGTCAAGAAAGATTAAATCTATATTTTCGTTCTTCAATCCGTTCTTAGCTTCGATACCATTACTATATTCAGCCACTAAGTTTAGGGAAGGATGATTCTTAATTAATCGTGCCACTGCCATGCGTTGCAGATTGGAATCGTCGACAATAATACAGTTTAACCTCATTTTAATTATGGATAATCCGGGTTATAAATTTAACACAATTTTAGTGAAAATATTGCAAGACTACAATTTTTGTTTATAAAAAGGGGGTTTTTCTCGTACTTCAAAGTATTATATCTATTATTATTTGTCAATCATTTAAATATTTGTAATTTTGCAGCCTTAAATTTATAAAACAAGATTTATGAACCATTATGAAACTGTTTTCATTCTCAATCCCGTTTTATCTGATGTACAGATAAAGGAAACAGTTAAGAAGTTCGAAGATTTCTTAATTACCAGAGGAGCTGAGTTTGTATCAAAAGAAGATTGGGGGCTAAAAAAATTAGCGTACCCTATTCAAAACAAGAAAAGCGGATTTTACCACCTTTTTGAATTCAAATCACCTGGTGAAGCTATTGATCCCCTCGAAACGGAGTTTAGAAGAGATGAGCGTATTATGCGTTACTTAACTGTAAAGCTTGATAAATATGCTGTAGAGTGGGCGGAAAAAAGAAGAGTTAAAATGAAACAAAAAGCTTAAGAAATTATGTCAACATCTATAGAACAACAAGCTAAAGGAAAGAAAGATGGAGAGATCAGATATCTAACTCCATTGAACATAGAGACTTCTAAGACTAAGAAATACTGTCGTTTTAAGAGATCTGGAATTAAATATATTGATTATAAAGATCCTGATTTTCTGTTGAAGTTCGTAAATGAACAAGGTAAGATCTTACCTAGAAGGCTTACTGGAACTTCACTGAAGTACCAGCGTAAGGTCTCTGTAGCGGTCAAAAGAGCACGTCACCTGGCTTTAATGCCATATGTAGCTGATTTATTAAAATAAAAGAAAGGCAAATACGATGGAACTTATATTAAAGAAAGACGTAGAAAATTTAGGATTTAAAGACGATATCGTAGCCGTAAAAAATGGTTACGGTCGTAACTTTTTAATTCCTCAGGGCCTTGCAGTAATGGCTACTCCTTCTGCAAAAAAAGTATTAGCAGAAAACCTTAAGCAGCGTGCGTTTAAAGAACAAAAGTTAGTTGACGAAGCTAATAAAACAGCAGAGGGCCTTAAGAAGTTAGAAATTAAAATAACTGCTAAGACCGGAAGCGGAGACAAGCTTTTTGGATCTGTTAACAATGCAAATGTTGCAGAAGTTTTTGAAAAAGAAGGTTTTGAAATTGATCGTAAATACATTAGCGTAACCGGTGGTAATATTAAAAGAACCGGTAAGTATGAGGCTACTGTAAGATTACATAGAGACGTAATTGTTGAGATTCCTTTCGAGGTGATTGCAGAAGCAAAGTAATCAACAAAATTCGTTAATAAAATGTTAAGGCTACTCTTCGGAGTAGCCTTTTTTTGTTGGTATTTTGCAAAGGTTATTACTATTAATAAAAAACATCATTATCAATGAAAAAATTTATTTTGAGCAGTTTCTTTCTGGTCGCTTGCATGTTTGCCAGTGCACAGATCACTACTTCTAATATCAGAGGACTGGTTCTGGATGATCAGGGCGAACCTATGTTGGGGGCTAATGTACTGGCAGTTCATACGCCTACAGGTACAAAGTACGGAGCTGCCACTAACGAAGATGGTCGTTTTAACTTGTTAAATCTGCGGGTAGGGGGTCCGTATACCTTAACCGTAAGTTACATAGGTTTCAAAGAACAGGTACTTTCTAATATTTCATTATCACTTGGTCAAACGTACAATGTAGAACTTAAGTTGATAGCAGATAATCAAGCTTTAGAAGAAGTGGTGGTGACTGTAGATAGAAACGGAGTTTTTGGAAATGACAGAACAGGAGCCGAAACAAATGTAGGCAGAAGAGAACTCACACGTCTGCCAACAATAAGCAGGTCTGCTTCTGATTTCTATAGAATAGAGCCTTCGGCGAGCGGAGGATCTTTCGGAGGTAGAAACGACCAGTTTAATAACTTTTCTTTGGATGGAGCCATCTTTAATAATCCCTTCGGATTGGATGCCGCCACACCAGGTGGACAAACCGATTCACAACCGATTTCTCTTGATGCGATCGATCAAATACAAGTTGCTACCGCACCTTACGATGTTACGCAATCTGGATTCACAGGTGCCTCGGTGAACGCCGTAACTAAAAGTGGAACCAATGATTTCTACGGTACGGTTTACGGATTTTTTAGAAATGAAGATCTCACCGGTGGAAAAATAAGGGGGGAAGATCTTGTAAAACCAGACTTGAAACAAAATCAATACGGTGTAAGTATTGGAGGTCCCATCGTAAAAAATAAACTTTTCTTCTTTGCTAATTTCGAAAGAGACGAACGAAGTGACCTGGGGTCGGCTGGATTTATACCTAACCGCGGTACAGGAGCTGTGAATGAATCACGAGTACTCGCATCTGATTTTGAATTGGTAGATAACGTACTAAGACAAGTGGTGATAGGGCAGGATGCGCAAGGAAATGATATTTTCTACAATCCGGGAAGGTTTGAAGGTTTTACTTATGATGCGGAATCAGCTAAGGGTATTTTTAAACTTGACTGGAATATCAACGAAAACAATCGTTTGGCATTTATTTATAACTTTCTGGATGCTTCTAAAGAAAAACCTGCTCATCCCAGTGCACTAGGGTTTAGAGGGCCCAATGCGACAACGCTTCAGTTTGAAAATGCAGGCTACGAGATCAATAACCGAATTCAGTCGTTTCAACTGGAATTGAACAGCACACTTTCGGAGAATGCGGTTAATAAATTACAGATTGGATACACGCATTTCGACGATTTTAGAAATGCATTGAGTACACCGGCTCCTACCATCACTTTACAGGAAGGCGGATCAAATTATATAATTGCAGGTCATGAGCCATTTTCTATCAATAACCGGCTGGATCAGAAGGTATTTCAATTCACTAACAACCTTAACTTTTTCAAAGGAGATCATACCTTTACTATAGGGATCTCGTATGAAAAATTCGAATTCGATAATTCCTTCAATTTAGGTGTTTATGGGGCACAGGGTGTTTTCTTCCCTACCGGGGATATTTCTGCCTTCAGAGATCCTGCAAATACAAGTTCGCTGGTTGATTTCTATCAGAATGCTTTTGATGCTGCAATTGCTGCGAATGCAAGTCTGGAAGCTAATGGTGCTGGTAACCCGGGAGGATGGGCGCTGGCAGAGACCAATGTAGGTCAGTTGGCTTTCTACCTGCAGGATGAGTGGAATGTAAGTGATAAATTTAAACTTACTTACGGAATCCGTTTTGATAAGCCTTTATATTTTGACTCTTCGGAAAAAGCACAGGATGTCATAGATGTTGCTCCGGCTTATGTACCAGATATTCCTTATGTAGATCCTGAAACCGGAGAAACGGTATTTTTTGACTCCACAGAGCTTCCCACCAATGACGTATTAGTCTCTCCAAGAGTCGGATTTAATTGGGATGTACGAGGTGATAATTCGTTTCAGGTAAGAGGAGGTACTGGTGTGTTCACCGGAAGGTTACCCTTTGTATGGATAGGTAATCAAATTGCTAATCCTAACGTATTTTTCTATCAGGTTGTGGACCCTGATTTTAAATTTCCACAGGTATGGAGATCAAGTCTTGGTGCTGATTATAAATTAAAGGATGGTACGATACTTTCGGCTGACTTTGCTTATACAAAAGACATTAACGCTCCTCATGTACAAAACTGGGGATTGTTAGAACCTTCTGAAAACTTAAACGGGGTGGATACAAGAGCCATTTATGCTGACTCAGACCTTATTAATAATGCGTATGTATTTACCAATTCTGATAAGGGACGTATTTTCAATGCGACCTTTAAAGCTCAAAAAACCTGGGCAAATGGTCTGTATACAAGTTTGGCCTACAATTATTTGGATGCTAAAGACGTAAATTCTATCGAGGCTGAAATTACAGGGGATGCGTTTGCATTCAATCCGGCTTTAGGGAATGTGAATAACGATGTTCTGGCGAACTCAAGATATGGTGATAAACATCGTATTGTCGGGGTCGCTACCAAGCGATTTGATTATGGTGAAGGAACCTGGGCTACCACCATATCGACCTTCTTTGAGTACGCACAAGGGGGCAGGTTTAATTATACTTATGGAGGAGATATTAATAATGACGGATCTAATCTTAATGATCTAATCTACATCCCTACTGCTTCCGAGGTAACTCAAATGCAATTTAGTGGTGCCGGACAAGCGGAAGCTTTTGAACAATACATTCAGCAAGATGACTATTTAAGTGGTCGTAGAGGGCAGTATGCAGAGCGATATGGAGCATTGGCGCCGTGGAGAGGAAAGTGGGACGTACGTCTTTTGCAGGATTATAACTTCAAACTATCCAACGGTAAAACAAATACGATTCAATTTAGCATCGACGTGCTTAACATTGGCAACCTGATAAGTTCTGATTGGGGGTTGATTCAATTACCTTCAAATGTTCAGCCAATAGGTGTTACTGTTGATGACAACAATGTACCCACATTTACGTTCAATCCGGAACTTCAGGAAACATTTGTGTATGATTCCAGTTTGCTATCTCGTTGGCAAGCTCAATTTGGATTACGATACATCTTTAATTAGAGTTTAAAAAAATAGCTAATTTTAAGCCGTTCTGTAAAAAGAACGGCTTTTTTTACGTATTATGAAATACAGAAGACTAACCAAAGAACAATTTGAAGAACTGCATCAGGAATTTATTAATTTTCTGGCAACACAGTCAATCACGGCTGCCGAATGGAAGGATATAAAATCGAACAAACCAGCGGTAGCAGAGCAGGAGTTAGACGTATTTAGCGATCTCATCTGGGAAGGAGTGCTTAAAAAAGTAACTTATCTGGAGCATATTTCGGAAAAATCGATGCAATTATTTCACATAAAGAAGGCTAGTATAGACTTAATTGCTGTAAACCTTATCGCGACCTCTCATGAGCTAACAGATCCCGAAGGATTTAAGTGGTTTCAGGAAAATTTGATGAATGACTCTGTAGAACTTTTTACGGCTTCAAAGAAGTTTTCAGAAGATCGAAATAAAGAGATTTTTGAACTTATAGAAAGAGGTTCGGTGATCACAAAAGGAAACTTATATAGAGCGCTGGATAAATTCATAAAGGCGTCCTGATTTTGACTGGAAATTAAGATATTTGCAGCAGCAATAAAAATGTGAGTTGATGGCACAAAAACCCGGAATTCCCAAAGGAACCAGAGATTTTTCTCCAGAAGAGGTGGCGAGACGAAATTATATCATTGAAACAATTCGAAAACATTTTAAGGCTTTTTCGTTTCAACCGATCGAAACTCCTTCTTTTGAGAATTCAGAAACACTTATGGGAAAATATGGGGATGAAGGTGACCGACTTATTTTTAAAATTCTGAATTCCGGCGATTTTCTCTCGAAGGTACGTGATGATGTATATCAGAAAAAATCATCTTCAGCTCTTACTCCGAAGATCTCTGAGAAAGCATTGCGCTATGATCTTACGGTGCCCTTTGCCAGATATGTGGTGATGCATCAGAATGAGATTGACTTTCCTTTCAAAAGATATCAGATACAACCCGTTTGGAGAGCAGATCGTCCGCAAAAAGGTAGATTCAGGGAGTTTTACCAGTGTGATGCCGATGTGGTAGGTTCCGATTCGCTTTGGCAAGAGGTAGAATTTGTACAACTTTATGATGCTGTATTTCACGAACTGGGGATTGAAGGAGTTACCATTAAAATGAACAATCGTAAAATACTATCCGGGATTGCCGAGGTGATTGGAGAAAAAGACAAGCTTATTGATTTTACCGTTGCCTTGGATAAACTCGACAAGATTGGAAAAGAAGGCGTTATAGATGAGATGCTATCTAAAGGAATTTCTCATACCGCCATTGAAACGATAACGCCGCTTCTGGAACTTTCCGGAACTAACGAAGCGCAGTTAGCTCAGCTCAGACGATTATTAGATACGACCGAAGAAGGTAAAAAAGGAGTAGACGAGCTTTCATTTATTAATAACTATATAGAGACCTTAGGATTAAAGACGGCAAAGCTTCAAATTGATGTGACATTGGCACGTGGGCTAAATTACTATACAGGGGCCATTTTTGAGGTAGCGGCACCCGATGGTGTAAAAATGGGTTCTATAGGCGGAGGCGGACGTTACGATGATCTTACTGGTATTTTCGGATTAAAAAACATTAGTGGGGTGGGAATCTCGTTTGGACTCGATCGAATTTACCTGGTCATGGAAGAACTAAACCTTTTTCCCGATTCGGTTACCGAAGGAACCCGCGTTCTATTTATCAATTTTGGCGAGAATGAAGCAATGTATGCGCTAAAGGCTATCAAAGAATTAAGGGACCAGGGAATAAGTGCCGAGCTATATCCGGATAGCATTAAAACACAAAAACAACTTAAATACGCACATAAAAGAGCCATTCCTTACGTAGTTCTCGCCGGAAGCGAAGAAGTTACGAAATCACTTTATACGCTTAAGAATATGAAGGATGGTTCGCAGGAAACACTTGAAATAAACGACCTGCTTTTAAAGCTGAATTCTTGATTCAAAATGCATTAACGAAGTTTTAACGCTCTTTGCTCTTTCAAATCCCCGTAATATTTTTATTTTAAAAGAAAAATATGAAACGCAAAGAAGAGGAAAAAAAAGAAATAACTCCGTTAGCCGATATGCATGATGATGGAGTTCGGTTTAATAAAGATCTACTAAGGAAAAAGCAGGAGAAAGAGAGAACTAAAGAAAATCTTTCAGATATTTGATAAAAAGCTTCATTTTGATGAAGCTTTTTTAATGAAGGAAAATGCCGCCATACTTGCGCGTTTGTTTAATTTTTAAGGAGTACAACCGCCAGAGAGAATCCGTATCCTAGAATGATATAGAAGGCAATACTTAATATTCCCACAAAGAAAGCAGCGGCTAAATTCGTAAAATTCCGTTTTGTAAAAAGAGAAAGGATGCTATACATGATATATACAAATAAAAGCAGTATTTGAATTTGGCTGGAATTGAAACTTGTGTACTTCGTAATGAACATCAACGGAATCCCTACTAAGATATACATACCTGCAATAAAAAAGCCTACAACTGTATATTCGGTAAGGTTGTATTTTTTCCAGAAAAATAGTTTGGTTATCAGTGCTATGGCAAACACCAGAAAGATAAGAATATGATTGATGTGACTCACCATAAATCTGGCTGCTTCTCTTGTTTTCACTAGCATTCGCGGAATTTTTTCTCCTTCGCTTTCAATAGCTATCTGACCGTTTAACGGATCGAAATTAATAAGCGTCTTAATGATGATATACAGCGCTGAGGTTAAAACAAAAAAAGCAACGGGCTTGTAGTACGTTTTTCGTTTACCTTGAAAAAATTCACGAAATACTTTTCCTGGATTGGTCACAAGACCTCTTAAGGTGTAAGCAAAAGGCCCTTCGATAGCAAAGGAGGCACTCAGAAAACTTGCAACCGTCTCCTTAAAGGTAATTCTAGACACACTTGCTTTCTGTCCGCAATGTGCACAAAATTTTTCTTGTAATTGGTGACCACAGTTTAAACAATTACCGTTTTGTTTCATCCCTTAAAAGATATATACTACGCCTCTGATGTAAACATCCATTGTACTCCAAACTGATCTTTTACCATTCCGAAATTATCGTTAAGTTCAAAGAGTATCTTTCCCTTTTCTGCTAATTTCACAAAGGCATCTTCCCTAAATTTCATGTTTTTGAAAGTTACAAACATCGAAATATTAGTGCCCTTGTTGACCCGATGTTCCGGTAGATCGTCTGAGGCTTTAAAATGAATACGATCGGCTACAAATTCGGAGTCGAAAATACGTTGTTTGTTTTCTTCATTAACAGGAATAGGAGAATCTCCAAACGTCTGAAAAGAAACGATGCTTCCATTGAAAACGGTTGTATAAAATTTGAGTGCTTCCCGGCAGTTTCCGGAAAAGATAATGTAAGGAATTAATGAAGGCATTTTTTAGCTCTAATTTGATTTGCTGGTTGCGAGTGATAGGTTCTTAATACAAAGCTATAAGAAATTACCAGAATATGTAAAAATAATCTCAAGTGCATTCACTAGTCGATCAAGTTATGTTTGTCAAAGCCTTTAACTCTTGAGCGTTGCTTGCATTAATGTACCCTTAAAGCGTTTTTGCATAAGCGATATGTCCCTTTTGTCTGGTGATAAATGAGAACGATAGGATTTACTAAGTTGCTGTAACATATTGTCTATATCCTCTTTTAAAAGCCAGTTGGTTATGGTAAATCGCAATCCTGCGTTCTTGACCGGAACACTTGGAAAGACCGAGGGGCTTTGATAATATCCTTTTGACATCAGATCGTGTGTAATTACAAATACGTCTTCGGGGTCTCCAATAGGAACAAAAAATATGGGAGTGTCTCCAGTACCGAGCAAGGGCATGCCAAGTTCAATAGCTCGCGTTTTAAAATAATCAATTTTGTTGACTAACTTTTGTTGTAGCTCTGGTAATTCATCACTCATATGAATGGCTACTGAAGCAAGTGAAGCACCGATGACGGCCGGAACCATCGGAGAAGAAAAAATAAGAGGTCCGGCATGTATTTTTGTCTCCAATTTTTTTTCCTCATTTCCAAAGATTAATACACCACCCAAAGAACCAAAGCTTTTACCGAGTGAAGTGATCAAGGCCATTCGATCATGCAGCTTGTGTTCCTTCAAGACATGACCGACCCCACGATCTCCTTTCCAGCTCATCCCATGTGCATCGTCTAAATACACGTGAAAGTTTTCATAATCATCGAGTAATCTGTGAAGTTCGTTTACAGGTGCAAGATCACCGTACATAGAATAAATACCATCAGCGAGATACCATATGTGATCATATTGATCTTTAAGTAAGCTTATACGCTCTTCCAGAATATCCATTCGATTGTGCCTTATGACCTCTAATTTACAGCCCTTGGCTTTCAATAATTGGGCTGCTGTCGATACACTGTTATGAACCTGATGGTCTAAAATTACCAGATCATTCGCTCCAACCAATAAAGGCAGCCATGCTACGTGACCTAGAGAGGTAGAAGTAGTAACGAGGCAGGGATATCCAATTAGATTTTCCAGCTCTTTTTCCAATCTGTCCAGGTATCCCATCGAAATAAAAGATCGGGAAGTAGGAAACGAATTGCCATAGCGTTCTAAACCTTCGCAGGCACCTTCTTTAAGTCTTTGATCCAATGCTAAACCAAGATAACTACAGGAAGCGAAATTGAGCATTTTACGTCCGTTTAGAGTTAGGTCTCTACCGTTAAAATGTTTGTCTTCACAAGATAAATGACCCACTTCTGAGTCTATTCCAAGTCGAACGATTTTAGAAATCAGGGCATCTTGTTTTGAGAACGATTTTTGATTCATTTAACTATTGTTTTTTAATATTCCCATTAAACGACAATAGGCTGGGGGGACAATTCTTTAAGAGGTTTTCTGTTTTTTGTCTTCTTAGTTTATTTTTTTTCAAGTTTATTTTCAATGATCCTCAGTGCATCTTCCACGGTCTGCATTTGATCCATATCTTCATTTTCAAGCATAATATCAAATGCATCTTCCACATCCAAAACAATATCTACCAGATTGGCAGAGTTAATATTCAATTCAGTAGTAAAATTGCTACTGGGTTCAATGGCGTCTACTGAAACATCTTCGGGAAGATAAATTTTGATAATTTCTTTAAGCTGTTGATAGTGTTTTTCGTTCATCAAGCTTTATGATTTTATAAATTATATTGTTTAAAAATAACACATGCATTTACGTCTCCAAAACCAAAACTGGCTTTTGCAATTATTTTAGGATTGAAAGATATCGATTCTGATGGTATTTGCGTTCGGGAAACAATGCTTGCGATTTCAGGATGAAGATCTTCACAATTCTTATTTCCGAAAATTTTCTGTTCTTTGAATTGAAGGACTGCTCCTATACATTCAATGCTCCCTGCTGCTGCAAGGCAGTGTCCCAGTAAGCCTTTGAAAGAGTTGATAAAAGGAAAATCGAATTTGTTTCTTCCCAATACGGCCGCCCAGTTTTTTATTTCTAATGGGTCTTTCGACGTAGCAGTGAGGTGACCGTTTATTGCGTCTATTTCATCTGCTGTTATTCCTGAATCCTTTATGGCCTCATTTAAACATCGTTTCACGGCAATGCTGTTTGGAGCAGTCATGCTTCCATTTCCTCTTTGCCCCCCGCTATTCACAGCGCCTCCTAGAATTTCTGCATAAATATTAGCCTTTCGTTTTTGTGCACTTTCCAGGGATTCAAGTACCATTGCTCCAGCACCACTTCCCGGAACAAATCCGCAGGCAGAGCCGCTCATGGGTCTGCTGGCTTCTTCTGGCTTGTCATTGTATTGTCTTGGTAGAATACGCATTGCGTCAAATCCGCCCCATACATAGGGTCCGCTGTCGCTACAGCTCCCCGTGAGTATTCTTTCTGCCCTTCCGGCTGCGATGCGTTCATATGCCATCAAAATACCCTCTGTTCCTGTGCTACAGGCAGACGAATTGGTCGTAACCTGATTTCCACATCCCAAGAGTCCGCCCAGATACGCACTTATTCCGCTAGCCATGGTTTGTATGACAACGGTACTTCCTAATCTGCGTACATTTTTAGCATCTACCTCATAGATAGCATCTCTAAATTTGTCAACTCCTAAAATACCGGTGCCAAAAATGATTCCGCTATCCCAGTCCGGTTGATCTGGAGGTGAAGGTTCCAGACCCGCATCCTTCCAGGCGTCCATTCCCGCAATTACACCATAAACGATACCACTGGCATTCAAACCTCTTAATTGTAGTGGTGAAAAATAATTCTCTTTATGCGTTTCCGGAATGATAGGTTTGCCGGCAATCTGACAACCAAATTTTAGGCGCTCTAATTCTGAATGGTGTCTGATGCCACTTTTGCCTTTCTCCAATGCCTGCGCAAAATCCTGAAGATTAATTGCATTGGGAGCACAAACGCCCATACCGGTAATTACGACCCTTCTACCCATTTTTATCATTTATGAGCATTCCGTCCAGTTCACCTTTACAAACCAACTGCTCTTGTTTGTTAAACATTTGTACTTTACATCTTAGTTTTTGAAAACGGAAATAGATTTTTTGAGCATGAACGGTCACTTTTTCGTCCGGATATACGGGCAACAAAAAATCCATTTTAGCACTGCTAAATCCTATTTTAAGATTGTGTAAGCCTACATCTTTATCTCGTTGCATCAAGTATATTCCAAGACAAACCAAACCAATCTGGGCGCAACATTCGGTTAAAATAACGCCTGGCGTAACCGGATGATCTCTAAAATGCCCTTTGTAGAAGTCTGAAGAAGCTTTAAAGGTATAGGAACCTACGATACCATCTTCGTTCACCTCTTGCAATTCGTCTACAAACAAAAAAGGTTCCTGATAGGGTAGTTTCTGAATAATATCGTTGAATTTCATAGGCTAACAGATACTTTCTCCTCCATCGACTTTAATGATCGTGCCATTGATCCATTTTGCTTCCGGTGTAGTCAGCAGGTAAACGACATTGGCGACGTCTTCTGGAGTGGTAAGTCTTCCAAAAGGGTTTTTCTTTCTGCTGAATTCACTGATCTTTTCGTTACCGGGAATCATTTTGAAGGATCGGGTTTCAGTGACTCCTGCTTGTATACAGTTGGCCTTTATACCTTCGCTTGCAAATTCTACAGCAATATTGCGGGTTAGCGCCTCCAGAGATGCTTTCGCCGCAGAGACCGCACCGTAGTTTTTCCAGGCTTTTGAACTCCCTTCACTGGTAAATGAAATTATTCTTGTATCCTTGTGAAATAATTGATGCTCGTGCAAAGCCAGTGTCCAGTCATAAAGACTAAGTGCCATTGCCTGAAGCGTAGTCTGAAAGTCATGCTGGGTTAAATGTTCTTCATGATTCATGGCTTTTAAACTTCCTTTTGCAATACTGTGAACCAATACGCTGATCTTTGCTGCTTCCGGAAGCAGCTCTTTTATTTCCGAGACCAATAGTTCACGTATTTGGGCATTGGTAGCGTCTTTGTTAAACGCGTGTAACGAAACACCCAATTGCCTTATGGTGGCAAATTGTGCTTGAATATCTTCCATTTCCAAACGTCGGTCTCTATGGATAATAACGAGATTATAGTTTTGAGAAGCCAGTTTTTTAGCAGTAGCTAATCCTAAACCAGCACTTCCACCTAAGATTAATGCCCATTTGTTTTTTTTCATGTTAATCATAAAAGTAGGGAAAACTTTTAACTACCATTCTATTAAAACGCGTTGCGCAGAAAACCCGGGGCCAAAGCTTAGAATTAAGCCTTGTTCTCCCTGTTGTATTTCTTTATTCATAAATCTATCAAGCACATAAAGCACTGTAGCGCTGCTCATATTACCATAAAGCCGAAGCGTTTCTCGGGTATCATCTATATTTTTACCGAGTTTTCCAAAGAGCTCTTCCACCGTTTGAACGATCTTACGACCACCTGGGTGAAAAATAAGATGCTTTACTTTTTCTATACTACTTTCATTTTTAGATAGAAACGGATGAATGATATCTGGAAAATGTGCTGCAATAGTTTCGGGTACTGAAGGATCAAGTATCATTTTCAATCCTTCATTCGTAAGGTCGAAGCCCATTAAATGGGTAGCATTTTTAAAATGGTACATTTCTTCTCCGATGATGGTAGGCCCCGTTGCATTTTCTTCTGATGAAAGAAGTACGCAGGCGGCACCATCCCCAAAAATAGCGGCACTTACCATGTTTGCCATGGAATGGTCGTTTAACTGAAAAGTTGCGGTCGGACTTTCTACTGCCACAAGGGCAATTCGTTTTCCCGGATTGGAACGTAGAAAATTATGCGCATAAATGAGACCGGAAACCCCAGCAGCACAGCCCATTTCAGTTACCGGAAGCCGAACCACATCTTGTCTAAGTCCTAGTTCGTTTATAAGATATGCATCAAGTGAAGGGATCATAATACCTGTACAGCTCACAGTAATGATATAGTCGAGTGATGAAGGCTCCCAATGTGCAGCGTTTAGTGCATTCTGCAATACCGATGTACCCAGTTTTTTGACCTCTCGCACATAAATAGCATTTTTTTCTTCGAATGACGTAGCGGTAAACACCTCTTCAATGTTCATGATACCGTACCTTTTATCTACCGCGGCACCTTCAAAGATCTTTAGTACTTTTCGTCGAAAGCGTTGATCTTCATCGGAAAGCCATAATTCTACGAAGGGCAAAATATCTTTGGTTTCCCTGCAATAGGAGGGAAGTTGTTTGCTACATTGAACGATATGGGTCTTACTCATCAAGAAGTTTTAATTTTATGCATTTTTTGAATGATCCAAAGATATCTGAAGGCCCACTTCCATTGAATTTGATGTGTAGCTTCCGGGAACCGTGATGCTAAGGTCATTAATTCGCTTTTTCGAAAACCACGTCTTATTGAAATTAATCCGTCAATTTTAGCAACCCTCGTTTTGATAAAAATAACACTAAACAATGTAAACAGGTAATAAGCGATGGCACTTCTTTGTAAATCGTTAATAATAATGCCGATCGAAGCACTTTTAATGAAATGACTGATAAATTTAGAGATACTGCCATCATCGAAATGATGCATTGTCAATGTGCAAATAATGATATCACATTCTAATTGATTAAAATCGGTCTTAAAAATATCTTCTTGCAAATAACTAATTTCAGGGAAGGATGATGAACGTGCCCGGGCGATCGAAATTGAGTCCTGATTAAGATCAATTCCTATGAGTTTGAGTTTGTGCCCTTTTCTTCTTCCCATTTTAGCCAGCAGGCGTAACATTTTACCTTCTGCACAACCGAAATCGACGATGGTATATGATTTCTTCGGATACTCTTTTATAAGTTTTTCTACCGCATGGATCGTTATTTTAAATCCACCCAGCAATTGGTTCACCTGATTAATATCGTCCAGCACTTCCTCCAGATTCGAAAGAGGCTGTTCCAGATTATCCATAATTTCGGGATCATGACTGCGACGGGAAAGATCTTTTAACATGCAATGGGTTTTCCGTGGGTATAGCTTATAAGACCCCGCAAAAGGGGAGGAGCGCTACTTGCAAGTCGCATAGCATATTTTGCAGATGTAGGAGAGAGCAGTAGGGATTGCAGCTTTCTTCCCATCCATAAGCGCCTTCTAAAAGTGGTATTCCACAAATTTGAATAGGTTTTTTCTAAAACCTTACGATCTTCTATTTTTCCACTCAAAAACAATAGGATAAGTTCTGAAGCGATCTTGGCGCTGTGAATTGCCATTGCCATCCCGTTGCCACACAAGGGATGAATGAGCCCGGCGGCATCTCCACACATCAACAGGTGATTTTCTACGGGTAGTTTTTGTCGAAAACTTATCTGAGCAATTGAAATGGGTTTTTCGAATAACGGAACTGATTTTTCCAAAAATTCATTTAGAAATGGGTTTTTGGCTACTACCTCATTGTTAAATGCATCTATGTTATTGTACTGTTCAAAGCTTTTATAGGTTGTGAGGTAACAAAAATTTACAGCGCCGGTTTCGGTTTTAGATAAGCCTCCATATCCACCTTCAAAATTATGCAAGGCAACCAGATCATCGGGGAAACTCTCTAACTGGTAATGTGCTTTTACGCCCAGCCAATTTGATTTCAGGTGCATAAAATCCCGATCTAATTTTTTATCCAGATTTGATCTTTTTCCAAAAGCTCCTATAGCAGTGGTGGCGGTAAATTCTATGTTTGAGGCAGTTTTAATATGAAAAGTTTCATTATGGTATGTTACCGTAGTTACCGTATCGAATACAAATTCAGCACCTGCTGTCAAGGCATGATTGTACAATAGCTCGTCAAATGCATATCTGCTGATCCCAAGGCCTCCCAGTGGAAGTGTAGTTTGCGTATAAGCGCCTTCTTTGGTACTCAACATAAATTTGTCAATGCTTACTGCGCCTGCCTTTTCAAGAGAAACGTCCAGCCTATTCAGATAAGGAATTATTTCTTTGGAAACATACTCACCACATACCTTGTGATTAGGGTAGGAATATTTTTCAATAAGTAAGACCTTATAGTTCGCTTTGGACACATGAAGCGCAGCCGTGAGCCCTGCAAGGCCTCCACCGATAATGATAAGGTCGTAATGATTCACTTTGGCTAAGATACGTATTAAAGGGAAAAAAAGATTAGCAATTCTTTGTTATGACCATTTGTTTTTATTGGCACCGCCAAAGGGTCTCATACCCCAAGGCTTGCCTCGATATTAAATTTTTGTTTTAAGCAAATGCCTCATGAGCTTGCCTTGGGGTAGTTTACTCGACATCTGGTAAGTGATAACTTGTATATGCACCTGCAAATCCAAATAGGGATAATACCAAAATTATACCCTCTGTAGAAATTAAGGAAGCGAGCGCGCTTATTCCTCCGGTAATGAGCAAAATAAAGCCAATTAATGTGTTGCTTACGGATACGTAATCGGTTCTTTGATTTCCTTTTGCCATGTCAACGATATAGGTTTTTCTGCCTAACCGAACGCCACTGTGGGCGATGCCCAAAAGAAAAAAAGCTACCGGATACAACCAGATCTGTGTTCTTAAATCGGGAAAGCCGATAAGAATCACGAACATGACAACACCAATGATGGCGGTAAGCAAAGCGGCTCTCACCATTACTTTGTTACTGGCTACATCGGCCATTCTCCCCCAAATTGGAGCACTGATTATAGAGGCGATCCCGTTAGCAATAATGAATAATCCCAGAATATAACTTTCGGTTCCCAGATAATTTTGTGCCAATACGATATAGAATGGAGCTGTGAGTGCAGAGCATAATAAAAGAGATCTCGAAATAATGAAATCGCGAAAGTGCTTATCGGTTCGCACCAGATTAAGTTTTTTGAACGATTCTTTCCACCCACTATCATCGGAAGCTGCTGCTCCGGGAAACTCCTTAATGCTCGCATAAATGATCGCTGCTATGAGCCAAAGGGCACCGGCAAAAAAGATCACGTAACTATAGAATTCGATTCCCGTATCTTTATTTGATTTGTAGATCATATAAAGGCCTGCTAACAATACAAGCACCCCAGAAACAGAGACGGTGTATCCTTTGAGCTTACCGCGTCTTGTTTTAGGAATGGTTTTGCCCAGAACATCTTTTGAGGTTACCGAACATAAGCCCCTTGATAAACTAAATGTGACAATAAAGAGGATGATTAACCATCCTGCCTGAACACCTGTAAAGTTAAGGGCAACCATACCAATAGCTAACATCGAAGCAAATTGAAGTACCGAGCCCAGAACCCAAACCCATTTTCTTATTTTGAGATTTCTGACGATATTGGCGATAATTATTTGCGGCAGCATCGACCCTGATTCCCGAATGGGGACAATAAAGCTAATGAGATAGACAGGAGCATTCACATAGGTCATTAACCAGGCAAGCACTGTTTTGGGGTTGCTTAAAGTATCTCCCAGCTTTGTAAAGATGCTGCTCCCCATTTGAAGGAAATAATTCTTCGGGGTCTTTTCGCAAGCCTCTTCTGTGATATCTGTGCAAATTCTTTCTCCTTCTTCTTCATTGAGGAAATTATAGATGCGATCTAGCAGAGAATTTTTGGTTTCTTTCATTTCATGAAGTTACAGATACTGCTTGATTTAGATAGCGCCTGAAGGGGAGCATTTCCTTGTAAATTTCGATAACCTTTTTTTGAAAGTCTTCCTGCATGACCTCTTTCTGGGTAATGTCGTGTTGTACGGCAAAACTTTTATATCTGAGCAAATCAATATGACGGTGTTCTTGAGAGTACCCTTGTGGCGCAGTCTTTAGTTTTTCATCGTCTTCCATGAGCCCTCCAAAAGTTTCTTTAAAACTTTTTTTATTCAGGATCTTTTTTAATTCTTCCCCGTCATAATCAATAGCATCTCTTATACTCTTTAATATTTTGTTGGATGGATGGTAATATCCTCCGGCAATAAAAGATTCAGAGGTTCCTAAATGAATGTAAAAATCTCCTTGTTTCGACTCTTGATCCAATCCGGCGCCAAAATGATCTTTATACGTGGGTTTCTCCGGATGAAACATTAGATTATTATTGATTCTGTTGATCGCTTTTTTCCCTGAGGTGTCTGTATATTCAGGATCTACCTGTGCAAGTTTAAGGTTCATGTCGTCTAACCATTCAATATACCAATCCCGTACTTCATGATAATAGTTTCGATTTGCATCCATCCAATCTTTAGAATTGTTTTTCTGCAATTCTCTCAGAAAAGAAAATAGTTTGTGAAAGCTCATTGTTTTTTGTTAAAAGTAAAAAATCAATTTACTACAAGCGAACAGATACACAAGAAAAACAATCTTAATTGCTATCAGTTCATCGGTTTTACGAGCATTCAGGTCAAAAATTTATGGTATCTGGCTCTTAATGAGCATTTGATTTCGAGTATCTTTAACATAAATCGAACGTAGCGAATGACTGTACCTTATTATATGGTGCGGCAAGTCCGTTTATAATACTAGTCACAACGGTAACGTTATTAGTAGATTTATTGATAAAAAACCATTTATAGAAGATCAGTTCTTTTATATATGGTTTTTTATTTGAACTTTTTCCGTTAGAATCTGGTAGTCTTAAGAGAACCAGATTTTTTTTATTAAAGAATAATTTTTAGAAGGTTTAAATTCCCAAGGTAGGTAATTGCTTTACTTTATGATACGTAAGTGCTGCTTTAATGCAGCTTTTAAGTATCTCTTCCGGTAACTCCTCTTTAAGCTTCAAAATGATCGCTCTTTTCCCTTCAAACATTAAGTCGCTTTTAAAGATCATTCTAAATGTCTCGACAAGTCTGCTGGAGCATTGAAAATATAGCGCATAGGTATCTGGTGATTTAGGTTTCCAGTCAATTCGAAGTGTACTACCTATGTTGGTTTTATAGGCAGGTTCTCCCCATTTGAGCGTTTCTTCTATTTCGTTAAGTTCGTCAATCTCGGTTGCCGTATCTAAAATCAGCTTTCTAAGCTCATACATTTTGGTCTTTACATGATCTGGATAGGATTCAAAGTGGACTAAAACTCGGGGGTCTGAATGTAGGTTAATACTTTTCATAGCATTATTTCATAAACTTACAAAGCTCAAGATAGATCTTTTTAGGATCTATTATTTAGATTTTCATGCCAGCTCTTTAACGGACGATCTACAGGATATCCTTTTGATTCTCTAAAAGATTTTCGCTCCTTTGTAAAATCCCACCAGTTTTTGCTGGAATGCTCATGATCGGCAAAGTATACGGCAAGTCTGAATTGATCTTCCACACATGGATCTGTTCGATAGCCTCTCTTTTTTTAGTAGGCATCTAATAATGAAGCTCCTTGCTTGCCTTTCAACTCGCTTACGGCATAAAATTCCATGAAAATGAGGTCTTCGGCAAATTTAATACCGATAGATGGAATACATTGAAAATCGGCCAATGCATGAATCACCTTGGCTCTTTCGTAGGGTATGTTTAGGATTTCCTGAAGTTCCTCTACAGAATAATTTAAAAGATCGTTTATTCGAATACGTTTTTTTCTGAGAAGTGCTTTTTCAGAGGCATAAGACCTAGTTGTATGTGTTTTTTGGTTTTCATCTAGATTCATTCTTAGGAAATAACAGTTTTATATATGCCTATTGAGATCATAAGTCTTTAATTTTGGGTAGCAGATAAATTTGTCTTTACAATCGCTTTATGAAATATTTCACTATTCGTTTAACAAAAAATGAATATCCGGGAAGCAAACTATTTTAAATATACGCTAAGTAGATGCATCCTCGATAGAAATTAAATACCAATCGCCGTCTATGCAATGAAATTCGTATGCTTCATAAATACCATTGTCGATTCCAGTCCGTTGGTAAAGAACTCTATGGTCTTGTTGCTCCCATTCAATCTTATATGCATTAAATTCCTTCTTCCAGGCCTCTTCATCTTGGGAAAGCTCGATGATCTGATATTGATTTTCTTTTACAAGCTCACTGACTAATTCATCACTTTGTGGGTCGGAGGATGGATAACTTGTTTTAAGTGGGAACCTAACATGACTTCTTTGAAAAACACTATCATTCTTAAATTTTTTGAAAAAAATTTCAAAATCCTCATCACAGTTTTGGGTTTTAGTACCTCTTTGTTGGTAGTCATTTGTTTGACCTGTTTGTTTTCCGTTTTCTTTCAAAAGGCCGTCCTCGTGTTTTAAACTTTTGTTATTTTGGGCACAGCTGATTATGAGGGAAAAAACAACAAAAATTAAATTTTTAAAGAAGATATTGCGTATAAATTTCATAAAGAGCTGTTTTAGCCAAGAGGCGGGAACATCTGAGTTGATAAAGTTTTATTTAATTCCAGTAGAACAATAATTCTCATAGAAATCACCCAGTTTGTATTTAGAATTAGCAGTTAAGAGAAGATATGTTTGGCAAAAACTCTGCGTGTTTTTTTTAATGATGAATAAAATATTGTCGAAATAATACTCTGCGTATTCTCCGTCAACGAATTCAGCCATATTGTAAAAAGGCAATAAAATTTCCTTTAGATCTCTTTCTACCGCATCAAAAATAGCATCATTAATTAAGTAATATAATTCCAAAGTTCCTTCCTCATAACTGAGTGAATAAAATACACCAAACTCTTCGTCTGTTTGAGGGATGCTTTTGACAATTGCAGAATTATCCTTAAGCATTTCCTGATCGATATTATGCAACCACTTTAAGTACTCTTCTTTGGTTCTTTGTGTTTTACCAACTGGGCTAATCTCATTTATCTCAAACCATATAACATCTGGAAAGATGCCTTCATTTTCTTTCTTTCTTTGGGTATTCTCATGTTCAACGGAATTGTTTGAAATGATAATGTTTTCTTTCCCTTGACCCATTTGGCAAAAGAATATTAGAAGAAAAAAATTTACTATAAGTGATATCATGTTTATTTTAATAGTCTTGATCTTCAAGTAATTCATCTATCATAAAAAACAGATCATCTATGGTATAAAGTTTAGGTAGTTCATGCCCGTTGATGAGTACAGCAGGGGTATAACTTATTCCCGACTTATGACACCATTCGTGTTGGTTGGTTAGAATATGATCTATTTTCTGAACGTCCAGATTAGGTTCTTCATATTTTTTTATCCACTTTTTTTCATTGGTTGTATTATACCAATCCCTCATTGCAGCCTTTATATCTGTCTTATTTGACATTTGAAGGTTCATCATAGTTCTATAAATCGCTTTGTCAAAATCAGGCTCCTCATTAAGATCAACATTGAAAACGATGTTCCAATTAACGAATGCCTGCTTATTAGCAAGTAAAACATCTAATTTCCTGAACATGCTACTGCAATACTCACAAAAAGGATCGGTGATAAGGGTAACATTTAAGTTCGTATTGTTATTATTGAAGTTAATATATTTCAGATCGGTATTTATTTTTTTTCCGGATACCAAAATGTTCTTAAACATTTGATAGTCATTTAAAGTTCTGTTTCTGATAATAACTTTGCTTATCAATTCGTGATTCCGAATCAATAATTTTTTAAAGGATCTCCAAATGAAATAGATGGCTATAAATACTGAAAGATTTAAAAAGATAAAATCAAAATCCAGTAAAGAAATGATTAATTCGTGTTTAAAGATCAAAAAAATAAAGAAAAACTCCAGAGTTAGCGTAAGAACGATACCTAAGCATACAGGACACCAAACTTTTACTACAAATTTCTGATAATAAATAGAGGGAATGGCAAAAAGCGGAGTCATTATTAATGCGAAGAATTGAACTCTGAAAAAAGGAATAGAAAGATCAAGTATTGAAAGGATGATGAGCAATAACAACTGTGACACAAAGAAAGCAAAACTTAAATCCGCAAAATCCAATAGCTTAAACAACTTCCATTTTTTTGAAGTAATGACTGTTTTACAATCTGATTGCTTAGAAATGGTACAAATTTTTTCTTGAAAAGCGTTATTAAAATTAAATACATCTTTTAGAGCGAACATAGATAACAATACGCCAATAGCAGCGAGTAGAGAGAAACCAAGAACAGATGTACTAAAACCAGCACTTATTAATATGAGTGTCAAAACTAAACCTACTGTAATGGATTTAGCAATCACATTCTTGCTATACGTCTTCTTCAATTCAGGGTTATCTTCTAAAATCAAAGCCATGTTTCCCCAACTCTTTTCAATAATATTTTCGGGTAGCTTTGTAGCATTCACTTTGAAGTAATTATTCTTATGCTCTACTAAAGCTAATCGTACATTTCCATTTTTGCCGCGGAATGTTCCAAGGAAACAATTATCAGAAGCTGCTACTTCTTGAATAGAATCTGCCTGATAGACTCCATATTTGATGTTAAAATGATCTAATGCATTAACTATAGAAAGAATCTGTGGATATTCGGGATGCGATTTTAAATAATACGAAAAAGCATTTTTGTCGACACTAATCCGTTTCTTTTTAAAAAGTTTCATCAAAGTGAAGGGAATATCATTGCTATCCATGGTCAATATGTGGTTTAATTTTCAAATCGGCTTTCATTCTTGAACAGCTGTTGTAACGAATATACTTATAGACTTTAAAGATTAGCAAAAAAAGACTTTAGATTTTCGATAACTTGATTATGTCATGATCACTGGACTAATGAAAATCACACGTGTTATTTTCTAAACATTAGACTTCTAGTATAGCAGAAAAAAATCACTCCAATCGTATTTACCATACTCGAGAGAAAGAAGGACCAATCCTGTTCCTGTAAGTCCTGCAAGCATTGAACAAGTGTCTAAAACATACGAATGATCTTTATCTTGCTTATAGGCGGGGTAGTAAATATCTCCCTTAATATTCAACTGGGTATTCAAGTTGTGTAGTAGTTCTCCTTTCCAATAATCAATTCGTTTGTCTATAAGAGGGTTTTTCAAAAGTTCATTGATTTTCGCAAGTGTATAGGTAATTCCTGAGAGCCCGTGACAGAACGCAGTGTCAAAAAAGAAGTTTTCTTCAAAATGATCTATTTCAGAATTGCTTATTCTTCTGTGGTAAAGACCATTTATAACCTCAATAGCTTCTTTTCTAAGGTCAGTCTTTTTTAAGGTTTCAGCACTATAAAGCATGGCATATGCAATACCTAAGTCACCGTTGCACCAGGCTAATCTGGATCCTGCTTCACTTCCGTTCTCTGAGTAGTTGCTTGGAAAATAACAATTATAAGGATTTTTGTTTTTAAAACTTACCAGGCTTTTGATAATGCCTTCTATAAGATAATCCATTTTAGGATTTTCATAGCCTTGATTCTTTATTTTTGTAAGGAAAACCAGAATACCCGAAATACCATGTGCTAATCCTAGATTCACGATATTTTTTTCAGTCATAGACGAATCATACCAATAAATACCTTTTTCATTTTCTACTTTATTTTCAAGGAGGGAATCGATGAATAGATCTATATAATTTAGTACTTCTTCCTGTTTGTATTTTTCTGAATTAAATAATAAATCCAGTTTATTAATACTGCCGTGAAGTGCATCAAAAAAATTGCCTTGGAGATCGATTTCAATGGATTTGAAAAGATGTGGTTTCAAATCATCTATAAAAGAGTCATCGGATACTATATCATGTTTAAAGAGATAATCTACTACCCAAAAGAAGCTCTCAAAACCTTCTAAAAAACCGGTATGCATTTTTCTTTCAGGAAATACTTCAATAGCTTTTTCCAGTAACTCAAGTGTTTTCTGCTTGTATACTTCATTTTTAGAGTATCTATAAAGCGTTGATTCAAAAACGACTACACCTAAATCCTCAGCAATAGTTGGCATATTCATATTTGTTGCTATATCGTATAATACAGATTCAATCTGAAGTATTTCTTTTTTCATTATTTAGGTATTGATCAAGAATTTGCTATTGGCAAAAGTTATAGTATCATCTTATTTCTAAGTGTAATGAACAGCCATAACTAAAAAAGAAAAGGCTTTCAATTTTCAAAGAAAGCCTTTTTTGTATGTATAGTGAATTATTGAATAGGTAAACTAATAGAAACGAATCCATCAATACCACCGCTATCACAGCAATCTTTACCTTTACGAGATCCTCTTTCACAGCTAGCAATGCAGAAACCAACGCTTACAGAACCACCACCATTAATTTCATTCATCTCAACTTTGTCCAATTGAGAAATAGTTCTTTTGTTCAAATCTAATTTTTTCATTTCTTATAAAATTAATTTTTAACACTTACTCTTTTTTAGGATTTTCAGCTTCCTCCTAATTAAAATTCAATTTTGGATAATGCCTACTCGATAAATGAAAGTATCACTGAATCGTTAGTACAACAATTTTTGTCCTTTCTTGTACCTCTTTTGCAACTTGCAAGACAAATACTCCAATCTCCTCCATTGATGGCATTCATCTGCTGTTGATCAAGTCTAGACACAGTTTTTTTGTTTAAATCTAATTTTTTCATTTCTATAATTTTGTTTTGGTGCCTACTCTTTGAAGGATTTTCGGCTTACTCCTTTTTTTAAAAAAATTATAATGGATTAACAGTTAATTACTTTAGCGATTTGCATAGTAAGTTTTCTAATCTTTGTATTTATAAATCACTTTACCCAGTCTATCCTTTGCGTTATAGGTTCTATCGAAGAATAGGTCTTCCTCTCCCTCCAAGAAAACCGAATCGATTTCAATATTAAATTTTCCGTTTATTAGATCTTCTAGAGCTTTCACTCCGTCCTCTTTTAGACCAATACAATTACCCATTATGGATATATTACGCGTTAATGCCTGGGTCAAAATATTACTGAAAGGACGGCCTTTATACGTATATCTTCCATTATCAAAATCCGGATATTGATTGTAAAGTCCACATGTAATGTACTTTGCATCCATATTTAGATAGTCAATTATCCTAGGCAGATAAATGTCAAAAAAAGGATCAATTACTGCATCGAAGCCTCCTATTTCGTCCATCTTCTGCATGAACGTCTCATCATCTTCATAAGTCTCTAGATCATGATTGATGGTTAAAACATCCTCTACACCTTTACGCATTAAAACATCCCTGTGCTTTGGGTTAGAAGTCATTGCATATACTTTTACCGGGTAATTTCTTAAGGCATCAATGGTCGTGATCGATGTATTGGAATTGGCTGCAGTAACCAAAACTTTCGCATCTGGTTTGGTCACTTTTCTTATCATGCTGTAAGCGGTAAATCCTGCGATGGGAAAGCCTGCCAGAATTTCGTCGGATATATCAATGTCTTTAGGGACTTTAATTAATTTGTTAGCCTTAAAGCTCTCAATTCGTGATGAAGCATAATTAGTGGCAATCCCACCTTTATAATCTTCGTTGTATGACGGGTAGCTAATATTGGGAATGACTTTATCTCCGATGTTAAAATCTTTTACGTTCTCACCAATTTCGACGACCTCTCCAACAAAATCAGAACCCAAATAGGTAAAATGTAAATTACCTTTTAAGATTTCACTTTTGATAAACTTATCACTGTTTAATAAGATGGTTTTATCTCTGTAATTGCAGGAAAAAGCAATTTTCTTCACCAATACAACATTTTCCTTTTCAGGACAGTCGTTCAACGTTAAGTCTGGTTCTTCAACAAGACCTGTATGGATATCATTATGTTCAATAGTAAATTTCCCCTTAGTTTTTAAACCATCATAGGTTTTCATTTCTTCTGGGAATACTATTACACTTTTCATGTTTTTCTATTTTATCAAAATAGGAATTGTACTTATCGATTGGAGCAAACATAATAAACTACCACCAGAAATTTTGGGCAATTTTTGATGAATTAGTCCAGATTCCCAGAATCCAGACATCAAGTTTGCGTGTAAATTTGTTGAGTTTTATCAAAAACATTTAATCCTAAAATTCAATTCAGAATTTGTTTGTAAAGCTTAGATGAATTACATGGTCTTGGTGGGATATTTTGATCCTGTTTATAGAGATTTTTAAAAGTAATTCACCTTAAGAAGCTGAATGAATTCTTAAGTAATGGCGACGAATGAAAATAGCCCGGATTATCTAGTTTTGACTTGTACCTAAATTTGGGAGGAGGTCAATTTTTAATCGGGAGTTACCTTCGGTGATTCCTCTTGGGGGAAAGCTTTATATTTCACAAAACCTGCATCGCTTCGCGCTGAGTTTTTTAATTTGTTGACTTTTGATTTTGAATTGGGAGTTACCTCCAGCGATTCCTTTTGGGGGAAGCTTTACATTTCACAAAACCGGCATCGCTTCGCGCTGAGTTTTTTATTTGCATCAACCCTTTGCCGAATTTATTCGCCACGGGTTTCCGCAAATAAAAAACCCGGCTTAAACCGGGTTTTGTTTATGTAGCGAGATCGGGAATTGAACCCGAGACCTCCGGGTTATGAATTGCACAAGCATAGTTTTGAAAATTTTAATCATCTGTTAGTCAATAATTTAATTTTTTACATTTCACTTAAAAAACACCATTTCAGGTACTTTTTCAGGTACTTTAATTTTAGCTGCAAGTTAGTGTTTTTGTAGTAAAGATCAATGTCATAATTTTAGGTTCTGGATGTATTTATTGGATATAATCCTTATGCTGCAATGAAATGAACAATCATATTGTTGGGATTGTTGGTTCTATTTGCTTTATATGTTTTTTATAGGGTGATTTTACATGTTCCTATGATAATACTTAATAAAAACTTTATAAGATACCTTAAATCGTTTTCAATCGAAAATGTATGGGACGCAAAAGTTTAAAATTAATACGAATGTTTCATGATCTATAAACTATTCTATGTCCTACTTTAATTATAATAATAAAATTATGTAAACATGAATTTAATCTTTTTGTTGTTGCAAGCCAAAATAAAGATTGAGTTATTCCATAAGTTGTATAATAAATAAACCTAATTTTAAAATTGGATTATCATTCCTCAATTGTTTAATTTTATCCAATATTTTGATTAACATTTAATAAATATGAATACTAAATATGCTATTGCAATACACGGTGGAGCGGGAGATATAACTAGTTTGTCAAATGAACAAAAGCGAAAGTACCAAAGTGTTTTACTAAAATCCTTAGAAAAGGGAAAAGTCATATTAGAACGAAAGGGTTCTTCGATAGACTCAATTGTAGAGTCCATAAAAGTCTTAGAAGACTCGCCTCTTTTCAACGCGGGAAGAGGATCGGTTTTTAATTCAAATGGTATAAACGAAATGGATGCGGCCATAATGGAAGGGCTTAATCTCAATATCGGTTCTGTGACTGGCGTTAATCACGTAAAAAATCCTATTGTAGCGGCCAAAGTAATTCTTGATGATCCAAAATTACTTATGCTTACGGGGAAGAGCGCTGAGGATTTAGTTCGTGAACAGGGAGTGAAAATTGAAAATACATCTTATTTTCATACCAAATTCAGATATAATCAATTTCTAATGGCTCAAGGCACGGATGAATCTTTTTTAGATCATGATATTTTTTTTGAGGAAAAATTAAATATTAAGGATAAAAAGTACGGTACTGTCGGAGCAGTCGCCATCGATTATTTGGGAAATATTGCTGCTGGCACTTCTACTGGTGGATTAACAAATAAAAAAAGCGGAAGAATAGGCGATTCAGCAATACCTGGAGCAGGTACTTTTGCATCAAATGATACATGCGGAATATCCTGTACTGGTCAAGGAGAATTTTTTTTGAGATTGATAGCTGGGCACGAAATTTCTGCTATGATTAAATATAATAAATTTAATATAGCAGAAGCTCTTGATAATTTCATTAATAACCAATTGAATAGATTTAATGCTAAAGGTGGAATCATTGCTGTCGATAATAAATATAATATTTCTTGTAACTTTAATACTTTAGCCATGTTTAGAGGATTCGCAAAGTATAATGGATTACCTAAAATAGAGATTTTTAAATCTTGACCATAAATAAAATGAAAGGAAAAATAATATATATAAAGTCCGGGACTAAGTCTGGAAAGATTATTGAAGAAACCGAAAAAAAACAATTTAATTTTGATTTTGACAGTTTTTGTAATATTTTTCAGAAAATTTATATAGGAATGCCAGTAGTGTTTGATGTAATGGAGCTTAATGGAGTATTAAAGGCGGTTAATATCGTGGTAGAAAATACCTACTGGGAGGATAGTTAGTTCACGGCATGAATCAATATAATTATCGGGGTGATTACGTAGTTCATAATGATGAATTCCCAATTAGTCCATACACAAAATATTTTCTTGATAGCTTCCCGGATGTGGAAGAAGGTATTGTTCTTGATTTTGGCTGCGGCTCTGGAATCTTATCAATAGAAGCATATTTTTATGGTGCTAAAATAGTTCAAGGCGTTGACACTAATAAGAATGCAATATTAATCTCTAATCAGAACATTGAAAGACTATCGTATAGGGATCAAAAAATAAATGAAAAGGTTAGTTTTGATAATGTGATTGACACTAGCTTAAAATTCACTCATATAATTTCAAATCCAGCGTCTTTTCCCAATATAACAGAACATTCCTACTCATGCAGTGGAGAGTTAGGACTTAATATGATTATGCGGTTGATGCATTTTGCATCCAAATTATTAACGCCGTATGGAAAGCTTTATTTCACCTGTAGCAGTCTTAGCCCATATTCTTTAATATTTAAAGAACTGAATAAGAGAAAATTTGATTTTGAAATCAAAACAAGAAGAATTGCCGTAAGGGACTTTTATGATCCAATACTCAATTGGAGTTCAAATATGAAGACCAAGTATAATGAAATATATTGGATAACTAAGGATACTATAATTTATGAAGATGTTTTTTTTATAAGCTGTACTAAATACCGGTAGTACATGGATATTAAATATTCTCAAATAAATTTAGTTATTGCGGCGCTTATATGGAGTACTTCTTCAACAATAGTTGTCAAGTTTCAACATATTGCTAATCCAAGTTTTTGTGCTCTTATAATCGTTATTAGTTCTACAATTTTCTTTACTTTATATATCTCTCTTTTTAAAAGGGAGGTATTTAAGAGCATAATAAAATGTAAACCTAAAGATCTAGGTAGGTTCTTTTTGTATGCAATTCTTGGAATTTTTGCGTATCCAATTTTGTACTTTACTGGGCTTCATTCAGAAAAGCCAATAGAGGCAAATATCATTAATTATACGTGGCCTTTAATTGCCTTGATTTCTGGATTTACACTCAATAGAGAGAAGTTCCAATTTAAAAAACTTGTTGGCGTCATAATGGGCTTCTTGGGGATGATTCTTGTGATAACAGACTTTTCTAAATTCACTAATTCTTTGATTAAAGAAGATTTTTTTAGTGAAAATTTTCTACCCTATTACTTTACAGCATTCTTAGGAGCCTTACTTTATGGGATTTACACATCGTTAATAAACAGAAGTACTGCCAAGTTGAGCAATACTCCCAGTGTGGATAGCATTGCGAAGTTTTATATAATGTTATTATCCGCATGTTTAGTTCATATATTGGTTTTGGTTATCAATTCAGGTCGCGAGGATGTTTTTGAATTTAATTATTCAGATTCAGCTTTTATCTATCTTTTAGTTTATTCTATTTTCAATTTCGGTTTAGCTTATTTTTTATGGTTTTCCGGTGCAAGCAGGGTTAATATAAGTCTAGCATCCGCTCTGGCATTTATCATTCCTATAGCCAGTAGCTTATTTCTGATTATTTTCAATGATTTAGAATTTTCCGTCCAAATAATTTACGCGCTTATACTTCTATCTCTCGGCATTTATTTATCCCAGAATAATGATATTTTTATTATACCCTTGGTAGGCGCAATAATTAGTGCCATCATATTTAGCCTAATTATTTTAGCTCAACCTTTTCAGGAGTCGTCAAAAGAAATATCCTTCCAAATAACTGCCATAGTAGGGATTTTTTCATTTTATGCTGGTCATATTTTAAACAAACAAATAAAGAAAATAAAAAAAGAGAATGATATTTTGATGGAAGTCGAAAATATATTTTTGGAGTTAATAATTAGAAATAAAAGTAAGGACAAAGTAGGTACAATTTTAGACCAGTATTATTGTAAAATGATAAATTGGTACTATTTATATAACAATAATAATTTTATTTCGGATACATGTGAACTTGAAAAAATTTATGATGTCTTTCAAACATATTCGATTAATTTTCCTCTTGAGAAACTAATAGAAAGAAATGAAAAAATTAATGAGCTTAGAAAAAGTAAGGTTGGAATAGACGAATGGTTTATACTTCTGCTATTGGTTTTTACCTTAGTATTATCATTATTATCACAACAATATTCGACTTTGATCGAACAATTTTCAATACTCGCTATCTGTGTAGGCGCTATTTCTTTGATTTTTTCAATATTTGACAAAGAGAAAAGAACTCCTTTATTTCGCTTTAGTAATATCATGAAACACCAAAGGATCCAAAACTATTTAGGATTACCACCTTTTATTCCTGAAGGTATCCCTATTCTAAACAATCATATTACTAGTCAACATCCGAG
Organism: Flavobacteriaceae bacterium M23B6Z8; assembly: GCA_046199005.1. GTDB lineage: Bacteria > Bacteroidota > Bacteroidia > Flavobacteriales > Flavobacteriaceae > Ascidiimonas. The sequence goes on from CP176050.1 coordinate 1,630,423, forward strand.
TGGAAATTTGATATACAGGTCGAATCCAAATAATCTGAATAAGACTAAGAGTTCAATAGTAAGAAGAAATTATTTTATTCCATCTCTTTATTTAATATTGTTGTTTATCTTCATTTTAATGTTTTTTGTTCTTAAAATGAGGTGATTTCTCTATGATGCTTTGAAAATTCTGAGGATTTTTTACTTAAAGTCTGTTAAGTTTGAGATTAGTATAAATAAACCTATTAGTCTTAAATTATTTTTTTTTAGGTATTGAAGTCTTTGCAATAGTTTAGTAGGTATATAGGTATTAATCGGTTAAATTAATATATGAAAATCCGCTAGTATTTCTATTCTTCTTAAAAAAGTCTAACTTACAACCAAAACAAACCAATTCAATAAAATGAATGTACGCCTAACCGAAGAACAAAAGATAAAAATTCTTAATTCCGAAGATGTTTATAAGATCATGCAGCAGGTACTGTTACGTCAAAACAAAATACGACGAAATCAGGAGCATTTTTGGGTAGTAGGTCTGAATCATAAGAATGTCATTCTTTTTATTGAACTCATTGCTATTGGAAGGAATAACAGGGTAGGAGTACACCCTCCCGATGTATTTCGAATGGCGATATACAAATTGGCGAATAGGGTTATTCTGGTGCATAATCACCCAAGTGGTGAATTGAATATTTCTGATACCGACAAAAATCTTACAGATAAACTTCTCAAGGTTGGTAAGATCATCGAAATTGATGTCATTGACCATCTCATTATCTCCGAAGAAAAATATGCCAGCTTTGAAGACTTAGGCGAACTGGAAAAGATTAAGAAAAGCGGACTCTACGAAGTAAAAGAAGCGGAAACCGAAATGATGCGCCAGTACAAGCTGGAACGGGAAAAGGAAATAGCGGTTAAAAACCGGGAAAGTGAAATTGCATTAAAACTTCATTCTCTAGGTCACGATTTAGATGCGATCAAAGAAATAACCGGACTTACGAAAACAGAGTTGAAGAAGATTTTAAAGTGATTCGAAGTATACTTCAGAAAAATCCCATTCTCTTGAAGCTTCTGGTAAGGAAAAAGGATTGAATTTGTCTTCCTTGCTGAAAATTCTATCATACTTATTTCTGATATCAACAAGCTTAGATAAATTGATAAAATTGAGTTTTAAGTCATTCATATCCTGAAACTTTGTGGCTTCACCATTATTAATTTTCTTTTTCAATTCTTTACATACATTATTAATCTGTTTTTGTGAAATGGTCATATCAGGATTTAGGCCAAATTTTTCTGCGATTTCTGAAATTTCTTGCTCATTTTTCCTATTGCCAGACATTAATCGCTTGTATTTCCATAGATAGAATGCAATAACAATAGCTAGAACGATTAATATAATTTTCATTTTTAGTTAAGTAATATATTATTATTCATTTCAGTGAAATATTGGTGGAATCGGGTTTATTTAATTTATACACAGTGTCAGGTTCTGATGTCTTAACGTGTGAATCAGTTCCGTTTTTTTTCATTTCAGTTTTGTTATTTTGACTACTCTGTATTTCTTTGTGGTTTGGAATTGTTAATTTTTGAAAAGATATGGTTGCTATACTTCCTATAATAGCACCGACTATTGCGACAAGAATATTTTTCTTAAATTCCAGAGATTGAATTATATAGTATTTCTGATACCATTTGATTATAAACTCTTGATACGTATTCAGTTTGATGAAGTATGGTTGACATTTGAGAGTATTATGTAATTTTTGAGAAATTATTTTATGAGTTGCTTTTGTTTTTAATACTTCTCGATCAAGCTTATCTAATTTGAAAATTTCAAAAGTTGAATTAATAACTTTTCTCCCATTTTTCTTATTGGCTCCAATTTCGTTGTGTAAGGGGTGTATTCCCTCATAAAAGTGGATTTTATTCTTAAAGATTTTTATGTAACTCTTTAATTCATTATCTATTGATTGGTTCTGAGAAAAAATTAATCTAAGTCTCATTGACTTTTATAGTTGTATTAAGTGATAAAGATATTGTTTTTTTGAAATGTTATTATTCCAAGTATTTAATAATTTGAACAAAGAAATCTATTAAAGCAAATCAAAATTCTTATAAATCATGATTTGATCTGTGTGTAACTGAAAATACTTTTTAGATAAAGTAATTCAAAACTCCAACGTATACGCATCACTATAATCCTTTGCTACCGTAGCCCCAATATTTCGTAGGTAATTACGAAGTCCGGTTTCGCTTTTATGGCGGGTGATGGGAAGCATGGCTAAAACGGCTTCACGGTCGGTTTTCCCTTTCCGAATAAAGTTCTTATACAAATCAATGGCAAACGTATGCCGCATACTGTAAATAGTATGTTCCATGCCGAAATTCAATTCATTTCGGTATTCAGCAAATTGCTTGCTAAAGAACGTGACCTTGTTGCCTTCTTTTGCGGTGTATACGCCCGGTTTTCGGGCAGGGGTAAACAGAAAGTCCGTGGGTTTGTATTTCTCCAGTTCAAGGGCTTTTAAGTCATCAATAAGGGTATCAATAATACGTACCGTACTCTGTGTTTCCGTTTTGGTTTCTACATACAGTAATTTATTTTCAAGATCGATGTCTTTTACCTGCAAACGAATGACTTCCCGTGGGCGCAAAAATGTCATTCCAACCATTTTTAGGTAGAGGTATAATTGTGGATCGTTCTTTTTAAGCGTAGTACGTAGGGCTTCAATCTGCTTTGCGGTAAATGCTTTATGTCTGGAAGGTCGTTCTTTTCGTTTGCCAATGTCTTTAACGAAGTTGTAGGGAATAATATCATCATTCGCCAACTTACCAAACAACGAACTTATGGCAGCCCTGTAATTATTGACTGATTTACTGGATAAACTCTTCGCCTGATGGTTTAAAAACGTTACGATATGCTTTTTAACAATGTCGTTGATGGATAAACAATGCCATTGTTTTGATTCGGCATACGCTAAAAATACATTTTTACGACTTTCTATATCGTAGAGCGTACTTTCTTTCCATTCGGATTTTTTATTCTCAAACGCATAGTCCAATGCCGTTGCTAAGGTGAAGTGTTGTTGCGCATCTTCAATTTCTATAGGAATACCTTCTTTCGTAAAGGGATTAAAGCCTTGCCGAAGTAATTCTTCTATTGCCTGAACTAAGGCTTTCCCATGTTTTTTTCGTTCTTTACGATCTTTAATACGATTGAGCCCTTTCTTGAGAACAAACTTTTCTTTTACTCCGGTTTCGGGATTGCGATACCAGTAAGAGACATACCAATAACCCCCGTCTTTAGGGATATTTAAGTGCGGTTTGCTGTAATTTGAATTCGAATACACCACAATAATGCGTTTACTTTCAGGTACTTTTTCAGGTACTTTTTTTGAAGATATTTCTATTTTTATCTTCATAAGATACCAATTAAAACGCAAAAACCCCTGTAAAACAGGGGTTTTTTGTAATGTAGCGAGATCGGGAATTGAACCCGAGACCTCCGGGTTATGAATCCGACGCTCTAACCATCTGAGCTACCTCGCCAAATGCGGGTGCAAATATAAAAACAAAATCACGTAACTCAAATGATTGCATCAAAATATTTTTCATAATTACTTGTCTTGATTAAACAGAAATAATTATATTGTCAATCATTAAACCAGAAACCAATGCAGGATAAAATTAAATATGAAATAGAGTTTCCCCTCCATTCCTCTCCGACATTACTATATCAGTATATCTCTACTCCTTCAGGATTGTCCGAATGGTTTGCAGATAATGTTAATTCCAGAGGAGAATTATTTACCTTTATCTGGGATGGAGCAGAAGAGAAAGCAAAACTTCTCCGAAAGAAAAATGGTGAAATGGTAAAATTTAGATGGGAAGAGGCAGATGATGATGATACCTTTTTTGAACTGCGTATTGTAGTCGATGAAATTACCAAAGATGTATCTCTAGTGGTAACTGATTTTGCTGATGAAGATGAAATGGAAGAAGCCAAAATGTTATGGGATAATCAGATTTCAGACCTGAAACATGTCATTGGATCCGTATAAAATACTATCAAAATACCCTATATTTGCCCTGATTTAAATCGGGGTTTTTTTATGGTCAATTTTAATGGAAAAATACTTTCGGAAGACGCTAATTTTTTATCCGAGTCAAACCGGGCACTTAAATATGGCGACGCGGTTTTTGAGACCATAAGAGTAGTCAATAAAAAAATCATTTTTTGGGAAGATCATTACCTACGCCTAATGGCTTCTATGCGTATTTTGAGAATGGATATTCCTATGGAATTCACTATGGAGTTTCTGGAGGAAGCGATTTTAAAAACCATCGATACAAACGGACTCGCTTTACAACCAGTTCGTGTACGTCTCACGGTTTATAGAAATGGAGGGGGTTTATATACTCCTGACGACCTTTCGGTCTCCTATATTATTGAGTGTTCTGAACTCTCACAGCCGTTCTATCAATTGAATACGACTTCTTATGAAATAGAATTATTTAAAGATCATTGGATCAATACAGGAATCCTATCGTCTCTCAAATCGGCAAATAAACTCATTAATGTGCTGGCAGGAATCTATGCAAGTGAGAACGGATATCAAAACTGTTTGTTGTTAAATCACGAGAAAAATGTGGTAGAAGCCATCAATGGTAATCTCTTTGTAGTATCAGGCAAAAAAGTTAAAACTCCACCTGTCAAAGATGGTTGCCTGAATGGCATACTTAGAAAACAATTAATTAAGATCATTGCGAAAAATAAAGATTTGGAAATAGAGGAGATGTCAGTATCTCCTTTTGAATTACAAAAAGCAGATGAACTTTTTATTACCAATGTGATCCAGGGAATTCGGCCTGTAACGAAGTATCGAAAAAAAGAATATACGCATGAGATAAGCGAAAAGCTCATCAACGCCTTAAATGTGTCAATTAGATTGTCTTAATTAATTGAGATTAGGATTCTCCGGAGCATTAGACCAAAGCATGTAGTCTCCTCCTAATTCCAGCATTTTTTCTTTCCAGAAGTAGTTTGCAGATTTGCGAATAATATTGCTCTTGTATTTGTTTTCCAGTACGATCCAGGAGCTTGACTGTAATTCTTTGTCCAATTGAAACAATTCCCATCCTGAGTACCCTAGAAAGAAGCGAATATCTGAAGATTTGATAATACCTTGATTGATCAGATCAATAATTTCTTCAAAATCTCCTCCCCAGTATACTCCTTGAGAGATCTCAATGCTATTGGTAATTAAATGTGGAACGCGATGAATGAAATATAGGTTATCCTGCTCAACGGGACCACCGTTGTAGACTTTCATGGATTTCTTTATTTCAGGAACTAATTCATTGAGATGAAAGGAGAGCGGCTTATTGAGAATAAAACCTATAGAACCCTCTTCATTGTGCTCAGCAAGCAATACCACCGATCTGTTAAATGACACATCCCCTATAATAGAAGGTTCTGCAATTAGCAAGTGTCCTTTTTGCGGTTTCGCTGCTACCATAAACAATAAAGTTTTACTAAATCTAACTAAAAAAATAAAAAAATCAAATTTTACGGAATTTATTTCGACATAAGACAATAAAAAAGCACCTAAAAAGGTGCTTTACTAATTTATTTTTCAGAGGAAAAATTAATTTACTGCTTTGCTTAAATCAGCTCCTGCTTTAAACTTAACTACATTTTTAGCAGCAATCTTGATTGTTTTTCCAGTTTGAGGATTTCTTCCATCTCTAGCTGCTCTTCTTGATACAGAGAAAGTACCAAAGCCAACTAAAGAAACTCTTCCACCTTTCTTAAGAGCACCTTCAACGTTGTTCAAGAAAGATTCTAGTGCTTTTTTTGCTGCTGCTTTAGTGATGCCAGCATCTGCTGCCATTGCATCAATCAATTCTGTTTTGTTCATAATAAAATTTTTAAAATTAATTGTTGGTTAACATTTATTTTAATTGTTGAGACAAATTTATATGGATTTATGTTTCACGCAAGTAAAATCAAGGGAAAACGCCGATTTTGTTGATAACTTAGCGGCTTTGTTAATAAACTAAACAGATTTATCAGCCTTTTCGTTCAACCCTGTGCTAGCAAGGGTTTAAAGCAATCTGGCATTATCTTTAAAAGAATAACCGTTCAAAATGTCCTTTACATGCATTTTTCGTTTTCCTGGAAGCTGCATTTCAATAATATTCAGGTAACCATCTGTAGCGGCAACTCTTAAGCTATTTTTTTCTACCAGCAGCGATCCGGGTTTTTCAACGGGTGTTCTTCCTCTTTCAGGTAAGGTCTTGAAAATCTTGATGGGCTCCTTTGCAGATTCATCAGTATCATTCATCAAATAACACCAGGCACCGGGATACGGACTCAAACCACGGATCAAATTATGGATACGCGCTGCGGATTGCTCCCATACTATCTTACAATTGTCTTTAAATAGCTTCGGAGCCTTTTTCGGAGATTCAACTTCAGGTTGCTTTCGGGTGATCACTTGATCTTTTTCGATCGCTTTTATGGTCTCTATCACAAGTTCTGCGCCTTCATGCATGAGAAGATCATGCAATTCACCTGCATTCATTATTTCAGTTAAAAGAACTTCCCTTTGAAGTATAATCTCACCAGTATCAATTTTCTCATCAATAAAAAAGGTAGTCACCCCGCTTTTTGTTTCGCCATTAATCAACGCCCAATTAATAGGTGCCGCACCTCTGTAATCGGGAAGGAGGGAGGCATGCAAATTAAACGTACCAAAAGCCGGCATCTTCCAAACGACTTCTGGAAGCATTCGAAAAGCCACAACCACCTGCAAATTAGCCTTCAAATTTTCCAGATCTTTTAAGAACTGTTCATCTTTCAGGTTCGTTGGTTGTAAAACGGGCAGTTCATTAGCCACGGCAAATTCTTTTACCGCCGATTGTTTCAGTTGTCTACCTCTTCCTGCTGGTTTATCGGGAGCAGTGATCACCCCTACTACTGTGAGCTTTTCGTTCAGGATTTTTTCTAAGACGGCTACCGCAAATTCGGGGGTACCCATAAACACAATTCTCAAATCTCTCATTTGGTAAGGCTATATTGGTTGGTACTGGTTAGTATAATTTCTCCTTTTTCTATAAGTGACCTTAGTACCTTTAATACGATTGCTTCTTCGAAATTAACAGATGCTATGATATCTTCAGACTTCATGATTTTTCCTTTCAAAACCTTCATTATAATGCCGGCGATCCTATTCATATCTTTTTCTTTTAAAGGAGTAGTATTAGAAAGACAAACCGAACAAACGCCACATGGTGTTGTACCGGGTTGCCCGAAGTAGGCAAGCAGTTGCCTGTTTCTACATATATCTTTCGTTTTTATGTAGGTAATAACATCAAAAACCTGTTGCTGTCTTAACTTCAAATGTGCCTCAATATCTTTACTTAGAGGATTAATAGTTTGTTCGTCTTCTCTGGGAACCAGGAAAGTGATCTCGGCATCGGTATGGCTGGACGTATAGTTCACAATCCCATCTTTTTCTAATTGCGCTACAATAGTTAAAACTTCTTTTTCAGGAGTGCCTGTTTTTTTAGAGATCAGATTGAGATTAACTGCGGTTTCTACATCAAAGATTCCCCCGTAGGTTCTGAGGATAGCTCTTGTAACCACATCCATAAAACGATTCCGATCTAAATAGGTAAATAACTGGTTGGTAGATACGATGAATTTGATTTTTGATTTTCTGTGAAAACTTTCTGAGAGTCGTAATACACCATAGCGATCTAAGAGTTTCATGGCATTGTATGCCTTCGCTACCGGTAATTCATAGGCAGCACAAAATTCAGTAAGCCTTAATCGGTAGGTACTATCTTCTCCTTCGCCATAAGCAATTTGTAAGTAATTATTCAATTTTCGGTAAAGCAGCTTAACAAATTTGGTATCCGGTAGCTGTTTTAGAAATTGCTTTTTTACCAATGCTTCATCATTTTCAGCAACTATAAGATAAGCGAAGGCAGTCTTTCCGTCCCTTCCTGCTCTTCCTGCCTCTTGATAGTAATTTTCAAGATTTTCGGGCAGTGCTAGGTGAATGACCACCCGCACATTTGACTTATCAATACCCATTCCAAAAGCGTTGGTTGCGACCATTACGCGAGTATTGTTCGCAAGCCAGCTATCTAATTTGTGTTGTTTGTCTTCTGCTGAAATGCCTCCATGATAGAAGTCGGCAGTGATCCCATTATTCTTTAAATAATCTGAAATTGCAATCGTAGCTTTTCTATTTCGTACATAAATGATGGCACTGCCTTCATGTTGGTTTAGTATACCCGTCGTTTTCTGAAACTTATTTTCACTATTAATTACATGATAGGAAAGGTTTGGTCTCGCAAATGACTTTATGAAAATTTGAGGATCTTTAAATTCAAGATTCCTAATGATGTCTTCACGAACTTTTTGTGTAGCGGTAGCCGTTAGTGCTATGATAGGTACGTGTGGAAATGGCTCTCTCAGCCAAGCGATATCTCTGTAAGACGGTCTGAAGTCGCTCCCCCATTGCGATATGCAATGAGCTTCGTCTACTGCTATAAGATTTAAAGGCATTTGCCGAATGCGGTCCATGACCAATTCTTGTTTGAGTCTTTCCGGAGACAGGTACAAAAATTTGTAGTTCCCATAAATTGCGTTGTCCAGCATTCTATCCAGTTCCTGATGATTGATATTTCCGGTAAGCGCAATCGTCTTGATTTTTTTTGAATTAAGTACAGCCGCCTGATCATTCATAAGAGCTATTAGTGGTGAAATAACCAAACAGATGCCTGGTTGCAACAATGCGGGTATTTGAAAACAGACAGATTTGCCACCACCGGTCGGTAATAGTGCTAGCGTATCTTTTTTCTCGAGTACAGCGGTAATAATTTCTTCCTGAGGGTATCTAAACGATGCATGGCCCCAGTATTTTTGCAGAATATTTAAAGCTTCTCTCATTCTTTTAAATACCGGTCTATGATAAAATCAATGCGCATTTCCAGGTTTCCCGTAGGAACTTCAGTAAGTTTATAGTTAAAACCAATATAGGTACTTTGCAAAGCCTGATGTATTAACTTTGCTTGTTCAAAACTTTCATATCGCTCATTGTCTGAGGTATAGATTTCTTTCCACGGCGGTAGAATGAATACTTTATCGTATCTATGTGATCTACATGCAGCGTTAAACTCTTCGGGGTATTTATCCCCTATGTAGTTCATGTAGGCAAGTACATCCGGAAGCCCTCTGTCTAAAAACACGGGACTAGTAGCTAATTCGGCAGCGTGAAGAAACTGCTTTTTTCTTCCTTCCAGCAATTTACGGCTGAATAACATTGGGTCTTTGAGAAAAAGTTGATCGATACCCTGCGCTCTTGCTTCCAGCGTTACTTGTCTTGATATTTCGGGCATACAAGTGTAACCTCTTGATTCAAGAGCAGTTATTAAAGAAGTTTTTCCGGTACCGGGTCCGCCCGTAATTACAATTCTACGCATCCTCAAACATCGTATTTCAAACCGGGAAATTACAGAAATCATCCGAGAATGTAAAAGGTTGGAATTATATATCTTTGTACCGTAAAAAAGCGACTATGGATACCTCCAAACAAGATGAGTTTTATATTAGGTTAAAGGATGAGCTGGCGAATAGTACCATTTGGCCATCTAACTACTTGTATAAATTTATCGTAACGTCGGATGAAGACAAAATACAACAGATTGAGTCGATTTTTGATAATATGGGAGCGGTAATTAAGACCAAAAAGTCCTCAAATGGTAAGTATACAAGCGTATCGATCACGGTAAATCTTAAAGATCCCGATGAGGTGATTAAAAAGTACAAAGAAGTGTCAGTAGTAGAGGGCGTTATTTCACTTTGACGTTTTTTATTGATTTTTATGCTTGCTTGCTTAATTTTTAGTATTTTGCGGTACTTCGAGTTTACGGAATATTTCCGTTCAATTCTTTAGATTTAAATTTCTAATATTTTGACAGACAATTTAGAATACAATACAGAAAGACCTAAGCTTATTATACCTGAGTATGGAAGACATATCCAGAAAATGGTCGATTATGCAGTTTCCATCTCAGACAAGGAAGAGCGTAACAAGGTCGCACAAGCCATTATAGGTGTGATGGGAAACCTGAACCCTCATTTAAGAGATGTACCCGATTTTCAGCATAAATTATGGGATCAGCTCTTTATTATGTCTGATTTTCAATTGGATGTGGATTGCCCTTATGAGACGCTTACCAAAGAAAAACTCATGGAGCGTCCCGAACGTCTCAATTATCCTCAAAATTTCCCTAAATATCGTTTTTACGGTAATAATATCAAGAAAATGATAGATGTTGCCAATAGCTGGGAAGAGGGCGATATGAAGCAGGCACTCAAATATACCATCGCCAATCACATGAAAAAAAGCTTCCTTAACTGGAATAAAGACACAGTTGATGATGATGTAATATTCAAACATCTCTACGAATTGAGTGATGGCAGGATTAATTTAGCCAAATGGGACGAAGACCTGGCAAACAGCTCAGAATTACTGCGTAGCAGAGGAAAGGCAAATACCAACAGCCGCTCTTCAAATCAAAGTGGTAAAAAGAATTACCGCAACAACCGAAATAAAAAGCGTTACTAAAATAGCTCTTAAGTTTTTATGGGAACTTTTCAAATCGAAGGTGGACATCGTTTAAAAGGATCGATCACGCCTCAGGGTGCTAAAAATGAAGCACTACAGATACTCTGTGCCGTACTTTTAACAGGTGAAAAAGTTGAAATTCATAACATTCCAGATATTATTGATGTTAATAAACTCATTAATCTACTAGAAAATCTGGGGGTTAAAATTCAAAAAATAGGGGTTGGCAGTTATACATTTCAGGCAGACGACGTGCATCTTGAATACCTGCAATCTGAACAATTTAAGCAGGATGGTAGAGGCCTCAGAGGATCGATCATGATCGTAGGGCCCTTACTTGCCCGTTTTGGCAAAGGATACATTCCAAAACCAGGAGGTGATAAGATCGGTAGGCGCAGGTTAGACACCCATTTTGAAGGCTTTATGAAACTGGGAGCCAATTTTCGATACAACAGAGAAGAACATTTTTATGGGGTGGAGGCAAAAACGTTAAAAGGAACGTATATGCTACTCGATGAAGCATCCGTCACAGGAACTGCGAATATCGTGATGGCGGCTGTCTTAGCGAAGGGAACAACCACTATATACAACGCTGCTTGTGAACCTTATTTGCAGCAACTCTGTCGAATGTTACAGAGCATGGGAGCAAAAATTGAAGGAGTAGGTTCGAACTTGCTTAAAATAGAAGGAGTAGAATCATTAGGCGGTTGTAAGCATACGATTTTACCAGATATGATAGAAATAGGTAGTTGGATAGGTCTGGCTGCTATGACGAAGAGTGAACTTACGATCAAAAATGTAAGTTGGGATAATTTAGGACTCATCCCTACGGTTTTTAGAAAACTTGGTATTACTGTGGAGAAAGAGGGTGATGATATTCATATTCCGGCCCATCAGGATGGTTACGAAATTCAAAGTTTTATTGATGGCTCAATACTCACCATTTCTGATGCCCCCTGGCCAGGCTTTACGCCAGATCTTTTAAGTATCATTCTTGTGACCGCAACGCAGGCAAGAGGCAGTGTGTTGGTACATCAAAAAATGTTTGAGAGTAGATTGTTCTTTACAGATAAATTGATCGACATGGGTGCGAAGATCATACTTTGCGATCCGCATAGAGCCACTGTAATTGGCCACGATTTCAAATCCTCCTTAAAAGCAACTACGATGACTTCGCCAGATATCCGTGCTGGTGTTTCGCTTTTGATCGCAGCACTTTCTGCGAAAGGCACTTCTGTTATTCATAATATTGAGCAAATAGATAGGGGCTACGAGAATATAGATACGCGTCTTCGTGCAATAGGAGCTAAGATCATTAGAGTGTAGCAGGTTATTTGCAGCGCTCTTAAAAATGTAATATTCAAAAAGAATTCAGCAGGTTTCTTCAATCGGTTCTGGTAACGGACAGGAAGTATAATGTTCGACAATATTACTAATATCCTGAACAGGATCGGTTTGCCGGATGTGTTTTTGTAAGCTATTAGCACAAACTTTAAACTTTCGATCCTGTAGTATTTCCAGCACGGTATTTTTAAGATGATCTCCGCTAAGTGTTTTGTTTTTTAAATGGATTGCTGCGCCATAGTGCTGAACCGGATAATTCTCGTGTTTGTTCCCCTCTAAATTGTCGGCAATAATCATGGGTACACCATAAGCAAGTGCCATTTGTATCGTATCACAGCTTCCGTTGGTGATCAAAAGATCTGTTTTTGGCAAAATATTAGCCAGTGGTACAGAGGAAAGAGTTCGAACATTATCCGGAAGGTTTTTTAATTTTTTTACCACAGGATATACGACAAATAAAACATATTCATCTTTCATAGCATGTACCAGCGGAAGTATAAGTTCGGAAGGATCCTGAACGATAGATACCTGATTAATCAATATTACCGGGCGGCATTCGTCTAGTTCATTCCACCAGTCCGGTTCTCTAAAAACAGTCTGAGAAGTTTCCAATAACGGACCCACATATTGAAAGTTGGCAGGAGTATGAAAGCTACCATTTTCTAGAGGCGCAAGCGAAGTAATAAGCACTTCTTTGGATAAAGAATGCATGTCTTTATAAAGATCTTTAAAGGGATACAGATCAATATTCTGCCTTACCTGATTAATGTGAACCAAGACATCTTTTAGAATTAATTTTTTGAACAAAAAACTAGCTATCCTGCTACCAAAACTCCCGAGTAACTTTTCTAGAAAGGGTATTTTGCCACAAAATGAAAGATGATAGGATTCAGGAAGCAAATAAGGAGAGGTGTGAACTACTATATTTGGCTTTTTATATTTTTCTGCGGTAAGAAAGGTTCCATAAGATAAAGAATCTGAAAGGTAAAGGTCTGGTGTAAAGAAGCTAAGAACTCTTTCCAATAGATTCATAATAGGTTGTGTACGGCTTTGGAAATCTTTCAGGATCTTTCTACGGGTCTTCAGAATGCAGGAACCTGACTTTACCGGATATTTTTTTTGCTCATAACTATAATCCAACGGTAACTGGTCCTGATCTTCCATCATACTCACAAAAGACGCACCGGTATCCTGAATAGTGCTTTGAAATCTATTGGTGCTTATCCATACTATTTTATGTCCTCTATTGACCAGATTTGATACGATAGGGACAAACGTTAATACATGTCGTTCAACACCGGCAGTAGTGACAATAATTTTGGCCATTACATTGCGCTAGATATAATTTGATTGAATAACTTTTTAGTAGCTAAGTACAACTCCTATGTGATTCAATTAATTACTATATAAACAAATTTACAGTTTAATAATAGGATAAAGTATAGGTGTAAACTCTCTTATTCAATAAAAAAACCGCTTCGGAACTAACGGTTTGTCTGAAGCGGTAATTTTCGTTGAATCGTATTTTAATCCTGATCCAATGGTGGAGGACCAGGAGGAAGAATCGCTTCGTATTTCGAGTCTCCTTTACGTTCTTTAAACTCTTTTTGAACTTCTTTAACTAATTTGGGATCTTCAAAAAGATCTGTCATGGTCATACCCAACGCTTTAGATGCATAAACCAATCCTTTATGCCCTATAGACATACCTCCACAGGCGACTACTGCCCATGAATGCCACGGAGTGTCTTTAGGAGCAGTGGTTACACCCAATCGTATTTCAGGAACCAACCAACTTACGTCTCCTACATCTGTTGAGCCTCCTCCGGGATGTTCTTTGGTTTCTTCTAATGGTCTGATCTCGCTGTCCATGCCTACTTCCGGCTTGCCGGTGGATCGCTGAATGGTTCTGCCAAACTCGGTTTCTTCATCAGTATAGACAATCGGGCCAAGTAATTCCAGATTCTTTTGCATCGCCTTACCTCCGGTTCTGTTTACCAATACTTCATGCAAACCGGAAACCAGTTTCACCTCGTAATCCACATTAGCCATGATCGCTGCTCCTTCCGCCATCTTTTTTACACGTTGATAAACTTCCAGCATCCCATCGCGTTTAGTATCTCTTACTCGAACCCAGATACGGGAATAATCCGGAACTACATTTACCACCTGTCCGCCATCCTGTATATGGTAATGGATACGCACTGTCGGCTTAATATGTTCTCGTAAGTAATTGATGCCTGTTGTATAAAGTTCCAGCGCATCTGAAGCACTTCTACCATTCCATGGATCGGCAGATGCATGCGCCGCCTGACCTTTAAATTCAACCGTAAAATCGACCAGGGCAAGGGAGCTTTGCACATCTGCTTTGGTGGAAGCAGAGGGATGCCAGTCCAGGCATACATCAAGATCGTTAAATAAGCCTTCTCTAGCCATCCATAATTTTCCAAAAAACTTTTCTTCCGCAGGAGTCCCATAGAACTTAATAGTACCACTTATTTTACCTGCATCCATCAATTCTTTTACTGCGATCGCAGATGCCAAGCTAGCCACACCAAATAGATTATGACCACACCCATGTCCGGCAGCTCCTTCTTCAAGAGGCGCCTTCGTAGGCTGTGCCTTTTGAGAAATCCCAGGCAGTGCATCAAACTCACCTAAGACTCCAATCACGGGGCTTCCCGATCCATAGGTCGCTACAAAAGCGGTAGGCATACCGGCAACGCCGCGCTCTACCTTAAAACCTTGTTTTTCTGCATAATCTGCCAGAAGTTTAGAAGACGTACTTTCATTAAAAGCAGTCTCGGCAGCTGCCCATATCTGGTCACTCAGCGCGATCAATTCGGCTTTATGACTTTCTACAGAAGCGACAATCGCCTTCTTATTTTTACTCATTTTCTGACTGTAACCTTGCCCGTAGAAACATCCTACTGCAAGGCACAGTAATAACATTTTTTTCATAATTTATAAGTTAGTTGGATAGCGTTTTTTAAGTTGTTCAATACTTTGTAAAATTAATTTTTCCAGCACATCGAGATTAATATCATCCAGTTTTTTGATGTAGAGGCATGATTTTCCGGTTTTGTATTTTCCAAGATCTTTTAGAAGTGCTTCATAGGCATCAAACCCAGACATGATGTAAAGAGAAATATTTTGTTTTCTCGGAGAAAAACCTGTAACAAAAAAATCACCTTCACGACCACTCTCATATTTGTAGTGATACGTGCCAAAACCAATGAGAGAAGGACCCCAAAGAACGGCTTCTTTGCCAGTTATCTTCTTCATAAGTTCCAGAATAACAAAGCTATCGGCTCTTTTTTGGTCGTTCTCAACCTTGTTCAAAAAATCAAGCACAGATACTTCGGTAGGTTTTGTTTTATTTTCTGCCATACGAACTCATACTATAGACTTCTATAAAGATACTAAAAAGCAGATTTAATTTTCATCCCAAACGGGTCTGCCCGGAATTGTATGCTTTCTGAGAATTCGCTTTGCATCTTTCACCACTTCTTTTTCTTTTTGGAAAGACCATAAAAACTCACTTGCCTTTTTCCAGGCATGTGTTAGATTTACGATGGGAAGCGGATAATCTTTACCCAACTCAAAACCATACCACTGTTGTTCCATAGCGGTTAGTTTCCAGGGTTCATGAATGAAGGAAGAGGGAAGTGACGATAATTCCGGAAGCCATTTACGTATAAAATCGCCTTCCGGGTCATGATCATAACTGTTTTTTACGGGATTGTAGATCCGAAGCATGTTTATTCCGGTTTCTCCCGCCTGCATCTGTAACTGAGGATAGTGAATACCAGGTTCAAAATCCAAGAACTGATGTGCGAGGTGGTGAGAAGCATTCTGCCAGGGTTGCCATAGTAAGTGTGTATAAAATGATACAAGAAGTGCCCTCATTCTAAAATTGATATAACCAGTTTGATTTAGGCATCGCATAGCGGCATCTACCAAAGGGAAGCCTGTTTGTCCTGAAACCCACGCTTCATGATAAGCTGGAATTACTTCTTTTTTCAATGCCTGATATCCTTTGTTGATACTCAAAAATTCCATCGAACATTCCGATTCAAACTTCTGGATAAAGTGAGCCTGCCAACGCAATCTTGAAGTAAAGGAAGTTAGGTTTCTCTTATTTCGAATTTTTTGTTTTGCTACCAAAGCGGCCTGATACACTTGCCGGACCGATACGTTTCCCCAGGCGATGTAAGGAGAAAGACGACTGCAACTTTTTCTGGATTTTTCAGGTTTGGAAATATCTAAATTGTAGCGATCAATTCGGTGATCAAGAAAACTGGTAAGATATTTTAATGCTTCATCTGAACCTCCGGGTTGAAACGAATGAGGTTTTGTGTTCAAATCCGGAATATGAAAGCCACTTTCCAATATTTTAATTTCATCTTCTCTAACGAAGAGGGAAGGAGTAGGCTTAAATTGAAAAGGGATAGCGGTCATATATTCCAGCCAGGCATCTTTCCATTGATCGCGATCTTTGATGCCTCTCTTTACGCCGTTAGCCTCAAATTCTTCCCATAAAATAGTATGTTCTTTGCACCATTGAGCAACTTCCAGATCTCTGCGATACGTGCAGGCCAATCCCGTTTCCTGATGCGAAAACAGTTTAAAGCCACCCATATTCCTCAAGAGCTGTTCTAATAGGGTTATAACAGGACTCTTAACCGTTAGAACTCGGGTATAAAAGGGCGCTAATTGCGCATTAATAGCTCGAATACTCTCCTTAATAAAAATAAAATGCCGCTCACTGTAGTGCGGATCAGTAAGAAGGAATTCTTCAAAACAGTAGATGATCAATACCTTCTTGCAGGACTGCATTGCCCGATAAAGTGGTTCATGGTCGTATACCCTTAAATCACGCTTTAACCAGACAACTCCTGTCATTTATATTTTATTCTTGTAATAGGTGAGGGCACCAGAAGGACAAGTATCGATCGTATTCATGATCGCTTCGGAAGTAGACTCGTCGATCTTAACCCAGGGTCTTTCCCGGGGCTTGAAAACGCTTGGAGAACCTTTTACACAGTTTCCCGAATGTATACAGATAGAATCGTCCCAAACGACTGTAATTTCACCATTAGTATATTCTTTAATTGCCATAGAAAATTGTTTTAAATACTTTGAAGTTACAATTTTCCTCTATTAATTACTAACGGCTTCTTTGTAAACTTCGAGGCATCGTTCTCTGGCTTCTTTATGATCTACCATTTTTTCTGGATAGGAAGATTCTTTCCAGTCTTTTACCCAGGTCTTAATGTACTCGTGGTTTTTATCAAACTTATCTATCTGGGTGGTAGGATTGAAAATTCGAAAATAAGGAGCTGCGTCTACACCGCTTCCTGCAGCCCATTGCCAGTTCCCCACATTACTCGACATTTCATAGTCCAAAAGCTTACCAGCAAAATATGCTTCTCCCCATCTCCAGTCAATAAGCAGATGTTTGCAAAGGAAACTCGCTACAAGCATTCGTACACGGTTGTGCATATATCCAGTTTCGTTTAGCTGACGCATTCCTGCATCAACCAGCGGATATCCGGTTTCGCCTTTGCACCATTTATCAAATTCGTCTTCGTTATTTCGCCATTCAATGCGATCGTATTTTTCCCGGAAGCTTTTGTCTGTTGTATGCGGAAAGTGCCAAAGTATCTGCATAAAAAACTCCCGCCAGATCAATTCGTTCCAGAAGGTCTCATTTTTTTCAGAAATAGCTTTTTTTAACATCTTACGAACGCTGACCGTTCCAAAACGAAGATGCGGACCTAAATGCGAGGTGCCATCTTTAGCGGGATAATTACGGGTCTTTTCATACTCCTGGATGAGGGTTGGGGTTACATCGTATTCCGGAATAGTGATCGATGATTTTTTAAATCCCATATCACTCAAAGAAAGGTTCGGGAGTCGGCTATGTTCGATGAGGTTAGAGAGGTACTGACTGGTATAATGGATTTTTAAATCGTTTTCCTTAAAATTTTCTTTCCATTTTTTCATGTAAGGGGTATAGACTACATAAGGATCTCCGTCGTCTTTTACCACTTCACTTTTTTCAAAAAATACCTGATCTTTAAAAGTGTGGAAGGGAATTTCTTTTTCCTTGAGGAGTTTACTTATTTTTTCATCTCTTTCTTTCGCATATGGCTCATAATCGTGGTTCGTATAAACAGCCGCTACGGAATATTCGTCAAGTATATCTTTAAAGATCGCTTCCGGTTTCCCGTAATACATAGCCAGAGAACTGTTGTGCTCTTCCTGCAATTCCGAACGCATTTTTTGCAGGGTTTCAAAAATAAAGGTCACCCTGGCATCATCTTCCTCTAATTTATCAAGGATTTCTTTATCAAATATAAAAATGGGTAGTACGCGATGTTCTCCTTTCAGGGCTTCAAGAAATCCGACATTGTCATCAAGCCTGAGATCCCTTCGGAACCAAAATACAGAAACCGTAGAAGTACTCATAAAAATGTGGTTTTAGCTTAGGTTGATAGAAGAGATACCGCCGTCTACGCCAAACACCTGTCCGGTGATCCAGGAAGATTTATCCTTCAGTAAAAAACTTGCAATTGCGGCAATATCTTCTGGTTGTCCGTAGCGTTTAAGCGGATGACGTTCGTTCATTTTCTCTTTCTTCTTGTCGTTATTAAGCAACTTATCCGCCAGCGGAGTGTCTACCAATGAAGGAGCCACCACATTAACCCGTATCTTAGGAGCATACTCAGCTGCTAGTGATCTTGCAAATCCTTCAATCGCTCCTTTTGCGGCTGCCACACTGGTATGAAAAGGCATCCCAGTACCTACCGCAACCGTACTAAATAAAACAATACTGCTTTTTTCATTCATTCTTTCGATAACTGCCTTCAATACCTTTACCATATTGAGGAAATTCAGTTGCAGATCCTGCTCAAAAGCATCGGCACTCAACATTTTAAAAGGTCGTAGATTGATGCTTCCGGGGCAGAATACAAAGCCGTCAAGATTTTCCGGGAGTTGGGAAACGTCCAGATCTTCATTTTCTGCATCAAAAGCGATATGATGAATATTTGAATGTGCTAAATTTTCTTGGGTTCTGGAGGCAACGTATAACTGATGGTCGTCCTGTAATTCTTTTACAATAGCATGACCGATACCATGCGAACCTCCAATAAGAAGTATGTTTTTACTCATAAAGTCTGACAATTAAATTTTAATGATTAAACCGATTGCATTTTTATCACCTTTGGTTCATCGTTGTATTCCCCAAAGATTTCCGTAAGTTTCTTTTCTCTGTATTCAAAGATCTCCAGTAGTTTTTTCTTTACCAGTATCGGATGCGCCAGCTGTCCTAACCATCCCAAAGGCAATTTATAATCAACAATATCTTCCATTTCAACGCCGCCTTCAATGGGGGTGATAAAATGTTTATGATGCCAAAGTGCGTAAGGACCAAATCGTTGTTCATCTACAAAGTACTCCGGCTCTTTTACCTGAGTGATTTCAGAAACCCACTTCGTACGAATTCCGGGAAAGGGAGATACGGTGTATTGAATTAGCTGACCGGGATACATGGGTCGGTCTGCACCCGATTTGATCACAAAACCCATAGATTCCGGAGTAATGCGTTTCAGGTTACGCGGATCTGATAGAAAGTCCCAGGCTTCCTGAACGGTGATGGGTAGCTTCTGTTTCGAATGCAATTGATAAAGTTTCATGTTTCGTATTTAGATGCTCAAAGTTATTAAATAAATTGTTTAATCTTTATAAATAAACGTTAAACAATAA
The DNA here is from genome assembly GCA_046199005.1 of Flavobacteriaceae bacterium M23B6Z8. Classification (GTDB taxonomy): domain Bacteria; phylum Bacteroidota; class Bacteroidia; order Flavobacteriales; family Flavobacteriaceae; genus Ascidiimonas. Next base: position 1,650,164 of record CP176050.1, read on the forward strand.
TAAGTGGGTATGAAATTGTATGTATCCAGTGACGAGCAGATTGTTAGAATATGAGTACTACCTCAAAATTTACCGGATCCCATTTCTGTCTAAGGTTGAACAGATATTCTTAAGTACATTGAACTAATTTAGGCTTTCATTAACATTTGATGCTTTCGTAAAAGAGTAATTTCGTGGTATAAACCTTATAAACTAAATTCCAATGAAAAAATCAGTCATAGTCGCTTTGCTTATAATGGCATCGGCTACCATCACTGCGCAAGTAAAAACCCCCGCTCCCAGTCCACTTTCTAAGTTAGAACAGAAAGTAGGTCTAACCGATGTAACCGTTACTTACAGCCGTCCTTCCATGAAAGGGAGAACCATTTTTGGAAATCTTGTTCCTTATGGTAAATTATGGAGAACCGGAGCGAATGCAAATACCGTCATTACTTTTAGTGATGACGTAAAAGTTGGTGACCAGGATTTAAAAGCAGGTTCTTATGCGATCTTCACTAAGCCAGGAGAGCAGCAATGGGACGTGATCTTTTACAGCGACACTAATAACTGGGGAACTCCAAGAGAGTGGGACGAAGCAAAAGTAGCTGCTACAGTAACGGCAGAAGTAATGCCCATTCCTTTTGATGTAGAAACTTTTGCCATAGACTTCAACAACCTCACCAATAACGGGGCACACCTTGAAATTTTATGGGAGAAAACATATATAGCTGTTCCGATCACTGTTCCTACGGTTGAAAAAGCAGTTGCAAGTATCGAATCTACCATGTCAGGACCTTCCGCAAATGATTATTACGGAGCAGCCGTTTATTATCTAGAGGAAGGAAAAGACCTTGACAAAGCGAAAGAATGGATCGATATGGCCATTGCCAAAAGACCGGAAGCATTTTGGATGTACCGTCAGAAATCATTGATCCATGCTAAAATGGGTGACAAAAAAGGCGCCATCGCTGCTGCAAAGACTTCGATGGAACTTGCTAAAAAGGCAAATAACGCTGATTACGTAAAGCTAAATGAAGACTCTTTAAAAGAGTGGGGCGCGAAGTAAAAGAGCTTTCTTTTATATCCCTCAGCTGAAGATAGTTTTAATTATAGTTACTATTAAGAAAACCCCGGAGCACTAATTGCTTCGGGGTTTTTGTATTTATTTTGGAGCTAAAACCCTCCCAAAACCTCCCAAATGTGATCTAACAGCGGTAATTATGTCTGTAATATTATAGGATTGTTTTATAAATGGATTTGTTAGAATAGATGTAGTGAAGTATTTGACTACCAAAAAAGTATAAGTAAATGTCATTTCGATCTGCCCGAGGCGGAGAGAAATCTGCCTGAAATGACACAATACTTTATTATAACCGTATAAACTCCTCTCCTTAAGCAAGGATAGGTGGCATATACGTAGCAGGTGAAGGGGTGATTGGATATATCAGTTTGATCGGATGAAAAACCACTTTCCCAACTTTAAATAGAATGGGATGTAACTCATCGTTTAAAAAGGTTCTTGATACAACCACCGAAATTTTGGGACTGACGGCGGTGGTCGTACGAGCTTTTACGTCCTTTCGAGTGGCCGCCTTCAAGCGGTTGTATCGAGAAGCGGCGGAGTTCTTTGTTTTTAAATCAGCTCTTGATACTTTTGCGGTTTACATAGGGAAATACCTAACCCTAATGTCCAGAGGTAGAATATACTTTTACGTCTTTTCGAGTGTTTTTATGCAATACAATGAAATAAAAATGTATCGAGAAATGACGATGTTCTTATTTTAATATGTTCTCGATACAACGCTCGATTACATCAGACCGTCACTCTCCCATAATTCAGGGACTGACGGCGGTGGTCGTATAAGCCTTTACGTCCCTTCGAGTGGCCGCCTTCAGGCGGTTGTATCGAGAAGCGGCGGAGTTCTTTGTTTAAATCAGCTCTTGATACTTTTGCCGTTTACATAGGGAAATACCCAACCCTAATGTCCAGAGGTAGAGTATACTTTTACGTCTTTTCGAGTGTTTTTATGCAATGAAATAAAAATGTATCGAGAAATCACGATGTTCTTATTTTAATATGTTCTCGATACGACGCTCGATTACATCAGACCGTCATTCTCCCATAATTTAGGGACTGACAGCAGTATCATTTTTTTTGAATATTACTATATTTTTATTGTTTATCAATAAATTATTACCGATATTTGGTATGTAATTCATAACCTTACTCAATATGTCAAACACCACTAATCTTGTTTTTAAAGGTCTTCAAATCGCCTCATGGATCATCTTTATCGTATTATCAATAGATGCAGGCGGACTTATCATTAACTTCACGTTTAGTTTGATCAATCCTGAACTTGTAGGTGATCTCTATAAAAAGTTAGATCTTACCGTTATGTATGAACAAAGTAAATGGGCATTTTTCAGCGCGTACTCTTTTGTTTTAACCGTTGCCATTTTAAAAGCGTATTTGTTTTATATCGTAGTCAGGCTCATTCAGAAAATGGATCTGTCAAGACCTTTTAGTAGTTTTGTTTCAAATCAGATTTCGAAGATCTCCTATTACACATTTTCAATTGGTATTATTAGTCATTTAGCCAGACAGACTACTAAAAATCTGGGGAAGCGTGGTTTTGAACTGGATAAACTCGGTCAGTTTTGGGTAGACAGTCAGGCATTTATTCTGATGGCAGCGGTGATCTACCTGATCGCATTTATCTTTAAAAAAGGGCTGGAAATTCAAATTGAAAACGACTTAACTGTATAGGGTATGCCAATAATCGTGAATTTAGACGTGATGATGGCAAAACGTAAAATGTCACTCAATGAACTATCCGAGCGGGTAGAAATTACGCTTTCAAACCTTTCCAATTTAAAAACTGGAAAAGCAAAAGCAATTCGCTTTACCACGCTGGAAGCTATTTGTGATGCGCTGGATTGTCAGCCCGGAGATCTTTTAGAATATACGAAGGATGAAACCTGATAAATGCCTAAATAAAGACGAACCGCTGCATAGCTTGCAAGTTTTGTTTTCAGGTTTCTTAACTGATACAAGAAGATTGCAACCATTTAAGATAAGTATATTCAGACGATAGTATCTCTTAAAGTAAGGAGGGGTGTTGGATTACCGTTCTAAATAAAGCTACTTTTCTTTATCTTAATCTTAGAGTTGAGGTTGGGCATGACCGGAGTCTGCTATAGGTAACATAACCTTTACGCGTGGTCGATTATGCGCAAAACCAAACCTAACTCCTTTATAAATTATAGTTTACATATAGAGTAAATACGTCACCTGTGCTTAGGGGGTGAAATACTAAGATAATTTTGTGGTTTTATTATTGACAAACAAATCATACCCGACTGCATCTGATCATTACGGGTTTCCGTAAGAAAAATAGAATAAACATATTCTACTTTTATTTTGTCGATTAAAAAGGTATTTCGTCTAAATGAATAAGAAAAACCGTTCGTTTTTTATAGGTTTAGTATTGAAAATAGATTTAGACAAGATAAACCTTACTATTCATCTATGCCATTAAATATCAGTAGCTTGTATTCATTTGATTTTTGACCCAAGAGACGAGTAAAGCTTTATTATTAGCGAATGGAGTAAAAACTTTTCATGAGATGATTTTGTGCCTCTTAATCTCATACACCTGTTAGGTTCTAATATCCCCTGTTTGGTGGCTTGTATATTTTTAGTCGGTTATGAGTAAAGCATTCTAATAGTTGGGTATATATGTACATTGAGAGTAATTGATCTGACCTATGAAAGAAATAACAAAAGACTTTGAAGATAAAGTATTAAAAATTTCAAATTCACTAGCTTATATTCAAATAATAGTTACAATAATTGCTATTGGTTTAATAATTTTTTTAAATGAAATGCTGTCAAACAATCTCGGTAAATTTGCATTCATTTTAACTATATTATCAGTGCCAAGCATGTCATGGTGGGCGAGATATAGAATTAATCATTACAAAAGAAATGGATGGAAATCAAAATTTTCTAAACTTGATTTCTCTGGGGAATGGAAAGTAACATGTGAGTTTTTACAGGTTTTTAATGCAAAAGAGGTGGATTTTCTTCCTCAACCTAATTCTGGAAGAATAAAAATTTCGCAATCACCTTTTAGTATTTCTTTGGAATATTGTGAATTGATAGGTAGTTCTAAGACAGAGGTTCTTGAAGGTTGGGATTGGTTGTCAAGCGATATATCAGAAAATGGGAAATATATTGAAACTATTTATAGAATGCATGATTTACCTAACCCTAAAATGAAAGAAAAACGAAGTCACGGAGTGGGATATGAAAAAATAAAAGTAGTCGAATGGGGAGATGTACAGGGTAAAAATAAACCAACAAAAATGATAAGTCATTGGTACGATTGTGTTAGAGATGACAAAACCGAACCTCTTTATATAGGAAAAAACACATTCGTAAGAGTTTAATAGATCTTTCTTAATGTAGTTTATATAAGCAAATAATTTTTAATAAAATTATTATTTTGAGTTCTTTTGTAGGTAGCCCCTCAATACCCCAACCCAATCTCCTCCCGAATCTTATCCAATAACGAGATCAATTGTAAACTAAAAACAAAAGACATGATCGGACTCTCTTTTTCGTCTGCCTGATAAAGGGCAGTTAGATGAGCTGCTTCGTAGGAGTATCCGTTAGAGGCATAATCAAAATCGATGGTTTTTTTGTTTCCGGTAGCATCCATCAGGGTCACATTGGAAGGCTCGTGAAAACGACTGTTGATCTTTATGATCCCATTTTCGCAATAGAAGGTAGCAGTGGTAGGTGTTTCTTCGAGAAAGGTGCTTTTTAAAATGGCTTTGGCTCCGTTGTTGTAATTAAAGTGAATATCACAGGAACTATCGACTCCGGTTTTGGTAAAGGTAGCCGACGCTTCTAAATGATCGGGGACGCCAAGGGTGACTAGTGCGGCATAGACGGGATAGATACCAATATCAAGCAAACTCCCACCACCCAACGACTTATTGTAAAGCCTTAAGGAAGGATCGGGATCGGCAGGGAATCCGAAGTCGGCTTCCAGTCGGGTGATCTCACCAAAGGTTTTTTTCTTTAACAGTTCCTGAACATATTGAAAATGCGGTAAAAAAGCAGTCCATAAGGCTTCCATTAACAGCACCTTATTTTCTTTGGCTGCTGCGATCATTTCCTCCACTTGTGCTTTGTTCAACGCAAAAGGCTTTTCGCAGAGAACTGCTTTCTTGTAGTTTAGGCAGAGTAGGGTATGTTCGTGATGAAATGCATGTGGAGTAGCGATATAAACAATATCCAGCGCCATATCTTTGAGCATGTTTTCATATCCTTCATGATAAGTGGGTATGTTAAATTCAGAGGCGAATATTTTAGCTCCTTCAAGCTTTCGTGCAGCAACGGCATACAATCGGGCATCGGGCACATGTTTCAGATCTTCAGTAAATTTTCTGGCAATTTTCCCCGCTCCTAAGATTCCCCAGTTAACTTGTTTTTTCTCCGACATATTGTTTAGGATTAAACGCCTGGAGTACTAAGGATATGAGTATGACCATGGCACATCCTATAAAGTTTAACCAGAGATAGCCTATCAATTCTTCTTTATAAATAAACTGGTAGTAAATAAAGAAAATCACCACTTGTGTGATCACCGCGGCCCAAAAAACAGCATTACCTCTAATGAATTTTATAAAAAAGGCAATCAGGAATACACCAAGTACATTTCCGTAGAAAATAGAACCTATGATGTTTACTAACTGAATCAGGTTGTCGATCAACGAACCAAAATTGGCAAACAGGATAGCAATAATCCCCCAAGCCAGTGTAAACCATTTGGACGCATTTAGTAATTGTTTCTCACTTTTTTCGGTTTTCAGGTTACGCTTGTACAGGTCCATGGTGGTAATGGTGCCCAGTGCATTGAGTTCAGATGCCGTTGAAGACATCGCTGCGGAAAGGATCACGGCCAGTAACAATCCGATGAGTCCCTTGGGCAACTGATTGAGAATAAAATGGATAAAGACGTAATCTTTATCATTGGTTTCCACACTGCTGTCCGCTTTTTCGATCAGCTCTTTGGCCCTCTCCCGATTGATGCGTTCTTCTTTATTGATCGCCATGATCTGTTGTTTGGCAGATACAATAGGATCATATTCCCTAACATCCAACGCCTGCGAAAATCGATCCTGCGCTATTTTCTTTTTGATCTCCAGTTCAAGGTGGTCTTCCTGTAATTGGATATATTCGGAAGCATATTCTGAATTCAATACCGCTTCGTTTGCGGCGGGATTGAAATTAAGCGGGGAGTGATTGTACTGGTAAAATACAAATACCATTACACCTACCAGGAGAATAAAGAATTGCATCGGTACTTTTAAGAGTCCGTTAAAAATGAGTCCTAACTGACTTTCTCTTACGGACTTTCCCGATAGGTAGCGTTGCACCTGACTCTGATCGGTCCCAAAATAGGAAAGCATCAGAAAAAAACCTCCAGTGATTCCGCTCCAGAAGGTATACCTGCTTTTCGGATCTAACGAAAAATCAAGGATGTTAAGCTTGTCATTAGCTCCCGCCATTTTTAAAGCCTTTCCAAAAGTAATATCTGAAGGTAAGTAGCTAAGTATTAAATAGAATGCGATAAACATTCCCGTCATGATCACAAACATTTGTTGTTTTTGGGTCACGCTTACGGCTTTGGTACCTCCGGAAACTGTATAAATGATCACCAACACACCAATAATGAGATTGAGGGTTTTCAGGTCCCAACCCAATACTGCAGATAGAATGATCGCCGGTGCAAAAATGGTGATACCAGCTCCAAGTCCGCGCTGCAACAAGAAAAGAATAGCGGCGAGGGTACGGGTTTTAAGATCGAATCGGTTTTCCAGAAACTCGTAGGCGGTATATACTTTGAGTCGGTGATACAACGGAATAAAAACCATGCAGATAACCACCATTGCCAGAGGGAGCCCGAAATAAAACTGCACAAAGCCCATCCCATCATGAAATGCCTGCCCGGGCGTGGATAAAAAAGTGATCGCACTTGCCTGTGTTGCCATGACCGAGAGACCGATCGTCCACCATTGGGCTTCGTTATTGCCTAGAATATAATCTTTAACGTTCCTGCTGCCTCTGGTTTTCCAGGCACCATAGGCAACGATGAAGATCAAGGTACCAACAAGAATGATCCAGTCTACCGTTTGCATATTCTTAGCGATTTCCTGTCATGATAAAGTAAAAAATAACAATATAGATCACATTGGCCACTAAAACCAGCGTATATGATTTTTTCCAGACGAATTTTTCCAGCATAGGTTACCCTTTAAAATTTTCTTTAGTTTCTACTTTATCTTTTCCTACCGATAGCATATTCGCGAAAAGCTTGAAAGCGCCGGGGATTCCTGCAGGCAGTTCCCGGAAAAAGCTCAGTCCGGTATAGATATAGTTTCCTTTTCCATATTTGGCGATCAGCAAACTGCCCTGTTTTGGAGTTTCACCTTTATCACTCATTTCAAGTACCGGCGTAAATGCTTTGTCCCATTTATTCGGAAAATATAATCCGCGTTCCTGCACCCAGCCTTTAAAATCATTTTGTGTGATCTGGTTGGGAAAATTTAAGAGCGAATTGTTAGCTGCCAGAAAGCGAACCTCTGCATTTTCATCAGTCACCCGGTCTCGGGAAACTTCTAAGGGGTAAGGAGCCAGGTTTTCGATATTCAAACCTCCTCTTCCTGAAGTATTGTATTGTACGATGAGGTTTCCACCTTCTTTCACATACGAAAGCAGGTGTTTTTGTTTGTATTTCAACGCATCTACCACATTGTAGGCACGGATCCCGACCACAATAGCATCAAATTCTGAAAGTGTGCCCGCTTCAATTTCCTGCGGATCGATAGTACGTACGTTGTATCCTATTTGCTGAAGACTTTCAGGAATGGCGTCACCTGCTCCGGCAATATATCCAATATTATCACCTGCTGTTTGAATATCAAGGCGAACCACCCGGGCTCGTGCGGGCATTAGTATGGATTGCTTCGGAATATGATCATAGGTAATCTCTGTAAGTTCGTAATTAATGGTATTGCCATTGATCTCTATAACGGGTTCGAGAAAACCATCACTTTCACCGGAAGGAGGGGTGATCGTAAAAGGAATGGTAGCTTCTTCATTTTTTCTCAAAATGCTAAAGGTTGCCGATGAAGGTGCTACCTGCCATCCCTCAGGAACTTTCAGCGAAAGGCTACCCGTAACATCGTTTTTATGTGCTTTGATCTTAACCGGAATCACTTTTGAAGAAGACTTTGCGAAAATCGTTACCTTATCGCCAATGGAAGCGGTTGCTTCCGGTAAAACTTCAAACGGCTGATAGATCTCTCCCTTCTCGGGATTGGTATACTTGTATATGACGGGTTTTTCTACCGCTATTTCTATTCCGTCGAAATCCAAATAAAACGTAGCAAATACAGCTCTGGGTGTCTCCGGTTTCCCAACCATGTTAAGATCGTTCACCTGATACATGCCCAACGATCCTTCTGCTAACAACCAATAAGGGGTCGTGTATGATTGATCGAAACGTGTTTTGGCTACAATTTTTTGCGTATGTTTCTCATTGACATTGAGTTTCTTATAGATTTCAAGACGCTCTTTATTAGGAGAAATAGCAATAGTTTTTAGAGAAATCCCATTGCCATTTCGATTGACAGCTTCTATATCGATAGCGAAAGTATCTCCGGGAGTGGTTGCCGGAGTTTCTGCTACCGCCTCCAAATACAATCCTGCACAGGCCAGTATGATTTTTTTGATCTCTTTGGTCTTTTGAACACGCCAGTAATCATCTGAGAGTTCTTTGATCTTTTCGTAGGCCTCTAACAATTTCGGAAGATGAACAGACGGATCGTTAAAATTAAAATTGCGTTCTATTTTTTCCAGAATTGTACCGATAGTTTCACCGCCTTTTACGCGGGACCAGCTGGTATTGATACCATCGAAAATATTGTTTTTGTTCTGCGGAAAATCTCCTTTTAAAAATTCTACATATTCAAAATCAGAGCCTCTTGATCCTCTGCTGCCAAATCCCTGGCTACTATGACTACTTCGGCTTAAGGCAGCGATCTCACCATTGCTTAATCCCTTTTGAGGATAATAAACACCGGCATCTAAGGCCAGCATTTTGCTTTTATCTGCTTTTTCGAAATTTTCCTGACTTCCATAAAACCACCAGGAAGTATTGAAAAATAAGCGTTTGGGTTGCCAGGTGGAAACAAAATCAAGTTGATCTGGAAATGCTTCTTTATTTGCTGCAAGGTCAAAAGCTGCTACGCTCAGCATCGCAGAAGAAGTATGATGTCCATGTGTACTCCCCGGGGTACGATGGTCGAATCGGTTTATAATGATATCCGGTTTAAAATTACGAATGGTCCAAACCACATTTTGAAGTACTTCTTCTTTGTCCCATATTTGAAGGGTCTCGTCCGGATGTTTGGAATAGCCGAAATCATTGGCCGTCGTGAAAAACTGCTCACCACCATCGATGCTTCTGGCTGCCAGCAATTCCTGTGTTCTGATCACACCCAGCAATTCCCTTAATTCCGTACCGATAAGATTTTGACCTCCATCTCCTCTTGTTATAGAAAGATATGCGGTTCTCGCTTTTACTTCATTTGAAAGATAAGATATAAGCCTCGTATTTTCATCGTCTGGATGCGCTGCGATGTAGAGTGCAGTGCCGAGGAAATTTAATTTTTTAATACTTTCATAGATATCTGAACTGCTATAAGCTACAGGTTGCTGGGCTTGTGCAGATCCTAAGGTAAGAAAACAAGCCAAACCCAATAAAAAAGTACGCATCTCCGGAGTTTTAGTAAGATAATTTCCAAATATACTAAGAATCGATACCACCCCATGGGTTTTAATGATTCTTTAACAGCAGGAAACGAATGAATTTTTATTGCTGGAATTCTTATTGACCGCCGTCTCCATCATCGTATTTTTGAATAATGGCAACCCCTTTTTGCAGAATAAGATTGTTAGGATAAGTGATCACTTCTCCTTCGGGAGTTTTTAAAATAAGGTGAAATGCTTTGATGTCTTCTATGATCGCTTCCGATGGAAAATCTTTATCCTGAATACGAATACAATCCCCTATTTTAAATGGAAACGAAAAGAATAAAATAATACCTGCCGTTATGTTGCTTAGAATGGACCATTGGGCGAATAACGCCACCCCTAAAATGGCAAAGATAGAAGAGAAAAGGATTCCTACTTCTTCAAAATTTACACTCCAGATTATGCTTATGGCTGCACCTGCCACCAACAAAAGACCAATATTGACATATTTTATGATCAGGCGGGTTCGTACTTTATTAAGATCACCTATTCTGCCAACCCTTCGAATGGCTTTGTCGGCAATAATCCGCACTAATAAAAGTACAATAAGTACAATCGCACTTTTAAATAATTCGTCGTAATGAGAGACGAGAAATTCTTTCATATTTATATCCCTAAACTATCCCGCAAATGTACATCAACATTTGCATTCTTTTGCCAGTAAGGTGATTTTATCCGGTTTTTTTTGACCGCTTTTGTTACCAGCTTCTTAGCTTCGGCTCCAAATCCACTTATGAACGTCTCTTCCCACTGTTCGATGTAAAATGGGAATGAATTGGTGAATTCGATGCGCAAGCTTCGGTTTAATTCAGGATATTCAAGAGTGTAAACCGTTGCAGTCTCTTTTTTAGAGAGGGAAGCCTTAGCTTCATACGCTTTGAACGCTTTATGCTTCAGTCGAATAAACTCCATGGAAGGGATTACCTTAAGGGACCCTGTGGGTAATGCTTCCGGATTGAGCCTGATTTGTGTCCATAATTCATCTTCCAGAATATTCTTCTCCAGTGTAAAGTTTTGATCTGCTTCACTTTCAAAATAAGAGTGTGCCGAGATCTCAAAATTATCACGGTTGTTCAATTGCGCATATACATGTCCGCACCATTCCTGCACCGAATTTGAAACTTTGATCGCATGCGTTTTACGCTGTACCGGATAAAAGGTGCTGGTCATAATTGAATATGGGTAGATTCCGGTAAGAAAGTTTTTAGTCGTATTCAACTTTAATACAGGGATATTGTCAGAAGATCTGCGATCTGCTTTTACCTGTTCTTTTGGTAGAAAATCTTCTGTAACAAATACTAAAACCGCATTCCCTTCTCGCAGTTCCCCATACCTGGCTTGTGTTAATTCGTAAGAAGTGATCTCTGCTTCCCCTTGATACCAATAATCGGAAAATTCTTTTGGCAGTTGTCTGCTTTCTGGTTTTTCATCAGGAACATTTGCAGCGATCGTATTTGCTTCCGGAGCAGGAGAATTCTTTTTGCAACCCATTGCCAATATTAAAAAAAATAATAGAGTGAGTGGTGCTAATTTGAAGAGGTTCATACGTTAGTTTTATGTAAAAATAAAGAAACCACCTCAGTCAGCCATGGTCATTAACGTTTCGTAAACAAGGTGCAACGGGAGTCCCATGACGGTAAAATAGCTTCCTTCAATACGTTCAACCCCTATGTAGCCTATCCATTCCTGTATGCCATACGCCCCGGCCTTATCATAAGGTTTAAAGTTAGTAATGTAATAATTGATCTCAGCATCGGTTAATTTTTTAAATGAAACCTTCGTGGTATCATTCACTACACGTTGTTCGGTACAGGTGGTAAACCCCACCGAGGTGATCACCTCATGAGTCGTTCCCGATAGCCGCGAAAGCATGTTAAAAGCATCGTTTTCGTCTTTTGGCTTTCCCAAGGCTTTATCGTTATGCCATACAATCGTATCTGAAGTGATCAAAATATCATTCGGATGGAGCTCCTCTTTGAAGGCGGTCGCCTTAAGTACGGCCAGATAATCACTTATTTCGGCACCTTTTAAATGATTTGGGTATACTTCATTTATTGGCTTAACTCTTATTTCAAAAGACAGGTCCAGATCCTTCAGAAATTGTTGCCTTCTGGGAGAACCGGAAGCAAGAATGAGATGATGGGTTTTTAAATACGTCGACAGCATTATAATTTGTTGAATAGTGTAAATCTGATCACGATAATTGAAAAGACTCCCAGTAACATGATGATTTTAAGTAAGATAGAAATACGGCGGTACTGTCTTCTTTTTTTTGCATCCCAAGAAGTGAAAGCAACGTATAAAAGTGGCCCCATAATCCCGAATAAAATGTACACATTTAAAAAAGGTTGTGTATGTAAATATTCATAAACCGCAAAAAGTAATGCTGCGCAGGGTAAGGCCGTAAGCATACTTAGTAGTCTTACCGTTCGTTTTCTTCCAATGACCATGGGGATCGATACGACGCCTGCAGAATGATCTCCGTCTATATCTTCTACATCCTTAATGAGTTCCCGAAGAAAATTTATGTAGAATGCGAAGCAGGCATACCATAAAAGTATTTTAAATATGTATTGGATAAGGTACCGATTTGTATCGGACGCAATGGGTAGAATGGTAAAAACACCCGTAAGTAAAACGGCGAATGATACCAATAACGAAACGAGTAGATTACCAACAACAGGCACTTTCTTAAGGCTCACGGAGTAGTAATAGAGCAAGCCTGAAATAAGTACAAAAATAACCGCAAAACCCGGTCTGCCGGAAGCATTTGCCACGTAGAAACCTAAAAGAACTCCTGCAAACGTAAAACCGATGTACAGCCAGTTGCCGATTTTCTCGGAGATCCTGGTGCCAATGATCACTTTTTTCGGTTTATTGATACGATCTGCATCCACATCCTGAAGATCGTTAATGATATTACCTGCTGCAGCAATACAAAGAGTAGCGATGACCATTAAGGTATATTGCCACGAAAGCAGTGCCGATTCTTTGAAAAACACGTCAATAAGCATCCATTTAAACAGGTATTGCATAAGCGCAATAAGCATCAGGTTTTGATATCTTATAAGTTTCAGAAAGTAAATCATTCTATAAGGATCATCAGGATTTAATCGTAGCGGGCTTCGTAATTACCATTCCATTTGCCTTGCACTTTAAGGGTTTGTTCAATAACATCACGAACGCAGCCTTTACCACCTTTTTTATGAGAGACATATTTACTTATTTCTTTCACTTCCGTAGTGGCATCCTGAGGACAACAGGGGAGCCCTACCATTTTCATCGCAGGTATATCAGGAATGTCATCGCCCATATAGAGAACATTCTCAGGTTTAATATCGTAAACATCAAAGTATTCGTCCAATTGCTGTGTCTTATGGCTTGCTCCGAGATAGATATCTGTTATACCAAGTCCTCTCAGGCGCACTCTCACGCCTTCATTTGTTCCACCGGAAATAACACAAATATTATATCCTTCCTGAATGGCAGTTTTTAATGCATATCCATCTTTGATATTCATGTTGCGAAGCATTTCACCTTGCGTGGTGAGAACAATAGTTCCGTCTGTAAGTACCCCGTCTACATCAAAAACAAAGGTGGTAATATGTTCAAGGTATTCTTTATAGCTTTTCTCTTCCATAATGGTCTAGTAGTGATTCTGATATAGTTTTATAGATCGTTTTATAATCTTCTTCAAGCATATTCAAATGCGTATTTATGGTTTTTTTATCACCTCTCTTTGCTGGCCCCGTTTGGGAAGCTTCCGGTGAGCTTTCGACCACTTTTTTAGCAGTTTCTTTAATGAGCGCCTCCAATAGATGTGTTTCTACTTGATGTGATTTGCAAATGTCGTACGCACAATTATAGAGGTGATTTACAAAGTTATTGGCAAAAACTGCTGCGAGATGAAGAGCCAGCCTTTTTTCACTACTCATTTCAACCACAACGGTACTTATGCTATTCGCCAGCTCCATGATCAGCTTTAAATCAGAAGAATTAGCTGCTTCGCAGCAAATGGGTATTTTCAAGAAGTCAACTGCTACACCTTTAGTAAGGGTCTGCAATGGATAAAAAACGCCTTTTCGATGTTTAGCATCAAGGTCATTCATACCCACCGTACCCGATGTATGTAACACAATGCCTTCAAGAACAGGAAGCTCAGCACTTAAAGGGGCAATTGCATCATCTGCCACCGCGAGTATGTAAAAATCCGCTTTTTTAAGTTTCTTGAGATCATTGGTGAAATCAACTCCAAACTGTTGAAAGTTTTCTTCCTGCGAACGGTGGTGGTAATGTTGAATAATAGTAACGTTTTCAATCTCGGTAAAAGCCTTGCATAAATGCCACGCCATATTACCACTTCCTAATAGAACCACTTTATTCATGCTGCTAAAATAATCATATTTTCAGTATGGTTGTGATGTTGAAGTTTTGTTTATCAATGACTACAATGATCATGATAATTTCTGTTTTACACGATTGGAATATGTAGGTGGAAGGTTGATTTGATGTACGGCAATTGAAAGATGATTTGGTTTAAAAGCGGTTGAAATTTGCTTTACCAAAATATTAACAATTGTTGAACGTAGAATGCCCTCATTATGTGTTATTAAAACGGAAAAACGCCGTATTTTTGCACTCATATTTTTCAACTCCAAAGAACGCGCAGAAATGACAGATTCTCTGAAAAAGATTTTCTTCTCCACCAAATTAATGGCTGTATTATTTGTGACCTTTGCTGTGGCAATGGCGATCGGTACCTTCGTTGAGAATGAGTACAGTACCGAAACAGCCCGCATCTGGATTTACAATGCCTGGTGGTTTGAAGCAATTATGGTATTCTTTATTATCAATTTTTGCGGAAATATATTCAGATATCGCCTGTATAAAAAAGAAAAATGGGCGGTACTCACCATTCACCTCTCTTTTATTTTGATCATTTTAGGTGCATTTGTCACCCGATACATCAGTTATGAAGGAATGATGCCTATTAGAGAAGGTGAAAAAGAGAATGTTTTCTTTTCTCAGGAAACATACTTAACCGTTTTTGCTGATGGAGAAATCAATGGTGAACCCAGAAGAAAAGTCTTGAAGGATGAAATTCTGGTCACCGCGGAAGGGATGGATGCAAGTCTGCCATGGAAATCTGAATTTAATGGAAAACCTTTTTCGATACGTTATAAAGATTTTATTCCGCATGCCAAGGAAGGACTGGTGCTTAATGATAATGGTAAAGAATATCTAAAGATCGTAGAGGCTGGTGGTGGCTCACGACATGATCACTATTTGGAAAGTGGTGAAGTGGCTAGTATACACAATGTATTGTTCGCATTAAATAAACCAACTCCGGGAGCCATCAACATCAATACTAAAGATTCCTTATACACGATTGAATCACCGTTTGAAGGTGATTTCATGCGCATGGCAGATCAATATAAAGGAGTGCTTGTAAAAGATAGTGTACAACCCCTTATGCTACGTTCACTTTACAATACGGCGGGAATGCAGTTCGTAATACCAGAACCATTGGTGACCGGAACCTACGATGTGGTGCAAATTCCTCTCGAAGAACAAACTGATAATGATCTGGATGCTTTGGTTGTAGAAGTAATTACTTCAAAGGGAAGTGAAGAGGTAAAACTTTTGGGTGGACAAGGAACTGCTTCAGAACCTAAACAATTGAAACTTGACGGACTCGATTTTTATCTGGCCTATGGTTCAGTCAGAAGGGAACTGCCTTTTGCAATTAAACTTAATGACTTTATCGCTGAAAAATACCCCGGTACAGAAAAGGGATATTCCTCTTATATGAGCAAAGTTACCGTAGAAGACGAACGGTCCTTCGATTATGATATTTACATGAATCACGTACTGGATCATAAGGGCTATCGATTTTTTCAGGCTTCGTTTTCACCAGATGAAAAAGGTACCGTACTCTCTGTAAATCATGATTTTTGGGGTACCTGGATCACATATATTGGTTATTTTCTTTTATACATAGGGTTATTGGGTATCATGTTCTACGGCAGAACCCGCTTCAAAGATCTGGCAAAATCCCTTGAAAAGGTAAAAGCAAAAAAAGCGGCACTTACCACGGTACTTTTGTGTTTGTTTACGTTGCATTCCTTCGGACAGGATGTACAAGAACATTCTGAAAATGACGGGCATGACCATCAATCCGGAGAGACTTTGCTTCCTTCAAAAGAAGAAGTAGCCGAAATTCTGGAAAGAACGTGGGTGTCTAAAGAGCATGCTGAAAAATTCGGATCGCTTGTAATACAGGATGATGGAGGGAGGATGAAACCAGTACATACCTTTGCTTCAGAATTAGTGCGTAAAATAAGCAAGCAGGATTCCTATAAGGACAAAAGCTCCATTCAGGTATTTCTATCCATGCTGCAAAGTCCCGCCGCCTGGTACAACGTAGATTTCATCTACATCACTAAGAAAAATGATAGTATTCGGGAAATTATTGGAGTACCAGAAGATCAGAAATTTGTAAAAGCTACCGATTTCTTTGACAAAGCAGGAAATTACAAACTGGCGCCCTATTTGGAAAGTGCTTATGCGACCAATACGCCTAATCAATTTCAAAAAGGATTTCGGGAATTTGATCTGAAATTAGGCTTACTCAACCGAACATTTTCAGGAGAGATCTTAAAGATATATCCCTTACCGGAAGACGAGAACAACAAGTGGATCTCTGCGGTTGAATACAGAAGCGGGCAATATCCCATTCAGGATTCTTTATATTCTAATTTTATTGATAAATCGTTACGGTTTTATTTAATGTCCTTAACCAGATCTAAAGCGACGGGAGATTATGAAACATCCGACAAACTGGTAGATGCTTTTAAACAAAATCAATTAAAATTAGGCGAAGAGGTGATGCCTTCCGATAATAAGATCAAGGCAGAGATCCTCTACAACAAGGTAAATATTTTTGAGAAACTGCTGGTTTGGTTTATGATCTTTGGATTGGTCATGTTCATTGCCATTATCGCTCAGATATTTAAGGACATCAAACCCATTCGCTGGCTTATTATTTTCTGTAAAGTAGGTATAGTGGTATTATTTCTTGCGCATACCGCTGGATTGGCATTTAGATGGTACATTAGCGGGCATGCTCCATGGAGTGATGCATATGAAAGCGTGATTTACGTAGCCTGGGCTACGATGGCAATGGGGCTTGCTTTTGGAAGGAAAAGTGATCTTACGATCGCTTCAACTGCATTTGTGACCTCAATTATCTTGTTTGGGGCGCACATGAATTGGCTGGATCCTTCCATTGCAAACCTACAACCTGTACTCAATAGCTACTGGCTTATGATTCACGTATCGGTAATTGTAGGGAGTTATGGTCCGTTCACACTTGGTATGATCCTGGGTATCACCGTATTATTACTCATGATTCTTACCACCAAGAAAAATAAGGTAAAGATGGATCTGACCATTAAAGAAATTACGATCATTAATGAGTTGGCGCTCACCGTAGGACTAATTATGCTCACCATAGGCAACTTTCTTGGCGGACAGTGGGCCAATGAGAGCTGGGGACGTTATTGGGGATGGGATCCGAAAGAGACCTGGGCGTTGATCAGTATTATGGTTTATGCATTTATCGTACACATGCGACTCGTTCCTGGACTTAGGGGTCGATGGTTTTTCAATTTCATGAGCATTGCGGCTTTCGCCAGTATAATGATGACCTATTTTGGGGTGAATTTTTACCTTACGGGACTTCATAGTTATGCCAGCGGTGACAAGGTGATCACACCAACATTTGTTTGGTACAGCGTTGCTTTTGTGATTGTACTGGGAATGATTAGTTTTTGGAGGTATCGGATTCATTACAGTAAGAAATCTGTTTAAACGTTTCTCCAAACAACAAAGACCAATAGATCTCGTTATAGTACGAAAACAATAGTCATTCGTAAATTCTTAGCTTTTCTTTTCCATGGAACTCTGGTGATTTTACTCACTGCGATCACGCAAATTGGTGGAGTGTTATGGTTGGTAACTATCATTATAGTTGCTGGCAATAAAAAGAATAAAGCCCTTAAAAGGTTTGTTGGTTTTATAATTTTGTATGCGATCTGTACTTTTTTGGTTGTTCCTTATGTGGCACCTTTAATGGGAAGAGAAAAAGTAGAAAATACGACCGGGGTCTCCGCACATTCTTTCTGGACTGTTGCTTTGAATCGTAATTATGTGAGACCATCTCTAAATAAATTGCTCCAGTATACGGCGCAGGAACTTCAAAAAAAATTTCCCGGAATCAAAATCGTGTATTTGGATGCTTCTTTTCCATTTTTAGACGGATTTCCCTTGCTGCCGCATCTCAGTCATAACGACGGTAAAAAGATCGATATTTCATTCATCTACAAGACAAGTAACGGCGCGATAACTAATAAAAAGCCTTCAATTAGCGGGTATGGTGTTTTTGTGAATCCTGAAAATCAAAAGTCGAGTATGACGAATACTTGTAAATCAAAAGGATACTTTCAATATGATTTTTCGAAATATCTAAGTTTTGGCACGATTAATAAAGATCTAAGGCTGCATCCGGAAGCAACAGCGTTTATGATCACCCGGTTTGCAAGAGATCAAGCCACTGGAAAAATTTTCATTGAGCCGTATCTAAAAAGGCAAATGAATTTATACAATGAGAAGATTCGATTTCATGGTTGCCAGGCTGTAAGACATGATGATCATCTACATCTTCAATTGAGATAATCAATCAATTACAGATATAACTTAGCTAAAATACCCGAAATTCCATGAATCAAGAGCAATACTTGTTGGAGCTGACATTGCTTTTTTAGAAATTGTTAAGGATATCTTAATGTAATCTTCAGGAATCATGAATTAATACGCTCATTTATAGTATTTCTCATTCTTGTTGCTGCCTATTTTAATATCAAAAACCAATAAATAACAGTCTACCAAAAAGCAATCAAATGAGAAAATACGGTTTGTTGTTCGTTCTTTTATTTGCCTACATCAATGTTTCAGCACAAGACACCTTTACTTATAAAAAATTAAAGGCTACAGATGTAAAGCAGGAAAAAGGAGCGCTCATAGGAAGTCAGGAAAATTCGGTAAAGAGTGAAGAAGAAACCATTCCGTCTGCCGCAAGAGGTGCAGAGGGAATCAGCGAAACCATGGGAGAACTTTCCGTATCATTAACAGGAGGCGCGAATTATAAAATACCTATTGCGGTCCCTCCGGGAGTTCGCGGAGTGGAACCTTCTATAACCCTTACTTATAATAGTCAGGGAGGGAACGGACAAGCAGGTTACGGGTGGAATCTTTCGGGTGTTTCAACCATCACAAGAATTCCTTCTACGAAGTTTCATGACAATAATATTGATCCTGTAGATTTTGACAGCTCCGACCGATTTTCTTTTGACGGGCAGCGTATGATCTTAAAAAGCGGGACTCATGGGACCAGCGGAGCCGTATATGAAACCGAAAACTACTCCAACGTAAAAATTACGGCTTATGGCACTTCTTATTTTGGAGCCGCTTATGGACCTGGATACTTTCAGGTAAAATACCCCGACGGATCCTATGCGTATTACGGATTGGGGGGTGATTCGCGTTCACGAACGGATTATGCCATTAGTTACTGGAGAAGTCCGCATGGGCTTTATATCCATTATAATTATACTACTTCTGGTAATGGGCTTTCGATCAGTAAAATACGATGGGGAGGAAAAACCTCTTCCACTCATATGAATGAAATTCAGTTTGTCTACGGAACGCGTAAGCGATATGAACATTCCTATATAGGAGGTATGGCATTTGTGCGAACCAATTTGTTAAAAGAGATTCGGGTAAAAGGTAATAATGGGGTGGGTTACCGCAATTACCTACTCAATCACAATTATACTTCGCTGGGTTATGACCGTCTCATTAGTGTACAGGAGAAAAGCGGTGATAATACCCTTTCATACAGTCCAATAACCTTTAATTATACCGACACTTCCACATCAATTACGACCACTAATACTACCTATTCACTAACGGTTGGTAATATTGAGCAACGGAATGCTGAAGCTACTACATTAGACTTGACCGGTAACGGGAAAATGGATTTTGTGGTCTATCCAAAAACTTCTTCGCAGCGCAATAAGTTTTGGGTATTTAAAGATATTCAATCGGGTTATCCTAATTACGGGTATGAAGTAAGTACCGGAAGTAGGTTTGAAGCACTTTTTTCGGTGAATTGGTTAACACATAACAATAAAGTACTGTCTGGGCAGGGAATTGCCATCGCTCAGAACTACGGATCTACGCAGGTAAAATTCAAAGTTTATTCAAACGGAACAGTAAATCCTATTTATTACCAGTATGAAAAGACCTGGAGCGCGCCCACCTATACCTCTACTTATACCTGCGGAAGCAGCAGTACCTATCGGGTAAATCAGGAATACATTTCAGGAGACTTTAACGGCGACGGGTTGTCTGATATTATAGCAGTAAGCAAGCCGTATTCTTATTCCTATTGTTATCAGACCTTACCAGATCCTAATAACCCCTGTGGCTTCTTTGATGATCCATTTTTATCCAACTACGAAAAAACAGGAACGGATACCGAAGGAACTACAAAAGACAGAACACAGGTTGGTCCGCCAAGAGAAGATGCACGTATTCCTATAGATGGTGGTTGTTGTGAATGTTCTTCCAGTAGCAGTGGTTCTGCCAGAGTAAGTTTCATCAACCTCGACAGAAGGCTTACCAGTGGCTTTGCAAACTCTGCAGGTTATCTTTCCGGATCCCTGGGGTCCAGCGATAAGCTTTACAGTGCTGATGTAAATGGTGATGGGAAGGCAGATATTCTTCATGTAAAAGCTGGTAGAGTTTATGTATACACTTTAAATAATAACAATTCTCTGCAACAGTTATGGAGTACACCAGATAGTAGAATTACCACCTCCAGACCTATCATGCTGGGCGATTACAACGGAGATGGTAAGACAGATTTTATGACGCCAATTGCCAACAACTCCTATACGTTTGCAACTTTCTTGTCTACAGGCTCCGGATTTGTAAAAAGAGAGGCATCTATGTCTTTTCAGTACAAAGAGACCAACTGGAATGGAAGCAACGGAACCCTTTATGGGTATAATTTGATTCCGGTAGATATTAATGGCGATGGCAGAACAGACATTATAGACTATTCGACCACCACTTATAACAGTAGCAGCAATGGCACCCAGTACGTAAGAGTGCATAACAATACTTACACCACCCTTACCAACGGTACTCCTAAATTTGTGTATTCGGGATATCGTTCACGTTATGGGAATCTGAAACATTTCCCGATTCCGGTTTTTATGTCTTCAGACAGACCTAATGCGAGTCTTGATTTTGGCTCGATAAGTAATAATTGGGTCACCTCTTTTCAATTCTCCAAAGATCACCGGGAAGATGTGCTGCTGCGTTCAACCGTAAACAATGGGATCACTCAAACCATTAACTACAATTCACTGGATGTAAATCAACAGGGTATAGATTATATGCCTGTGTATCAATATACGTACGATCGTACCTATCCCTATGCAGATATTCAGATAGCTCCATCCGTAAAGGTAGTGACAGCACTTCAAAGAATAAGAAGCGGGTCGCCCACCCTCAAACAGATCTATTCCTATAAAGGAGCTACAATCAATATGGAAGGTCTTGGTTTTCAGGGATTCTCTGCACTGGCACGAAGTAACTGGCATACCAGTAATTCGAACAGGATCTTTACAATGACGAAGTACGACCCGTTGAAGCGCGGTGCGATTCTGCAAACCTATTCGGCACCCTACAGTATTAATTTTACATCGATACCTTCTAATTATATCACAAAATCTGATTATACTTACAGTTCTACACTCACAGCGAGCAAGGTATTTAAGATTAAAAACACTCAGCAAGTGAGTCAGAATAGAATTGAAGGAACTACCATTACAGAAACCTATATTCACGACGCTTACTACAACCCTACTAAGATCACTACCAACTATTCCGGTCAGGGAAGCACTGTAGTAGATCTTACCTATGCGAATAGTACCGGAAGTACGTACTACATAGGTAGAACCACTAAAAAAGTCGAAACAAAGACGCAGGGCTCCAGTACGTTCAGAACAGAAGAACAATACACCTATTCCGGATGGAATATGACTCAGAAGAAAGCAAAAGGAGATGGTACTTCCTTTAATACAGAGTCTTATAATTACGATTCTTTTGGTAATATTACCAGAAAAACAACTACTACCTATGACGGGCTGAGCCGTTCATTAAATTACGAGTATGATTCCAGCGGAAGATTTCTCACGAAAGCTATCGATGTGCAGGGTTCTGCAGTAACCTATTTGTACAATACCAGCAATGGAACCTTAACCAGAGAAACGAATGCGTACGGGCAGCAAACCAATTATTATTACGATGCCTGGTTTAGACCCACGAGAGCGACGGATCATCTGGGTAAAAATGTGTATACCAGTTACAGTGAAGATTCGAATAATTTCTATACGATCTCAACAAATGCCGATAATGGTGCAAATAGGACTGAGACCTACGATGCATTTAAACGACTGGTTAAGCAACGAAAAAAGAATGTGGTAGGGCAGTGGGTAGAAAAACGGTTTGAGTATGATGCTTTTGACCGATTGCTGAGGGAGAGTGAACCTTTTATTGGCAGTAGTCCCACGCAGTGGAACACCAAGGAATACGATTTCTACGGAAGAATGACCAAAAGCACCGCTTATACCGGAAAAGTTACAAATATTTCCTATTCAGGCTTAGTAACTACAGTGAATGACGGAACAAGAACCATCACCACTACAAAGAATACGCTTGGTAATGTAACCCGGGTAGTGGATCCTGGCGGGACTGTTAATTATACCTATTTCGCTACAGGTGACATGAAGACCACGAGCTACAATGGCAATACGCAAACTGTTGAGCAGGACGGATGGGGTCGTAAAACCAAACTTACCGATCCATCAGCAGGTGTATTCAGATATGAGTACAACGGATTTGGAGAAACAACCAAAGAGATCACTCCAAAAGGGACTACCACCTATACGCACTCATCAACGGGTGTGGTTACCCAGAAAAAAATTGTGGGAGACGATACGGATATGACCATCAATTACACCTATAGTGGAACGACTAAATTATTGACGAATATTTCACTTACAAACTCAGATGGAAACAACAGTACGTACGCATACACCTATGATAGTCAAAAACGATTGTCTACGGTGACCGAAAATAATGCGTATGCACGTTTTATTAAAAGATATACCTACGATTCTTTTGGTCGTGTGTATACCGAAGAAAATGAAGCGAGACTTTTATCGAACAATAAGTTTACTAAGAACAAGGTAAAAAAGACCTACTCAAATGGCGGACTTCGTACTTTGAAGGATTATACCAGCAATGAAAACCTCTGGACGCTTTCTGGTCAGAATGCACGTGGACAGATTACTTCATCATCTTCCGGTGTAGGGCTCACACAGACTAATACCTATAATTCTTATGGATATCTCACTCAGATGCTTACCAAAAAGGTAACTTTAGTGCCCATCGGAACGCCGGGTGGCGGTGTTGTTGAGCTTACTAAATTGGGCTATAATTTTAATGTACAACGAGGTATCTTAAACAGTCGTTCAAATAGTTTGTTTAACTGGAATGAGTCATTCACTTATGATAGTATGGACAGACTCCTGAATTTCAACGATAACAATGGCACCCGTTCTCATACGTATGATGCTCAGGGGCGTATAAAGAATAACAATCGTCTGGGAGATTATGTGTATAGTGGCAATTCATACCAACTGGCATCATTAACCCTGAATGGCACGGGTCAAAATCATTACAATAATTATACCCGGCAGCAGGCATCTTACAATGCCTTTAAGAAACCAGTAGAAATTTACGAACACGGTAAAGATCGCATAAGTTTTATGTACAGCGCGTTTCTGGGAAGGTCGCATATGTTTTACGGCGGCACCCAGAGCAATAAGCTGCAAAGACGCTATCGCAAACACTACGCTTTTGATGGAAGCATGGAAATTACGCATGATACCCAAACCGGTAAGACAACCTTTGTGAACTACGTAGGCGAAGACGCCTATGCCTCTCCCGCAATATGGAGATCTGAACAAAGCAGTAGTACCAGTCAGAGTTATTTGTATTTGCAACGTGATTATTTAGGCAGTATTATCTCCATAACGGATAAAAATGGCGCTTTCAAAGAGAAAAGGCATTTTGATGCCTGGGGTAATATCGTAAAACTAACCAATGGTGCAGGAACTGCTATTTCGAATTTCAGCATTATTGATCGAGGATATACGGGCCATGAACATCTGCAGGGGGTAGGGCTTATACATATGAATGGAAGGATCTATGACGCTGTGTTGCACCGATTTTTAATGCCTGATGACAATTTGCAGAATCCTTTTAATTCACAAAATTACAACAGATATGCCTATGCGTTAAACAATCCTTTGATATTTACCGATCCAACCGGAGAATTCTTATGGGTTGCTTTTGCTGTTGGAGCCTTGATAGGAGCCATTGCTGGTGCAGCGGGCTACATTGCGAGTGCGATCAAAACAGGCAACTGGAGTTGGGGGCAGTTCGGACTCTCTATTTTAGGGGGTGCACTTATTGGTGGAATAAGCGGGGGAATCGCGGCCTCGGTCACGACGGTCACGACGACCGCCATACTAAATGCCGCCGCCGAGGCCTTCATTGCCGGCTTCCTGCCATCATTCGATGTTTCTGTAGGAAACTGGAGCTTCTCCATTTCACCTTCAGTGGCATTTGGAACTGGGAAAGGAGCGATAGGTATAGCAGGCGGCGTAGGTTACAGCGACGGTAAGCGATGGAGTTTTTCAGTGGGTGCTACCGCAAGCAAGGGTGGATCCTTTAGCGTTGGAGGAGGCGTTGGATATACCGGTAAAAATGGAGCGACCTACTCGGTAGGTATCACGGCCTACGGAGGTAAAAACAACCATAATCAATCTATTTGGTATGTGGGATACAACAAAGGCGACTTTAGCTTTAGAATGACGAATGATGCTTTTCTATCGGGTGATAAATTCAGGACAGCAGCTGCAGAGATCGGATTTGGAGATTATTCTTTCGGATTCAATCTGTTTACCACCGCACCACCTCCGGAAGAACATCATTCTCAGGTAGGAGGGGACAAAGACTACAAATCGCCTATTTACGGTGAAAACCTCACCAACGAAGCTGGTGAAAATATTGCCACTTATAGTGAAGGAGAAAGAGTGTTTGCGGGTATGTATATTGGCGTAAGAAGAGGGAATCATGTACAGCGACTCGGTATTGATATGGCGTTTGTTCAGGACCTGTTCCAGAACGGATTGCATCAAATGAAAGTACCTATTATTAATTGGGTTCCCATTGGAAGTCCGTACTTTAATACCAATAAAGGTTCAGGACCTAGTATTTTCCATCAGAATTATACCTATAATCCGTGGACGCTGTATTCGAATTAGAATGAAAAAGTATGGGTTTTTAATAAGTTTAGTGCTGGTTTGTTCTTGCGGTATCGTTGTAATGAACAAAACGGAAGATTTTATCGCCTATGAGAAACCAATAGCAATCGATAGTAAATTATTCAGGACCGATGGGTATTATGTTCCCGTCGGTTCTAAATATCATGCTTTATGTTTTTTCGAAAACGGATTGATGAAATCTCATGTTACCTGGGTCGATCGGGATTTTTGGGAAGATCCTGATGAAAAAGTAAAGGATTTTTACCGTCCTCAAATGCTGAATACGCAAGAATCTTACGGGGCATATTATGTAAATGGAGATACCTTAACTTTTCAATTCTTTAATCGAACAAATGTAGAAGTGTACGCACGGTCTGTGAACACCACCAAAGGATGGATCATAAATGATACCACCTTGAAAATTTTCTCTGAAAAAGCTTTTTTGGATTCTTCGGATGCCCCCGATGAATTATTAGAAGAACCCGTATTGCTTCGATTTTATCCATCTACTATCAAACCAGATAGTACACAAGCCTGGTTTTTAACTACTTCCTGGTATAAGAAAAAAGCACACCCTTCCAGGAATTAACTGAGTCTTTTTCGTGGTGTATTTGCGCAAAATAATAAACCCCCGACCAAACAAATGACCAGGGGAATATATTGAATTAAAAACTATTTTTTAATTAGAGAATTAGCAAATAGGGAGTGTTCTTCGATCTACCTCGATCGTTTCACATACGTTTCGGGAATTACAACCATTGATCTGAGTTCCGCAATTGTAAAAGGTAGGTGGAGCAATAAGACGACCTCCGGTGAGGTCATTCCCATTCAAATTGGACACCGTTTTTTTACTTAATGAAAGGGTACCTAAACTTTTTTTCTTCATGACTTATTATTTTTAGATTTACAACCTTAAAATACATATAATTCTTTGAAAAATGTAAGTTTTTACTCTATTTAACATTTGAGGTTCAACGTTTTATTGGCACTTTCCCAGGGTCTAATGCCCCGAGGCTTACCTCGAAATTAAACTTTTTTTTAGGCAAATGCCTCATGGGCCTGTCCTTAGCTAGTTTATTACCAGATTTATCTATTTAGTTTGAGTTTCAATGATTTCTTTACGCTTGGCCATTCTTGTTGCGTAATAGAAAAAACCACCGAATCTCGTGTACTGCCATCTTCGTTTAAGCGATGATTTCTGAGAATCCCATCCTGATGAGCGCCCAATCTTTCAATCGCTTTTCTTGAAGTTTGGTTAAACCAGTTAGTGCGAAATTCAACCGCTATACATTTCAAGACTTCAAACGCATGCTGCAATAACAGGTATTTAGCATCCGTATTGCTGCCTGTTCTTTGGTAACTTTTAGCATACCAGGTATAGCCAATTTCTAATCTGCGATGCTTCGGTTCGGCGTTGCAAAAACGGGTAGATCCTATAATTTCATCGGTTAAGAGGTTTACAACCGCAAAAGGCAAGCCTGTACCTTTGTTTTTTTGCTCCAAAGCATCGGTCATATAGGTATCGATATTCTTTTCTGAAGGTACTGATGTGTACCATAATTGCCACAGCTTTCCATCAGAAGCTGCTTTAATCAGCGATTCTTTATGTTCTGATCGCAAGGGAATAAGCTTTACCAGATTTCCGGTCAATGAAGTTTCTTGCAGCCAATTTTCCATGAGGTGTTCAATTTTATTTGAATTTGAAGTAATAAATAGCTATTCGTCTAAAGGAAACAGATTCGGGTCGATATTTGGGATCACTTTCAACGCATTTTTGTAGTAGAGTTTACGAAGCACTTCATCATCCAGTCCCAGACCATACATTCTCCAGAAAGCATGGTATTTTTTGTAGTAAGGAAAATATTCATCATTAGATTCCAATACCCTGAAATAGGTATGGTATTCTTCCGGGTTCCAGGAGTCCTTTCCAAACATAACTCGGTCTTGATATTTGGTAAGAAACTGTTTGGCAAATCGGGGTTGCCGTCCTAACTCTGCAATGACTGCTCCAATTTCGGAATACATATTCGGAAAGCGATCCATCAATTTAGCAAGTGTGGCAAGATCATTTGCATACCATCCCAAATGTGCATTTATAAATTTGGTATTAGGGTGCTTCCTGAAAATATCGTGTTGTTCGCTGATAATGGTTTCCCAAGATCCCGTAATACTGTCCTCCCGTTTTCTTCGGGGTCTTTCTTTAAGTTCCAGCCATCGTTCGTTGTTTTCATCGTGCGGTTCCCAGAATGATTTAGGGTCTGCGGAATGAATAAGTACCGGAATCCCTAGTTCTCCACACTTTTCCCAGACAGGATCGAGTCTTTTGTCGTTTATTTTAATGCGCTTATCACGGCTATCTTTACGATCCATTCCCTGACTCTTATAGATCTTGAGTCCGTTAGCGCCTAGTTTCACATCATTTTCAAGCTGTTGTACTGTTTTTTCGGTCCAGTCAGCATCATCGATTCCGTTTAAATCGATATTAGTAAATACGATAAAACGCTTAGGGTAATTAGCGTTTACATTATCTAAAGCCCCTTTAAGATGTTCAAGCGAACCCCGCCCTCTTCCTGAAAGGTTCACCATGACCGCCATATTCAATTGATTCATCTCTTTTACCAACCTCGATAAATCTTGTGTAGGCATTCGAAACTGATGATTATGAACATCTATAAATGGGAATTTAGCTCTTTTGATGATCTCACCAGGTACTTTTAAAGTGGAAGGCGGATCGTATTTCTCGAAATCCATTTGTTGCGAAAAACAAGAGGGAGAAAACAGGATTGCCATTATTAAGATAATTGATACCGATTTCATAAAGGGAAGGTTTAGGTCCATCATGATTGTTTTTTCGTTAGTAACTACGCTCCAAAAATTTGGAAATACATTAAAATTACTCCTCATTATTACTTGAGATGATAATGTTTTATTTCTTTGGATAGGTTATCAAGATCTGGAAAAATGCTGGATAAACGAATCCCCATTATTTCTAGTTCAATAGCCAAATCTTTTAATTTTTCTTGTGGGATTATGATTTTTCTAAGCCATTTCCGGTTATCGTCAATTTTTTCAAGAGGAGTAGTGTCTGAGTGAATTGTAAATGCACTCTGCTGCATGATCATTCTACCATGGGTTTCTATGGCCGAAGCTGCCAAAATTCCAAGATTATTTTTCCGATCTGTATAGAAAGCCTGATTGATTAATTTAAGAGCAGTATTGCTATTTAACGGATACACGAGATCTTCAAAATCAAAATATAAATTTAACTCCCCGGGACAAAGCATCCATAAGCATGCATCATTTTCATCGGGATTTAGCGAATGTCTATGATAATTATAAGTAGCAAAATAGAGTCCGATCAAAGGTGATTTTGACCAATCTAAAAGTCTTGTAGGCAAACCATGATGCTGCATTAAAGAAATCCAGCCAGTTCTATCATCCAAAGTCAGGTTATTATTAGATCTGGATTTTGCTTTAAACAAGAACTCTTGCGTCATATAAGATTCTTCCTGTTTATTATAATCTCTCCATAGGCTTGGAGTAAGTTTCCAGGAAACGTCGGCATGACCTCGAAACCACCATTGTCTTTTGGTTTCGGTAAATACTTCTTTTACAAATTCTATCAATTCGGCTATACTATTTACGGTATGGTGCATTCGTCTGAAATTATTTTGTATTTAAAATTTTTGATCGTGAAACCAAACCAAATCATCTTCTGTTAATTATGGCTTTCAGCATCAGAAAAAAGGGTTTGTATTAAAAGTACGTTTAAGATGAAGTAAAAACAAGATTAATACTCCGTTTTTTTGGGTCAAGGAAAAATTAGCGAAAGTGATTCTTTTTTGCTATTTCGTAATTTATTAATGGTTGATTTTTAAGTTGTTTAAAAGACGAAACTACAGGAAGTTTCGGAAGTAAAAGAACAAAATAATCAAAGCCAGACGCATTTCCTGTTTTGAAAAGGGTCTCGATACATGTTTCTCCGCTAGTGCTTCAAAACATACTCGACCTGACGTTAGTGGTGGTTTCTATTTTTCTTTTAGTAGGATCATTGGCAGTCTTCAAAATAGATCATATTATAATTGCAGATCTGTTTTAAGGAATTGAAAAGTGCGTCTTGTCCCGACTTGATTCGGGATGGTTATTTTCATCGAGTATAAGAACAAAACAATCAAAGCGAGTACGTCCGGTTGAGTGATTTTTCGATCCTGCAGGTCGAAAAATAGTATCGAAACCAGACGCATTTCCTGTTTTGAAAAGGGTCTCGATACATGTTTCTCCGCTAGTGCTTCAAAACATACTCGACCTGACGTTAGTGGTGGTTTCTATTTTTCTTTTAGTAGGATCATTGGCAGTCTTCAAAATAGATCATATTATAATTGCAGATCTGTTTTTAAGGAATTGAAAAGTGGGTCTTGGCCCGACTTGATTCGGGATGGTTATTTTCATCGAGTATAAGACCAAAACAATCAAAGCGAGTGCGTCCGGTTGAGTGATTTTTCGATTCTGCAGGTCGAAAAATAGTATCGAAACCAGACGCATTTCCTGTTTTGAAAAGGGTCTCGATACATGTTTCTCCGCTAGTGCTTCAAAACATACTCGACCTGACGTTAGTGATGGTTTCTATATTTCTTTTAGTAGGATCATTGGCAGTCTTCAAAATAGATCATATTATTATTGCAGATCTGTTTTTAAGGAATTGAAAAGTGGGTCTTGTCCCGACTTGATTCGGGATGGTTATTTTCATAGAGTATAAGAATAAAATAATCAAAGCCAGTACGTCCGGTTGAGTGATTTTTTGATCCTGCAGTGCAGGTCGAAAAATAGTATCGAAACCAGACGCATTTCCTGTTTTGAAAAGGGTCTCGATACATGTTTCTCCGCTAGTGCTTCAAAACATACTCGACCTGACGTTAGTGACGGTTTCTATATTTCTTTTAGTAGGATCATTAGTTTCTTCAAAATAGATCATATTATAGTTGCAGATCTGTTTTTAAGGAATTGAAAAGTGGGTCTTGTCCCGACTTGATTCGGGATGGTTATTTCCATAGAGTATAAGAACAAAATAATCAAAGCGAGTGCGTCCGGTTGAGTGATTTTTCGATCCTGCAGGTCGAAAAATAGTATCGAAACCAGACTTGGAGTTCATCCTCACAAAACTCAATCTTTTCCTCACAAAACCCACCCAGAGCCAACCGGAAGCATTCTAACAGCGGTAGCATATGGTAAGATATATGAATAAAGCTCAAAGAAATCATGCGTTAGGTGTCAGATCTTTGATGCTAAAAATAGTATCCTATTTATATAACGGTTTCAAGCTGTTTTCGCTGTTCTGCCAGTCTTGCAAAAAACCAAATAAAAGGTTCTGTTTGTCCGTTAAGAACACAACTTCCCTTCGAAATGCATCGAAGCAATTTCTGTGGGTCGCTGGATCTCAACGCATCGATCACGGACGCTTCTTTGATAAGAAGTGAACAGGTAGGCAGCACCTTTAACGGGTGATCATTCAATTTCACTTCTCCGTCTTTTAGGGTGATCCTGACTTCCTCAGATTTTTCAGGGTTTTTTGCAATCAGCATAAGATCGGGTAGGGGTGTGGTAGCACTTTCCAGTGTACTTTTTAAATAAGCGACAAAATCCTGGGCCCAGTCTTTAATGGCTGCCGTGGTTACGTTAGATGTCTTTATAGCATCCGGTTGCTTCCTAAGCTGTTCGTCTACCTCTCTTTCTGCGGCTATTAGCGCTTCCAATGTTTTATCGACATCACTTTTGGTATGCGCAGCAGAACAAATAAGCCGTAACCGCCCTCTGCCGCTTTCCACAATCGGATAGGTGACCGCAGAGGTTTGTATCCCTCGTTGATACAAATTTTGCACGATAGCATAGAGCTTGTCTTTATCACTAAAATGAGGAGTAACGATGGGTCCGTCCCCGGTTCCAAGATCGTACCCGGCTTCTTCAAACCTTTGTCTCATGTAGCGGGTCGTATCCCAAAGGCGTTTACGCAAATCTTCATCGGCACGTAACCGGCGAAGTGAGGTCAATGCTGCCGCCATGTCTGCCGGACTAATGGAAGCCTGAAATATATAGGCGCGGGAAGCCGATTTAAGAAGGTCAATATGCTCACGGCTCGCAGATACAACACCCCCCAGACTCCCTAGGGCTTTACTGAGTGTGGTCATAATGAAATCTACTTCTTCTGTTACCCCCTGAGCTGCACAAATACCCGCACCATTCTTTCCGTAAAAACCAAATGAGTGGGCCTCGTCTACCAAAACCAGGGCATCATATTTTTTGGCGGCTCGAACGATTTCTGCTACGGGTGCCGCCCCTTCGCCCATACTGTATACGCCTTCTAAAACCACAAGAACGGTGCGATAGGGTGAAATTTCAGATTGTAAGACGGCTTCCAGATCTGCCGTATTGTTGTGTTGAAAAGTCCTTATGGTAGCACCGCACAACCGCGCACCGTCTACAATGGAAGCATGACAAAGCTGATCGATAATAACGACATCATGCTTACCCAGAAGTCCGGCGATGGCACCTACGTTGGCGGTGTAACCGGTAGGGAATAGGCAGGCCGCGGGTTTTCCGGTTAATTCGGCAAACTCTTTTTCGAATTCCAAATGCTGATCGGTCATCCCGGAAGCAGCCGCCGATGTGCCCATTCCGGTGCCAAAGCTATCCAAAGCAAGAGAGGCTTGTTTCATAACGGCGGGATCACGATTTAAACCGAGATATAAGTTGGTCGTCCAGATAATAGCCTCCTGCACTTCGTCATTATAGGCATCTCCCACGATTCCTTTGGTAGCACTACCAGTACGGAGCACTTTACTATACGGATTTCTTCGGTCGTCATTTACCATTTGCATGACTTCCTGAACCAGTTTACTTTTATCGGTCGCACTCCACGCATTGGCTTTTGCCGCCTGAAATGTGGGATGGCTCGATTGAATATGCGTCTGGAAACTAGCCAGTGTATCTGAGGTATTATGGGTAGCGACCTCGTTCGAGGCCTGCTCGCTGGCACCTTCATTCAGACTTAAGATATAATGGGTCAACGCACTGGCGGAGTCATACTTTAAAAGCACTTCTGCGCTGATCTTTTGATGGAAAAGATTGGTGAGTCGGCTGCCGAATTCCAGAATACTTAACGAATCGAGACCCTGATCGGTAAAAGAGCGATCGGATAAAACCCCTTGCGGATCTCCTAAATTCAGGATGGTTGCCAATTCTGAGGTAATGATCGTCTGTATTCCCTTGCTTTTCTCTTCGCTTGAAAGAAAAAGACGTTCTGCAAGTTTATGTACGTTTTTAGCAGCTTTGAGCTCTTGTTCTGACTGTACTTCCTGTTCCAGATGCATGAGTTTCGCCCGATCTAATTTATCATTGGGCAAAAGCGGCAGCGCTGTTAGGTATCTTATAACAGTAGGCACCATATACGCCGGTAATCTATCCAATAAAAAAGATTTGATAGCAGTATCTGTAACCGATTTATTCTTTCTTACCACGTATGCGACAAGCATCTTCTGACCTGTTGCTCCTTCAATAGCGACAGCAGCGGCTGCCTCGATTTCGGGCATAGCCTCTAATGCGTTCTCAATTTCTTCTAACTCAATACGGTAGCCGCGAATCTTCACTTGCTGATCTGCTCTTCCCAGGAATTCGATGGCACCCTCTGCAGTCCGCCTACACAAATCTCCCGTTTTGTACAAACGATCGTGCGTAATGGTATTGGTAGGCGCTACTTTAATAAAGCGTTCTTTGGTTTTAGCTTCATCATATAAATATCCTTTTGCAAGCTTACTACCTGCCAGATATAGTTCTCCGGCAACTCCCTGCGAAACTGGCTGCAAATTCTCATCTAAAATATTGGGTACCGAAGTGCCAATCGTTATGGTTTCAACCTGAGCAGGAATTTCGGCAATGGTCGAATACACGGTATCTTCGGTAGGTCCGTACGCATTCAACACTCTTAGATGAGGATGTAGGTCGTATACCTGTCTTACCAGGGATTGTTTAAGTGCTTCGCCACCAAAGACAAGGCAAGTTACGTTTTGCGGTAATCTTTCGGTAGTTAGTAAGGCCTGTACCGCAGAGGGTACCATGACACAGGTACGTATTTCATTGGATGCTGGGATCTTATTGATATCCAGTGCATTCTTTGCGAGGATCAGAGTTCCTCCGAGAAATAAGGTACCCATAATTTCCATGACCGAGGTATCAAAACAAACCGAAGCCGCAGCCAGCATACCCTGTAGATCCTCTTTCGTAAATAATTCCTGCATAGAAAGCCTCAGTTCAATTACATTTCTATGCGCTACCGCAACGCCTTTGGGCTGCCCTGTAGAACCTGAAGTATAAATTACATAAGCCAGGTCGTTTGTACTGGCTTTAATCGTATAGTTTTTATGCGTTTCAAGGGCATCCATTCTGATCACTTTTTCTACCGGATTGCAAAGGGACGCAGTCGTATTTGTATCAACAATAGCGGCAGCGGCGTTGGAATGCGAAAGCATGTATTCAATGCGCTCTCTCGGATAGGCAGGATCTAAAGGCACGTAAGCACAGCCTGCCTGCATCACGCCTATGAGGGTGGCGATCAATTCCCAGCTTCGTTCTATACATACCCCAACCAGCGATTGAGGTTTTACTGCTAAGACCTCAAGCGTACCGGCAACCTGTGCTGCCTTTTCTAGAAGCGTTTGGTAATCTATTCGTTGCTCACCATCGATGATGGCTGTCTTCTCAGGATTCAAAAGCATTTGTTTTGTAATGAGTCCGCAAACGGTAGTCTCCAGTTTGTATTTGTCAGTAGGCAACCAATTCTGAATAGATTTCTCATCAGTAGCATCTGCATCTAAAGAAAGTGCTGTATGCTTAGTTTTAAAAGTATCGGAGATGCTTCCGGAGTCTTTTAGCTGTTTTTGATCGTTTTTGTTTCTTGCTATTGTGGGGGTTGATTTATTCATGTGCTTTTAAATATTTGAGTTGTTTGCTTTTGTAATAAGTTAAATGGAAGGAGTATATCGTTTGAAAAGAAGTGATCGAAATAGCGAGTAGTATATCAGTATGTTACATGGAAATGATATTCGCACTGGCTGTTTCCACATTTCCATTTATTGAAAACGTACCCTCCAAACAACACTACTTTTTAAGGTATAACTTATTGTAAATATACGAATTGTATATATTTTTTATAGGAAAAAACCTTAATAAACGAAATAGAAAAAGATATCTTTAACGCTGATGAGAAGTAAAACCAATTCCTGATTTTGTTATGGTTCTTTCATTTTGTATCAAGTAAATTTTGTGGTGACTACAATGAAATTATTAGTTACACCCTTTCTTTCTATTTCATTTTTACATCTAGTTATTTGGTAATAAAAGTGGGATAGGTAAAAAAGTTGGGGTGTAGTTTTACTTCTCTTCTTTTTTGCCTTTTCAGGAACGAGCGTTAAAAAAATAGCCAGTGGCTATTTTTAGCGAAGTAGCCAGCTGGCGCTAGAGCATAAAAAAGGAGACTTTCTCGATAGGTGTTTTTTAAAAGATTCATTGTCTCGTCCTGAAATAGCGTTACACTAAAATTCAAGTGTAATGAAAAGTAATTATGTAAAGCGTACCCAAAAGGACTATCCTATGTCATTTAAGCTGCGTGTAGTTCAAGAGATTGAAACAGGAGAACTCACTCGTTCTCAAGCGTTATCGAAGTATGGTATTCAAGCAAGATCTACTCTTGGCACATGGTTAAGAAAATATGGTAACTTTGATTGGGAGAACCAAAGTTATAAGCCAATGCCCAAAAGTCCTCAACAGCGTATCATTGAACTAGAAGAAAAGATTAAGCTTTTAGAGAAACAAAAAGCCAGAGCAGAGTACCTGGCGGAGCGTGCCGATAAGAAAGCTATCTTGTTCGATATGATGATCGATCTAGCAGAAAAGGAATTTAATATTCCGATCAGAAAAAACTCCAAACCCAAGTAATCGATATGTTTAGAGTACCGTATCAAGAAAGTATCTCATCTACCTGTGAGTTGCTTGGGATTAGTAGGCAGGTATATTACAGAGCAATTGCTTCAAGAGCAAAACGACAAACTGTGGCAAAGCAGGTCATAGACTTAGTTCACTCAATCCGTATAGAACAGCCACGTATTGGAACAAGAAAGCTGTATCATATACTGAAAAAGCCTTTACAAGAGCTAGGTGTTGGAAGGGATCGGTTGTTTGCTATTCTAAAAGCAAATCATATGCTTATCAAACCCAAGAGGAGTTATCATATCACCACCAACTCCCATCATCGTTTTAGAAAGCACAACAATTTGATAGAAAACCTATCAATCAACAGACCTGAACAGGTCTGGGTGGCCGATATAACTTATATAGGCAACAGGCAAAATCCGATGTATCTCTCATTAGTTACAGATGCTTATTCTAAAAAAATCATGGGATATTATGTCTCTAATACCCTAGAGACCAATAGCTCAATTAAAGCATTGAAATTAGCCATAAAGAATAGATACTATCCAATTCAACAACTCATACATCATTCTGACCGTGGGTTACAATACTGTAGTGATCATTACCAAAGAACACTACATAAACATAACATGGAGTGTAGCATGACACAAAAGTATGATCCGTACCAAAATGCCATAGCCGAAAGGATCAATGGTATCTTAAAACAAGAATTCTTAATCCAAAACAGTCAGGCCAATCTAAAAATAATGAGAAAAATAGTTAAACAAAGTATTCATATTTACAATACCAAAAGACCTCATTTATCATGTAGTATGTTAACACCAGAGCGAATGCACAATCAAAATAAGATCAAAATCAAATCCTATAGAACAAAAAACACTGAAGAGTTGCAACTCTTCAGTGTTTAAGTGTATTTTTAACTAATCTAAAAACTGTAACGGTTTTTTAGGACTAGTCACATCAACTTTTAAAACCGTAAACAACTTCCTAAAAAGTCTCTTCCGAAGAGACGGAACTTGGACTTTACTATTTTAAGAGCAGCAACCAGAAAGTACCCTGAGTGCTTGCACTGAGCCATGGTCGAAGAGGAATCGAAGGGAACGGAAGTTATTCACCACACTGACGAGAAAGGAAGCACGTAGCGAAATTCCGAGTTTGTATTTAACCGACCTTTTTTAAATTCCGTAGTAAAACAAAGGGGTTTGGGGCAAGGGACAATGGAAGCTGGCCAAAGAGTTTTCTGCGACAGCGAAAACGGTCTGGCTCGCGCAGGGGAAAACCGCTGTAGCTTTTCAAGGAATTTAAAAGTGAGTCTTGATTTTTGTTCCTGTTCATCAAGGAAAAGGAAAAGGAAAATGGAAAAATAAAATAGTTCCTTTACTTTTTTTCATCGCCAAAAAAAGTAACAACCCCGAAGCATCGGGGCTAAGGCTGATGAAAAAATCTTAAGAAAATGCTACGGCACCAACTACCACGGATGAAAAGAAACTCCCCCGCGAAAATGCGGGGTCAAACAGTTTTTCATCCCTTTGCCCACGCTGCTGCCTTGATTTTTAAAGATTTCTTCAGTAGGCCATTTTCAGTTCTATCAAATATTTTGGTGCATTAAAAAAAATTAGGTTTTTAGCTATCTAAGCTTTAAAATGTTATTTTTTAGAAACTTTCAATTCAATTCTATTCTTGGCAACTAAAGACAACTGAAAATAAAAAACACCTCAAACTTATAATTTAAAGTTCGTTCCCCACAAAATTTACTTGACCCCCAACTTTTTTAGTGATCCCTATTTTTAGATAAAAACCTCCCCAGAGCGCACCGGAAGCGTTCTAACAGTGAATTACGCGGGTGTAATACTATAATATCCTGTCTTTTAATCTATCATTAGCGATGAGATGGTTGATTTCCGGCACTGAGCGCTGCTGTTAAACATTTTGACTTTGGTAGTGTCACTGCGAGGTACGAAGCAGTCTGTTTGGGCTTTCGTACGCTGTTTTAACGGATTGCTTCAGTCGTTCCTCCTTCGCAATGACGGTGGGAAAGGCAGATTCCTCCGGCGTACCGCCGTTCGGAATGACATTGTAAAGGGAAATGATGTTAAACGTATTCTAACAAGTACTATTTACAGCTGATGAATACTTCGCTTAAAGTGCTGAATCTCGTCGTAATCTTCTATCTGCAACAAATCCAGCAAATGTAACCAAGAGATCAATCCGTTTAAGTGGTAATGCGTCAAAACAGCACGGGCTTTTTTTAGAGCCTGACTTTCAGACTGCTGGAAGGAACATCTAATTTTTTCTCCGTTTTTTAGATATATTAATAATTCATTTTCCGTACCGTTGGAACGCATGGGAGCGAAACGACTTGTCCCATATAAATAATTACCATAATAA
Organism: Flavobacteriaceae bacterium M23B6Z8; assembly: GCA_046199005.1. GTDB lineage: Bacteria > Bacteroidota > Bacteroidia > Flavobacteriales > Flavobacteriaceae > Ascidiimonas. Next base: position 1,687,931 of record CP176050.1, read on the forward strand.
TCTTCGAATCGTAAAAACTCCAGTTTTCCTATTTCCTCCAAAAGAAAAGAACGCTCATTAATGATAATCGACGTTTTGGAAAAAATGAGTTCTCCTTTGAAATCCCCGTAAAGTTTCTGATACCGAAACTGATTCCATATTGCCATAGAAATCACAAACAAAAGAGAAAAAACAGCTAAGACAGAGATCAACAAACGGAGCCTGATATCATGAAACGTTTCTAAATAACCAAGTATGAAGATTGACAGGATAAGACCCAGCATGATAAAGTACTCCGGGTAGAAATATATGCCTTTTTTATGTTCAAAGATTCGAAAACTGGTCATAAGACTTATCAAATTTTTACTGCAACCAGCAATGGGGTTCTGAAAATAATAATTTGCCTTTCTCATAACAAACGATCTGTTCTTTTGGATTCTCGATCCATATAAATTTGTCTGGAGAAGATGCACATACCAGTATAAATCTTTTTCGAAGCAGTAGCTCTTTGGTTACACCTTCATAAATAGCTATGGTCGCATTGTTTTTATGAGCATGAATCCATTCCAAAAAAACCCAAACCCCTTGATCATGAGCCGAATCCACATGAAAAGCACCTTCCGGAAGCACGATTTGCTTTTTTTTAATCTCGTTGTTTTTTTTGGGTTCATACTGAAAGCAGGAAGCAGAGATCATTAGTATCAAAACAAATACATATTTAAAAGACCTGACTTTCATAATTCCTGACCTCAGCTTATAATCCTATTAATACAATTTCGCATCTGAAACAGCAGTAAGAACTTACTTGGTTTTTTCAATATACTCTTTAAACACCGCAATAGGGATGAGTCCGGTCCATCCGCAGAAATCTTTTTTGGCGGGCATCCCGTAGGAAATAAGGTCCGGCGCATAATTTTCCCAAAAGGTGCCGGTTGCTTCAAATACTTCGGCAATGGCGGTATAGGTCTTTTGTGCCAGATCACTGGCAAGTTCGTGTTTGTTATTGGCGGTAAGCCCTTTTAACACCATATAGGAGGTCGGTGCCCAAACACCGCCCAGCCAGTAATCACCCCATCCTTTGTAATCGGGATCGTCTGCCGACAAAGCGGGTAGGGGGGTCTTGCGGTAAAATTCCTCGGGATTGGTGAGGTGTGCCAGGAAGGTATCCAGTTTTTCTTCGGGGACTACTTCGCCCAGCAGGGTCCAGTACATGCCTATGTGCTTGCGTTTGATCTGTTTGCCATAACCCAGATCGTAATAATAGGCATCTTCCTCATTCCAGCAATGGGTATTCAGTGCTTCTTTCACTTCGCTATGAAAACGTTCGTAGGCAGCAATATCCTGAGTCGCGCCGATTTCTTTGGCTATAAATTTTAGCTGTAAGGCAAACATGGCCATTTGCGCCGAAAGATCGACCAGTCGTCCCTGCTCATTCCAGACGCCCTGAAGGGTCTCTACATACTCAGCAATAAAAGTATTGAGGCGTTCTTCGGCGGTAGCGCCGCCCATTTTCCCGAGTTTGTCGCCTAGCTCGTGATGGGTCATGCCGTTGCCTTCATCGGTAGTCCACCCTCGGGGGAAGCGTGGGATATTATCCATGCCCATGCCCAGGGTATCGCCCCAAAAGAGTTTGTCTTCGCCCTGGTAGCGGTTGACGTGAAACTCAAAATTCTTTTTCAGTATCGGATATACACGACGGAGCCGTTCGGGATCTTTTTTAACGGAGTAGATCTCGGTTTCTGCAAAAGCGAGGAGGGGCGGATTTATAGAAACCGGATGCGCTTTAGACCATAAGGAGCGTCCGTCCTGCCGGTATTCCCTGCCGATAAAGCCGTCGTCTTCCATACGGTCGTAGAAATTATCCAGTGCCTGATACACTGGTAATTCGTCCAGATGGTATTTGGCAAAACTCACGATAAAGCAGGTATCCCACAGAAAAATATTATCGGAGAAAGCGGCATCTACAAAGGGCTTTTTAAAGAAAGGCTCGCTGTCGCCGCCGCGGACTTTAGAGCGGGTGATCTCCAGCGCCTTGTCGTACATACGTTGTTGCAATTCGGGCGTCACCTTAAAGGCTTCACAGTCATTGGCGGGTTTTTCAACAGCACGTTCTTCTTCTTTACAGGAAGTAAGAGCGGTAGCCCCCAACACCCCCAGGGCTATATTTTTACTAAAATCTCTACGTTTCATAGGTACGGATACTTTACTTGTTGAAAGCTAAGGAAAAATTTTGGAAGTGGGTTTTTTATCCTTGGGTTAACGGTTTTTTTATGGCTCTGGGCAAAGCACCGTGAGCTTTTTAGTATATTCTAAAGTTAGCCAAAACAGACCACGCGTTAGGCTATGAGCTATGTCCTCGGTTGAAAAACGTTTAATTTAAAGCCCATTATTCAAAAAATAACTTGTCTTGGAATCATACTCAGCTAAAAAAATAAAGTTCGGCGCATTTGTATTACCTATAGCAATTACGCCAAAATCTTGATTGAATATTATGGGCTCGGTAAGATCAGCTCTTGTATTTGTGTTACTGTAGAAACTGAACATATGGTCTTTAATTTCTGGTATATATAGTTTATCAGGATTATTTATTTTGAATTCATCTACTGCGAAAGATAGTGTTCCTGTTTCGGTATTTAAGATGAAAACCATATTCTTTGATTTATCATCTTCATTTTCATAAGAATATCGGATAAGATTTCCTTCTCTGAAAATTTTCAGATTATAGGTATATGTTTTTGATAGCGAATCAGAATTATAAATATGAAGTATTCTTTGTTGGCTTGCAGTTTTATTTTGATTACCGCATCCCATCAAAAACAAAAGGCTTAATAAAAGGAATAAATATTTCAAATGTTTTACAACGGCTGGGCTAAACTGTGTGTTAATGCAGTTTAGGTTTTGTTAGCATCAGTTTTTTCTTCTATCGAATCGGTTATTGGAAGTATTGGTTTTAAATTAGACGGTATTATGCTTCCAGACTTATTCGCTAAAATCATGAGTAAAGTCCCAAAAAAACCTCTTAATTTTCCCAATTCGTTTGTGAAAATCATTTGTTTGCCGACAGGTCTGATATCAAACAAATTAATCCTTTTATTATCCAATAGATTTGCTCCTCCGATTTTTTTATAATGTTCCAATCGCTCAATCTGATCCGACATTGGTCTACTCCCTTCATCAATCATTCGTTGGGTTGCATCCATTTCTCTCAATATGCCTTCAGATAATACTTTTATTTCAGTTATGAACGAAGCGCACGAAGTCTGCAATGCTAGGAGGTTTTCCCTAAGTTCAGAGCTGAAAGATAGTTCTTGAATAACCTCACCAATTCTCATTCTTAATCTTTGAACGGCTTGACATACTTCACCTGTAAACTCAGCTTCATATGGACTATATAGAAGTCTATAATCTGAAAGTTCACTAAAGAACTTTGATATAATTTCTTGTTCTGCTGGGGTAATGTCCTTTTCTAGTACTAGAAAACCCAAATTAAGTTTGATCTTTAGTCCCATATGTTTTAATTGCTGCTAACGTGGCGTGTATGAATCGTCGTGGAGAAGCCACCATAACTTTATTCACCTTGTTAGCATTTCGTTTTTATTTTTTCTTTCCAGTTTTTCGATCTAATGTGAACGATTCCCATCCACCAGGAGGATCCCATTCACAATTTACCATTACTTCTGTTTCTGTAATTTGTGAGATTACAACTCCGTCAATGCCAAGATTAACAGCTTTCCATTTTTCTAATCCTTGGAAATTTAGATTTATAAGTTCAGAATCAGTTGCTACAAAAATTTCTCCATTATCGACTCTGAAAGAGCCAAAGTATCCGTCAAATGACAGGTTCACTTTAATTTCTTTCTTATTCAAGTCAAAAATTGAGAATCTATTTCCATACCCAATTATTACTATTCCGTTCACAATTTCACTCTGCTTGAAAGTTGGGCTATAATCTGATTGAATTTTCAGGTTAATAAGAGGTTCAAATGTTGAAGCTTTTTTTATTCGCACAAATTCACAATTAGATTCTGAATGCGAATTGATTCCAAACAAGTCCTTTGTTTCTACTTCTGAGATTGGTTCGGGTTTAATTTCAATTATGTATTCCACTTATTTTTCCAATGAATTCTAACGTTAAATATATGGCAAGTAGGGCAGAAAACAAGCAGTTATTTTCGGTTTAACCACAAGCCAAATCTTTTGTATTTTGTTTTATTTTTTCTTTAATACCAAATCAAAAGATTTGGCGACTTTGCAAATAGACAATAACCTTTGGATTAAACACTAATTGCCCTATTTGCTATATATAGTGTTATATGCTAGCTTTATCTTTTTCTTTTATTAATTTTTTTAGTCAGATTTTTTATTTCAGATTCTTTGATGTCATAAATGTTAGTCAAAACATATTCCAGTATTTTATAAGAATCTATTATTTGTCTGGTTGACACATTACTAATTCCGTGACTACTTGAATTTCCAATCCACTTTATTGCTAATAAATTTGAAGCTAAAGATGATTTTTTTTCTTTAAAAAGTTCTATTCTCTTGTGAAGAGTAAGTTTTGTTCTTTTTCTGTTTTTTGTCCTGGTTTTACGAACTTTTAAATCATCTAATAATATTTCAATTGAAGCTCTAATTTTATTTCCGCAGGCACTTTTATCAATCCAAAAAAGTTTAAAAGATTCTTTTAGCTTGTTTCGTACTTTGTCAGATACTTTTTCTGGAATATTAAACAATTGTATAGCCGGTTCAGTCAATTCAAGTTTATAAAGAGTTTTATACATTTCATGAGGCGGGATTTCAATACCTTCTTCAGGATCAAACCCACCTGAATACCAACCATTACTGACTAGTGAAGTTTTACCAACTATAATAGCAGTTTCTTCGCATTCTGGATTAGTGCATTTTGAAGATAAGGTAAATTTCCCACTGTAATACGTAGGTTCCAATTCTAGTATTTTACATTGTTTCGAAATTCCATCTTCTAATTCAACAATATCCTTCTTTTCGAAATTTAAAATTCCCTTTTCGCAAGTTGGGCAATCAAACTTAGGAATTGATTCACGCCATTCAGTTTCGATATTTTCAATATTCATTTAGAAGTGTAATTTTTCTGCTTGTAGCTAACGTTCTGTGTATGGTGCGTATCCCGCAGGGTATGCACTATACACCTTGTTGGTGGTAGTTATTTTTTATTATTCATTTCATCAGTTAATATCATAGCTTCAACTCCTGATTTAAAGTCCGCTAATGCTATTCCATATATGTTTTTAGCACCTGTATATCCATGAGTTACCAATGAGACAATATTTCCCTTAGAATCCATAATCGGAGCTCCGCTCGTTCCTTGAAAATCTGCATGGTCTTTAATTTCATTTGGTAACTCGAATTCATAATAGTTTCCCACTTTTCTGTTGAATCTCAGACCGCCATATACGACTTCTTGGGTTTCAAAAATGTCGCCCATTGGAGTACCCTTGAAGTAATTAGGTTTTATACGACCAAAAAAACAATACTCTGTTTCAGTATTTGGCTCGTACTCCAATTCGGTCTTAATTATGCTTTTGTCAGAAGATGGAACGGTAAACTCTTTAAACTTGATTTGTTGTTGCAAAAGCTCAACCTTGTCCTGTAAGGAGGCAAAACTAAAATCGATCAAGCCAAAGTCGATATCTTCAATTCTATCTGGTTCATTTTGTAAAATTTGTAATTGCTCTTCATACTTTGTGATATTAAACTTGTCCAAGTATGTCATCGCTCCAACGGAATACATTGGGGTCATATTATTTACTGTTGGTTGACCTGTTACAATACAAGTCGCAGAATTGTCTTTGTTAGTCACATGAGCCACAGTAAGAAGAATCTCATTATTCTGAAAATTAACAACACAACCTGAACCAATTCCCATTGGAGCTAAGGTTTTAGGGTCTGACATAACAATATGTACGGTTGACCTAATTATACTGGTTATTTCTTGTTGATCCATGGTTATCTAATCTTAGTGGCGCTATCTAATCTTCTATGAAAGAGAGAAGCTAAAGTCATTACGTCCAATGCATCATATTCATGAATCTCCCATTTAATTTTCGGTTCATGAGCAATAGTATTCCGAAACATGCCGAAGAATCCTTTTAACAGATTCGCAAATCCTTTTTGTTCACTTTTTTCCGTTTCAGTTCTCAAGTCATTAATAATCAGAATAGGATTATTTATAGAAAAAACAGAATCTACTAATTGACTTCCATCTTTTGTTTCTCCTGACAAGCTTCGAATCTTGTCTGCAACACTTTTTACAGCTTCAAAAACAGCATGGAAATAATTATTCTCTACCAATTCAGATTTGCAAAACTTCAAGACTTCTGGATGTACATTTCTATCGCCAAGTTTTGAGAACAACATGGAGGCTCTTTGTTCAGCTTGAGAGATCGTTGTTGCTTTTTCCGTACTCCTGAACTTGCCATTTTCACCGAGTTGTAAGCCAATGAATGAGAATACCTTATTGAGGTCTATTCGAGTTGCTTCAAATAGTTCTTTGTTTCGGACATATCGAGTAGGGTGAATTGAAATCTGAACGAATTTTAAAATACTATTTGAAATTTGAGTTCTATTCTGATATTCTACGAATGAATTATAAAGCCTTCTCCATTTTGTCCCGACTGGTTCTACGTTTTTTAATTTGCTATCAGCCAAATACTTGTCAATTTCCGAGTTTGTGAGAGCTTCTCCTAAGGTTTTACACAGGGTCTCAAGAACATTTGGTTCTATGTAAGGAAATTGTCTTTTCATTTTTTAATTACCACCAACTAGAAAATAAACTCAATTGCGTTTATTTCTCTTTTATTAATTTTTTGTATCGATTTGAAAATCAACATGATACTTGATTACAAACGTTTATACCCATTTGTAAACTTATACCCATACATGCGTCCTTTCACTTGACATTCCCAAACCTACTAAAAACGAATGGTTTTTCTGAAACTTCCAGATGAAATACCCTTTTTTTAGTTGAGGTAAAGTTTAGGCTTTATATTTTGGGGATGCTGTATAAAAATAAGGGTAATAACTGTGGAGTTCCTTACGGAAAACCTTAAGGGTTAAGAACCTATTCACCTTTTGTAGCCTTCATTCTCATAAAAAGTGATTGATTAAACTAGAAAAGCCATTTATCTCGAAGGTTAAGGAGGCTTGAGATTATAATTAATATTATGAATTATTGGCTTGTGTAACGGTTACTGGTGTTGTGCGTTCTTTTTTTATTTTTCAGCCATCAGTTTTATTTCTTCACATCCAAGCCGAATCACTTTTCCATCTTCAAAAAACATGATTAAGTCGTCTGTTTCATTCGGATGGGTTTGAGTAATAATTCCGTCATTAATTTCTCTTGAATTGGCAGGAAAGAATGTGATTTCTCCAAGTCGTTCGGAATCTTCTTTTAGAGCTTTTGGGTCTCCGTTTTCAAGGTATTCATATGAGACATTTTTAAATTCAAAGTTTAGTTTTTTAAACTCATCATTTTTTACCCAATCTCCTTTAGTCTGTTTAAAGTCAACTGTAATATCCTTTCCATTTTTTGTAAGCCCGACAAAGTCAAAATTATTGTGAAGGTCAATATGCATTCCGTTTAATTGGACTGCATAGTTGTCTTCTATTTCAAAATTCGTTTTCATTCGGGTTACCTACTTTTCCATTCAGCGTATTCAGTCCAATCGTCTAGATAATCTGTTTTCAATTCATTTTCCGAACGCTCATCAAACCCATATTTTGAAGCCCTAGGATATTCGGCTTGTGAAATAATATCTCTAAAATCCTTATTTGCTGTTTTTATCAGATAATCTATTCTATTCAAATCTGAATTTGCCAATTTCAAAACTGCTGCTCCAATTCGGTTTTGTCCACTTCGAGAGTCACTTTTAATTTCTGTCAGTTTACGTTTTACTAAATCCGAATTTTCAGGAAATTCTCGGTCAACCAGTTTTTCCAATTCCATGTCCGAAATTTTTGCGACAGGTTGCTCAATTTTTGTTTCTATTAATTCGATTTCATTCATAATGTCGCTTTTCTCAAATTAAGCACAACTAGTAAATAAACGCAATTGCGTTTATTTCTCTTTTATTAATTTTTTGTGTTCTGTTGAAAATCAGCATTATAATTAATTACAAACGTTTATACCCGTTTATAAACGAATACTCAAAACTCGCATCTTTTCACCTGACATTCTCAAACCTACTAAAAACGAATGGTTTTTCTGAAACTTCCAGATGAAATACCCTTTTTTTAGTTGAGGTAAAGTTTAGTCTTTATATTTTAACGTGAGTTCGATATAATTTCAGTGTCAGTTTTTAATATCGTTTTAACAAATTAAATCATTGCATATAAGAGTCTTATGTTCATTTTCTTTGCTTGTCCAACCCTTCGGCTATATTTCGGCTATCGCTCAATACAAGCTCAGGGCAGGCATCAACGAACCAAAAGAAAAGACACTTTTTAGTTCATGTCACTTATATTAAGTATTTAGGTATTCATGAATCTTCGATTTCCAAGGTATTTTTGTTCAGAATGTGAACAAAACCACAAGGTTTTTCTAAATTTTCTCCCCCGAACCGTCGGGGCTTCAAAAATTCTTTACGAAAAACCTTGTTATACTGCGGAAAAAGATTAATCCCGTTCCAGTTTATAATTTTTTCTTACGTCGAGCTGACGTTATTTTAGGAATGCGGTGTAAAAATAAGGATACTCCGGGCTAAGTTCCTTACGGAAAACAGTAAGGGTTGATGTAGGTGTTACCTTTTTGTAGCCTTCATTCTCATAAAAAACGATAAATTAAAATAAAAAACCCTTTCCCGAAGACTCGTGAGGCTTGAAATTTTGATTGATAGTATAAATTATTGGCATGTGCAACGGTCACCATGTTATAACATGTTTTATTCTTTTGTTTTCTTTTCATTTTTTTCTCCGACAGCCCATTTCTTTATTTTATGATTCCATGCATCGTACCCTAAAGCGCTTAAAAGTATTCCTATGGGCATTCCAATTAATGTCCGCCAAAACTCTTTCGGGTTTCTCCGATAATCAGGAAGATAAGCCCAATATAGAAATCCCCCGAAAATAATTATTAAAACGGTTAGGATTATGAATCCGGTCATATTTTAAATTTTTCAAAAGTTACCCCATTGAATTTATAGGCTCCGTTTTCATGTGTGCCAAGCCAGAGGTTTCCGTATTTGTCTTTGTAGATGCTGAATATATTTATTTGTTTTGAATCGTCTTGAACTACATATTGCGTAATTTCTTTTCCATCGTATTTCCACACGCCATCGCGATAGGTTACAAACCAAAGATTATTATCATGGTCCCTAACCGACGATAGATACTCGTCTAAATTACTTTCTGTTTTACCATCTAAACCACCTAAACTTTTGTGTCTGTTGTAAAATTTGTTGCTTTTTGAGACACTATCATAAACAGTATAGCGATACTCTGTATTGAACCAGAAGTCTCCATGCTTATCTTCTGCAATCGAACGAACTCCATTTGCTCCTTCGTCACGAAATTCGGTTACATCTTCTTCTGTTATCCAATCAAATGATTTTCCGTTATATCGACAAACTCCAACCGGGTTAGTGCCAAACCAAATATTTCCTTTCTTGTCTTTATAGATACTGTAGATTTCAAAAGGATTTGATAGGTTGGGGGGGTGTGGCAGCTGCAATTCATATAAAGTAGTACCGTCATAACGATATACTTTTTCTGTTGCATAAGAATGTCTAAACCACAGATCATTAGATTTAAGTTTCCAATCCGTCGTTACAGTCGGACTTAATGCTGTAAATGTATTTCCGTCAAATTTAGTTATCGTAGAATTTGGGTAGCAGCTCGTTATGAATAAATTCCCATATCTATCTTCTTTTATTTCATCAATTCTATTACTGGGCAACCCATGTTCTGTTGTGTAATTAATCAGAGTCTCTCCGTCGAATTTATATAATCCGGTTTCCCAACTACCAAACCAATAATTATTTTTATGGTCTTGATAAACTACCATGATACTTTTACCAAGTTCGGTTACGGGTTTACCTTTTAGATCCTGTTCTTTGGCGGTTTGTCTTTTACAAGCTACTAATAAAGCCAATGTGCTTAAGAGTGTTAGCATGTTCAACTCTAGTTTCATCTTATCGGTGCTTGTTTTTTAGTCATAGTTTCGCCTAACGTTGGGCATTGGTTTGTTTACAGAATGGTAGCTAAGGACTATTCTGGAGTGATCATAAATTTAATGAAAAGGCCTGAGATTCCGATTAGGAAATTTAGCTGTAACAACTATAGCCGTAGTTGTCATATTTTTTTTATTCAAGTGCATCTCCTTCATTTGGTTCAGCGATTATAAATGCCCAATCTACATATTCAGGCACTTCATTTTTTTGAAGATAATCGCCTCCTAATCCGATGATTTGATTTCTTGAATCAATAACTTCAAGATTCAGCTCTTTATCAATATGAAATTGAATTCCGTTACTAAAGTAAAGTGATTTGTATTTATCAGTTGTGAAAACATGCCAACTGTCAGGCTCCAATAGGGAAGTCCTATTTACAATTAGAGTTTCGGGCGTTTCATTTTTTACATAAATCTCGAAAATATTCTTCTTTGACTTTTTCTCAAAATATTCAATCGTTGTAAGACCGATCTTATTCAAATCAATTGGATTGCTTTTAAGGACTTTTTTCTTTTCTGATTTTGATGAGAAAATGTAAATTAAAAAAGGTAGCAGCATAATTATACCAATAAAAACAGCGTAATTGTGTCTATTTGGTTGTCTCATTCCGTAAGTCCGCCCACCTAGACTTAAAAAAGTCAAAACAAACCCTAAAATAGCCAGGACTTTTATGACTATAACTACTATTTCTTTTGTCTTTTTAATCTATGCTGGTTTTTGGGTTGTTACGGAACTATTTTACAAACTATAAATACAATTGCGATTACCTATCTTTTATTAAGCTTTTGTAATACGCAAAGTATTAATTATTTAAATTTTTACAAAAAGCGATCCCTTTGTAGGCAGCTATTTGAAGTAAAGCGTTTCTATTAGTTCCTTCCGAACTTATAAAAAACGAATGGTTTTTCTGAGCCTTTTAGTCTAAATACCCTTTTTTGGTTGTTGTAGATTTTAGACTATGTAAAGTATAGTTTACATGTTTTGAATTCTGAACGCTTATAATTTGGATTTATTAACGTGATGTACTTAGAAAAAGCAGGAAGCATTGGTATCGTCACTGCGAGGAACGAAGCAGTCTTTTTGGGCTTTGGTCATCTGTTTGGGCAGATTTCTCCGGCGTACCGCCGTTCGAAATGACGTTTAAGTTCGCACTGCCGGTTTTCAAAATAGTCCGTATTTTCATCATCAAATTACACTAAAAACAATGAAAAACCCCGAGACCATCATTCAACAGCTCGTTACCAAATACAAACTACAACCACATCCCGAAGGTGGTTTTTATAAAGAAACGTATCGTAGTAAAGGTAGCATTCCCAAAGCAGCCTTATCCGATGGTTTTGCAGGCGATCGCAATTTTAGTACGGCCATCTATTTTTTATTAACCGCAGGGAACTTTTCGGCTTTTCATCGTATCCAACAAGATGAGGTATGGCATTTTTACGACGGAGAACCCCTGGAAGTGCATGTGATTGATACCGAAGGAAACTACCATTGTCAGGAACTTCACAACGACTTGGAGTCCGCCGGAATCCCTCAGTTTACCGTACCCGCCGGATGCTGGTTCGCTTCCTGTGTGAAGGGAGGCGGTTCTTATTCATTTGTGGGCTGTACCGTAGCTCCCGGTTTTGATTTTGCCGATTTTGAACTGGCTAAACGCGAAAGCCTGGCGAATGAATATCCACAGTATAAGACTATTATCCATCAACTTACCCGAAGTTAAAGAAGAAATTTACTGAAGAAAATTCGCTCTTTACATATTTTTATTTATTTTTAGCTTAGTTAATTACGATGAGATGAAAAATTGTGAACAGTGTAACAAATCATTTTCCCTGAAACAACTTCTTCTGTTTTTTACTAAAGGGAGTAAAGTTATAAGATGTAGGAATTGTAATTATCCTAATACAATAGCTGAATCATCGATCAAAATTAATGTATTTATTAGTGTACTCACCAGTGCATCTGCTATGTTGTTCATGGCATATGGTCCGTTTACCGTAATTCCTAATATTTTGATTGCATTCGTCCTGATGATCCTGCTGTACCTGCTTTTTTCCTTCATTTCGCTTCGGTTTATAAGTTTCAAATAGCAATTTTTCAACGACTTTAGACATTATACAAGGGCATTTTGAAAACCTGTTTTAACGATTTTATATCTTCTTAACAACATCCATTTTTAAACTATTCTGATGAAGCAAGCTGGCTCTATATGGGGTTATGAAACCTGCTGCTGAAATGGAATTGGTTTAAAAAATCCGCGTTGGTATAGAATAAATAGAATCGCAGTTCTTAACGCTACCGGCAGTTCTTAAGAGTATTTACTATAGTATTATACGTCATACAAATATGCTTAGATGGCTTCTGGTGCGGTTTGGGACGATTTTATACTGAAATATCTTCGTTACGCACTTAATTTCAATATTCTAAAAGCTCCTTGTATGACCAATATAAAAACGATGGTTCCTACGATCAGATCGGGTTTATTGGAGTTTAACCAGTTTACTAAAAGTCCGGCAACAATAACGCCTAAATTGATAATCACATCGTTAGATGTAAAAATCATACTGGCTTTCATATGTGCCTCCTCTTTACTTTTAGACTTTTGTAAGAGGAAAAGGCAAATCCCGTTTGCAATCAGTGCAAAAACCGAAATGATAATCATTGTTGAAAAATCCGGTAGCTTTTCTGCTCCAAAAAATCTTCTTAAAACCTCTACGAAACCAATGATTGCCAGCGTAATTTGAAAGTATCCGGCGAGTTTGGCAATGCGTTTTTTTCTGGTGAGGGTGCCACCTACTGCCAGCAGACTAATGCCATATACAAAACTGTCGGCTAGCATGTCCAGGCTGTCTGCTATCAGTCCTATAGAAGTGGAGAGGATGCCGGTCGTCATTTCAATAATAAAAAAGGCGAAGTTGATGCCAAGTACTGCCCACAACAGTTTTCTCTGCTGGGTGTGTTCTTTAAATTCGTTTTGCTCTGTTGGTTCGGTAGCGATCTTCCTTCCACCTAAATTCAGGTCTAGAATGGCTTTTTCGATCTGATCGATCTGACCGTTGTGAAAAACCGTTAGTTTTCTATTGGGAATATCAAAGTCTAAATGTACAACCTGCGTAATTCCCTCCAGTTTCATTCGGATGAGGTTTTCTTCAGAGGGACAATCCATTTTTGTTATCTCAAACAGGGTTTTAAACATGAGGCGTATTGTTCTTACATAGATATACTACTGTCTTTAATCTTTAAGCTCACTGCTATTCTTTACAAAATCTTCTTTTTGAGGTATATAATCTCTTTTGATTTCTCCGTTAACAAGTACTTCATCAAAATAGAGTTTGGCGCCAATGGTATTATATAAGTCTGCAGTATTTTGAAGCTGAAGGTGTAAATGCGCCTGAGTGGTGTTTCCGGAATTACCGCATTGGGCTATCGTTTCTCCCTGTTTTACCAGATCTCCTTCCTTAACTTTTACAGAGTTCTGTTTAAGATGGGCAAACAAAAGGTGTTCTTTTCTTTGGGTTTCGAGAACGATCGTATTTCCTGTAGGATGGTCTGTATTTACCTCGCCGGGACTATTATCCTTCACACCCTCAATTACCTTGACCACTTTGGCATCACATGGCGCTATGAGGTCTTTGCCGAAAACAAAATAGCTTTCGTTTTTGGTGGGGTCTCCTTTGTAAGGAGCTCCGTTGGCAACCATAAGAATATCATATGCATACTGCTGATTCAGATCGGCCATATGATAATTGGTTTCTACGGATTCTCCGCCCCAGTACACAAAGGCTTCCTCCTTAAACGGAAACAGCATTTTGGTTGCATTTCTTTTTAATACTGAAGAATTTTCAAAGGTATTTCTGGGGATGAACCAGGCACTGATCTGATTTTCTTTGTTTAAGCCGATAAAAATATCGCTTACAGCCTTATCAAATTGTGTTCTGTAGATATAGGCAGAATTCTCCTGATGCGAAAACTCCATGGTTTGAATCGCTCCAAAATTGGACTTGACTTCGGTAAACAGGTCAACCATTTGTTCTTTAGTAAGGAACGTCTTCATCACCGGATCAAACAGATAGTGAATAGCTTCGTAATTGGAATCGTTATAATGCTTTTGGAATTCACCCATAACGTTTTCGAGCTGAGGACTTTGAGGAAAACTGCTTGCACTGATTAAGAGAAAAAACAAAGGTCGCAGTATCTTCATTGTTGGGCTTAATTTTAAATTGAACAACATTGATGAAGGTATTCATATTAAAATTAAAGGTACTGTATTTTTGATTTACTCGATAATCGAGATTTAAAATGCTCCGACGCTTGCGTCGAAATCAAAGTTGAACTTCTTTCTAATACCTCATGGGCCTGCTCTGACGTAGTTTACTTTATCACAGTGTATGATGTAAGGTCTTTTCGAAGAAGCATCGCGACTGAGAAATCTTTTGATTAAAACGTAATGTGTCAATAGAAGTCACCAGCATAAATTACACTAAACTAAGAGCTATAGCGAGACGTCAGGTTGAGTGATTTTTCGATCCTTTAGGTCGAAAAATAGTATCGAAACCCGATTGAAGTTCAAGGCTCATCATAAACAAGGTCTCGATACTTGTTTTTCCGCCAGGCTCCAAAACAAACTCGACCTGACGATGGGATTGTTTTTAGGGTTTTTAATAAAATTCCCCTCCTTAACTAAGGAGGGGTGGCACTTGCGAATCTGGCGACCGCCGATTTGAAAGTGACGGGGTGGTTGACGGTCATGATTTGCTAATTCCACCCTAAAACCACCTCCCCCTCATGCCTAGGCACTGCTCCTTATCCCGAAATTTAGGGAGAGGAGAATTCTTTCGATGCTTTTTAATGGTGTTCATGGATCTGTATTCAAGTGGTGTAATTGTAAATAAAAAAAGGTCTCGATACTTGTTTTTCCGCTTGGCTCCAAAACAAACTCGACCTGACGATGGGATTGTTTTTAGGGTTTTTAATAAAATTCCCCTCCTTAACTAAGGAGGGGTGGCACTTGCGAATCTGGCGACCGCCGATTTGAAAGTGACGGGGTGGTTGACGGTCATGATTTGCTGATTCCACCCTAAAACCACCTCCCCCTCATACCTAGGCACTCCTCCTTATCCCGAAATTTAGGGAGAGGAGAATTCCTTCGATGCTTTTTAATGGTGTTCATGGATCTGTATTCAAGTGGTGTAATTGTAAATAAAAAAAGATCTCGATGCTTGTTTCTCCGCTTGGCTCCAAAACAAACTCGACCTGACGATATGGGTCTGCTTTAACTGATACTACCTGGAAGTATCAAAAAATACGAATGTCATTTCGACAAGCTGCCGAAGGCGCGAGGAGAAATCTGCCTGATACCAGGTTAATGTCTGATAGAAGTCTCCATCATAAATAGCACTAAGCCAAAAATTATAGCAAGACGTCCGGTTGAGTGATTTTTTGATCTTTTAGGTCGAAAAATAGTATCGAAACCCGATTGGAGTTTATGGCTCATCATAAACAAGGTCTCGATACTTGTTTTTCCGCCAGGCTTCAAAACAAACTCGACCTGACGATGAAAACGAGTCATTTCGACAAACTGCCGAAGGCGCGAGGAGAAATCTGCCTGATACCAGACTAATTGTGTATAGAAGTCATCATTGTAAATCACACTAAACGGAAAAAGTTATCTCACCCTAAAGGGATTCGATATGACTGTGGGCCGAAAACAAAAAAAGCCCTTCGTTTCCGAAAGGCTTGTATTCTTGGGTAGAAGACCGGGTTCCCCGAAGCGTCGGGACAGGCTTCTCACCCGGCAAGTTTTTTCTAAATTTTGAGTACAAAAAAAGCCCCTCGATATCGAGAGGCTATTTTTCTGGGTAGAAGACCGGGTTCCCCGAAGCGTCGGGACAGGCTTCTCACCCGGCAAGTTTAATTTAACTTTCACATACAAAAAAAGCCCTTCGTTTCCGAAAGGCTTGTATTCTTGGGTAGAAGACCGGGTTCGAACCGGCGACCTCTGGAACCACAATCCAGCGCTCTAACCAGCTGAGCTACAACTACCATGTAATTAGCGGATGCAAATGTACTTTATTTGCGTGTTTCTTCAAAGAAAAATAAAAAATATTTGTTATATCAAGTCGTCTAAACTATTAACCGCGACAAAGCGTTCTACCGTGAAGCCTTCGGCGTATTCGGTACCGATCAATCTGCCGAGATCGCGCGCACGGTAATGAATGCTATCGATAAAATTTTTGCTACTGATGGGTGTTTCCGGTTCATCACTATCCGGATCGTAGAACTGTGAACCATAGGCTTTGATCGCCTCCGATTTTTTGTCAATAAAACCGGTTACATCCACTACGAAATCCGGCGTAATATTTTTCCATTGAATGTAATGATAAACTACTTTAGGCCGCCAGGCTTCCTGCCACTCGTCACCACCTTCTTCTTTGGTGTCTATTTTTACCAATCCGCTAAGAAAACAGGAATCACTTACCAACTTACTGCCTTTGGCATGATCTATATGACGATCATCGATGGCATTACACAAAACAATTTCTGGTTGATACTTACGTATCATCTTTATGATCTCAAGTTGATGTACTTTATCGTTCACAAAAAAACCATCTGCAAACTCCATATTTTCCCGAATGATCACGCCCAATGCATCAGCAGCATCAGACGCTTCCTGATCGCGTATCTCAGGAGTGCCCCGTGTTCCCAGTTCTCCTCTGGTAAGATCTATGATCCCTACTTTTTTACCGGAAGCTATTTCTTTTGCCAGCGTAGCACCACAACCTAATTCTACATCATCGGGATGACTCCCAAAAGCAAGTATGTCAAGTTTCATAAGCTTCTATAAAATATTTTCAGCCTGAAAGATACATATTTTGGACGGGACGTAAGTAAAGGTTACAGGTTGAAAGATGCGTTTACCAAGTTGTTCGTATGACTACACCATCACTGATCATTGCCTTAAGTGAACTATAGCAACAGCACCTCTCCTTGATAAGTAGGAGACTTTTGAAATGGATAAAATAGCATGCAACGTCGTCAAAGTTTTACTTAGTTATCTATATCATCTTGGGTTGTCGACTTTTTAAATACGTACCGTCTTCATCAGCTTTGACCGCTTTCGCAATCGACAGCGCCTGTTCGATATCGGCAATAAGGTCTTCGGTTTCTTCAATCCCCACCGAAAAACGCAATAAGCCGTCCTTAATACCTTGATGCGCTCTTTCTTCTGCACTGAGCAAGGCATGTGAGGTTTGAGTAGGAGAGAGGATGGTGCTCTCCACTCCGGCAAGGCTCATCGATGGCTTGATAAGCTCTAAGGCATGAGTAAAAGTACTGGCATCAATTTCCGGTAATAATTCAAAAGATAACATTCCACCATAGCCTTTCATTTGCTTCTTAGCAAGTTTATGATCAGGATGGGAATCGAGTCCCGGGTAGTACACTTGCTGAATATCTGTATGCGCATTCAGGTATTCGGCGAGCTTCATGGCATTTTCATTTTGTGCCTTTACTCTTATACCCAGCGTTTTAATGCTTCGCTCCAAAAGCCAGACGGTGTAGTCAGATAAACTTCCTCCAAAATTCTTGGCCAGCTGAAAAACACGGTCTATATGTGCCTCAGAACCAGCTACGGCACCTGCCAGAATATCGCTATGTCCGCCGAGATATTTGGTAGCACTATGGATCACCAGATCAATCCCGAAGTCGATAGGATTTTGATTAACCGGACTCGCAAAAGTATTATCGATCATAGAGACCAATCCATTTTGTCGTGCGATTTCAGCGACCATTTTCATATCAGTGATCGTAAGTAACGGGTTAGAAGGTGTTTCAATGTACAATACTTTGGTATTCGGCTGGATGAGTTTTTCAAAATCTTCTTTCTCCAAACCTTCTGTAAAGGAATACTCAATACCAAATTTTTCAAATTCTTCTACCACCAGATTATAAGTACCTCCATAAAGAGTTTTTTGTAAGACAATATGATCGCCCTTTTTTAAAAAAGCCATCAAAGCCGTACTTACCGCCGCCATCCCGCTTCCGAAGATCAGCGCAGCTTCTGCATGTTCTAAAGCTGCTATCTTCTGGCAGAGTGCCCTTTGATTAGGCGTATTAAAATACCGGGGATACATTTTGATATCCACATTTTCGTACGCATACGACGTACTCATATATAAAGGAGATACAGCACCTTTAAACTGTTCGTCTTTTAATTCTCCGGTGTGTGTGCAAATAGTATTAAGACCTCGTTTGTTGTTTTTCATCAATAAGGAATTTAAAAGCTAAAATTACGAAATAAAGAGTACATAGATTCGCTGTTGAATAAATCTAACAGTAATTCTTTGAATGTTAATTTAAGCTTTAGAATTTAGTCATACTTAGAAGTTTTGAGTTATCTTCTATAGTTTTATTTCATTTCTTTTGCTCCTCCAAAAGAAACGAAACAAAGAAAAGAGGCCTTCCTCTATGAATTTTTTGACAGTGAAGTCAAAAACCAATTCGAAAACATCGCGTCGCTACGTTCCTTCGCTCCTGTTTCGAAGTTTTTGTTCCCCTGCGCATGCTGGCTGCTTGCTGCAAACAGCCACTGGCTGTTTTTAAATCGCTCGCCCCTGCCTCAGGATTTCACTGCGTGGGGCTTCTTTTCATAACTATATTATTTTTTGAAACTACTCCTGAGTTAAATTGAAGAGAGGGAAAAGCAAAAAAGATAAGAAGTTAAAAATTATCATGATTAGAATCTAGCCTTACACCTCTGTGGTTTTCCAACGTCCTTTTCGGAAGTAAATGATCCCGGTAATGGCTATTAACACTTCGGCTAAGGTGATCGCTATAAAAACACCCATAGGTCCCCAATCCAGAACGAAAGCTGCGAGATAGGCAATGGGTAATTGAAATAACCAGAAGCAGAAAAAATTAATGACCGTGGGAGTTCGGGTATCTCCTGCGCCATTAAATGCCTGGATCACCACCATGCCATAAGCATAGAACAAATACCCGGCGGTAATTACCTGTAAGCTTAATGCACCGTACTTAATGACCTCTGGAACTTCGCTGAACAAGCCTATGATCTGCTTTGCCATAAGCAGATAGATGATGGAAACAGACAGCATAAATATAGCATTGTACTTACCTGTTTTCCAGACAGATGTTTCTGCGCGTTCGGGTTTTTTGGCTCCCAGGTTTTGTCCTACTAAAGTAGCCGCGGCATTGCTCATTCCCCAGGAAGGCATCAAGGTAAACATAAGAACTCTGATAGATATGGTATATCCCGCAAGCACTTCGCTTCCAAATTCGGCCATAAAACGCATGAGGATGACCCAGCTGGAGGTCCCTATTAAAAACTGACCAATACCACCCAATGAAATTCGAATCATGTTTAGCATGACCTTGGTACGCAATACCAAGTCTTTAATGCCCAGTTTAATTTTGCCCCAGCCATAAAATAGAAGTACCAGCTGAAAAATCACCGCCGTTCCACGTCCGATTGTTGTGGCAATGGCCGCACCTTTCACTCCGAATTCCGGAACAGGGCCCAGACCAAAAATAAATATCGGATCCAGAATGATATTAAGTCCGTTAGACAAAACCAGCGTCCACATCGCCATAGATGCGTTTCCGGCTCCTCTGAATATAGCATTGATAAGGAATAATAACATGATGGTTACATTACCGCCGATCAAGATCTGTGTATAGCCATAGCCTTCCTCAATTAGATCGGTTTCACCACCCATAAAGGAAAGGATCTCTTTTGGAAAGAGAATACCCGGTATACTGAGAAGGATTGCTACGACAACTCCCAGCAGTATGGCTTGCATAGCTGCTTCGTTTGCGCCTTTTTCGTCTTTTTCTCCGGTTCGCCTTGCTACGATAGCTGTAGCGGCCATACTTAATCCAATAGCGATGGCATACACGAGTGTGATTACCGATTCTGTAAGACCTATGGTGGCAACGGCATTTACACTTACCTGGGATACATAAAAGATATCGACCAATGCAAATACAGATTCCATGACCATTTCGAGGATCATGGGTACTGATAATAAAAAGATCGCTTTGCGGATGCTTCCGGTAGTGAAACTCTGTTCTTTCCCGCTTAGGGATAATTTTAAATAATAAAAGAACTTATGAAGTATGGTAGAATGTTTTGCAGTCATTAGTGATAAGGTTGTTGAATTAACAAGAAATTAAAGATCAATACAACCGTAGAATGGATGGTTTGAAGAGACCTCCGGTCTCAAATATTGATTATCCTAATGTGGTAACTGCTATTTCCATAATGATACAAAGATGCGATTTTTTATTGGCACCACCAAAGGTTTTAAAACCCCGAGGAAGTTTATCAGGAAAATGAATATCCTGTTTTATCCATGGATAAGATGAATATAATTTGATATTAAACACCTTTTATTGTAAACAATTACCTATAAAATAGTAAATATTTTCTTAATATAATTGTTTTTTGTTTAATGTTTAATGTTTAATAAATATCTTTAAACAGTATTGATTAATTTAAATTTAAATGTTATGAAAAAAACAATTAAAAAAATTGCAAAGAAGCGTAATGTTATCTCTTTTGTAAAAGCAAAAGCCGTTAAAGGCGGTCAATCCGGCTGGGGCGGCGGTTCCGGTGGTGGATCTGGTGGATCTGGCGGATCTGGTGGATCTGGCGGTGGCGGCGGAAACCCCTTCGGATAATAAATTACAGGGCTTTAATCAAAGCCCTTTAAATATTGATTTTCAAATTATTTATATGCTTTAAATAAAAATATTATGAAAAAAAAGTTCAACAAGTCTCTGAAGAAGGAGTTAAGAATCAGAAAAACGATCGTAAGTGCTCTTAAAGGCGGGCAAAGCGGTTGGGGAACTGTACAAGCTGTGTGTAATACCTATTATTGCACTAATAACGGCTGTAATACGGATGACTGTACCTATAGAGCGGGTTGTGAGAATTACAGTAATGGTGCCAGCGGTTGTGCGGGTTGTTTCGGTTAATTGTATTTAATTCAAAGACTTCTGTACAGAAGTCTTTGAATTTCAAACATCTTATGATCTTATTTCGCTTCTATCGCTTTATCAGCCACAATTCTATTTTCCCTGTTCGCCAGTTCCCAGGCAGTGTGAAACACCAGTTTTGCACGATTTGCCAGAAGGTCATATTCAATTTTATCCGGGGTGTCTGAAGGTCTGTGGTAATCATCATGTGTTCCGTTAAAGTAGAAAATAATCGGTACATTGTTTTTTGCAAAATTGTAATGATCACTTCGGTAATAAAAACGATTTGGATCATTTTCATCGTTATAGGTATAATCTAAGGTGATATTAGTGTATTTTGTATTTATTTCTTCGGAAACAGTATGTAATTCGGTGCTTAATTTATCAGAACCAATAAGATATACATAGTTGCGATCCCCTTCTCTTTTTGGGTCGATCCTTCCTATCATGTCAATATTTAGATTCGCAACGGTTTGCTCTAGTGGGAAGATTGGATTGTCTGCATAATAAGCAGAACCTAGTAACCCTTTCTCTTCAGCCGTTACGTGTAAAAAAACGATCGATCTTTTAGGTCCGTTTCCTTCCTTAACTGCATTTTGAAAAGCCTCTGCAATTTCAAGAACTGCTATTGTACCCGATCCGTCATCATCGGCACCGTTGTAGATCTCTTCATTTTTAATACCTTCATGATCTAAATGGGCAGAGATCACGATATACTCATCTGGCTTCTCGCTTCCTTTGATCCAGGCAACTACATTCTCGGAGTCTATTGGATTTGAAGACCCCTCAAAATTCACTTTGATAGTAGCGGCTACATTTTCCGCTGTGTTTTTGGTGTTTATTTCTGGATATAGACTCGCTGCAATTTCCTGATTAATAAAAAAATAAAAGAAATTTTCTCCATCAGATTGTTTAAGACGCATACGACCGTTACGTCTGTTTTTCATGTATTCGTACTGTGAAGCTAATACTTTGAAATTATCGTCGTCTAAAAACAGCAATCCGGCAGCGCCCTTGTCTTTGGCTAATTCTATCTTAGCGGCAAAAGCCTGTCTGATATTTGACCATTTTCCGGTGGTTTCTGAAGTTCCTGAAATGGTATAGGTACCATCTTGATTTTTAGGTTCACCTGCTTTTATAAGAACTACTTTGTCTTTTACGTCCAATCCTTCATAATCTGAATAATTTTCAGCTTCAATACCGTAACCGGCATAGATAAGTTGCGAATAGGTCGCTTCCATCGTATCGGGCCCGCTATAGGTCACATAATCTTTTCCTATTTCGTACTCTTTATCGTTAACGGTAAGAGAAGCTTTAGGAACATTATTACCCTGCAGGGGTACTTTTTGAAAATAATCCCCGTTAGCGTTGGCTGCAGGAATTCCCATTTTTTGGTATTGATCTTTTAAATAGTTAACTGCTTTTTTCTGTCCCGGAGTTCCTGTTTCTCTTCCCTGAAAACTATCGGAGGCATATGTATAGAGCATCTCTTTGAGTTCTTCTTGTGTGATCGTAGCTGCGTAGGGAACAGGATTGTAATCCGCTTTCTTTTCGGGCTCTTGATTTACTGTGGTCTGCAATGTGCTGTTGCAACTGAATGCAGCCAATACAACTATAAAAAAGATTTTTTTCATGTAGACAATTTTTAAGAATTTTCAAATATATTGAAAAACTAATATTTAGTTCAAAATCAATGAAGTAAACTTGCTTTCTTTTTTTGGGTATTAAGATTCAAGTAGGATTCAGAACTCATTCGTATTTAGAACAATGATATTGATCATCCTAATTTTTGTAAATATCTAATACATTTACATCTTCAATTTAGTGCGTCCCGGTTTTAACTTACAACAACTACTTATGCATGGACTAAAAACCAAATACGATGCGAAAATACTATGTTACTTTTTTGATTTTGTTTGTTTCAACTGCCATCTTCTCCCAGGCAGGTCACATTATGCAGGGCGTGGGTGCCGTAAATATGTCTATGGGGGGAGCGGCTACGGGACAACCAACTGATATCTCCGGGGCGTTACACTGGAATCCTGCTGCCATTACTGTATTTGAAGAAAACACCTTAAAGTTTGATATAGGTTTGTTTTTTTCTTCACCAGAATTACGTTCTACCGTTCCCGAGTTTGATGGTAGCGGACAACCTACCGGAAACTTTTTTAGTGGAGTTACAGAAGATGATCGTGGTGTTTCCCCGCTTCCGGCACTTGCTTTTGTATGGAGTAAAGAGGGCAGTAAGCATACCTTTGGCGCTTCGGCATTTGGCATTAGTGGTTTTGGGGTGACCTTTCCGGAAAGTGCAACCAATCCTATCAATCTGCCGCAAAGTGAAGGTGGTTTTGGGCGGATTGAATCTGATTACTCTTTGTTGCAACTCGGTTTTACCTGGGCCTATGAAATATCCGATCAATTTTCTATAGGGGTACAGCCAACTGTAAACTTTGCTTCTCTGGAACTCATACCGAATCCTACAGCAAACCCAAATCAATCGGGATATCCATCAACCGATAGAGAATCTTCCATTGGTTTTGGCGGACAGATAGGGGTGTTTTTTGATTCCGGTTCTGGATTTAAAGCAGGAGCATCCTATAAAACGACACAATCTTTTAGTGATTTTGAGCTGGAAAACACCTATTTAGATGGTTCAACTGCGACCAATGATTTTAAAATAAATTATCCCGCCATCCTGTCCTTTGGGCTGGGCTATTCAGCAGGAGATTTTGACCTCGCACTGGATTACCGGTTTGTAGACTATGAGAACACTGAAGGTTTTTCAGATACCGGATGGACACCAACGGCTTCGGTAGCCGGATTTGGTTGGAAAAACATCAATATTATCTCCGCTGGAATTCAGTATAAAGGAATTGAAAAACTTCCATTACGGATCGGCTATACCTACAGTTCAAACCCCATAGATGAAGAAGTAGCCTTTTTTAATATTCCCGCAACAGCTATCATTAAAAATGCTTTTCAGTTCGGACTCTCTTACGAGGCTTCTCAAAGGTTTAGGATAGATGGTGTATTTCATTACGGAGATAGTGGAGGTGCCACTTCCGGCCCTGTACTCAATCCGCAGTTTATACAAAATTCTCCTCCATATGGTGCTATACCGGGTAGTGAAGTTTCGTATGAAATGACCACTTCCATGATTATGGTGGGTGTAAGTTATGATTTTGTGAAATAAAGTGAATTCGATATAATTATAATTCCGGTTTTGTAATCCTCGGATAAGGTTTTTAATAAATTAAAGAATTGCATACAACAGGCTTACGTTCATTTTCTTTGCTTGTCCAGAGAAAACCAACCAAAAGAAAAGATTGATCTCCCTCGATTTTTAATTTCTCTCGACATTGAACTTAGGTTAAATCATCATAAAGGCGACATACTCTGAAATGGGGGATGTCGCCTTTTTTTAGTAGCTTTTGATATCAGCTTTAATTCTGACGCAAGCGTCTTAGTATTTCTACTCTCGATTATCGAGTAAGAGAGTTTATCCCTTTATTGAATAATAATTTTCCTTATAGCATTTCCATAAGGAGTTTCCAATAATACCGCATACATCCCTGAAGGCATATTGCTAAGGTCGAAAGCGATCTCGTAAGATTGATTGCCTTTTCCTGTTTTTTGATCTAACATCCTGTTGTTTGCCAGACTAAATACTTTAAGGCTGATATCTTTCGCATCTTTAAGTACGACCTTGGTTGCAAAACGACCGTCTGAAGGATTCGGGAAGGTGATGAATTCCTGAATATTTCGTACCGATCCTTCGCCTTTGTCATCTTCTTCAAACTCTTCAGCTTCCAGTACAATGATCGATTTTGTTTGAATGGCCTGGCAATCTCCCAAACGTGTAAGCATCGAGAGATTATAAGTTCCGGGATCTTCAAAATAAAGCTCTACAAAATCCTGATTTTGAGTAACCACTACCGCTCCTTCCGGAATAAGCCATTCTACCGAGTCTGGTACGGGAGAACTTACGTCGATGGCCACCAGGTTTTCATTGGTAAATACCTGAGTCGCAGCCAGAAAAACAGCACTTATTTCCCGATCGCTGGTAAATATATCGATCGAATCGGTTCCGGTGCATCCCTGATTATTGGTAACCGTAACCGTATACGTACCTGCTTCATCTACCACCGGTTGTGCATTTGTACTGGTGAATCCGTTACCAGAAGTCCACAGGTAAGAAGCGTCCGGATCGTCAATTAAGGCAGAAAGCATTACAGACTGCCCCTGGCAAAGCGTAATGTCTTCTCCCAGCTCGATAGCTAAGGGTTGCGGATCTTCAAGAACATAGGTTCTGGTGAGTGGCCCATTTCCAAATCCGTCGATAGTAACCGTATAGCTACCCGCACAGAGACCGCTAAGACTACTCGTTGTTTCACCACTTTCCCAGGAATAGGTGAAAGATCCGTTGCCTCTGTTGACAACTACCTCTATACTTCCATTACAATCTCCTATGCATATAGGATCTAACAAGGTAGCTTCTACAATATCGGGTTGTGTGATCGTATAGGTCTCAGAGATCGTACAACCGGCAGCATCCGTAATGTTTAGCTGATAATCATCGGCAGTGAGGTTATCGATCAAATTGGAGTTCCCGATACTGCTATTATCAGAAAGACGTATCCATTCAATGAGATAAGGTTGCGATCCGCCTTCAATGGTTACTTCAATACGACCATCGGTTCCCTCATAAGAAGATACATTCGTTAGCTGTACGTCGCTCAATAACAGTTCTGCGAAAAGATCGCGTACTTCATAAGTTTGAGAGGCTACACATCCAAAATCGTCAACTACCGTAAGTGTATAAGTGCCTGCGGTAAGATTGGAAAGATCATCGGTCGTACTTCCTGTATTCCATTCTACAAGATATGGCGGCGTACCACCGGAAATTGTTGTTTCAATACTCCCGGTATTTTCACCAAAACACAAAACTTCGGTAAGGTTATCGAGTGTGATCACTAAGGCAGGTGGTGCAGTGATATCAAATATCAACGAGGTGGTTTGTATACCATTTGTATCGGTAATTTGCACCTGATAGCTTCCTTCTCCTAAATCCGTAGCGAAATCTGTATTCTGGCCAATGCTTACCGGGTTGCCATTATCAATCAGATACCATTGGTAGGAATATGGTGCAACCCCTCCTGTAACGTCTGCAAATAATTCTGCATTCGTATCTCCGTTACATAAAAGGTCAAATACTTCAATAATTGCGACCTGCAATTGTCCGGGTTCGGTAAGAACGATCTCTATGGTTTGTGAGCAGCCTGGCAGATCTCCGGAAGCGGTATAATTTCCATCTGTTACTACCAAAGTGTAACGTCCGGGACTTAAGCCGGAAATTGAAGCATTCGTACTGGTAAAACCATTATCGGCAAACCATTCATACGTGTAGGTACCTGTTCCTCCCGTAACATTAATGCTGATAGCTCCGTCATTTGTACCAAACCCTGTGATGTTGGTGACTGTGTTACCGATAACGATCTCCTCCGGCTCTGTGATCGTGGTATTGACTGACGTTTCACAGCTATTTGAATCGGTGACCAGAACCGAATAGTTTCCGGCGGGAATAGTATTTAGATCTTCGGTCGTTGCTCCATTACTCCAGGAATACGTATAAGGAGGAGTTCCTCCAGTAACGGTAACATCTATGGCTCCCGTAGGCTCATTAAAACACAAGAGGTCTGTCTGTGAGTTGATACTTGCGGATAAAAGTGACGGTTCCGTCAAATCAAATATAGGAGATACGGTTTGAATTCCATTTGTATCTGTCACCTCTACCTGATACTGTCCTGCGGAAAGCCCGGAGATCACTTGTGAAGTCACCGGAAGCAATACAGGATTTCCGGAAATAAGTTGAAACCATTGATAGTTGTATGGGGCTACTCCTCCTACCACATCAGCACGCAGGCTTCCATCGGTATCTCCAAAACAGCCTAAGGCGTTTGTTTCTGTAATATTCGCCACCAATTCTCCAGGTTCAGCCAGATCGAATACTGCTACAGCAGCACATCCTGCTTCATTGCCCGAGGCAGTATAATTAGCATCGGTAACGGTCAAGGTATATCTTCCCGGCGCAAGCCCCGAAATATTTGCCTGACTTGCCGTAAATCCATTATCGGCTATCCATTGATAGGTATAACCGGGGTTACCTCCTGTAACCGAAATAGCAATTGCACCGTCATCAGTACCAAAACCAGTAATGTTAGTGACCGTCGGGGTGATGATCAGTTCACCCGGTTGTGTGATATTTGTATTATAAACGGCGCTACAACCATTTGTGTCTGTTACCGTCACAGAATAGCTTCCGGCTGGCAGGGAATTGAGATCTTGTGTGGTAGCACCAATATTCCAGAGATAATTGTACGGAGGTGTTCCGCCGCTTACATTAAGATCGATACTTCCTGAACTTTCCCCAAAGCAAAGATTATCCACCTGAGAAGCACCTAAGACAAGAGCAGCCGGTTCTGTAATGGTAGCTGTGGTTTGTATATTCGTGCCAACGTCATCAGTCACCGTAAGCTCATATACACCTGATGCGAGTCCGCTGATTGAAGGACTGTTGGGTGCTGAAAATCCAGGATCTCCCTGTAAGCTCCAGGTATACGTATAAGGTTCGGTTCCTCCGGAGACAGTTGCAGTAATGCTACCATCGGTGAGTCCGTTACAAGAGATATCGGTATCTACAACGGAATCAAAAACTAAAGGTCCTGGTTCTGTGATGATGATGGGAGTAGCTATTGAAGCTGTACAGCCATTCGTGTCTCGCAGGTTAACCGTATAGCTACCTGCCGGAAGATTAATCAATCTTGTATTGGTTGATCCTGCAGGCGGTGAAAAAGGACTCCCATTACGGAACCAATTGTAAGTTGTAGGATCTTGATTGTTTACAACATTTATCTCCAGTATACCATCGGTACCGCCAAAAACGGTATTATCTACGTGGGCTCCTATGATTTCATTAATACTTATAATACCGGGTTCATCAATAAGGATGTTTGTAGGAAGGTCTACGCGGCAATTATTTGCATCTCGTACAGAAAGGCTATAGCTTCCGGGACTGGTAACAGGGATGTTCCAGCTGGTTACTCCGGCTCCCAGTGTTATAAACGTGTTACTCGTTCCAAACCGATAACTGTAGGGTAGAGTTCCACCAGTTGCAGTGACACTTATTGAACCATCTGCTGCGCCATTACATGAGATATCATTTCCTACTGCACTGCTAATCGTAACCTGTGTAGGATTGGTAAGCGTTGCCGACCGACTAGCAGATGTATTCGGATCTGTAAAATTATTATTTAAATCGGTAATGGTTACCGTATAAACTCCAGCAGAAAGGTTGGTGATGGTTCGGGTAGTTCTCAGGAAACCGGCATCTCCCTGGCGTGTCCAGCGATAGCGATAGTCTCCAATACCAGATACATTTCCGCCGGAGGGATTCGCCGTAAGCGACCCGTCCGTAGCATTAAAGCAGCTAATAGCTGTGGAACTTATAGACGTTACCCGAATAGGGGATGGCTCTGTCAGGGTAATGGTAGAAGGAAAAACGGCTTCGCAACCATTGGTATCAATTACTTTTATCGTATAAATTCCAGCTCCCAAACCAGCCAGCGTAGCAAAACGGTTGCTGGTATTTGCGGAAGCTCTTACCGTTCCATTAGCACCTCCTGTCAGGGCTTCGTATCTAAAAGCAGGTGATCCGCCCAAATTGTTCAGTGTCACCAGAATGCTCCCGTTGGTAGCTCCCGCAAAAGTGGGTTGTTGTGTTGCAGAGGCTGCGTTGATGACTAAGGGATTTGCAACAGCATTGATAGCAACCACTTGACTTCCAGGACTCACGCAAAATCGATTTCCGCTGAGTGCGAGTCTGCTTCTGAAGGTATAGTTTTGTCCTTGATTTAAACCATTGAAAGTGGGAGACGCCTGCCAGGTACTTCCGTTATTGGATGAATACTGGTAGGTTCCCGATTCAAATGTTTGTCCGCCGCCTGCCGACAGGGTCACGCTTCCAGTATCACCGCTGCACTGCGGTTGAATTACCGAACTAAGGCCTACCGTTACTTCTGAGGGACGGGAAATCGTAAAATTGGCTGTACTTGCCGCAGCTGTTGGTACATCATCATTCGGGTTGGTGTTATTTTGCAGAAAGAAGGTCTGATAACTCACCGTATACGTTCCTGCTCCGAGTCCGTTTGGCCAGGTAAAAGAAGTGCCTCCGGCCGTGGTTCTAAAGTCTTGTTCCGGGATCGTGAAACCTTCAGGCGTTATACCACTCAATGTAAATCTGAATTCTTCATCCGGCTGCAAGGCGCGATCAAAATTTAGAGTAACACCGCCATCAGTAGAATCAAAGCAAGTAGTGTTTGTCGCTACAGGGCTTCCTTGTATATTTGGAGGACAGGGAACATACGAATAAGAAACCACATCTGAGTATTCAATGGTACCGCTATCGGTATACTGTACTCTTAAACGTAAAGATTCGTAATTATCCAAAGTTGGAAAATCTGATTTTTGAATTGAAAATGCGGTTGATCTACTGCCGTACGGCCTTAGTGTTTGCCAGACAGAACTACTTCCTATCTGATACTGTACCGCATATCTTGCCCGACTGCAGGATGTATTCGAGATGCGAATTGTTTGCGACTCACACTCTGGAAATGTAATGCCAGTGCCATTGAGATCTGCCAAAGGCTCTATTCTATAAACACTAAAATCGGTTACCAGCGGATTATTGGGAAACAAATTATCCATTTCTGGTGAATTGAAAGCATAACATCCGAAAGGAATCCGGTAATTACCGGTCGGACTTGGAAACGTGTTACATGGTTGCGAAGGAC
Organism: Flavobacteriaceae bacterium M23B6Z8; assembly: GCA_046199005.1. Taxonomy (GTDB): domain Bacteria; phylum Bacteroidota; class Bacteroidia; order Flavobacteriales; family Flavobacteriaceae; genus Ascidiimonas. The sequence goes on from CP176050.1 coordinate 1,717,956, forward strand.
CTGTATTTGCCGTAATATTACGATTTATGTGGGTATAAAGATTCGCCGAATTGATGATTCGATTACCGGTTATCATTCCATCGGTCTCAATACCTGAGACACATCCACTAACGTTGTAAAATAATACCCGATCCGGACTGGTAAAGGTATTGGCTGTAACCAATCGTACTTCAAGTCGATACCCTCTGGTGCCCACACTAAGCCACTCAATATCGTATTCTACTTTATATCGGTATTGTGCTTGCGTTTCTACCACATAGAACAGGGCAAAAACACAGCTTACTAAGATCCATAGCTTCTTTTTCATCGCTAATAGGTTAGTTTAACTTTTTTAAGGGCAGACTGGGTGCCGTCTTTTTCAATTAATTGTATGCCATAGGTATATTTTGTGTTGATAATGAGATCAACATCATTATATACTTGTGTGTCTTTTTCTAAAGTTTTGTAGAGGGTAAGCGGTGCTTCTCCTTCTGAACGGTACAGTAAAAATTCAGCTTCATTGGCATCCCTGGTCTTCCAGCTCAGGCGTATAACCCGGTTATCCCGGTCTGCGGTAGCATTAAATCGTATAATTTTGTCGCCATACAGTTCTTTAGGAGCTGTAACGACCAACTGGGTAGAAGGTTTGCTTTCCCATCCGGTTTTGTCGATGGCGACCAGCGTATATGCGTATCTTCTGCCTGCCATAATATCTTCATCCTGAAATTCATTTTTTTTATCGATTTCTAAGGTGGTTATCTTTTCCCATAGAGCTTCTTTTTCCTGTAGGGATTTGCGGTAGATAGCATGACTTGCCACATCTTCACTAGAACTGGGAATCCATTTCAAAATAATTCCTTTTTCGGTTAATTCGTAAGTACTGATCACCGGTGGTGAAGGTGGCGTAACATCGGGTTTTTCGATCGTAAGTATTTTGGACAGTTCTGATTGATTGTAACGTTGGTCTACAGCAATTACTCTGTAATAAATATTCTTGTTGAGGTTCTTCACCGCGATCGTATCTGTAAAGGTATTATTTCGTTGCGGGCGTTTGGTGATTTGCGAAAACTCTTCTTCCGGATTGTTCCCTCTAAAGATCCGGTATCCGGAAAGGTCCGGCTCTTTATTAGCCTCCCAACTTAGACGAACTAGCCCGGTGGTATCTATGGTTCCGGTAAGTCCGACAGGTGGTGCAGGAGGGATGGAATCTACGGGTTGCACCAAAGCCGGGAATGATGGCTTTTCGGTTCCGTTTTTTCCGATAGCTACGATACTGAAATAATTGGTTCTTCCGACACCCTTGTAAGTTACTTTTCGCGCCGTTAACGGAATGTCTTGTAGCACGGTCTGATAAGGTCCTTCAGCCTTGTTGGCTTTTTTTAACGAAAAGCCTGAAATATAAGCATTTCCTTCTTCGGCAAACTCCCAGAATAATTCAACGCTTTCTGCATCCGGAAGCAATTTTCTCGTAATATGTGGCGTGTAATCTAAAATATCTTTACCCTGTCCTTTTTCTATTTGAGAAGGCGGACCGGTTTCCCCGAAGGAGGTTACTCCCTTAATGCGATAGTAATACGTTCTGTTATTTGTGATTGAATCGTTAAAGAACATCGATATTTGAGCATCTTCTTTTCCTTCTTCGGCATTAAATACGGGCTGACCGTTTACTTGCGAGAAGTTCACCCCATCATCTGATTTTTCAATGAGATACGATGAATATACGTATTGAAGGATGGAATAGTTCCAGTTGAGCATTACATTCTTATCTGCAAAAAGACTTACAAAACCTACAGGCTTTGGAAGTGCCTCAAAGAAATCGGTACTTGCATAAACGCTTCCGTTGTTTATGGAGAATTTGGTATCCGCCGGAAGGTTTACTTTTATCTTATAGAAATATTTTTCTCCCTTATTTACATTGGTATCTTCAAATCCCCATGCAGCCAGTTTAGCCGCCTCGAAGCTTTGCTCCGCAGCCAGCATAGCAAAGGTAAACCGTTGTTCGAGTTCTGCATTCATCGCAAGTACATTGCTCATTCCGGTAGCAGCGGCTACCTCAAAGTCTTCACCGTAGAGTGCCTGTGCTATCACGGCAGCGTTATCGTCTCGCATCGCAATATCCTGCCATTCTTCTAAGGGAGCGGGTCTTAGCGGAAAACTGGTAAGTACTTCTGTCTCTAAGGGAATCACGGCATTACCATTTCGGGAAACCGTAATGCGTTCAATGATAAATCCGTACTCATTCGCTTTTTTCCATCCTAGAGGATTGTCTACAGCCCATCGCAAGAGCACTTTATTGGAAGTTGCTCTGGCAAGCACCTTCACTTCTCCGATAAGATCCTGCGAGTTCATAGGAATGGTGAGCATCAATCCTAAAAGAAGAAGGCTAAGCTTTATGCAACGGTATGTAGTAAAAAATAATTTCATTAGTCATTTACAAATTTAATTTCAAAACGATCTGTATGTATTCCTCCCGGGGTCTGATATTTTAGAAAGGTACGGTAATTACCGAGGGGCATTGCCGGGAAGACTCCTTCTATTAAATACCTGTACCTGTTAAATGCTTCCTGATTAATGTTGTTGCTATTTACATACCTGTTCACAATGGTATATTGAAGATGTAAAAAGTCTGCTTTGTAATAAAAAGGAAGATTATACATTAAAGGATACCTGGTGTTCACGTATTCAGACTGTGGCTGGTTTTGTAAGTAAAAAGCATACCAGTTAGGCACTTGTAAGGCCTTTGCGGGCGGAACTCCTAAGGTATTTTCATCCCGATTTACCCTGATGTTACCGTCAAGCGGATAGTTTTGATAATTTAAAGGATATACGCTGTTACGATAATAAGAATCTCGTAGTTGAGACTCTCCGCTCACCAGAGGTTCATTTCGGGTGTATTTGGTACCGATGACTTCCGGGATCTCAAAGTTCTCATAAGGCTGTAAACGCAGATGTATGGTATGGATGTCTGTCGCCACAATATCAGTAATATGATCTGTGATGGTCAGAGATCTTGCTTTCTGTTTGAAGGTTGCGTGTTTACTGGTTTCAAAAGTATAATTAAGCAACGATTTAGGTTGAGCATTGCTCACGGTTACATTGGCCGCTTTTTTGTTCGCTACGGTCACACTCGCACTTTCATTACTTGTTTGCTGACTTCCTGTACCCGGATCGAACCAGCTGGTGTCTCCCGGCTCTTCATCAAAAGTAGTAGTGGTTTCTTCTATTACCACCTCAGAAACTACATTTTGACCCGGAGGGAATGCCATCACATCTAGACTGTAAGAACTGCTGGTGGTAAGATCTGCCATATCAAACCAAACCATTTTTGCTCCTTTATCATAGCTTAGATTCGTACGAACTGCATTCAAGCCCTGATAAGTAGTTTGTGCTTTAATGGTGTATCCTGAATCAAACAAATAGCTTTGTCCGCGAATCAATTTAATGTATCCTTTATTGTATTCTTCCGGATAGAGGTTCTTCTGTTCAGGAAGCGGATAGACAAATTCGATATTCTGCATAGGGATATGATCGGGTGCCGTATCTGTGGTGAAGGTAGATTCTCTTTTTTCAACTATAGGTTGCCCTCCTTTTAAAACGGTGCGGAAACTGCCACCCACTTTTTCATCAAAAGATACTTCCACAATTGCATATACAGGTTTTTTAGGAGGAAGTATTTCATCGGGCACAAAGGTAAGTGCATCTTTCGCTTCATTCCATTCAAGATTTCCTGAGATCGCCTGTCCTTCTGATTGGAGTTCAAAACGCTTCAGATTGATACGGAAGGTTTGCAAGCCTTCTTCGGTATCAATCGAAAAAGGTTTGCCTACCGCATAGTTAAATACTGCCTGAGGAGCGGTAAATACATCTACATCGTTAGAACCGTTAATAGGGGTAAGGTCTGAAATAATGGGGACCTCTGTAAACGGATTGATATCGATAAATTCACATTCATCGCCAAAAGTGATCTTTAGGCGTAAACGTCCTTTAACCAATCCGCCCAAAACACTAAAGTTCATGCCTACAAATCCTTTGAAGAAAGTAGGATTAGGAAATTGTCCCTGTAGAAGGGCTGCAATCCCTGCATTGGCGATCTTGACTTTTTTCTTAATAAAAAACAATTTAATGCGCACCCCGAATTCTCCGTACAACCAGGCATATACCTGTCCCATGGAATACCATCCATCGTTGCCCACGGGTCCTGATCTTCCACGGCAGCGAACATCGGGATAATACCTGTGCATGACGTCAAAACCAGCGCCTATTTCGAGGGTTGCATAGAAGATGAGATACTGAAAGCTTCTTCGGTAGGCAAAGCTGAGTCCGAAAGCGAAACCACGTCCTGCACTAAGTTCGTTCGGTCGGCGATTTTTATCGAGGATGTCATCTCCTAAAATTTCAAGTATTCTCGGGTGAGGCGCTAATTGTGTGGGCAGAAGATCTCCGGTCATAAAATAACCACCTACTTCAAACTCTTCAGATCCTATCGTGAATACAAGTCCGAGACGGTCGGTCGGTGATCCTACGTGTAAGTACCATTGATCCGGACTAGAGTGTAAGACCACCCATCCGGCTTTATTATAGTCACCTACACCTCTCAGGCCTTTCATGTCGAGATACAATTCGAACTGACCGTGGAAAGTATCGGTGGTGAAATCTTTTTCTATACCTACAAAAACACCCATTTTACCACTGGAGGCGACTTCTCTAATAGGTACCGATTCCTTGGCGATCTCGGTATAATTTCCGTACATGAGTAGCTTCTTGAAGAGTTCCGGATTCTCCTTTTCAAATTTGGCAACCCGGTCTAAGATCTTCTTTAATCCTTCAAAGCCTTCAATATTAGCACCTACCACTTCCTGACTTTCACCAGTCATCAAGGCACCTTCACCCATGAAGCCTATTCGGTTCAGTCCGCCGGTATTATTGTATTCCAGTTCCAGAACGGCTTTTCCTCTAAATGAAGATTTTCCTTTGGTGCCAACGGTTACCCCGGCGCGTATGCCGAGACCATAATCTTTGTTAGGAACATACACTGCCTGGGTAGGTGTCCAATAGCTATTGCCGTCTGTGCGCTTCATTCGGTGCGAGACACCGCCCATGAAAGAACTGATAAGGAAATTGCCGTCGCCACCACTGGTTTTTTCCTGCCAGATATCGACAAACCAATAGCGAAAGTCTTTCGCTCCAAACATTCCTTTTCCACCAGCCTTTAGGTTGAGTTTATCAATGGTAGCCTCCAGTTCGCCGGAAAATCCGTCACCGTACTGCGGATCTTTGTTCATTACTGTAAGCTCTCCTTTGATCTTTACACCTCCACGCTCAAAATCTACCCCGATCTTACCAAAATCAACCTTTTCAAACTTCCATTCGTGCAGGCGTGCATCTTCTCCCAGCTTACCCATGATAGCCATATTGGTTTCGGCATTGGCCCCCAGTGCATCGAGGTTTACTTTTAGATCAAATTTGAGTCCGGCAGTCGTATTGGTAGGCGTAACCAGTTCCATATTGGAGATGGTTACCGGGAAAAATAGCAGTTTAAATTGCCCGTCAAAACCAAATTTTTTCGCTTTCAAATAAGGCTGGCCAGGTTCGGTTTGCAATTCTAGCTCTTCAAAAGTGATCCCTTTAAAATAAAAGGCACTTTCTTCCTGATACTGTTCTGGTAAGAGATTTATAGGTTCACCTTCTTTTGCCTCCTGATCGAGCGCTCCTGCGAGGGTTAAAGTTCCAGTCAGGTTTGCTGAAGGATATACATTTCCGTCAATAGATTTGATGGAGACACTGGAATTAGGTTTCAGTTGCATTTTTCCAAGAAAAACCGGAACATCGTATTCTTCCTGGAGTTTTACAGAGAGTCCGAATTCGTTTTCTGCGATCCAGCCTTCGTATCCTAAGGGTTGTTCCATGATCGGTACCTTAATGCCTCCGGCGAGCGTACCTCCCACCACCGTATTCACTGCCAGAGTGATCCCTAATGAATCTATGGAAAAGCCCCATTTTCCAGCTGCACCTTCTCCTCTTTGAAGTAGATTTACTGCGGAGAAGCTTCCGGAAACCCCAAAGCTATCCAGTATAAGGTTGGAAGCTGTGAATTTCACGCGTTTTTCGCCTCCGGTAATTCGTTCAATAGATTGTGGTAGCATAATGCTAACTTCTTTCGCATAGATACCTCGCCAAAGGTTTTGGTCTCCATTGGTAAGTAGTTGTTGATACACCTGTGGAAATACCAGTCCTTCAGCACTGCGGGTATCGCTAAGATCGAGAACTGCCCTTTCTATGTGGAAAGCCCAGCCTTTAAAACCGGCGATTTCAAAATCGGGAATCGTAACATCTAATAAAATATCATTCCATCCGGCTGCTTTTACACTAAAAGAAGTTTCTACGTAACAGGCACCGGTAGGAGCCAGTTTGCCTTCTTCGTCGAGTGCAAAAGGTTCTTTGCTATCGCCACATTTGTATGTGCCATCTTCATTAAGAGGAATTAGAACACTTCTGGAAACTTTTAAATTTCCTTCGAGGCTTATTTCTTTCAAACCAGCACAATCAATAGAGAGGTAACTCTTGTCTTCAAACTGTCCGTTTTGCATGTTCACTCCGCCTTTAAGCGTAAGGAGCCAGTTATCGCCGTTGAAAGCAATAGGCAGGTCTCCCAGCAAGACCAGTTTGGCGTCTCCGACGAGCGCACCGTCATGGGAAAATTTGATGCCTTCTGCACCAAAGAACAGCTTGGTGTTTTTTTGCGGAATGCTAAGGCTGGCAAATATTTTAAGTTCTGAATAGGTGGGATGAAATTTGACTTCGCTTACTGCGATCACGACTTCATTACCCGATGAAGGGTCTCGTTTGCGAAGCCCTACCGGAAGTTGTAAAAGGTCTTTGCCGGTGAGGATGTCTACGAAGTTTTTAAGTTCTTCCAGTTTCTCAAGTACCTGAGAGGCTTTTTTTCGTAATTCGCCAGCTTCGGGATTTACCGGGAAATTAATTTTGAGATAATCGGCATTAAATTCCGGTTCCATATTCCCGAGCGGGATATGAAAAGCTTCTTCTTGCAGGGCTTTATCCAGGGTAGGGAAGGAGCGGTATTCTTTGGTGGTTGCAGGTTGGTATTTTTCAAGCCCTAGCGTAGCTTTGCCCGGGGTGAAACGTTGACTCAGGCTTTTAAGACCTTTGGAGAATTGAGTGGAGTCGGTTTTTTGGGTTAGGGTGTCCGTCTCCTTATTAGGCGTATTCATCTCTTTTGCAACCGTGAGATTGAACGCAAAAAACATGAAGAGTAAACTGTGTATGTAAAGGCTAAATTTTTTCATAAAGCATTTTTCGTAGGCATTTGGGTTTACCAGTTGAGTTCTTTTTCAATTTCTTCCCGAAGGGTATATACATGAATACCCAACTCGTTATGTCTTTCATTGGTTTCAAAGTCATTAAAGAATTCGATCCCTCTTGAAAGTGTTGCTAACAAACTGTGAATACGTTTAAGATGTTTCTTTTCTTTTTTGGTCTCATATTTTTTTATAAACCGATCAATAGACTCCAGTGTTTTTAGTCCAGTTGATGCGGACTCCTTATCATAAGTATTGTCTGAATTCTCCAGTGTATCACTGTAGAAATCTTTCAATTCATTTAATGGGTTATGGAATGAATGTGTTACCATGGTGTTCTTAGAGGTCTGGGATTAAAGTTTGGATCTTGTCTGCCAATGTAGGCTATATATAACTGTTCATCACCTCCCGGTAGATGGTAATTACTCGGAACATCACTTACAGCCTGTCTGGCCGCTATTCCTTTCCAGCCTCTAATCGTTACATTTTGTGGGATCGTATACTCACTCAAAACTTCAAAATTATTCCACTCCGGCCTAACAGCGGTCCCACCAATCACATCTTCCAGAGATGCGGGTTTGCTTAAGGTCCAGTAGGCGCCACCTTCCCCGCCTTCTTGGCTTACCCTGTATATTTTCTGTCCTGCAGTGAGTTCAATCGCGTCAATGTTTCCGGTAAAGGTTCCTACCCTACCAGAGGGCAGATCTAATGAGGCATCCCAACTCTCCGGTTTAGGACTTTTATCAGAAAGCGAAGAAGAATTGCTACGAAATCTTCCAGAGGTGACCCCGGGAATATTATCGTAGTCTTTTATAAGCACTAGAATGTGATAGTAGCTTTTGGCTTCGCCAATATCATCAATTAGCTGCTGTTTGCTACGGGATCGACTTATCGCTTCCTGCAGTTTTTCTTTATCGACGCCCTTGTGCATTGCCTCCCGAAGGATTTGAAGATTTCGCGGTCTCTTTCGAAGGATAGAATTCCCCTCTAAAATGGTCCAGGCATTTACGAGTTCCAGCCGGGTGAGTTCATCAGCATTACTGAAGAGTCTACCCAATTCTGCAGAGCCATCTATATCTTGCCTCAAGGCATCGGGAATATCAGTATAATTAAGGGCATTTTGAATGAAATGTCTATCCAGTTCGACAATTCTTGGGTCATTTTCGCCATACCTGGCTACAAGTGCAGCTCTGTTTGCCTGATATTTTCTCGCCGCTCTAAGTCTGCTTACACCCATTGCTGTACGAACCACACCCGTTGCCAGTAAAGCATTTTGTAAATAACTGTTATAACTTTCAAAAGCCTTGCAGAATTCTTCATCGGAAACGACTTCGCAGAGCTCCGTGTACTTGAGGATAATGTTGGCAACATCACTGGTAAATTCGATACCAGCGATAGTGGTTTTTCGAAGTCTGGTCAATTTACTAACATGCCTTAGATGGCGCAGTTTGAACAGGTTTCCAATGCCACTCACGGTGGTGATTACATCGAAGGCAAACTCTGCCTGTTCAAGGGTTCTTGTCAAGTTGTCCCTATTAACATCACCTGCAAAGTAGAATGCCGGAAACATTCCGGTAAATACATCATTATTATCTCCTTCCAGATAAACCAATACTGGCTGAAAAGGATCATAAACCAGATTCGTGCGTATTACGTTTGAAACGTATACGTATGGATTGTAAACCCGTTCATCAATACTTTTGGTTATTTTAACTTTATTATTTTCAATACGTCCGTTAGAATACCGCGTTTCGGGGAACCATCTGCCCCCGCTATAAGTAAGTGTAAGCGGGGAGGTTAGATCTTCATTAGTTTCTGCTTCTTCTGTATATGTATATAAATCTGGATCTGCATAGCGACTCATGCTCCACAAACGGAAGAATACATCCAGAAAGCGATCAAAATTCTGCTCATTACCCCACCACAAATTTGTGATATCAGAGTTGTCAGATTCTTCGAAGAGTTTTTGAAGTAAGCCATATCCGCCTTCATTATTTGCAAATTGATCCAATAACTCATTAGCATATACCTCGGTATTACCTTCATGATTTTCAATAAGATCAAGGATTAGATCTTCATAGCTTTCGCTAATACCCGATCTGCTATCTGCAAGTATTTTTACAATACGGTACTTGTTCTGTGGGCTGAATCTGGCCGCTGCACAATTTGCAATATCTTTCAGAGCTCTTACATCTGCATTACTGTAAGAGGTTTTTCCTGCAATTTGTTGTAAAACACGTTCATAATCTGCCTGGATGTCTTCTTCAGTATACGAAAACAAATATTCCTGTAAATTGTTTAACTGGTTTCTTATTGCAGTATCATTGGGGTCTTCAGTAATAGAACGTTTTCTTTTGCGGATTACCAGACCGCCATAATTAAGTATATAATAAGTGGTTCCATGAACGCCGTAATTGGTATCTGGTCCTGTAAACGATGTGGTGATCTCTACCCTGCGCAGGCGAGTGATTTCCTCATCTGTAATGATGACATCAATTCTGCCGAAATCTTCTGTGTTGGCATTCATTGCGCGGGATGCCCATTCATATCTAACATCTCTCTGGTCTGGATTGGAACCTGCTATGATACACCTTACATTTTGAAATACTTTGGATATGTATTCATCATCTTCATATTCCCCTTCCTCATCTCGGTCAAAGAAATACAATCGCAGGCCTTCATCACCCATGGCTTCCCAGTGTACTTTCGAGATCTCAGTACCATCACCATTGTTATAATCCATTAACCAGTTGGTATTGCCTGCTTGTGAACTGTTCTCAAACGGATGTTGCAATTTGAATACCCCATGACCAATCTCATGAGCGATTACAGTGGCCTGGGTCGCCTTGCTTTCTAAATCAGAACCGGCATCAGAGAAAACAAAGCCATACTGACTCCCTCTTGGCATAAACCCTGCGATGGATTTCGAAGGTCTTATTGTATCATCAAAAACGAAAATGTAATAGGAACGGTCTGAATAAGCACTGTAATTCTGTTTAAAACTATTTTTAATGGCGGCGAATTCTTCGGGAAGTTGTGATAGGAGTCCGCTACCGTCATAATCGAGTTCATTGTTTCCATTGCGATCCCAATCTGAAGCGGAGAGATCGTAGCGTTGCGCCCGGCTTATCTGTAGTGCTGCTCCGGACTGAGCAAAAATGCTGGTCGCCAGTGTGGTGGCAGCATCGTCAATACGGGCATTATTCACAGGTACCAGGACGATATTAATGTCTTCAAAGGTTTTTAGATGATGGATAAAGAAACTGGAGACTGCTACCTGTTTGCCAGTACCATTTTTATAAGTGATCAGGGCTTCTTCGTTCTTATATCCAGTATAACCTTCAATAGTGATCTTAAACCGATTTTCGCCCATTATTCTCTCTGCGTTCAGTGCCATTCCGGCTACCGTCTTAAAAACAAGACTGTCGATAGAGATCTCCGGATTTTTTATGTCTACGTCGGCATAAAAACTATCGCTTTTTCCGGTAGGTACCGCTTTATGAAAGGGGTAAATACTTCCTCCGCTCTGAAGTTGTACTTTGGGATAATTCTGTTCTTCGTACGTATTGTCAACTTCATCCCATCCATATTTGGTGTCGTCACTTTTTCTGTATGTGATCACCACATCGGTGTCTGCCAGTGTAGCAACCGACGGATTATCTACGGTGCCACTTCCTCCAGGATTAATTCCATCTGTATTGTCTCCTGTTGCTGAACCACCATCGGCAACATCTCCTATTTTCTTTAGGTTTCCGTCTTCATCAACGACAAAAACACCATTGTTTCCGGTGATCTGATAGGTGTCTGTATCATCATAGGGAAATTCAATCTGAGTATCATTTCCGTTTTCGTCCTTGCCAATAACCACTAATGTATTACCGTCGTCTGTGATCTCAATGCGTTCGATATCAAAATCGACATCGTCCAGGACTATATTATCGCCACCATTAATGATATCTCCTATATCGTCAAGTTCGTCCCACGGATCGATGATCCCTTTGAGATCGGGATCGTAGGTAGTGATCACCGTACCTTCTGCTAATTGACGGTCTGTATTTACGAGTATATTGGTAAACTCAACGGCTACTTTGATGCTTCCCAGATAAGGGATACTCACATACCCTTTGCCACTAAATCTACCGGAGCTTCCGCTAACCTCTATTACCTTAATGGGAAAATCACCAGCCTTAAAAGTTTCGCCAGTATTGAGGGTTTCCAATGGATCACGGTTGGAGACACTTATATCCGGAGCAATACCACAATTATAAAGTCCGGCCTCATCATCCTGAATGAAAGTAGTAAAGGTCTCTACAACAGAATATTCGCTGTTTGTAAGGCTACATTTTTTGGCAACCTGATATTCGTATACGGTACCGGGTCTAAGATCCCAAAGTGTTATAAAATTGGCGGTGGTACGTGAATAAAACCATTGATTCTCTGCGCCGCTGCTTTTTTCACGATATCGAATATTGAATTCAGGTACTTCATTCGTAAAGTCTACCCAGGAAATGTTTGCCTGATGCGTGCCTTTAACCTCATGATCTATACCTTCAGGGGGCAGGCAAGGTGCTGTATAGTCAAACCAAAAGACCTCACTAAAGCCATTATTTTTAAACAGTCCTACTTCTTCAGCTCCATTTAGAGCTTTCGCCTGTACTCGCCATGCATAGCGTTTATTGCTTAATAATAAAGGATTTGCAGCACCGTACAAATAAGAAGTATTCGAAGTGGTCACCTGAAACACCGGAGGCGAAGATAAAAATGCTGCCTGCGGATCTATGGTATTATCCCAGATCTCTGCGATACTCAATTCGTATTGCACATTGCTCACATTGATGTGTCGAGGTGTCCATTGAAAGAATAAGTTGATCGGGTTTTGCTCGGTGATGTTCGATTGATTAAACGGACTCACCAACAAAGGCGGTTCATTTTGAAATATGTAGGTCGTAGCACAACTGCGTCTAGATAGCCTGGCTCCACTTAACACATCATACACTTCAAAACAAAACTGATACGAACCCTCCGGAATGATTTGTCCATACGCAGCGGGGGAAATTCCACTAATATTTTCAAAGGCAAAATAAGGTGCCAGTTCGGTAGCTCCAAGATTGAGGGGAACCCCACCATCTAGAAAAAGCGTAGGTGCACCAGCAACTAGATCATTGCTTTGAAAAGCAATACCATTACCTTCAAAAAAAGCTTTGATACGCACTTCCCTGTTGGTTACCGTGAGGTCATTTAAAACCAATTGCAACCTGAGCGGACCGTTAATCACACTCGCGTCTGCATAAGAAGTAAAATAGATAGGAGCGGGAGCATTGACTTGCGGTACTGCTGTTACCGGAAAGGTTTGTGCATTTGCATGGAGTGTTAATAGCAAAAGCAAGCCAACGATGTATTTCAAACGCTTGATCATAGTTCTGGTTAGTTTTCTTTCTTTTCTATATACTTCAGGTCAAAATCTTCGGGATCTGTTTCCTTCAGCGACTTATTGTAATAGAAATCAATTATTTGGGATTCTAAATATAATTCAATTTTCTTAACATCCGATTCTTTTTCGTACTTGCGATAGGTATTGGCTGCTTCTGTTTCTTTAAATTCTTTAAGGAATTTATCAGGATTTTCTACAGCGTTCACCGATGTGTATTCTTCAAATCGCTTTTCCATCCAACGATGCCCTACTAATTTTTCCTGGCGATTTTTCAATTCATTTTGCTGTTCTTCAATTTCTTTTGCCTTGCCATCAGCGTTTTTTCTGAGTTCATCAAGGGCAAATTTGGTTTCCAAAAATCGTTTCTCGAGAACAAAATCGATATCTGCCATATCATCTTTTATTCGTTCTATCACGTTGTAAACCATCTGATCGTAGGTTTTAAGGAAATCGTCAAAACTGTATAGAGCTTCTAGAAAGGCGAGTGCTTTTTCTTTATAATTTCCCGGTTTTTTCTGGGCAGTAACATCGGCATACAGAACGCTTAGTTCGTCTTGTTTGTTTAAAGGAATATTCTCAAACTTACTACTGATTCGCACATCATTTAATTGTTGATTTACCTGGACGAAAGTACCGCTGTAGGTTACAGAGCGATATCTGAACTGTACCGTGGGGAGTTGCTTTCTCAACTCATTATCGTTAGGCAACCGGGTTCTCTTTTTGAATTTAAGCCGGAAGCTATCAAATACATACGAATAAGCAAGGGTGGCCGTGAAATCTGAGTTGCTTCCGGAAGTTGCCGTGCTTCTGAATAAAGAGAGCAGGTTGACGCTGAGGTTATGACTTTCCAGAAAATTATAGTTTCCGCTCAGGCGAAAATTATAAATGTCCGTTTGTTTCAATCCGTTGTTAAAAGCGGTATTGTAAGAAGAAGAAAAATTCGTTCTCAGTTTTTTGTCCAAAAACGATTTGGTGACCGCCACCGTCGGGCCAGCCGTCAAATTTTTATCGGGTTCTATGGTATTGTAAGATACATTGGCTGCAAGTGAAACGGTCATAGCACGTTGCGGAAAACCAACGGTGTATGCGCTGGCTACATTGTAAAAATTAGAGAGGCCACTTTCAATCGTTTCTCCGTCCTGTTGATTATTGGTGCTTTGATAAGTTAGGTTGAGGTTGACCGATTGTACTTTCTTTTCAGATTTATTGATGGCATAGTTGACTCCTAAGTTTGCATTTTGTGATATCTGCCGATAGTTTAAAGTATCGATATTATCAAAATCGGCTACCTGATTTATAAAATCAAACTGATCACGAATATTGGTATAAGATTGGAAATTAGAATAGGAAGCGTTCAACGAGAGTTTATCTGATGCTGTATAGCTTAGGTTTACGGCACTTACAATTCTTTGTAATTCTGAACTTTTGCTGTTATCCAGATTGTCTCTTTGCAAACCCGCATTCATCGAAACATTTAGTTTATTATCAAAAATCGTTTGTGAAGCATTTATGGTGATGTTTTCAAGGTCATTATTAAAAAAATAAGCACCAAAAGTTTTATAATCAGGATCAATACGTTCATAGCCCACACCAATAGCACCGTTACCGGCGGGATATGAAAGATCTGCACGAAGTGCAGTGTAGTAATCTGTAGTAATATTTGCATCTAATAAAAAACTGGTGAGCCCTGATTTCTCAGCATCTTCGGTTGCCCGGGTGTCTTCCGTAACTCCAGAAACGGCATATTCTAAAGAGAATTGGAGCTTGTCGAATAAACGAAAATTTGCTTGCGTGCTTAAGACCACATTTTCTTTGGGTGCCAGATTCAAGTCGGAGGGGAAAGGTGTTTCTATCGAATTTTCATCATCTCTTGCCCTGAAAAGAATTAATCCGATTTTTGCAAAGTCAAATTCATAGGAGGTATTAAAACCAAATCCTGTTCTCTTGTAGGCAGGAATGGATGCGGGTTCTTCTGCATCATATTCGGCGGCTCTTAGAAAGCGTCCATACAAGGCACTGAATTTAAAGCGACCCTCCGGTGCGAGATCTACACCTGCTCCTGTAAATTGATGTCCGTTAACGGTATAGGGTGAAAACGTCATCGCTACATCTCCAATATGGGCCGTCACCCATTTATAGGAGGGATGCAAGCTTAACCGATTAAACTTAAACGGATTGCTAAAATCGAATTCCTGATTAGAATAGGTAAAAGACAAGGGTATGGAATACAGACCTGCTACCGAAAAATTTAGATTCCCACTTACAAAGTAGGTAAACGGATCTCGATTGGCGGTACCCTCATAATACACTCCATTGGTAGATAAACCCCCGGTTACCCGAAAAAGTTTATCTTGTCCTAAACGATCAAAGTTGATGTTTTGGGCATACATAAAAGTGCTGAAAAAAATAAATGGGATTATTTTTTTTAACAAAAAGTAGGTTATTTAAGTTCGGCTTAAATATAAAAAATACTGTTAATTGAATGTTAACGTGTCTAAAATAATCGATTAACGGCACGAAAATCAGGAGAAAAACCCTCTTTTTCCTGTCAGATCAATAGAAACAGGACGATTAATAGGCACCGCCAAAGGTCTAATACCCCGAGGCTTGCCTTGAAATTAAACGTTTTTTTCAAACAAAATGCCTCATGAGCTTGCCCGGAGGTTGTTTGCTTAGTTACATTTATGATGAGAAACTTAATGCGGGAACCGTCGACAGGTAAAATTAGAAGACATTTCTGAGCGCAGTTGTACGTTTGAGCATTCGTATCGAAGCAGTAAGGTAAAAATGATCGTACTGCATAAACTAAAAAACTGTTCACAATTTTTATACTTTTACTGTCCGAAAAGAATTTTTAATCTTGATTGACTCGCAACAGAATACTTCCATTAAATTTCAAACGGCATTTCGAATGAAGAATATATTTTACATCTTTTTTCTAATAGGCTCATGGTTGACTGTGATGCCTTTAGCTTCTCAGGAAATATCAAATGACAGTCTCGATATAAAGATCGGGCAAATGCTATTGTTAGGTATTGGAAACAGAACGGAAGCAGACACTTCAGATATAATTCTAAAATCAATTTCAAGAGGGCATCTTGGTGGGATATTGTTGTATGAAAAAAATATCTCGAAGAAGGACTCTGAAGCATCCTTAAAAAAATTGATCGCCAGTTACAAAAAAGAGGCAGCGATCCCATTGCTCGTAAGCATTGATGAAGAAGGTGGAATTGTAAACAGGTTAAAACCAAAATACGGATTTCCGGTTACAAAAACAGCAAAATATTTAGGGGATGTAGATGCTATTGATTCCACAAAACATTACTCAGATTTGATCGCTCACAATTTATACCTTTTGGGGATCAATGTGAATTATGCTCCAGTACTGGATTTGCACAACGCAGAAAATCCCGCTATAGGTAAAAACAAGCGAAGCTTTTCAGAGGATCCCGAGCTCATTGTAAAACATGCAAGAGAGGTGGTAAAAAGTCATCGTTATTTTGGGGTGAAAACCGTGTTTAAACATTTTCCCGGACAGGGCAATGCCAACAAAGACTCCCACTACGATGTAACAGATGTTAGCAATACCTGGCAAGAAGTAGAATTGTATCCCTATATTAAACTTATGTACGAAGGAAATGCAGATGCGATCATGACAGCACATATTGTGAATGAAAAACTTGATGCTGAAAAAATTCCGGCAACCTTGTCAAAAAGGATATTAAAAGACTATTTGCGGGATCGACTTGGATATGACGGTGTTATATTTTCAGATGATATGCAAATGCGAGCGATAAGTGACCATTTCGGATTTGAAACGGCTATTAAAATGGCCATTTTAGCAGGGGTTGATATCCTGATGTTTTCGAATCATATTTATTCAAGGGATAGCAGACTAATTACCGCTGAAGAGCTAATTGCAGTGATCAAAAAAATGATTGACAAAGGAGAGATAACCAAAGAACGGATTGATCAATCCTATAAGCGCATCGTGAAGTTTAAGGACTCTTTGTAGTAATTGATTAAGAAGCGTCTAACAAATACTAGTTAAAAAGAAAACGTCACAATACGTAGTTATACTCATTGAGAAAGGAGTATTTGAAAACCATTGCGGGTAGGAGCCCGGATAAAACAAAAAAACCGTTTCATTAGGTTATGAAACGGCTTCCTTTTGATAAGTCTTTACTAAGAATATATACCTATTCAATAAGTATTCTTTTTACCTTAATTTATATAAGACATTCCGTTCTCAATTACATCTATTGAACTAATACGGTCGTTCCAAGTGCGTGTACCAAAGAATCCAAACGTTAAACTTCGAAGTCTTCTATGACCAAAATAATATCGATACGGATCTCTATTCGTATAGTCAAAATAAAATTCAATTGTGCGTCCTCTGAAATTTATATCTTCATAAAAAATAATTTGTCTACGAAAAGTATAAGGGAGCGTAGTACCATTTAATCTGGGAATTACAAAATTAGGATTGATCGCAATCGACCCAATTTTATCGTTAAAGTTTTTTCTTCTTAAATCTTTAAGGTCTAAAAAATTTGATATTGCTAACTTTCCGGCGTCGAAATTAATATTTTGGAAGCAAAAAACGTTATTATTAAAATTGTTGGTAGTAAAAGGGATACTTACATATCTGTCAGTAGAGGTTAAATTAGTAGGTCTTACAAAATCTTTTTTTCTAGAAGTTAATAATAGCTCATAATCTAGTTTGAAAAAATCAAACTTTTCTTTTTCGTTTTTGAAAAAATAAATATCGCTTCCGTCTATTACTGTAGCGAGTTGAGGTAACGAAGCAGCATTTTTAAGCACGTCAGGAATTTCATCAATAGGAATAAGATTTCCATCAGAGTCTTCCTTAAACATCACCTCGTAAGTGCTTCCTTCGTAATGAAAATAGTTAATAATAATACTATTTTTCAAAACATGTTCAGAAGAGTTTGGGCGTTCGACAATAGTATCCTTATCATTTGAACAGCTTACTAGCATTAATACGATGATGACCGAACTGAATAAAATTTTAATTTGTTTCATTATTATTAGGTTTGAATTCAGAAACAAATTAAAGTATTTTCTTACAATTAAAAAAAATTATTCTAAATAAAAATTACAAATTTTTGGAAGTACCAGAGACTATTTTAAATTACAATTCACCATCCAGTGAATTCCGTATTTATCTCTTAATCTGCCATAGATGGCGCCCCATTCTTTTTCTTGCATAGGGGTAATGACCTGTCCACCATCAGAGAGCGCATTAAAAACAGCGTGTGCTTCCTCTTTATCGGTAAGGTCAACACTCATATGAATCTGGTTTCCTGAATTAACCGGAGTGTCTGGTGCAGCATCATACGCCATGAAATGCACACCTTTACCTTTAACTTCTGCATGCTGAAGTTTATTCTGATAATTGCCAGGAATGTCCATTTTAGACTGTTGATAGGTTTGGCGATTAACGACCTCCGCATCAAAGCAATCTGCGTAAAAATCTACCGCTTGTTGACAATCTCCTGTAAATGTTAAATATGCTTGAACTTTCATGTATTGATTTTTTAATTAGTGTTTCCAAGGTACTTAGGAAAAGCAGATGGTATTAACGCGAATAAGAAAATGATGCACTCTAACCGCAAAAATCTTTTTTCGCATATGAGTTTGCTTCTTATCTATATAAGCGCAGCTTTTTGTATTAATTGTATGAACTTTGAAAAAAACAAAAAATTTGCAACTATGAAATTAAAAAATAAGAATGTAGCTATTTTAGCTACGAACGGATTTGAGGAATCTGAATTGTTTGAACCGATGAACGCTTTAAAAAAGGAAGGTGCTGAAGTGCATATTGTCTCTGTAGAGGCGGGTACGATTAAAGGATGGAATAATGGTAACTGGAACAAATCTATCGATGTTGATAAAACACTGGAAGAAGCCAGTGAAGAGAATTATCATACGCTGGTTCTTCCAGGCGGTGTCATAAATCCTGATACCTTGAGAACAAATCAAAAAGCACTTGATTTTATAAGAGCTTTCTTTAAAAGCGGCAAACCAGTAGCAGCTATATGTCATGCGCCCTGGCTGCTTATAAGTGCAGAAGTTGTAGAAAACAGAAAGGTAACTTCCTATAAGAGTATAAAGGATGACCTTGTCAATGCTGGCGCCGAATGGGTAGACGAAGCTGTTGTTGTAGATAGCGGATTGACCACTAGCCGTAATCCTAACGATCTTCCGATGTTTATCGATAAAATCATAGAAGAATTATGCGAAGGGAAGCATGAAGATCAAGTAGTAAATGCTTAAGAGATAGTAAATTAATTATAAAGCGACGAGTTTTCGTCGCTTTTCTAATTTTATAGCAAGCATTATAACATCGAAACCCTAGGATATTCGTAATTTTAACCTTAAAATTTTTCAGAACATATCATGGCGATCATAGGAAGTTTAATCAAGGGCTTTATAGAAGCAAAAGACTTATTTACCCGTCAAACAGATCATATAGAGGCGCAGCAAAAAGTGCTTAAAGAGTTGCTCGAAAATGCTTCGGACACGCAGTTTGGTAAGCATTATAATTTTACCAAAATCCTGCAATCTGATAATATGGCAAAGGCATTTGCAGAAGGCATACCTTATTTTGACTATCATAGCATCAATGAGACCTGGTGGAAAAAACTACATGAAGGCGAGGCAGATGTTACCTGGCCGGGAAGCCCTGATTATTACGCTTTAAGTTCTGGCACCACAGGAAAAAAGAGCAAAAGAATACCAGTAACTTCCGAAATGATAGAAGCAATACGAAGAGCAGGGATCAAGCAGGTATTTGCTTTAAGTAACTTTGAGCTTCCGGCAGATTTTTTCGAAAAAGAGATCATGATGTTAGGGAGCTCTACCGACCTTATTGAAAAAGAAGATCATTTGGAAGGAGAAATAAGTGGTATAAGCGCCAGTAATATCCCAGAGTGGTTTAGTGGGTATTATAAACCGGGAAAAGAGATTGCAAAGATTGATGATTGGGATGAAAGGGTTGCCAGAATCGCAGAAAAAGCAGCAGATTGGGATATAGGAGCTTTAAGCGGTATCCCCTCATGGATGGAATTGATGCTGCAGAAAGTTATTGAACATCATAATTTAGAAAATATACACGACATCTGGCCCAATCTTCAGGTATACACATCCGGCGGGGTAGCTTTCGACCCCTACAAAAAGAGTTTTAATGCTTTAATGGGTAAACCTATTACGGTGATCGATACGTATCTGGCTTCCGAAGGATTTATGGCTTTTCAAAAAAGACCGGAAACAGATGCGATGCAATTGGTGACCGATAACGGAATTTACTTTGAGTTTGTTCCGTTTAAGCCCGAATATATAAAATCTGATGGATCACTTTCTCAGGAAGCCCCTTCGTTGACCATCGGAGAGGTGCGTACCGATGAAGATTATGTATTAATTATTAGTACGGTTTCGGGAGCATGGCGATACCTTATTGGTGATACCATCGCATTCACAGATGTTGAACGTGCTGAAATCAAAATCACAGGAAGAACCAAATTCTTTTTAAATACAGTAGGCTCGCAATTATCGGTAAACAAATTAAACGATGCTATTCAACATCTGGAGGAAAAGATGGATATAGAAATAGCTGAATATACCCTTTGCGCAAAAAGATTTGGAGAAGATTTCTATCATAGCTGGTATATTGGAACTCATGCCCAGCTGGAAGAAACAGAGGTAGCGAATGCTTTGGATGAATTTCTGAAAAATGCAAATAAAAACTATTGCGTCGCGCGCTCAAAAGCACTGGAAGGAGTTAAAGTGAAGCTCATTGATCCTTCGGTTTTTCATGAGTGGAGTGGTGCCAATAAGAAAAAAGGAGGCCAGGTAAAAATGGAGCGTGTTATGGGTGAAGAGAAGTTTGAAGAATGGGAAACATTCGTAGCAGAAAATTCCTGATCAAATGCTATCGCGTTCTTTTACCAACTGCATAATATCTTCTGGCGATAGATAATATTTTTTTATACGTTCTAAATAGGTACTTGAAAGACCTGCCTGATTTAGGATAAAATCTTTGGTAGCCATAATATATTTCTCCATTCCTTGATTAATCGCATAAACATCTGCGGTGCGCTCTGCTTTTTTGATGTGTTGTTGTAAAAAAATATAACGAGCACCAAAGAAAATGAGATTAAGTGAACTACGTTCTTTGTAGTCCATCACATGTCCTAACTCATGTCCTAACCAACCCACTAATACATCAAATGGCGCATCTTTTGTGTAAAATGTTTTTCCGTCGATCTTAAATTTTTCACTAATCAGTATAATGTATCTTCTTTTTTTCTTTGAATAAAAGAGCGTTTGCCAGACGGGTTGTGCCTGCATGGTCGATTTGGCGATTTCCTTTTTAAATTTAAAAATGATAGGTGTATTTTTTAATTGAGGATAAAAAGACAATGCTTTCTCTGCCTCTTTTTTTATGGCTTCAGGAATTTGATGCCCTTTAAATGTTTTAGGTGAGATCATAAAAACAATTCCGATTAATATGCATACTAGAAAATACCACTTCCACTTTTTTTGAATGGGAGTAATAAGAAAATAAGATTTGTTAGTAGCAGGTTTCAAATTAGTAAAAACAATATTTCTTTATGTATGAAGAAATCAAATGAGATAAATTAATTTTTATTTGTGTCACCAATACCCCTCAAATAATAATATATTTCTCCAAAAAAGAAATGAGTATCATAGCTAAAGACAAAAATACGATAACTTTAATCTATAATTCTGAAACTTCTTTGGGTAAACAAACGTATCCTTATGTGAAGTCGATGGATAAACCTACCAGATTCATTGACATTTCTAAAGATAATGTAACAGGAACGCAATGGGCAGAGGTGGCTCAAATGATAGGAATTGAGGTGAAAGATTT
Source organism: Flavobacteriaceae bacterium M23B6Z8 (assembly GCA_046199005.1). Taxonomy (GTDB): domain Bacteria; phylum Bacteroidota; class Bacteroidia; order Flavobacteriales; family Flavobacteriaceae; genus Ascidiimonas. The sequence continues at coordinate 1,739,602 of CP176050.1, forward strand.
GATAAATACTTCGCATGCCGATTTCAAGAAACAATTTGAGGCTGACGGTGCTAAGCTTGAAACCCACGACTGGATTAAAGTACTGGATAAAAATCCTTCGTTATTAAGATGCCCGATACTGATCAAAGGAGATGAATTTTTTCTGATCGAAACGCCCTCAGAAGTTACTCATCTTATTGATCCTGACAGCCCGGGTATTGGAATCCCTCATACAGACGCTTAATCAAGATCTTCTAGATTAAAAAAATGCGGATAAAGTAAAAAAATTTTATCCGCATTCTCGTATCAACAACCTAACAACTCCTGTTTTTAGTCTACTTCATCTTCAACTTCATCAACAGCGTCCTCAACCCCATCACCAACTTCTTCTACACCGTCTTCAATTTTTTCACCAGCAGATTTATCTTCACGACAACCCGTGAAAGTAATAGCCAGAATACATAACATGGTTATTATATAAATAATTTTTTTCATGATTTTATAGATTTATTGACACCTCCAAAGGGTCTAATACCCCGAGGCATGCATCAAAATTAAACGTTTGTTTCCAACAAATGGCTCATTGGCTAACCTTGAGGTAGTTTACTTTGCTTTGAATTTTCCCGAAAACAATGAAATTACAAGAAGCACTAAGAAAATAAAGAAAAGTATTTTGGCAATGCTTGCTGCTCCTGCTGCAATACCTCCAAAGCCGAAGATAGCAGCGATAACAGCTAAAACAATAAAAATAACGGTCCAACGTAACATAGTTTTTGATTTTTTTGGTTAATATGAGTGCAAGTTCAAAAAACTTAGACTGAAACATTAGCTTCATTACTTGAATTATTAATCGATATCCTATTGAATTTTCGGGCTTCGATAACTTTTTAGATCATTTTATCGAATTATAATTAATATGAAGTAACTTAGAAGCATGTTACCACAGAAAAAGTATGGTTAAGAAGATAACAGTAAATGATCTTTCGATACAGCGTTATATTGAAGATATAGCTGCGGCACTTGAAGAGGAAGTCCTAATTGAAAATAACACTTATAGAATTCAAATCCCCGAAAAATACGGGTCCGGATACATTGTAGGAACTCATTTTGATAATGGTGTAGGTGTAATTGATCACGATTTTTTACTTAAGAAAGAGTTGGTAATCTACGTTGAAAATAGTACGTTTCATAAGTTAAAACTAGTTTTCAACAGAGAAGAAACATTCTATCATAAATTTACAGAAGATAATGAGTTCGCTGAAATACGTCATCTGGAAAATGTTATGATATCTAGCAAACCCGATAATACCCATGTTTTCAGGCTGCCTAGGGGAAATCCAGTTTGTTATTTTCAAATTGACATCAATCGCAGAGAGTTTGAAAATAAAGTTAACAGTTTCTTGGATGACATGAATGGAACACTTCGAAATTTGCTACGCGATGTTAATGGCGTCAACATCTTCAGACATCAGGCATATTATAGTCTTGAAATAGCAAAACTTATTACTGAATTTACTGAATGTGAGTTGGATTCATTTATGAAGGCTGTCTACCAGGAAGGGAAAACGTTCGAAATCATTTCTCAACAATTCAAACAGTTTATAGACGATCATAAGAATCCTGATCGGCGAAAAATTTTACGCCAGGTTACTATTAAAAGTATCGAAGATGCTGTAGAGATCATTCAGGATGAAATTGGGAGCATGGAAAGTATTCCTAGCTTGGCAAAAAGAGTAGGTTTAAATCAAAATACGCTTCAAAATGGTTTCAAACACCTTTATAAAACTTCTGTAAACGAATACATTAGAAATTATCGCATAGAAAAGGCAAAAGACCTATTAGAAAATTCAGCACTTAATATTACTGAAATCACTTATAAAATAGGCATTAACTCCAGAAGCTATTTTTCTAAACTGTTTAAGGAAAAATATGGAATCTCACCTAAAAGATACCTTGAACAAAATCGTGGGAAACCTGATACAGATAAGTCTGCCTAGAGATATTATCTGATAAAAAGAATAAATTAATAAAGCACATTTTTTCGCTAAACAGATCAAAATTGTTAAACTAAATTTCAAAATTGTTAATCAATTTTTCAAGATTCTAATTTCTTTGTAACAACTCAAAAATTACTTTAGGTTAGTTTGTTATAGATGAAAGAAATTGAATTGCGCGATTCTGATGAATCTCTTTTATTGGAAGAATTGAATAAGCATCTAAACGGTTCGCTCACTACAGAGTGGGGTGAACAGACGCTGCAATTTGAAAATCATTTCGGAAAAGGTATCATAAGAAGTATCACTTTTGATTGGGGAGTACGTTTGATTGATTATGATGTGTGCTTTTCTCAGGATTTTAAAATAAATTCGGTAACCGGAAACGTTACTCCTTTAGAATTTATTTTTATTTCGGAGGGCGTTATTAAATTTTCGGTCGAAAACGGGCGTTTTCTAGATCTAAATCGCTTTCAAAATATCATTATCTCTCATAAACATAAATCAGACAAAACTCTATTATTTCCAAAAAGCACTCAAGTTAAAATTAACTTTATACAAATTAATAAGGCCGACTATGCTAAGAAGAAGCAAAACAACCTTAATTATCTGAATGAAGTATTATACAGCGTATTTGAATCAACCTCAGAGACCGTCGCTTTCGAGCATCTTGGAAATTATAATCTACAAATTGCCGATCAGGTCAGGTTGTTGAATGAAGCTCCCGAACACGGAATTATAAGAACGCTTTCTATTGAAGGCAGGATCAATTTAATTCTCGCAATGCAATTGATGGAGCATCACAACTTCGAAAACAAATCTAAGCTTCCGGAATCTATCTCGAAGGAAGAAATTAAAAAGATTCATAAACTATCAGAGTATATTTTCGATAATATTTCAGAGCATATTACGATACCCATACTCGCCCAAGAATCTGGATTGAGCCCAAAAAAGCTTCAAACAGGATTTAAGGTATTGTATAATAAATCGGTAAACGAATACATAAGGCAATTAAAAGTTGAAATTGCAAGAGATTATTTAAAGCAAGGTGAGATGTCTATCTCAGAAGTCGTTTATCAAATTGGGTTTAAAAGCAGAAGTTATTTCTCCAAAATATTTTTTGATCAATACGGTATGTTACCTACAGAATACCGAAAAAGAGTCAAATAATTGAGAGATCCTAACCTTTCGGAATATTTTGATAAAAAACAGGTTCCAGTAAAGTATCATAACCTATATTATTTTTGAAAAATTCCTTCGCGATAGGGTGCGCTTCTAATTGGGATGAGCTGCTATTTGTTAAAAATTGTTTGATATCATCTTTAGGGTCTGAGGGAGAAAGCCATTCATAAGCTTGTTCCTGAGATACGAATACAGGCATCAAATCTGTGAGGTGTTGTATTTCTTGAATTTTTTCATTAGCCGGGCCTACTAAAATGGTACAGGTGATAAAACCATCTTCTAGTTTGTTATAGATACCGGCGATAAAGAAGGGCTTGTTTTCCGGTAAATGAACATAATATGGATAGATTTCTCCTTTGTAGATGTATGAAGTAAAGAATCCGGTCACGATAATGAGACATCTACGCTCTTGCAAAGCGGTCAAGCACCACTTTTTAGATGAGATCTCATTTATTTGCATGTTGAGCGTATTTGAAACCTCTTGGAAATATTGCCAATCGTCTCCATAGGCTTCTGGTAGGATTCCCCAGATAGAAGGATAAGCTGTATGTGGATCTTCTTGCGTTAGCACGGTAATAAGCTCTTCATTGAGGCCATTAATAATACATGATGGCGAATAAAGCCTTGGATAGCGAAATGCTATTTTAAACGTAGACTCCAGAGATCTGCGATCGGCAATATTAGAAAGCTTATAGTACATAGCAATTATTCTACTGCAAATAACGAATTATATTCAACGTGAATTATCTTATATCCATTAATTACTAGCACAAATGCACATCAAATTCAGTAAATCAAATCTCTTTAAATAACAGACTTAAATCATTGTTCTTTAATTATTTAACATAAATGTTTATGTTTTTTGATTGTTTATTGTATATTAACCTTAAAACATTAAACAAAAACTGAATAATGTTAACGACCTGAGTTCAATTACAGTAATTTTATCACTAATTAGGCTAAATTTTATTTAAACAGAAAAACATGAATGACAGGATGGCAAGTGAAGAATTGAAGGAAATATGTACTTTTCTTTCCGGGGATATCAGAAAGATAAATGGTATCACCCAATGGATACCTAAGCCTTCTATTGGTGATGGTAGTTTGCGATATGCTTCTTTAGATAAAGATATTGATGCATTTGAGATACATCTCAAAATGTTTGATGAAACAAAATTAAATTTCGCTTCCCTGCAAGAAGAAACTATTTTCTTCGTGTATTGTTTGAAAGGGGAGTGTTGGCATAAATTTAGTGAAGAAAATAAGGCGGTACAGTTAGAAAAATTTCAAACCGCGGTAGTACTTCAAAATAAAGAGATAAAAAGCGAAGTGATCTTACAGGCAGCGTCTGATGTGGTGCTCAGTGTGATCAGAATGAACAAGAGCTTCTATTTTGATAGATTTGAAGATATCGAGGATACCGATAGATTTAAAGTATTGGCAGATCTAATGCAGGAGAAACATATGCATTTGCATTTAGGTATGTCTAACCTGGAGATCGGCGAGCAGGTAAAATTACTGGAAAAAATCAAGCACAAAACCAGTACCTCTCTCGTGTTGAGATTTGAAGGGCTTTGCCAATTAATCCTCGCTAATCAGATAGACCAGTTCATTGAAGAAATGGAAGAGGAATACAAACCTAGTAGTTTGACTAACCGTGAACTGGACCGTCTTCAAAAGCTAAGTGAGCATATTTCCAATCATCCGGAACTCCCTCACTGTCTGCGTAGTCTTTCACTTTATTCAGGTCTTTCTCCTGCTAAATTGCAGGAAGGATTCAAATTCTTACACAACAGAACGGTGGCAGACTGTATTCGCAATATACGACTTGAAAAGGCTGAAATGCTTATAAGAACTACTGATCTGAATATTTCAGAAATCGTTTACACCATTGGACTTACCAGTAGAAGTTATTTTTGTAAATGCTTTAAAGAAAAATATAAATGTAGTCCAAAGCAGTATAAGACCAGAATTAAAGAAAGTTTACAGTCTACTTAAACCGAATTTTCACATATAGCATATAAAAAGGAGCCGTTGTTAAGCGGCTCCTTTTGAATTTAAGTAAAAGAATAGAATTAAATTAAGAAATGATGTATTAATCTATCTCAGATCTTCCATTTTTTTAATGTTGGAAAGACCATTTTGAATCATTAATTTTTGCGATGTTATGATCGCCTTGGTACTTGGCGGTAATGTTGCTTCTTCCAGTACATCTTCATAATCGTCAATTGCTGCTTTTTCGCCGCGAATGGCTTCTTCTAACATCGATTCTTCACTGTCTAAAGACAAAAAAGCTTTTATATCCATCCAGGTTCGGTGTGCTGTACCCATTGCACTTCCTCCTTTGTCTACTTCACCGCCAATAGCTCTAATTTCTTTTTTAAGTTCATGCCCAAAGTTATACCGCTGATCTGCTTTTTCCTCAAAATAAGCTTTCAGTCCTGCGTGTTCTACATTTTCTGCTGCCTTTTTAAAACCTTTTTCGGCATCATACGTTTTCTCAAGCAGATCATTTAATTTTTCAGATAATTTTTCTGTAATTGTTTCCATAAGTGAATTTTAAATTAATTTATAATAAAAAGGATAAGATAAGGGGACTACCAGCGATCGTTTCTCGGATCGTAATACGGTATTTCATAATCATTCTTCCTATGAGATACGCCTTTCTTTCTCTGGTACTTCAGATGTTTTAACTTGTTTGATCGTAAAGTACCAATAATTGTGATGGTTGCAACTGCGCCTGCAAAGCCGGCAGCAATTCCCAGAATAAAATCAGTATACATCTTTTTCCTTTTTTATAAAACTAATACTAACTTGGGGCCAAACAGTGCTCCATCAAAGTAAGAGTTATCTCATTTATGGATTGCATTACTTCCTATCGCGATACCGTTAAAATCGACTTTAAATACACACCTTCCCATCAGTAGGAATCTCTATTTTTAGTTACTTGAAAAAAACAGAACGGGAGAATTTTGATTACATATAGCTATTAGTCAAATCTCGTATTAACAAATCATACTAAACTGTCATGATCAAAGAAGGAACTAAAGTAAAATGGAATTGGGGTAATGGTGAAGGGACTGGAACGGTCCAGAAAACTTATACAGAAGAGGTTACCAAAACAATAAATGGCACAGAAGTCACCAGAAAAGGAGAAAGTGGTGATAAAGCACTGTATATTCAACAGGAAGACGGCGATTATGTGTTAAAAAGTGAAAGTGAAGTAGAAAGGGTTGAATAAAAAATGCCATTGATACAGCAATGGCATTCATAGTAAGGATATATACCCAAAATTTAATTGGGATTTGAGATCTTAACACTTTCTGGAAAATCCAAGGTTCGTATCGGGAATGGGATGTTGATGTTATTTTTATCAAACGCTTCTTTAATGAGAATAATGGCTCTGCTACGTGCTTTCAATACCTCAAGGCCAGAAGTAGAGTTAATCCAAAACCGAAGCTGGAAATTTATAGAACTATCACCGAATTCCTGAAATAAAAAGATCACATCCTTTTTAGCCTCTACAGCCTCAAAATTATCCGTGATGGTTTCTACTGCCAGATCTCGCACAAATCGGAGGTCTGAATTATAAGCAACACCACATTCCAGCATTACCCTTGACTGTGCTGTTGTAGAAAAGTTTTTAATCGGGTTTTCTACTACCATTTTGTTGGGTATGTAAACCATGTTGTTATCTGCTTGTTTTACTGTAAGTGCCCGCAATCCGATATCGGTTACTTCGCCTTCATAACCGTTCGTCTCTATCCAATCGCCAAACTTTATGTGTTTTATATAAGAGAGAATAATCCCGCTATACGTGTTGGCTAATGCACCTTGTAGTGCGAGACCTACGGCCAGACCAGCAACTCCGGCACCTGCGAGAATTGTATTAAGTGCTTTATTGAGATTGAGTACTCCCAGGATCAAAAATAATCCCAGTAATATGACAGTTACTGATATTAATTTTGAAATCAGGTTTTTCATAGAGCGCTGTAAAGAACTTTTTTGAAGTATTTTCATTGCGAGCCTGCTAATATACTTAGAGGCAATGATCGAAATGATAAACACAATTACAGCAATCGCAATATTGGGCAGATTAATTATTATTGCATCTACCCAGGAATTCAGTTTGTCAAGCATTTTATTCCATGCTTCTATTAATTTTGCATTCATGAGATACTATATGTTAAGTAATTAATTATTGGATTTATCAAGATCGAATGTCTTCAGGCTTTTTGGATGGTAATTTTTAATAAGATCTAATACCGCTTTTTCAGAAGCAGTAAAGTATTTATCCTTGTCGCTATGCGCATTTGCCGCTTCAAAACTCTGGGTCAATTCGCCTGTTTCGTAATACTTCACCAAAAGCGGATGTACATAATATTTTCTGCAAACGTTGCGGGTATTACCTAATTCTTTTGCAGCTGCATCAAATCCTTTCAGAATATTTTTATGCTGTTTTTTCTCGTCTTTTTCCGGACCTATATCCATAAGCGTATCAAAAAAAATCAAGGTAGCCGCCCAGGTTCGAAAATCTTTTGCTGTAAAAATAGTTCCACTTATCTCATGCAGATATTCATTTACTTCACTACTATCTACACTATTTTTTTGACCATCATTATCATAATACTGAAAAAGCTCCCAACCCGGAAGCTCTTCACATTTGCAAACAAGCTGTATTAATCTTTTGTTTCGCAAGGTTACTTTATGCTCTTTTCCTTTTTTTCCTTTAAACTCAAATACGAGTTTGTCTTTATATACGTTCAAATGTTTTCTTCGTAAGGTAGACAAACCATAGGTCTTGTTTCTTTTTGCATATTGCTCGCCTCCAATTCGAATATGAGTTTCTTCCATAAGTCTTATGATAAGTGCGAGTACTTTTCTTTTGGGCCATCCTTCCAGTTTCAGATCTTGATCAACCTGTTTTCTTATTGACGGAAGCTTTTCTCCAAAAACACCCATTTTATAAAATTTAGTCTGGTTTCTAACTTTATTCCAGAACGGGTGGTAACGATATTGCTTACGGTTTTTAAGGTCTTTTCCGGTTGCCTGCAAATGTCCGTTGCTTACGGAGGCTATTTTAACATCTTTCCATGCCGGCGGGATCACCAAATTTTCAATACGCTCAAGGTCTTTCTTATTGGTATAAGGTTTTCCATTATAAACGTAGGTGAAATCTTTGTCTTCTTTTAACCTTAGAATTGACAGATGATCATCATTCACATAAACCAGATCAAGTTTTTCGATCACGACCTCCGGAGTTTTCAGTAATTTTTCAAGGAACTCCTCAGAAAGTGAATTTTTTGCCATCGTAGCTCTCGTTTTACAATTGTATAAAATTACCGATTCTTTACCGATTTGATTTCATGTAAGACTGGTATTCTTCAGCTAACGTATTTTTCTGTGAATCACTCAACACCTTTCCTGCCATTTGAAAAACCTCATGTTCTTCTTCTTTAAGATGATGTTCCACTCTTTCCTGTAGGTTTTTGGCAATTTTCAGCCAGCCGGAAGAATCGTACGAAGTTTTTTCCAGCTCTTCGATAAATTCGTCTATTTCATGATGTTCTGCAATGCTGTGTCTTGCTTTTTCCTGGGTTTTATCACTATCGATTAAAGGTTTGTAGAAAAAACGTTCTTCTCCATTGGCATGGAATTCCAGTTCTTTTTTTAGTTTTTTGAAGACTTCATCTCTTCTTTTTGTATCTCCGGAGGTTGCCACCAGTTCATCTAATAACTTTCGCTGGCGATCGTGGTCTTCACGAAGGGCTTCAAATATATTCATAAGTGTTGTAGTTAAAAAAAGGTTCTTCGCTGTGCGCAAAGAACCTTTTAAAATTTAAGTGTTAATTAATGTAGTTCATTAGTCCTTGTATATAACAGTATAGTCACCTAACTTGGCTTTTAAATCATCCATAGTAGCAAAATATTTATACTTGCTATTGAAAACACGATCTGGCCGCTCTCCAATGATAAAGTACTTTTCATTAAGGTCTGGAGCATTCAGGGTTACCTGGTCTGAAACTCTCAGTGTTTTATCTCCAAGGTCTGTTTCGTTCGCCTCTAACATGGCAATGATATACAAATTGTTTTGAGAAGCTCCTATCTCTTTAATATCCAAGGCATGTTCTTTACCTGTAACTTCTGCTTCAATCATAAGTGTACGCTCTTCTTTCTCTCCGGATTCTGGCATATCAACATCAATGTAAGGTACTTCTACCTCTTCTTCCTCCATAACGATCACTACCTTGGGAATCTCAACAGTCTTTGTCGTGGTACCAACATTTACATCTGCCCAGTCAACTTCATAAGACGGTAATTTACCTGCTTCGGTATCTACTTCCACATCTATTTCGGGAAGTTCCCCTTCTTTCTTTTGTTCTACATTACATGCAATTACTAAGCACGCTGCGATTGCTGCTGTAAAAATCTTTTTCATATAGTATAATTTAATTGGTTTCTATGGGTACAAAAATAAAGGCTTCGTCAGGTCTAATAGTGCTCTATTAAAGTAATCATTAACGAGTACGCTAAACGAAAATTAAGATAAGAGGAGGATTGCAGCATAAAACGTTATTGAATTAAAAAAAAAAGCTATTTTGCTACTACTGTCTTTACTTCACAGTTTTATAAGCACTAATTTTACAGTATCATGGAGGGTTTATCTTCTATCAACTTTCGGGTAAGAATAAAATCGTGAAAACATTCGTTAAATTATTAAAAACCCTATATAATCGTATAACGAGAAGTATTGCATTCTACCCGGTCCTTCTCAGTTTCTTCTTTTTAGTATTTGCATTACTTGCGTTGTCTTTTGAACGCACTGCATTCGTAGTAGAATTAAAGAAAAATATTCCGCATCTTATCATTCAGGACAAGGATACCGCACATACGTTGTTATCGGTTCTTATAGGGGGTATGTTATCATTAACCGTGTTTAGTTTTACCATGGTAATGGTGGTCTTAAATCAGGCTTCTACTAATTTTTCTCCCAGACTGCTGCCGGGGCTTATTTCAGATAAAAAACATCAGATCATTCTTGGGGTATACATCGGTACACTGATTTATACATTAATACTTCTTACCGTTTTAGGAGCGTATACGTCTGAAGTGGGGGAATTGGGGATTTCTATAATACTCGCTGCCATCTCAGGTATTATATGTATTGGTTTATTCGTTTATTTTATACATAGTATTTCCGGGGCAATTCAGATTCATAATATTATAGACCGTATTTTCAGGGAAGCCAATACCAAGATAGATCTGCTAACCTCCAAATACAGCGATGCGAATGTCGATAAACCAGATCTGGATTACGAAGGTTTTGAAGTTAAAGTACCTACTACCGGCTATTTTAAAAGCTTTGATCCTGAATTACTCACGGTAGAGCTAAGGGAAAAACTGGAACTTATTGAAGTGATACCACATGAAGAATGTCATTTGTGGGAAGGAGCAATACTTGCAAAAACAAAGGTAAGTTTGAGTAAGGAAGATGAAAAATCGTTGTTACTGTGCTTTCATATTACTAAGGATCGCCAAAATAGTGAAGGTTATCTTGAAGAACTCATTAAACTCATGGAGGTTGCCGTAAAGGCATTGTCTCCTGGAATCAACGATCCCGGAACTGCTCGAAACGTGATCGGTAAATTAGGGCAATTGTGTGCCAGAGTACTTTCACTTGATGCGATCATGATTCAACAATTGGCGCAAAAAGAAAGTATTATCGTAAATCATAGAATCAGTGCCAGTGATTTGCTGAGCATCATTTTTCAGCCTATCAGAAATTATGGAAAAGCAGACTTAGCTGTGATCAATATGCTCATCGATTGTTATAGATTCTTTTTAAATCACGACGGAATAAGTGCTTTAGACAAAAATTATATTATGCTGGAAGTGAACGCATTAAGAGAGGATATAAACGAGTATATTTCGAATGCACGAGACCAATCTTTTTTAAGCAATAAAATAAATGAACTGGAAAGTATAAAGAACTACTGATAGCTTTACTAACTTGTAAAAAATTGAAATGAAAACATCTCCTACCTTATTATGCATACCAGATATTAGCGGTTTTACCAGATTCATGAGTGAGGTAGACTTTGATCTGGGCGCAAAAGTTATACCGGCGCTTTTAAATGATATTATTTATGCAAACCAGATAGACTTAAAAGTTTCAGAGATCGAAGGTGATGCCGTACTATTTTTCAGGTCGGGAGCGCTTCCGGAATTTGAAACGCTTATGCGGCAGTGTGAAGACTTCTATATTCAATTCTATACAAAGCTCCGCGAATTGCGGGAGACTTATAAGAATAAGAAAGGTGCATATCTTATTCCTGAAATATTAGGTTTAAAGATAATTCTTCATTACAGCGAAGAGATAGGACTAGTACAAATCGATAAGAGGTTTAAGTTAATGGGGGAAGCTGTTATCACTGCACACAGAATGCTTAAGAATAATATTGATATGGAGGAATATATTCTTATATCGAAAGATCTGGCCGAGCAGTATAGTCTTTTTTCGAACGAAGAAGAACTGGAAAATCTAGGATTGATAAAAGGGAAGATGGAAGCAGCGCATTTAGGAAAGCTGGAGTACCTTTATAAAGACTTAAGGCCTTTATTGATTTAACAAGTAAAATGTATGGAATACTATATTTAAAAGTTGTCTATGAAAAAAATTATAATTACCGCGGAAAGTACCGAGGAAACTGTACAACAGTTGCAACAACAGTTGGGTGGCGAAATTTCCGAAAAATGGGGAGAATATGTATTGTCTATTCAAAATGATATCGCGCACGGTTCTATACGTTTTATAACGTTTGATTGGGGCGTAAGTTTATTAGAATACGATATTACCTTTTTTGAAGAGATCATCCTGATAATGGATGCATCAAAATACAACCCCATTCACTTCGCCTACTGTCTGGAGGGTTATTGTGGGCATCGATTTGATTATCAGGATGAAAGCGATATAAAAATTTTAGAACAATATCAGTCTGTGATCATAACAAGCAAACGCGGGGGGTATAACTACGGATATTTTCCTAGCGATAAAAAACTGGAAATAAATGTAATTCAGATCTCAAGAACTGAATTTCTCGGGAAGAGGCATAATAACCTCTCCGCTCTCAATCAAAAACTTTATCAGGTATTTCACGATAGAGATCACGAGAACACCTATGCATTTTACGGAGCCTATGACCTGAAAATGGCTGATGAAATAGGGGCGTTGCGGGAAGTAAAGGAAAAAGGTATGATTCGTATTTTGCACATTCAGGGACTGGTGTACCAGATTTTGTCTTCGCACATTAAGATGCACGATAAGCTTCAAACCGAAGAAATTTTAGAAACAACCTTGTTAAAAAGAGAACTACGCACAGTTCGCAATCTGGCCAAAAAGATAAGCCTTGAAGTCGCAAAGCCTTATTCATTAGACCAATTATCATTAGATTCAGGATTATCACAAGCGAAACTTCAGGAAGGTTTTAAACTTCTCTATGGAAAAACGGTGACCGAATATGTACGGCATGCGCGATTAGAAGTAGCCCGTGATTATATGGTAACTACCGATATGAATATATCTCAAATAGTTTACAGCGTAGGACTTAGTAGCCGAAGTTACTTTTCTAAAATTTTCAAAGAGAAATATCATATAAGTCCGAGTGACTTTAAGAATAAACGTATCATTCAACAACCATAAAAAAACGCTACAATTTCATGTAGCGTTTTCAAACTTTTTTAAAAGTATTTGTTATTTGAATAAGCGTCTTATCAAAAATAGAATTCCATATTTCTTGACGGCACTGAAGGCAGTCATCATCCAACTGTACGGACTCAAACTTTCCTGAAAATCATATTTTATTCCTATTAATTGTTCTTTAGCGATCTGGCGTTGAAGATCCAGTCTTTTCAGATCTCTTTCAATTTCCTCAAACGAATTGTATTTTTTCATTAGTCAGTCTAATTAAAAAAAGTTACCGATAGTTTTTGAATAACCTTCGTATCTATCGCTTTTCGCTTCCAGTAAACCAGCATGGAGACAATTATCAAGAACACTCCAATAATAAGACAGCCTAAAGAAGCACTACCTAAATAGCGACCTAGGGCAATAGCACCTGCAGTGGCCATAAATATAAACCCCAAAAACAAGAGTCCGCCAATAATCGCAATTTTACAAAGTGCCGAAAACTGAATGGAAAGCTGTTGGAATATTTTTAGCTGGTAATATTCCTGAGTAGCCTTCACATAATTTTCACCTACCTCAGTTGCTTTAGTAGCCGTTTCATTTACAGAATCGAATACAGTCATTATTTTTTCTGTAATTTTCTATTTTTAGCTTTCAACTGTGCCAGTTTGTTTTCTAAAGAAGTGATCACGTCTTCGGTTTTGTAACTTACGTCAGAAACTAAAGATTCTAATTGAGTGTCCAGCGTTTCTTTTCTGCTGCTCACAGAATTTAGCACACGTTCTTTAATATCTAATGCCGAATCGGTAATGTTATCTTTGGTTGCCGTTGCCTGATCTGCGATGCGTTGTCTTGTGACAGATCCTCGTTCGGGTGCAAATAAAATACCCAAAGCTGCTCCAATAGCAGTTCCTGCTAATATTCCTAAAAATGTATTTGAATCTCTACTCATAGTTTTATTTTTTCTGTTTTTACAAAGATCAGGATAAACCAGAATTTCACTTGACTCATACCATGTAAAGATTGACGTAAAACATTTTAAATGCGTTCTTTTTTTTGTCAAATGCTTCAATTATAAGTACATTTCGGACCTACTTTTGTGTGAGACTTAATTTTAAAAAGCTATGTTTATAAAAGAAGAGGACGAGAAGACCAACGAGTATATTCTACAAAAAAATAAAAAGACCAAGGTAGCTGTGGGCATTATTATTGCAGCACTCGTCATAATTATTATTGCTTTGATCTTATCTGGGGTTTTTCTCGATACGGTCTGATAAAATAAAGTAGCTCAGCTCCTTCGGGGAGTCGTAGATACAAGTATTTTAAAGTTGGTCGTAAATGGATATTATACTTTTTAAATCACTCCATAAGTTTTCGTATTACCGAGAATTCAACGCTGTATTCAAAAAAGGGCTAGCATCTTATTCTGGTTGAAACCTGGAGACAGTTAGCGATTATTAGCCGTGTCGGTAACTAAAATGGGAATTTAAGGATTTTGCTTTCAAATCCATACACCTCAAATCGGTAAGAAAGGGTGTTATCACTCATTAAATTTTTTTGTACGCTTATTATATTTGATGGCAAAGCATAGCAGTAATGAGTGACAAAAAATATCTGAAGCCTAATGTGGTCATAGAGCCACTATTTGATAAATGGTATGCCTGGTCTCATTTGATATCTCCTTCCACGGCAGCCTTAAATATTGTAGAGAGACATTTAAAGATCATCAACTCTTACATACAATCGCCTCAGGTACATGCTGCTGCTGTTAAAAACCCTAAAATGCTGGGAGGCCCTTTTATGGACCTGGAAGGGAAGAGGGTAGAAGATGTAAAAAGATTAAAAGAGGAGACGCTCACTAAACAAGCGGATCTTTTTGAATTGGCAGATGCCATCAAAGAATTAGAAACGCTACTGGAAAAACATCAGGAGGGTTTTTCTTTAGAAGGACTCTATGAAAAAATTCCCGCTGCATTACGCGGGTATGTAGAGTTGGTATATGATCTTAATAACAACCCATCATTTCGTTTTTTTGAACCCTTGCTGTACAAAAGCAAATTTTATAAGTCGGAATCTCAAAGCATCGCTTTGTGGCTTACCAGCAATGATGACCGGCCTTTTGTACTGAGTACACCAAGATTGGAAAGTGAAGATATTTTACATCTTTCAATTCCTTTTAATCATGAAGGGATCGATCTTTTAGGCAAAATGAAGCGGGAACCTCAGGAAGTGGAAAAAATCGCGAAAGTATTAGGTGTATCAAAGGAGCAGCGAGCGCTTTTTGATTCTTTCTTTACTGAAGAGATCCCTAAACCCTACGAAGTTTATAGCGGTGATAAAGTACGTATGCGTTATTTCGGGCACGCTTGCATTTTGGTCGAAACAAAAAATACCAGTATCCTGGTAGATCCCGTAGTAAGTTACTATGGATATCCGCAGGAAGTAGAGCGATTCTCAGATATGGATCTGCCAGAAAAAATCGATTATGTGTTACTCACACATAACCATCAGGATCATATTTTGTTCGAAACCTTACTTCCGTTACGTCATAAGATAGGGAATATTGTAGTTCCTAAGACCACTTCAGGAGCCCTACAGGATCCGAACGTAAAACTAATGTTGAATGCGATTGGTTTTGACAACGTACTTGAATTGGGTGATATGGAAGAAATGAAATTTGAAGACTGCACTCTTACCGGATTACCGTTTATAGGAGAGCACGCAGACCTTAATATTCAATCTAAGTTATGTCATCACGTTAATTTTGGTGACTTCTCCATGTTATTTGTGGCAGACTCTTGTAATGTAGAACCAAAACTCTACGAACACATTAATGCGATCGTTGGAGACGTCGATGTGGTCTTTTTAGGAATGGAATGTGAAGGAGCACCATTAAGTTGGTTATACGGCCCCCTTCAAAGTAAAAAAATGTCTCGCGACCTCGACCGCTCGAGAACCTTAAGCGGGTCTAATTTTGAACGAGGTAAAAATCTCGTAGACGCTTTCAACGCCAAAGAGGTATATGTGTACGCAATGGGATTAGAGCCATGGCTTGAATTTATAAGCAGCAAGAAGTATACAGATGAAGATCATCCCATTGTTCAATCCAATAAACTGTTAGAATATTGCAAAGAAAATAATATTATAGCTGAGCGTTTGTTCGGAGAAAAAGAATTGTTTTACGGTAAAGAAGAATTGATGGAAGAAATGGCAGACCGTTAAACAAGGATTACAAGTATAGTTGAAGATCCCGATTGATTTAGATCGGGATTTTTTATGTATTATTATCAAGATGACTGATTCAAGACTTTTTTAATTTTTTTCGCCATTCTAAAGATTTTCGATTGTGCTCTAATAACAATTCTTTGTCTTGTTCATAGGAGCTTAAAAGTTCTCTTACCATTAAACTTTGCTCCGCATTCAAATTTTTGTAGGCAGGTCTTTCTATAATCGTATCCCATTTAGCTCCTAAAGTATTGTCAAGAGCTATACGAAGATAACAGTGATTGTCAAAATTTAGATCAGGATACACTTCGGTTAGCCTTTCGGGTAACTGTTTATAAGCGTTGTAATATTCTTTAGAAAATTTCAGGTTCACTAGTTTTTGTAAAAATAAAAAAGTAATCTGAAAAAATACTGATGCCGATATCTTCATCAATCTTAATTTATACCAAAACTTCCGGTTTACTGTCAGGTCATCATCTTTTAACTACAATACAAGGAAACTGAACCAATGGCTACCAGCCTTTTAAAATTTCTTAATATAATTGAAAATTTCAACCATAACTAACATCTGCTAATGCATCTAAAAACAGAGGGACCTCTTATGACCTCGTCCATGACCAAGATCATTTTTTAAATCGCTGAAAACCAGTAGTTTTAATGAGTAACCTAAAAACTTAGAACTCATGAAAACGATAACTACTTTCATCCTTTTTCTCTGCGCTGTCATTGCTTTCGGTCAGGCAGTCAAAGAAGATGACCTTGTAATCGATACGCGACAGATAGATGACACCTATAGCGCGGCAGAAACGATGACCGTGAATGCAGTTGTCAAAGGCGATTTAGTTATTGCCGGAGGTAAACTTACGGTAAACGATAGTATTATGGGAGATCTTACAGCAGCCGGAGGCGAGTTCTTGCTTAATGGCTATGTAGAAGACGATGTAAGGATTGCGGTAGGAAAAGCGATTATAGATTCAGAAATTGGTGATGACCTGGTAATATTTGGAGGAGAGGTGATCATCACAAAAAATGCAGTGATCCATGGCAATATCAAATGTTTTGCAGGAGATATTACGATGAACGGAACCGTGATGGGTAAACTTAATTTAAAAGGTACCGATGTCTTCGTAAACGGAATAGCCAAAGATTCTTCAAAAATCATCACAGAAGACCTTACCCTGGGATCCAACGCTAAATTTTATAAGGATGTTGAGTACTGGAATTCTGATGGCGAAATAGATTTTAACAATGCACTAGTAGATGCAAATAGCAGGTTTAAGCAGGAGTTGGAAGAAGAACAATCTTCTTCGTTACAATCTTTGGGCATGGGCGCACTTAAATTATGGATATTTTATGTGCTATCTGCCTTTTTAGTGATCCTGGTCATACACGCACTTTTTAAAAATGCATTTGCCGATGCCGTCGTGGGTATCGAAAACAAATTATTAAAAAGCTTTGGTTTCGGATTGATCTATTTGTTTGGGATTCCTTTGATCATTCTGCTTGCTTTTCTCTTGATCATTGGTATACCGTTAGGGCTTTTCGCTGCCGGAGTTTTTGTATTTAGTTTGTTTTTCGGACACCTGATCGCCGCACTGTTGCTGGTCTATTATGTTAAACATAACAAAGCAAAGAACTGGAACTTCTGGAGCATCACCTTTTTAGCCTTGCTTTTTGCTATCGGGTTACGCCTGCTTACGATGATACCTTTTGTAGGCATCCTGATCTCCATTGTCATCCTGTCTATTACGTACGGAGCTTTGACCTTAAAGGTGATAGAAGCCAAAAAACAATCCGGAAAAATTCAAACATTATGAACCGGGAACACCCTAATATCACTGTGCTAAAGAAGTTTGATCCCGCAAATCCGGATACCATTGCTGAGGTGATGGATCCGGATTTCATCTGGCATTATATCAATCCCGAGCTGCCCGAACTCGAAGGGGACTATCAAGGACTTTCGGGGCTCACCAATTTTTTCAAAAAACTGGGAAGTCGCACTGGGGATTCTTTTAAGGTACATCCCCTCGCTATTGTACCACTAGGTGATGCTCTGGTGATCACTCATGTTAAAGATACGATGATCAACGATGGAAAGCGCATGCAGATCGATGCCGTAGTACTATGGTGTATTAAGAATGGAAAACTCAAAGAAGCATGGGATATTCCCGTGCTTCACACTGCAAAGTTTAAAAATCAATAAGAAGTATTTAAGGTAGTAGTGTAGGCATGGTATGACCTCACGGCCATTGCCAACGAGGTTACCACTTGGGCAATCTGCCCTTTCCATCGTCATTGCGAGAGAAGAATGACCGAAGCAATCTGTTTAAGCATTGTAACAATGCACAAACAGACTGCCTAGTGCCTCGCAGTGACGCTTACAAAGGGAATGAGTGACTGCTTCGTCCCTCGCAGTGCCGCTTGTAAAGTATACTCGATTTGTGAAGTATTTTAGATGCAGTTGAGATGCTTAAAATATTTAAGCCCACTCTTACTGGCTAAAAGTGCAGGCTTTTCTGTTTTTAGGTCTACCTTATTTTAAGAAAGTATGAAAATCAACTACTTTAAGATCATAAATTGCTTTTTCTTTTTACCGTCACTCGTCATAATAAAAGTATCGTTTTCGTAAGTTCCGTAAAAAGGTATGTAAAAGGTGTTCCCGCTATTGTCTTGTATTTTGTTATAAGACACTTCTCCATCTTCGGTATAGACAAAATCATACAGGGCTGTTGATTCAAAGATCCCTTTAGATACCTTAGTTCTACCGTCGTCTTTGAAGCTAAGATTTTTACCAGAGTTTAAGATTACATGCAAATCGTTCCCCTTTAAAAATGCGTTGTAGGAGGGAGTTCCAGATCTTTTGAAGATACTTCTTCCCCAGTCTAACTCTCCCTGCGCATTAAATTTTAAAATTAAGATATCATCATAGTGCGATGTCCAAACCATGGTGCCACCCACCCCGGTAGATATATAGGTTTGTGAAATGTAAAAAGCTTCCGCCAATACGTAGGTGTTATTGTTATTGTCTTTTAAAATATAGTCTACATAAAAGTTCGATAATTCCTTATCCTGTTTCTTATCAGCATTCGCTTCCCCATATAAACTATTGTAGACTTCAACCGGTAATTTGTAACTATTTTTAGACTGTACTGTAAACGTATCGGTGTCAATAATAAAAGTACACCCCCCTTTTACCTTAAACACATTTTTTTCTGAATAAAAGCCTACTAAATGAAGCGATTTGTCAACCATAGACAGTTTTAAAGATAAAATATGCTCTTCAGCCAAATCAATAGTGATCTCCTGAATCTCTGTATTTGATAATTTGTTTAAAACAAACTGATAATTGGCCTCACCTTTCTTTTTCTGTGCGCGGCCTTTCTTATATAATTTTCCCAGTGAATAGACAATGGCATTGTTATCTATGGCCAGATCATTATGTTCAAAAAAACGTTCTTCGTGCTCCTGGTAGGCTTTTTCAAAAACGAGATTTAAATTTGAAGCCTCAAAAACTCGCACCGTGTAGGAGTTTAAATTCTTTTTAATATTATCTGTGCTTACTGCAAAATAGGTACCGTCAGGAGAAATGGCAAAACTGGTTTGCCGCTTGTTACCCCCGGAAAACAGCTCCTGTCTTTTTTCGACGGTAGTTTCAAAAAGCTTCTCTTTAGTAACCGTTTTATTTTTTAAATTGAAAATGTGGCAGTATACAATACGTTCTGTTTTTTTAGGTGAGTACACCGTAAATAATTTAATTTCATCTCCGTAAAAAATCTCTCCAACAAAGGTTTCTTTTTTGTCACTTTCTACCGTTTTTGAAAACACCTTATTCAGATCGGCATCAAAAATATCAAACAGAATATTTCTTTTGCTATCTCTTACAACACCCGTAAGATTCGCGTCTGTGGTATGGATTGCCAAAATATCTTTGGCAGTAACCTCGTCACTATATTCTGCGCTCTCAATAACCTTAAGGCTTGTTTGATTTTGGGCAGAAATAAAATTGAAAAAGAAAAGAAATAGAAAATAGGTGAATGCTTTCATGCTGATTTATGATAAAAATTTTGGCCAAAATTAAAGAAAAAGAATAGCTGTTTTAAGAATCGTAAAATAATTTTCTTTATTTCTCATGAAGTGGCAATTTATTAGTCTGCAATTGACTGAATAACAGTTTTTTATAAGTAAAATTACTGATGGTAGTGAGCAGACTTTTTGCGCTCTACTTTCGTAATTAAGATCTCACCTTCATTGCGAGGGAGGTACGACCGAAGCAATCCGTCCTTCTTCACCGTCATTATAAAGAAGGCTACAACCGAAGCAATCTGCCCTTCCTATCGTCATTGCGAGTAGGGAACGCCCCTTTTTATCGTCATTGCGAGGGAAGAATGACCGAAGCAATCTGTTGAAGTGGAGTAACAAAGCCAAAAAGACTGCTTCGTACCTCACAGTGACAGTTACGAGGGGATACGTGACGGCTTCATGCCTTTCCTATCGTCATTGCGAAGGAGGCGACGACTGAAGCAATCTGTTGAAACAGTGCAACCATACCCAAAACATACACTATCCGTCAATCACTCATTTCAGGTACAAATACGCAGTTTCTTACCATACATTTTTTCTATTTTAGTAGCATAAACCACCATGCATGTCTGAAAAACAGCCACTTAAACCCAAAACCAATAATGAAAAATTAATCATTGGGCTGATTGTCGGCGCGGTACTGGGCTTTTTGTTGTACTGGGCATTAAATGTGGTGACCGTTCATTCAGAAACCCTGTTTATCATTCTGGTGGTGGTAGCCGTGCTCATCGCATTACTGTTTTTACTCATCATCTGGTTTCGAAACCGACTTATTCGCAGCTTCTTTGGCAAGGATATAGCCTTCCATACCGTTTTACAGGACACCCAGGAAACCTTGGAGCTATTTTCAGAGAACGCCACCAAAGGCTTACCGGTAGATGCAAAGAAAAAAGAGCAGATACGGCAGTTTGCGCCTAAATTGATCAACTATTTATTATGGTCTAACTTTCGCAACTGGGGGTTACGCATTTTTACATCTTTTGTCTTAGGGTTAGGTGGGATTGTTACCACCATACTCGTTCTCAACCAAAATAAGCTTTTTGAAAACCAGAACAAGCTTTTTGAATTACAAAACACCCGTATCAAACAACAAACCCATTTAATTGAAGCCGACAGACGCTCCGCCCAGATATTTATTATGGGGGAAGTGTTAAGTGACTTAAATAAAGAACTCGAAGACCCAAAAAATACGCAAAGAACACTTTCCAATACCCTGGTAGGACGTATCATAAGTTTAAGCAGGGCCATGAAGCCGTATCGGTATCTGGAAGGAGAATCGCTGACTGAAAAATTAATAAGTCCTGAACGTGGTCAGCTTCTAATAGCCCTCACAAACAGTAAAATAGACAACATTCAATTTCAGGAAAAGATACTTTTTGAAGCAGATTTTAGCTATGCTGAGCTAAAGGAATCAAATTTTAAGGATGTTAATTTATCCTTTGCTAATTTGAATTATGCAAATTTCAAAGATGCTAACCTGATAGATGTCAATTTAAATGATGCTCATTTGAGCGGGGCAAACCTTGATAGTGCTAATTTATCTTTTACCAGTTTGAGTAAGGCTGATTTGCGTTATGCCAGCTTAAGATATTTAAATGCTGGAAATCTTGATATGTCAGAAGCCTGGTTGGATTCTACAGATTTGACAAAAGCAAATCTTATAAATGTAAATCTATTTAATAGTGTTTTGATTAATACTAATTTAACCAAGGCAGATCTACGTGGTGCCAACTTAAGTTATGCTGTTCTAGGCAGAATAGAACTTAAGGGTGCAAATCTTCGAAATACTGATTTGAGCGCTGCTGTTTTTAGCGAAATCAAAAATCTTGATAGTGTAAAAGTCCACCGTTATGACTGGCTCACCTACATTAAAGACTCCTTAAAACTCGAAGGAGCCAAAGGGATTTATGAAATGTATAAGGTTGATTCAGTAGAATATGAAGATCTGGGACCGTTGGAAAAACGGCCGATGCTTCTTCGTAGAGAAGAGTTTTAATAAGGGACGATTTCAAAACCGTCAACTATAAAAGGTCAGTGCAGTGGGTTTCCATAGCTTAGTAGGCTATGCAATTATTTAAAAAATAGTTAACCTATTTGGCAAACTCTTAAGAATACTTCAAAAAAAATAACATTCCTTTATAAAAATCTAAGGAGTTCTTAACAAAATACCCTAAAATTCGCAGCCATATTTGTACTCATAACAACGTAATCTTAAAACAAACAAATATGAGTGTCACATTTAAATCTGTCGTAAAGCGAAATCCGCAAAACTTTGAAGAAAGTCCTAAGTTCTATGCCCTGGCCGTCGCCACTGGTAACTCCGACATCGACCGACTCGCAGAACTCGTTGCCGATGGTTCCACCGTACGCCAGAATGACGTTTACGCTGTGATCATCGGGCTGGTAAACGCCATACAGGGCGAATTAAAAAACGGCCGTAAGGTAACGCTGGGTAAACTCGGCACCTTTAGTTTAGGACTCAGCAGCACCGGCGTAGAAGAAGAAGAAAAACTAAGTGCATCCCAGATCACCAAAGCAGAGTAAACTGCCGTCCCGGTAACGAGATCAAAGACATGCTAAAGACCCTACGCTACAAGAAATTACGCAGAGTAGGAGCCGTAGAAGAAGAAAACGACGCGCCCCCTACCACACAATTATAAAACAGTAAAAAAACAAAAGTGAGATTTTGGTTGGTTAGTTAATTTAAGTTCGCCATCAGGCAGAAAAAGTCCTTCGGGACTTTTTTTATGCCCAAAAACCACCCCAAAAAAAACCGGTTGTTCAGTTGTAAAGTACCGGTGCAATAGCTGCAAACAACCGGTAGAAACACATCAAACAACCGGTTGTTGGCAACCAAACAACCAGTGCATCACAATAGAACAACCGGTAGTTGACAGTCAAACAACTAGTAGTTGCTAAAAAAACAAAAATCGATCAAAAATCAAGCAACAAACCAAGAAAACCTTATCACTTTTGTAAACTATATACGATATATAGATTATTTACGACATCTAGTATGCATTAAATCATAAATTAAAGCAACATGTAAGCACATACCGTATTTTTTAGACCTTTAGAAAGCTTCCGGTGGAATTTTATATTTTTTTAGTAACTTTAATCAGGTTGTAATGAGTACATCCATTCCCCTTTACCATTATCGCATTTTTGATACTTAATTCACTGTTAACGTATTCCCCTCTGCGTGTAACCAATTTTTAAACTATGATTGATAACAACAAGGGGCATATAAACAACCAGCAGACCGCCAATACGGAAGATGCCACGGCATCCGAAGAAAAAAATCAAAACACTATTCAAGCTCCTGCTATTTCCCTTCCAAGTGGAGGAGGGGCCATCAGGGGGATCGACGAAAAATTTTCGGTTAACGCGGTCAATGGTACTGCAACATTCTCTATACCACTACCTTTTGCAAGCGGTAGAGGTGCTTCTCCTTCTTTGAATCTTTCGTATAACTCAGGTGCCGGTAATGGAGTTTTTGGTTTGGGATGGACTATAAACCTGCCTTCTATCAAAAGAAAAACAGCTAAAGGCCTTCCTACCTATAAAGATGCACATGATGCTGATACATTCCTTTTTTCTGAAGCAGAAGACCTGGTACCGGAATTTAAAAAAGCCAACGATGGCAGTTTTTTAAAAGATACAAAGGGTCGTTTTATAATTCATGAAGAAACGTCTGCGGATAATCTGTTCATCATTAGATATTACCGACCCCGCATTGAGAGTTTGTTCGCAAGAATCGAACGTTGGACGGAAAAGGCCAGCGGACGCATCAAATGGCGGATGATCACCAAAGAGAATGTAACCACACTTTTTGGGTGGACCGATAATGCCGTCATTTCGAATCCGGCAAATGCCGCACTGATATTTGAGTGGCTTCCGGAATTTGTATTTGACAGTAAGGGTCATTGTTCACATTATCAATACAAACAAGAGGATCAAGTTGGGTTCGATTTGGCACAACTGCACCATCGTAACCGCCTTAGAAATGGTAAGTTGCTGTATACAAACCGCTATTTAGATACCGTATTGTATGGAAATATTGCTCCCTATCCCGGTTTTGGTCAGAACTTTCCGGGTCCATCCGGATATATGTTTCAAACCGTATTTGATTACGGGTCCCAAAATAAAACCGATCCTCCGGAACAATTAAAACCATGGGACTTTAGACAAGATGCATTTTCTGATTACCGAAGCGGATTCGAAATACGAACCACCCGTCTTTGCAAGCGAGTGTTGCAGTTTCACATATTTGAAGAGCTGGCGGTAAAAGCGGACAAGTCGGATAAAAAGACCTTAGTAAAGTCCCTCGATTTTACCTACGATACCGGTTCTGAACAGGATTTTACCTTTCTGGCCAAAATAACTTCTAGGAGCTATCAGAAAAAAAGCGATGGATCGTATGTACAGCGTCAGCTTCCTCCCGTAGAATTCAGCTATCAAAAACATGAATGGAGCCGAGAAGTAAGGTCGATAGAATCTGAAGATCTGGTGCATGCACCCTTTGGTGGCCATGCTCCCGGTTTTCAATTTATAGACTTGTTTAATGAAGGCTTGCCCGGTATTTTAACAGAACAGGCAGGGGGTTGGTATTACAAGCACAATCTGGGTGGTGGAACTTTTGAACAAGCCCGGCAGGTAGCTCCAAAACCTTCATTTACAGGCCTTGGAAGTGACCTTCAATTAATAGACCTCGATGCTGATGGAGGCAAACAATTGGTAAACTTAAAAACCGAACCCAAGGGGTTTTATGAGTTAGACACAACCGCCCGATGGCAGTATCTAAAGGAATTTGATGCCTTACCCAATATCGATCTCGGCGACCCGAACACCCGAATGTTTGATCTTACCGGAGATGGCAAACCAGATATTGTAGTCACCGAAGAGAATGCCTTTACCTGGTATGCATCTAGGGGCAAAAAGGGATATACCGAAGCACAAACATCTCCAAAAGCTTTTGACGAAGAAGAAGGGCCTTTTATGGTGTTTGCCGATGCAACCCAATCTATTTTTCTGGCAGATATGTCTGGTGATGGGCTCACTGATATTTTAAGGATACGTAATGGTGAAGTTTGTTACTGGCCTAACCTTGGTTACGGAAGGTTTGGGCGTAAAATAAGTATGGACAATGCACCGCTCTTCGACCATACCGATACATTTAATCCTTCGTATTTAAAATTGGCGGATATAGATGGATCAGGAACGGCAGATATCATTTACCTCGGCAAGAATAAATTCAGCTGCTGGAAAAATTTAAGCGGAAATCGTTTTGATACCGTACCTTTTGAAATTGAATCTTTCCCGGAGATCCATTCCAACACTACGATCACCGTTGCAGATATTCTGGGTAATGGCGTTAGCTGCATTGTTTGGTCGAGCACACTTCAAAAAGATGCCGGACAATCCACCCGGTATATCGATCTTATGAGTGGTAAGAAACCCCATGTGATGGTAGGTTATAAAAATAATATGGGTAAAGAGGTAACGCTGGAGTATACCCCATCCACCTATTTTTATTTACAAGATAAGCAAGCCGGAAAACCTTGGGTAACCCGGCTGCACTTCCCTGTACATGTATTAAGTAAGACCGTGACCATAGATATTTGGAGAAAAACCCGTTTTACCAAACAATTTACCTATCATCACGGATATTATGATTCCGCTGAACGTGAATTCCGAGGTTTTGGAAGGGTAGAGCAAACCGATATTGAAGATTACGGAAGTTTTGCTTCCGCTAATCTAAATAGCCCTTATATTACCGATGACCTGACCTTATACCAACCTCCGGTAAAAACCATCACCTGGTATCATACCGGAGCCTTCTTAGAAGAAAGCCGCATTTTAGATCAGTTTAAAACCGAGTATTACAGTCCGAAATCGGTTAATTTTCAGGAAAAACCTTTCACAGCAACAGAATTGGATACCCAAATGCTTTCCGGAAAAGAATGGCAGGAAGCACTTCGCGCCTGTAAGGGAATGCCGCTCAGACAGGAAATTTACGAACTGGATGTGCGCGCGTTGGCACAGGGAGATGAGCAGCGTATTAAACTCTACTCAACGGCCTTTCACAACTGTAAGGTTCGATTATTACAACCCGATGGGAATAATCGACACGCTGTATTTTACAGTACCGAAGGGGAATCCATTACCTACCATTATGAACTTGATCTTACTACAGGAACCTTAAACCCCGACCCCCGTATTTCCCATATTTTCAATCTAAAGCACGACGAGGTTGGTAATACATTAGAATCCTTAGCCATTACCTATCCGCGTATCGGGCAACATCAAGATGCTTCACTCACATCGGCTCATTTAAACCTGATAAGAAAAGTACAAAAGGAAAGCATGATCCTGTTTTCTACCCATAGCTTCAGTAACGATATTAAGGAAGCAAATTCGTATCGGTTACGTATGCCGGTGGAATCTAAAACCTATGAGATCACCGGTCTTTCTCCACTTACCGGAAGCTACCTAACCCTCGAACAAATCAAGAGCCTTCAAATAGCCGATGTTGTAAAAGAAATTCCGTATCACCAATTGCCGGGCAGCGGGGAAGTACAAAAGCGATGCATAGCGCACAATCGCATACTTTACTTTGCAAACGATCTGGTGAATCCCTTACCATGGGGGCAGCAAAACAAGTGGGGACTTACATTTGAATCGTATACCTTGGCGTTGACAGACGCCTTGTTGCTGGAGATCTTTACACCCGAGCAGCTAAATCCTGAAGTACGAGCTCATTTAAACGATCCTGATTACAGCGGATATCTAAGCGGTGCGAAATTACAACAACGTTTTCCGGATATGGATACTTCCGGACTGTACTGGTTGCGATCGGGAATAGAAGGTTTTGATGCAAACGCATCCGCACATTTTTACACACCCAAACGATTTGTAGACTCCTTTGGCAGCACGACGCAGATCACCTACGATATCAAAACCTTATTCATCACAGCGTCCACCGACCCGGAAGGGAATACGACCCGTGTCGAGCAATATGATTACAGGGTGTTATCCGCTTCCAAAATGGTAGATACAAATGACAATATTTCAGAAGTCCGTTATGATATCCTAGGGATGCCTACCGCTATGGCATTAGCCGGTAAAAGAACCGAAGGCGATAAGCTCGACGCTTTTGATTCCGCTCTTTTAAATCCGGACCTTAATTTTAGTATCTCCTATTTTACACAGCCCTATGATGAAGCCAGATCCAGGCAGCAATTGGCAACCGCAACCTCCAGAAATCTGTATTATTTTGGCGAACGCATAGAAGCAGACGGGAGCATAAGTTACGGGCATCATCCTGCCTGTGCTTCCGGAATCCTACGTGAAAAGCATTTGGCAGCCGTCACAACTACCCAAAGTCCTGTACAAGTAAGTTTTGAATATTCTGATGGCTCCGGAAAGCAGATGGTCACCAAAAAACAAGCAGAACCGGCAAGTACTGGAGGTCCACTTCGCTGGTTAACCAATGGTAAAACCGTGCTGAATAACAAGGGGAATCCTGTAAAGCAGTATGAGCCCTATTTTAGTTCGGTAGGGCATCAGTTTGAAGAGCCTTTGGAAGAAGGAGTGACTCCTTTATTTTTTTATGATGCAATGGGACGGCAAATTCGTACCGAAATGCCTGATGGTACTTTGTTAAAATCCGATTTCAGCCCCTGGTATTGCAAAAAATACGATGCCAACGATACCGTTCTTGAACCCAATAATTCCTGGTATCAGCGCAACCTTACCGGTACAGCAGCACAGCAACGGGCAGCCAATAGCGCAGCGCTGCATGCCGATACCCCTACGGTCGTATTTTTGGACAGTCAGGCACGAGAAGTGATCACCCTGATCCATAATTCCTTTGAGCAGGGCGGAAGCCTTCAAAATGAAAAGTACCTTACCTGGTCTAAATTAGATGCCGAAGGTAAACCTTTATGGATACAGGACGCTCGCGGAAACCGGGTGATGGAATATATTTCAAATCCCGGAGCCTCTACAGGCTATGCACCCTGTTATGACCTTGCCGGAAATTTATTGTTTCAGCATAGTATGGATGCCGGAAGCCGCTGGACCTTGATGGACAGCACCGCAAAACCATTTTATGCCTGGGATAAAAACAGCTACCAGAGCAATACGGGCACTGTAGAAGAAAAAAGAGTGTACCATACTACCTACGACCGATTGCGAAGACCGCTGGAAACCCGGCTCAAAATAAATGCCGGAAGCTGGAAGGTGATCGAACGTATGCAATATGGCGAAGGTGTAGTAAATGCAAAAGCTAAAAACTTAAAAGGACATCTGTACCAGCACGATCATGCAGCCGGATCGCAACGGTACACCCATTATGATTTTAAAGGAAATCTGCTGGAAACCACCAAACAATTGACTGCAACTTTTGACGTGGAAGTGATCGACTGGAATACGGCAACCTTGTCTTCGGAAGTATTTATCCAACGCACGCAGTACGATGCCGTTAATCGGATGACTCACTTAGAGAACTGGCATCTAACCGGAAGCAATCCTACGACCTACAAACCTGCTTACAACGAGCGGGGACTGTTAAAAAGTGAGATGCATACCCTAAATGGTTTGGGAGTCGATGCTGTAAAAAACATCGAATACGACGCCAAAGGGCAACGCACCCGGATGCAATATGGCAATGGTACCACTACACGATACTTTTATGATCCATTCACCTTTCGATTACAGCAATTGCGTACTACTAAGACAGGGACTGGAGGGTCACTACCTAATCCGCCAAGTAATCGAACCGATGCCAATGTTTTACAAAATCTCTATTATTCCTATGATCCTTCCGGTAATATCACCGAAGTCTTAGACGATGCCTTCGAACCCGTATTTTTTAATGGTCAGTTAGTAGAGGCACGCAGCAAATACACCTATGATGCAGCTTATCGGTTGATCAAAGCAGAAGGTAGGGAAAATAATAACTTCAACGAAGCTCCTAAGGGCGGAAAATTGGCAGCGATCCCTTTAATCACCTTTCCCGTTTCCGATCCTTCGGCAAGCCAAAATTACCTGCAGGAATACAAATACGATGAAGCAGGTAATATGATACAAATGAGGCATAGGGCAGGAGTAGGATCGTTAACGCAGCGGTGGACACGAGTAAATACCTATGCCACAAACAGTAATCGCCTATTGACGACCCAAACCGGAAGCAGTCCGTCACAACAGATCAACTTTGCCTATGACACCCATGGCAGTATACGAAATCTGGGAAATGCACCCGATGCCTATACGATGCAGTGGGATCATCGTGATATGGTACATACAGCAGACCTGGGTGGAGGCGGCCGCGTCTGGTATCAGTACGATTCTAAAAAGCAACGACATCGCAAACGTATACAACGCCTGGATGGTACCGTAGAAGAACGTATTTACCTGGGAGGGATGGAACGTTACAGACGGTGGAATGGTGCTAATTTGCAGGAAGAGATCGAAACCCATCATTTATTTGTAGGCGAACAGCGCGTATTGATCGTAGAAAATGTTATTATTACGAACAATCCACAACTCTCAACAGGTATCCTTTATCGGTATCAATATAATAATCACGTAGGTTCGGTGGCATTAGAAATGAGTGGTGGTAGTAATCCGCAGATCATTTCGTATGAAGAATATCATCCCTACGGAACCACGGCCTATGCCGCAAAAAATGCCAGTATTCAGGCAACTGCAAAACGCTATAAGTATACAGGGATGGAGCGGGATGAAGAAACCGGAATGGCCTATCATAAAGCCCGTTATTATTTACCGTGGTTAGGACGTTGGTTAAGTGCAGATCCTATTGGGGTTAAAGACGGACTCAATGTTTTTCAATATGTGCGTAATAAGCCTATAGGATTGGCAGATAGAAGCGGACTTCAAACCTCAGTGCTGGAAGAAGAAGGTACTTTATATGCTGAAATGTTTGGACCCCTGATCGAGTTTTTTATAGGAGGGAACTGGGATATTCATCAAACAGAAGAACCGCAAATGCCTGAAGGAGGTGTTGGCGGTGTGGTTGGTGGAGTAGCCGATACAGTAACACTGAGGCAAACAGGTGTTTTGGAGGATTATCCATCACAAACAAGTATGATGGGTATGGAAACAGGCGCAAGAATGGTACCCGTAGTAGACCCTGCTCTTAGATTGGTTACAGGTGAAACGGTAACTGGAATGACCGCCGATCCCGATGAAGCTGCCCTCGATCTCTTTTTGGATGCTGCTCTTTTAGGACTGGAAGGAGCCGCCATAAGAAGTGAAATGCAGGGAGCAAGAGTCCTGGCAACAATGGACAGGCGAATCGCAAGAGTAGAAAGGCAGATGATGCGAACCGAATCTAATGTAGTAGATGTTGCTCAAATGGAAAGAGACGCCCTACTTGCAGAAAGGGAAAGACTCGTAAGGTTATTGCATAAAAGAGAACTTGGGTTGGATCAACACAGAGGTAGACCAGAAGAACCAAGTACTCAATGGCAGCCGAGAGAAGCGGAGACCGCCGCAAATCTGGAGGCTCGAACCGGGCGACGATTGAGAAGGGCAAGACGGGATGAAGTGGGCGATTGGGTAGATGCTTCGCCTACCAGTGGTAGAACCTATGACGCTGTAGGCCCGGTTCCTGCAGAACACTTTGACAGAGTTTCTTTTACAAATCAAATTACCGGACACTTACAAAAACAAGGCCTGGACCGAGTAGTTGTAGATCTATCAGGTTTGGCTGATAATAGTGTAAGAGATGTAAGAGCTTTTGTGGAATCGTTAGATCAAGCTAGTCAAGCCAGAATTATTATGATCTATTGATCTGTAATTCCATTCAGGAGAATTAGATACTACCGTGCTAAACAGATAGAGTTTAGCACTAGCTAATTATTATACAAAGAATCAGCGAATTGTTTATAATTATCACCACTTTTATGGAGAAATAGAGACAGAAGAGTCTCACCGTCACTTCACTGCGAGGTACGAAGCAGTCCGTTTGAGCCTGAGTACAGAGTTCAAACGGATTGCTTCGGTCGTACCGCCCTCGCAATGACGGTAACAAAATAATGGGCGTACTGCGAACCCTCGCAGTTACGATCAAAAATTAATTCAACTTGAATGAAACCAGGCTTTGTGTACATCATTACGAATAAGAACCACACAACATTATATGTAGGTGTTACTGCAAACATCCTTAGAAGAGTAGAACAACACCGACAAAAAATAAATCCGAGATCTTTTACCGCACGCTACAATTGCAACAAGCTCGTCTATTATGAAGCCTTTCAACGAATAGGAGATGCCATCGGAAGAGAAAAACAATTAAAAGCAGGTAGTAGAGCCGCTAAAGTAAAGCTTATAGAAGGTATAAATCCAAATTGGAAGGATCTGTATACCAAAATAAAACAGGAGTTTGAAGCAGATCTCGATGAAATTGATGAAGAGGATTCTGAATGACAAAACACTTTTGCTCCAGTCCTTGCGAGGGAAGTATAACCGAAGCAATCTGTTTAAGCGGAGTAACAAAGCCAGAAAACACTTTTAGTTAGATTTGAAAATCCCTTAAAACCTTGTTAAACAGGTAATTAATTTGCATATCCCAATAATTCTTCTATATTGAAGGTATGATAGGAGAAGAAAAGAATAACAACAAAGAACTGATTGAAAAAACCATTTCGTATTTAGAAGCGAAAAATTTTGAAGACATAAAAGCAGATCTGCCTGGTTACGACGCGCCAAAATCTTTTGTCAAGAAAAAAGGTGAAGTAAGTATCGCAGCTGATCTAAGCGCAAAAAAAGACGGAAGAAAGTACTTCTTTGATATCGGACTAAAATCTAAAAAAACCAAACTGCTCAAAACAAAGTGGTTATTGTTGGATGCCGTATCGCAAGCTAAATCGAATTACTTTCGCATCATTACTACCCGCGGACATATTAGATTTACAGAAAATTTATTACGGGAAGTGAATATGTCGCATAAGAACCTAATACGGATTTAGGCCTGGAATAGTCTCGAGGTACGTCGAGTCCTTAAAGTAGTAAACAGACATTTCCTTAAAAATTCCAAACAATCTAATTTTAATAAGATAACTGAAAATCATAACCATGGTTTTCAGTTTTTTTGTGGTGAATAGGGGAGAAGTGTATTTGATTGTACTAACTCCGTCGCTTCTCGATACATTTATTTCTCCACTTTGCTTCAAAATAAATACTCGAAGAGACGTATAATAATTAAGCTCAAAATTAGTAGTATCGTCAGGTCGAGTTTGTTTTGTAGTGTAACGAAAAACAAGTATCGAGACCTTTTTAATATCATGAATCCGTCGCTTCTCTATACATTAACTTCTCCGCTTTGCTTCAAAATTAATACTCGAAGGGCCGTATTATGATAAAGCTCAGAATTAGTGTTAACGTCAGGTCGAGTGGCGATCTGACCCAGTCGATCGATGTATCGAGACCCTTTTTAATATCTTGACTCTGTTACTTCTCCATACATTGTCTCCTCCGCTTTGCTTCAAAATAAATATGCTTTTAGAATGATATTTTACTGGCTTCAGAAGTAATTCCAGACTTTACGTTTTGTAAAACCACAAAAGCGTATCTTTTAATTGACTTTTCCAAAAGGCTTCGCTATGGGTACCCCCTTCGATAATTTCTGCTTTTAGGGTAGCTTCATTCATCAAAGGCGAAAGGGTTGTACGCATTCGTTCAAAAACAGAAACCATACTGCCTTCTTCTGAGCCTACGATCATATAAATTTTACAATCTTTTAATCGGTCATTTTCTTTATGCAAAAGGTATACCTCTTCAGAAACCCAAAATGATGGGGAGTACACGCCTGCCATCGAAAATGTCTCCGGATTTGACATGAGTATAGAGTAAGCCATCAGGCCGCCCATAGAAGATCCCACGATCATCGTATGTTCTCTTTCAGACTTTGTTCGGTACGTTTTATCTATCAATGGTTTCAATTCATGTACCAGAAATCGAGTAAACGCTTTTCCCTGCTGTTTGCCAAATTCGGGATGGTCATACACATTGTATTCCTGCATTCTAAAAACTCCATGATTGTCGATTCCTACGACGATAGCCTCGAGCTGATCTTCTCTTGCAAGCTCGTTCAAAGTTTCGTCCACCTCCCATTCCCCGGAAAAACTGGTGGTATTATCATATAAATTCTGCCCGTCTA
Source organism: Flavobacteriaceae bacterium M23B6Z8 (assembly GCA_046199005.1). GTDB lineage: Bacteria > Bacteroidota > Bacteroidia > Flavobacteriales > Flavobacteriaceae > Ascidiimonas. The sequence continues at coordinate 1,772,933 of CP176050.1, forward strand.
ACATATAGATCACGGGATAACTTTTATTACTAGATTCATAATCGGGTGGCAGATAAATACGTAAAGTGCGCGAACTATTTGAATACGGTACCTGAACGCTATTTTCCAGAATCTGTACATTCGGAGCAGCGGTAGATTCTGGTTGATCGGTTTGCTGAGCTTTGCTTGGAAGTGCGAGGGTTATCATCATAAAAACGAGAAGATGATGGTATTTGCTTAATATTCTGTTGGTCGTTCGATGCTTTGATTCGTTTTCGGTTATCAGTCCAATCTAAATTATAAGAAGTTATCCCTGGCTAATTAAAAATAGTAACCAGAAGGATAATTGTTATTTCATTATTAATGCTGGAAAATACTAAATAATCAGAAGATATCTTCGAAATTTTCTCATGGTAAGCTACAGTTTTTTGGTCTTTTTAACTGCATTCATAGAATAGGAATATTGTCTTGATCTTTACATCTTTTCACATGATGATAAAGCCAAGCAGGAAACGTGGAACAATCCGTAAATTGTAAAATTCAGCATCTACAGAGTTTTTCAAAAAGCTCAAACTGGACTGATTCCTAAAATCAGCTTTCATATTTTTTAACATAACTTTAAGTAAATAATTCAAATTTAAGGGTGTTAATGTACCTTATGGTACTCTTAAAAATCCTTAAAATCATATTTTTACCATTGAATATTTTCAACATCTTTTTATTTGATTTAACCGATGTAGGAAAAGAGATAAGTTGTCAATAACATTTGGTTTTATTTTAAAATAGAAAATGTAACGCTGTAATCAAAAAAACATCTTTAAAGAAAACCAAACTAATGAAAAACATTATTTATGCGTTAGCATTTATTGTATTTTGTTGTTGTTCTCAAAATAAGGAGAAAAATTCCAATAACCTATTGCAATACACGTTTCTAAAAGCAAATAACAAAGTCAACCCACAAATTTTGGGTATATGGAAATCGGTTGGTAATGGTTTTTATTTAGAAGCTAAAAACGATAGTATCTTATTGTATAGCTATACCAAAAACTACACCTACAAAGAAAAAAATGATTATTTAGAAGGACTTTTAAATTCACAAAGTCAGTTTGTAATTCGAGAAGATACCCTGGGAATCTACCTAACTGATTTTGGTGATAAATCCCATTTACTGCAAACGAAAAAAGACTTCATTAAAGTTGATAAATTGCCCGCCAATACCATAAGTTTTTCAGAATTGGTGAAAATGAGTTCAGAAAACTCTTTTAAATTGTATATGGAGACGATGCAAGAAAATTATGCTTTTAGTGAAAGAAGGAATCTTAATTGGAACGAACTAAGCACTATCTACAAGGATAGTGTATCATCGGGGAAAGAATCACTTTTTAATATTATGGGGAAAGTAGCCGTTCTAACAAAAGACCAACATACAAAGGTGATTTCTGAGACCGGAGAAGCTCTTCAATATAGCATAACACCGTCAGCAAAAATTGTGAAAGAAGCTTTCAAAGAACAGTCTAAAATAAAGAATCTTAACGAATACTTCGACTTATTTTTTAGTGTCAATTATAAAAATATATCGGATAGCCTGTTGCAAGGAAAAGGGCAAAAAACGGCTAATGATAAATTAGAATGGGGTCATTTAACCGAAAATATTGGTTATATAAACATTCATTCTTTTGCTGGTTTTCTTGGCAAGGAATTTTCAAGAAAACAGCAAATAGATAGTCTGAATATTTATATGAAGCAAATAATTGAGGTGTTCGAAGATAAAGATGCTATCATTATCGATGTCAGTTTTAATTTTGGCGGATATGATGCCACGGCACTTACCATAGCGAGCTACTTTACCAAAGTTCCTGTTTTTTCACACAAAACTCAGGTTTATAATGATGGTGAGTTTTACAATGAGGATAATGTAATAGTTTATCCGGCCGATTCAAAAGTATATACCAAACCTATCTATGTGCTTATGACTGATATTAGTAGAAGCGCTGCCGAGGGGTTTGCTATGATGATGGATGCTTTGCCGAACGTCAGACTTGTTGGCACAAATACCTTAGGAACTTTGTCTGGAATGTTAGGAAAATCTATAAGTGGTTTCTACACCACCTATTCCAATCAAAGATTAATGAATGCTGATGGTCAATTCTTTGAGGTATCTGGTGTTGAACCTGACATTGAATTAGAGGTTTTTGACAAAGAAGATATTTTTCAAAGTCATAAAATTACGGTAAAAAATCTGATAAAAATGATTGATAAAAAGTAAAAACAAATTTAAAATGGCTTCATCAATTAGCTCATTCTAACCAATACAATTCCTAAACCTTTTAATCAAAACCTTAAAGACAACCAAAAAGATGAAAAAAGCATTATTTATTATCATGTCAATACTTATAGGATGTTCATCTCAAAATAAAAAATCTCAATATGAAAAACTTCTATACTATGAAGGTAGATATGAATATATTGGAGGAACTACATTAGACATGGTAGTTTCAGAACCAGATACAATGCTATACGCCATAATTGATGAAGCAAAGTATCCTTTAAAACATATAAAATTAGATAGTTTTATCAACATATCTGGTATTCCGGTAATTTTTGAAAGAGATAAATCCAACCAAATAACAGGTTACAAAACCGATGGTCAGAAGTTTAGGATGCTCGATAAGGAAATCGAGAAAATGGAAATGTTTCCTAGAAAAGAATTATACCGTAATCCTGATGGTTATGCGTATCAAAAACCAGAACAAGAAAACGATGGTATCGTTACAGGGGATTTAAACGAAGTATTTAAAAACCCGGCACCCATAATTAATATGGTTAAGGAAACTATCAAAGGTAACTACCCGGATGTTCATAGTATACTTATTTACAAGAGTGGTAAGCTCGTACTCGAAGAATACTTCTATGGTTATGATAAAAATAAAATTCATCAATTACGTTCGGCGGGTAAATCTTTAAAAGGTGTCTTACTTGGTATTGCCATAGACAAAGGTTTTGTGAAAAGTGAAAATGACAAACTCATACCGTATTTTGCTTCCAAGTATCCGGACATCACCAACTTAGATGAACGAAAAAAACGAATCACTATAAAAGATTTTATTACCTACCGTCATGGTATGGATTGTGAAAATAACAACCCAGAAAGTGCTGGAAACGAAAGGGCAATGATGCAAAGCAAGGATTGGGTAAAACATACCCTTGATTTACCAATGGTAGCAGAACCCGGGGAGTTTTCATCCTATTGTACTGGTTGTTCGCTCACGGTTAACAGCTTGATAGAAATAGCTACTGGGCAGAAAATTGAAGATTTTGCCAAAAAATATCTGTTTGAACCGTTGGGTATCTCTAATTACAAGTGGACTTTTGAACCAAATCCTGCAAGTCTCACAACATTTAATCAACTCTACGCAACACCTAGGGATTTATTAAAGTTGGCAATAATGAATAAAGAAAGCGGCGAATGGCAAGATAAACAAATAGTATCTAAAGAATGGATAGATAAAACGTTTACAACAGATAAAGGCGACTATGGATATTTTTGGGAAAACAAATACTATATCATTGATGGCAAGGAGTATAATTCTTATCTAGCTACTGGTAATGGTGGGCAAAAAATACAGATATGGCCCAAGTTAGATATGATTACCATATTTACAGGGGGTAACTATAATTCATACGCTCTCTATGGTAAAAGTACCCCACCAAATGAGATGATTCCTAAATTTATATTGGAGGCTGTTATACATCAATAAGTATAGTAATTATTATCAACTACCAGCCTTGTATAGTTACTAAACTTAAACAAATAGATTGTTAGCAAATTAATATTTATGATAAAGCGACTTTTATTTTTCACGTTGATTATGACTTCTTTTACTAGTGAAGCTCAAGATTATGTTCCCGAAATTGTTATTCATCAGGACAGTAGCCTTTACCATAAACCATTACAATTAACTGCTTATCATCTTCCTGCAAACAAAAAGGTGAAGTTTAAACTGCATGTAATTGACGCAAAAAATCACAATTGGTATTCCGAAGCTTTATATATAACGGATTCAAACGGACAAGTCGATTTATCATCAGCGCCTTCGGTAGGTGGTAGTTATCTGGGTATTCAGCCAATGGGATTGTTTTGGTCTTTAAAAAGTAAAGATTACCATCAAATTGCTACTAACAAAGGGTTCAATGTTATGCTTTCAATAGCCTACGAAGATAAAGTCTTAGTCACAAAAACATTCTATAGGAAAAGTACTCGAGAACTGGGAGAATTAAATATTAAAGGCGTTGCCAAAAGAGACAGTATCGTGGCGAACTACTACTTACCGAAGTCAGCTAAAAAATTGCCTGCCATAATTTTTATCGGAGGTTCAGGAGGAAATTTTAGAGAGGAAAGGGCGTCATTATATGCTAGTGAGGGGTTTGCGGTACTGGATTTAAAATATTTTAAAGGAAACGGACTTCCTGATGGCATAATAGAAATTCCTTTAGAATATGTACGTAAAGCGCACAAATGGTTGATGGAACGTCCTGAAATAGACACTACAAAGATAGGAATAGAAGGAAGGTCGAGAGGTTCAGAATTAGCGATGTTATACGCCACCAAGTATTCTGTTCGCTTTGTGATCTCTCAGGTACCTTCGAGCGTAGTTTGGTTTGGTTGGGCAGATAGGAAATCGTCGTGGACATACCAAAATAAGCCCTACGATTATGCTGAATATACTGATGAAGATTCAGAACGATTAGAACTTCAAATGATGAAGAAAAGTGTTCAATATAGAGACGGCCCCAAATTTTTAAGTGCTTTTAAAAATACAGCGATGATCCATAAGGCATTGATTCCAGTAGAAGATATCAAATGTCCTATATTATTCATTTCTGGAAAAGATGATCAGGTTTGGCCTTCGACTATGATGGCAAATATGATGGTCGAAAGACTTCAGGAAAAAAATTTTGGATATGAATTCATGCACTTGGCGTATGAAAATGCCGGTCATAATTTTGCTGGTGGAGGACAAGGCTGTGGTATTCCGTTTCTTCCACCAGAAGATTATTCTAAAGGAGGGGCAGCGAAAGGCGGTACAGATAAAGGAAATGCTCTGGCAGCTATTAATTCCTGGAATCAAATACTTGTATTTATTCGCAGACAAATCAATAATTAAAAGCAAAGGTTAGAAGTACTTCTATTGTCAGGTAGCATCTGTTTTGTAATGTAACGGAAAAACAAGTATGGATACCTTTTGAATACTGGGATGACTAGCGTGATCCCAGCAGGTATACTTTGCAAGTGAATCAACCCTTGCCAGATTAAAATGAGCAGAACTGTCAACGATTCTGATAACTCAGTAATATCAAATGAAGGTATAATTAGTTGAATTGGGATTAATTACATTGATCCCAGAGGAGTATCCTTTGCAAGCATAGGACGGAGCGATAAGAAAATGTCCAGTGGACATTTTGCAGCGATCGGACCAGCTGGCACTTATGGGTTTTGTGTTTTTATCCGTTTACAAAAACACTTGTTTTTGACATTTCTGCATTTGTAAAATTACATTATAACTGTAGAGTATTATTATTAAGGTAATAAAGTAAAATTCGGAGCAAGGGATTACTAGCGTGATCCCAGAGGGGTATCCTTTGCAAGCATGGAAACCCCGGCACACCTCATCGGCGTGGCAGTTTTTTTTGTTTCAATAAATACCTTTCAAGCGCTTGCTTGAGGCATTTCTACAAACAAAAACCCACGATTTAAAATCGTGGGTTTCCTTTTGCGGAGAAAGAGGGATTCGAACCCCCGGAGGTGTGACCCTCAACAGTTTTCAAGACTGCCGCATTCGACCACTCTGCCATTTCTCCAATTATATTCCGAAACAGTTTTCAATTGCCGCTCCCGATACTTCGGGGCGACCTCCCGACACTTCGGGACCATTTCTCCAATTATATTCCGAAACAGTTTTCAATTGCCGCTCCCGATACTTCGGGGCGACCTCCCGACACTTCGGGACCATTTCTCCAGTTTTATTCTTATTCCGAAACAGTTTTCAATTGCCGCTCCCGATACTTCGGGGCGACCTCCCGATACTTCGGGACCATTTCTCCTAAGCGGATGCAAATATAGAAAGCTTTTTATTCTATTAAAAGCAATTTTTAAGGTTTTTTAAATTCATTGATGCTTTTTTTATAATTGCTTAAGTGTCAGTCGTGTGACAGAGCACTGTCTCCGTCAATCGGGATTGGATCTCCTAAATAGGTTGGTTTTTTCCCAATGAACAATTCCAGCAATGCCTTTACATTGGCGAGTTTTTCTCTGCGCGCCATACTTTCAGCATATTGGTAAATGCGTTTATCAGCAATACATCCATATATCTTGATCCCGAATTTTCTTCCGAGAAATACAGCTCGTGGCAGATGAAATTCCTGAGTAACCACGATCGCATCGTTCACTTTAAAGATTTCTTTTGCCCTGTACATACTGTCGTACGTATCAAATCCTGCATGATCGGTGAAAATAAGAGCGGGAGACACACCCTTATCCTGTAAATAAGCTTTCATAGCATTCACTTCGTCGTAGGAGTGCTGCCCGTGATCTCCGGTAAGCAAAAACCGACTTACTTTTCCGCTTTTGAACAGGGTTAATGCGGTTTCCACACGATCTTTCAACACGGGAGATAGAGTGCCATCTTCATAGACCCTGGCTCCGGGTACAATTACCGTATATGCCTTGGGTACAGCCTCCAGCTTATTAAAGATGAACGGAGTTGCCGTTTTGTGAATGTAGCTATTCCCCCAGTAAATCATCCCTATGGCGCCTAGAGCTATCAGTACTAACAGCAATAAGAAGATCCTGAATTTTTTTATTCGACTCGTATTCATTCCCTCAAAAATATACTATTTTCACCTCCAAATTTGAAAGATGAACCCAATTTGGGAATTTTTTTTATTGGTATTTGTAGGTTTCGCCACCGGATTCGTAAATACGATCGCGGGTGGAGGATCGCTCGTGACGCTCCCCATACTTATTTTTCTGGGCTTACCAGCCGATGTCGCCAATGGCACGAACCGTATCCCGATTTTTATTCAGAGTATCGTTTCTATTGCCGGGTACCGAAGTAAAGGACTTAAAGTACGAAAGTTCGCCTGGTATCTTAGCATCATGGCATTTGCGGGTGCCCTGGTAGGTGCAAATCTGGCACTGGATGTAAAAGGAGAATTGTTTAATCGTATCCTGGCTATTGTAATGGTGGTGGTAGTCATCTTTATGATCATCAAACCTAAAAGTACCGCCTTACTGCAAGGTGAACGTATCACCGGAAAGTATTTCTGGATAAGCTTTTTCCTGTTTTTCTTTATTGGTGTTTACGCCGGATTCATTCAGGCGGGTACGGGTATTTTTACCTTGCTAGCGCTGTCGTCGGTAAACCATATCTCGCTGGTAAAAGGAAACGTGATCAAGGCACTCATGATCCTTATTTTAACTACCGGAGCCTTAACCTTATTTATTCTTAATGTAGAAATCAACTGGCGTTACGGATTGTACATGGCACTGGGAAATGCGGTAGGTGCCTGGTGGAGCAGCCGCTGGTCTGTAAACAAAGGAGATCGTACGGTGAAACTATTTCTCATCATAATGATCGTGGCCATGGCGATAAAGTTGTGGTTTTTTGATTAAAACAGCCTGAAATTTCTATGATAATGCGGATTACAGGAAGCTTTCTAGTCCCACGGAAAAATAGTATTTTTACTGAAAATTTTAAGAGGAAAAGTTGAGTACTGCTAAGGGAGTTGTTATTCTGGGAAGTTCAAGAAGTCGCGGAAACACCGCCCTGATAGTGAACCGTCTTCAACAAATTACCGGTTTTGAGGTGCTGGATCTTGCTACCAAACGCATTGATCATTACGACTATGACCACAACTATGAAAACGATGATTTTCAGGAGCTGTTCCGAACTGTAGCAAGTCAATACGAGACTATTGTCTTTGCAACTCCGGTCTACTGGTATGCGATGAGCGGGCGTCTTAAAGTCTTTTTTGATCGTATCACCGACTTTTTAAAGAACGAACAAGAAACAGCGCTTCAGTTGCGTGGTAAAAAGATGGCGGTAATTAGCTGTAGTAATGATGAGGCTATTAATGAAGGTTTTGAAGTGCCTTTTAGAGAAACAGCAGCTTATTTGGGAATGAATTACAAAGGTCATTACCACACCTGGCTCGAGCATAATAAGATACCGGAAGCTGTTGAGATGACATTAAAAAAATTAGATACAACCATTAAAAAATAAGGGTTTATGAATGTAATTGAAAAATTGCAATGGCGCTATGCCACCAAAAAATTTGATAGTAACCGAAAGTTGGAGGCTGATAAAATCGATACGATCAAAAAAGCGTTTGACCTTACGGCAACTTCTTATGGATTACAACCCATAAAACTACTTGTGATTAACGACGATATCACAAAAGAAGCGTTGTTACCACACAGCTGGAATCAGCGGCAGGTGGTAGACGCTTCGCACGTACTTGTGTTTTGTGTGGAAACTACAGTAGATGAAAAATTTATTAACGGTTATTTTGACCTGGTAAAGACCGAACGCGAGACACCCGAAGAAGTTTTGAGTCCGTTTCGTACCAATCTGGTAAAAAGTTTTGAGAAGATGACCGATGAAGAAAAATACATCTGGGCCTCTAAACAGGCCTATCTTGCTATGGGTAATTTGCTCACCGTATGTTCTTTCATCGAAGTAGATGCCTGCCCGATGGAAGGTTTTCTGCCTGCAAAATATGACGAAATACTAAAATTGTCGCAAAAAGGTCTGAGTTCTGTGCTGGTGATGCCTGTAGGCTATCGTGCCGAAGACGACATGTTTGCCGGATTTAAAAAAGTACGAAAAGGGGTAAGCCAAAGTGTGATCGAACTCTAAAGAAATTCTTTAATTTTAAAACAGCAGGAATGCCCGGATTTGAACTTTTTGGTGAAGAAGAACGCGCACAGGTAAATGAAGTATTAGAAACCGGGGTGTTGATGCGCTATGGTTTTGACGGAATGAGAAACGGACAGTGGAAGGCGAAATCACTGGAAGAAGCCTTGCAGAAACGTTTACATGTAAAACATGCGCACCTGGTGAGTAGCGGTACCGCTGCTTTAACCGTCGCTTTGGCATCTATGGGCGTAGGAGCAGGAGACGAGGTGATCATGCCTGTGTTTACGTTTGTTGCCAGTTTTGAGGCGATCATTGCGCTGGGGGCCGTTCCGGTCCCGGTAGATATAGACGATACGCTTACCTTAGACCCCAAAGCCGTGGAAAATGCGATCACATCGGCTACCAAAGTAGTGATGCCGGTACATATGTGCGGCTCGATGGCGCGTTTAAAAGAACTAAAAGCCATTTGTGACAAACATCAGCTATTATTACTGGAAGATGCCTGTCAGGCGATCGGGGGTACCTATGAAGGAAAGCCTCTGGGAAGTTACGGAGATGCCGGATGTTTCTCGTTCGATTATGTAAAAACAATAACCTGCGGAGAAGGAGGGGCCTTCATTACAAATCATACGTCTTATTATGAAAACGCGCACAAATTCTCAGATCATGGTCATGATCATGTCGGGAGCGACAGGGGAGCCGAGACGCATCCGTTTCTCGGGTACAACTACCGCATTTCAGAACTAAACGCCGCGGTAGGACTGGCGCAAATTGGCAGATTGGATGCTTTTTTAAAGATCCAGAAACAAAATTATGAGGTGCTGGAAGCCGCCATTGCTCCATTAGAAGGCATCGAATTTCGTACTGTACCGGAAGAAGGAGAACAGAGCCACGCTTTTCTCAATTTTTTTGTGCCGGATGCCCTAAAGGCTGAAGAAGTAATGCTGAGCTTAAAGAAGCATGAGGTAGATGGTTGTTTTTACTGGTATCGCAACAACTGGCACTACATCAAACAATGGGATCACCTCACTTCGCTTAGGTCTCTAGGCAGGTTGCCGGAAGAATTGCGCACCCGATTTCATAAACATATGGCTAAAGAGTTCTCAAGGTCAGACAACTGGATGTCACGTACGATCTCGGTACTTATCAAATTGTCCTGGTCAGAAGAAGAAACCTTCCGGCGTGCAAAAATGATCAAAACTGCTTTGCAGAAAATCCTGTAAATAGAGTCTTAAATGCTTCATAGTTCGATAAAAATTAGACTTTTATCGGTATTTCCTACTTTTTCTAGGTAATCCGTTAAATTATTTTTATCGTTGTAACCCTAAACTTACATAGGCTTCAAAGCCATTCATACCAAATCAATATGACTATGAGACTCCTCGCACTCTTTGTTTGTACATTCATTTGCTTTTCAGTATCCGCTCAAAAAGAAACCGAAGAAAAGGTCTGGAAACTTCTTTTAAATAATGATCGTAAAGCAGCAATTGAAACGTTAGACCAGTTAGCTGCGACAAACGCTATTGAGCCTTATTTATTACGCTACATGCTGCGTATGGAAAATGCAGATATGGTGTATGGAGATCTTGAAGATGATTTCTTTGAAGAATTTGCAACCAAAAAAGACTATGATTATTACTTGTATGCGCTTTGGAATGAGCAATTTGTTTTTTCCGATTACCTCTCCAATGGTTTTGATGTACGTACCTATCATGGAATAGAGGTCCTGCATGCGGAAAAACACGAACTCCCGCTGGTTACCTATGCGCTGGAATACCTGAAGTCGATCTCAGCCCGTAGAAAAAATCGATGGGATGCGTATGCAGATCTCAACAATGCCATGCCGTTTATTCAAGACTGGCAGTATTGCGGAGTGTTCGAAAATCTAAATAACAGTGGTCTTGATGTGGTATATCCGCCAGAGAACGTAACAAAATCAACCAAAGGTTTTAATGCGAATAGTAATGGTATCGTAAACTGGTATGAACCCGGCAATAATGAACCCCAGATCTATAAATTTCAAAGCAACCACGATATATTTGGCAGTGGTGTACATTATGCACAGACCTTTATTAAAAATGAAGAAGCACGAAGGGTCGTGCTTCGTATGGGGGTATCGGGAACTTTTAAAGTCTGGTTGAACGATGTATTGATCCTGCAATCTGATAAAGAGGCATATACAGACATTGATGCACATCAGGTGGCTGTGAATTTACCGGCAGGTCAAAATCGACTGCTAGTAAAATTAGCCAACGAAGATGTGACCCCTTATATAGCCGTGCGTTTTACAGATGAAGCGAACAATCCCCTTGAAAAGGTTTCTTACCACACTTTTCTTTCCTCTTATACCAAAAGTGATCCGGCAGCGATCAATGCTGAAGAATTAGTACATCCGGTAGAAGCATACTTCCGCAAGAAATTGGAGCAAGACCCTGATAATTATTTATATACCTATTGTCTGACGCAGACCTATTTGAGAAATCAGAAGTATGAAGAGGCTAAGGAAGTAATGCTTCCGCTCTATAAAAAGTATCCGAAAAGTTCGTTGTTAAGGTCCATCATGATCGAGATCTATAGTTTGGAAGGTGATGAAACAACGGTTAATGAGATCCAGGAAAATATGGAGTTGGACGATCCATACTACTACTTGTCTCTGTTAGGAAAAATAGATGATTTTGATATGCTCATGAAGATGGATATCAACAAGTTCAACGAGTATATGCAGCGTATAGATAGTGTGATCCAGAACGATTTGTTCAAATCGATCACTCGTCTGGTTACTTCCGCTCGTCTTCAGGATATGACAAGTTTTAAAAAAGACCTCGAAGATTTGGTCGTCTACTCCAGAAAGTTTGGGAATACAGAGTTTTTGCTGGTCTGTGCTACGGCTTACGTAGATGTTTTTAACGACCAGGAAAAGGCGATCGCTTTGCTGGAGGAGTCATTGAAGACCATGTTTGATTACAAGATCATTTCAAAATTGGCATCTTTATATCATAGTACAGGTCGAAAAGACGACGCTATTGAAGTCTGGAAAAGTATTCATCCGTGGCTTAAAGACAGCAATTCATATCTGGGAGATCTTATAGATTATTTGCATGCCTATGAACGTTACGAAGCATCCTTGCCTTATATCGAACAACGTATTCAGAATTTTCCGTTTGATTTTGTTGCCTACAAATTAAAAGGGAACGCCTTACTGGCTTTGGACAGAAAAAAAGAAGCCCTGGTTGCTTACAGACAGTCGCTACATCATAATCCTGAAAATTCAGAACTGCGTAAAAAGATCGCAGATATAGAAGGAGTAGGAGATCCGCTTACCTCCATAAAAATAACAGATGCTTACGAACGCATTAAAACCCAAAGAGGTAAAACATCTTCAAATAATTATGGATATAATGTGCTGCTGCACAGCAAGCGCATGGTACTCTATCCGGAAACGGGCGGGAAAGCCAATTTTGTTTATATCTATGAAGTAACTTCTGATAATGGTATTAATATTTTTAAAGAATACAATCTGGGGCTCTCAGGGAATTATCAATTTGAAAAATTCGAGATTGTTAAACCCGATGGCAGCGTGGTTCCAGCCGACCGAAACGGATCTTCATTTGTATTCAATGATCTGGCAATTGGGGATGTCGTTCATTTTGATTTTGATATCTACTATTCCGGTTCAGGCAGATTTTATAAGGATTTTGTAGACTATTTTAGATTTGATTATTTCGCACCTACGACAGAAGTAAATTATCAGTTACTGATCCCTAAAGAGCGTGAGCTGAATTACAAGGTCATGAATGGTGAGCTTGATTTTCGCAAAGAAAAGTCGGGAGACTATGTGCTTTACGAGTGGAACAATGTAAATGACCCGGGACTGCCACGGTCTGAAGATTACCTGCCGGAAGCGAAAGACTATTCTCGATACCTGCATCTGAGTACGATCGCTTCGTGGGATGTGATCGCACAATGGTACTCAGATCTGGTAAGAACACGTATGGTCTCCAATAGTGAAGTAGACAAAGTTTTTACTACCCTTTTTCCCGATCCTTTATCGACTTATAGCGATGAGGAAAAGGCAAAGAAGATCTACGAATATATGATGGATCACCTTAATTATTCCCACGTAAGTTTCAGACAGAGTGGTTATGTGCCTCAAAAGCCATCCAAAACCTTAAATACGGGGCTGGGAGATTGTAAAGATCTATCAACACTTTTTGTGATCCTTGCGCAAAAAGCAGGACTGGAAGCGAATCTGGTACTAATTTCAACTTCTGATAACGGGAAGCATGATCTGGTCTTACCAAGTCAACACTTTAATCACTGCATTGTAAAGGTAGTACTCGATGGTTCGGAGCAGTTCTTAGAACTTACGAATAAGTATCTTTCGTTTAAGTCGCTTCCTACGTCGCTGCATGGTGCAACAGCACTTGAAATACCCTTGCGTCCTGACGGAAAGAAATACGATCTTTTTAAGCTGGAAGATCCCAAAAGAAAAAAAGCGGTTCGCAGCAGCCAGGTAACACTTACGATCGGCGAAGAAGCACAGCAAATGGAATTAGTTACCGATTATCAGGGGCACGCAGCTTCTTTTTATGCAAAGCTGTTAAGTGAAGAAAATAAAGAGGTCTTAAAAAAGAAGCTCGAAGAGAACCTGGAAAGTTTGATTCCCTGGGATTACAGATTAGATACCTATCAAATTCTCAAATTTGATAAGCTCGCAGGTGATATTAAATTGAAACGAACCTTAACGATCGATAAGAAAGTAGACCAGATGGGATCGATAAAGTTCTTTAAACTTCCCGATATGGCGAAAGTCTACACTTCAGATATCATTGCCAGTGAACAGCGAGAGTTTCCTATAAATTACAGCGATTATGAGCATACAGATCAGTATGAAGTGATCTATGATGTGCATTTGCAGGAAGGTTCGGAATTTGTTGAAATACCTAAGAGTCAGAAACTATCCTTCAAATCGCACCGCTTTGAGATTACCTTTGAAAAGCTTTCACAAGACCACTTAAAGGTAGGACTTCTGGGAGTTCCCGGTAAGCAAGAGATCACCCCGGAAGAGTACAAGGACTTTAAGGTATACGTAAAGCAAGTATTGGAAGCAATCGATCAATTTATTGGTTTCAAGTCTTCTCAGTAGTTGTAATCGAAGGCGCCCCTACCTAAAAAAGTCATAGGCCTTTTAACGGTTTGGAGTGTTTCTGATATATAGTGTTTATCAGAGAGTTTCTTCTTTATTAGATCTTCAAAATGTAGACAATACTGTTGCTGTTCTGAAAGGAACAGAAGCGTATGGTATAAAGACTCTCTAATTTTTCATGGTACCTTATGGCAGCATCGCCGTATAAATGTGGGCAAAAGAAGAGATCTAAAGAAAGTTTAGCTAAGGCAATTACTAAATAGATCTTATGAAATTCTGCCACTACAGCAATGCCCTTTTTCACCTTCATAATCCAGTAGTTCACATCAATTAGCGTCAATTACTTGATTATTAAGTTTTTTTTGGCAATCTTTACGTACCCTAAATCATTACCTACAGCTAAATGAAGTTTCTTATAACCATTTATGCGGTCTTTTTTGTTGTGTTTCAATTTCATGCTCAGGAAGCAGAATATGCCGATGTAAAAACCATCGACAGTTTACTGAGACAGGCAGATAAAGATTTCAGATCCTACCAACTCAAGAACTCCATTGAGAACGCCTCACAGGTTATAGAAATTAGCAGTAGAACAGACCATCGCTACCAAATTGTAAAAGCTTATCAGATTATTGGTAAGAATTACGAACTCATCAAAGATTACAAAGCAGCCGAAAAAAACTATGAGAAGGCCATAAGTATAGCTTCTCGTAAATATGATAAACGCCTGCTATCTTCTCTTAACAACCACTTAGGAATCGTATATGCGAAAGGGTATGGTAACAATGAGAAAGCATTATCTTATTATACAAAAGCATTGTACTGGGCGAATCGTTCTATGAACGATTTTGAAAAAATAGATCCGTTACTTAATATTTCAAGATCTTATATCAATGAAGGCGATTACGACAAAGCGTATAATTACCTGGTACGGGTAAAGCGTCTCATAGCGAAAGATGGTACGGCAGAAGCAAAGGCGCGTATTAATCATTTAATGGGACAATATTACTTTTATGAAGGCGTGTATGACAAAGCGAAACTTGCTTTTGAAGAAGGGATACAGATCGCAGACTCTAAGAACAATTATTCTGCGTTGGCAGATATTTCATTGACTTATGCCAAAATACTTGCGGAACTGGATGAAAAAGATGCAGCCTATGAAGCTTCGATGAATTACATTTCGTATTCCCAGAAAGTACTTAATGAAGAGCGGGTAACCCAATCGGAAATCTCAAAATCGAGGTTTAGCCTGGATGAATACCGAAGAGATCTTTTATTAGCTCAAAAAGAAGGAGAGCTGCAAAAGAAAGCTTCAGAGAAGACCCGATTGTTAAATGCAATAACGTTGGTGATCACGGGTATTCTTTTAGTGTTGCTTATCTTACTTTTAATGAGTTACAATTCTAAAAAAGGATTTAGTAGAATTCTGGAAGAAAAAAATACAGAACTGGAACAGGCGAAAAATGAAGCGGAGAAACTTTCCAGGCTTAAAACCCAGTTCATATCCACGGTAAGTCATGAATTAAGAACTCCACTATATGGGGTGGTAGGGCTTACCTCTTTATTGCTGGAACGAAACAGCCTGTCTGATCGCGATAGTAAATTTTTAAGATCGTTAAAGTTTTCTGGTGATTACTTGTTGAACCTGATCAATGATATTCTTCAGATAAGTAAGATCGATTCTAATAAAGTGAAGCTGCAAAATGTGAGCTTCAGTATACGTACTTTATTAGAGGACATGTCTAAGTCTTTTCAGTATCAGTTAGAAGAAAAGCAAAATGAGCTGCACCTCATGATCGATGAGAACCTGCCGGATATGCTTATCGGTGATACTGTACACCTTTCACAGATACTGGTGAACCTGGTGGGTAATGCCTGTAAATTTACAGAACGGGGAAATATCTGGATCCTTCTCAAAGTCATTAGCCGGGAAGACAAAAAGGTTTTCGTTCGGTTTGAGGTAGAGGATAACGGAATAGGAATACCGGCTGAAGAACAAAAACAGGTTTTTGATAATTTTTCCCAGATACGTTCTGATAATAATAATTATATGGGAACCGGACTTGGGCTTTCGATCGTAAAGAACCTGCTTAACATTATGGGAAGTGATATTTCATTGGAAAGTGAACTGGGCAAGGGAACTAAATTTATTTTTGAGTTGGAATTTGAGTTAGATCGGCAAACTTTCAAAATTAAAATTCAGGAACCGGATCTATTGGCGAAAGCCAAAGACAAAGGGTTTCGTATTCTGATCGTAGAAGACAATAAAATCAACCAAATGGTTACGCAGAATATCTTGGCGAATGGAAAATTTCAATATGGCAATGCCGAAAACGGAAAAGAAGCCGTACAAAAAGTAAAACGAGATCATTACGACCTAGTACTTATGGATTTGAACATGCCTGTGATGGGTGGGATTGAAGCTACCCAGAGAATACGGAGGTTCAACAAAGACATTCCCATCGTAGCATTGACAGCTACTGAGATTGACACGAAGAAAGATGAGATCTTAAGTGCTGGTATAGACGATATTATTATAAAACCATATGATACCCATGAGTTTTACCAGATCATCCTGAAGAATATCTATAAAAAAGCAAAGGAGAAAACTGTTTTGATCTCAACCGAGGATTAATAAGGCACGTAGGAAACGATCTCTAAGCCATAACCAATCATACCCACTCTTTTGGTCTGAACCGTATTTGAGATCAGTTTCATCTTAACAATATCCAGATCATGAAGGATTTGTGCTCCAATACCGTAGTCTTTCGCGTCCATTGGTATTTTAGGAGCAATTAACTTTTCCTGATTCTGAAGACTCTTTAGTTCCGTCAGACGCTGGATGAGGTTAGCCGCCTGAGTCTCCTGATTGATAAAAATAATCGCACCTTTACCTTCTTTATTGATCACATCAAACATATTTTGCAGCTTTCGGTCTGCATTCATAGTGAGTGTACTAAGAATATCGTTGCTAACCATAGTTGAGTTAATACGGGTAAGCACAGGTTCATCTGGCGTCCAACTCCCTTTGGTAAGCGCTATATGTACCAGCTTATTGGTCGTTTGCTCGTAGGCTCGAAGGCGAAAATCACCAAAGCGTGTATAGATCTCAAAATCGAGCTTCTTGTCAATAAGGCTATCATGTTGCATTCGGTAAGCGACCAGATCTTCGATGGAGACCAGTTTGAGATCAAATTTCTGAGCTACTTCGACCAGTTGCGGGAGTCTTGCCATAGACCCATCTTCATTCATGATCTCAACGATCACACCTGCTGGTTTTAAGCCTGCCAGTCTTGCAAAATCAATGGCAGCTTCGGTATGCCCGGTACGTCTTAATACACCGCCTTCTTTTGCCACCAACGGAAAAATATGTCCCGGTCTTCCTAACTCAAAAGATTTGGTATTTTGATTAACCAGGGCCTGTACCGTTTTAGCACGGTCAGCAGCCGAGATACCGGTGGTCACTCCGTTTCCTCGCAAGTCTACCGAAACGGTAAAAGCAGTCTCCATAGGGTCGGTATTATTACCTACCATCATGTGAAGATCGAGCTCTTTACAACGTGTTTCCGTAAGGGGAGTACATATAAGCCCTTTGCCGTGAGTGGCCATAAAATTGATCATTTCGGGAGTCACTTTTTCTGCGGCTGCCAAAAAATCTCCTTCGTTCTCCCGATCCTCATCATCTACTACAATAATCACCTTTCCGTTTCGAATATCTTCGATCGCTTCTTCGATGGTATTGAGTTTGATATGTTTTTTTTTCACCGTAGTGGACATGAACCAATTTTTTGTAAATATAGTTATTTTTTGAGGGCGTCTTTTCCCGTTTTTTTAGCTTTTCTAAAGATACTACCGATACCAGTCAGGAAGCCATCAGCATCGAAAACCCCTTTATCTGCGGTAGCTCGTTTAGTAAGAAAGATTCCTAATGGTAACATAACGATCGTAGCCAACCAGGACCCTATGATGGGATGAATACTACCGTCTTCTGCGTAGTTTTTAGCAAACAGATCGAGAAAATAATACGTAAGAAACAGTCCAATGGCAAGTACCATCGGTAATCCTAAACCTCCCTTTCTAACGATAGCTCCCAGCGGGGCTCCTATAAAAAATAAGATGATACATATAAATGCCAGCGCATATTTTTCGTGTAGTGATATGATATGGTGATTTAATAGCTTTTCTCTTCGCAGCCGGTCACTCTTTCTTCCCTGAATCGTCGCGATGATATTGGTGGCATTATTAATGGCAATGTCCAGCAATTGTTCCTGTTTCCATTCGGGGAATAAATTCATCAAAGAATCTCTTTGAAGAATAGGCGTTTTTATAGAATCTTTTGGTTTAGGAGTGGGTAGCTGTTGTGGTGATGTACTTGAATTATCTACGAATGCATTTACACCCGTTCTACGATAGATATTATTTCCAAAGGTAGAGGCTACTTTTTGGTTGTCTTTGGCAATCGAGTCTATAAAATAATCCAGTTCGCCTACGTTCAACATTTTATACAGCCGGGTAGATTTCTCTTCGTTAAGGTCTACATCATTTAAGCCGGAAAGATCCATGTTGATCGTGTAATATTCAAACTGCGCTTTCGCATGTGGTAATTTGGAAGTACTTTTAGGGGAACTGGTTTTAATGTCTTCATAATAGTGCCCGTCTTTGAGCACCAGTTGTAAAACATCTGAATCTTCACTACTTTTTAGTTCTCCTTCTTTTGCCTTGATGACTACCCTGTTTTCTTCGAATTTATTTTTCTTATGAATGATCACATTTTTTAGAAAATTATCGTTCTCACCGTATTTTTCATCCACTTTAATATTGATAATATCTCCGATATCATTAAAAATACCTTCATTAATGGCAAGTGCCGGTTTGAGCTTGGCTATATTTTTCCGAAGATTATAAGATTTGTTTTCGGCTTTCGGAATCACATCATTGGCGAAAAAGAAAGTACCAATACCTAAAAGTAGCATAAAGATCATGAGGCTACGCATTGCCCGCTGTAGCGAAATACCGGAAGCCTTCATGGCGGCAAACTCATAATTCTCGGCAAAGCTTCCAAAAGTCATAATGGAGGCAAGTAATACGGTGAGCGGTAATACTTTATTAACCAGTGTAGGGGAGTAGTAAAAAAGAAATTTGGCAATGATCATAAGATCCAACCCCTTCCCGGCAAATTCTTCAATGAAAAACCAAATGGCCTGGAATATGAAAATAAACATTAAGATCACAAACGAGCTTGTGAAATTAAAGAGAAAACGAGATAAGATATACCGGTCAAGTATTTTCAACGATGCTAATTTCTTGTAATGTAATAACCTTCATCAAGGTATTTTTGCTCATCAAAAGTAAATAAGGATTTTGGAATAGGTTGATTCGTTTTAAAAGAATTAACAGTAATCGTTGTCTTGGTAGCGTTGCTTCCTATTTGTATTAAATTATAGATGTGTTTGGTTTGCACATCAATACCCAATAGTAATTCCACCACCTCAGAATTGGAATCGATAGGCGTAAGTTTGATAAATTGAATTTTGCGACCTTTTACGTTTTGAAGAATATCCCAGTCATATTTATACCCCTCCTTGTAGAAAGTAAGCATTTTTGAGGGAGTTACGGTATTTTCATCTTCAGCGTCCTGCTTTTCAATGGTCACTTCTTCATTTTCCGGGACAATAGTATGAACCATCTTACCGTCGTACAAAACAGTAGCACCCAAATAATTAAGCAGGTATTTGTCACCTTGCATAGTAACATTGCCTCGGGTTTCCTGATTTATATTTTCTGCTTTGTTGTTAAGTGTGTACTTAAAGTCGATATAAATATTGTCATAGCTGGTAGCTTTTGCGTAGACGTCGTCTAACAATGCTTTTGCTTTCGCACTGTTTTGAGCGATTGCGCCAAAAGATACCAGTGTAAAAACGATTAATGCATATAACTTTTTCATAAGTCTTTTATGGTTTTTGTTCATTGTTTAATAATTCTTCCAGAGCAAGAATGTCGCTTACGAGCACCTGTCTTGCCTTACTGCCTTCGAAAGGGCCTACAATGCCTGCCGCTTCTAACTGATCAATAAGTCTTCCTGCACGGTTGTAACCCAGTTTGAGTTTTCGCTGCAGCAAAGATGCCGAACCTTGTTGTGCATTTACGATCACTTCCGCTGCGTCTCTGAACAGCGCATCCCTGTCTTCGATATCTATATCAAGACCTGTGCCAGAATCTTCGCCTAAGTATTCCGGAAGCAAATGTGCTTCCGGGTAAGCACGCTGGCTACCAATATATTCGGTAATACGAGCTACCTCTGGCGTATCGACAAATGCACATTGCAATCTTACGATATCATTGCCCTGAGTGTAAAGCATGTCTCCTCTACCAATTAATTGATCTGCACCCTGGCTATCTAATATAGTACGGGAATCAATCTTAGAAGTAACCCTAAAGGCGATACGTGCAGGGAAGTTGGCTTTGATAATACCGGTAATTACATTGACCGAGGGTCTTTGAGTAGCTATGATCAAATGAATCCCGACGGCTCGTGCTAATTGTGCCAATCTTGCAATAGGCATTTCTACTTCTTTACCGGCAGTCATAATAAGATCTGCAAACTCATCTACGACCAGTACGATATAGGGTAGAAACTTATGCCCTTCATTCGGATTGAGTTTTCGCGCCTTAAATTTTACATTGTATTCTTTAATGTTACGAACCATTGCATTTTTCAACAGTTCATACCGATCATCCATTTCAATACACAAAGAGTTAAGGGTATTGATCACCTTGGTGTTATCTGTAATGATGGCTTCTTCGGTATCTGGAAGTTTTGCCAGAAAATGCCTTTCAATCTTATTAAAAAGAGTGAGCTCTACCTTTTTGGGGTCTACCAGTACAAACTTCACTTCAGCAGGATGTCTCTTGTACAGCAAAGAGGTTAGGATGGCATTTAAACCTACCGATTTACCTTGACCGGTAGCACCCGCCATAAGCAGGTGAGGCATTTTAGCTAGATCCACCACAAAAGTTTCATTACTAATGGTCTTCCCTAACGCCAATGGCAACTCCATTTCTGCTTTTTGGAATTTAGAAGAAGCAATAACAGAACGCATCGATACAATAGTTGCATTCTTATTAGGCACTTCAATACCAATGGTGCCCTTTCCTGGTATGGGTGCGATAATTCGAATACCTAGTGCAGCCAGTGAGAGGGCAATATCGTCTTCGAGGTTTTTGATTTTTGAAATTCTTACCCCTGCTTCCGGGACTATCTCATAGAGCGTAACGGTGGGTCCTATGGTCGCTTTTATTTGAGAAATCTCAATCTTATAATTTTTGAGGGTTTCAACGATCTTATTTTTGTTTTCCTCCAGTTCTTCCTGATTGATAGTGATGCTTCCGGCACCGTAGTCTTTTAGAAGATCAAGACCTGGGAATTTGTAGTTCCCGAGTTCTAATTTCGGATCAAATTCACCAAAATCCTTTACCAGCTTATCTGCCAGCACATCAGTAAGTTCCTGTTCTTCCCTTACCTCTTCAACCTCTATTTTTAGATCATCAGCAGCAGAAGATTTGGTTTCTTTTTCAGGCGATATATCTTCTAGTGTTTCTTCTTCCTGTGCAACTTTAACTTCAAAAGAATTTTCGATATCAACATCAGATATTTTGTCGATCGTAGAGTAGTTCCTTATAGTGGGTTCCTGATCTTTCAGCGAAAGCTCAAAAATAGATGTTTTTTCCTCTGCTGAATCACTTTCATCGGTCACCGAAGCAGTTTCTTCATCGGAATTCGAAACCACTTGGTTTTCGGTTTCAGGATTTTTCATTTCAGACCTAAATTGTTCTCTTCGGGCGTTGATGAAATTTATGATACGTTCTGGAGTGAGCTTGAGGCGCAGTGCCAGATAGGTGATCAGAATAAAAGTAAGCAATAAGATAACACCTAATTTTCCGATATAAGACTGTAGCAGATCATTGAGTTCGAAGCCTACTGTGCCGCCCAATAACGGTTCGCTTTTCCCGATAAATCCAAAAAGAACAGACAGCCATATCATTACTAAAGTCCCCCAGAACCAACGGTTTATAAGTTTTAAACGGTCGGTTTTAAGAAAAAAATGAAGACCGGTAAGCATGATCAAAAAAGTGATAATAAAAGAGGCGATCCCGAATCCTTTATAAATAAAAAAATGACTCACGGATGCTCCGAACTTGCTTAGTAAATTTTTCGTTTGTTTACTTCTGTCCGCAAATTCAGTAAGCGTACTTTGGTCATCCTGCCAGGTAAAAAAGTAGGAGATGAAGGCTACGAATAAAGCAATGCTTAGCAGTACAAACAAACTACCCAATACCAGCTGATGCTGTTTGGTGATTTTGAATGCTGGAAAAGAACGTTTAGAAGTGTTTTTAGATTTAGTCGTTTTTTTTCTGGCCATTAGCAAGCGTTAGGTTCAATGCAAAAATACAAATTACTAACGTTTTGAAATGATTTATATTTTCAAAATATTTTGGGAAGATAAATGAAACAGCCAACGATAACTGCGGCAAGGGCAGTTACAAAAACAGCCCCTGCGGCAATATCTTTAATAAATCCGATTTTGTTATTGAAATCAGGATGAACAAAATCTGCCATCTTTTCTACGGCTGTGTTAAGGCCTTCAATAGAAATGATAAGTGCAATGGTAAGAATTTGAAGCATCCACTCGGTTTGGCTAATGTCAAAATAAAAACCGGCTCCCGTAACTACCAATGCGATAAGTAATTGCACTTTAATGCTCGCTTCGGTAGTTGCCAGTAAAACCATGCCTTTAAAAGCATAACCTATACTTTGTATTCTTTTCTTTATAAAATTAAGCATCGTAAAGTGCTTCCAAAGCAGCTTTGTAGTTTGGTTCGTCTGCAATTTCACCTACTTGTTCTGTGTAGATCACCTGACCATTCTCATCGATCACGATCACTGCTCTTGAATGCAAACCTTTAAGCGGACCATCGGTAATTTCCAGACCGTAATCCTTCCCAAAAGCACCCGTCCTGAAATCGGAAAGTGTGATCACGTTTTCGAGTCCTTCGGCACCACAAAATCTGTTTTGTGCAAAAGGAAGATCTTTAGATATGCATAATACTTTTGTGTTATCCAGTTCTGCTGCTTCTGTATTAAATGCTCTTACAGACATAGCGCAAGTACCCGTGTCTATACTTGGAAATACATTAAGTATTACTTTGCTTCCGGAGAAATCGTTTAAACTCACCTCAGCAAGATCTTTGTTAATGAGTGTGAACCCTTTCGCTTTCGATCCGTTTTCCGGAAGGTTACCACTTGTGTGTATTTGATTTCCGCCTAATGTAATTGATGCCATAGTTTTTTTGGTTTAAATGAATTGTAAAATTAACATAAAAGAAAATCCTCTGCGAATTTACACAGAGGATTTACGTATACCTTTATCAATATTTTAACATTATTGATCGATAGAACCCAAGACTCTCGACATGAAACTATTTAAAGCTTCTTTACGGGGAGTTCCTTCTTTGATAAGTTTTTGAACTTCGATCGCGCCATACATATTAGATATGAGTTCACCGATCACGTCTAATTCTTCATCTTTTAAAGAGGGTACTTCAGTAAGTGCTTCGAGCGTTTCTATAGTCTCGATTAGATAATCTTCATCATTTTCTTCAATAAATGACGTAAGATGTTTAATTACGGGTAACTTCATCGATCAAATCTGTTAAAACTTCTAATTTGTTTGTTTGCACCTGATTTACAAAACTTCCTTTGTTAAATGCTGCAAAAGTTGGCAAATTATTCACGTTTGCCAGTTTGCGGGATTCAGGAAATTTCTCTGCATCTACAATAACAAACGTTGCATTTTCATGAACGGAAGCCATTTTTTTGAACTTCGGTTTCATGATCCGACAATTTCCGCACCATCCGGCAGAATACTGGACGAATACGGTGTCGTTTGTATCAATGATCTCTTGCAAATTATCTTGCTCTAACTCCTGAACCATAATGCTTAGTTTAAAGAATTTGCCAAATACTCAGATACGCCTTGGCGATTCGCCTTCATCGCTTCTTTACCTTCTTCCCAGTTTGCAGGACATACCTCACCGTGCTTTTGCACGTGTGCGTAAGCATCGATCAAACGCAGGTATTCATTTACGTTTCTACCCACTGGCATGTGGTTGATACCCTCGTGGAAAACAGTTCCTTCTTCATCAATAAGATACGTTGCACGATAGGTAACATTATCTCCTTCGTAGATGATTGAATCGGTTTCCTCATTATAGGTTTCAGACTGAATGTCAAGAATACCCAGCACATTCGCCAGATTTCTGTTAGTATCTGCAAGAATAGGATAAGTAACACCTTCGATACCTCCATTGTCTTTGTCGGTATTCAACCAGGCAAAGTGTACTTCGGCTGTGTCACAAGATGCGCCTACTACTAGTGTATTTCTTTTTTCAAATTCAGGTAAAGCTTCCTGAAAAGCATGAAGTTCTGTAGGACAAACAAAAGTAAAGTCTTTTGGGTACCAGAAAAGCAATACCTTCTTTCCTTTGTTTACCGCTTCTTCGAATATATTAAGTTTAAAAGTATCACCCATATCATTCATGGCGTCAACGTTTAAATTCGGAAATTTTTTTCCAACAAATGTCATAATAGCTTTAATTTTTTTAGTTATTAATTTCGGTGCAAAATTACTACTGAGAAGAAGATTTTGAAAAAGCTAAACATTGGAAAATCTTATGCGCTAATAAGCATTTTTAATACTACTGCAATCTGCGTTTTAAGTTTTTAGCTGTCAGTGATTTAAGAAACCTATTTACTTGTCAGTTGCTTTATTTTAATTTTAAAAGCTGCAAAAATAAGCGTCGTAATAGGGCTTAGCCAGTTAAAAATGGCATACAGGAAATATTCACCCACGCCAACACCTAATACACCCGACTGATATGCGCCACAGGTATTATAGGGTATGAGTACCGAAGTAACGGTTCCGGAATCTTCCAACGTACGGCTTAAGTTTTCTGGAGCAAGACCACGGTCTTTGTAGGCTTTTGAAAACATTTTTCCGGGAACAACGATAGCCAGATACTGGTCGGAAGCGGTAATATTCAATGCAATACAGCTTCCTACAGTACTTAGAAAAAGCTGAAATGTATTTCTAGCCAGACTTAAAAGTGCTTTACTAATTCTGGATAAGGCACCAATAGCATCCATTACGCCACCAAATACCATGGCACAGATAATAAGCCAGATCGTGCCCAACATTCCCTCCATTCCTTTCCCTTTAAAAAGATCCTGAAGTTCTTTCATTTCGGTAGGAACTACGGTTTCTACTGTAATGGAGTTTAGTACGCCCATGTAGGCAGCTTTAAAATTCATGGTTTCCTGACCACTTACCATTAAGATAATGTCTGGTTGAAAAATAACTGCAAAAATACCGGCAAGCAAGGTGCCAACGAGTAAAGCTACCAGCGGAGGTGTTTTTCGAACGATCATATAAATGACCACAACAGGTACCAGAAACAGCCATGGAGTAACATTAAATTTACCATTGATCTCATTGAGCAATCTACTGGTATCTGCCGAACCGGAGGTGTCAAACGTAAATCCAATCATAATAAAAACAATTAATGTTACTAGTATTGTGGGAACTGTGGTAAGTGACATATAACGAATATGACTGAATAATTCACCACCTGCCATGGCCGGAGCAAGATTTGTAGTGTCACTCATAGGTGACATTTTATCCCCAAAATAGGCGCCAGAGATTACAGCACCGGCTGTCATCCCGGGCGGAATTCCTAAAGCACCACCAACACCGATCAGGGCAATACCTACGGTAGCAGAGGTAGTCCAGCTGCTTCCGGTAGCAACAGAGATTAGGGCACAAATAATGATGCTCGCCGCCAGAAAAATAGAAGGGTTTAAAATTTGAAGTCCGTAATAAATCATGCTGGGAATTATTCCACTTACAAACCACGTTCCAGCAAGTCCACCAACCATTAAAAGAATTAATAAAGCCCCAACCGTAGACTTGATATTGGTAGCAACTTCTTCTATCATCTGCTCGTAGGAGACCTTATTGAAGAAACCAACTATTGCTGCTACAGACGCACCCATCAGAAGGATAAACTGATTACTACCTGCAAGGGCATTATCTCCAAATGCGACCAGTACATTATAGGCCAGCATCCCAATTAACGCAAATATAGGGATTAAGGCCTCCCAAATGTTTAATTCTTTGTTGTTTACAATAGGTTGATCGTTTGGACCGGTAGGCTTAATCTGTTGGCTTTCCATGTATGGTAGTTCTTTAGCGCTGTAATAATACGATAATACCACACCTTTTGCAAATCAAAAAACTTTGAATGATTTGTTCTTAAGAGACCAATTCCGGTTGATTTTCAGAGATTATGTTTAGAGATATCATACATTTTTTCATCTGTTGATATGTACGCTCAATATTATTATCCAGTCCTATGGAAAATCGAATGAGTCCCTCTGAAAGTCCTATACGCTTTCTTTCTTCTTCCGGAATTTCGGAAGAGGTGGACGTACCGGGAGCACTAAATAAGGTTTTATAGAAACCAAGACTCACTGCCAGGTAACCCAGATTTTCATGCTGCATCTTTTCCATGAGTTCGTTGGCCTTATCTAAAGACCCAACATCGATTGTAAGCATACCACCATATCCATATTCCGGATTCATCTGACGCTTTAAAACCGTATGTCCTGGGTGAGAATCCAGCCCGGGATAAACGGTTCGCAAACCATCTTTCTCAAATCTTGTGGCCAGATAGTGTGCATTTTCACTGTGTTTTTTCATACGAATATGAAGGGTACGCATATTTTTAAGGATAGAGGAAGCTCTTAGACTATCCATAGTGCTTCCAAAAAGCATACAGGCGCCGTCATTGACATCTTTCAATGCCAGAATAAGCTCTTTTGTGCCACATACCACACCGCCCACACAGTCACTGCTACCGTTGATAAATTTAGTAAGGCTATGTATAACTACATCTGCTCCCAACTGGGCCGGTGCAATAGTTAAGGGTGAAAAGGTATTATCTACCACCAGTGGAATATTGTATTTTTTAGCAATCTTCGCAAGTGCTTTGATATCTGCTATTTCTAGTAAAGGATTGCTTACCACTTCACAATACAGCATTTTGGTTTTAGCAGTAATGGCAGCTTCAACTTTCTCCAGATCGGTAATATCTACAAATCGGGTTTGAACAGAGAATTTAGGAAGCAGATTTTTCATGAAGGCATAGGTACCACCATAAATAGTTCTGCTGGAAACAATTTCTGTGTCTGTCGCACAATACTGCATGATCACAGCTGTAATAGCGCCCATTCCCGAAGCGGTGACAGCGGCAGCTTCTGTACCTTCCATCGCCGCCAGAGCTTCACCTAAATACAAATTAGAAGGAGAAGAATGCCTCGAGTATAAGTAACAACCTTCTGTATTTCCCTCAAAGGTATCAAACATGGTTTTTGCCGATATAAATGTATAGGTGGAAGAGTCTGAAATGGAAGGGTTTACACCCCCAAATTCTCCAAAATATTGTAAATCTTGTAACTGGTCTGCTGGATTGAATTTCATAACGATGGATTTTCAGTTTGTCAAAATTCAGTAAAGACCGTAAATAAAACAATGATATGAATCAATTTTAGAAAAAATTTCTAAAAATTGTATAGATTAGTATTTTATTTTCTGTTATCTTAGTGGAAAGAGTCTTTCTACTGAAAAAAAATATGCTTTGATAAAACTTGACAAAATAGATCGTGAATTAGTAGGCTTGCTTCAGGAACACTCCAAAAGAACGCATAAAGAGCTTGCTTTTAAAACTGGGTTATCGGTTACCGCGGTGTATGAACGTATACGACGTCTGGAAAGGGATGGGGTAATCGAAAAGTATGTTGCTATTCTCAATAAGAAAAAGGTAAATCGCTCATTTTCGGCTTTATGCCATATCAAACTCATTAAACATTCTAAGGAATATGTGACCAGATTCGAAAAAGAAATTCTGAAGCTTCCGGAAGTTTCCGAATGCTACCATGTTAGTGGTGACTATGATTACATTCTTAAAATTCATGTAGAGGATATGGAGGCCTACAGAGAATTTATGGTTCATAAGCTTACGACCCTGGATTCTATTGGGAGTACCCACAGTACTTTTGTGATCGGAGAGCTCAAGAATTCTACAGCTTTAAATCTGTAAAATGCAATAATGCGTTGTTAGTTGTATAACGATTCATTCATTTGTATTTTTGTAGGCTTAAAGGAGAAAATCCAATATTAAAACGTTACGTAAAACGACACTATGAAGCAATACGATGTAGCCATTATTGGCTCTGGACCCGGAGGATATGTTGCAGCTATCCGCTGCGCTCAATTGGGAATGAAAACTGCAATAATTGAAAAATATGCTACGCTTGGAGGTACCTGCCTTAACGTGGGGTGTATTCCTTCAAAAGCATTGCTTGATTCTTCACATCACTATGAAGATGCAGTTAAACATTTTAAAGAGCACGGGATAGATATCCCTGGTGAAATAAAAGTAAATCTTGAGCAAATGATCTCAAGAAAGCAGGGTGTTGTAGATCAGACGTGCGCTGGCGTTAAGTTTTTGATGGATAAAAATAAGATCGAGGTATATGAAGGTCTGGGATCGTTTGAAGATGCAACGCACATAACTGTCAAAAAGAACGATGAGAGTGAAGAGAAAATAGAAGCGAAACATATAATCATCGCGACAGGATCAAAACCTTCTACCTTGCCTTTTATCACTATAGATAAAGAAAGAATTATAACTTCAACGGAAGCACTTAAGCTTAAAGAGATCCCCAAGCATATGATCGTTATTGGCGGTGGTGTGATAGGTCTTGAGTTAGGACAAGTGTACAGAAGACTAGGCGCTGAGGTTTCAGTGGTAGAGTACATGGATCGTATTATTCCGGGTATGGATGCTTCACTCAGCAAAGAGCTTCAAAAAGTAATGAAGAAGCAAGGGGTGAAGTTTTACACTTCTCACAAGGTGAAATCTGTAGAGCGAGAAGGTGACCAAGTAACCGTTAAAGCAGATGATAAGAAGGGTAAAGAAGTGGTTTTTGAAGGAGATTATTGCCTGGTTTCTGTAGGAAGAAGACCTTACACCGATGGATTAAACGCTGCAGCTGCGGGTGTCGAGTTAACAGAAAGAGGGCAGGTTAAAGTGAATGAGCACTTGCAAACTACCGCTTCAAACATTTATGCGATAGGCGATGTAGTTCGCGGCGCCATGCTGGCTCATAAAGCAGAAGAAGAAGGGGTAATGGTTGCAGAGTTGATCGCAGGTCAAAAACCTCATATCGATTATAACCTGATACCGGGAGTTGTATATACCTGGCCGGAAGTGGCAGCAGTAGGTAAAACTGAAGAAGAATTAAAAGAGGCAGGAATTAAATATAAGACAGGGCAGTTTCCAATGCGCGCTTTAGGTAGAGCACGTGCCAGTACAGATACGGACGGATTTGTTAAAATACTGGCAGACGCCGAGACCGATGAAGTGCTTGGTGTACATATGATTGGTGCCAGGGTAGCCGACCTGATCACCGAAGCGGTAACAGCCATGGAATACCGTGCTTCAGCCGAAGATATTGCACGTATGAGCCATGCGCACCCCACCTACGGTGAGGCAGTAAAAGAAGCAGCTTTAGCGGCTACAGAAAACCGGGCGCTTCACGTCTAACAAACTTCATAATACAAGAAAAAAGATCCCGATGTTAGTCGGGATCTTTGTTTTAAATACGTGCCTGATAGGTGTACAGGTCGTAATACCTTCCTTTTTTCTGAATAAGGTCGTCATGAGTTCCCTGTTCTGCGATGCGGCCATTTTCAATCACAAGAATCTGGTCTGCTTTTCGAATCGTACTCAGACGGTGTGCAATTACAAATGTGGTTCTCCCTTGCATAAGCTCACCCAAACTTTTTTGGATCAAAGCCTCACTCTCGGTATCGAGATTAGAAGTGGCCTCATCCAGAATAATGATCTTTGGATCGGCAAGGATGGCTCTGGCGATCGCAATACGTTGTTGTTGTCCTCCTGATAGTTTCACTCCACGTTCGCCTATAAGTGTATCGAGGCCTTTTTCAAACCTGTCTGTGAACTCATTTACGTATGCTGCATTAACAGCTGCCTGTAATTCGGCTTCAGAGGCTTTAGGTCTGGGGAACAGAATATTCTCGCGGATACTACCCTCAAAAAGAAAATCGTCCTGAAGAACGACTCCCAGATATTTCCGGTAACTGTTTAATTTGATATTAGTCAGGTCTTGATGATCTACTGTGATGGTTCCTGATTTCGGATTTAGGAAGGAAGCTGCTAGTCCGGCAATCGTTGATTTACCCGATCCCGAAGAGCCTACCAACGCAGTAATGCTTCCGGCGGGTGCTTTAAAATTGATGTGATGCAAGACCTCGTTGCCTTCTTCATATTCGAAACTTACGTCGCGAAATTCAATATCACCTTTTAAAGAAGAGAGTTCAATAGAACGTTGCATGAGTTCATCCTCAGAAGGCATATTCATCAATTCTTCGGTTCTGTCAAGACCTGCGAATGCTTCGGTCATCTGGCTTCCAATATTGCTCATTTGAACAATAGGTGCGATCATATAGCCTAATAGCAGGGTAAATTGAAGAAAATCTCCTGTGGTGAGCGTGTCTTTCATCATAAAATGCCCTCCGATACCCATAATTCCTGCAGAGGCGATCCCTAAAAGAAAGGTAGACGAACTGGTGATGAAGGCGGTAGAGGTAAGGCTCTTTTTGACATTTTGAAACAGTCGCTCTACACCATCTTCAAATGTTTTTCCTTCCTGATGTTCTGCATTGAATCCTTTGATAACTCTTACACCGTTTAAGGTTTCGGTCAGTCTTCCGGTTACGTCCGCATTAATTTCACCTCGGTTTCTAAAAATAGGTCTGATATAGTTAAAGGCTTTAAGAATTAAAAAAATGAAAATAGTGATAGGGAGTATCACAAAAAGCGTTAGTGTAGCGTTTATAAACAGTAAAAATGTTAATGAAATAATGATTGTAATAATTCCGCCTGCAATTTGAACAAGACCAGTACCTATAAGATTGCGTACTCCTTCTACATCTGTCATTATTCGGGAAACCAAAGCACCTGCTTTGGTGTTATCAAAAAAACTGATAGGCAACGAAAGCACTTTCTTTTGTACTTGAGCTCTTAGGATGGCGATGAATCGCTGGGCTTCAACACTTAGAATACGGGTGAGTAAAAATGAAGTAGAAGATTGAACCAACGCACTTACGCCAACCGCTACTAATAGAATTTTGAGTAGATCGTAATCTTTGTTAATTACCACATTATCTATTAGATATTTAGTAGATACTGGAAGTACAGTACCGGCAAGTTTGCTGATCACGATTAAAAAAAGTCCTAAAAAAACGATATTTCTTCTTGGCCAGATAATTGTTTTAAAGGCCTTGGCAATACTTACTTTTCTTTGCGACATGGGCGTTGATAGAATTAACGCATAAAATTAAGCATTCTAACTCTTCTAAAATTAGAGAACGGACATTCAGCCAAAAGATTACGAATTATTTAACTTTTGAAGAAAGCACGTAGGCTTTGATCCGTTTAAAAATATAATTTACAGAAGAAAACAATTCTTTTGAAAAGTGAAGGGTATAATTGTAGATTGCGGAAGTATTTTGGCGAACTACTGTTTGTATGTATATTTTATTTCTTCCGTATAGAATAGAAAGATAAGTAGTGACCACCATAAAAACCAGCGCTCCCGAGATCACAACCGACGGACTTAAGGAATGGTGAAAGTAGCGGTAAAGTCCGAAACCGGTAAAACTACCATAGAGAATAACAAAATGTATAACGTAGATATACAAGGTGCTTTTACCAATCTCCAGCGTCGTTTTCGAGGTGATTAAGTTGCGCAAGGCCATAAAAAGGGCAAACAGGATGAGCACATTACCTAAACGAATAAATAAGTAATTGTTGTTGAAAACATCTGCAAACAACTGCAATTGTGTAATCTCAAACAATCTGAGGAACACCGCAGAAGAAGCAAAAGTCAGGAACAGTCCGCTTAGCAAACAAAGCACGATCGCCTTCGTATACATACGTTTAACGGCGTGATAGCGATGAAACACGACTGCCATAAATCCACCAAAAGCTGCATAACCAAACCAGGGAAAGATCGTGAATACCGATCCATTCGCTTTTGTGAAATAATTGGCGATCAGATCGGGCATGAATGAATAGGACAATGCTTTGTAGGCAGGTTCCAGCATTAAAATGAGTACCGAACTTATTCCTAAAATGGCGGGCAATACAATAGATCTTCTATGTTGGCTGTAAGAATAAATACCGATAAGAAAAACAATAGACAAACCAATACAATGCAGCACGTCTACCATATAAAAACTCGGATAGATCTCGCCGCTAAGCAATCCAAAGAGATTAAACCGCAACAAATACCCGATGCCAATGAGCATGAGGCCTCTTTTAAGCCCTTTTCGTATTCGCTGATTGCTTCCGGAAAGTCCTTTAGCCTGTTCTCTTAATAGGAGATAAACAAAAATAAAACCGGAAACTGTAAAAAAGGTAGGAGCCGTGATTCCCCTGAAAAATTTCCAGGTTGCAAATGCAATGTTTCCATCGTCTCTAAAATGCGGGTCTAGCAAGCCATCAATAAAATGCCCCTGCAACATCATGAGTATGGCCCATGCGCGCATCACATCCACAAAATACAACCTTGCTTTATTCGCTTCCATATAAAATAACTAGCTCAGAATCAGTTTTATCTGTTACCGATTATTTACGGGGCAAAAGTAAAGAAAATAATCTTTTAATACCCTGTGTACTTTAATACATACGTTTTATATTTGATAACAGATTTTTTTTACGCCTATTCCACGCCTTAAATTCGATATCGATTATTAGAATTTTTAGCTTCCGGAAGCGAAAAAAATATAATATACGTAATACATGAAGACCATTTTAGCCTTTGCAGGAAGTAATTCATCTACATCCATCAATTTACAATTAGTACGTTATACGACTTCATTGATTAAAGAAGAGCAAACAGTTGTTCTCAATATGGTGAATTACCCGTTCCCCATGTATAGTTCAGATCTGGAAAAAGAAAAAGGATTTTCTAATTCACTGGCAGAATTACATCATGAAATAGTTGCTGCAAAAGGCTTGATAATTTCTGTAAATGAATACAATGGAAACCTTTCTCCTTATTTCAAAAACTTGATCGACTGGTTGTCCAGGTTTGATAAAACCTTTATTAAATCACAAAAAATTTTCTTAATGAGTACTTCTCCCGGAAAAAGAGGAGCAGTGAGTGCAAAAGAACTAGCTCATAAGATGCTCACTATGATGGGAGCAGAGGTGACTTCTACTTTTTCGCTGCCTTCTTTTAACGAGAATTTCGATAGGGCCAAGGGTACGATCACAAACAAGGAACTCGACACACTTTTAGAAAAAGAGTTGCAAACATTTTTAGATCAATTAACGTAACCAGTTGAGAGTTCTTCGTAAAATCAATATTTCTGATCCAGCCTATTTTAAAAAACAGTTGTTACACTGGGGGCACCATCATGATGAAGTTATTTGGTTAGACTCCAACGATCATCATGAAAAGTATGGTAGCTATGATGCTTTACTCGCAGTTGATGCATTAACTTCTGTCGTTACGGATACTGAGAACGGATTTGAAAAACTTTCTGAGTACCGCAAAGAAACAGCCGATTGGATTTTTGGATATTTAACGTATGACCTCAAAAACGATACGGAAGTCCTGCAGTCTAACAATTACGACGGCTTAAACTTGCCCGAACTTTATTTCTTTCAGCCTAAGAAAATTTTTTTACTCAAAGGGACGCAATTAGAGATGCATTACCTGAGAATGGTGGATGACGAAATAGAAAATGATCTTCAGGAGATTACCAATATGGATATATCCGATAGCATGATCCGACAGCGAACGCATCCGGTTAGAATTAAATTGCGAATTCATAAAGATGCTTATTACGAGAAAGTGAGAACCATGCTTTCACATATTCAGCGGGGAGATATTTATGAAGCGAACTTCTGCCAGGAATTTTATGCAGAGGATGTTGAAATACATCCACTGGAGACGTACTTACATCTCAATGAGATCTCCTTGGCACCTTTTGCCGTATACTTAAAATTACAGGAAAACTATTTGCTTTCGGCAAGCCCGGAACGTTACCTGCAAAAGAAAAAAAATAAGGTGGTTTCGCAACCTATAAAGGGTACGGCGAAAAGGTCATCTGACAAGGAAGAAGATCAAGTATTAAAAAAACAGCTTTCACAAGATCCCAAGGAGCGTTCAGAAAATATCATGATCACAGATCTCGTACGCAATGATCTTTCGAAGACTGCGCTCAAAGGTACAGTGAACGTTGAAGAACTCTGCGGTGTCTATACATTTCAACAGGTACATCAAATGATATCGACAATTACTGCTGGGGTAAATGAAGCAACAGACCCCGTATCTATTATCAAAACTACATTCCCTATGGGAAGTATGACGGGTGCACCCAAAATTAAAGCCATGCAAATTATTGAGGCTTTGGAAGAAAGTAAGCGTGGTCTTTATAGCGGTGCTGTAGGCTATTTTACACCAGAAGGTGATTTTGATTTTAATGTAATTATTCGCAGCATTCTTTACAACGCTTCAAAAAAGTATGTTTCTTTCTCTGTAGGTAGTGCGATCACCGCAGGCTCTGTCCCCGAAAGAGAGTATGAAGAGTGCCTTATTAAGGCTAAGGCAATGCGTGAAGTGTTGGAATAACTAACACTGCTTTACTTTCATATTCTTTATGAATGGTATATTTACAGTATGAAGCAAGACACTTTTGAGCTAGTTATTGAAAATCATAAACTTCGGGGCCAGTATTGGTGTGGTA
The DNA here is from genome assembly GCA_046199005.1 of Flavobacteriaceae bacterium M23B6Z8. Lineage (GTDB taxonomy): Bacteria > Bacteroidota > Bacteroidia > Flavobacteriales > Flavobacteriaceae > Ascidiimonas. Next base: position 1,807,933 of record CP176050.1, read on the forward strand.
GATCTGTGAGTCATGTGATCATTCTTATACACGGTATGGGGGAGCATTATGGAAGATATGAAGATTTCGTAGTACCGGAATTGTTGCGCAATCAGGCAGCGGTTATTGGTTATGATCAGGTAGGTCATGGCAAGAGCGAAGGTAAGCGTGGTCACTGTTCTTCATATGAGATACTACTGGATAGCCTGGAACTCGTAGTAAAAAAAACGACTTTGCTTTTTCCGGGAAAACCGCTTTTTTTCTATGCACAAAGTATGGGAGGAAACGTTGCTCTAAATTATGTGCTTAGAAGACAATCTAATGTGAAAGGGGTTATTGCTTCGAGTCCGTTTTTACGGCTGGCTTTTGACCCTCCCTCCTGGAAAATGATGGCAGGAAAACTGTTGCAGAAAATTGCTCCTGCTTTTACTTTGCCACTAGATCTCGACACGCAGGCATTGTCAAAAGATACCATAGAGGTTAAGAAATACGAAGAAGACCCGCTGGTGCATAACAAAGTGAGCCCTAATTTTTCTTTTCCGGTAATGGAAGCAGGAACATGGGCGATTAAAAACGCAGTTAATCTCAAGACGCCCGTGCTTCTCATGCACGGTCATCTCGATCGTATTATCGATCATAAAGGAAGCATTGATTTTGCCTCTAAATCAGATCTGGTAACCCTTCGACTTTTTCCGGAAGGGTATCACGAATTACACAACGATCTTGAGAAAAAAGAGGTGTTAAAAACAGTAAAGACCTGGATCAACCTCCAGTCAACTCCATGAAAAATCGCTTCGAAGAATATATTAAAAAGCATTTTCCGCAATTACTTACATCAAAGTTCGTAATTGCGGTTAGCGGTGGCCTGGACAGCACTGTTTTATCTCACTTATGTGATGAAATGAATTTAGATTTTGCCCTGGCTCATTGCAATTTTAACTTACGTGGAGAGGACAGTAATGCAGATGAACATTTTGTACGGGATTTGAGCGAGCGATTGGGGGTGCTTTTTCATGTAAAAAGTTTTGATACTCAAGAATTGGTGTCGTCTTCGAATCTTTCGACGCAAATGGCGGCGAGAGAACTCAGGTATCAATGGTTTGAAGCTTTAAGTTCAGAGTTTGCATATACGCACGTTCTTACAGCGCATCATTTAGACGATACCATAGAAACCTATTTTATCAATCTTTTGCGAGGTACCGGTATTGAAGGTTTAAAGGGAATTCCTGCGCGTAATGGTAACATCCTGCGTCCTCTATTATCATTTACAAGGCTTCAGCTGCAAGACTATGCACATGAGAAAGGTATTCAATGGCGTGAAGATCAAAGTAATCAGGAAGTAAAATATATACGGAATAAAATACGTCATCAACTTATACCTGTTCTAAAAGAAATTAATCCGGATTTCGCACAGCAATTTAGGGAAACCCAGCAACATCTTCAGGGTACTGCTGCCATGTTAGCGAACCATATAGCGGCTTTAAAAAAAGAGATGTTTCGGTTGGATTCGGGCGTGATCGAAGTGTCTGTTGGAGCATTACGGGCGCTTCAACCCTTGGATGCTTATTTGTACGAGCTTTTTAAAGAATTTCAGGTAACTGCGTGGAGAGATCTTAAAGCACTTTTAGATGCCCAGAGCGGCAAGCAGTTAGCTACTAGAACACATCGTATTGTTAGAGATAGAGATCGAATACTTATTGCACCTATAGCTAAAGAGAAAGGATTATTCACTGTTTATCAATGGGCGGAAGGCTTATCAGAATTGGAAATTCCTTTATTTTTAAGAGCAAACGAAGTATCATCACCCGGAGAATCCACATTGAATACGATCTACATTGATAAAGAAACGTTAAAGTTTCCACTGGTCGTAAGAAAATGGAAAAATGGTGACTATTTTTATCCAGATGGGATGCAAGGAAGAAAGAAACTGAGCAAGTTTTTTAAAGACGAAAAATATACGCTTTTTGAAAAAGAGTCACAATGGCTTTTATGCAGTGAAGATCAAATAGTCTGGATCATAGGGAAGAGAGCAGATCGTCGTTTTCTAGCAACACCGTCATCCAAAGAAATCCTAGAAATACACCTAAAGATATGAATAGGCTAATACTCTCGTTAGCAATTTTTTTCACTTTTTTATGTAATGCTCAAGAAGAGCCCGTTAAATGGTCTCATTCGGTGAATCAGTTATCAGATACCGAATATATGCTGATTTTTGAAGCTTCCATAGCTAGTGGATGGCACCTTTATTCTATTCAAGAGCCTGAGGGTATCGGACCCATCCCCACCGTATTTACCTTTGAAAATGAGGGGAAGGATTTCGAATTGGTTGGTACTGTATCTGAAAGTGAATCCATTACAGAATTTGATAAGATCTTTGAGACCGAACTTTCTTTTTTTGACGAGCGAGCGACTTTCAAACAGCGTATAAAAACGTTAAATAAAGATAACAATCAAATTAAGGTGTATGTAGAGTATCAGGCATGTGATGATGAGGTTTGTATTTTCAGAGACTACGAATTTCTCATTTCTCTGGATGGCTCAACGATAACAGAGGATGCGCAAGAAATGGATGCGCGTAGTATAGCACTTTCTGAAAAGCTCAGGTTACCTCTTAAGAACACAACACTGCTTACAGCAGGTGACAGTACTAACGGAACCAAGAATTCTATCTGGGGGATATTTGCACTAGGGTTTTTAGGAGGCTTACTGGCGTTGCTTACTCCTTGTGTTTTTCCAATGATACCGCTTACGGTTTCATTTTTTACCAAAAGTTCCAAAGACAAAACCAAAGGGATTACTAACGCCGTGTTATACGGATTTTTTATCGTACTCATCTATTTTTTATTGAGTCTGCCTTTTCATTTTCTCGATTCTATACAACCGGAATTATTAAATACGATTTCTACAAATGTCTGGCTGAATATTTTCTTCTTTTTGATCTTTTTGTTTTTCGCATTTTCATTTTTTGGTTACTATGAACTCACTCTCCCATCAAGCTGGAGCAATAAAATGGATAATGCTTCGGGAGTGGGAGGTATTGTAGGTATATTTTTCATGGCTGTCACGCTGGCTATCGTATCGTTTTCGTGTACCGGACCCATATTAGGTGGGTTATTGGGAAGTACTACCTTGTCTGAAGGAAATGTAGCTACCAACTTAAGTGTAGGAATGACCGGTTTTGGACTTGCGCTTGCCTTGCCGTTTGCTTTGTTTGCATTGTTTCCGGGATGGTTAAATAGCCTGCCGAAGTCTGGTGGCTGGTTAAATACAGTAAAGGTCGTTCTGGGATTTTTAGAACTCGCGTTGGCATTTAAATTTCTTTCTAATGCCGATCTGGTTTCTCATTGGGGAATTCTCAAATATGAATTATTTATAGTTATATGGATACTTGTATTCTTTCTGCTAGCACTATACTTATTTGGCAAATTAAGGTTTAAGCACGAAGCCCCTATTAGAAAGCTAAGCCGGGGAAGAATAGTTACAGGAATACTTTCCATCGCATTTGTGCTTTACCTGAGTGCTGGTTTAATGAAGTTAATTCCCTTAAAATTATTGAGCGGTTTTCCACCCCCGCAGTTTTACAGCATTTTTGAAACCGAAAACGATTGTCCTTTAGGGTTAAATTGTTTTAAAGATTTTGATGAAGGACTGGCTTTTGCAAAACAAGAGAACAAGCCTATTTTACTTGACTTTACCGGCTGGGCTTGCGTAAACTGCCGAAAGATGGAGGAGAATGTATGGAGCGATCCCGAAGTCTATAATCTAATCAATACTAATTTTGTATTGATATCACTGTATGTAGACGACAGGAAAGAATTGTCTGAAAATGAACAGTTTGGTTTTCAGTTACCGAGCGGCCGTATTAAAAAGATCAATACTGTAGGTGATAAATGGGCTACTTTTCAGGCGGTGAATTTTCAAACTGCCTCTCAGCCTTATTATGTGCTGTTAAGTCCCGACTTTAGAATTTTAAATCGAGCAGAGCAGTATACAGATACAGAAACCTACACGAACTGGCTTCAGGACGGATTGAATGAGTACAAAGAATAAAAAAGCGATACTTAGCGATAATTGCCGTTGTAAAAACTGACTTAATAAAATGCGAACTTGAGTATAAAACCAATCAACTTTATGAAACATACATTAACACAACTACCATTTAAACGGTCTGGATTACTTGCTATTTTGGCAACATTCAGTTTCTTCATGACTTTTGCTCAGGACTATGAGGTAAAAGACCATTATGATAAAAAAGAAGTAACGATCAAGATGCGTGATGGCATTCACCTTCATACAACGATTTATTCACCCAAGGATACAAGTAAAGAATATCCCATTTTACTACAGCGTACACCTTACAGTTGCAGGCCTTATGGAGAGGAAAACTTTAGATCGAAAATCGGACCTAATGAAACCATGATGAAAGAAGGAAATATTATTGTGTACCAGGATGTGAGGGGAAGGTGGAATAGTGAAGGCGTTTACGATAATATGAGAGCCTACATTCCTAATAAAAAAAGAAAGCAAGTAGATGAGGCTTCCGATACCTATGATACGATCGATTGGTTGGTTAAAAATGTAGCAGGCAATAACGGGAAAGTAGGTGTTTGGGGGATTTCATATCCCGGATTTTATGCTACCTATTCGCTGCTTGATGCGCATCCTGCTTTAAAAGCAGTTTCTCCGCAAGCATGTATTGGCGATTTCTTTTTTGATGATTTTCATCATAACGGAGCTTATCTATTAAGTTACTGGCGAGCAACCGCCGTTTTTGGTTATGAAAAAACCGAGCCAGTTAAAGAAGCATGGTATTCTTTTCCGGATCTGGGGACAAAAGATCAATATCAATTTTTCCTCGACGTGGGTCCGTTAAGTAATCTAGATACCTACTACAAAGAAGATAATGTTTTTTGGCAGCAATTAAAAGAACACCCAAACTACGACGAATTCTGGCAGTCCAGAGGTATTATTCAGCATTTAGAAAATATAAAACCTGCAACGATGATCGTAGGTGGCTGGTTTGATGCCGAAGATCTTTACGGACCTTTGGAAACCTATGAAAATATCGAAAAACGCAGCAAAAACTACAATACATTGGTTATGGGCCCCTGGAGCCATGGAGATTGGGCAAGAACTAAAGAAAGACAGGCCATTGGGAATGTTTATTTTGGAGACGATATTTCAAAGTTTTACCAGAATGAAATTGAAACCAATTTTTTCAATCATTTTTTGAAAGGCGCAGGAGACCAGAACTCAGGGCTTCCGGAAGCTTACGTGTTTGATACCGGCAGAAATGAATGGCAGACCTTTGATACTTGGCCTCCAGAGAATACAGAAGCGAAAGTCTATTCTTTGCAACAAAACCAACGAATGGGAGAAATAGCGACCAGAGAATTTTCCTTTCAGGAATTTATAAGTGATCCTAAAAAACCGGTACCGTACTCGGAAGATATAAAAATGGTGTTTACACCAAGAAAATACATGACAGACGATCAACGTTTCGCAGCGCGAAGACCTGATGTGCTGGTTTTTGAGACCGATGTATTGGAGAAAGATGTAACGCTCGTAGGAGATATTATGGCAAAACTTAAAGTAGCTACGACCGGCACCGATGCTGACTGGGTGGTAAAGCTAATTGATGTTTTTCCTCCAGATGCACCTGACTACGAAGAAACTCAGGAGTATTTAAAAATGAGTAATTACCACATGATGGTACGAAGTGAGGTAATGAGAGGCCGATTTAGAAATAGCTTTAGCGAACCGGAACCCTTTAAGCCTGGCGAGATTACCGACGTAAATGTTAAACTGCAAGATGTATTTCACACCTTTAAAAAAGGGCACAAAATACAAATCCAGATCCAAAGTACCTGGTTTCCGCTCATTGATTTGAACCCACAGAACTATGTAGACAATATTTTCAAGGCCAAAGAGGAAGATTTTACAAAGCAAACACATCGGGTGTATAATACCTCTACCATTAATTTTACCGTACTGAAATAAAAACTTTGTTTAAAGAACTAACAAAAGCCGGCATTAGTCGGCTTTAATTTTTAGTCTCGGAATTTTTCTAAAGTTCTGATAAGTAGGAATATCAGAAATAAGTCAATTATTTTTAAGAATGCTTGCGTTTTTACGTTTTTAACTATGCTTTTTTTGTTAAATTTGAAAATGCGCGATACATAAAATAGTATAATTTCCGTATGAAATTTTATCACGGAACATCATCTATTTAACCTAAACTATTAACCAAAATTCTTAAAATTGTAATCATGGGTAAAAAACCAAAAAATGTACCGTTAAAAGAAGCTCAGGACTGGGTGAAATGTTGGAGAAAAAAACAAGGGACTTACAACAAACATCACAGGATCAAAGGATTTTTAATTCCGATGGATGACTTACAGGCGATTATGGCTGAACCTGAAGTAGCCAATGTACGAGCCTATATTGGTGTTCAGGAAAAGGTAGATGGTAAAAAGACCATATCTGAAGAAAAGCTTTTGCTGGTCGGGGTGCGCCAGGATGGTACCGATATTATTTATGACACTGCCAATGGTGTAGTAGGAGAAGATCCTACAGACGATGGTATTTACGATTTTACCGAACCCTGTCCGAATACCTGTGATACCAGCAGTCCGTTATATGATACTTCAAATGGCGGGTAATGTCAGCAATGCGACTCATTTCATTAATCAGTAATATCGTATTACTGATTAATGTTTTTTTATTTTTTATATTCCTGTTTAGAAAGTCGAAGGCTCATAAAGTCTTCAGTATGTATTTGTTTGGTATTTTTTGTGTACAACTCGCCACTATAATTATGGCGAGATTGAGCATGAATAATATTTATCTTTCACATCTTTATTTTATCTATCAGTTTAGCTGCCTCAGTTATTTTTACTATTTGCTTATGCGTGACAAAGCGCAAGAGCGAATTGTCTTTATTGGTACTCTGGTTGTTTTGTTGAGTCTTGCCATACAATATGCACTCAATTTTGAGCAAAATTTTTATCAGTTCAACCTATTTGAGGTATTTATTACCTCTATTTTTCTTATCATTTATGCAGGAATTCATTATTACAATATGCTGAGTCATCAAAAGAAATTTGTATTTATAAACGCCGGAGTATTGATCTATTTAATGTCGAGCAGTTTATTGTTCATCGGTGGAAACTTACTTATTAAATCCAATAGAGAAGTGACTAAATGGATATGGATAATTAACGCTGTCATGTATCTCATATACCAATTGCTTATTTTTGTAGAATGGAAGCGAACCTACTCGATCAGGAATCCTCAATAATCCCTGCAATCATTTTTGGAATTCTTTTGTTACTGATCATGGCGGGTTTGGTAATTCTTTTTTTCTACCTCTCCAGAAAAAAGATCGTACAGAAGGAAATGGAGAAGAAAGACATGCTTATTGCACATCAAAAGCATTTGTTGCATGCCACTATAATTACTCAGGAAGAAGAACGTATGCGTATTGCAAGAGACCTTCATGACGATATTAGTGCCAAATTGAATATCGTGTCTCTCAACTCACATTTATTGAACGATCGCATAAGCGAAGACGAAAAAAAAGAAGTTGTTTCCAATATTATAGCTATGACCGGAAAGGCACTTGAGAATTCACGGCGAATTGCCCATGACCTGCTACCGCCTGTCCTTGAAAAATTTGGGTTAAAAGAAGGCATAGAAGAATTGTGTGATGAGTTTGCTTCAGCAAAAGGCCTTGACGTACAACTAAACATAGAAACCGATTTCGGAAAGCTAGACGAAATAAGTGCGCTCAACCTGTTCCGGATACTTCAGGAGTTAATGAATAACTCCTTAAGGCACGGGCATGCCAGTCTGATCGTTCTTCGGTTTATTTCAGAAAATGACAGAATAAAGCTTTTCTATTCCGATAATGGAAAGGGTTTTGATATGAAATCTCTAGAGAAGAAAGCGGGATTAGGTATGAAAAATATCGAAAGTAGGGTAGAATTGTTAAATGGAACGATTAAATTTGAAAGTGAAATCAATAAAGGTGTAAACGTATTATTGACCATCTGAACTCCATGAGCGCGAAAATCAAAATAGCATTAGCGGATGATGAGGTATTGTTCCGAAAAGGAATAGCCTTTATGCTACAGCGAGAATCTGATTTTAAAATTGTCTTTGAGGCTGATAACGGTAGAGAGTTAACAGATTATATCAAAGAGACAGAAGACCTGCCAGACATTGTTTTGATGGATCTTAAAATGCCTGAACTTGATGGGATTGAGGCCACCAGACTTATCCATAAAAGAAATCCTGAGTTACGCATTATTGCACTCACCAGCTACAATACCAAAGCTTTTATCGCAAATATGATCAAACTGGGAGCCGCTTCGTATCTCGTCAAGAACAGCACTCCTGCCGAGGTGATTTTTACCATTCGGGAAGTAATGGAAAAAGGCTTTTACTACGATGCACGCGTGATGAAAATCATACGCGAAGACGTACTTTCCGGTAAAACCCGAAAAAAGGATCTCGAAGGAGAAAAATTACTTACCAGAAGAGAAAAAGAGGTCTTGAAACTCATTTGCAAGCAATTTACCACCAGTGAAATTGCCGATAAACTCTTTATCAGTCCCCGAACCGTAGAAGGGCATAGAAACAATCTTCTTTTAAAAACAGAATCAAAAAATACGGCTGGATTGGTTATTTACGGAATCAAAAAAGACATTGTAACGGTGTATCCGGATGAGCAACAACGCCTCGATTAGATACGATCAAGTCAACACTATAAAAACACGTATTTCTACGCTTTTATTTACAAACCTTTAGTTGTTAATTTAAATCACCAAATTACAACTAAGATGAAAAAACAAACCTTTCTTTTGCTGGCACTGGCATTTGTTGCCTGCAATACGCAAACCAACGATTCTGAGAAAAAACTCGCAGTAATTCCTGAAGTACAAACTGACCTTTGTTTTGAGCTCTCAAATGTGTATCTCTGTGACAACAAGACCAATTCCTTCTGTTCTGATCTACCCCTGGATGTTAAAAACATAAAAAGTGCCAACGGTAACTTCCCTTTTGGATATTCTTCTAAATTGAGTCCTGAATTCCAGCCTTCTTTCGATGTTTTCTCGTGGCAGACGTTCGTGGCGCTTAACTGGCCTTCAGATGCTTCAGGAAATCCCTTGGGAAACTTAACAGACACGCCGGATGCGCTACGAGTTTGGGAACATTATACAGATGTAAATGAATTATTTCAATCGAATTCAGAAGCTTTAGAAACCAGGCAAGATCTGACAGGTGAAAAACCTACCCGATTCTTTTATCTGGATTCAAAAGCTCCGACCGCGTCTATAAATCCGTCAGATTTTTTACAGGCAGATGGGTATCCATTGATCGATCGAAATCTGAATTTTGTGGTTTACGAAGAAAAGGTAAATCCTATAGAAGCCGATTTTATTAAAGCGAATGGTCTAACGACCAAAGCAGGCATCAGCGCTTATTACAATGCAAACAATAAAACCTTTGAAATGCCGGTGAATACTACAAGCCTTCCCGGTTCTATGGAGATCAAAGCCGCATGGAGAATACTCGATACATTAAAAGGTGACGATCTTTCCAAATATTATTACCAAAATGCAGTCATTTATATTTCAGATGAAAGCAGTGCCGATGGCACGGCATTTACGATCAATTGTACCGTAGGGCTGGTAGGAATGCACATCGTTAGAAAAACAGGAAATTTTGAAGATTGGATCTGGAGCACCTTTGAGCATATAGATAATGTTCCGGATAATGTACAAAAGGCTCAGGATGAGTTGGAGAAAAAATGGTCTTTCTACAATCCGGAATGTCTAAACTGCGAACCCAATGTGCCTCCAGCGCATGTTGCAGGAGATACCGTTAACGGAAAAGTCATGTATCGTTGGAATAAGAGTGCTCCCTATGCAGCTAGATATGCCCAGAGTGTTTCCGGAGAGACAGGAAGTGATTATGGTACGCAGGTTACCCGTGTATATCCCATTTATTATTGTACAGAGCAATTGAATTCAATCTGGCAGGCAGCTTTGAAAAAAGAGAATTCGGTATTCGCAAACTATAGGTTGGTAGGTTCACAATGGACTAAAAGTGACGGAGCTTATAAATCACCGGATGCTCCTTTTTATTTGGGGAACACCACGGCAGAAACCTATATGCAGAATACCTCTTCCTGTATTACCTGTCATAATTTCGCATCTGTAAAATACCAGAATCAAACCATCAAAACAGACTTCAGTTTCATATTTGGGAACGCACAATAGTGAAGGTTCTGGAAGGGCTTAAAAGTGTTCTTTCCAAAACAAAAAACAACGGATTAAAAGTTTTATTTTCTTATAATAAATAAAAGATAATTATTACATTTGAGCTTTAATCAATAAGCTTACTACATATGAAAAAACAAATCTTAAAATTTGGAAAACTTAAAAATCTCAAGTTTTCAAAATCAAAAGTTGCCGCACTGAATTCTGCATTGATAAACGGGGGATTACGTGTAGACGATGGAGGAGGAAAGACAACCGATTTTCCAGAATGCAAGGCAACGGATGTTACTTGCCATTGGACGCAAACTACCTGCGATTACAGATGTGGAAGATAGTAATCTTGCAGACTGACTAGTCCTAAAAAACCGTTACAGTTTTTAGATTAGTTAAAAATACACTTAAACACTGAAGAGTTGCAACTCTTCAGTGTTTTTTGTTCTATAGGATTTGATTTTGATCTTATTTTGATTGTGCATTCGCTCTGGTGTTAACATACTACATGATAAATGAGGTCTTTTGGTATTGTAAATATGAATACTTTGTTTAACTATTTTTCTCATTATTTTTAGATTGGCCTGACTGTTTTGGATTAAGAATTCTTGTTTTAAGATACCATTGATCCTTTCGGCTATGGCATTTTGGTACGGATCATACTTTTGTGTCATGCTACACTCCATGTTATGTTTATGTAGTGTTCTTTGGTAATGATCACTACAGTATTGTAACCCACGGTCAGAATGATGTATGAGTTGTTGAATTGGATAGTATCTATTCTTTATGGCTAATTTCAATGCTTTAATTGAGCTATTGGTCTCTAGGGTATTAGAGACATAATATCCCATGATTTTTTTAGAATAAGCATCTGTAACTAATGAGAGATACATCGGATTTTGCCTGTTGCCTATATAAGTTATATCGGCCACCCAGACCTGTTCAGGTCTGTTGATTGATAGGTTTTCTATCAAATTGTTGTGCTTTCTAAAACGATGATGGGAGTTGGTGGTGATATGATAACTCCTCTTGGGTTTGATAAGCATATGATTTGCTTTTAGAATAGCAAACAACCGATCCCTTCCAACACCTAGCTCTTGTAAAGGCTTTTTCAGTATATGATACAGCTTTCTTGTTCCAATACGTGGCTGTTCTATACGGATTGAGTGAACTAAGTCTATGACCTGCTTTGCCACAGTTTGTCGTTTTGCTCTTGAAGCAATTGCTCTGTAATATACCTGCCTACTAATCCCAAGCAACTCACAGGTAGATGAGATACTTTCTTGATACGGTACTCTAAACATATCGATTACTTGGGTTTGGAGTTTTTTCTGATCGGAATATTAAATTCCTTTTCTGCTAGATCGATCATCATATCGAACAAGATAGCTTTCTTATCGGCACGCTCCGCCAGGTACTCTGCTCTGGCTTTTTGTTTCTCTAAAAGCTTAATCTTTTCTTCTAGTTCAATGATACGCTGTTGAGGACTTTTGGGCATTGGCTTATAACTTTGGTTCTCCCAATCAAAGTTACCATATTTTCTTAACCATGTGCCAAGAGTAGATCTTGCTTGAATACCATACTTCGATAACGCTTGAGAACGAGTGAGTTCTCCTGTTTCAATCTCTTGAACTACACGCAGCTTAAATGACATAGGATAGTCCTTTTGGGTACGCTTTACATAATTACTTTTCATTACACTTGAATTTTAGTGTAACGCTATTTCAGGACGAGACAGACTTCATAGCAAAAAACCGATAGTGAAACTATCGGTTTTTTATCATCTAAGACCTATTTATTCCCTGCATTTAATAAGTTAGAGATGTATTCCAACCAACTTCAGGATTTAAATGAAATTAGATCTTATTTTTCTCAACTGGGGTTAGCCTTACTTATTCTAGCGAACAATCAATATCTTTTGAATATACGATGCAAGCTTTGAGAGGTCTGGTCCAGTTAGTCTCAGTTGGTGGATCTGTAGCAGCACCACCTTTCACAGTTGTTTTTTTGTTGAGATTTACCAGTTTGATCTTGTTCAGGTTCAAATTCTTTTTTTTCTTCATTTTGGAATTGTTTACTAATTAATAAATTTTGATTTTTGTTTCCGCTGTTGGAAAACTATTAGGCGATCTCACATTTGAGTGAATGGCAGTTACCGCATGAAGACCACTGGCAGGTGTCTTTGGCTTGTCCTGATCCTGCAGCTGCATAGTCTGCATTAGCTGCAGCACCTCCCTTAACGGTTTCGCTCAGATGTAAAATACTTTGTCTGTTGAGTTTTAACTTTGAATTTTTTTTCTTCATTTTAGGTTTGTTTAAAATTAATAATGATAACCACATTATGATGTTAGTGAAGTGATTATTTGTAATATATAACGCACTAAAAAGTAGTATTATTTTGTATAATATTAAGTTTTTTCTTAAATACTTATGAATTTATCAAGACTTTAGTATCAAAAGTTGCTAATGTCTCTACGTTGGGTATGCACATATCTGATAAATAATACCATGCGTCTGTAATTTTATTTTCTCTTTGTTTTATTAGAACGAAAATTCTTACTTTTAAGCATTTTTATAAAATATGCTTACAAAAGTCTACGGCAGTGCCGTTTTTGGAGTGGATGCGACCACGATTACTGTAGAAGTAAATGTCAATAAAGGAATCGGTTATCATTTGGTAGGGCTTCCGGATAATGCAATTAAAGAAAGTAATTACCGCATTGCTGCGGCACTACAGAATAATGGTTTCAAAATTCCAGGAAAAAAGATCACGATCAACATGGCTCCAGCCGATATGCGTAAGGAAGGCTCTGCTTACGACCTTACTCTGGCGATGGGTATTCTTGTGGCATCTTCTCAAATCAAAGCAGAAGATCTGGATCGTTACATCATCATGGGAGAACTCTCTTTAGACGGAAGCCTTCAACCCATAAAAGGCGCCTTATCAATTGCAATTCAGGCAAGAAAAGAAGGCTATAAGGGTTTTATTCTTCCCATAGACAACGCAAAAGAAGCAGCGATCGTGAATGATCTTGAAGTTTACGGAGTGAATAGTATTGAAGAAGTGATCAAATTTTTTGATGAGGGTGTACCGCTCACCCAAACGATAGTTGACACCCGTAAAGAGTTTTACGATGCCCTTGATTTTCCCGAGTTTGATTTTGCAGATGTCAAAGGGCAGGAGAGTATCAAGCGATGCATGGAGATAGCGGCTGCTGGCGGACATAATATTATTCTTATCGGTCCTCCGGGAGCCGGAAAAACCATGCTAGCCAAAAGATTACCAAGTATTCTTCCCCCGATGACCTTGCACGAAGCACTCGAAACTACCAAGATTCACAGCGTTACGGGAAGAATTCAGAAAGAGACGAGCCTCATGGGGCAGCGTCCTTTTAGAAGTCCGCATCACACCATCTCAGATGTCGCTTTAGTAGGAGGAGGTGCTTATCCGCAGCCCGGGGAGATCTCGTTGGCTCATAACGGTGTTTTGTTTTTGGATGAGCTTCCCGAGTTTAAGCGAAGTGTGCTGGAGGTAATGCGCCAGCCTTTAGAAGACCGGGAAGTAACTATCAGCAGGGCAAAATTCACTGTAACATATCCTTCCAGTTTTATGCTGGTTGCCAGTATGAATCCCAGTCCCGGGGGTTATTTTAATGATCCGGATGCGCCTGTAACTTCATCACCTCAGGAAATGCAACGGTACCTTGGGAAGATCTCCGGTCCGTTATTAGATCGTATTGACATTCATATTGAAGTAACCCCCGTGCCTTTCGAGAAATTATCTGATGAAAGAGCAGGGGAGAGCAGCGTTTCGATTCGCGAACGGGTCACCAACGCCCGAAAATTACAAACCGAACGCTTTCAGGCGTTGGAGAATGTGCATTACAATGCCCAGATGAATACCAAACAGATAGGTAATTTCTGTAGGATGGACGAAGCCTCTAAAGGTTTATTAAAAAGTGCGATGGAGCGATTGAATCTATCTGCCAGAGCCTACGATCGTATTTTAAAGGTAGCCCGTACGATTGCCGATTTGGAGAACAGTGAAAGCGTAGCAGGACATCATATCAGCGAAGCGATCCAGTACCGCAGTCTGGATCGTGAAGGGTGGTTGGGGTAGGTTCTTCGATAATTACTGCTAAGTAACTACCAGAATGATTTAGGTGATATTTCAAAAAGGCTTGAGTTTTACCTTTACAGGTCGATGGTATTTATTAATTAAGCACTTTAATGAAATGAGGATAATCGTAATTCCTATATTTGATTGTTGTAACCAATAAGAAATTATATTGAATAAGCTGATTACAATTTTGTTACTTGGACTTTTTGCTTGTAATGGTTCACAAAGGCCAGAGGATATGTGACTGTTTAATAGTTCGAAGAAAGAAAAACCAGAACATAAAAACGTAGAGATACGATTTGACTTGTCTGCTTCTAATTCTCACAAATTGAAAGAAATAGATATTGGAAATATTCATTTACCCACTGGAAAAGTAATAGCGAGTGACCCTTTCTTTACTCGGAATGCAAAAGCTTTTTCGAGGTCAGTTGAACCGGGTACATATCCAGTCAAAATATACATCACTGAAATAGAGCCTGAACATTATAGAATAGCTTTTGCTAAGATTAAATTTCAACGCGAGACGGCTACAAACTGGATACTTGCGGTGTCTGATGATACGAAAATTGATGACTTACTAAATTTAAAGGACGGAGAATTTTTTGGTTTTGCTGTAGACGCAGGTTTAGGCTGTTTTTTGGATGAGAAAACTAATGCGAGTTATTTAAGTAAGATGGAAAAGTTCTATAACGATCATCCAAATAAAAACTATTACGATGATTTATTAGCTTCTGAGTTTGCTAAATATTCGTCTGGAAAAAAATATTCGGGAGCTTTAGGTGACTGGAACAATCATATGCTGAACGACACATCTGATTTAAACGTTATAATGTTTACCTCAGGTTGGGGCGATGGTTACTATCCGACTTATTGGGGGTATAACAGCAGAAAAGATATGGTAGAACTTACCATTGATTTTTTGATAGACTTAGATGTTGAATAATAATCGACTCAAGATGCTCACTAACACAATGTGGTCTAAGTAACAGTAATGAACCATTTACCAATTAATAAAAGGTGTATTAGTGTGATAGTGAACTTATGCATCAAATGATTCCTGTGGATTTTTATAAGCTGTCTATTAGTAAAAATCAGATATTGCCTGCAAAAGTGTTGACGACTATTTTTCTCAGAATTTTGAAAAAAAAGAAAATATGCAAGTGGCCTGACAACAAAGACTTTAAGTAATTGCTTCTTCTTGATAAATCTTCAGTAAACGAAGGGCACCGCTTTCAAAACCCCATTGAATTTCCAGTGGGCTATATACTTGTAAAATTAAATGCTAATTTTACCAACCAAGCCATAACCAAAAGTGTTTGGCCTCATTTATACATGAAAGCATTAGAAATAAAAAGTAAATTATTTATAGTCGTAACCTTGTTGCTTACTTTATGTTCATGTAAAGGACAACAAGAGGAGCGTGAAGTAACGCTTCCTGCCGACTCAGAAAAGAAATCGGAACAACAAAAATCAAAAATCACAGATAATAAACAACCTTTATTTTATCCCGGTTTTGATGGTCAGATGAGTCAGGTCATACGAACGATGTTTCAGGATAGTGAAGGGAATTTATGGTTTGGAACCCAAAATGGAGCATTCAAATTCGAGGACAATACATTAATACATATAGATGGCATCACTAGTGAAACGATGGATGATGTGACTATAAAAGATATCACACAGAGTAAAGATGGTAAAATATGGTTAGCACATACAGATGGAGTAAGTAGTATTGACGGAAATACGATCACCAATTATTCAGAATCAAACGGGTTGCTTAACAATGATGTTTGGTCGGTTGTGGCTGATAGAACTGGTAAAATATGGATTGCTACTATTGACGGGGTTTGTGTTTTTAATGGGGAAGAATTCATAGAATTTTATCTTCCTGAAGGAAAAATTGATACTACTGTAGGTTTTTCAAGCAAAAAAATGGTTCATAACATATTTGAAGATAGTAAAGGAACCTTGTGGTTTAGTTCGAATGCAGGTTTGTTTTCATACGCCAACGATACTCTGATGAATATTTCTCAACAAAGGGGAATACCAACAAATTTTGTTAATGAAGTATTTGAAGATACTAAGGGAGGGTTATGGGTGTCGACAAAAGCAGGATTATATAATTTAACAGAGAATAATACAGTTCATATCACAGAAGAAAAAATTGAAAATGGAAAGGGTATCGGAAATATAGCAGAAGATAAAGACGGTAAAATTTGGTTTGTTTCAAATCAACATTATTTATACACCTACGATGGGGAGCACTTGAAAGAAATTGAGAAATCAGAAGAAAATGAAAGACCCGTAATCTTTAAAATCTTTAAAGACAAAGACGATCGGCTTTGGTTTGTTGGTTATGGTGGTGCTTTTAGATGGGAAGATGGAAAATTTATAAGTGTAACAAAGAATGGCCCCTGGTAAAATAAATTACCTAGGAATAATACTTATCGGATTGATCTACTTCTTCGGTATAAGTCTGATAGTACCCTTTAACCCAATTTTTACTAAATAACGTTCGCTAATTGTCATATTTATTAGTTACTACTATGCTTACTATTCAAAATTTCAAGCCTTTTAGCTAAATTTAAGGTCATGATAGAATGATATACACAGATCATTTCATAACGAACGATTACCACAATATCTATTGAACAGCCTGATAAAAAAACTGGTATGATTAGAGAAATGAAGTTGAATGATAGTGAAAGGATTCTCGAAATCTACAAAATGGGACTTGAAACTAAAAATGCTACCTTTGAGACCGAAGTTCCTTCATGTTCAGAATGGGATTTGAAACACCATAAGCACTCCAGATTTGTATACGCAGATACTAAGTTGATTCTCGGTTGGGCTGCACTAACCCCAGTTTCATCAAGAAAAGTTTACGAAGGAGTTGCAGAAATAAGTGTTTATGTCGACACCAATTTTCACGACAAAGGAATTGGCTCCAAATTAATGCATAAAGTAATTATTTCCTCAGAATTAAACGGCATTTGGACCTTATTTTCAAGTATCTTTCCCGAGAATATGGCTACTAGAAAACTACATGAAAAACATGGTTTCAGAGTAATTGGTATAAGAGAAAAAATTGCCCAGCTTGATGAGAAGTGGCGCGATACAATGATTTTAGAAAGACGCAGTAAAAAGGTAGGGATAGTTTCTGAAAAGTAAACAAAGAAAACCAACAAAAAAGGGAACTCCATATAAGTGTTACTTTTTTTAATTAACTCATCCCATTTTTGTGGTAATAGAACGATTGCGAATTTTGATGATCTTATATATTTTATGGATATTACTTTCAGGCAGATATATCATTCTATTTTAAATCATTAGCGTTTTACCGTAATATTCGGTAAAATGGGTAAGCATAGTCCGCCTCTATGACTTCTTTACTGATTGTAAAAATCCCCGAAATGAAGAATATTTGTTTCATTTCAGGGATTAGTTGATGAGTTATTACTACCAGATGCTTACTTGGTAACATTTTGGTTTACCAGAATTTTTTTAGCACTACTGATAAGTTCTCCGGTCTCAGACATTCCTTCTACATATACATTGAGCTCTGTAAGTCCTGTATTTGGAATTTTAAAAGAGATTTTTCCGGAAGCATCCGTCTTCAATTCAGGCTCCCAGTGTACAACGCCAAAATACCTGAATAGCGGACTCGCATAAATATACTTTGGAGCGTAGTATTCTTTTTCTGGCTGAAAAGCAATACTGGTATCTATGAACGTTTGTTTCTTTTCTTTTTCAAAATCTGGAAACAGAGAATTTTTTCTACTCCAGATCCTTATAACCCCTCCAAGACCTCTGCTACCTTCTGTTATTCCTATAGGTTCAAATACAATTCGTTCAATTTCAATGGTTCGTAATTGATATAACAGATCAAATCCGCCAGAAAGCCTGGTATCATCAAAATATAAAATGGGTGAGATCCCTCCGCCTAAGGTTCCATTTCGGCGTGAAAAGACAGTGACCGATCCAAAATTCTCAAAAACGGTGTATCCCCTTCTTCGAATAAGATCGGTTACAAAAGGAAACTTGATCGATTCTTCCAGATCAACCGTAATATCATTATTCCTACTTATATAATTAATCTCTCTTTCCTTTTTCTTTTGACCTACGATATCGACTTCATCCAGAAAAACAGTCTTTTGCTCTTCAAATTCGTACTTCAATGCTGGTAGCGGTTCGTAATATAATTCAGGAATTTGCAGCTCGGCTACCATGATGCTTTCACTTCTTAAAGGTGCCAGTGTTCTGGCGTATAAGCTATGCGTTTTTAACTTTCCGTTACTTTTAATAAGCTTTATCTCTACCTTTTCATCGGTATCAAAGTAAACCTCCGGTATTTCAAAATTTTGCTCTTCTAAGTCTTTTACGCGTGATGAATGGTATTTAGATGAAGCGATATAGAAAGCCGGATACTTTTCTAAATTAGGATAGTTAAAAACGCCTTTTAGTGTTAGTCCTTGCTCGAAATCATACAATTTTGTGGGTGCTTTATAAAAAATTTCCTTCCAGTCATACCTGCTCCAACCTTGAGTAAGAAGCAACAAGTCTAAGTCATATTCTTTTCTTCTATCTACATTTTTAAAATAATAACCCGGATTTTCTACATAACCCTTTATGTAAGGTTTTAACAGAAATGCGGAAAAAATAGTGCTCTTATGATTATAGGCTCGGGTCTCTGCCGGTAAAATGGATACACTTAAATTTTTACTTTCCTTCACCTCACTTAAGACAGAAAGATCCAGCGTGATAGAATCTTGTTGGGTTTCTGCTACTGCAAAATCCACCTTAGCTGATTTCCAGCCGTGGTGATTAAAGATCAAGCGTTCTGCAATGGGTTCTTTTAGATCATTAAAAAGAGTGATGGTGTTGATCCCTTCAAATAGAAAATCTCCGTCTACAGGCAATAGGATCTCTTTCTCCGATTTATTGAACACAAAAGGGCTGCTCTTTGATTTTCCGTCTTTGTGAATTAATAAAAAGTAAGGCTGACGTTTAATTTCTTTAAAGGTTTCCTTATTTGTAGCAATAGAAATAACTACGTTGTCAGCCCCCGGAGTATTTACGACTTTTAATACAATTCCTTTTTCCTGAATGCCAGGAAGCTTTTGTTGTATGAGTATACCATCTTCGAGGGTAATTTCGATCCTGTAGTCATTTGTGATATCTGGAGTAAATTCAAAGCTGGCAAGTCCGAAACTGTTTGCATTAAAAGTGGTGATCTGATTTCCTTTACCATCCTTCAGTACGCCTTTTTTAAATATAACTCCCTTTCCGCTCTCGTCTATCATTTTTACTCCTACCTTTCCTGGCACCTGATTTACTAAATGACCACCTTCGGGCAAGAGCTGAAGATCAAATTGCGTGGACGACTTAGACTCTGGAGCAATGGTTTCATTGATAAAGCGGATTCGCTGCACGTAAGCATCGTCTTCTTTGAAATTCCGCATCCAGTTTGTAGAGGCTTTTAGGAAGTACTCTCCCGAAGTATGGGTAGAATCAAGTACTATCTGACCAGAAACATAACCATTCTCTGCGCGAAACAGTTTCTTCGAGACTTGTTTTCCGTCGGCATCAAAGAGCCCGACGTATAAATTGGTAGTTTCTACAAAAGGTTTTTGCTGATCTCTGTTATAGACATATCCTTTAAACCAGATAGTTTCACCTTTAACATAATCACTTTTGTTCAAATGCAAAAACACAGATTCTCTCGGTAATTCGAAATAATCACTGTAAGCATCAGTTAGCGAATCAAATTGTTGCCCCCAGAGGGAAAATGTCCAAATAACACTTAAAAAGAAAATTAAAGAATTTTTCATTGCTTTTTGATTTTGGTTAATAAATTTATTTCTGGGGGACTCAATATCTAATTGACTATCGTAAGAATAGACCTATTAGAATCATAAATAAAGTATCAAAAATTATTCCAAACTCTTCTTTTTTTATTATAATTTTTCTAATTATTGTTTTGGACTATTCATTGATTTCTTAAAGTAAAATCTTGCTTACTTATCTGTTATTTCGTTGGTGCATTTCTAAGATTAATTGTCTGCTGAGTGCTGAAGAGTTCTCCGGTTTCAGACATTCCCTCAATATATAGATTGATTTCGCTGGCACCGGTTCTTGGTATGGTGAACGAAGCTTTTCCTTTATTATCAACGATCAACTCAGGCTCCCAATGAATTACACCAAAATACCGGAAAAGCGGACTGTTATATGCATACTTCGGTGCATAATATTCTTTTACTGGTAGGTACGAAATGGTGTTATCTACAAGTACTCTATCTCGTTGCCTCTCTACATCTTCAAAAATAGATCCTTTACGGCTCCAGATACGAATAACGCCTCCGGCTCCCCGGCTTCCTTCCGATACTCCAAATGGCTCTACTACCAACCTTTCAATTTCCGAGCTTCGCAATTGGTACAAAAAATCGAAATTGTCAGCCAGACGTGTACCATCATAATATATTATGGGAGGCTGTTGGTTATCTATGCTACTTCTTCTTCGGCTAAATATCTTAACCACACCAGGTGTATCATCATTTACATCAAATCCTTTTCTTCTGATAATATCGGTAACAAAAGGGAGTTTAATGGATTCCTCCAAATCTACATCCACATCATTTTTACCGCTAATATAATCGTTGTAGCGCTTTTCTTTTTCTTTCGTTTTACCAATAAGATTTACTTCATCCAGCAATACCGTTTTCTCATCTTCCAATCCATATGAAAGATCGGGAAGCTCATCAGTATATAAATAAGGAGTATTAAAATGAACAGTACTTAAGTTGTCATCGATTAACTTGGCCTGCGTCCTGGCATAAAGACTCTGCGTTTTTAATTTACCATTTCTTTTCACCAATTGTACCTCTACCTCCTCATCCGTTTCAATTCGCAGATCTGGAACCTCAAAAGTCTTATCTTTCAAATCCTGAACTCTTGATTCGTGATACTTAGAGGCATCTATGAAAACCGCAGGATATTTTTCCAGATCAGGCTCATTAACAACGCCCTTGAGCGTCAGACCTTTTTCAAATTCGAAAACCGGATTCACATTACGGTTAAAGATATCATTCCAATCGTATCTACTCCATCCCTGAGTTAACAGTAAGAGATCAAGATCGTATTTTCTTCTGCGATCGCTATCTTTAAAATAATAAGCTGGATTCTCGACATATCCTTTTAAGTAAGGCTTCAATAAGAATTCAGAAAAAACACTTTGCTTTTGATTGTAAGCTCTGGTCTCGGAGGGGAGCACAGAGACACTTAGATTTTTGGTGTCCTTGACGGCAGCGTTTAACTTAAAATCGAGTATGATAGAATCCCCTAAAACCTCTGCAACTTCTATCGAGGCTTCTGCATTTTTCCAATCGTAGTGATTGAAAAACATACGCTCTGCAATTGGATTTCTGTTTTCATCAAATAGGGTAATCGTATTGATTCCTTTAAACAGAAAATCTCCTGTTAACGGAAGAACGATTTCTTTTTCAGACTCATTAAATACAAAGGGACTACTTTTAGACTCACCGTCTTTGTGAATAAGTAAATAATAAGGCTTGCTTTTGATAACCCTAAAAGTGGGTTTATTCGTCGAAATAGACACTAAGACATCTTTTGCTCCAGGAGTATTTAAGACCTTCAGAACAATACCTTTATCCTTTACTTCTGGTAGAGCAGCCTGAATCTTTTCTCCATTATTTAAAGATACTTCTACACGATAGGAGCCTTTTTCCTCAGGAGTAAAGGTAAAACTGGACATGCCAAAAGAATTTGCTTTAAAATCGATGATTTGATTTCCTTTTCGATCCAGCAAAACGCCTGTGTCAAAAGAAACTCCTCTTCCTTGATTGTCAAGAAGTTTAACCCCTACATTCCCTGTAACATCCTGTACTAAGTGTCCGCCTTCAGGTAATAGCTGAAGGTCGTAATTTAGGTTGGCTTTCTCTTCCTGAATTTTGTCTTCATTTATGAGTTGAATACGCTGTACAAATGAATCGTCTTCAACAAAATTTCGCATCCAGTTGGTGTTGGCCTTTAAATAGTAATCACCTGTTACATACGTCGTGTCTATTTTAATATTTCCATAGGCGTATCCATCTATGGCTTTGACCAGAAACTTATCTAGCTGATTTCCGTCTTTATCGTACAATCCCACATAGATGTTAGATGTCTCTTTAAACGGAAGTCCTTCCTTCCTATCGTAGACATATCCTTTAAACCAAATAGATTCTCCCTTGATGAAAGTACTTTTGTTAAGATGAAGAAAAATAGCTTCTCGAGACAAATCAAAATAATTTGCATATCGATCTTCAATAGAGACCGTATCTTGAGCATTGATATTCAACGAAAAAATTAATGATAGAGCGAATAGTATTGTCTTTTTCATAACTAGAATTAAAAATTAATCTATTAGTATCCACAGAGTTTGAACCTTTGGAATATTTCAAAACCGCAAAAAATGCGAGGATTACTATTAACTATAAAAATATTAAAAAAGAAGATGGTCAGGTGGCATATTAACATTGTTTTAATACTAACCCAATCGGTTTCAGTCAAATAAAATGATTTCGATCACATTAAAACAGTTTGCTCATTTTTTGAAATAATGTACGGTTGCTTTGATTATCGATGTAAGTTTTAAGCCTCAAATTTTGGAAACTATGTCCATTTTGATCAAACAAAACGTTAAAAAATTGTTGCATAACAAACGAGACCGTATTTTGCTTGCAAATAAATTTTTGAAAAGAAGATCAACTAAATTAAATCCATCATTCCATGAAATTTACTTCACTATTTTGTCTTAGTTTTCTTTTTACGATCGTTATTCATGCTCAGGAACCTCTGGTTCATTTTCCTGCTTTGAATCACGATGGAACTAAGATTGCGTTCAACTATCAAGGAGATGTCTGGACTATGGATATAGCAGGTAACAATGTAAAACGAATAACAATACATGAGGCTTACGACACCAAACCAATATGGAACGCAGACGGCACTAAAATTGCGTTTCAAAGTGACAGGTTTGGAAATAATGATATTTATTTAATTTCTTCGGAAGGAGGGCTTCCTAAAAGGCTTACTTTTCACTCGGGAAACGATCTAATTACCGATTTTACTGCAGATGGCACAATAATATTTAACACCCGAAGATACTTCCAACAGGTAGAAAGGGAGCCTGAAATACATATAATTGATGCAGTTGGTGGTACTCCTTACAGATACATGACTTCTCTTGGATTTGATGCGGTGCTCTCTCCGGATAAGTCAAAAATTGCATTCACAAAGGGCTCTTGTCGTCTGGAACGCGAGGCTTATCGAGGACCGGCGAATCGCGATGTTTGGATCTATCACATTAAAAGTGATCAGTACCATCAGATCACAACAGATGAGGGAAATGATTTTTATCCACAATGGGCAACCAATGAAACCTTGTATTTTCAATCAGCAAGAAGTGGTAAGTACAATGTTCACAAAATAGAAATAAACGCAAACGGATCAAAAAAAGGAAATATTTCTGCGGTGACCAATTTTGAGGATTTCGGAATATTTTCATACGACGTGAGTAAGAACGGTAAGCGCCTTGTATTCGCAAAGATGGACCAATTATATATAATGGACCTTCCCTCAGGATTGCCGCAAAGAATTAAGTTGGATCTGAAAGCAGATTACCGTTTTGATCCGGTAGAACTGAAGACCTTTACCTCCAATGTAAATAATGTAAGTCCATCTCCGAGCGGTGATTATAGTTTGCTGGAAGTAAGAGGGGAAATCTTCATTAAAAAAAATGGTAAAGAAGGGAAAAGAACGGTAAACCTATCCAATAGTGCTTATCGCGATAGGGAAGCAGCCTGGCTTGACAACGATCGCGTGATCTTTATCTCCGATAGAAATGGTCAAAATGATCTGTATCTGGTGACCTCCGATGATCCAAATGAAAAAGATCTGTTTAAGACGCTAAAGCATAAAATAGTACGTCTTACTAATTCAAAAGAACAGGAACACAGCCCTAAGATCTCTCCAGATGGCAAATCGATCGCTTATATCAAAGGCAGAGGAAAATTGATAGTAGCTTCGATCTCGAAGGAGGGAAAAATTACCAGTCCTAAAGTTTTATTGGATGGTTGGGATACACCGTCTGGAGTTGCGTGGTCACCAGACAGTAAATGGTTGGCTTATAGCCTAAGCGGACTCAATTTTAATGAAGAAATATACATTCATAAAGCTGATAATTCTAAACCTCCCGTGAATGTTAGTATGCATCCAAAATATGATGTAAACCCCATTTGGAGTCCTGATGGTAAAAAACTTGTTTTTTCCAGCAATCGCAATAACAGTGATTTTGATGTATGGTTTATATGGCTCCAGAAAAAAGACTGGGAAAAAACCAAAGAGGATTGGGAAGAGTTAGCTGCAGAGGAGGAAGCTCCCAAGAAAGAAAAAAAGGAAGACGAAGACGCTCCAATAATTATGACGATCGATTTTGAAGATATTTTTGAGCGTCAGGTGCAAGTTACCTCGTTTACCGGAGGTGAATTTGCAGAAGCAGTATCAAAAGACGCTCAACTTATATACTACACTACTTCTTTGGGTAATAGAGGAGATGCTAAAGTGGATGCTGATCTTTATTCTATAAAATGGAACGGAAAAGATCTGAAAGCACTTACTTCAAATAATCAAAGACCCTCAAATGTAATAGCCGATGCTAAGTACATGCATCTGTATTATACAACTTCGGGAGGAAAGCTTAATAGACTAAACATGAAAGATGGCAAAGCAACAGCTCAGCCTTTTACAGCCAGAATAAATATTGATTACGATAAAGAATCAGACCAGATATTTGAAGAAGCCTGGAAAGCAGTTAATGATGGCTTTTATGATCCTGATTTTCATGGAAAAGACTGGGGCGCTTTAAAGAGCATATACAAACCTTTGGCGATGAAGGCATCTACCAGAGTTGATTTTAAATCGATGTTTAATTGGATGCTAGGTCAGATAAACGCTAGTCACATGGGTATGTATCGGGGAGAAGAAAGAACAGAACTTCAGAAACAAGAAACAGGATTGTTAGGAGTTTCGGTGATTCCAGCAGATAAAAAAGGCGTAAAGATTGTAGAAGTTGTGAGCAATATGCCTGCCGATAGAACCGAAAGTAAGCTATCTGTCGGTGAGATTATCAAAGGGGTAAACGGACACGTCTTAGAGGAAAATGATAACTTCTATGAATTTCTAAATGAAACATCAGATCAAAAGATATACCTAACCGTTGAAGATAGCTACGGAAAAGAAAGAGAGGTAATTATCAGACCAAAAAATAGCTCCCGAATTGAGAATTACAATGCCTGGGTAAAAGATCGAAAAAAATTAACAGATCAATATTCAAACGGCAGACTGGGGTATATTCACATTCAAGGAATGAACTGGCAGAGTTTTGAACGGTTTGAAAGAGAACTTACTGCGGCTGGTCTGGGCAAAGAAGGGATAGTGATCGATGTAAGATACAATGGAGGAGGATGGACTACTGATTATTTAATGGCAGTGCTCAATGTACGCCAGCATGCCTATACAATACCTCGTGGAGCTGCGAAGAATCTAGAGAAGGAGCAGCGCAATTTTAAAGAATACTATCCGTTTAGTGAACGTTTGCCCCTAGCTTCATGGACAAAACCTTCGGTAGCCTTATGCAATGAAACCAGTTACTCGAATGCTGAGATATTCTCTCATGCCTACCAGTCGCTCGGTATTGGTACATTGGTTGGGATGCCCACTTTTGGTGCTGTAATTTCTACGGGTGCTACCAGGCTCATAGATGGCTCGATCGTTAGAATGCCTTTTAGAGGTTGGTATGTTAAAAGCACTGAGAAAAACATGGAGCTGGGTCCTGCTGTTCCCGATATTGTTCTGGACAATGCTCCAGATGATAAGGCAAAAGGTAAAGATGTGCAGTTAGAACGAGCAGTGAGAGAATTACTGAGACAGCTTGACAATTAAAAAGCGTTTTCTAGCATATTTAAGAGTGCCAGTTGGGTTCGTTCGTTTTGAAAACTTATCTTAGCTAAAATCTAAGGTATGATAAGGTTCAAAATCGCTTTGTTTTTTTTTAGTTGCTTTAATTTTTTAAATGCGCAACCCAATACAATAAAAGAAACTGAATCTGAAACTATTGCGCTGGCACTAGAGCTTTATAAATCTGAGTCTGCTTCCTGGCAGTCTACAGACCTCTTACTTGAACAGCACAAAAATCTTTTAGCGTCTGTCAAAGGTTATATCTCCTATAACGAAGGGGAGGTAACCAAATCTATCTATTATGGTGGCAATCATGAAAAAGTATTTTTTCAGGTAACTTTTAAAGATCTTCTGAAGTTTAGGAATCTCTATGAGATAGATACTGTAGTACGCGAGATTACCCCATTTGAAAAAAGACTTATCTCCGTAAGAGAGCTGGCCAGAATGAATATGAGCCAGAATGTCGGGGATATATTTACTACGTATCAAAAAACCTCGATCAATTTTGTTCCCGTCGCCTTTGAAGATCGTCTTTTTGTTTTTGCTTTTACGGCTCCTAAAGAAACTGGCGTTGTTTTACTAGGCAATGATTATGTTTTTAGATTTGACGAGAAGGATGCACTGCTTGAAGTAAACAAAATGCACAATTCCTTGTTGCAATTTAAAGTAGATGCAGAAACTACTTATCACAGTCACGTTCTGGACGAATACCCGTTAATGACGGCCACCGATCTCTGTACACTTATGCTCTACGCACCTTATATCTCCTGGAAGAGCCATATTGTCTTTTCTGAGGATTATGTATCTCTTTGGAATAAGGATAAAGAGGGATTTCTCGTACTTACCAAAGCCGCCTGGGAAAAAATCAATACTACCGATAAATCAAATGAAAATTGATAAAGGCTCTTAGAAACATAGGGCCAGGTGCCCTCGTGGCGGCAGCGTTCATAGGTCCTGGAACCGTAACCGTTTGTACACTTGCAGGAGTTCAGTTCGGTACTTCCTTATTGTGGGCGATGTTGCTTTCGGTGCTTGCTACGGCAATTTTACAAGAAATGGCGGCCAGAGTAGGTATAGTTACTCAAAAAGGATTGGCAGAGATCATTCGACTGCAGCTCCATAATCCGAATTTAAGAATCGTCGTACTCACGCTCATTGCAATGGCTATAATTCTTGGTAATGCTGCTTATGAGGCTGGTAATATTAGCGGTGCAGTCTTGGGCGTTGAGGCGATCTTTGGCAGCAAATATGTATCATATGCACCCTTAGTAATAGGAGGGATCGCTTTTTTCCTTCTTTTTATAGGAAATTACAAATCTTTAGAACGGAGTTTGGTGAGCTTGGTGGTTGTGATGAGTCTTTCATTTATACTTACTGCCATCCTTACGGGACCGGCATTTGTTGAAGTTTTGAAGGGTATGCTTATTCCCCGAATGCCAAAAGATAGCTTGCTAACGATAGTAGCTCTTGTAGGCACAACCATAGTTCCTTACAACCTTTTTCTTCATGCATCCCTGGTGAAGGAGAAATGGTCTTCAGTGACTAGTCTAAAAGCTGCCAGAAATGACACTTACTTTTCGGTATTATTAGGCGGGCTAGTATCTATTTCAATTATGGTTGCTGCCTCGGGTTTACAAATTGAAAAAGTAAAAAATGCCATGGATCTTGCTAGGGGATTAGAACCCCTTTATGGTGAAGCCGCCAGATATTTCTTGGGAATAGGATTGTTTGCCGCAGGTATTACCTCTGCCGTTACGGCGCCGCTGGCAGCTGCCTATGTGGCAAATAGTATTTTTGGATGGAAAGCTGGATTGAAAGATCATCGTTTTCGTATGGTTTGGATGTTGATATTGTTTTTAGGTCTCGGCTTCTTATCTCTTAATATTACCCCTATTCAAATAATTCGAATCGCGCAGATCGCCAATGGTTTGCTGCTTCCGGTGATCGCTGTTTTTTTGGTATGGGTCGTAAACAGACCAGGGGTTTTAGGAGCTTATAAAAATTCAAAATTTCAAAATTTTCTCGGAGTGCTCATCATATTATTTACCCTATTCCTTGGGATTATGGGAATTTCAAAAGTAATTAACAGTTTATGATCCAAAAGGAAAGCATAGATATCAATTGTGATGTGGGGGAGGGGCTTGATAACGAATCGAGTATTTTACCACTTATTTCCAGATGTAACATAGCTTGTGGCGGACATGCGGGAAATGAGGATACCATATTAAAAGTAATGGAACTTGCCAAAGTACATCAGGTAGCTGTTGGAGCACACCCTTCGTATCCAGACCAGACTAATTTTGGACGAGAGGTAATGAAAATAGGTACCCGCGCTTTAAGAGCTTCGCTTATCGCTCAATTAAAATTATTTAAGAAATGCGCCAAGGCAAGATCGTTAAATGTAACGCATATTAAACCTCATGGCGCTTTATATAATCAGGCACAAACTAATAAAAAAATTGCCCTAACCATCGTAAAAGCGTCATTAATGGTTTTTCCTGAAGCAGTTCTTTTGGCTCCTTTTAATTCTGAACTTTCTAAAGTAGCACTGGCGTATGGCACGAGAGTTATGTATGAAGCTTTTGGCGATAGAAGTTATAATGAAGACTTGACATTGGTGTCGCGTAAAGAATCAAACGCAATTATTCATGACCCGGTTTTGGTTTTGAAGCATATAATTCAAATGGTAAAACTGCAAACTGTACGATCTGTAAGTGGTAAAAATATAACTATTAGAGCCGATACCTTTTGCATACATGGAGATAATCCTGATGTAGAAAAAATACTTAACTTTATCAACCAGGGGCTTATCGATCAAGGATGGGCAATTAGCAAATGGAATATAAAATAACTTATAAAGCGTTTGGCGAACATGCAGTGCTCGTTGAATGGCCATCTAAGATCAACGAGGATATCTTATTCAATATCTTAAATTATAGAGAACGACTAAAGGAGTTCTTTAAAAAGAAGAACTTTGAATTTATACCTTCCTACACCTCACTAGCGGTTATTGACCTTGATAAAAAAGTGAATCCGGAGAAACTTATTGATCAGTTAAAGGAACACGAAGATAAGAAAATTGAAGGCGTTCAATTGAGAAGAAAACTTTGGAAACTTCCGGTATGCTACGATTTGGAGTTTGCGATGGATCTTGAAAAGTTATGTACGGAAAAGGGATTGAAACAAGACAGATTCGTGAAACTTCATGAAGATCAGGTGTATACGGTTTATTGTATGGGCTTTTTACCCGGATTTATGTATTTAGGAGGTTTGCCGGAAGCATTGCACTCAAAACGGCTTGAGACCCCTCGTTTAAAAGTACCGGCCGGTTCGGTGGGAATTGGAGGTAGTCAAACAGGTATTTATCCTCAGCAATCTCCGGGAGGCTGGAATATAATCGGAAACTCTCCGGTACAATTATTCAATGTCTCAAAAAAACCTCCTTGTTTCATATCGGTTGGCGATCGTGTTCAATTCTATTCAATTTCGAAACCTGAATATGATATTCTAAAAATAAAAGTTGAAACGGGCATTTATACGCCTGAAAATTCTGCATGGAATGATTAAAATAGATAAACCAGGTTTCTACACCACAATTCAGGACGGCGGAAGATTTGGATTTAGAAACTATGGAGTACCTGTTTCAGGGGCTATGGATAGGATTGCGTACAATCAGGGGAATCAGCTACTTGGAAATTCGCAGAACGCTGCCAGTCTTGAGATCACGATGACGGGCCCATCGTTGGTTTTTGAAAAAAATACAGCGATTGCCATCACCGGGGCTTTTATGACACCCAAGATCAACGATTTACTGGTTTTAAACAATCAGGTGCTAATCGTTAATGAAGGTGATACACTCAGTTTTGGAAAACCGGTAAAAGGCTTTAGAGCGTATCTTGCGGTATCTGGTGGATTTCTTACCGACGAAGTGCTGGGAAGCCGATCTTTCATGAAAAACATAACAAAATCTGATACACTTAAAGAAAACGAATATTTGGCGATAGGAGAATTCAATAGAGAAATCCCGCAGTTAACTGGAAATCAAGATACTTCATATCTTGAAGAAGAAACTATCTATATCCTTAAAGGTCCCGAGTTTGAATTACTGACAGACGAACAAAAAGAAGCGATCTTTCATACTACTTTTTCGGTCTCAAAAGATAATAACCGAATGGCCTACCAATTAAATCAGTTGGTGGCACCTCATAACCATTCCATGCTAACTTCTGCCACCATACCAGGAACTGTACAATTAACCCCTCAGGGTAAGCTGATCATTCTGATGAGAAACGGACAAACAACCGGTGGATATCTAAGAATATTTCAGCTTACGGAAAGATCGATATCGGTACTGGCTCAAAAAAAGAGTACAGACCAATTAAGATTTAAGATGTAAACTATTTTTTTCTGCTCAAATCAATTTCTGAAGCTAATAATTCTAAGGCGCCATGCTCGCCTATCGATTCCTGAATAAACATCGCTTTTTCTGAAAATGACTCATGCTTGAGAAAAGTTCGCCAGAGTGCCTTTATAAAATCGCTGTAAATCAGGCCATCATTCCAACTAATCAATTTATGGTGGTAAGCTGCTTCCAACAATTCAACGATGTCTTTTCTATGTGTCGATTCCACAGTAGTAGTACTATTCATTTGCCATTTTGAATTCGAAGATAAGTACTTGATGATTTTATAAAAAGGGGAATTTTCCGGTTTCAAGCTGTTACTCATTTATATATATAATTGGTATAGGTTTTAACATGAGCGTCTTACAAGACCATTCGGAAATCTGTAAGTATTTAGGGGAATTTCCCCTTTTTTGTTTTTAAACAAAACTTATATCTATTTATAAATCAATGTTTTAAATAGTGTAAACAAGATCAGGGAAAGTAAAAGAAGATAAAAACCAACATTATTTTATCTATCTTGTGATGAATTAAAAACCTCCAAAAAAATGAAAAAAATCGTATTTAAAAGAGTGCACATACTTCTGTGCGCTGTCGTAATTTTTGGTTTAACATCATGTAAGATGGAAGAATGTTCATGCGAAAAATACCCTGAACTTCCAGCTTCTGTTGAACGAAAATTGATTAAGGAAGATGTGGCTCGTAAGCTTAGTGAAGGATTTGTAGAGCGTATCAAGAAGTTACAAAGTCTTGAAGAAACCGTACAGAAGTATGCATCGGTGGCTAGAAAAGAACAGAGTAGCATTGATAGTGAAGCGCTGAAGGCAATCTATAGTTCCGAAACCCATCCTCGGTTTGAGTTATCTGCCTCAAGCTATTACACTCTGGAAGAACTGGAGAGTTATATAGAGTACGCTAAGAGAGAGGCGGCAAAACAAAAGATCAATTTAGAAGGTTTCAGAATTTATATGGGCCTTTTTCCAGATGATGATAATTTTGAAAATAAAAAGAATTTCCTCACGGTTTTTATCACTCCTACTGGAAATTCAGCTACACAGGAAGGTGCGTTTATGACAAATACAGCATTTGATGGATCTGACATTACCACCATCGGATCTCTTGAGTACGGCGGTAATGGCAATCCACCTAGCACCACTTTTCCCAATAATTGAGATGCTATTTAGAGCTTAATGCAAGAACTTACCAATTATATTAAATACATTGCCCTGGCTTCGGCTATTATCAATACAATATTTTTTTACAAATATGCTGGAGGCAGGGCAAAATATTTTCTCTTTTCCATTTGGTTCATAGCGGTAACCGAGTTTTCTTATCGCTTTTTTTATTATTACGTTTTTAATGAAGATATAAGTAGCTCAAAGATTGTTGTTAACACCTATACGCTGGTTCAATTTTCTTTTTATTTTTTATGGTACCGATACCTTATGAAAAATCAAGTTAATAGGAGATTAACCCTTACTTTTTTAGGTCTTTTTTATCTTTCATTTATATTGATAAGTATATTTTTACAGGGATTTACGGTCATAACACAAAGTTATGTGTATACCATAGGAATGATATTTTTGGTAGTTATTATCATTCTATACTTTATGGAGATACTTGCAAGTGAGTTCACCCTTCAATTTGGAAGGTCTGTATATTTCTGGTTTAGTCTTGGGCTGCTATTATTTCATGTACCATTTATGCCTTTTATGTTTATAGCAGAATATCTTAAATTTAATCAGAGTATACCTTATGCGGTTGTACTCTTTGGTCTCAACCTGATCATGCATGGATGTTTTATTTTTGGCGTATTATGGAGCAAAAAGAAATACAATTTTTAGTACTGGCAGTTTCTATTGTTTTAATTATTCTGGTGGTCACGCTCATCCTCATTTTTTCAGTTTTTCAGAAGAGAAAAACACAACTCATTATTGAAAAGGCGGAAGAAAAAAGACATTTTGAAGTAGAATTGGCAAAATCACAAAATGAAATTCAAGAACAGACTTTCAAAAACATTAGCTGGGAATTACACGATAATATAGGTCAGTTGCTTTCGGTAGCCAAAATGCAATTGAATATGTTGCAGTCAGAAATACCGGAAGCTCAGGCCAAAAGATTACAGGAAGCCTCTGATGTACTAGGAAAAGGGTTAAGCGAAATGCGGCAGTTGTCCAGATCGTTAAACTCCGATTTCATTTCAAATTTAGGGCTCGTTGAATCTTTCGAAGCAGAGATCAATCGTTTCAAACGAATGAATTTTTTCAAAATTAATTACAATCTGATTGGAGAACCTTTTCCTATCGATAAGAAGGATGAAATTATCATTTTTAGGATATTTCAGGAGTGTTTTTCTAATTGTGTTAAATATTCAAAAGCTACAGAACTGGACATTGTGATCAAGTTTTCAGAAATGGGGCTATTTATTTCTTCCTGTGATAATGGTATTGGTTTTGATCCTGATACACAAATAAAAGGTACAGGTTTAATGAATATGCGTAAACGTGCAGAATTAATTAAATCAGATTTACAGGTAAAAGCGAATCTAAACAAAGGAGTTTGCGTAACTTTAAGATATCCAATCAAGCAAATAACAACATCATGAAAAAGTATACCATCGCAATTGTAGACGATCATTTATTATTTGCGCAGTCTTTAGAGGCATTAGTGTCTTCTTTTAAAGATTATGAAGTAATTTTTCATGCCACCAATGGTCAAAACTTTATAGAAACCTTAAATAAGTCACGGCTAAAACCAGACGTAGTATTACTCGACATCAATATGCCCGTAATGAATGGTCTTGAAACGATGGCTTGGATTAAGAATTCCCATCCGGAAATGAAAACGATCGCACTCTCTATGGATGATAGTGAGGAGACTATTATTAAAATGCTAAGGTTGGGAGCGAAAGGATATTTACTCAAAGATATTCACCCTGATATTTTTAAAAAGGCAATCTCTGATGTTATCGAAAAGGGATTTTATTATTCAGACCGAATTACAAATACCCTTCTTGACACCCTGGACCGGAAAGAAAAAGATGAGGAGATTAAACTCAAAGACAGAGAGATTGAGTTCTTAAAACTTGCCTGTACTGAGAAAACGTACAAAGAAATTGCAGGTTTGATGTTTCTCTCTCCGAAAACCATAGATGGATATCGAGAAAATCTTTTTGATAAATTAGATGTTAAAAGTCGTATTGGTCTTGTATTGTACGCCATCAAACACAAGATCATAGAAGTTTAGAAATAGGCATTTCTTAAATATTATTTCAGAAATATTCGTTGTTTATGGTGTTAAATTCTATATAAAAGGTAATTTTTTCTTACTTTTAAAAAAATCCAAAATAACTTAAACAATGAAAAAAAGAAGCTTAAAAAACCTTGTGTTAAACAAAAAAACCATCAGCAAGATAGAAGATAGAACCGCTGTATTAGGCGGCCGTGCATTAATGGAAACTTTTCCCGAGTATTCGTGTCACCCTGAGACTTGTAATACGCAAATTCAGGAAAGATAAATTTTATTAAAAATCTTAGACCTTAAAGACCGCCTCTTTGCGGTCTTTAAAGTTTTATTAGCTATCCGAGGATCATATAGCACGTCCCTACAATCCAGTCTTCGGTACCACAATCAAAACTCTCGCAGCTCATGACTCGCAATGAAATGAAGGCTTTCCCACAACATAAATACAGAGATAATCCTATAATCACGATCTATAAGGTTATTTAGTGCAACAAGTTTTAACCATTCTAAATTTAAGTTAGAGTCACTTGTTTTGATCGCTTTATAGTGAGGTATTTTTCCTTTTTCATAATCATCTGGTCATCATTTTTGGATTTTGAGAATGTTATTTTCATTAATCATTTTAACACTTCCTTCTGACCAAAGTCATTTTTTAATACGTGATAAGTCATTACATTCAAGTGTTTAGTAATTAATTGTTTAACCTTAAATTAAATGCTTATGTCACTTATAAAATTTAATCGCAAAATGCCATGGTTCGATACTGAATTATCACATTTTTTTGATACAAATGATTTGTTTAAAGATGATTTCTGGACCAAAGCGATCAACAGCCAACCAGCATTGAATATCAAAGAAACCGATGATGAATTTGAAATTGAACTGGCAGCACCGGGACTTGAGAAAAAAGATTTTCAAGTGTCCATCGATGACGGATATTTAAACATCAGTGCAGAAAAAACAGTTACCGATGAAGAGAAAAGGGATAATTATACGCGTAAAGAATTTAACTACAATACGTTTAAGCGATCGCTTTTACTTCCCGACACTGTAAAACACGAAGATGTGAAAGCCACTTACAAGGATGGAATTTTGAAACTAGCATTGGTGAAGAAGCCAGAAGCTAAGATTCATACCTCAAAGACCATCGAAATATCTTAAAACAAAGCCGAAATTATGAATCTCATAATTTCGGCTCTTTCCAGTTAAAAACGTACAAGATGATACAAGACAAGCAATTTCAATATTTAGAATGGCGCAGTGCAGATGAGATGCACCGGGATAGTATTAGATGGTTATCTGAATTAAATTTTATTGCAGATGAGTTGATGTTTCTGGAGGATTTATTTGCGGAGTACTTTCTGAAACTCACAACAAAGGAACAATATCCCGAAGCTAAATCATTGGTACAAACGCTAGCCGAAAGTAACAGTTCTGTAAAAAATATGATCTCAAAAGTTTCCAGACATAACAACAACCTATCTATACTCGTTGACCAGGAAGATCAGCCCTACGAAGAAAAAGAAGTAAAAGCAGCACACAGAGAGCTCATTCTGGAAACCGAAACCTTTTTTAATGATTTTAAAGCACTTAAAAAGAATATGTTCATTTTGATCTCTGGTATTATGAAACAAGATAAAATCAAACGATTATTACACTAATAATATATTCTTTGTTGTGTAAAATCAATGTGTAAGTTCATATACGGAGCGAAATACATTTCAAAATTACTCTTCCTTGAAAGGGAAGAGTTTTTTATTGAACTCAAATCAACTCAAAGAACTGAGATTAGTCATTTTACAGAGTAGTAGGCTGCATTACCTTTACTACATAACGAATACCCCTCGTATTCATTAGTCCGAAATTTAAGTCTGTTAAAATGAGAATACTGGTCTACAGTGCATACGATTTTATAATTCCTTATCTGAAAGCTGCCAACAACGGTAAGCATGATCTCAGGTTTACAAAGCGATCGCTAACAGAAGCTACTGTAGATCTGGCAAAAGAATGTAACGCAATATCAATATTTTCTGCAGATGATGCTTCGGCAACTGTTTTGCGAAAACTTCACCAAATAGGTATTAAAGGTATTGCTCTTAGGTCAACTGGTTTCGATTGTGTAGACATGAATGCCGCTCGTTTTTATGATATAAAGGTGGCAAATGTACCTGAGTATTCACCTTACGCAATAGCAGAACATGCTACTGCATTATTACTGGGAGTAAATAGAAATCTGATTCTTTCTAATGATCGCATACGTAAACACGATTTCTCTATTGACGGCTTAACAGGATTTGATCTCAATGGAAAAACCGTGGGGATTATAGGTACAGGCAAAATCGGAAGTGCTATGTCAAAAATCTGTCATGGAATGGGATGTAAAATGCTGGCATATGATCTGAACGAAAATGAAGAATTGCAAAAAGCGATTAAAATCCGATATGTTTCTCTTGAAGATTTATGCAGAAAGTCAGATGTCATTTCGCTACACGTACCATTAAATAAGACAACCTATCATTTAATTAATGATGATTTAATGAGTAAGATGAAAAAGGGTGTTTTGATCGTAAATACTGCAAGAGGTGCTGTAATAGATACAAAAGCAATATTCGACCATCTACAAAGGGGTAAAATTGGAGGTCTCGGTATGGACGTTTACGAATTTGAAAAACC
The DNA here is from genome assembly GCA_046199005.1 of Flavobacteriaceae bacterium M23B6Z8. Classification (GTDB taxonomy): domain Bacteria; phylum Bacteroidota; class Bacteroidia; order Flavobacteriales; family Flavobacteriaceae; genus Ascidiimonas. The sequence goes on from CP176050.1 coordinate 1,844,642, forward strand.
TTATTTTTTTAAAGACTGTTCCGAAAAAGCGCTCGAAGATCAACTTCTACAACGATTAATTGCAATGCCAAATGTATTGATCACAGCACATCACGCTTTTCTTACAAAGGAAGCTTTGCAAAATATTGCGACTGCTACTATTGAAGCATTTAACCATTGGCAGGCAGGAAATAAAGCCCCAAATGAATTATTCAAAACTAAAAGTCAAAACAAAATAACCTTTTAAAACACCTGAAAGATGAAAAGAATCTTAATAAAATACTTGATGTACGGTACAGCAATTTTACTTTTTAATGCCTGTGGCGGTTCAAAAGTGATTGCCGAGCAAGATCCAAACACCGATTTCAGATCATATGAGACTTTTGTAATTTGTGCAGAAGACTTATTGGTGAAAGACACGAAATATCCGGAATATGACAATGAAGAGATGCGAATGCAGATCAAAAGATCATTGGAAAATGAGATGAAGGAACGTGGTTACGCAATAGAAAATTCCAATCCCCAATTACAGGTTGGATTTAAATTTGTGGTCGATGATCAGGAAGTTTCCATTACCAACTGTTTTGATGAGGATGAATATTCCTATTGGGCCGGTTGTAAGATAGAAACCTATAATTATGCAGAGCAGTCTTTAATAATTTATGTTTCCGATCTTGAAAAAGATCAGATTATATGGCAGGGATCAATCGTAAAAGGACTTACGATGTCTCCTGAAAAAATGAAAAGGACTATTGATCGCACCATAGAAAAGATTTTTAATGAGTACCCTATTTAGTCCTATATATTGATCCAGGGTTAACTAAGAGCCAACAACAGTTTGTATGCTTCGTTACTTACCTTTGTTTATCATATTGTCTTTGGTCGCAGAGATTTTGGGCACCTTAGGAGGCTTCGGCTCTTCTGTGTTCTTTGTTCCTATGGCAAATTACTTCATGGATTTTCAGTCGGTTTTGGGGATTACAGCGTTATTTCATCTTTCCAGTAATATCAGTAAAATTGCTTTCTTTCGAAAAGGGTTTGATAAAAAGCTATCTCTTATGCTGGGCGTACCGGCAGTTCTTTTTGTTGCCATAGGGGCGCTGGCAAGCAAATATGTTGATCCTAAGATGCTGACCTTTTTTTTAGGAGGTTTTCTCATACTTATGAGTCTTGTTTTTTTAATTTTTAAAAACTTCGGTTTCAAACCGAACAAACAAAATGCAATTGTAGGAGGCACTTTATCTGGTTTTAGTGCTGGCTTGCTAGGAACAGGAGGTGCCATAAGAGGAGTTACCATGGCTGCATTCAATCTTAATAAGGATACGTTTATTGCAACCTCTGCAGTAATTGATTTGGCTATTGACTTTAGTCGCAGTATTATTTATATTTCTAATGGTTATGTACTAACCAAAGATCTATACCTAATTCCAATTCTAATACTTGTTGGCATAGTTGGGACATGGATGGGAAAACAGTTATTGAATAAAATTTCACAAAATCAATTTAAACAGATTGCGCTGGTACTTATATTGATTATTGGGATTACTACTATTTTTAATAATATCATAAGTTAATTTGTTATGAATGACAAAGATATAGGTTTGGTGTTGTCCGGCGGAGGCCACAGGGGTGTTGCACATATTGGTGCAATTAAAGCGTTTGAAGAAGCAGGATTGCCTATAAGAGCGATTTCCGGTACCAGCGCAGGTGCTATCGTAGGAGCTCTTTACGCAGCAGGGAAAAGCGTAGAGGAGATGCTTGGTTTTTTTAAAAATGTAAGGTTGTTTTCATGGTCCAGATATGCAAGAAAAAAACCAGGATTTATAGATACGGAGTCCTTTCGTGATTTTATGCTTACCTATTTTCCGGAGGATAATTTTTCGAGTCTTAAAAAAGAACTATTTGTCACGGCTACAAACCTCATAGCTGGTAATATAAAGGTATTTCATCAAGGTGAGTTGATACGTGCTCTGACTGCTTCTGCTTCTTTTCCGGGAATATTTACTCCAGTTAGAATCGGAGATTCACTATATGCGGATGGAGGTATATTAGACAACTTTCCAATAGCACCTCTTAAGGATAAATGCGATATTATTTATGGAGTAGAGGTAAGTCCTATGAAAGAGATGCGTATTACAGATTTTAAAAGTTCTTTTAGTGTCATGGAAAGAGCGTATTACCTTTCTGTATATAAAAACTCTACAGATAAGTTTAAAGAATGTGACTTAATGGTACATCCAAAAAAACTAAGTTCATTTAGTGTTTTTAATGCAAATCATACGGAAGAAATATTTAGAATAGGCTACGATGCAGCTAAAGAAGCACTGAAAAAGGCTTTTACCAAAGATAAGGAGATCACTACTGGAATGGTTGGTACAGACTGATTAATATAGATTTTACTTGTTATGAAATTTATTGATTATTACAAAGTACTGGGAGTTTCTAAGAATGCAACAGATGCCGAAATTAAAAAGGCATATCGAAAATTAGCAAGAAAATATCACCCAGATGTAAATCCTGACAATCCGGAAGCGGAGAAAAAATTTAAACAGCTTAACGAAGCGAACGAAGTGTTGAGTGACCCGGAAAAGCGAAAAAAATATGATGAATACGGGAAAGATTGGCAGCATGCAGAAGAATTTGAAAAGGCTAAAAGACAACGTAGTAATGCTTACACAGATTACACGTATTCGGGATCATCATCTACCGATGATTTCTCAGATTTTTTCGAAGCTATGTTTGGTGATGGATTCTCCAGAAGGCAAGGCGCCAGAGTACGTTATAAAGGGCAGGATTACACTGCAGAACTTCAACTAAACCTTACCGATGTGCTAGAGACACACAAACAAATAGTGACCGTTAACAATAAAAAAATACGCATTACCATACCAGCGGGTGTCGAAAACGGACAAACAATTAAAATTAGCGGATACGGGGGGCCTGGAAAACATGGTGGTCCCGCGGGCGACCTTTTCATCACCTTCAGAATAGTTAATAACACAGATTTTAAAAGAGAAGCGGCAAACCTCCATAAAGATGTTTCAGTTCCTCTTACCACAGCCATACTCGGCGGAGAAATTGTGGTAGATACATTAAGTGGCCGAGTCAAACTTAAAATTCCTCCTTACACGCAGAATGACACGAAAGTGAAACTGAAAGAAAAGGGCTTTCCTAAGTATAAGAAAGAAAAACAATTTGGTGATTTATATATTACTTATAAGATTAAAATACCGGAAAAGCTAACCAAACGTCAAAGAGAATTATTTGAAGAACTAGCAAAAACCAATATATAAATATCTCAATATGGAGTTGGCATATTACATTAATATCGAAGAATTTTGTTTAAGGCATGAAATAGAAGAAACATTCATAGATGCACTTAGAGATTATGAATTGATAAAGATCGAGGTTCATCAGGATCAGCAAAAATATATTCATCGAGAAGAACTATCTGAACTGGAACGAATGGTACGTCTTTATAGAGAACTAGGGGTTAACCCGGAAGGAATACAAATCATTCAGCAATTATTACAAAAAATAGAAAGACATCAGCGGGAACTTCAGCGATTGCGAAACAAGCTAAGTAGGTTTGAAGACTTCTAGTTAAGATAGTTGTAGATATCTTCTAAAATTATGGTTTTGCCATCGGTAGTCTCTATGACAGTATCATATCGAATATAAATAGGCGTCCCTATGGGTGCAAAGTAATAGATAATCCAGGCATCCTGCTCTTTGATCCCTATACATCCATTTGAGTAAGCCTTGCCTAAAGTAACCGGATTTGTAGTAGGGTGAATCATTTGACCATTTCTAACACCATTAATCTCTGTTTCCAGCCAGGGTATACGTGGCAACAGCGTTTTTTGACCGTCATCTCTTATGGTTTGCTTATATCTTTTCATATTTACAGGATTGTAATAAACGGGGTTTTTATGATGCGCAACTATTTTACCCGTACCTGTCTGCGTCCTGAGGTTGGTAACTCTCTTGCTCATTGCAAGATATTTTTTCTTGTTTTGTCCAATTCTTATCGGAAAACTGAACAAAAGGGAATCACTTTTGTAAATTCGGAGTCGGTACTCCGGGATATTGATATCTAAATACAACATTGAAAATAGCTGCTCCAGGTCATTGATGTCTTTAGTACCAGGGATCTCAATGGAATCACCTTCTTTTAGTACAATCATCTTTTTTTGGTCAAAAACGAAAGAATCTTTCAATTTTTTAACATAGTAATCTGTGGAAGAAAGCGTATCAATGATCCATGCGTTTTGATGTGCAATGTGGTGTTCACGCAGCTTATTGCTTCCGGAGATTTTTATAGTGCAGACCAGTGAATCTATGTATTCAAAATAGTTTTCTATCCTTACTTCTTGCTTTACTTTAATCCATCTTGACAATGTAATTTGGGTGGTGTCTTCAACTGTGGAATCATTTGAAAAAATTCGATGATCTGCATGGACAGAAACGGGGTGTTGAGCAATAGCCAATGTAGAAAAAAGCAATAAAAAGCAACAGAATATCAGGAGCATTTCTAATATCGATATTTTACGCTTATTCATTTAGATCAAAGATTTTATTGACTTTTGAAAACTCGCCAAACCACCATTTGCTTCGTATGGGTTTTTTAACCAGATTAAATTGTGCGATCGCATATTCGTGTAGATGTGCTTCCATTTCTGCTACAGAATCTGTTATAAAAAGTAACTTCATATCTTCTTCACTAATGCTTTCTTCCGCAGCCATTATTTGAATGTGATGGTATAATTCTTTATGGTACTCCTTACCAAATAAGATAACTGGAAAATGATTGATCATTTTAGTCTGAATTAACGTTAAAGACTCAAACAATTCATCTAGCGTACCTATGCCTCCCGGCATAACAATAAAGGCGTAAGAGTACTTAATTAAGAGAAACTTTCTAACGAAAAAATAAGGGATATTGATCCAGGTATGTAAAAACGGATTCGCTCTTTGTTCTTCTGGTAAGATAATATTACAACCTACAGAGTAGCCTCCATTTAGATAAGCTCCTTTGTTAGCTGCTTCCATAATCCCTGGTCCGCCACCAGTCATAACCGTAAATCCCATATCTGCCAGTTTTTTACCTACCGCTTCCGCTTTTCGGTAATGTTCGTTCTCAGGATCAAATCTGGCAGAACCAAAGACTGTGACACAGGGGCCAACAAAGTGCAGCTTTCGAAAAGCTTTAATAAAATTATAAAGCACTTTAATACTAAACCATAATTCCCTGAAACGACTTCTGGGCCCTTCAAGAAAGGCTTTTTCTTCGGTTAAATAATGTCCGTTTTTAATACTGTCAAAACGATTCATCCTTGCAGTATTTTTAAGTGATTACATATATTTCCCAAGAAATCTAAAGAATCGTTTCTTCAAATCTTGAAAAAGTCGGCGTTCGGTATCCATTTTTTCCCGAAAAGAATTGTGCATATTGCACAAGGTGATATTCAGTGATTCGTCGTCAGATTTTAATCTTTCGGCAATACTCAACTCATGAGCATTAATTTGTTCAATAAACTCGTTTAGTGTATTTCTGTGAATAATAAATTGATTCTGGAATTGTTCTAATTCTGCCAGCACTCTTCGATCTGTCCATCGGTTTACAAGCTCTTCCAAACGATTATTGAAGGACCTTAATTCATCTTTCCAGAACAGTAATTCTTTATACCAGTTTTTATGCTCAAAATGAAGATCCTCAACATAAATTGATTTTGTTTCCATGAGAATAGTTTTTGATTAAGACACCTAAAAATAAGATCACTACAAGGCAAAACCTATGATAAATGTCATGACATCGCATGACTTAAATCATTTTAAGCGAGTGAGTCCCATACTATATTTGAGTAGAATGAGAGAATATTCTTTTATGTCGCAAAACCTTCAAATACTGAACAAAGGCAGACAATTCTTTAACGAAATTGGGGAATTGGCATTTTTTGCAGGGAGGTTTTTAAGAGAATGTTGGAAACCTCCTTACGAGTTTAAAGAACTGCTGCATCAGTGTTATCAAATAGGCAACCGGTCTATGACACTGGTGGGTATTACCGGTTTTATAATTGGCCTGGTGCTTACCTTACAAACCCGGCCCACATTAACAGAATTCGGTGCGGTCTCTTGGATGCCTTCTATGGTTGGTATTTCAATTGTAAGAGAGGTAGGGCCCGTGGTAATTGCATTAATATGTGCTGGGCGTGTTGCGTCAGGAATCGGAGCAGAACTGGGATCTATGCGAGTTACGGAGCAAATTGACGCAATGGAGGTTTCAGGTACCAATCCGTTTAAATATCTCGTGATCACACGTATCGCTGCTGCAACCATGATGGTGCCTATTCTCGTGATTTTTGGAGATGTACTGGCTCTTTATGGCTCTTATTTGGTAGAACATTTTAAAGGAGATGTTTCGTTTACGCTTTATTTTAATCAGGTTTTCAATTCTTTAGCGTACGGTGATCTCATTCCGGCTACGATAAAGTCGTTTTTCTTTGGTTTTGCTATAGGTCTGGTAGGATGTTTTAAAGGATATTATTGTAAAAAGGGTACAGTTGGAGTAGGCGTGGCGGCCAACACCGCTGTAGTGACCGCTTCCATGCTCATCTTTATATTGGATTTTATTGCGGTTTTTGTTTCAGATATATTTTATGAATTATGAAAGTATCTCGCCAAATACAAACATTACAAGATACTAGCACTCAAGATGAGGTAGTGCTGGAAGTTCGCAATCTTCGAAAGAGTTTCGGAAACAATCATGTTTTGAAGGGTTTTGATATGAAACTACACAAAGGAGAAAATCTTGTTATTATGGGAAAATCTGGTTCTGGTAAATCGGTAATGGTAAAATGCCTTATAGGACTTTTAATTCCGGATAGTGGCTACATAAATGTGATGGGTAAAGACCTTAGTAGTCTCAATCGCAAGAATCTTGACGAACTGCGCTCTGATATTGGTTTTCTGTTTCAAGGAAGTGCTTTATACGATTCTATGACAGTGCGGGAAAACCTTGAATTTCCGCTGCGAAGACATAAGAAACGCTTTAAGAAAGAGGCAAACACAGATGCGATGGTAATAGAAGCACTTGAAAATGTAGGGTTGGCTCATGCGATAGACCTAATGCCTGCCGAACTTTCAGGAGGAATGAAAAGACGTGTTGCTCTGGCGAGAACACTTATTATGTACCCTAAAATTATATTATACGATGAGCCTACTAGTGGGCTGGACCCTATAACCTCTAAAGAAATAATTCAATTGATGCTGCGTATCCAAAAAAAATACAATACCTCTTCTTTGATTATTACGCACGACGTGGATTGTGCAAGGGTAATATCAGATAGAATGATCTTACTAGTAGACGGTATTAATTATGCCGAGGGTACCTACGAAAAACTCAGTAAGTCTCAGGATAAAAAAGTAAAGGCATTCTTTAAATAAGGAAAGATGACAAAAACGGCTTCTCAAAATATCAAATTAGGTTTTTTTGTAGTGGTAGGTACGATACTTCTTATCATCGCTGCCTACTTTATAGGGAATAACCAAAATCTATTCAGTAAAAACTTCAACTTGACCACTGTCTTTAGCAATGTGAACGGTTTACAGATTGGTAATAATGTACGCTATGCCGGAATTAACGTAGGAACCGTAAAAAGAATTGAAATGATTAATGATACGACGATTATCGTACACATGGCGATAGAACAAAAAATACAGCAGCACATTAAAAAAGATGCGGTCGCCAGTATTGGCTCAGACGGATTGGTGGGAAATATGATTGTTAATATACTTCCCGGTAAGGGATCTGACATCTCAGTAGTAGATCAGGATACGATTGAATCCTATAGTCGCATTGAAGCTAAAGATATGCTTAATACTCTTAATACAACCAATGAAAATGCAGCACTTCTTACCGCAGACCTTCTCAAGGTTACCCAATCACTAACTAATGGGCAAGGTACGTTTGGCAAGCTGTTAAATGATACGCTGATGGCTTCAAATCTTGAAAAAACTATTTTCAATCTCAAAAATGCAAGTGCAGCCGCCAATAGAACGCTTATAAGCCTTAACGAACGATTAAATGAGATCAATTTTGAAAAGAGTGCTGTCGGAGTCTTAGTGAATGATACAGTGTCTGGGAATAAAATAAAACAAACAATTGCCCGTCTTGAGGAAACCGGTACAACTATTCAAACTGTAAGCAGTGAGATAGAACAACTTATACATAAATTAAAAGACGGTAAAGGAGCTTTCAATTATCTGACCACAGATACGATTTTGGTGAATAATCTAGACAAAACTATGAAGAACCTTGAAGAAGGAACTTTTAGGTTTAACGAAAATATGGAAGCGCTCAAACATAATTTCCTTTTTAGAAGATACTTTCGAAAACAGGAAAAAGCGCTTAAGAAAAAGGAAAAGGACTCGATAGCTTATTGAAATGCATGGCAAAACGGAAAAAATAGCAGGCTTAAAAATCAGGACACATATTCTTCTCCTTTTGCTGTCTTGTTTCATAGTTATTTCTACTATTATAGCCATTTTATTTAATGATATATACATCGACGGGGCATGGATAAATGCGCAATGGATGGGGCAGGATGTAGTCACACTATTCATCGCAGTTCCCATTTTACTAATATCAAGATACAAGGCTTTGACAAAAAATTGCTACCGTTGGGATCTGGTTTTGACAGGCACTTTGTTTTATTTGGTATATACTTATAGCTTTTATACGCTTGTTGCAGGACTTACATTTCTATACCTGTTTCATTTAGTGATCTTTAGTCTCGCATTATTTCTACTGCTTGTAAGCGTTTATAGGTTGACCCAAAAAGAACGCGTCTGGAATCTTAGCGGCTGGATGACCTATAACGCAGTAGTTGTTTTTTTTGCCTTCATGTCGATTGTGCTTTCTATTTTATGGATTTCTGATATTATATCGCATCTTACAATTTCTGATTTTAAGTCTGGCACACCCGATGGCAAACCTCCAATGATCATCTATACGTTAGATCTTGCGATCATTATTCCATTGATGATCATTGCAGTTATGGGGAATTTAAAAAAGCATGCTTACGGTATCATTCTTAGCGGAGTCATGCTAACTATGGCTACGATCATGGGCTTTTCTTTATCCGGTATGGCTTTAAGCCTTTACCTCCATCAACTTAATACAGATACCTACTTATGTATATTATGGTTGATACTGGCTCTAATGGGGGGCATTATTACAATCTTATTTATGAAGAACATAAAGGTAAAGCAGAAAACTTAAAAAATAATTTTATGAAGATCGCACATCTAGAAGAGCGGATAGAAGATTATAAGAAGTCAATACAAACAGTAGTTGATAAAAAAATACGTTGGCAGCAGGAGATCAGAAATCTCATCGTAAAAACTTTACAATCCGTAGTCTCTGAATACCCAATTGGATGGCAGGTGCAGGAACTCAACTGGATACACAGTAATGAAGCCGTGAACATTACATTAGACTCGTTTCCACCAGGGCTTATCGAAAAAACCAATCAAATACCTTCATATCAGTTTATTCAGGGAGGAACCTTACTCTTTTCACAGTCTTACAGTGGTGATATCTATGTGATGATCTTATTTCCGCTACCCGATAATGTACCCAACGAAAACGATCATTTAGAATTAGGCATTTATCCTCCCGATGAGGTGGATGAAAAGTTAATTGTTGAAATGGTTGATACGTTTTTGAAAGAGATGATCAAGTGGGATCTGCCTTCTACGAGAGGAAAGGTAGGGTTTCAATAAAGTTTTAAAAACATTTTATGTTCAGTAATGATTATACAGTAGTGTTGCCATTAGTTTTTGGAGGCCTGGTATTATTTTTATATGCAATTAGACAGCTTTCTGAAACGCTTCGAAACTTTCTTTCGGATAAGGCAAAAACACTTTTGGAACGATTTACAAATACCCTTGTTAAGAGTATCGCTTCCGGGGTATTCATAACCATTCTTTTGGATTCCTCATCTGCGGTGATCATCATATTGATCATTCTCATCAATGCACGAACTATAAATTTTAAAAATGCGATAGGCGTGATTATGGGGGCCAATATCGGCACGACTATTTCCAGCCAGTTGATCGCTTTTAATATAAGTAAATATGCGATCATTCTCATGATAATTGGTTTTAGCGTATGGATGTTTGCGGCTTCTTCAACAAAAAAAATGGTGGGCCGTATCATACTCTATTTCGGACTGCTTTTTTTTGGCTTGTATCTGATGGAATTATCCGTTATACCCTTAAGAGAAAGCGAAATTTTTGAAAAATGGATGTCGCAACTGGAAACACCTTTCAAGGGCGCGCTTATTGGAGGATTCGTTACATTGATCATACAATCTTCAAGTGCTACAGTAGCTATGTTGATTACGCTGGCGAAACAAAACCTGATAAGCCTATCAGGGGCACTGGCAGCAATGTTAGGTGCAGAATTAGGTACCTGTTCAGATACATTACTGGCAGTTATCGGAGGTACGAGAGACGCACTTCGTGCAGGAGTATTTCATTTATTATTCAACTTAGTCCCAATTATTCTGGCACTATTTTTATTTGAAAACTTTAAGGCATTGGTTCTATTACTTTCAGAAGGGATGTCTGTGCAACGGCAAATTGCCAACGGACATATCATCTTTAGCATACTCAGTGTTTTATTTTTTCTTCCATTTACGCCCTATATCTATAAAATGATGATATGGTTGATACCAGACCGTAAGCGTATCAATAAATCGTAGATCTTAATGTAAAAGTAAGTTGGCAGATCACCATAAAACAAATGGAATTTTAATGACTGAAACTCTAAGGTTTAATAAGGAACCATAAAAAACCGGAGATGATTATGGTCATTTTTTTATGTCTTTTAAAGTCTTAGCTTAATCATTAGTATTTAAAGCCTTTCTGAGATGAAAACACTACTGTATGCCACAGATTTGAGGAACGAGTCCGTTTCTCTGCTGCACTATGCTTATGAATTAAGTCAACAATTAAAACTCAAACTCGTCGTGGTTCACGTATATGACTTGCCACCGGTAAGTATTCCCGCTTATAATGACGATCTGCAAATAGATTTGAGAGTTTCTGATGAGCGCAAGCATGCATTGCGTGCATATTGGTATGAGCACTTGAATGATTTAATTGCAAGCGGTACTGCCGACATACAAATGCAGGCGGTCGAGGATTCATCGGTCGTAAACGGTATAATTTCTGCGGCCAGAAGTGTTTTTGCAGATATGATTCTCGTAGGAACCAAGAGCAAAGACTCAAAACGGGGTTTCTTTGCCGGGAATATTGCCAGATCTTTGGTGGATAAGGTTAGTGTACCTTTACTAATAGTGCCACATCACATCAAGACGGTAAAGTTGCATGAGGTTGTCTACGCCAGTGCACTGGAATCTGATGATCTCAAAGCATTAAAAACACTTATCTCAATAGCAAGACCTTTTCTCGCTAAAATTAAAGTATTGCACATCTCAACAAAAGATGAGTTTGAAAGTGAAACACAACTTAGCTGGTTTAAAGAATTGATTGCAGAACATGTGAATTATCCACATATAGAATATAAAAGTATCGCATCTGAAGACATCTTTGGTACTATTAATCGGTACGTCCTGGAATCAGGAGCCGATATGCTGGCTATGCTTGAGCGAGAAGAAAGAAACCTGTTAAGGGGTTTGTTCCATCAAGATCTTGTAAAAAAAATGCAATCGCAATTATCGGTGCCTCTTATCAGTTTCAGAATTCAGGATTAAGAATGAGAAGAAAAGCATTATTGATGAATAATACGACCATCTTCCATTTCAATAATACGGTCTGTACGATTAGCAAAATCGATGTCGTGAGTCACTACTAAGAGTGAGAGTCCCTGTTCTGCTTTTAATTGCTTAAAAATTTGAAATACATTCTCAGAATTATAGCTATCCAGATTCCCGGTGGGTTCATCCCCCATAAGAATAGATGGATTATTGATCAATGCTCTGGCGATTGCGACCCTTTGTTTTTCACCACCTGAAATTCGGCTGGCCCGCTTTTTAGCCAGATGACCAATATGGAGCATTTCTAATTTCGCTATTGCATCGTGCTCAATTTCTGCGATCGTTTTTTCTCCCAGTTTTTTTGCCGGAAGCATTACATTTTCCAATACACTAAATTCCGAAAGCAAATAATGAAACTGAAATACGAAACCAATATTTTTATTTCGGATAACAGATAATTCTCTCGGGTGTTTACCTGTCACTAACTCATTATTAAAAAACAATTGTCCTTCGTAATCGGTATCCATTGTAGATAATATATACAGCAAGGTAGATTTTCCAGAACCTGACTTCCCCATGATCGAAGCAAACTCTCCTTTTTTTACATCAAAACTAATGTCTTTCAACACGTGAAAAGCAACAGGTTTTTTAAACGTTTTATTAATGTTTATAGTTTTAAGAACAGGACTCATAAAAGTTGATTAGGTACCTCTTATTATTTTAACAGGATCTATTTTTCTTGCTTTATTTGATGGCAGATAACCAGCAATAAAGGTTGAAATAAGCGCAAATGAAATACCAATAATGTAATACATGATATCATAGTTAATTGGGTATGTAGATATCGTAGGCAAAGCCTCCGTTTCGAACGCAATCGTGTCTATCAGCGAAGACAAACCATAACCAACTACCAGTCCGCAAACGCCACCTATTGCTCCAATGATCATTGCCTGGCTCATAAAGATGAGCTGAACATCTCTACCCGAGAAACCGGTAGCCTTTAAAATAGCTATATCTTTCATTTTTTCGTAAATAAGCATGTTAAGAATGTTGTAGATACCAAATCCGGCAACAATTAACAAAGTGACACTAACAGAGTACGTGATGAGATTTCGAATATTGCTGCCGGTTTCAAATTGGGCATTCGCTTCATTGATATCAGTTGCTTTAATTTTAAATTGCTTTTCGAGCCTATTGGCAATGGGAACAGCATTGTCTATATCAAGAAGTTTTACGTTGATATCGGTAATGTAATTTTCTGCTTCTCCCAGTATTCGCTGAACTGTTTGTAAATTGGCGAAACTTTGAATGTTGTCTATATCAGCAATACCACTTTGATAAATACCTACAATTTTTAATGGAAAAACATCTCCCTTTACCGTACTGATCTGTACCCTCTCTCCAACGGATAATGACATTTTTTTTGCGAGTCCTGCTCCAAGAAGAATACCATTTTCGGTATTTCTTAAAACTTCAGGAGAGCCTTCAATAATGTAATCTCTAATATTAAATAAGCGAGCCTCCTCCAGAATATCAACACCTACCAAATTACCACCCAGGTCTATAGAACCAGAAAGGTAAAATATCTGAGCTCTAAGCTGCGGTATTGCTCCCATAACCTTGGCATCTTCTTTTAAATATTTAAGAATAGGCAATGCATTGTGTATTTTTTTTTGCTGTTGCTTTGGTTTCACAGAATGAACGACTACCAAAGTCTCTTCAAAATCAGAAAATATTGTTGCGGGTTGTTTCTCGGAAGGTTCAATTTCATTGTACAAGTGAATATGAGGTGTTTGATTTAAAACAAGGTCATCCAACATTTTATTCAAGCCTGTCATAAAACTCACTAAGGTGATATAAGCTCCAATTCCAAACATTACGCCCATTGAGGCCGTAACAGTAGATTTCATTTTAGTGGTTAAATGAGTTTTTGCAATCGCAAGTATGACGCTCCAGTTTATCACTTATCTGGTTTCAATAATTGTGTATCTTCATTAATGCCTTCAAGAATCTCAATGCGGTCTAGTGTTTGCAAGCCAGTAACTACCTTTTGCATCCCTTGTTTAGTAAGTACGCTGTCTTCTCCAATAAGATAATCTTTAGGTATGTGAAGTGCATCTGGTTTTTGAGCAACTAAAATATTACCTTCTCCAGCTAGCCCCGGGTACAAAACATCTGGTGCATCTACAAAAACCGCCTCTATTTTAAACGTTTGTGTTCGCTCGTCTTTTCTTGGGAATATCTTCGATACGATCGCTTCAAAAACTTTTGAGTTATATGCATCAAGCGTAATGAGTGTTTTTTGCCCCTCGCGTATCTTTACGATATCTACTTCATCAACCAGCATTTCAATAACAAAGTCACTTGCAGATCCTATCATCGCTAGTGGCTCCCGACTACTCACGATCTCTCCGGGGTTTTTATGAACCGCATATACTTTACCATTAATTTTACTACTTACGGTAAAATCTTTACTTGCTATCGAAGCGGTTTTATAATTATTGGAAGCTTGTTTTAATTGCGTTTCTAACTCCTGTTGAGTTCTTTGATACTTACTTTTAAGCAACTGAAGCGAGTTTTTAGATAATTCAAAGGCTAATTTTTTTCGGTCGAATGTGACCCTTGAACCAATGTTTTGTTCCCATAAGTTTTTTTGTCTTGAAAAATTGATCGAATCGTCTTTGTATTTCAACATAGCAGCGATGATTTCATCTTCAATTTCAGCGAGAATAGCAGCGCTACCATCGTAGCGTTCTTTGGCAAGTTCGTGGGCTAATCTTGCATTTTCCATCGCTAACTTTGGGGTACTATTAGTAATCTGTATAAGCGGCTCATTTTTTTGCACCAAATCACCTTCTTCTATAAGATTTTGATCTAAAATTCCGCCTACAGCAGCATATACCTCATAGAGACTATCGGGCTGAATAGTTACAGATGCATATACAGATTCAATAATTCTTGATCTTTCAGGGAGAATTTTTTCTTTCGCCTGATCGCATCCATATAAGCACAACATAAAAAGTATTAAATACATATTGAGCTTTGCCATACTAACGATTATATGAGTACCAAAATAAAGGGATCTCAAAAGGTTTCCTATGATGAAAATCATATTACATAAAACCTGGAAATGCCAGCATTAAAATCAATGTTTAACTGATGCTTATCATTTCTTAATCAGGATGATACTACTAACTTGCTATTGAAATCTAAACATATATCCATAGCGTAATAAGCTCTTGATTTCCTGACAGGGTGAACAGAGATCGTATGATAACATTTTAGAAAATAAAAAAAGGAGGATCATGACCATTGATGATATACATAAAAACGTAGAAATTAAAATAGACAAGTTAATTCTTCCGGGAGTGTTGACCGTGCCACTACAGGCAAAAGCGATCATACTTTTTTCTCACGGTAGTGGTAGCAGCAGGTTGAGTCCCAGAAATAATTATGTGGCTAAGATGCTGCAAAAAGCAGGTTTAGCAACGCTTCTGTTTGATTTGCTCACCCTAAAAGAAGATTTTAACTATGAGAATCGCTTCAACATCAGTTTACTAACCCAAAGACTTATTCAGGTAACGAAATGGATACAGGAAGCAGAAGAAACCAGTCACTTAAAAATTGGTTATTTTGGTGCTAGTACGGGCACAGCATCTGCTTTAAGTGCCGCTGCATTCTATCAGGATCAAATATTCGCAGTAGTTTCCAGAGGTGGTCGGCCGGACCTTGCTATTCATGATCTGTCTGCCGTTACCTCTCCCGTGTTACTGATTGTGGGAGCATTAGATAAAGAAGTGATTCAATTGAATCAAAACGCCTCAAACAAGCTTCAATGTCGTCATAAAACAGTCATTGTTCCTGGAGCATCACATCTTTTTGAGGAAACGGGTAAACTTGAAGAGGTTTCCGAATTAACGGCAGCTTGGTTCAATAAGTGGTTATGAGCAGTAAGTTATTCCATAATCGAAAAGATGCCGGCGAACAGTTGGCGGTTGCTCTTCGTAAGTATGAAAAGGAAGATGTAGTGGTGCTTGCGATTCCCAGAGGCGGTCTTCCTCTGGGTTATATTATTTCAAAGGAGCTTGGCAAACCCTTGGATGTTGTGCTCACAAAAAAAATAGGACATCCTTTTAATAAAGAGTACGCCATTGGTGCTGTGAGCCTGGAGTCAAAAATGATAAGTGATACGATCGATATTTCAGAAAGGTATATTGCAGAAGAAACTGCCCGTTTAAGAGCATTACTGGAGCAGCGTTATCATCAATATTATCAAAACATTGAACCTGTTAATTTCGCTAATAAAACCGTAATTATTGTTGATGATGGCATTGCTACGGGTAACACACTTATAGCTACCATAGAATTGGTCGCTAAAAAATTGCCAACCAAGATTGTGGTGGCTGTGCCGGTAGCGCCTTCGACTGCACTAAAGAAAATAAAAAATCAGATAAAGGTTAATGAGGTGGTGTGTCTTCATATTCCATCCCGGTTTCGCGCAGTAGGAGCGTTTTATTGTGATTTTTCTCCTGTTTCAGATCGTGAAGCAATTACTTTGTTGGAGAAAAGTAGAAGAAATTATGAAGTTGGTGAATGATTATGAAGGTGCATTATTTCCTTCAAAAAAATTCACCAACGTTCGAATGGTTGTTAAGCTCCTTCTTTAATACCGAAGCAAACTTTGGTGTTAACCCTATACTCAGAAATTGAGTTGTTTTCTACAGTAACCTGCATATCTTGAATATAAACAGATTTAATTTGCTCTAGGCTTTTTGACGCTTCATTGACTACGTTTTGTACCGCATCTTCAAAACTTACGGTGGAATTACCTAGAATCTCTATAACTTTTAAGACAGACATACTATTTATTTTAAGGGATTAGTAAAGAGAAGAAGGTATGGAAGAAATTTCAATAATAGTATGATATTCGTCACGAAGGTTTGCCATTTTCATAGAGGCATTTTATGCAGATAGTGCCTTCACTTTGGCAGTTAATAAGATGAATTCACTTAGATTCGA
Source organism: Flavobacteriaceae bacterium M23B6Z8 (assembly GCA_046199005.1). Classification (GTDB taxonomy): domain Bacteria; phylum Bacteroidota; class Bacteroidia; order Flavobacteriales; family Flavobacteriaceae; genus Ascidiimonas. The sequence goes on from CP176050.1 coordinate 1,861,426, forward strand.
TATGTCTATGGCTCCCAAGACAGCCCCTTTCTCAACTACTGGGACATAACTATCTCGGTTCTCAGTAATTAATTTTAGAACATTTGGAAGTGGATCCTCTGGTTTTACGGTCTTTACTTCCTTGTTAAGAATTTCATTTATTTGAAGATCAGGTTCGTTAGCACGTTTAAGGATTTCTTTAAAATGAAGTACACCCTTTAAATTGTCTTTTGCATCCACGACAATAAAATGTTTTTCTGTTCCTGCTAATAAAATAGAGATCATATCTCTTACAGTATAAGTTTCGTAGACTTTTGTAAGCTGCGTGAGCATCGCATCTTTAACTGTATAACCCTTTAACAGAGAAAGTTGTTGTTCTATTTGGTTTTCGCCAAATGCTCCCAGAAAAATAAACAGAGCGATAATAACTAAAAACGGATTATAAACAAGTCCTGCAATGAAAAAGAAAAATGCAAGTATTTGCCCCAGAGTAGCTGCGATCGTGGTTGCTTTTGAACGATCTATCCTGGTAGCTAGTAGGGCTCTTAATATCCTTCCACCATCCATGGGGAAGGCAGGGATAAGATTGAACACTATCAATATGATATTTGCGAGAAAAACATTAAAAATAAAACTGTTGGTACTACCTTCATTTATAAATGCAATAAGATCTTCCGCAGGAAGCTGAAAATAGCTGGTTATCGGGAACAGAATTAACAAAAATAATACGATGGCCAGATTCACAAGAGGGCCAGCAATGGCAACTTTAAGTTCTTCCATAGGCTTCTCCGGCATTTTCTCAAGACGAGCAATACCTCCAATGGGTAGAAGTGTAATTTTTTCTGTTTTGATGTCAAAATTTTTCGCAGTAAGCGCATGACCTAATTCATGTAATACAACACACGCAAACAAAACAAAAATAAATAAGATACTACCTATAACAGAGTAGAAGTCACCACCCCGCTTAAGTTCTAAAAAGACAATCCATCCTATTAAAAAAATAAAGGTCCAGTGTATTTCGATTCGTATACCGGAAATCCGACCAATGCTTAAAATACCCTTCATGATGGTTTATTTTTTCTAAAGTACAAACCCTTCAAGGCAAAGTAAATGATAATCGTCATTCACGTTTAATTTTCAACCTAATTTTCGTAATTTCGTTAAAGTCCTAAAATGGTAAAACCAATTTAACCTAATAGCGATCAACCAACGAGGAAATCAAATGTTCCAGTCAGGTCAGGATATTTTTGAGATACTTTCGGAAGCTATTCCGGAAGGACTTTTAATTGTAGACGATTCTCAGACCATTGTTTCGGTGAACTCTTCTTGTTCCCGTATTTTTATGTATGAAAAAGAAGAACTGTTAGGAAAGACATTACCGGTACTTATTCCAGAAAGATACCATCCGAAGCACGGCGGATATTTCAAGAATTTCTTTCAGAATAGCGAACGAAGGGAAATGGGCAGAGGCCGTGAACTTTTCGGACGAAAGAAAGACGGAAATGAGTTTCCCCTGGAAGTTGGTTTAGCACCTTTTACTGTGTATGGCAAAACATTTGTTTTAGCTTTAATTGTCGACATTACGTACAGGAAGGAAACCGAACGAAAGATACTTGAACTAAACGAGCAACTGGAAGACAAGATCAGAATTCGTACTCAGGAATTGAATAGCACCATTGAAGAACTCGAGAGTGAAGTCGAGAAACGTAAAATTGCCGAAGCCAAAGCCTTAGAAAGCCTCAAAGCAGAAAGAGAACTCAATGAATTAAAAACAAAATTTCTTTCGATGGTTTCTCATGAATTTAAAACTCCCTTAACCGGCATTCTTACTTCGACGAGACTGGTTACCAAATATATTGAAACGGGAAATAAAGAGAAACAGAAAAAACACCTCGATACGATTGCTAATAAGGTACATTATCTCAACGATATCTTAAACGACTTTCTATCGGTAGAACGTTTTGAGTCTGGTAAGGTAAAATACAATTTTACGCAATTCGAACTAAGTAAGGTTTTAAATGAAGTGATCTATGATTCCAATATGTTGCTTAAAAGCGGGCAATCTATAAATTATCCAGAAAACTCAGATGAGTTCACGCTCTTTTTTGATCAAAAAATACTTGAACTCATTCTTTTTAATTTGATACGAAACGCAATTAAATATTCCCCGGAAGATACACTCATTGATTTAAGTATACGGGAAGAGAGCAATAAATTAATTTTTACAGTAACTGATCAGGGAATAGGGATCCCTGACGAAGATCAGAAACATATTTTTGAACGTTATTTTCGTGCCCAAAACGCTTCGCTCGATCAAGGAACGGGTATAGGTCTCAATATTGTGAAAGGCCATCTTGAAACCTTGGGGGGTACTGTTTATTTCACCAGTAAAGAAAATATGGGTAGTACATTTACCGTAGAAATTCCATTAACACCAGTGATACCAACATGATAAAAAAAGTGCTACTAATTGAAGATGATCCTGTTTTAAGGGAGAATACAGCAGAGCTTCTTGAGCTCTCAAATTACGATGTGGCAGTTGCCTCTAATGGTAAAATAGGACTGTCAAAAGCGCTGGCATCAATGCCGGACGTAATTGTTTGCGATATAATGATGCCAGAACTTGACGGATATGGGGTTTTAGAGGGATTGGCAAAGCACGATCAGGCCAAGTTCATTCCCTTTATTTTCTTATCGGCAAAAACCGAGCATAAAGATGTGCGTAAAGGAATGGAACTTGGAGCAGACGATTATCTTACGAAACCTTTTGAGGAGGAAGAACTCATTAATGCGATCGAAAGTAGAATTGCGAAAGCTGCGATCTTAAAAGAACGGCATATAGCATCAGAATCAAATGAATCTACCAATTTTCAAACGAACCAGGATCGTATCAAAAATCTGGAGGATCTTAGGATTTTTTTTGATAAAGAAGGGTATTGTGAAGAGTTTGAAGCGGGAGAAGAGATCTATTCTGAAACTACGAATTCCAACTATTTGTATCTGGTAGAAGAAGGGGTGGTAAAAAATCATAGGCTCGACGAATATGGGAAGGAGCTCATAACAGGACTTTATAATAAAGGAGATTTTTTTGGTTATACATCCTTTGCATACAATTCGCCCAATCTAGAGGCTGCCACTGCTTTAGAGCCCAGCAGCATTCTCAAGGTTTCCAAAGACAAGATTAAAGAAATACTTGAGGAAAACCACAGCGTTACTCTTGATCTTATTAACTACATTACAGATTCGCTTTCAGACGCCAAAGAGCAACTTTTACAAATGGCTTACAGCTCAGTACGCAAAAAAACGGCCAGTACGATTTTAAAATTTGTAGAGAAACTAAAAGACCGTCAACAAGATGGTATTCGTATTTCGAGAAGTGACCTTGCAGGAGTGGCAGGCATTGCTACAGAAAGTTTAATCAGGGCTTTGTCTTCGCTAAAAAAAGAAGGTCTGATTGAAATTGAAGGAAGAACGATCAAGGTTTTAGATTCTCAAAAGCTTACCATGGTAGAATAGTTCTTGAAAGTCAAAGTTTGAAGAACTGATATTAGTCATTTTTTTCAGTCAGGCATCGCTCTACATTTGTTTTTAAGTAAGCATAAGCAGCGTTTGTTAACATGAAGAATATTTTACTACCCACAGATTTTTCATCGAATTCATGGAATGCCATAGAATACGCCCTTTCCTTTTTTAAGGATAGGAGATGTAATTTCTATTTATATCACGCCTGTGGCGCAAACACTGCTATGGAAAAAGAAATGATTTATATTCCTTCGGCAGATGTATTAGAAAAGAACATTGTAGCAGAGTCAAAAGATCGAATGCTTGATATGCTGAAAAAGATCAAACAATTGCCATACAATCAGAAGCATAACTTTGTCACCCTGGTCACCTATGATTTTCTTGTAAATGGTTTGAGAAAAATTATTGAAGAGAAGAGAATAGACATGATCGTAATGGGCACAAAGGGAGCTTCCGGTTTAAAGAAAATAATTTTGGGAAGCAATACCGGAGACACTATCACCAGGGTTAAATGCCCAGAGTTAGTAATTCCGGAGGAAGCTGTTTACCATCCCATAAGAGAAATTGCTTTCCCTACAGACTTCAATATTCTTTACAATTCTAAAATCTTAGACGACTTATTAGAAATAGCCACCAATCACCAGGCGGCTATTCGTGTCTTGCATGTGAGTAAGAAGAATGAAGCACTAAATGAAGAACAACTGTCTAACAAACAATTGCTCGAAGGATACCTGAAAGAACATGAGGTAAGTTTTCACAGGCTCACCAATCATAGACTGGAAGATGCCATTCAATGTTTTGTAGAAAGTAGAGATATTGATCTGATCGCTATGGTGGGTAAAAATCTGAATTTTTTCCAACAAATATTCTTTCGCCCTGCTATAGAAACCATAAGTTATCACACCGAAATTCCATTTTTGGTGCTACACGAATAAAACGTGGCTTAGGGAGCGCCTGTATTGGCAAATTTTATTTGTACATTGGGAATTGATATATAAAACTTCTGGCTCTAAATTTATCAAAGATGGGAGAACATAAAGTAAGCACACAGGTTTCGGCAGAAACACATTCCAGGTTTATTGCGCATCTTTTAGATGATATTAAGGCACTGGAGTACATGCTTGCTAATGATCTCATTGAAAATGATATTGTACGTATAGGCGCAGAACAGGAGTTCTGCTTAATTGATGAAAACTGGAGACCTTCAGATCAGGCTGTAGAAATACTTGATCTTATAAACCACAAAAATTTTACTACAGAGCTCGCCCTTTATAACCTTGAGATCAATCTTGACCCTGTTGAACTAAAAAGTAATGCTTTCTCGATCGTAGAGAATCAATTAAAATCGTTACTTGATTATGCCAAAAAAAAGGCGGCACTAAGACAAAACAAAGTGTTACTTACGGGTATATTACCTACCATAAGCAAACGCCAGTTAGCCTTAAAATACATGACGCCCAACCCCCGGTATTTTGCACTAAACGAAGCCATAAAAAAACTACGCGGAACCAACTTTCAACTTAACATACGAGGAATAGACGAATTGAGCATAAGCCATGATTCTGTATTGTATGAAGCATGTAATACAAGTTTTCAGTTGCATCTTCAGGTACCACCAGAAGATTTTATTGCAAGTTATAATTGGGCGCAAGCCCTTTCAGGTCCCATATTGGCATGTGCAACAAACTCTCCTCTGCTGCTGGGACGTGAACTTTGGAATGAAACTCGTATTGCCTTGTTTCAACAGAGTATCGATACCCGTTCGTCTTCCTACGCTTTAAAAGAGAAAGAAGCAAGAGTATCTTTTGGTCAGAATTGGGAGTCTGGATCCATCACTAATATTTTTAAGCACAATATTGCGAGTCATACGGTAATTTTGGCAAAGGATATTGAACACAATGCCATGGAGGAACTCGAAAAGGGAAAAATCCCCAAGTTGGAAGCACTCAATCTGCACAATGGAACAGTCTATCGATGGAATCGTGCATGTTATGGTGTAGGAGGGGGGAAACCACACGTTCGAATTGAAAACAGATATATCCCTGCCGGGCCTACCGTAATTGATGAAATGGCAAATTTTGCGTTCTGGGTAGGGTTGATGAAAGGAAGACCTTCTAAATACGATCATATGGAATCTGTAATGGATTTCAGGGATGCGAAAGGAAATTTTATCAAGGCTGCCAGAAATGGAAAGGAAACCTTATTAAAATGGGAAGATACCTTTATGACTGCGTCGGATCTCATTCTTAAAGAACTTCTTCCTATCGCTTACAACGGACTGGAGAAATCTGAAATTGATAAACAGGATATCGAAAGGCTTTTAGAGGTGATTGAAAAGAGAGCAGTTGGTAACACAGGAGCATCCTGGACGGTAAATAATTATCGTAAAATGCGAAAACTAATGAAGAAAGATGATGCGCTTGTTAAACTCACCCAACAAATGTATGAGCATCAGGAATCATCGTTACCAGTTCACAAATGGGCAGCCGTTCGTGATCATGCAGATCATACGCAATCTTCGGTTACCAGAGTTCGGCATATTATGTCTACTCAGTTGTACACTTTAAACGAAAATGATCTTGCCAGCTTAGGGATTCATATTATGCAGTGGAAAAATATTCATCACATGCCTGTACAGGACAACAGCGGAAAATTAATTGGATTACTTACATGGTCTCATCTTGAAAACTATAGGAAAATTGTTGCTGCCTGTGATGATAAGATGGTCTCCGAAATTATGATAAAAGAAGTTATCAGTGTTAAACCTGACACTAAAATAGAAAAGGCAATGGCATTAATGAATTCTCATCAAATTGGTTGTCTTCCAGTAGTTTATAAAGAACATTTAGTAGGTATTGTTACACAGAATGATGTAAGCGTCCTCTCAAATGACTAAAGTTTACAGTAAAGCACTCGACAAAACGATCGAGGTTGATAGAATTATTGGAAAAGTTACAGGAGAAGCACCAGGACCAGTTGTCATTTTTACTGCAGGGATACACGGAAATGAACCGGCAGGGATATTCGCTCTTAAAAGAGTGTTTGAATATATTAGAACTCATAAAATATCCCTTAAGGGAAGCATTTACGGGATAAGTGGTAATCTTTGGGCACTACAAAACAGCGAACGCTATAAAACCAAAGACCTTAACAGGATATGGACTCCAGAATATACAAGGCTGCTGGAGCGGGGAGCTTTTGTACCTACCTGCCAGGATGAAAAAGAACAGCTCGAATTGTATGAACTTGTTAGTGACATCCTTAAAACTGAAAAAGGACCTTTTTATTTCATTGATCTGCATACCACTTCCGGAGAAACTGATCCTTTTGCAATCCTAAACGACAGCTTACTGAATCGAAAATTTACCATGCAGTACCCACTGCCACTGGTATTAGGTATTGAAGAGTATCTTACAGGTCCTTTTTTAAGTTACATCAATGAATTTGGATATGTGGCATTTGGTTATGAAAGCGGGCAACATGACAGTATTAAAGCGATAGATTTTCACGAGTCTTTTATATACTTGACCTTGTTTTTTACGGAAATCTGGCAGGACCAAAAATTATTTGACAGGCATTTTCATGCACTTTCAAATGCCGGAGACCGGCTGAATCGATTTTATGAGATCTTTTATGAACATAAGATCGCTGAGAATGACAATTTCAAAATGAAAGAAGGGTTTGAGAACTTTCAGAAAATCAAAAAAAACGAATTATTAGCCTCCCAGAACAATACCAATATTGTCGCTACCGGAAACGGAAGAATATTTATGCCTTTATATCAGAATTTGGGGGACGACGGTTTCTTTTTAATAAGGCAGATACCCCGTTACTTTTTAGGGATCTCGAAAGTATTGCGTAAGATTAGATTTGACAGAATATTGCCTTTACTTCCCGGGGTGACCTGGCAATCTTCAAAAAAAGATACACTGTTTGTCAACAAAAAGATAGCCCGCTTCTTTGCACGCCAATTTTTCCATTTAATGGGGTACAGAAGTAAAACTATTGATGAGAACTACCTGATCGTTAAGAACAGAGAAGCAGCCTCAAGGGATAAGGAATATAGAAATGCTTTCTGGTATTAGTTAGCTGACTGATAAAAATCAGTGATTTAAAGATCATGGTTTCGTAATTTCATGGGTAATCTTTACATCATGCCGCAGAACCATCAATTGATAGAACTCGACATTTCAGCTCCTATTTGGGATCATTTTTTTACGATTGCTCCTTTAGTAATTATAGGAACTAAAGAAGGAACAGGCTATGATATGGCCCCTAAGCATTTGGCATTTCCCGTGGGTTTTCATAATTACTTTGGATTTGTTTGCACCCCCAGGCACTCCACGTACGCCAATGTGAAAAATAATCAAGAATTTTCCGTAAGTTTTCCCAAACCCGGGCAGGAAGTAATAACCTCATTAAGCGCAAGTCCGCGCGGAAAAGAACTCAATAAATTTCAGCATACCGTAGGGATTTTACCAACCGAGCAAGCCGCGATAACCGATACGCTGGTTCTAACGGATTGTTACCTGAGACTGGAATGTAGTCTTGTAAAAATTATTGATGGATTTGATGATAATAGCATCATTACTGGCAAGATTATTGCCGCTTTTGTTAGTCCTGATTATTTAAAAGAGTCCGACAGAGATGAGCAGCAACAGTTGTATAAATACCCGCTATTGGCTTATGTAGCTGATGGAAGATTTGCACGGGTTTCTGAAACTTTCAACTTTCCTTTTCCAAAAGATTTTATGAAATGAAAGAATTGTCAACAGTTGCATCTGATATACAATCAATACTAAGGGACAAAAGACCCCAAATGGAATCTTTTCTAAAACAGTTGGTTTCTTTAGAATCACCATCTGGAAGCTCCTTGCTCACAAGACAAATATTGAAGTTTCTTGGAGAAGAATTAAAAAAAGAAGATTTCTTCGTTTTATTAGGAAATACCAAAAACTCAGGAGGATATTTATATGCACGTCCCAAAGAAAGAACAAAAGGAAATCCCATTCAGTTGTTGGTAGGACATTGTGATACCGTATGGCCGGAAAATACAATTTTGGATATGCCTTGGAAAGAAGACCAACTTAAAATAAAGGGGCCTGGGATATACGACATGAAAGCTGGTCTTACCCAGATCGTATTTGCTATAAAGGCATTAAAATTACTTAATAAATCTCTCACGGTCTTACCTGTAATTTTAATTAATTCTGATGAGGAAACCGGAAGTAGAGAGTCTACCGCTATAATTAAAAAACTGGCTCGTGTTGCAAATAGAGCCTACGTTCTCGAACCGCCTTTAGGTATAGAAGGTAAATTGAAGACTGCACGCAAAGGTATTGGTCGTTTTGTAATTTCGGTGAAAGGAAGAGCGGCTCATGCAGGTCTTGATCCTTCTAAAGGAGTAAATGCGATCGTCGAGCTTTCGTATCAGATACAGAAACTCTATGAAATGAACGACCTTGAAAAAGGTATAACGGTTAACGTGGGGCTCATTGAAGGCGGCATCTCTCCCAATGTTATCGCACCTGTAAGCAAGGCCATTGTAGATGTTAGAGTGCTTAATAAACAGGACGGCTTATATATTACCAAAAAGATTCTAAATCTCACTCCTTATCTGCCTGATGTTGAATTAACTATAGAAGGCGGAATTGGAAGGCCGCCAATGGAAAGAAACATTGCGAATCAGCAATTATGGGAAATAGCAGAGTCTCAGGGTTGGCTGTTAGGGCTGGAATTGGAGCAGGCCACAGCCGGAGGTGGCTCAGATGGAAATACTACCAGTTTGTTCACAGCGACTTTAGATGGTCTGGGTACACCCGGAGATGGTGCTCATGCGTCTCATGAATTCATATTTCGCAATAAACTTATAGAGCGAACGGCCCTTTTATCTCTCTTATTACTTCAACAACCCCTAAAGACAGCATCATGAATTACCATTATATTTTCACTTCTTTGACACGTATCTCTGATCTATCTGAGAATCCGTTCCAAATAAAAAAAATACCCACTTCCCAGTGGGAGACAGGAGACTACGTTACAGGACAAATTACTGATCCAGGCAGCAATAAGCTGTCAATAGAACTGCCGAATGGCCGAATGCGAGGAGTAATTGGTGGAGAACACATTATAGGTGCATTGGGAGAAAGATATGCAACTTTAGAAGCTACCGGCAGCTGGAGGGCGGTAGGAAAGAACCTCAAAATGCATATACTCACAGGCGCAGGTCTCTTGGGCAAACTAACTTCCAAATCAGCGTTTGTTCCGCAAATGATCGAAATCGATTATATAGGGCATGTCGTACGCAAACAACAAAAGATAACTATGGACACTTTTGTCTTCTATACCGATCCCATGCCTTTTAAAACCCCGGTTATCTTGTTTACAGGAACATCAATGTCTGCTGGTAAAACAACTTCGGCTCGCATCGTTACTAATATCTTAAAGGGAGCTGGTTTGAAGGTGGTTGGTGCCAAGCTTACTGGTGCAGGAAGATTAAAAGATATTTTAGCAATGAAAGATGTAGGAGCCGATAGTGTAATAGATTTCGTCGACGTTGGCTTGCCTTCTTCAATTTATCCCAGTAACGCTTACAGAAAAAAGCTAAAAGAACTATTGACCAGAATTGAAATGCAAAAACCTGACATTGCCGTTGTAGAAATAGGAGCTTCCCCTTTAGAGCCCTATAACGGTGACATAGCTATTGAAGAAATCAGAGATCAAATTAAGTGTCTTATTTTGAGCGCTTCAGATCCATATGCCGTTTACGGACTCATGCAGGCTTATGATATTATCCCGGACATAGTCACAGGAATTGCAACCAATACCCTTGCCGGAAGCAATTTGGTAGAAAAATTATGTGGAGTAAAAGCGCTCAACCTGATTGATGCATCTACCACTCCTGAGCTTCGGCGAATTATAACTTCTAAAATCGGCTTTCAAATTTAATTTGAAAACTGACAAATGTCATTTTATGAACTGTATTTACAGTGTATCTTTACAGAGTAATTAGAAACGTTCTTTGAAAGAATTAAAAGTAAAGAGGTTTATTTGGGTATTAATTCAGATAAATTCTTTAGGTAGGTATTGAAAATACTGATGAGGCATGTGATTTTTGAAGTAAATTTAGCAATGAATAGGCGACGAAAACTGCATTAAGTTTTTTAAAGTATTCTCAATATCATACAAAAGACAGGGATGCCTGTGTGTCCCTGTCTTTACTTTCATTCATATATATAGTAAATGCCATAAAGGCTCTTTGGGGTTTTAGTGGCGTTAATGATGAGGTTATTATTTGAGGAGGAAGTGAATTACAGGTATTGTTTTAGCGATAGAGCAGTATTTGTGTTTATGGAATTGTTCATTGACGAATCCCATCATCGAAAACAGGAGGCCTTGGCTTCCTGTTTTTGTTTATACCCAGTAGCTCTCATGAAATCAAAAAACATGGAAATATGGAATACTATTTTAATGTTCATCTTGAAAATGTCTCTGTCGATAAAGCTGTTTCGTTAGTTGAGGAAAAGCTTAAAGATGTGGGATTTGGTATATTGAGTACTATAGACATGCGTACGACTCTTAGGGATAAACTCAATGTAGAATTTTATCCTTATCTCATATTACAAGCTTGTAACCCTTCTTATGCTTACGAGGCACTCAAAACCGAAGACAAAATAGGAACTCTATTACCTTGCAATATAATTGTTCAGGAAAAAAAGCCCGGTAGCATCGAAATTGCTGCAGTAAACCCTCTTGCTTCCATGCAGGCCGTTAATAATCTCAAATTGAACGATATAGCGCTTGAAGTGAGTGAACGTCTTAGATGGATGATCAATCACCTGCAGTCATGACCGCTTTAAGTGAAAATGCGAAAGAAATATTAAGGGAGCGATATTTACTTCAGGATACACGTGGAAACATCATCGAAACTCCCGATGCACTTTTCAGAAGAGTAGCTTCCCATATAGCCAAAGCGGAAATTAAAAATCAGGAATTCTGGAAAGATACTTTTTATACTTTATTGAAGGAACTTAGATTTCTACCCAATTCCCCTACATTAATGAATGCAGGTGTCCCCAAAGGTCAATTGAGTGCTTGTTTTGTTTTACCATTAGAAGATAATCTTGAAGGCATTTTTACAACCTTGAAAAACGCCGCCTTAATACATCAAAGTGGTGGCGGCACAGGATTTAATTTTTCTCAATTAAGACCGGAGGGAGATCTGGTATCTGGGTCTGGAGGAACTTCATCTGGCCCAATTGCTTTTATGAAAATTTTTGATGCTGCTACAGAGTATGTCAAACAAGGCGGAAAACGAAGAGGAGCCAATATGGGTATTTTGAATGTTGATCATCCTGATATTGAAGCATTTGTTACAGCAAAAACAGATGGAAAAACACTCTCGAATTTTAATATATCTGTGGGAGTAACGGATCGCTTTATGGAAGCAGTAGCCAAAAATAAGCTATGGGAGCTACTTAACCCAAGAAACAAGGAGATCACAAAAAAAATACCTGCACGTAAGCTTTGGGATCTCATTGTAAAAGAAGCCTGGACTACAGGTGATCCCGGATTAATTTTCCTGGATACCCTAAATAGAAATAACCCTATACCGGAAAGAGGAATTATAGACAGTACAAATCCTTGTGGTGAAGTACCCTTACTTTCTTATGAGAGTTGTAATCTGGGTTCTTTGAATCTTGTTAAAATGCTGAAATTGCAGGGAGGAAAAATGCATATTGATTGGCAGCAACTTGAGAAAGATATTAATAGTGCTATTCGTTTTTTAGACAACGTGATTACCATGAATAGTTATTTGCTTCCGGAGATTGAAACGATCACAAAACAGAACCGAAAAATAGGTCTTGGCGTAATGGGTTGGGCAGAAATGCTGATAATACTCGAAATTCCATACGCTTCAGAAGAAGCCATCTCTTTAGCTAATGAATTAATGAAATTCATTCAGGAAAAAAGTTATGTCATGTCTGAAGTATTAGCCAGGAAGCGAGGTGGTTTTTCAAATGATAAAAATAGAAGGAATGCTACTTGCAACAGTATTGCTCCCACTGGAACGATCTCGGTAATTGCCAATACTTCTTATTCGATAGAACCCTTATACGGATTGGCTTACCACCGTATAGGAATTTTAGGTGGAAAAAATCAACAAGTACTGAATTCGGTATTCGTTGAAAAGATGAGAAGTTTAAAGTTATGGACTCCTGCTCTGGAAAAAGAAGTAGTAGCTTCCGGAAGCATTCAACATATAAAAGAGATTCCTGAAGAAGTCAAAAAGTTATTTCAAACAAGCCATGAAATATCTTGGGAATTTCATCTTAAGCACCAATATGCCTTTCAGAAATATACAGACAATGCAGTTTCCAAAACTATAAATTTACCAAAATCGGCTACAACAGATACTATTTCAAAAATCTACAGAACGGCATGGGAGCTAGGCTTAAAAGGTATTACAATTTACCGGGACACAAGTAAAGAGGCTCAGGTTCTACAAAAATGTAATTTGAATGAAAGCATTGCTTGCTAATCGAATCAGGTGATTAACTGGCTTTAAAACATGATGTTATGGTAGATCATATCTTTTAAATCTTTAGGCAGTTCAGTGCGTATATCTTCTAATTCTCCCAGTGATATGTACTTTCTAAGCAAAATAAAAGTAGTATCTATATACCTATTTGCCTGCTCATCAGATCTAAAGTCGTGTACCGATGTTACCCCATCATGTTTGCGAATGAGATCTATAAAATCTACTCGTGTTTTGATTCTAGAACGATTGGCTTTGGGAGACCATCCGTTCACATAAACTGCTTTCAGGAACATAGGAAATTGAGCAATTAACTGAAGCGATTCTTCAATCGAGATAACATCGCGGAGTGCATGTAAAATGGCCGATAAAATTCTACCGCCCATTTCGGTATCATCTCCAAGATTTAATTCTCTTGTATATTCTTTTAAGAAGGCATTACCTTCGTGTGCGTATTTATTAAAATTTAGTGCCATAGTTTATTGGTTTGTGTTAATATAAATTAACTGCCATTCTCCCGTATTTGTTTCTGTGGCCACCTGTAACGGACTCACAAAATGACTGGTTGAATAGGGCTTCTTATATTTTTTCGCGGTCATTAAAATATGAGGAACATCACCGAGGTCTTTTACAATCTGTCCTTCTCGGTTTATGATCACTTCATAAAAAGAATAAGCAATGATATCTTTGTTGAGATATTCGTTTCTCCCTCGATTTTTTCGTTCGGCTACAATAGCTATAGCATAGCCATTATTAAAATTTGTGACGTTGAGAAACTGCGGAGTAATTGCAATTTGCCCGGATTTGTCAATAAATCCGTAAAACGGAATACCATCTTTATCGGCGACGATCATACAAAGTCCATTTTTAAAAACAGGAGCTTTGGAGGTTATGCTTTTCGTATATTCTTCTGTAACCACATCATCTCTGTAATCTATAACAATTTTGTTTTCCATATCTGCAAACCCCCATTGGTCTGCCTTTTTGATAGCAATAAGGCTATCCGAGAATTCACCTATGGCCTGCAGAGAAGTATGTTGCTGACCCAAAACACTCGCTGGCACCAACCATAACAAGCAAATTAAGATTATATTTTTCATGATTATATAGCTTTTGTAAGTACTCAAAAAGGTATTGAATTTCTATTTCGGAGCAAATGATATATATCATGTTTTAAGCTAACACCCCCCGTTATATTTGAAAGCATAAAAAAATATTTATGGCTACATCATTTTTATTGGACAAATACAACGTTCCCGGTCCCAGATATACAAGTTATCCTACGGTACCATATTGGGATATAAACACTTTTTCATTAAAAGCATGGCAGGAATCGCTTCAAAAGACATTTGTTGAGACCAACGATAAAGAAGGAATAAGTCTTTATATACACTTACCTTTTTGTGAGCAAATGTGCACATTTTGTGGGTGTAACAAACGTATTACCAAAAGGCATGAAGTAGAAGAACCGTATATAAAAGCCGTACTGAAAGAATGGCATCTGTATAGAAATCTTTTTGGAGGTAAGCCAAAGATCAAAGAGCTACATATCGGGGGTGGTACCCCTACTTTTTTCAGTCCTGAAAACCTGGAATTTCTTATTAAGGGTATTTTGAGGCATGCAGATCTGGCTGAGAACTATGAATTTAGTTTTGAAGGACACCCAAATAATACAACTGCAGCACATTTGGAAGTATTAAATTGGCTCGGTTTTACCAGAGTGAGCTATGGCGTACAGGATTATAGCAAAGTGGTGCAACAAGCGATACATAGAATACAACCTTTTGAAAATGTTGCCAGAGTTACTACTCAGGCAAGGGCACTTGGTTTTACCTCGGTAGGTCATGATCTCATATTCGGACTTCCTTTTCAAACCGTTGAAGATGTGAAAAATACCGTAAAGCAGACGTTAAAATTAATGCCAGAACGCATTGCATTCTACAGTTACGCTCATGTTCCCTGGATAAAAGGTAACGGTCAACGAGGCTTTGACGAGTCTAATTTACCAGCAGGCGCAGAGAAGCGTTTAATGTATCAAACAGGCAAAGAAATGCTAGAAGCTGCAGGATATGTTGAAATTGGGATGGATCATTTTGCATTGCCTACCGATTCATTGTTCCGGTCTGTTCAAAACAAAAAATTGCATCGTAACTTTATGGGTTATACCGCTTCTAAAACACAATTAATGATCGGTTTGGGAGTTTCAGCCATAAGTGACAGCTGGCATGGATTTGCCCAAAATGTGAAAGGAGTAGGAGAGTATCAGTCATTATTAGAAAACGATATAATTCCGGTTTTCCGGGGACACATACTTACAAAAGAAGATGAGATAATTCGAACACATATTCTCAATCTGATGTGTAATTTTGAAACTCACTGGACAGATACTAAACTTTATTTGAAGGAAATCCCAACGATCCTGGAAAGACTAACCGAACTTGAAAATGATGGGCTGGTCGTAATCTTAAAAAAAGGTATTAAGGTAACCGAAAAGGGTACTCCTTTTATCCGGAATATTTGTATGGCGTTCGATCTTTTACTTCAACGTAACAATCCGAAGTCACAATTATTCTCTATGACCATATAACTTTAATAAGAACCAAATCTTATACCTTTAACGTAAAAACAAATCGAAATGAAAAAAATTCTCGTACCTGTAGATTTTTCAGAGTATTCTGAATATGCACTTGAGGTAGCAGCTACTATCGCTAAAAAACACAATGCTGAAATTATAGTGCTTCACATGCTTGGACTGTCCGAGGCAGTTCTCTCTCGTGAAGAAGCGTCTGGCCTTTCTGAAGCCGTTTATTATATGAAATTGGCCAAAAAACGTTTTGATACGTTTTTAGATAAAGAGTATCTAAAGGGATTAACCATTAGAGAATCTGTGCAGAATTATAAGGTTTTCAGCGAGATCAACGAAGCTGCAAAAGAACAGGAAGCAGATTTAATCGTAATGGGATCACATGGAACCGGTGGAGGAATTGGAGAGATCTTCGTAGGGTCTAACGCAGAAAAAGTGGTGCGAACTTCTGAGATACCGGTGCTGGTAGTTAAACACCACATTTCTAATCTAAAACTAGATAACGTTTTGTTTGCATGCGATTTTAAAGACGACAGTGTGCGGCCTTATTTGAATGCTTCTGCACTTTTCAAAAAATTCGGATCGAAAGTACACCTGCTTTATGTGAATCTTCCCAATGAAAGTTTTAAGAGCAGCGAAGAAATTGAAGACAGAATAAGTGAATTTCTTACCAGGGCAGATGGAAATACAGATGCTTTAAAAGATGTGGTCATCCGAAACGATTATACAGCCGAAGGGGGTATTTTTAAGTACGGCGAAAAAATAGGAGCAGATATTATAGCGATTCCTACACATGGGCGCAAAGGGCTAGCACATTTCTTTTATGGAAGCCTGGGCGAAGATCTGGTAAATCACGCACCAATACCTGTAATGACTTTTAGGGCTTCTTGAAGCAGATCGTTTTATTTTGCAGTAATAAAGCAAAGTATTAGACGGGATCCATCATAAAGTTAATTACAAAGCGTCAGATTCATAAGTCTGACGCTTTGTCGTATCTTATAAGGTAGTAATATTAGTTAACAGTCATAGTACATTTTGTGCAAGAACCTCCTTCACAATATTTCACTCCCCATGAGGTATCTGCCGTGCATCCGCTTTGTCCGCTATCGCAGCTACAGGAGTGACCACCTCCGTCGTAATCCAATACCAGAAACCTATTGGATTTCATAAGCTCGGGTTTTAGCAATTTTGCGTTCACCGAATAAATGAATTTATAACCGTACATTTTCATCTTTACCAACATGATATCATCAATATCAGATTTTTGGGTATTCCTTTCATCTACATACTGGAGTGCGTCAGAAGATTTTTTTCCATATAATGATACAGCATATCGCTTGAGTTCTTTTTCTAAACCCGGAATCAATCTGGCTGGTAGATAAGGTAACGTTTTAAATTCTTTATCAGTTGCAGGTTCAAGGGCATCATTTTGATCAATTATAAAAAGATTTTCATTTTCGATTTTATTGCCATTTCTATCGGAAAAACTTCCAGTACAATTTCCCGTGCAACTTCCATGACTACAGCCATAATTACCTTTTACATAAAATACATTGCATCCGTTGGAACCGGAACAGGTACAGGTATAAGATCCTCCTCCAGCAGATAATTCCAGTAAGCGTCCTGATACACTTGCAAAGGCATAGCCCTCGGGAAGTATTATTTTTATGGTAGAGTTATCTATTTTCTCAATTTGAGTGTCATCCGGTATTTTGACCCCACCTATTCGAGCGTTTTCTGTAATGGTCGGAAAATTTTCTAATTCAGATTGAGTACTTTCTATCTTATTATTATTCACTTCATTTGTACAGGCAAATGTGATAAAAATGCAGGTAAAAAGGATACTAATTTTTTTCATTTAAGGTTGGTTTTTAATGATTATCAAGACTTAATTCAAACTTGTAGTGAGGGGCTCTTCAACCTATTTGCTGTACTAAAAAATTAACTTCGAATTGGACATTTTTCTAGTATTATTATATTTATATCGATAGATAATCTCTATTTAAGCACTGATGATTAAGTAATAAACTTATATCAATCGGTGTATTTTCTTTCAAATATAGATACTTAATTATTGAAAAACAAGAGAGTCATTAAGATTTGCTAGCTTATATGTGCTCATCTCTAAATTTTGATTAGATACCATTATCAATGATGATTAGATACTTGCTTATAGACTTAGCAATGGTTTTGAATGTAAACTGTTTGCTGCTAGAAATGATTAGTAAACGCAGAATTAATGATCTTTAATTCGGGAAATGGAGCTCTTACTTTTTCCGATTGTTAGAAACAAAATTTCAGGAGGAAATCGTAGTTCACTGTCTCGGGACTAAAGAAGCAACGTTCTTTTCCCTTATATTTTAACTAAATCAGCAATTAATTAGTTAGGATACTAAATTCGATTCCAAAACAGAAAGCTTATCGCTTTAAAACGTATTCAGTGCTATTTCTGCCATTTCATTAAAAGTACTTTCCCGTTCTTCGCTGGTACTGGCTTCACCCGTTACCAGGGAGTCTGAAATGGTTAAAATTGAAAGTGCTTTTGCTTTGTATTTGGAAGCAACCGTATAAAGACCTGCAGTCTCCATCTCAACGCATAATACACCGTAGTCAGCCCATTTTTCATAATCATTGGGGTCATCTGTATAAAATTCATCAGACGAAAGCACATTCCCGGCTTTTACAGATATGTTCTTTTCCCTGGCATATTGTGCAGCTTTCATTAAAAGATCAAAATTTGCAGTAGGAGCGTAGTTCGCCTGGTTGAATCTTAAATTATTAAAATTAGCATTGGTTGAAGCGGCCATGGCAATGACAATATCTCCTAATTGTAAATGAGATTGATAAGCTCCCGCGGTACCCACTCTGATGATGTTTTTAACCCCGTAGTCTTTAAATAACTCATGATAATAGATCATTGCAGAACCGAGTCCCATACCACTGCCTTGAACAGATACTCTCTTATTATTATAGGTTCCGGTAAATCCAAGCATTCCTCTTACTTCATTATAGCAGAAAACATCGGTGAGAAAGGTTTCGGCAATCCATTTCGCTCTCAGCGGATCTCCCGGCATGAGAACAGTTTCTGCAACTTCTCCTTGTTTTGCCTCAATGTGTATGCTCATGATATGAAATGGTTAACGGGAATTTTTAAATACCCGTGATTATGATAAAACGAGCGTAGTATCAAATAATCCGATTGAAACGCTCATAGGCTTCTTTATGCAGCGTTTCACGATGATCGGGATGTGCAATAGAGATAAGTTCTCTGGCTCGCTGCTCCAGTCCTTTTCCAAAGAGATTAACAACGCCGTACTCTGTAGCTACATAATGCACATGCGCACGAGTCGTCGTTACTCCGGCACCTCTTTTCAGGAAGGGGGTGATTTTAGAAACGCCTTTGCTGGTTGCAGAAGGAAGTGCGATAATAGCTTTTCCTCCTTCAGACAGGGAAGCCCCTCTTATGAAATCCATTTGACCACCCACTCCTGAATATTGAAAATTACCAATAGTATCTGCACATACCTGCCCTGTAAGATCTATTTCAATAGCACTATTGATAGCAGTTACCTTAGGATTCTGTCTAATAACGGCAGTATCATTCGTATAGGCAGCTTCCTTGAAATGCACCGTCGGATTATCGTCGATAAAATCATAGAGATGTTTGGTTCCGGCAGCAAAACAGGTGACTATTTTCCCTGTTTTTATTTTCTTTTCCTCGCCTGTAATGACTCCGCTATGCACCAATGGGAGCAATCCGTCTGAGAATAACTCTGTATGAACTCCAAGACGCTTGTGATTGGTAAGATTAGAAAGTATGGCATTGGGGATGTTACCAATACCCATCTGTAGTGTTGCCCCGTCTTCAATAAGTTCGGCGACATTTGCTCCTATCTTTTTTTCTAATTCGCTTATCCCATTCATAGGTGCAGCATGTATGGGTAAATCAACTTCTACTGCCTTATCAATTTGTCCTATATGTATAATACCATCTCCATGGGTTCGCGGAACTCTTGGATTGATTAATGCCACTACTTTTTTAGCTGTCTGAACGGCTGGTAAAGTGATATCTACAGAAACGCCCAAGGAGCAGTAACCATGCTTGTCTGGAGGGGATACCTGTATGAAGGCTACATCTAACGGCAAGATATTCCTTCTAAAAAGCAAATGTATCTCACTCAGAAAGATGGGAATGTAATCTCCTCCATTTTCATTGACCGCTTTTCTTACGTTACCGCCTACGAAGCAACTAATGAGTCTAAAAGATTTTCGATATGGATCAGTCATATATCGAGCCGGACCTTCGGTGTGAATTTGTACAATCTCAACGTCGTTAAGTTCTTTATGCCTGTTACACAGGGCATCTATGAGTGTATTAGGTGTCATTGCTGCCCCTTGAAAAAAAACACGGTCTCCTGATTTAACAATAGAAACCGCTTTTTCTGCAGAGGTAATCTCCGGTTCTTTAAACATGTGTGGTTTTTGAATTTATTATTTGAATGATTTCTTGTTTAGGAAGCACACCCGATTGCCTCCATAATTGTTTCTTATTTTGAAAAAGCATCATGGTAGGAACCCCTCTCACTTGAAAACGAGATGCGAGTTTCTGATTCTTGTCAACATCAATTTTCACTACTTTTATGCGGTCACCTAATTCCTGCTTTACCTCTTTGATAATAGGAGCTAAGGTTTTGCAAGGACCGCACCAATCGGCATAAAAATCAATCAATACAGGAACCTCAGAATCTATGATCTTTTGAAAACTACTTTTCATAATGTATTCATTTAATCCGACTAATGACATTCTATTGATGCATCTACCAGTTCGATAACAGGTTCCGGAGAGAGATAAGGGATTCCAAGTCCCAATCCGCGAACAATAAATAAGAAACCTAAAATTACAACAAAAATAGGAATCACTTTGGTGATTTTGGCTCTTACCTTTCCATTTATTTTATGTGAAGCAAAAACAGCCAGGGTCATCATAGGAATGGTGCCTGCGCCAAACAGCATCATATACAGGCTTCCCTCTAGTGCATGTCCGGAAGCTATGGCACCTAGTACTGCCATATATACCAGGCCGCAAGGTAAAAATCCGTTGAGAAGTCCTAACCCTAAATACGTATCTGCCCCCGATTTGGTAAGTTCTTTGCCTATCGAAGCTTTGAGACGGCTTAAACTCTTCAAAAAGAACCCCCCTGGGCTAAAAAACTTAATACGAAAAGCAGGTAAAATTACAAGCAAGATCATAAATACACCTATCGCTACAGATAACTTTTGTTGCATCCCAAAAAGGTAAATACCACTACCTAGCAACCCAAAGAGTAAACCTATCATTGCATAAGCCAGAAGTCTTCCCAGATGGTAACTACCCACTTTTAGTATTTTGCCAGACGTACTTGAGGTATGAACGGGCAACATGAATGCGATAGGCCCACACATTCCTATACAGTGAAAACTACCCAATAATCCTAAAAGCAAAGCAGTAAGTAACATTTGTTAATAGGTTAATTCCTTTTTAAATAAGTAAGACACCCCTTCATAATTCCAGAAAACCTTCATATTCCATCGGCCATCCAGCAAGCGATTGTCTGGTATGAGCAAATGATTACTGGAAATGCCTATGGATAGGTTGAAATCCAGCCGCTCGTTAGATGGCCTGTAGAGGAATATGTTTCCTTTTATTTTTGAAGCATCCAGTTTTTCCGGAAATACTAAAATGAGTCCGTCTTCTGTTTTCTTTAGCACCAGTTGCATATGGTCATCAACTGTTTTTTGTTCCAGATTTATTTCATCTTGAAAAGCCAGTTCTTGCTTGTAATAATCTTCAGTTACCAACTCATGAGCATACTGCTTATCTGTTGCCATGTTGATCACGAAGTACATGATAAAGCTTATAAATGCGATAAATCCTATTACAATTCCTGTTCCCCAATTAAATTTCATTTCTCTAGTTTTTAAGTGATGGCATTCCTTCAAGATAGCTCTTTCAGGTCGGGCTATTCGCTACTACTCCTCGGTAGAACCTGCGGGGTATACGCTGCTATCCCTAATGCGTTTTTATTTATAACTTCTGGGGCCTAAAAAAGCGGTAGAAGTAGTTTCGATTAATTCATTACCACTATAGACTCCTATTTTTATTCTGTCTTTGTCTCCTTTTAACGCCGCCTGATGAATTACAATAAACAATGTTCCTTCTGCCAATTGTTGAGCGGCTACTTCAAAATTTTTATGTGTCACGGTTTCTATTTTTCCCTTATGTGAAAGCAGTTTAAATTGTACATCTTCAATATCATGAGTGGTTTTGTTAATAATCTTGTAAGTATAGACGTTGCTAATCAGGTTTTCACCTTTGCGTTCATACAACTGGCCGGGCAATCTAAGAATATTGGCTTCAACATCATTCCTCAGGAAAAGCATCCCTATAAAAACACTTATCAAAATACCGAGAACTGCAGTATATCCTTTTAAACGGGGAGAGAAACTAAATTTCGCCTTGTTCTCTATATTGTCTATGCTGGCATACCTTATGAGTCCTTTAGGTAGATTTACGCTTTCCATCATATGGTCGCATGCATCGATACAGGCAGTACAGTTTACACATTCTAATTGGGTTCCGTTTCTAATATCAATACCGGTAGGGCATACATGTACACATTGAAAACAATCAATACAGTCTCCTTTTCCCGTCTCAGCCCGATCCTCATTCTTCCTGAACTTTGCCCTGCCTTCTTTTTTTTCACCCCGTTTGTAATCGTAGGCAACCACCACCGATTTATTATCAAGTAATACTCCTTGTAATCTACCATAAGGACACGCAATTATGCATACCTGCTCTCTAAACCATGCAAAAACAAAATAGAAAACTCCTGTAAAAATTAGCAGCGACACCAGCGTACTCATATGAGCAAAAGGGCCTTCGGTAATGTACTGGATCAGACGGTCACTACCAATTAAATACGCAAGAAAAACATTGGCGATCAAAAAAGAGATCACAAAGAAAATAAACCATTTCAGACTCCTTTTTCTTATTTTTTCAGCATTCCATTTTTGTTTGTCTAGTCGTATTTGTTTCCCACGGTCTCCTTCGATCCAATATTCAATTCGCCTGAATACCATCTCCATGAAAATGGTTTGCGGGCACATCCAGCCGCAAAAAATACGTCCGAATGCAACTGTAAAGAATACCACAAAAACCACACCTATGATCATCATGATCACAAACAAGTGAAAATCCTGCGGCCAGAAAGGAGCACCAAAAATATTGAAGCGTCTTTCCAGTACGTTGAACATTAAAAACTGATTGCCCCCAATTTTGATAAATGGAGCTGTAAATAAAAATAGTAGCAACCCGTAACTTACCAGTTTTCGGTAATCGTAATACTTTCCCGATGGTTTTTTAGGATAGACCCAGGCACGTTTACCTTCTGCGGTAACGGTACCTATAGAGTCTCTAAAATTCTGGTCTAATTGGGGACTACTCATTTCAAAATTATTTCATCGTTACAGATAAAGTATCTGTAGTTTTTAATGATTCTTCTGCTTCCGGAGTTTCTTCGGGTGCATCAGGATCAATCCATATCTCTCCTTCTGGCGCCTTAGGCTCCGCGGGTATGGTGCCTTCAAGCGAAATTACATAGCTCGCTACCTGAGCCATTTCAGCGGGTTTCAGACTTTGTTTCCAGGCAATCATGCCTTTACCATCTCGACCCCCTTCAGAAATTGTTCTAAAAACATTCTTTATGCCTCCTCCTAATATCCAATTCGGATCGGTTAAGTTGGGTCCAATTCCGCCACCGCCATCTGCTTTATGGCAGGCTACGCAATTCAACTCAAAAACTGCTTTTCCGGCTTTTAGATCGGCTATATCAGTTAATAAGACAACTGTATTAACATCTACGAGATCTTTGGCGGTTCGTTTATATTCTTCTATGGCTATCTGAGCTTCGGCTACCTCCTGTTCATATTCCATTTCCTGATCGACCCCATTGAATACATGGTATCTTGCTAAATAGATCACCGCAAACAAAATGGTTGCATAAAAGCCCCATACCCACCATGGAGGAAGATCGTTGTCCAGTTCTTTTATTCCATCATAGTTATGATCAAGAATAATTTCCTGCTCTTCTTCGATAGGTTTACTACCCACCATCTTTTTGTAGATTCGTTTTAGTCCTGCAAACTGAGTCTCTTTTTCTTTCGCCAATTTTAGATCGTATTGTTCTTGTGCTTCCGGTTTCATACTTCGGTACAAAACACTTTTAAGCGACTCAATACTTACTTCAATAGCAATCATGAATAGCAATACAATACCAAGTATAGCCCAGATCACAGGATATTTCTGAATGGCCATTTGGTCTCCGGAATCTACAAATAGTTCCAACAGATAAAAAGCGACTACTAAAAAGAAAGTTACTCTAAGATAGGATGCTATTGTTCTCATATGATGGAATTGTTTGGTTCGTCGTTTTCTAAAGGTAGCTGACTCACTTCTTTCAAATAAGATTTCTTAGCAGTGAAAACCCACCAATAGAGTCCGGCAAAGAATAGAAAAAAGATAAGTAGTGAGATAATAGGATAAATCTCTATCCCATCGATGGTTTCCATATGATGTTTGATAAACTTCAACATATTTATTTATTTTTTGCAGTTAGATCAGTATTATCTTTAATTTTAATGTCGGTACCTAATCGTTGTAGGTAGGCGATAAGAGCTACTACTTCACGATCTTTCATGTCTGTAAAAGGTATTCCGTTTTCCTCCGCATACTTTTTATCAGCCTCATAAGCGGTTACAAAATCAGGATCGCTGTAAAGGCTTTTTTCAATACGCTCGCCTTGTTCTGTCATAGATTGTTGGGCTTTCTCAATATCCTCAGCGGTATAAGGCACACCCAGGCTAATCATAACCTCCATTTTTGATTCCGTCTCCGATTTGTCCAAAGGTCTTTCAATCAACCATTTATAAGAGGGCATGATCGAACCATACGAAGTTGTTTGTGGATCGTAAAAATGATTCAGGTGCCAGTTATCAGAGTATTTTCCGCCTACTCGCATTAAATCGGGCCCGGTTCGTTTACTACCCCATAAAAAGGGGTGATCGTACACATATTCACCTGCTTTCGAGTACTCACCATAACGCTCTACCTCGCTTCTAAAAGGACGAATCATTTGGGAGTGACATGACACACAGCCCTCGCGGATATAAATATCCCGTCCCTCCAGTTCCAGAGGAGAATAAGGTGTAACACTAGTGATTGTAGGAATATTTGATTTCACCAGAATGGTGGGGATAATTTGTACGGCACCACCAATAAGAATAGCTACGGTAGCAAAAATGGTAAGTTTCACGGGTCTTCTTTCTAACCAAGTATGGTAAGCTTCACCGGCAACTCTTTTTGCAGTAACTCTCTGTAGCGGAGCGGCTTCAGCAAGTTCATCGGTAACTTTGCTTCCACTTTTAATGGTCATCACCATATTATAAAGCATAATTAGCGCTCCGGCAATGTAAAGTGTACCTCCAATAGCTCGCATCCAGTACATAGGGATGATCTGAGTTACAGTTTCCAGGAAATTTCCATAAACAAGTGTACCATCAGGATTAAATTGCTTCCACATAGAAGCCTGTGTGAACCCGGCCACATACATTGGAAGTGCGTACATGATGATCCCTAGTGTTCCAATCCAGAAATGAAGGTTCGCCAGCCCCATAGACCATAATCTTGTTTTAAAGAGTTTAGGTATAAGCCAGTAGATCATTCCATAAGCGAGAAAACCATTCCAGGCCAAGGCACCAACGTGTACGTGAGCAATCACCCAATCACTAAAGTGGGCAATAGCATTTACATTTTTAAGGGAAAGCATAGGCCCTTCAAAAGTTGCCATCCCGTAGCCAGTGATCGCCACTACCATAAATTTTAATACAGGATCTGTTCTTACTTTATCCCAGGCACCTCTCAGGGTTAGTAATCCGTTGATCATACCACCCCATGAAGGAGCTATAAGCATAACTGAAAAAGCTACCCCAAGATTTTGAGCCCAGTCCGGTAGAGCAGAGTAGAGCAGGTGATGTGGTCCCGCCCATATATAAATAAAAATAAGCGACCAGAAGTGAACAATAGATAGTCTATACGAATATACAGGCCGATTTGCAGCCTTGGGTACAAAATAGTACATCAATCCTAAGAAAGGGGTCGTTAGGAAAAATGCAACTGCGTTGTGACCATACCACCACTGTACCAACGCATCCTGCACGCCAGCGTAGGCAGAATAACTCTTTAACATATTTAAAGGAAGCTCGAAACTATTGAAAATATGAAGCACTGCGACCGTTACAAAAGTGGCAAGATAAAACCAGACTGCTACATAAAGGTGCCGTTGTCTTCTTTTTAAAATAGTTCCTATCATGTTCCATCCAAATACCACCCAAATCAGTGCAATGGCAATATCGATGGGCCATTCCAGCTCTGCATATTCTTTTGAAGTAGTATAACCCAATGGTAACGTAAGCGCGGCTGCAACTATGATGAGCTGCCATCCCCAAAAGTTAACATTGCTTAATGCATCACTAAACATTCGGGCTTTTAAAAGACGCTGTAATGAATAATAGACGCCTGCAAAAATGGCATTTCCCACAAATGCAAAAATCACCGCATTGGTATGCAATGGTCTTAATCTACCAAAACTCAACCACGATATTCCGTCGGTCAAATTTGGAAATAAGAACATATAAGCAAGTAGTAAACCTACAGTCATACCAATAACGCCCCAAAAGAGCGTTGCATAGATGAATTTTTTAACGATTTTATTATCGTAATAAAACTGTTGTACTTCCATAATTATTTATTCTTGTTTATCTATTGTTGTTGATTGTTCTTGTTCTGATGTTTCCTGAACGAGTTCGTCTTCAAAAAGCATTCTTACAGATGGAGTATACACATCATCGTATTGTCCGTTTTTTACGGAAAAAATAAATGCAATAAAGAAGCATATAGCCACTATGATGCTAACGGAAAGTAAAATGTAAATAACGCTCATACCATTTTGAATGTTGGGGTAAAAGTATCTGTGAATGCTTTCTTATAAAATGACATTTATCAGGTTTTTTTTGGTTTCAATTTTTGTTCGTAATAGTTAGTGGCGATCGTGGTGAAAACTACAATACTTATAGAACTGAGTGGCATCAGAATGGCTGCAATTACTGGCTGCAACTGTCCCGACACGGCAAAGTAGAGTCCGATAATATTATACATAAGCGATAAAATGAAACTCCATTTTATTATCTTAACAGCATATTTAGAAGCTTCGATAAAAGCCGGGATCAACTGGAATGAAGATGCGTCCAGAATGGCATCGCAGGCAGGAGAAAAAACGTTGATATCCTCTGAGATAGCAATTCCTACATCGCTCTGCGCCAGGGCACCGGCATCATTTAGCCCATCGCCAATCATCATCACTTTCTTTTTTTTCTTTTGTAACTGCTTTATATACTGAAGTTTGTTTTCAGGTTTCTGATTAAATTTTAATTCTGTATTGCAAGGAAGTATTGTTCGTAAACGTTGCTTTTCTCCTTCATTATCTCCTGAAAGTATGGTAAGCGAATTATCAGAGGCTAGTTTTCCAAATACATCTTCCAAGTGATTGCGGTAAGAATTGTGAAAGATATATTTGCCTTTATAATGGTTGTTTGTGCTTACAAAAACACTGGTTTCCTGAGTACGCTCTTCTTTAGCACCTACATAAGAAGCCTTACCTATCTTAATGGTGTTTTCATCTAAGGAAGCTTCTAGTCCCTGACCTGTTGCTTCGGTGTATTCGTCAAGGGTTACAATTTCATTAGCCTTGAGGATATCATAGAGTTGCCTGCTCAACGGATGACTCGAACCCCGCAGCGTACTTTTAAGGAGGCAGGATTCTTCGTAAGTGAGCGGAATTCCTTCATAACTTATCTGATTTTCATGGTGCGTAGTTATGGTTCCCGTTTTATCAAAAACAATAGCATTTACGTTTGCCATTTGTTCGATCACATCTGCATTTTTCAGATAACAATTATATTTTCCAAAAATACGAAGCATGTTTCCCAGAGTGAAAGGAGCTGCCAGGGCAATTGCACAGGGGCAGGCGATAATAAGTACTGCCGTAAAAACATTGAGGGCCATACTGCTATCTATAAATAACCAGATGACAGTAGCAGTAAAGGCTATGAGCAATACCGATAAGGTAAATCGTTTGCTGATCGCATTTGTAAGTGATTGAAATGAAGATTTTCTCTCCTTTTTAAATACGTCATTGCTCCATAATTTGGTTAGGTAACTTTGTGAGATTTCTTTGGTAACTTCCAGTTCGATTACACCTCCCACTTGTCTGCCTCCGGCATAGAGATGATCACCTTCTTCCTTTTCAACTGTTTGTGATTCTCCAGTAACAAAGCTATAGTCTATAAGTGCTTTCCCCTTTAATAAAATACCATCGGTGGGGATCAATTCTTCATTACGAATAAGAATATGTGCCCCTTTTTCTAAATTCCTAACCTGTACACTTTCTTCTTTTCCAGAAACTGGATCTAAGCGCGTAACGGCGATAGGAAAATAAGATTTATAGTCGCGTTCAAATGACAGATAGCTATATGTTTTTTGCTGAAAAAACCTGCCGAGCAACAGAAAAAAAACCAATCCTGTAAGGCTGTCAAAAAAACCAGCACCATAATTGAAAACCACATCAAAAGTGCTTCGAAGGAATAGCACCAGTATACCCAAAGCAATAGGAACATCAATATTTAGTATTCCATGTCGTAAACCTTTCCAGGCAGCCTTGAAATAATCTGCTCCGGCATAAAAAACGACTGGAATCGAAAAAGAGAACATTAACCATCTAAAAAGATGCTTGTATTGTTCCAACCAGTATTCTTCTACTTCAAAGTATTCGGGAAAACTTAGAAACATTACATTACCAAAAGCAAATCCGGCAATTCCTAATTTGTAAATAATACTCCTGTTAATAGCCGTTTTTGGATTTTCAATATCATTTAAAGAAAGATACGGCTCATAACCAATACTGCTTAGAAGTTTTACCAGACTTAAGAGATTAAGACCTTCTGTACGATAGGTGATCCGAACAGTTTTTTTTGGAAAATCAACTTGAGAAGTTATGATAGAAGGGGCTAGTTTTTTTAAATTCTCCAACACCCAAATGCACGAACTGCAATGCATAGATGGTATGGAAAGTACTACTACCTGCGTTTGCCCATCATCAAATTCAAGCAGGTTCGACACGATTTCTTTGTTTTCAAGGAAATCAAATTTATGAGAAGATTTTTCAGGGGAAATTCCCGGAGTTTTTTGGAAATCGTAATAAGAAGTAAGACCGTTTGCGGAAAGAATTTCATAAACTGTTCGACAACCATGGCAGCAAAATGCTTTATCGTTGATAAAGATCGTTTCTTGATCACAATGATCACCGCAGTGATAACATTCAGTCATATTTTTTCATTTGCTCATTTATACCTCAGACAAAGGTGCAATAGGCCTGTTTCAAAAAATATGACAAAAGTCAGTAAACCGTAGATTTTATAAATAACCGGTCAAGCTGTTCAAAAGATTAAATCAAGGCAGCTAGTATTTGCTTTTTAAATGGAAGTGAATGGTTAATCTTTTTGTTCTTTTCCTATAGGATAATCTTCATAGAAGTCTTCGAAGGTTTTATCTGTTTTATAATTATCGGTGAGTACTTTATACACCATGACCAATATGGCCAGTTGGCCAATTACAGTAACAAAGAATACCCAGCTAAAAGAAAAGTTCAAGGTAGCCATACATGTAACCAGCACTAATAGAATGGTAGTGATGCCTACCCAAAACATAGCAGAAAATTTCATTTTTTATTTACAAGATACGGAATGTTCAGGTTGCAGGCTGTTAAGAATGACTTAAACCTTTAAAACCCTTATGCTACCTGATAATTATCATAGTTTGCAAAGTGCCTGAAAGCTAGTTTTGTGGAAGTAAACAATGTCGTCATGAAAAAAATATTGTTACCCACAGATTTTTCCGCTAATGCATGGAACGCCATTACATATGCATTAAACATGTTCAAGAATGAAGAATGTACGTTCTATTTTTTACACACGTACGTTCCACCATTTTATCGTATGGATTATATGATCGGAGGACCTGCATTTAGTGGTTTACCCGATACTATGTTGGATATCACTTTAAGTGGACTCGATAAAACCTTGAACGATGTGAACAAACATTTTCCCAACAGAAAACATACCTTTAAGAAGATTGCCTCTTTTAATATGTTAACGGATGAAATCAATGAGGTCTCAGAAAGAGAAGGGATTGATCTAATCGTAATGGGTACACAAGGAGCCACGGGTGCCAAGCAGATCTTTTTAGGAACAAATACAGTTTTTGTTATGCGAAAAGCCAAAGTTCCAGTTCTTGCAATTCCTGAGGCATATCATTATCAGGAAATAAATCATATTCTTTTTCCTTCTGATTACATTACGCTTTATAAAAGAAGAGAATTGAAACCTTTACTTAGTATAGCCAAAAAACACAATGCATCGATCACTTCGCTTCATCTCTCAGCCGAAGAGGCACTGACTGACGCCCAGGAAAGACATAAAGAATTTCTTATGGAATGTTTTGAAGAAGTAGAATGTAAATGCAAAGAATTATACAAACAAAAAATGCCAGAAGCTATCTACGATTATTTAAGTGTAAATAATTATCAGATGTTGGCAATGATGAATCGTAAGCACTCATTTTTGGAAAGAATGCTTTTAAAACAAAATGTTGAAGATCTGGGATTTCACGTTGACATTCCTTTTCTGGTTCTTCCGGATACTTCCATAATAACAGATTAAATACCATTCAAATGAAGCACATACTTTTGCCTACCGATTTCTCTGAAAATTCCTGGAATGCGATTTTTTGTGCTTTAAAAATGTTTAAAGACAAAGAATGTTGCTTCTATTTATTAAACACTTTTCAAGATGAATCGTTAAGTTTTGCTGCTTCTTTAGATGGAAATAAAGATAAAACCCTGCTGGAGCTAGCAGATCTGAATTCGAAAGAATCCCTTGCAAATGCGTTAGATTATTTAAAGAAAAATACCAACAATAAGAAACATAGTTTTCAGGCTTTTTCGAGATTAGATGATTTGGTAGATGCTGTAAAAACATTCATCGAAGATAAAAATATTGACCTGGTGATTATGGGTACTACCGGAGCAACAGGTTCTAAAGAGGTATTCATAGGGAGCAATGCTTTAAGAATCATTAAAGGAGTTAGAAATTGCCCAGTCCTTTCCGTTCCAAAGGGAAAAGACTTTAAAAGATTGAAACACATAGCATTCGGAACCGACTATTCCAATCCGATCGATTTGCATGAGATTAAACCATTGATAGATTTAGCAAGGCTATGGAGCGCAACCATTAGTATTGTTCATATCGAGGCGTCTCATGACCTATCTGATCTACAAAAGTATCATAAAGAATTGTTGAAATCTTACCTGCAAGACGTTCCCTGTGTCTTTCATGAGATCAAAATTAAAGGATCTATCGAAAATACACTTACGCACTTTGTACAGGAGTATCATGCAGATTTGATCGCTTTAATACACTATCGGCATGGTTTTCTCGAAAAACTCATGCGTGAGCCTATCATTAAAAAAATCGCATTTCATATGGATGTGCCCTTTTTTGTCTTACCCGAAATAGAAAAGGCATGAATTTGATGCATTAAAAAGGCTGTACTATGAAACGAATTCTTCTTCCAACAGATTTTTCAGGAAACGCCCTGAATGCAATTAAATATGCGTTGTATCTTTTTGAGAAAGAAGATTGCATCTTTTACCTTGTTAATGCGTATCAGGTAAGTCCTTCTGCTTTGAGTAGCAGAATAAACAAGGAAAGACAAACGCGTCTTTTTGATATTACCCGGGAAGAAGCGAATTCGAAAATGAAAGAACTCCACCGTCAACTAATAAGCAATAACCAGAATAAACGACATCGCATAAAATCATATTGCAAACCCGGTGATCCATTACAGATTATTTATCAGTACACAATAGGAAAAAAGGTAGATTACATTTTCATGGGAACAAAAGGCTCTACGGGTGCTAAAGAAATTTTTATGGGAAGTTCTACAGTAGCGGTTATCAAAAATATTACCTATTGCCCTGTAATCGCGGTACCTGAAAAGTATTCCTTCGATTTACCCGATGAAATTCTTTTTGCCACAGATTTCAAGCGATACTTTGAAAAAAAAGAACTAAAACCATTAAAAGATATGGCATCTCTTTGGAATACCAGCATTCGCATATTGTACATAGATGAAGGTGAGCTTACTACTATGCAGGAAAAAAATAAGCAGGTGTTACAGCAGCTGTTGAGTGGAGTTCCTTTTCTTGAAGAAAAGACTTCCAAGAAAAAAAGTATAGCAAAAACCATCATGCGTTACGCAGACCAGCCATCGGTTGGCATGATTTCAATGGTTAACAATAAACACAGTTTTATTGAAAAATTGTTAAGGGAAGCAGTGATTAAGAAGGTGGCTTTTCGAGCGAAGATTCCCTTTTTAGTGCTGCCGGAAATAACTTAATAAACTTATGGCAACTTACCAATAGGCTTTGCCAGATAGTGGGTGATTTAAAGTTTAGTATAACCTAAATGTTTGATGATGAAAAAAATTATATTACCTACAGACTTTTCTTCTAATTCAAGAAACGCGATCGAATATGCTACACAATTATTCCATGATGAACCTTGTGAATTCATTCTATTAAATACCTTCGGAGCAGATAGCTACACGACTTCTAACCTAATGGTATTGGAATCAGGCAATCCAGTTTATGATGCAGCCTTAGTTAAATCGCAAAAAAGACTTAAGGGGCTTTATGATATTTTGAGTGCTTCAAAAGTTAACAAAGACCATCATTTTGAAATGAAGTCGGCCTATAACTTTTTAATTCATGCTATCAAGGAATTAATTGCCAAAAATGATATTTACATGGTAATAATGGGTACAAAGGGAGCTACTGGAGCCAAAGAAGTCTGGTTCGGAAGCAATGCAGTCTCAGTTATGGAAAATATTCAGCAATGCCCCGTGCTTGCTGTTCCCGAAAATGCAAAACCTAAGGTACCAAGAGAGATCGTCTTCCCCAATTCTTTTAAACATCTCTACCGCCGAAGGCGGTTATTACCATTATTGGAGATGGCTAAAAAGTATGACAGCAAAATTCGAATCATGCACATCTCTGAAAAAGATGAATTATCAGAAGACCAACTAAATCACAAGGAAGCTTTCTCCGAGGCCTTAGAAGGGATAACACACTCTTTTCATACGCTTACCAACATAGATACAGAAACTGCGGTTCGCTGTTTTGTAGAAAGCAGAGAAATAGATATGATTGCGATGATAAGCAAAAAACACAGTTTTTTAAAAACACTATTTAAAAAACCTGTCTTGCGTGAGGTGGGATATCATACAAGGGTACCCATGCTGGTGATGCACAGGTCATGATCAAGTATCAATTAAACATTAAAAACACAACAGTTATGAAAAAAACAGGAATTTGGATCGATAAAGAAAAAGCACATCTTATTACTTTAACAGATGGCGAAGAACACATGGAAACGCTGTATTCTGAAATAGAGAGCTACAAACCCTCAGGAGGGGCTAGAAGTAAAACCAAATGGGGACCTCAGGATGTTGTGCAGGATAGTAAATATTTGGAAAGAGAAAAGCATCAATTGAGAAATTATTTTAAGAAGATAGCAGACAAAATTGATTCGGCAGAGGCGGTTGCCATATTCGGACCTGCAAATACTAACAGTAAACTGGCCGAAGAACTTCGTCAAAATTATAAAAATATTGCTGCCAGAATCGTGGGGGTTGAAAAAGCAGACAGTATGACCATCAATCAAACAAAAGCTTTGGTAAGAAGTTATTTTGAGCAAAATGACTAATAACAAAGAGGCAAAAGATCCAGCTGTTGAAATCCTAAAGGCATCCGGTGAAAAAGCACGTTTTTCGATGGATAAACTAAGAGGATCATTATTGAGAAGCGGAGCTGAAAAAAAAGTAGTGTCGCAAATTTTAGATGTAGTTCGGGATGAGTTATATCAAGGAATTTCAACAAAAGAGATTTATAACAGAGCATTTGCTTTATTGAAGAAAAACCGTCCTATACTAGCTTCTAAATACAAGCTTAAAAAAGCGATCTATGAATTAGGACCTACTGGCTTTCCTTTTGAAAAATTTATGGCCGCCATATTGAAATATTCCGGGTACAAAATTAGCGTGGGCGAACTCATACCCGGGGTTTGTGTCACACATGAAGTAGACATATTAGCACAGAAAAACGAACATACGATCATGATTGAATGTAAATTTCACAGTGATCAGGGTAGAAAATGCAATGTTAAGATTCCGCTATACATAAAAAGTAGATATGAAGATATAAGTGTACACTGGAATGGCAAAAAAAGCAAAGATCCGCTTGAAGAGTGCTGGGTAGCTACAAATACTCGTTTTACTAGTGATGCAGTTCAATATGGTAATTGTGTAGGGTTGTACCTATTGAGTTGGGATCGACCAAAAGGAGATAGTCTACGCGAACGCATTGACCGTCTGGGATTACACCCAATTACTTCTTCTACATTGCTTACGCGACGCGAAAAGCAGTATTTACTTGACAGAGGCATTGTGCTATGTAGAGAATTATCAGATAAGGCATTTTGGCTAGACCATTTAGGAGTGTCAGACAAACGAAAAGAACGAATTCTCTCAGAAGCCAGACAACTTTGTGAATATATTCATCATGTGCGCTAAGGTAAATGTTCACTTTCTTGGAGGAGCCGGTACCGTTACCGGATCAAAATATCTGCTGGAAACGGCCGAAGGGAATTTTTTGATCGATTGCGGACTTTTTCAGGGGATCAAGCAGTTGAGAACACAAAACTGGAAAGAACTATCATATCCTGCGATTAATATAGATATAGTGCTCCTTACACATGGACATTTAGACCATGTAGGTTATTTACCTTGTCTGGTAAAACAAGGATTCAATGGCAAAATAATGGGTACAGGACCAACCTTAGCAATTGCGCGGATCATTTTGGAAGATAGTGCAAAGATTCAGGAAGAAGAAGCAGAACAAGCCAATAAAGAAGGCTATAGCATTCATAAACCAGCACTGCCGCTTTACACTGAAAAAGATGTAGCAAAAACACTTACGCTATTCGAAGTACAGCCTGGGAATTATCAAATAGAACTTTCAGAAAACATATTCTGCCGCTTTATACCCAACGGTCATATTTTGGGGTCTTGTTATCTTGAGATTGATGTTTTTAAAAAGCGTTTTGTCTTTTCTGGTGATCTGGGTCGAACAAAAGATTTTTTACTTGACACACCTAAAAAACCGGAAAAAGCAGATTTTTTATTTATAGAATCTACCTATGGTGACCGTATTCATCCTAAAGAAGATTTAGAGCAAATACTATCTTCTTTAGTGAATGAAACTATTTATAAACGCGGAAATTTGATCATACCCAGTTTCGCTGTGGAGAGAGCCCAGATGCTCATTTATATACTTTGGAAACTTTATGATAAGAATAAGATTCCAGACATTCCAATAATTATTGACACTCCTATGGGAATAGATGTTTTGGAAGTTTTTGAATCCTATCGTAACTGGCATCGTTTAACCGATCGTGAATGCATGTTGATGCGAAAGCATGTAAATCTGGTTTCTTCTTACAGGGAAACCTGGGAAATAATAGATGATCCAAGGCCAAAAGTCATCATTGCCGGAAGCGGAATGATCACCGGCGGACGCGTACTTACTTATATTAAACAACTAGGTCGGGAGGCGAACAATACAATTTTATTGGTTGGATATCAGGCCGATGGCACCAGGGGTAGACAATTACAGGAAGGTATACGTGAATTACGCATCTTTGGAAAATATGTAGCGATTAATGCAGAGATAAAGCATCTGCACTCTTTATCAGCGCATGCAGATCAAAGTGAATTGCTTGATTGGATGTCACAATTAAATAACAAGCCACAAAAAATATTTTTGATACATGGAGAACCTGGTACTGCAGATGCTTTTCGGGTAAAAATAAGAGATGTTTACGGTTGGGAAGCCACCGTACCATCATTAGGTGAAACGTTTTCTCTAAATTATTAGTAAATTAGACACCGCTTGTCTTAATGAACGAATTGATGACATTTGGATCTGTTAGGATAAAGACAGGAATAAATACGATCATATTGCCTGGCTGTTTGACATCCGTTAATCCGTATTCACATTTATTCTTTTTCGAATGAAATTCGAATTAGGGTAAGTAAACTCAATCCAGACATAATTGTTCTTGCAATGTGCCATCTTTCCCAACTGTCTAATACTTCTAAAATGTTTACTTGAGACCTACCGGAACCAGCTAAGAGCTTATTGGCATTATAAAAAAATAAAGGATAGGTAATAGTGCAAAGAAAAATACCCAATAGTGCAAACATCCATAAGCTTCGAACGGTTCCGGTCTGCTTCCGGTGTTTTAAAAACCCAAACAGAATGGTCGTGATCGTCAACAAATTTAAGGGCGTCAGTAGTAAAAGCAGTCGATGGAAATGAGCACTGAACCAGTTCATGAGAGCCGTTTCTTCAAGGCTTCCCCAGAAGGGTAGTAATGCGATCCAGATCACTAAAAGAGACCCAGTAAATAAACTATTAGCTATCAGAGCCGCAACTAAAATTTTGTTTTTTGAATTCATTGAGTCCGATTTAGAAATCTACACTTAAACTCTCACACATCACCCACACATCATCCCTTAGATAGGTATCGAGCCCGCCGAGTTTACCTTTCCATTTTTCTTTCATTTCTTCTGTTGCTATCGATACAACCTTCTCAAAATAGGTATCGTATATTTTCCATTTGTCTTCAAAAACCGGTTTCTCTTGCACTCTTTAATAGGACGCTGGCTGATCGGTGGCATAAGATTTTAAAACTGTATTACTCAAATATAACTAAATGTATAGATCTTATTCATATATGGAAATTGCATGAATCTCGATTCATTTGAAACAGATGATTGGAAAAAAGTATTAAAAATCATTTTACGAATATTCTTAGGTATATGGGAAAAGGAGAGTTTTTGATACAAGCAGAAAAAGAGCGTATATAAATCTAGTTGGTCAAAATATTCGATTTAATCTTTAGTTAACGGTTTCATTACTCAAAAACAAAGCGTTAACAATAAGATTAATTACGTAATGTTTAAATCATCTAATTATAAAACTTCGTTCACTTTGTTTTAACGCAGACTGTGTTTTCAACTAATAATTTTATCTGAGATGAATTAACCAAAAAAAATCTAAAAAATGATCAGTAAAAAAACTCTTAAGGTAATAACCTTATGTTTAGTAGCACTTTTTTCTTTCAGTTGTGATGGAGAAGATGGAATAGACGGAATCGATGGAAAAGATGGAGTAGACGGAAAAGACGGACAGGATTTTACTCCTAATCCTGGCATCTTCGAAAACAAATCCAGCGTAGAACCCTTGGTAGCCATGGATCCTCAATTTAATTTTGTAAAGGCTTACAGTTTAATAAGCACTCCAGACGTAATTAATGGCAATTTTCAAATTGCGGGATCAGCAGACGGTGCCGGATTTCTAAAAGATGGAGATGAATACATTTATGTAGTGAATTGTGAGGATAGCTATGCAGTTGCCAGACTCAGACTGGATAAAGACCTTAATCCTATTTCTGGAGATTATCTCTTAAATTCTGGGGTAGCTGATTTTGCAAGGCAATGTTCGGGCACTATGTGGGAGGCAGCGATTCATGGGGGTGCTCAGGATTTATTTTTATCTGCTTCAGAAAGTATTAACTACGATGTGAAAGGTATAGATCCGCGGGTAGCTGTGCCAACGCCCACCGCAGATTTTGGTTTGGATGCATTGGGCGAATTCTCTTGGGAAAATGCAACACCACTACCTCAAGAAACCTATGCTGGAAAAACAGTTATTATTGGAGGAGATGATGATAGTAGCGGGTCTGAGGGGCAGGTAACCCTTTATTATTCTGAAAATGGAGATGCCGACCTTCAAAATGGTAAGATTTATGTTTTGCGTGCTAAGCAAGTTTCAGACGGAAATGGAGGGGTAATAGAAGTAGGTACAAATACAACCTATAACGAATCTGATATCGATTTTGGGGTGACTTATGAGGTAGAATTTGTAGAGGTTCCAAATGGAAAAGACCTTACCAAGTCTGAAATGGAAATAGCTTCAGATAATGTATTTGCTTTTCATTTTATGAGAGTAGAAGATGTAGACTACAGGAAAGGGAGTGCCGATAATGCGAGAAGCGTTTATTTTGCAGTTACTGGTAGAGGTCCGGGAAGAGGCACTTATAACGACTGGGGAACGGTTTACAAACTTGAATTAGATGAAGATTCACCACTCACCGGAAGAATGACACAGATCGTAAGCGGTAATACCGACACTAACAATGCAGATGGTAATCTTGGCTTAATGCAAAGTCCTGATAATATATGTGTAACCGAAAATTTTGTGTACATCCAGGAAGATCCAAATTCCTTTAGTAGAGGACATTCTGCCTACATCTATCAGGCAGATATTAATGGAAATAATGCCAAAAAAGTAATGGAATTTGTGGTTCGACAAGATCTTGCTCAAAACAGTAGCACTGGAAATAATGGGGAGTACGGCTCTCTAATTGATATCTCTGATAAAATTGGCATTGAAAATACATTCTTATTGGCCCTACAACCTCATTATTGGAGAGATGAAAGTTTTAAAGCGTTAGACGGTCATACAAATGAAAACTTTGAAGACAATCAGGCATCTCAGATTGTTATTTTGAAAGGCCTGCCAAGGTAAAGATCATTAATATTTTATAACAAGTAAACCTCTGCATCTGTAGCAGAGGTTTACTATACAACGTATTTTGGATGAAACGATTTATCTGCTTAGCACTTATTGTTATATATTTTTTCGTTGGTTGCGTCTCAGATCGCAAAGAAGAATCGAATCATGTAAATTGGAGTATAGCGCATAATTTTTATGAAAAGGAACTACAAAGATCTATTTCTTATATAGATACACTTGCGCAGCACACTTCTAACGATTCATTGTCCCGAAAATATTTCAAACTATTGAGGATCGCATTTAAAAGGGCAGAGCCTTATGCCTCTTATTTGAATCCGCCAGTAGGACATCGTGTTAACGGACCAGCGTTGCCAGTATTTAAAGAAGATAACGGGAAGGTACTTGCACCAGTGGGGTTGCAAAAGATTGAAGAAAGTATTTACGAAAAAGAAACTCTGATTGACCAATATCAGAATGAATTGCGGATAACCAGAGGAATGCTTGAAAATTTATTGAAAAACATAAAGAAACGTCCCCTCAACCCGCATCGATTTTTTATCGCAACACACCAGCAGCTCCTTCGAATCATAAGCTTGGGGATTACAGGCTTTGACACACCTATAAGCCAACTGGGGCTTGAAGAAAGCATTGTTTCGTTAGAAGGTTTGAAATATGTTTATAAGAATAGCATTCAATTTTTAATTAAAGAGAGAGATCATGAATTAGATATGCAATTTTTAGTACATCTAAATGATGCTATCCAATACCTAAAGAAAAATCCCGATTTTGAAAAGTTTGATAGGTTTACCTTTATTCGCGATTATATGAATGCAATAACACGTGATTGGGTAGCTATCAGGAAAAAAAGTAATATTTGGCAAAGTGTAGACACAACACCATTCAATTTTGAAGCACCAACTTTTTTTGAAGAAGATGCTTTTAATGTAGCTTATTTTATGCCTAGCTTTAATAAAACTTCTTCGACCGCTCAGATTGAATTGGGGAGAAAACTGTTTTACGATCATAATCTCTCCTCTGGAAAAAAAATGGCATGTGTCACATGTCACGATCCTAAAAAAGCTTTTGCTGATGGTCTCGTTGTAAATTATGATAATGACGGAAAACCTCTGAAACGAAATACTCCCACATTGATCAATGCTGTTTTTCAGAAAGGATTTTTCTGGGATGGAAGAGCCGATCATTTAATGGATCAAATAGCTTCTGTTTTTACGAATGAAAAAGAATTTGATTCACAAGTGCATACATTTTCTGTAGATATTCTAAGGGATTCTTCTTATGTCAAAATGTTCGAACGGTCTTTTGGGTCGGTGCCCAAAAAAAATACTGCGATCATAAAGGCTTTGTCATCTTACATCGCTACATTAAACGCTTTTAATTCTAAATTTGATCGGAATATTCGAGGAGAACAAGCCACCTTCACTGAACTTGAAAAAGAAGGCTTTAACTTATACATGGGTAAAGCACTTTGCGCTACATGTCACTTTATTCCATTAACCAACGGTACAGTTCCTCCTTTTTACTTAGAGACCGAAAAAGAAGTGATAGGGGTACCTGAAACAGCAGCCAATATTCAACTAGACGATGATCTTGGATTTTACTGGAGATTTGAGGAAGAGCTACATAAAGGAATGTTCAAAACCCCAACTGTAAGAAATACTTCTGTCACAGCTCCTTACATGCACAATGGTGTATACAAAAACATGGAAGAAGTTGTAGATTTTTACAATAAAGGCGGTGGTGGCGGTCTTGGTTTTGATCTTGAACATCAAACATTACCTTTTGATAAACTGGAATTAACCCAACATGAGATCAAGGCTCTGATCGCTTTTATAGATACTCTTACAGATACAGTTGTTGATTAATTATATTATAGAGACCGATTGACAGTTCATTACTCGGATATGGGTAAATTAACACGATAATCTTCAATAGACTGTCTGAACTTATCTGTAAAAACCTTGGCACCTCTATGATTTAAGTGTTCCAGATCGCTATAAAAACTATCGGCTAACGGAAAATTACCAAAATCTAAAAATACAAGGTGCTTAAAATGAGTATTTCGAATTGCCTGATATTGCCCTTCATTAGATCGCATTTTTAGTTTTGGATGTTGCGGACTTCTAATTAATGTGGGTTTGATATTGTACTCCTTGCAAGTATTTATCATTTTCTGCAAATACGAAATACTTTGTTGAGAAATAGGGTAGTGTAGTTGAATGTCTTGATCAGATTTGATATCCTGATTATGAAGAATTGAATCTAGATGATTTCGGGTGAGTTTACGGTAGCCGCCTATTTCGTCGGTAAGATCGTAATCGTTTTTAAAAATGTGCAACAGATTACTTTTAAGCCATGGAGCAAGTGTCTTCAAATATCCTTTCGTATTTCTTTGTTTGATTAGGTTTTGGTCTTCTTTCTGCGAATACGGAAGCAAATAACTGTATCGTTTCATATAAGCTTCACCCCATATCCATTGGTTCATCAATGTATCAATATGATTATTTGAAAACTCAATAAACACGGTTTTAACCTGAGGATTCTGCTCCAGTATTTTTTTAAGCTTTAGGTAATTATAAAAATAGCTTTCACCTGCGTTGGAAACATTTTTTAAACCCGGAATTAAAGAATCATTAATGGCACACTGCGAATGTGAATGTCCTATGACCACTTGGTTAATATCATCACCCAAATAAAAGTTTCCGTTTTTTCTTAAGATCTTATTACTACCGTAAAAAAGGATCATACCGAGAGCTACGGCACAGGTCATAAAAAGTAAACCACGTATCAAAAATTTTTTCATAAGAAAAACGATAATCAAAAAAAGAATAAGCTTCTCCCCAAACAGTAAGAAGAATATCTATAAAATTACTCCATCTGTTTCAAAAATAGGCAAATCTAATTCCTCCTTCTTTTTTGAATACTTTGATTACTTCTTCCCCTGGAATTTTGATTTTCGTGGTATCGTTTGATATTATCATCGTAATAATTGTTGATCCTGCGATATCTGGCGCGTCTCAGATTGATGTTACGATATCTTGAGGGGAGCGTTTTTACCCGAATCCATCTGTTGTTATCGTAATAAATATACATGCGAAGGCTGAGGTCATAATAAATCGAATAATTAGGAAAATAAACATATCGAACGGTTTCTATACGATTGGGATAAAACCAGGGAGGTGGAGGCATATCTGCTCTATGTGCAATTACTACCGGACCACACGATTGGAGTGATAAAAGACAAAAAATCAAGAGTAAGAAGCCTTTTAAATAAATTGTTTTCATGAGATTCGTTTTACCTATAAAGGAAGATGAATAAAACTGAAAATCAAATGATTAAAATCAGTGTTTTAGGAGTTTTGCCATGTCTTTTAGGTCCCTTTGATTAATTACTATTTAAAAGAATAAGAATGATTAAATTATGCTAACTTTGAGGTATGATCGATGAGTTAAAATCAAAATATGGTCATCTGTTCGAAGATGATTTACTGCAAGAAATTAATCAGACAGGAACTTTTAAAGAGGTTCCCGAAGGTTTTAAATTGATTGAGATAGGTGAGTATATTCGATCGATGCCTTTGTTAGTATCAGGAGCCATAAAAGTGCTTCGGGAGGACAATGATGGCGATGAATTATTGTTGTATTTTCTTGAGAGTGGCGAAACATGTGCGATGACTCTCAATTGTTGTATGGGACAGACCCAAAGCGAAATAAGAGCGATCGCAGAGACCGATACTAAATTAATTATGGTACCGGTACAGAAAATGGATGAGTGGATGATGAACTACAGGAGCTGGCGAACTTTTGTTTTACAAAGTTATCATGATCGGCTTAATGAAATGCTTGAAACTATTGATGGTATTGCTTTTATGAAGATGGATGAACGGTTACTCAGATATCTGAAGGAAAAATCCAGGGTTAATAATAGCAATCACATTTACAGTACGCACCAGGAAATCGCCTATGATCTGCACACATCAAGAGTCGTTGTTTCACGTTTGCTTAAAACTTTAGAAAAAAGAGGAAAAATAGAGTTACACAGAAATCATATTAAGATCCTCCAGCTTGAGTAACATAACATGTTACTGATAATTGCGTTCGCAGCGATTTCAAAGAACAAATTAAGTCCTATGTTTAAACGTTTTTTTCCTATTCTTTCCTGGCTTCCGGCGTATAGAAAATCCTATTTGTCCGGCGATATTACTGCAGGAATAACAGTAGGTGTTATGGTCATTCCCCAGGGCATGGCGTATGCAATGATCGCGGGCCTTCCACCCATTTTTGGATTGTACGCAGCGCTAATTCCAACGATCATCTACAGTATTCTAGGTACTTCCAGAAGACTCTCTGTGGGACCCGTTGCCATGGATTCTTTGTTAGTAGCTTCAGGTTTGGGGGCATTAGCTCTCGCAAATATAGAAACCTATATCGCTATGGCGGCTTTTTTGGCCATGTTCATTGGAGTTATTCAATTAGCACTTGGTTTTATCAGAATGGGTTTCATCGTAAATTTTTTGTCGAAACCTGTAATAAGTGGTTTTACTTCGGCAGCTGCAATCATCATTGGTCTGAGTCAGCTAAAACATGTACTAGGGCTCAACATTGAAGGAAGCAGTAAAGTCTATGAATTGCTTAAGGAGATCTTTATCCATTTGAATGATACAAATATCAGGGCCCTATTAATAGGTATTAGTGCCATATTGATCATTGTTTTTTTTAAAAACATCAATAAAAAAATACCAGGTTCTTTGATAGTGGTGGTAGCGGGTATATTGCTTTTGTACTGGACGCGATGGGATTTACTTGAAGTGAATATTGTTGGAGCTATTCCGGAAGGCTTACCTTCTTTTCGCATTCCTCAGGTAAGCACAGATCAGATGTATAGCACCATATCTATCGCCATCACTTTAGCTCTGGTAGGTTTTTTAGAAGCTATTTCTGTAGCGAAAGCTCTGGATGAAAAGCACGGAGATGGAGAGGTTGATGCCAATCAAGAACTACGAGCAATTGGAACAGCAAACTTGTTAGGTGCTTTTTTTCAGTCGTTTCCGGTAACCGGAAGCTTTTCACGTACGGCTCTCAATGATGACGCAGGAGCAAAAACAGGTATCGCATCACTTATAAGTGCACTACTTGTCGGGATTACATTGGTCTTTTTGACCCCCTTATTCTATTATCTTCCTACAGCAGTATTGGGAGCGATCATTATGGTCGCCGTATACGGTTTGATAGACATAACCTATCCCATCCAACTTTACCATAAAAGAAAGGATGAATTTGTATTGTTAATCTGTACGTTTCTAATTACTCTTATCTTAGGCATTAAAGAAGGTATCTTACTCGGGGTACTTTTGTCACTTTTGTTATTAGTTTATCGAACATCTAAGCCTCATATTGCTATTCTGGGAAATATTAAGGGTACCGATTATTACAAAAATGTCAATCGATTTAGTGATGATATAGAAATTCGCGATGATATATTGATTTTAAGATTCGATGCACAACTTTTTTTTGGGAACAAAGATTACTTTAAGCGTGAATTACAAAAACAGATCCAGCGTAAAGGTCCTGCACTTCGAGCGATCGTATTGAATGCCGAAAGTATCAACTATATGGATAGCAGCGCCACTTTAATGCTCATTCAACTTATACGGGACTTACAAAAATCGGGTATACGATTCATGATCGCCGGTGCCATTGGTCCAACCAGAGATATCATTTTCAGGAGCGAACTCATTAGTTTACTCGGTAATGAAAATCTATT
Source organism: Flavobacteriaceae bacterium M23B6Z8 (assembly GCA_046199005.1). Lineage (GTDB taxonomy): Bacteria > Bacteroidota > Bacteroidia > Flavobacteriales > Flavobacteriaceae > Ascidiimonas. Next base: position 1,905,738 of record CP176050.1, read on the forward strand.
CGTAAGAACCTATGAAGCAGTAGAAAGTTTTGATGGTAGAGCTGTTCACACTCCTATTCAACAAAGAGTCTCTCAGCAATCTAAATTATAAAGTAGAGACGGTCACTCAATTTTGTAACCCATGTTACAAATTAATTGCAGCGGGAATGGTAATTTTGCATAGAATAAATTAAGAATAAGATGAAAATAGAACAAATATATACCGGATGCCTTTCACAAGGAGCTTACTACATTGAAAGCGATGGAGAGGCTGCCATTATTGATCCTTTACGGGAAGTAAAACCTTATATTGAGAAGGCTAAAAAAGATAATGCTCATATTAAATATGTTTTTGAAACTCATTTCCATGCCGATTTTGTGAGCGGCCATATCACACTGTCTCGTGAAACGGGAGCACCCATTATATTTGGCCCTATGGCAAATCCTTCCTTTGAAGCCTTGATTGCCGAAGACGGACAAGAATTTCAAATAGGCAAAGTGACGATCAAAGTATTACACACGCCTGGTCACACGATGGAAAGTACGACCTATTTATTGAAAGATGAGCACGGAAAAGACCATGCGATCTTTAGCGGTGACACATTATTTCTCGGAGATGTAGGAAGACCAGACCTTGCTCAGAAAGCAGCAGACATGACCCAGGAACAACTGGCAGAAATCCTTTACGAAAGTCTTCGTACTAAAATTATGCCTCTGGCAGATGATGTAATTGTTTATCCAGCTCATGGTGCAGGTTCTGCTTGCGGTAAAAATATGATGAAGGAAACAGTTGATACTCTGGGCAATCAGAAAAAGATGAATTATGCCCTTCGTGCTGACATGACCAAAGAAGAATTCGTCAAGGAAGTAACGACAGGCTTACTGCCGCCTCCCCAGTACTTTCCATTAAATGTTAAAATGAACAAGGAAGGATACGAAGACATAGATGAAGTATTAGACCGGGGTACAACAGCACTTTCACCAGATGCCTTTGAGGCTGCAGCCAATGAAACGGGTGCAGTGGTACTAGATGTGAGGCATCAGGATGATTTTGCGAAAGGTCATATTCCCAGATCTATATTTATTGGTTTGCAGGGAAGTTTTGCCCCATGGGTGGGTGCCTTAATTGCAGATGTAAAACAACCGATTCTTCTGGTGACGCCTCCTGGTAAAGAAGAAGAGACGATCACCCGGTTATCCAGAGTTGGTTTTGACAATACACTAGGTTATCTAGAAGGTGGCTTTCCATCATGGAAGAAAGCATCTAAAGAGTATGACACGATAGCTTCCGTTTCTGCGGAGGCATTGAAAAAAAGTATTCAAAAAAAAGCAGATGTACAGGTCTTCGATGTGCGTAAAGAAAGTGAATATCTTTCAGAACATCTGGAAAATGCTCACAACACTCCGCTGGATTTTATCAATGATCATTTATCAACATATCCCGAAAATGATAATTTCTACATTCATTGTGCCGGAGGGTACCGCTCAATGATCGCTGCATCCATTCTGAAGAGCAGAGGCATACATAACATTATTGATGTAGCAGGTGGTTTTAAGGCGATCAAAGAAGCTGGTTTGGAAGTTACCGATTATGTATGTCCGACGACATTGTAACTAGAGAATTCACCTCTCTTAATTAATAAACTGAAAATAAGGTACAGGCTTCTGCAAGAGTAATTCTTCATTTTATGTTTTCGTGTGTAACAATAGTTACAGTAAACACTTCAAAAAGATATTACTTTTGGATTACTACAGATAAAGAGCAAAAATAGTTTATTGGTTTAATTGGTTGATTGTTTTACAGGGCAGTTGGTATTTCCAGCTGCCTTTTTTAATATCATGGTTTGGTAAAATAACAAATAAGTAGAAATAAACAGGTTACGATAAGTCAGACATCCATCGTCTATAAAAATATGGCAGAAAATAAATGTTATTATTTTACGTTCTTTAGTATATTCATACTATGAAACTCACCACCAAAGACTTGTTGTTAGTGACTTTGCAATTTATTCTTTTTGGATTGTATTTTTTGGATTTTAGCTTTTTCAAAATAGACGATCTCGGTATAATTTCTCATATAGGATTGATCATCGCAATAGGAGGTTCCTTAGTATTGATCATTTCACTTCTTCAATTAAATAAGAATTTATCACCATTCCCTACACCTAAAGACAATGGAATCCTTATTCAGAACGGGTTGTATGCACATATACGTCATCCGATCTATACCGGAATTTTGTTCGTAGCTTTTGGAATGGCTTTGTATGTGGGATCAATCTATAAAATTGGTATTGGATTTCTACTTTGTCTTTTATTTCATTACAAGACCAAATACGAAGAAGAGTTGTTACTTCAGAAGTTCAAGGAATACGAGATGTATATGCTTAAGACAGGTCGTTTCATACCTAAATAGCGATACAAATTTGTTGCGTAACTTTTGTTACTGTACTAGTTTAAGAAACACACTTACTTTGTAGAAAATAATGAATATATGGATTGGATATTAAATCCCTGGCCTTGGTATGTAGCGGGTCCGTTAATTGCACTTACCATGCTGCTACTTCTTTTGATGGGAAAAAATTTCGGAATGTCATCTAACCTTAGAACGCTTTGTACGATCTGTGGCGCAGATAAGACTACAGACTTTTTTCGATTTAACTGGAAAGAACAAAGATGGAATTTGGTGGTGGTACTAGGCGCGGTCATTGGTGGTTTTATAGCTTCTCAATTCTTAACGAGCGATGCAGCTGTACTCATCAATGAAAGTGTAGTTGCAGATTTGCAACTAAAGGGTTTTCAAAGTGCTGGAAAGGCGTATTTACCCGAGCGGCTATTTAGCATGGAAGCATTGAGCGATCCAGAAAGTATTCTTTTATTGATAATTGGAGGTTTTTTGGTTGGTTTTGGAGCCAGATATGCAGGAGGATGTACATCAGGACATGCCATTTCAGGACTTAGTAACTTACAATTACCTTCGTTAATAGCAGTAATCGGATTTTTTATAGGAGGACTTGTTATGATTCACTTTATTTTCCCCTTAATTTTTTAGTTATGAGAACAGTACTTTATTTGGTGATAGGCATATTTTTTGGAATTGTGATGTTCAAATCTGAAGCTGCCTCATGGTTTCGAATCTATGAGATGTTTCAATTTAAATCATTTCATATGTACGGAATTATCGGTTCTGCCTTGTTAGTGGGAGTATTGATCGTTCAGGCTATTAAAAGATATGGAGTAAAATCTTTTTATGGGTCTAAAATAGATTTTCCTCCTAAGCAAAGAAGTTTTAGCCGGTATATGTATGGAGGTATTATTTTTGGTTTAGGTTGGGCGCTGGCAGGAGCATGCCCGGGACCCATGTTTACGCTGGTAGGAGCAGGTTATGTGCCTATTTTAATCGTTATTATTTCGGCTTTACTAGGCACCTATGTTTACGGGATGCTGCGTAATAAGCTTCCACACTAGAAGCTACATGAATTGTTCTTAAGTTTTATCTGCAAATTCTGCATTGGAAGATGGCCTTATACCATGGCCATACTTTTTGGCATAAACCGCTGTAAATTTTGCCCCCAGTAATATAATTAAACAAGAATAAAACACCCATAACAGTATAAGAATAACTGATCCTGCAGCGCCATAGGCAGAATCAGGAGCCGCTTTTGAGAAATAAACACCTAACAAAAATTTACCGGAAACAAACAGAGTAGCAGTTACTATAGCACCTTTCCATACGGTTTTCCACTTAATTATAGCATCTGGAAGATACTTGTAGATCAAAGCAAATAATAGGGTAATAATTCCCATCGAAAGGACAAGGTCTAAGGCATAAGCTACATACAATACGATATCTGGAAACAACGAACGAATGTAATCATTCAATATTGAAATAGCGGTAGTAAGCACAAGACTTATCAATAATAAAAATCCTATGATAAGAATAAAACCAAAGCTTACCACTCTATCGGTAATTATTTTAATAAATTGAGTTTTTGGTGCCGGATTAATATTCCAGATCTCGTTGAGAGAGATCTTTAATTGATAGAATACTCCGGTAGCTCCAAACAGTAAAGTTGCTATACCAAAAAGTGTTGAAAAGAAGCCTTTATTAGAAGTTTCTGCACCTGCGATCATTGCTTGAACAGATCTTGCTGAATCTCTTCCTAAAACTTGAGAAATTTCATCGATCAGCTTTCCCTGAACGGCATCTTCTCCCCAAATAGATCCTACGACATTGATTATAATAATGAGCAGTGCAGGAAGTGATAATACAGCATAAAAAGCAACTACTGCACTTAACCTCCATGGATTATCTTTGTTCCACGAACTTATCGTCTCAGATAGTATTCTGAAATAAGTTTTGAACCTGTACTTTTTCATTTCACAATCTTCTGTAAAGAGATGATGATATTGATAGCAGTTTTAAAATCGATCTGCTACAAAGATCTATTGATTAACAATAAACGCATGAATCACGCCTGGAAGCCAACCAATTAATGTAAGCAATAAGCTTATAAGAAATGTTCCGCCCAGCCCGTGTTTTAAAAATACAGCTAATGGAGGCAAAAGAATACTCAGAATAATAGTTAGTAAAGACATAATTTTTTCATTTGAGCTTCAAAGTTCCAGTTAATTTCCTAACATCATTAATGCGATCCAAACTATATTTACCTTTAATCCTTCTAAATGAAAATCAAAACTTCAAATAGAGTTCACTTGAATTGATAAGGCACATTTTATAATTTATAATTCCTTAAATTGTGAACTAACAGAATTTCCCGTAACTAATGAAGCGTACGCCGAGTGATAGATTTGTAAACATTATTAATCAAATTTTTGGAAATCAATCAGCACAAGGGATCACATTGTTTGCGATGGTGTTAGTTGCGATGATATGGGTTAACTCTCCCTGGGAACATAGCTATCATTGGTTATGGAACCAAAAACTCACCATCGGTTTTGAAAATTTTGCAATTACAGAAACTTTACATCATTGGATAAATGATGGTTTAATGGCTTATTTCTTTTTTATGGTAGGTCTGGAGGTGAAACGGGAATTCATGAATGGAGAATTAGCGACGTTTCGAAAAGCCGCACTACCTATTACTGCAGCACTCGGAGGAATGTTAGTGCCTGCTGCGATCTATTTTTTGATCACCTATAATGGTGAAGGTTCCAACGGATGGGGAATACCGATGGCCACCGATATTGCTTTTGCCATTGGTCTTATATCACTTTTGGGAAGCAAAGTTTCTGCCTCCTTGAAAACCTTCCTCACCGCACTGGCTACAGCAGATGATATTGGAGCGATCCTGGTGATCGCTTTTTTTCTGACTAATGATATTCAGTTGATAAGTCTTGCTATAGGAGGTGTTTATTTTATCATTATGTTGGCAGGAAATATGCTGGGAGTTCGCAGTATGTGGTTTTATCTTTTCTTCGGGATTTTTGGACTGTGGGTGGCAATTTTACTTTCAGGAATTCACGCCACACTTGCAGGTGTTCTTGCAGCGCTTACGATTCCCGCACGTACTAAATTGTCGGAAAAAGCATATTTAGAAAAAATAGCTGAAAGACAACAGGAATTTAACGATACCAGATTTACAGAAGATCAACTGTTAACCCATAAACAGGTAGTTATTATTCAAAATGCCATAAGCGATAGCAAAAAAGCACTTACTCCTCTACAACGTGTAGAAGAGAACATAAAACCTTTCGTATATTATTTCATACTTCCAATTTTTGCGCTGTCCAATGCCGGAGTTGTGATCACTTCAGATTATTTCAATATCGTTACTCACCCTATAAGCTTGGGTATTATTTTAGGACTTCTTTTTGGTAAATTGATAGGGATTGTTGTATTTTCAAAAATGGCAGTTTCCTTTAAACTGGGGGTTTTACCTTACGGTGTTAAATGGAAAAGTATTGCTGGTGTTGGTTTTATGGCAGGTATAGGTTTTACAATGTCCTTATTTATTGCCGGTCTGGCACTTAAAGATGAAAATTTACTTCAGATTGCAAAAACCGGTATACTCACCGGTTCATTGTTGTCTGCAATAATTGGTTTATTATGGTTAAACCGGATCGCAAAAAAGGATAAAATGGTTTCAAATGAAGAATAAAGAAAAATTCATTGACGAAAAAGTAAGCGACATGGAAGCTGAGAATTCATCTCCAAAAAGCCAGGAAGAGATCATGGTAGAGCAGCTTTGTGAAGGTATGGAAGCTTATGAGAAAAAGACCGGCAGGGTTTTTTTAAGTTCTCTTTCGGCAGGTCTTGAGATAGGTTTTAGTTTTATGTTAATAGCTATTGTCTACACTTTTTTCAAAGGGAAAGTTGCCGATGAGAGTCTATTTTATATTGGTGCATTCGCATATCCCGTAGGTTTTATTCTGGTGGTTTTAGGCAAATCAATTCTTTTTACCGAACAGACCTCTTTACTGGCACTTCCAGTACTCCATAAGCAACGCTCTTTATCTGAACTTTTGAAGTTATGGGGCTGGGTTGTTTTTGGAAATCTTGTAGGCGGTTACATCATCGCTTTATTAGTAATTTGGGTAGGAACCAGTTTATCGGTAATCTCATATGATAGTATTGCAGCGATCGCTACCCATGTTTCGCATTACGATGTATGGGTCATACTCGGTAGTGCTATATTAGCCGGGTGGCTCATGGGGCTATTGTCTTGGTTATTGACTTCTGCAGACGATACGATAAGCCGAATAGTTATCATCTATGTTATTACTACCATTATTGGTTTAGCAGGTCTTCATCACAGTATTGTCGGAAATATTGAAGTTTTTGCTGGTCTCCTTACGGCAAAGGAAATTTCTTTTGTATCCTATCTAACATTTCAGGTAACGGCATTGGTAGGAAATGCTGTTGGCGGAGTTGTCTTTGTTGCTGTTCTAAAGTATCGAACTTTTGCAGCAAATTTTGGATAAGAAATACAAAATGATCGTTTTGGTGTCTCGTGGTTTTTCTTGGAAAAAATTGTCGCAGGAAAAACGAGATGAAAATCTCTTAAGTATATGTTAGTTAGTATCTCTTCATAGAATGGCTTTTAATTTCTTAACTTTAAGTAATGAAATCTCAATATACAATTTGTTTTTTTCTTCTTCTCCTTTCACTATCATGTAAATGGTGCAGAGACACAGACTCTTATACCATAAATAGCTCTGATGTAGATACCAAAGCTGAAATGCAACAGGATTCCTCTGAAACTAAAATAAAAAAGTTGACCAAAGAAATGCCCCTGTTAAATGATTTGGAAGAATTAGAAGACACCCTCTTTGTGAATCTAAAGAATTACAGCAAAGATTTTGCCTACGATCTTAAATATGCCACGAATGACAATTTTCTTAAAACGGCCGTTTACGAATGCGCTGAATGCTATACAAGAGCAGTGACAGCGAGAGCATTGATCGCAGCAAACCAGGATTTCATTAAAAAAGGGTATCGAATTAAGTTTTTTGATTGTTACCGACCGAATTCGGTACAATGGCAAATGTGGAAACTAGTGCCTAATCCTCAATACGTCGCCGATCCTAAAAAGGGGTCTATACATAATAAGGGTGGGGCAGTAGATATTACGTTGGTGGATCTGGACGGAAATGAGTTAGCTATGGGAACCGATTTCGATTTTTTTGGTAAGAAGGCGCATCACGATTTTACATCATTACCTGAGGAAGTACTTAAAAACCGTACATTATTAAGAGAAACCATGGAAAAACACGGTTTTTGGTCTATACGAACAGAATGGTGGCATTATAATCTTAATGCAGCATCCAATTATACGGTGGCGGATTTTAAATGGTCCTGCACCACGGATAATTAAAAAAGGCCCTTGATAATCAAGAGCCCTTTTTGCCTTATGTGAAGCTTAGTCATCTAAAAGATCAATATAATCTTTAAGCTTATTCTTAATCTGGTCTGCTAGATTGTCGTTTCCATCGGGGTCGTTATTGTAAATTTCAATTAGGCCATCTTCGTTACCATCTTTTGCTGCTGAGAAATCAATTACAGAAATCAGAGCATCCAGGTTAAAAGTGATCACGATTGTATTTGTGTCGCTGTCTACAACAATATCTTTACTGGCATCTTCATAGTCCAACTCAAATTCTTCTTCAAAGGCTGTCCAGAATTCAAACGGGATATCATCAATGGTTCCTCTAATTAAAACCGTCTTATTAAAAAGATCGCTGGATGGATTTTGATTTTTATTGAATTCAAATTCGATCTCTTCGTAGATCGCATTGGGTAAACTAAAATTCGCAAAAGTAACCTGACCGCTCAGAATATCAATTTCGAAAGGCCCTTCTAATTCTATATCATCCTGAAAGTCGTAAGTACCATTATCATCCCAATCGCTATCGTCATCGTCAGAATCGCTATTATGGTCATCGTAATAGTCTTCGTCCACTTCGAATTCAATTTCTTCCAGGTTTACTTTAAATTCAGAAAGTAATACTGAGGCATTCAGTGATCGTCCACTAGCGCTCGCAGTCCCGTCATAAATTACATTAGCTGCAAGATTGACCCGACCTCTTTCGCTGGTAATATCATCATTAGAATCATTAGAGCAACTTGCAAAAAGCAATAAAGTTATTGCTAAAGAAGTCTTCCAAACAAAGTTTTTCAAATGGTAAAAATTAATTTTAATCATTTTCATGGTATTTAAGGTTTTTATATAAAACAACTGAATACCTGAAACTCCTGAAATTTTTTATAATTTTTTACAAATAATAACTAAATGATTGTCTTTGAGGTCGGTAGTGAAAAATAAATAAACTTCACCGCCATCTAATATCTGCAACTCTTTTCGAAGTTTTGCTACAGACCAGGGGAAATTCCGGGTGGTTACATGGGCTTTTGCCTTTGAAAAACGCTTTTTTAAAGTTTTTTTATGGAACGGCAAACTTTCCTGAATCTCAAAGATCCTTCCGGGAAATTGAATAAGTGCTTCCGAAGTGTATAAATGAGAATTAATACCAATCTTTGAGACTTTATATTTTTGTGAAATTGTTTTAAAAGCTCCTGATTTTAAGACAGCGGCGTATGGTTCGTAGAGATAATTCAGAGGATTAGAAAAAAATACTTTAGTTTCTTTTTCTTCTTGATAAAAAAACGAAAAGAAATCCGTTTTTTCTTTTTCAATGTTTACGCTGAAAATTTTGATCGAGCCTTTATAATCTTTCTCTAGGATCCAGATAAGTTCTTTTACTTCATTTTTCACTGCGACTACATGTACTTCTTTTACATGCTGTAATTCATTGATCCCTTGTTGAATGTCGAGTAAAGGAGAGGTTTTAAGCAGTAAATTTTGAGTTCGTTGCCATATAATGTCTAGCAGTTCTGGTATATTGGGTGTACACTCCGAAAGCAAAAATACTTTTCCTAAATGATCATCTCTTCTTGAAGGATCTGCATAGATCCAATCGAAAGTTTTCTGGTTACGGTGCAAGAATGTCTCAGCATCTTCGGTTTTACATTCAATATTTGAAGCGCCTAATTGCTTGTAATTGAAAGAGACAATCTCAGAGAGCGATTCATTTTTTTCCAGATGAATTACTGCATCAAATTGTTTAGAGAAATAAAAGGAATCCACGCCAAAGCCTCCGGTGAGATCAACCAACGACTTTCCTTTAATCAGTGAGGATTTATAGGAAGCTGTTTTTTCCGAGGATGTTTGCTCCAGAGAGACTTTTTCAGGATAGTAAATACCCGAAGTCTCAAACCATGTGGGTAATTTAGTGTATGCATTTTTTTTACCACTAATTTGTTTAACCAGCTCATGCATAGTTACAGTAGAGAAAGGCGATTTTTTAAAAATCAGGAAATTCAGATCTTGATTCAACTGTTGCTGAATGTACTTTTGAACTTCTGATGCAAGAACGGCCCGATTCACATTAGATAACTTAGAGTCTGCGCGTTAATGACTTCACAATTTTATTATCGGACAAAAATTCCTTTAGAATTACTTTCATTACAGTATATCCGGGAACCGCTATGATCATACCGACTACACCAAATAAAATTCCTGCAATAACGATTACCAGAAAAATTTCTAGAGGATGAGATTTCACACTATTCGAAAATATGAAGGGTTGGCTAAAGAAGTTATCGATCAGCTGTCCTACAATAAACCCAACGAATACGTAGATCGTTTTTGATAAAATTACTTCGCTGAAATCAGATCCTAAATTACTGGTCATGGTCAGAAGTAGCATTAAAAATCCACCAATCAAGGGACCTATGTAAGGAATAATATTTAATAACGCGCAAAGAAAGGCAATGACAATAGCGTTTTCGATCCCCACTATTAACAGCACTGCAGTATAGATTATAAATAAAATAAGTATCTGGATAATTAACCCCAGAAAATATCTGGAAAGTAGGTCTTTTATTTTATCAAAAGAAGCAGAGAGTCTATTCTCTTTAGAATCGGGAATAAAGATTTTTATCCCTTCCATAAAAAGCCGACTGTCTTTGAGAAAGAAAAAAGAAATAAAAATCACTGAAAATAAGCCCGCACTAAAACTTCCAAGAAACCCTACAATTGAATTGAGAAAGTCTGGGATCGCAGAAAAGTCCAGATTAGATAACCATCCTGCTTCTTTGAAAGTATCTTTGATTCCTTTTTGAATATTCTGTTCGTTGATATTAAAATAATTAGATACTTCTTCGTATAGATTGTTCAAATTCAACTCTAAAGAGTCAATATCTAATAAGGATAAATTTTCTCCTTGCTCAATGATCAATGGTATAAAGAGTGAAACTATTCCTAGAAGAAGTGCTACCATAAGAAACATGGTTACCACAACCGCAATGGTATTTGAAAACTTGAGTCTTCTTCTTAAAAAAAGTACCATCGGGCGACCTATTAAAGAAACCACAAAAGCCATCGCGATGTAGGCGAGTACGACACCTATTTTGTATAGAAAAATTAACAGGACAAAAATACCAGATAAAATGGCTACTGCTCTTAGAATTCCGTTGGCAATGATCTTTGAATTCATAGTTGGATTACTGGGATATTTCAGGATTAATTTTCAAAAGCGTATTGAATAATATTGGCGCCCATTTTTAAAGCTTCCTGTCTTTTTTCTTGAGGATCGTTATGAACTTCCTGACTCTCCCATCCATCTCCCAGATCACTTTCAAAGGTAAAAAGTAAAATCAGGCGATTCTCTTCAAAAATCCCTAGGGCCTGAGGTCTTTTTCCATCATGTTCATGAATCTTTGGAAGACCTTGAGGAAAATTATAGCGCTGACTGAAAATAGGGTGAGATGCCGGCAATTCAGTCAATGATTTATCAGGAAAAACTTTTTTTAATTCTTTTCGAAGATAGGGCTCCATCCCATAATTGTCATCAATATGCAAAAAGCCACCTGAGAGCAGATAGTTTCTAAGATTTTCTGCTTCTTGTTCAGTAAAGAATACATTACCATGCCCCGTCATATGAACGAAGGGAAACTGAAAAATATCTGTACTTCCCACCTCTACCGTTTGCGGTTGCGTTTTTATGGCAGTTTGAAGGTTCTGGTTGCAAAACAATATTAGATTGGGTAATGCAGTGGGATTTGAATACCAATCACCGCCACCACCGTATTTCAGTACGGCTATTTCCTGGGCATTTACCCATATTGATAAACAGATAAAACACAATAGTATGTTAAACCGGGTAAGTTTATTCATTAATCTCGAACTTATCTATAGAAGTCAAAAATAAGCATTATAATTATGAAGCACCTTATTTTATTTTTCCTGATGGCAACAATTTTTAATTCTTATGTCCTTCACAGTCAAAAACAAAATGACCGCCCTGTAGTATTAGAGTTGTTTACTTCACAGGGATGTTCTAGCTGTCCTCCGGCAGACAGGTTATTATCTGAGGTCAAGGCACGTTTTGGGAATGAAAAGGTAATTGCACTTTCATATCATGTAGACTATTGGGATCGCCTGGGATGGAAAGATCCTTTTAGTAATTATGCATTTACCGAAAAGCAACGTAATTATGCCCGAAAGTTTAAAAGCAACTCCCTTTACACACCGCAAATTGTAGTGAATGGCAAAAAAGGATTTGTCGGATCCAGAAAAGCAGCACTTTTAGAGGCAATTCAATCATACGACCAGGGAACTTCTGTTGAAAATGTTAAGATAGAAGAAATCAAACAAAAAGATCAAATACTTTCGATCACTGCTACCGTTGAAAATACTGGTGAAGGTCTGTTCTTAAGATACCTCTTAGTTATTGATGAACGAATTACAAGTATCAAGAGAGGTGAAAATCGCGATCTTAAGCTTAGAAATAGTAATGTTGTTGTAGCTGAAAAAGAGGTGGAAGTAACTAAGAGCGCGCTAAGATTAAGCTTGCCGATACCTGCTTTGGTAAAATCATCTGATGCGCTGAGTATAGTTTTGTTATTGGTAGACGAACAAAATACAATTATAACGGGAGTGCAAAAAGATTTATAAATTACAAAAAGCAACAACAGAACAGGCAACGATCGCTGCGGTTTCTGTTCGTAGCCTGGAAGGACCCAATGTAATAGGAGTATAATTGCGGCTAGCTGCTTTCTCAATTTCTGCAGTAGAAAAATCACCTTCGGGACCTATCAGAATCGTTACCGGATTATCTGGCTGAACGCGCCGTTTTAAATGATATTTATCTTCCGGTTCGCAGTGTGCTATAAAAAGTAAACCCTCGATATCTTTATCAAGAAATTTGTCAAGCGTTATGGGGTCATTTAACTTTGGCAGATACGCTCTTAGTGATTGCTTCATTGCGGCTACCAGTACTTTTTGATAACGTTCTTTTTTAATGGTCTTTCGTTCAGAATGGTCGCAAATTATCGGGGTGATTTCATCTACTCCTATTTCTGTAGCTTTTTCTAAGAACCACTCATAGCGTTCATTCATTTTAGTAGGAGCGACAACCATATGCAGCCAGTACCTGCGCGAAAATTTTTTATGGACTTTGCGAATGCGAACAACGCACGATTTAGGAGACACCTCCTCTAAGATAGCATCAAATATTAAACCATCTCCATTGGTTACCCGAATTTCATCTCCACTGGTCTTTCGTAAGACCTTTGAAATATGACGGCTTTCTTCCTTGTCAAAATTAAAAGAAGTATCATTTTCTTTGAGTCCGGGATGATAAAATAATTGCATGCAATACGAGTTTCCCTGTTTGAGCCTCAAAGATATCCAATTTTGTTGGGTTGTTGTCAACACAATCTCGGGCTTTTCTTCATACTATTAACTTTATTTGAAAATAGTGCGTCAAAAAAGTGATTGCGTCAAAAAAATAAATTTATTGACTATGAATCAGATAGTATACCGGGCTTTCACATTTATCTGGGCAGTGGTAAAGTCTTCTCTTAAAAATTTTAAATGTCCTACCATAGCGATCATGGCAGCATTGTCTGTACAGAACTCAAAATCGGGAATATATGTTATCCAACCTAAATTTTTCTCTGCATTTTTCAAAGTTTTACGGATCTCTGAATTCGCTGATACCCCACCACCTATGGCAACTGTTTTGATTCCGGTTTGTTTTACAGCTTTTTTAAGCTTATCCATTAAAATTTGGACAATGGTATATTGAATAGACGCGCAGATATCCGCTAAATTATCTTTTATAAAATGAGGATCTGCAGCAACTTCCTTTTGAATAAAGTAGAGAATTCCGGTTTTCAATCCGCTAAAGCTAAAATTGAGATCGGCCACATTCGGTTTTGTAAATTTAAAAGCTTTCGGATTCCCTTTTTGAGCATATTTATCAATCAGCGGTCCACCGGGATAGGGAAGCCCTAAAATTTTTGCACTTTTATCGAAGGCTTCTCCTACGGCATCATCAATAGTTTCACCTAGTATTTCCATGTCAAAATAATCGTTTACTTTGACAATTTGCGTATGCCCTCCGCTTATAGTCATTGCCAGAAAAGGAAACGCTGGAAATTGTGTATCACCTTTCTGAATAAAATGGGCAAGAATATGAGCTTGCATGTGATTAACCTCTATTAAAGGAACGTCTAACCCCATAGAAAGGGATTTGGCAAAGGAAGTACCTACCAGTAATGATCCCATTAAGCCGGGACCTCTGGTAAAAGCTATGGCTGATAATTGTTTTTTGTCGATATTTGCTTTAGCTAATGCCTGATGAACTACGGGAACTATATTTTGCTGATGTGCTCTTGAAGCAAGTTCAGGAACAACACCGCCATAGGCTTCATGTATTTTCTGGCTCGCCACAACATTAGAAAGCATTTTTCCGTTGTGCAATACAGCGGCTGAAGTATCATCGCATGAAGACTCAATACCTAAAATGTAAACATCTGCAACACCCATTTAAATCGTAATTGGAATAAAGATTGCAGTGCAAAAGTATAACTAATTCGCGCTATCAAAAAATTTAGAAAAATATTGGTTCGTTTGCTGGTAGGAATCCTTTTCTTCCTGCTGTTACTGGTGATTGTATTGTCGCTGCCATCAGTGCAAAATACGATTGCTAATAAACTTACCAAGTCTTTGAATGATGAGTTTAATACCAATATCCAAATTGATAAAGTAGATCTGTCTTTTTTAGGCAGAGTAGGGCTTAAAGGGGTCTATGTGGAGGATTACAAACAAGATACGCTGTTTTATATTGATAAGCTTACCACTTCTCTTTTAAGTGTAAAAAACGCTATAAACTCGAATCTTAATTTTGGGAATATTACGATCGACCAGCTCACGATGAAGCTAAAGACCTATGAAGGTGAAACAGATACGAATCTGGATGTTTTTGTTGCGAAATTAGAAGGAACTCCCGATACCACTTCTACTTCAAATTTCAGACTTACAGCTAGCGGAATAGACCTTTCTAAAAGCAAATTCAAGTTAATCGATTTAAACGAAGAAAAACCCAATCTGCTTCGATTTGAGCAAATGAATGCACGTGTTAACAACTTTTCTATTGTAGGCCCCAATGTGGATGCCGACGTTGAAAAATTAGCGTTTCATACTGGAAGAGGAGTTGATGTCGAAAGACTGCAGGCAGAATTTCATTACTCACTCAATCAAATGAAGTTTGAAAAATTCAATCTACTCACTAAAAATTCAGATATTGAAGGTGAAATCATTTTTAACTATGACCGAAAAGATTTTGCTGATTTTTTAAACAAGGTTCAGATCGAAGCAAGCTTTAACGATTCTGAGGTTGCTTTAGATGAAGTAAATACTTTCTACAATGAATTTGGGGAAGGCAAGCTCGTGACATTTTCTACGGAGATCAGTGGAGTGCTCAATGATTTTGAAACCGTTGGTATGGTGCTGGAATCTGGTAATTCGATTATTCGTGGCGATTTCAATTTCAAGAATATTTTCACCTCAGACAAACCTTTCCGTTTAGATGCCGGTATCGAAAACATCTCTTCGAGTTATGGGCAGCTCAGATCATTATTACCAGATATTCTGGGAAATACCTTACCTTCTTCATTTGAGAAATTTGGCCAATTCACAATTCGAGGTAACTCGGTCATCACCGAAAATTATGTAGACGCTAGAATCAATCTGTTTACAGATCTGGGAAGTAGCTATTCAGACATGAAACTCACCAATATTGAAGATATTGACAATGCTTCATATGAAGGCTTTATATCTTTGATAGAATTTGATCTTGGAACGTTTATAAACGATCCTGCTCTTGGTGAAGTATCATTTGATTTTGATGTTAATGGTAAGGGTTTCACACAGGAAAATCTAAATACTGAGGTGATCGGTAAAGTTTTTAAACTACACTACAATAACTATGATTACAGAGAAATAGAGGTATCAGGTATTATCAAAGATCAGTTGTTCGATGGTAATATGGTTTCCAATGATCCTAATGCACGATTTAGTTTTAAAGGACTGGCAGACCTTTCCAGTGAAAAGAACCAATTTAATTTTATAGCTTCCGTTAAGTATGCAGACCTTAACAAACTCAACATCATCACCACAGATAGTATTTCTGTATTTCAGGGTAATGTGTATATGAATATGTCTGCTAATAGTATAGATGATGCTGTGGGGGATATCGGCTTCCTTAAAACAAGTTATAAGAATCAGAATGACGAATACTATTTTGAAGATTTTAAGATCACCTCGGTTTTTGAAAATGACGAGCGTATTTTAGAGATCAATTCTCCCGATATTATTACTGGTATCGTAAAAGGTAAATTTAAGGTAAGTGAGGTAGGCAAATTGGTAGAGAACTCTATAGGAAGCATTTATACGAATTACAGTCCGTATGAAGTAACCTCGGGTCAATACATGAACTTTAATCTAAAGATCTATAATAAAATTGTAGATGTGTTCTTCCCAGAAGTGGCGTTTGGACCTAACACGACCTTAAGGGGAAGTATGGTTGCAGATGATGGAGATTTTAAACTTACTTTCAAATCTCCCCACATTCACGCTTTCGGTAAAATTCTAGATGATATAGAAATAAAGATTGATAATAAGAATCCCTTATTCAATACATATGTGGAAGTAGACAATATTGATGCAGGATTTTATCAAATGAAAGATTTTAACCTCATTAATGCCACCATCAAAGACACGCTGTTCTTTAGAACTGAGTTTTTAGGGGGCAAAGAATATACAGATGTTTATAATCTTAACTTTTACCATACCTTCAACCAACAGAAAAGATCTGTAATTGGTCTCAAGAAATCAGAAGTGGGCTTTCGCGGAAATAAGTGGTTGCTTAATGAAAATGGAAATCGGGATAACAAAGTTATTTTCAACCGGTCTTTAGATACCATCACGATCCGACAGATCGACATGACGCTTAATGACGAGGAGATTTTATTGAAAGGAGAATTGATCGATTCAACTTATAAAGACATAAAACTTAATTTTAAAAATGTTGCGCTGGATAAGATAAGCCCCAGAGTGGATAGTTTGCAGTTGGATGGGGTAGTTAACGGAGACTTGAACATCCTCCAGAAAAACGGGAATTATTTCCCCTCGTCTCAACTGTATATAAGCCAGTTTAATGTGAATGATTACATGCTTGGAGACCTTGATATTGATATTATCGGGAACAACGATCTGTCTCGCTTTACGGTAGACGCGTCTATAAAGAATAACGGACTGGCATCGCTGGAATTAAAAGGAGATGCGCTGTTTGGTACCGAAGATTCGACATTAGATCTTAAAGCGACATTGAACAGTCTCAATCTGGCTCCCTTTAGTCCGTTGGGTGAAGAAGTGATTTCAGATATACGCGGCTTCGTTACGGGGACTGCTAATATTACGGGCCCGGTAAAAAATCCATCGATCGACGGGAAGTTACTGCTTAACGAGGCAGGTTTAAAAATTCCTTATCTCAATGTAGATCTTTCCTTTAATGAACTAGCTCAGGTAGAACTCTACGGACAGACATTTCAATTCAACAATATCGAACTTACAGATACGGCATATAACACTAAAGCGCTATTTAACGGAGGCATTACACATACCAATTTTGAAGAATGGTTCTTAAATCTGCAACTGGATACCGCTGGAGATCGTTTTCTGGTGCTTAACACGCAATTTGATGAAGATGAATTGTACTATGGTACCGGATTTATAAATGGTACAGGAACCATTAAAGGACCCACCGATGCGCTCTTTATTTCTGTAACTGCAGAAACGATGCGGGGAACTTCGTTTAAAATTCCTATCAGCGATGTTGCTACGATAGGCGACACCTCTTTTATCAATTTCATTGACAAAAATGAGACTGACGAAGAAGCGGAGAAGAGAAAATTAAGGGATTATACAGGGCTTGAGCTGGAGTTTGATCTGGATGTGACACCGGAAGCAGAAGTGCAAATTGTATTGGACAGAAAATCGGGGAGTATGCTAACAGGTACGGGAGCAGGAAACCTTTTGATCGAGATCAATACCAACGGAAAGTTTAATATGTGGGGTGACTTTATCACTTTTAAGGGAGATTATAAGTATAAATACAAAGGTGTCTTTGAAAGAGATTTTTCTGTGTTGCCAGGTGGAACCATTACATGGGATGGAGACCCTTTAAATGCCAATGTAAATATTCAGGCTGTGTACAGAACGAGAGCAAACCCAGCGGTATTGCTTGACAATAGTTCGGTAACCCGAAAAATAGATACCGATGTGATCATTCATCTGGAAGGACAGTTGATACAACCACAGATCGATTTTGAGATCGATTTTCCAAATACCAATCCTGTTACCGTGGCAGAATTGCAGTACCGTCTTGAAGATAGAAACAGAAGAGAACTTCAGGCATTCTCTTTACTTTCCCAGGGTACTTTTGTGAATGAAGTTACGCTGACACAGCAAGCATTAGCGGGCAACATAGCCGGTTTTGCTTCCAGTTTTGTCAACGATATTTTTGGAAGTAACGACGGTAAATTCGATTTTGGCTTTTCGTATGATGTAGGCGAAAGGAATCCGTTAGGGGTCAACAACGGCGATAGAATAGGGGTTACGGTATCAACTCAGATCAGTGATCGAATTCTCATTAATGGTGAAATAGGGGTGCCTGTAGGAGGCGTTACTCAATCGGTAGTTGCAGGTGATGTAGAAGTACAGATCCTACTCAACGAAGAAGGTACGTTAAGCGCAAAAATATTCAATAAACAAAATGAAATTCAGCAGTTCCTAAATGATCGTCAGGGCTATACTCAGGGAGTAGGTCTTTCGTATCAGGTAGATTTTGACACCTTTCAGGAGTTATGGGATAAGATCTTTAAAAAGAAAGAAGAGAAACAAGAAGTGGCACAGAAAAACGATTCTGAAGAGAAAGAAAAAGAACCGGTGGTTGGAAAAGGGATCCTCAACTTTTCTTCAAAAACACAAAACGATCCGGAAGACTAATTGATCTTTTTCCAGAGTTTTCCGATAACCACGATCGAGGTGATTGCTATCAGCAGCATAATACCAAAGTTTACATAATTCTTGTAGATCATATAACCTGTTCCTAAAAGCACTGCGTAAACGCCCGCGACTCCCGCAAGAAAACACACTATTTTGTACCGAAACCCTTCAAATTTAGAAGCCTTCCCGAATATGAGTTGATTAAAGTTTTCAAGGGTTTCTTTATCGGTTTCTGGTGTGAGTAAGGTAACGGTCACCCATCCTACAGTGGTCACAACAACTCCTATAATTAATTTCATATATCCTGCGATCTCAAAAAACGGTTCTGCTAACTTTCCATCGATAAAAAAGACCAGGGCGATCAAAAAAGAAATGACCATAGCGGCAATCTCGCTGTAGGGATTTATGCGCTTCCAAAACCATCTCAGAATAAAAAGCAGCCCGGTACCCGCACCAATTTGAAGCATCAGGTCAAATGCCTCTTTGGCTTCTTCCAGTATCAAAGAAAGAAATGCGGCACAGATCATCATGATTAGAGTAGAGATCCTTCCGGTAATTACCAACTCTCTTTCTTTGGCTTCCGGTCTTATAAATCTTTTGTAAAGGTCATTAACCACGTAAGAACTGCCCCAGTTTAAATGTGTAGAAATGGTGCTCATGAATGCAGCAACCAATGAAGTTACCACCAGACCAAGCAAACCTGCCGGCAACAGCGTAAGCATGGCAGGATACGAAAGATCGTTCTTTACAAAATTGCTGCTCAATCCTGGAAATGCCGCTTGCAGCGCTTCTAAATTCGGATAAATAATCAATGAAGCCAGTCCTATTATGATCCAGGGCCAGGGTCTAATTGCATAATGAGCTATGTTAAAGAATAATACCGCCCAGGTAGCATGTTTTTCGTTTTTGGCGGCCAGCATACGTTGCGCAATATATCCACCGCCACCTGGTTCTGATCCCGGGTACCAAACGCTCCACCACTGCACTGCTAGTGGAACAAGCAGGATGGGAATTACAATTTCCGGATTCGAAAAATCAGGGAACATACTGATTTTACTAGCGACCTCCGGAGTACTGATCAGGGTTTTCAGTCCACCGATTTCAGGAAGGTTTACGATGTAGACAGTAGCCCATATACTCCCGACCATAGCAATAATGAATTGTACGAAGTCGGTTAACAGCACACCCTTTAACCCTCCTAACATCGAATAGAATACAGTAACCAAAGATGCGAGTAATAGTGTTTGTCCCGCAGAGTATCCAAACATGACGTGCCCAATTTTTATAGCTGCAAGGCACACGTTTGCCATGATAACAATATTGAAGAACACGCCAAGATAAACCGCTCTGAAACCTCTTAGAAAAGCAGCCGATTTACCTTTGTATCGAAGTTCATAGAATTCAAGGTCTGTATTGATACCGCTCCTCCGCCAAAGTTTGGCATAAAAAAAAACGGTGAGCATCCCTGTCAGAAGAAAACTCCACCATACCCAGTTCCCATAAACACCATCCTGCCTCACGATACCTGCTACCAGGTTGGGGGTATCTGCAGCAAAGGTAGTAGCAACCATGGAAACTCCCAGTAGCCACCAGGGCATATTTCTTCCTGACAAGAAAAATGATTTAGCGTCTTTCCCAGAGGTTCTGGAAGCGATAATTCCGATAATCAATGAAATGGCAAAAAAGCCAAGGATTAATCCGTAATCCAATAAAGAAAGCTGCATAAATCAAAATTTATTAACGAAAACGTTTGAAATTTTTGAACTTCGTAAAATTAGAGATTACAATAATAGAAAATTAAAATAAGTTTGGTAGTTTTACTTCTTAAATCAATTTTATATGTCAAAAGGCATAAAGAAAATAGGAGTTTTGACATCTGGTGGTGATTCTCCCGGAATGAATGCTGCGATTAGGTCTGTCGTAAGGACCTGTGCGTATTATGAAATTGAGTGCGCTGCCATCTATCGCGGATATCAGGGGATGATTGAGGGTGATTTTGTAGCGATGAATGCCCGAAGCGTAAACAATATCATAAATAAGGGAGGTACTATTCTCAAGTCTGCCCGCTGCGAAGATTTTCGATCTAAAGAAGGTAGAGTACGTGCATATGAAAGCCTCAAAAATGCTAATATTGATGCTTTCGTGGTCATCGGTGGTGATGGCAGTTTTACAGGAGCCATGATCTTTAGTAATGAATTTGATTTTCCGGTAATGGGAATTCCCGGAACCATTGATAATGATATTTACGGAACCAACTTCACGCTTGGCTATGATACAGCTTTAAATACAGTGGTAGAAGCCATTGATAAAATTCGTGATACTGCAAGTTCTCATAACCGATTGTTCTTTGTTGAGGTAATGGGTCGAGACGTTGGTCATATCGCTCTTAATACCGGCGTTGGGGCAGGGGCAGAGGAGATATTGATCCCCGAAGAAGACCTTGGACTCGACCGCCTGCTGGAATCGCTCAATCGAAGTAAAAAAACCGGAAAATCTTCAAGTTTGGTGGTGGTAGCAGAAGGCGATAAGATTGGAAAAAATGTATTTGAACTAAAAGAATATGTAGAAGAAAATCTACCTATTTACGATGTTCGTGTTTCTGTACTTGGGCATATGCAACGTGGTGGACCTCCATCCTGTTTTGACCGGGTTTTAGCAAGCCGAATGGGAGTGAAAGCCGTAGAGAGCCTTTTAGAGGGAAAAAGTAAATATATGGTAGGTGTTATTGATAATAAAATGGCATTGACACCTCTCGATAAAGCAATCAAAGGACACTCCAAGATAGACCTGGAACTGCTTAGGGTTTCAGATATCATGACGATTTAAACTTAAAAAAATTAAAACTAAATAAATTAAAAATGTCAACATTAAAAATTGGTATTAACGGTTTCGGAAGAATTGGAAGATTGGTGTTTAGAGCGACCGTAAAAAGAAAAAATGTAGAAATAGTAGGAATTAATGATTTGCTTGATGTAGAACATTTGGCGTACTTATTAGAGTACGATTCTGTTCACGGAAAATTTGATGGCCATATTGAGGTTAAAGATGGTCACCTGGTTGTGGATGGTAAAACGATCAGAATTACATCGGAAAGAGATCCTAAAAATCTTAAATGGGATGAAGTAGGTGCTGATATTGTTGCAGAGTGTACCGGTATTTTTACGACTCTAGAAACTGCTCAGTATCATATTGATGCCGGAGCCAAGAAAGTTGTGATCTCAGCACCTTCTAAAGATGCACCTATGTTTGTGATGGGTGTAAATCATAAGGATGTTAAGGCATCAGACCGTATCGTATCCAACGCGTCCTGTACAACAAACTGTCTTGCTCCTTTAGCAAAAGTACTAAACGATACTTTTGGTATTGAAGAGGGATTGATGACTACAGTACACGCAACTACAGCAACACAGCTAACCGTAGACGGACCTTCTAAAAAAGATTATCGTGGAGGAAGAAGTGCAATGCTCAATATTATACCTGCCTCTACAGGTGCCGCAAAGGCGGTTACTAAGGTAATACCTGCTTTGGAAGGTAAATTAACAGGTATGGCTTTTAGAGTTCCTACCGCAGACGTTTCAGTGGTAGATCTTACAGTAAGATTAGAAAAGGAAACCTCTTATGAAGAGATTAAGAAGGTAATGAAAGAAGCTTCTGAAGGCGACTTAAAAGGTATTTTAGGCTACACAGACGAACCAGTGGTGTCTCAAGATTTTATTGGAGATGCGAGAACAAGTATTTTTGACGCTGGTGCAGGCATAGAATTAAATTCTAAGTTCTTCAAAGTAGTGTCTTGGTACGATAACGAAGCTGGATACTCCAACAAGTTGGTGGATCTTGCCGAGTACGTTCATTCGCTGTAATCCTTCAAAATATTCCCGTTGAAAACGGGAATTTCTATTAATTTAAGTATCGTATATGATTTTAATTGTAGATAGTGGCGCCACTAAATCAGACTGGATTGCTCTGGATGATTTTGGTAATCAGTTGTTTATGACGCAAACTTTAGGATTAAGTCCGGAAGTACTCACAAGAGAAATAATTATAGAAAGACTTGCCAATAATTTTGAACTGTCAAAGCATAGTAAAGAGGTGAGTCAATTGTTTTTTTATGGAGCTGGCTGCGGCACTCTGAGAATGCAGAATTATCTTAAAGATATTTTTACAGGATATTTCGTAAATGCGAAAATCTCTGTGAAAGAAGATACATATGCTGCGGTCTATGCCACCGTAGAACCTAGAGAACACGCAATCGTGTGTATTTTAGGTACAGGTTCTAATTGTAGTTATTTTGATGGAAGAGAACTTTTTCAGAAAGTTAGTTCTCTTGGTTATATCTTAATGGATGATTGTAGTGGTAACTACTTTGGGAGACAATTGCTAAGAGATTATTATTACCATAAGATCCCACCTAAATTATCGGCAAAATTTGAACAGGAATATGATTTGGATGCAGATGTGATTAAAAATCATCTTTATAAACAACCAAATCCAAATACATACCTGGCTACTTTTGCCAAGTTCGTGATCCAGAATAAAAACGAACAATACTGCCAGAATTTAATTCGAAAGGGAATGCAATTATTTATCGATAATAGTATTCTTCAGTTCGAACAGGCAACCGAAGGGGTGTCAGTGCATTTTGTTGGTAGTATAGCCTACTATCTTCAGGATGAATTGAATACAATTATGGAAGAAAACAACATCAAAGTTGGCAATATCTTAAGACGTCCTATTGATGGATTGGTGAAATACCACAAATCAATATTCGTTTAAGAAAAATTGTAATGTGAATAACATTAGCAAAGCTACCTGAATGGTAGCTTTGCTATTTTATAGCGATCATCGAAATCTCTACATTTACATACTTTGGCAGATTTGCTACTTCTACTGTTTCTCTTGCAGGAGCCGTATCATCGTTAAAATAATTACCATAGATAGCATTTACCTTCGCAAAATTTTTCATGTCGCTCAGGAAAATAGATGTTTTTACAACATTCTCGAAGTTCATCCCTGCTTCGGCAAGAACGGCTTTTAAATTTTTCATTACTTGTTCAGTTTCTTCTTCAATGGTGCCATCTATCAACTCATTCGTGGCAGGATCAATAGGGATCTGTCCTGAAAGATATAAGGTTTCGCCATGTAATACTGCCTGATTGTAAGGCCCTAGTGGAGCCGGTGCCTTTGCTGTTTTAATTATTTTTTTCATTATCGGAGTTTTAAATTTATAATCTTCTATCCGGATCTCTTCGCTGTTCCCATTTTACATCTTTAAGGATACTACCTTTGATTCCTATGAAGAAATACCAGGTTCCGCCTTGTCTGAATGGCTGCCAATCGAAGCTCATGTTCCAGGTATTCAAATCCCGCTGAAAGCCAAGGTTGGTAAATCCAAATCCTTTTCTCACAAAATCATAACTGGATGAAAAACGAACTTTCCATCGGGTTGCCAGCGAAATGTCGCCACTAAATTGTAAAGCATTGTTGGTGATCTCATTTTGCCGATTTGAATTGTTGTAATTCATGGTGTATCCGATACGAAGGTTCCAGGGAATACGAGCCCCGTAAAGTCTTGTAGGACCTTCCTCTTTATCTTCTTCCTCTTCCTCCCGGTTGTAACCATTTCTATTATTCTCACCAAAAGCAAATCCATCCTGTAAAAATTGATCGGCTACCTGTTCCTCGACCGATCGCTCATCTTCTTCCTCATCTCCTTTCTTTTTTTCAAATGTCTTATTCGATAAGGTATAGTTGAGGGTAAGATTCGCATTAGTTAAACGAAACAGGCTTCCGCCATTGTTCACATTAAAAACATCTATTCTTCTGCCACTATTATCGATGGCATAGGGGTCTAGTGTAGCTCCAAAGTTAACGCTCATCTTATTATCGAGCAGGGTGGTACCTCCTGTCACTCTCAAAGGACTCCACGGTAAAGAATCGGCTGCAATATTATATCCGGTATTGAAATTTAGACTGTTCAACAACATGACCTTTTTAGGTTCTGTGGCAGTGGTGTCTTTAGGAGTCACTTTTGCTTCCAGCGTATTGCTAATTGCGATCCCGATATTGTTGGAGTTTCCCAGCGATGGTGTTCCAAAAATGCTACCTTCAAATCGAGTAAATTGTCGTAGTTCTCCAGTCTCATTTGCAACATATTCTTCGTAATAGCGATCTCCCGAAGGTGTATATCCATAAGAAATGGAAGGCCTCATAGTATGTCTGATGGCTTGTATCTTGCTACCCTCTTTAAAATTAAAGGTACCGTAAAGGGTTGTACCTAAGCTGCCTCCAAAATTGTATTGATTGTATCTGTCAAACCCGTTGATCGTATCTATAGGAGCCTCATTGAGGGTTTGATCGAAATCCCGCCGTTGAATGGTTCTGAAGGTCCAGATGTCTTCATAATTACCATTGAGAGTGACACTTAAATATTTAGCTACTTTGAAATTCGTGCTGATTGGAATCGTGTGCCTGAATCCAATTCGTGCGTTTTCAAACATTTCTTTTTTCAGAAATAGCGAATCAGTAGTTTGAATTCTGTTCTCAGCCCTTAAATTATACTGAAAGTTAATATTCTGAAAAACCCCTTTCTTAATACCTTCCTTAGGCGCAAAAGGGAATATTCGCTCAACGCTCCCTTGAAAGGTTGGGAGTGTCATGTTTATCACTTCGGTATTGGTATTCTGCGAATGAGTGGCGGTTACGTTAATATTTACTGATGGATATGCTGGAAAAGTTTTTGAATATGAAACAGAGGAATTCAGGGTATTCTGTAGAAAATTTGAACTGTTTAACTGATTCAATGATTGCCTAAAAAAACTACTACTACCTAAATTTACAGAGGCAGAGAAACGAGAGTTAGGACTTGCTTTTTGGTCTTGTGTATGTGACCATTGCAAATTGAATACGCGCTGTTGACTAAAATCTGGAAATCCACGCTGGCTTTGGATCACATTTTCGTAATTAAAATTCAAGCGTCCCTGAAATCGGTAACGCACGGCATAAGAAGTCTCAGCCCTGAAACCAAAACTGCCGTTTGTATAGTAATCACCTTTAACCGCAAGGTCAAAGTAATCGCTTACCGCAAAGTAGTAGCCCAGATTCTGCAAGAAAAAACCACGTTCGTTAACTTGTCCGAAAGCCGGAAAGATAACACCAGAAGTTCTGCTTTCCGATAGTGGAAAATAAGCAAACGGTACCGCTATAGGAGTAGGGATGTCTGCTATATACATATTACTGAAACCAGCAATTACTTTCTTTTTAGGAACAAATTTTCCTTTTCGGATGCGAATGTAATAATCGGGGTCGTCCAGATCTTCGTCGGTGGTAAGTTTTCCCTCCTTTAAATAATAGACCGAATCACTTTCTTTTTTAGTTAATTCTGCAAATACCAGAATATTTCCTCCGCTGGTAACCCCTCCAAAGCCTCCTGCGGTCTGTTCAGACCTTGAATTCCAGATAAGTGCTTTTTCAGTCGTATAATTAAAGCGTATAGAGTCTGGCTTTACCTCATTGCTTCCTTGTTTAAAATATGGGTTTTGCACCAAAGCTCCGGTAGAATCTTTAATTCTTCCGGCATAAACTTCATTTTTCTCGTAGTCAATCGTAATGGTTCCAGCCTTTAGCTCGGTATCCTGATAGTAAACCTCGGCTTCGTTGTAGAGATAGATTTTTTTATCTTTTTGGCTGATGCGAACGTAATCTTTCGCCTTGTATTTTATTTTATCGAGAAGTAATGCGGGTTCTTTTTTTAATGAATCTGTTTTAACCGAATCCTGAACAGCACCAAAACCTGCGATCGAATCTTTTGAAATTGAGGGGAATTCCTGACTTATAGAATCTTTATCTGCTTCTATTTTCAACGGTTTTCTGGCAGGAGTATCCTGAGCGTAGTTGTTTGAAACGCAAAGTAATAAAATAAGAAGTAAAAGAATATGAGGTTGTTTTGCTTGCAAAGCTTTTAATCCTATTTTTGTAAAAGTATGGCTCAATTTTTGAGTACTCAAACATACGTATATTTTTTTGTCTGTTCGCAAGAGATTATAATTATTTTAACCAATGGATAGTATGTTGAAAACCTTCTGGATTCAAACTTTTTTTGTCTTATTCCTATCAATATTTGTGCTGAATATTGGTAAAGCAGAGCCGATTAAAAAAGGTAACCAAAAAAAGAAATTTACGGTAGTTCTGGATGCGGGACATGGTGGGCACGATCCGGGAAACTTGGGGAATGGTTACAAGGAAAAAGATATCGCTTTGAAAATCGTACTTGCAGTGGGAGCAATCTTGGAAAAAGAACCGGATATAAACGTAGTATATACCCGTAAGACCGACAAATTCATTGACTTGTATGTAAGAGGGAAAATTGCCAATGAAGCAAATGCAGATCTTTTTGTGTCTGTTCATTGTAATTCGCATGGTAGTGATGCCAATGGTACCGAAACATTCGTGTTGGGTCTACATGCCAATCGCCAAAACTTTGAGGTAGCCAAGGCCGAGAACTCTGTAATTTACCTGGAGGAAGATTATGAAACGAATTATGCTGGCTATAATATTAATTCTCCTGAATCTTTTATTGCACTTACCATTGTTCAGGAAGAATTTCTCGATCAAAGTATTATGTTGGCAAAAAATATTCAAAGTAATTTCACAAAAAAGCTTAAAAGAAAGAATCGCGGTGTCAAACAGGCGGGCTTTATTGTACTTCATCAAACCTTCATGCCCAGTGTGCTTGTAGAAGTTGGTTTTCTTACACATAAACCAGAAGGTCGTTACCTTAATTCTGCTTCAGGTCAGGTGGAAATCGCAGGGTCGATCGCAAAGGGCGTTTTGGCCTATAAAAAATCGGTTGGAGAGAATGTGGGCAACGATTTTAGTTTTGAGTCTCAGAATAACAAAGAAAATGATACGGTCATTGCTGAAAAAGATACTATCCCCATCGTACCGGAGGTTAACAAACCGGTAGTTTCCAATTCTTCGCTTACCTATAAAATACAAATAGCGGCAGGATCCTCTAAACTGGAGCTCGTTCCATCAAATTTTAAGGGTCTTAAGGAACTATCTCGTGAATCCTATCAGGATATTTATCGGTATCTTTATGGAGAAACGTCCTCGTATTCCAAAGCTCAGGAACTACGTCAGGAAGCGATTGATGCAGGGTATAGTTCAGCCTTCATCGTAGGCTATAAGGAAGGTAAACGCACCAGCTTATCAGAAGTTTCAAAATCCGCTTCTAATTAAGCGGTTTCTTTCCAAATTATTTCTAATTTTGTCTGGAACCGTAAATAGATTCATTTGAGACTATCCCGTGAATTAAAAACAGCGATTATTGTATTGGGAGGAATAATGCTCTTTATCCTGGGGTTTAGTTTCCTCAAGTCGAATTCCATCTTCAAGAGTTATCGAACTTTTTATGTAGTGTATGACCATGTAGGAGGACTTGCCATTGGTACACCGGTTACCATTAATGGTTTTTCGGTAGGAAATATTCAGGACATTAAATTCAAAGATAATACTGGTAAACTGGTAGTTACATTTAATGTGGAGAACGAATTTGAATTTTCTAAAAATAGTATAGCCCAATTATATGATACCGGAATTATTGGAGGTAAAGGAATACAGATCATACCCGTTTTTGATGGAAGTATATCCGCAGAATCCAAAGATACGCTACCCGGAAGGATCAAACCAGGACTTACAGAGTTAGTAACTCAAAAGTTAACACCGCTACAGGAGCAAATAGGGTCTACCTTATACAGCGCAGATTCATTGCTTATAAATATCAATTCGCTTCTTGACGACAATACGAAAGTTAAATTTAAAAGAAGTATTGACGATTTAGGACAAATAATTTCTACTTTCAAGAAAACATCTAAAGATATTGATCTATTGATCACGGGTAATAAAGAGCGGTTAGATAGCACACTTGGAAATGTTGCAAACCTGACAGAGAATCTCTCTAACTTGTCTGATTCACTGGCGAAAGCTAACATCGGAGCCACAGTAGAAGATCTGCAGGGAACCATCAATTCACTGGATAAAATGTTGGCAGGTATAGAGAACGGCGATGGTACGGTAGGAAAACTTTTTAAAGATGAAGCTTTTTACAATAATTTAGCAGGAGCATCAAAGCAACTGGAATTATTACTGGAAGATATGAAGCTAAATCCAAAACGCTATGTACATTTTTCCTTATTTGGCAAAAGACCTAAGCCTTACGAGCCTCCAACAGAAACCGAAGAAGTAAATGAATAATATATGACCAGCTATTTATTTAATATACTGTTTGCTATTATCCTTATTCTGGGGATTGGATTTTTTGCGATGAATGTTCGAAAACTTATTCGAAATATCAATTTGGGCAAAGATGTAGATGTTTCAGATAATAGATCTGAACGTTGGAAGAATATGGCAATGATAGCGCTAGGACAATCTAAAATGGTGGTTCGCCCGATTGCAGGACTACTTCACATTATTGTTTATGTGGGCTTTGTAATCATAAACATCGAGGTATTAGAGATTATTTTAGATGGTCTTTTTGGAACGCATCGGATATTTGCTCCTCTTGGAGGAATTTATGATTTTTTGATCGGGTCTTTTGAAATATTAGCTTTGTTAGTCTTGATTGCGGTTTTTGCATTCTGGATAAGACGTAATGTAATTAAGCTTCAACGCTTCATAAAACCCGAAATGGAAGGCTGGCCTAAAAAAGACGGTAACCTCATTCTCTATTTTGAAGTAGTCTTAATGTGTCTTTTCTTAACTATGAATGGTGCAGACTACCAGCTTCAGCAAATGGGTGCCGAGGGGTATGTGCAGGCAGGGGCGTTCCCTGTAAGTCAATGGTTATCAATTTTATTCTCCGGTCTGTCTGAAGGATCTTTAATTATCATTGAAAGAACCGCCTGGTGGTTACATATCATAGGAATACTCATATTTTTAAATTACCTCTACTATTCAAAGCACCTTCATATTTTATTGGCTTTTCCGAATACTTTTTATGGAAATTTAAAACCGAAGGGGCAATTCAACAATTTGGAGTCTGTTACCAAAGAAGTTAAATTGATGATGGATCCAGAAGCCGATCCATATGCAGCACCAGAAGAAGATGCTGCAGATCCTGAAAAGTTTGGAGCCTCTGATGTTACCGACCTTAATTGGGTACAATTAATGAATGCATATACCTGTACAGAATGCGGAAGGTGTACCAGTGAGTGTCCAGCCAATCAAACAGGAAAAAAGCTTTCACCAAGAAAAATTATGATGGACACAAGAGACCGTCTCGAAGAGGTTGGAAAGAATATGGATCTCAATGATGGTACTTTCGTCGACGACAATAAATCTCTTTTAGATAACTATATAACAAGAGAAGAACTATGGGCCTGCACTTCATGCAATGCCTGCGTAGAAGCCTGTCCTGTTAGTATAGATCCCTTGTCTATTATTATGAGCATGAGACAGTATCTGGTTATGGAGCAATCCGCCGCTCCTTCAGACCTCAATAACATGATGAGTAATATAGAGAACAACGGAGCGCCATGGCCGTACAATCAGATGGATAGATTAAATTGGAAAAACGAAGCATAACTAAATTAAAATTAAGATGAAAAAAGAAGATGTAGATAAATTATTGCATGAGAAACTTGAATCAGGAGAACATATAAGTCCCGTCTTACCCGACGGTATAAAGAATTATTTGATCGATATAGACGGAACCATTTGCGATGATATACCGAATGAAGAACCAGAAAGAATGGCAACCGCTAACGTATATCCTGATGCATTGGCAACTTTAAACAAATGGTATGATGAAGGTCATATTATTTGTTTTTTTACTTCCCGTACGGAAGATCATCGGGAAGTGACTGAAAACTGGTTAAACAAACACGGATTTATGTATCACAGTCTTCTCATGGGAAAACCCAGAGGAGGAAATTATCACTGGATAGATAATCACTTAGTAAAAGCAACAAGATATAACGGTAAATTCACCGATCTTGTGGAGAAAGAGGTCACCATAGAGGTGTTTGATGATGGTAAAAAGTATGATTAAACAAGTTATATGAGTATCCTTTCGGATTTCTAATCTGTAGCGCTGTTTTTGAAAATATGTAAAATTATGGAAAGTAACCAAACCTTACACGTGCCTACCATGGCAGAAATGATAGCTGCGGGAAAACAACCTGAAGTGTTATTCTGGGTAGGATGCGCCGGGAGTTTTGATGATCGTGCAAAGAAAATAACCAAAGCTTTTGTAAAGTTACTTAACAAAGCAGGTGTTGAGTTTGCAGTTTTGGGCGCAGAAGAAAGTTGCACAGGTGATCCGGCTAAAAGAGCAGGAAATGAGTTTCTTTTTCAAATGCAGGCTGTAACCAATATAGAAGTGCTAAATGGTTATGAAGTTAAGAAAATTGTTACCGCATGCCCTCATTGTTTTAATACGATCAAAAACGAATACCCATCTTTAGGTGGTAATTACGAGGTAATGCATCACACTCAATTTCTTAAAACCTTGCTCGATGAAGGGCGATTAAGTATTGAAGGAGGTCAGTTTAAAGGAAAACGAATTACATTTCATGATCCTTGTTATCTGGGGAGGGCGAATAATGTCTATGAAGCGCCAAGAGAGCTTATTCAAAAGTTGGAGGCCGAATTGGTAGAGATGAAGAAATGCCGTAAAAATGGCCTTTGTTGCGGAGCCGGGGGTGCACAGATGTTCAAAGAACCCGAAAAAGGTGACAAAGATGTGAATATAGAACGAACCGAACAGGCTTTGGAAACGCAACCCGAGATCATCGCAGCTGGCTGTCCGTTTTGTAATACAATGATGACCGATGGTATTAAAAACAAGGAGAAAGAAGGCGAAATCGCTGTAATGGATGTCGCTGAACTCATTGCAAACGCATCAGATCTTTAATTTTAATAGCATGATCGCATCTTTTGAAACTTTACCAGAACATTCCCGTGTATGGATATATCAGTCTAATCGTGGACTTTCTGCCCAAGAAGTTATAGAAATTCAGCAACAGCTTGATCAATTTCTTGAATCCTGGACCGCACACGGCGCCGGATTAAAAGCAGGATATGAGATCAAATACAATCGATTTATCATAATTGCATTAGATCAGGAGTCGCAGGCGGCTTCCGGTTGTTCTATTGATGCATCTGTTCATTTCATTCAATCTTTAGAAAAAAAATACAACATAGATCTTCTTGACAAAATGAATGTGTCTTTTAAACAAGGTGAATATGTAGCCTATAAACCTTTAAAGGACTTTAAGAAGATGGTGAAAGATCGTGCCGTGAATGCCAATACCATTGTCTTCAATAATTTAGTGACTACAAAAGGTGAATATCTTGAACATTGGGAAGTACCGGCAAGCGAAAGCTGGCACGCAAGATTTCTCAATTAAATAGTTCTTTGGTTTTCTCTTAAAACCGAAAATCTTGTTAAATCATCGATTTTGATTTTGAATTAAGAAGCTTAAACGTATATTCCAAAAATTTCTGATACCTCATGTTAAAGAAGTATGTACTACTTTTTCAGTTTGTTGTACTTGTTACGGGCGTAGTTGCTCAACAAAAGGAAATAAATCCATTGCTCGCAGACAATTCCCTTGATCAGCAGGCATGGGTACAGGCTCAGTACGATTCTTTAGACACAGAGGCGAAGATAGGTCAGTTATTGGCGTTTCATGTAAAAGCGAATATGTTGACTACCGAAAAAAAAGCTTTAGAAGAAAACCTTTACTTAGCCCCTGTGGGTACGGTGATTGTAGAACCTCCAAAGAACTGGTCTTCATTAGCTTCTCTAAACTCCTTAAATCAGGAATTAGCAGTTCCCTTGCTGGTAGGTACTGACACTCGTTTCTCTTATCCAGATCGTAAAGCACTTTCTGCAGTAGCAGATAAAGAATTGATTCAACAGGTAGGAGTACAAGTAGGTCAACGTTCTAAGAATATTGGTATTCACTTTAATATGACTCCTTCTGTCCCTATGCGTTCGAACGCTTCCGGTGTATTGGCAGTTGGATCTTCTGCAAAGGATATGGAACAGGCGCAATTATTAATGCAAGGGCTGCAGGCAGGAGGCGTAATGAGTTGTAGTAAACATTATTTTGAGAAGCCTCTGGAAGAAACCACTTCGTTAGACAGTATCATGAGCGGTTTTTTTTCGGTGATGCCTCCTGAACTTTCACTGCTTCGTTATTATACAACATTAATAGAAGATGGTGTTTCGGCCATCACAACTTCTTATAAATCTGTTTCGTTTCCTTCTTATACCAATGATATTCCGCCTGAATTATCAGAACGTAGGCTTCCGGGGACCCTCAGAGATAAAATAGGATTTAAAGGGCTGCTTATATCAGATGAAGTCAATGCACCTTCAGAGGCTTTGAATTTATTCCTTGCCGGTAATGATATAATTTATGTATCAAGGGGGCTCCCTATGGTTTATGAAGAATTAAAAAAAGCCTATGTATCCGGAATCATTTCGGAAGAACGATTAGCGCTATCGGTAAAAAAAATACTGATGGCCAAATATAAGGCAGGCTTGCATTTAGCAACTTCTGATGAAATAACACCCTTGCATACTTATGATGAAAATCTGCAGGATAGTTTGCTAATGGAAAACCTGGCAGCAGCTTCGGTCACGTTGCTTAAAAATAATCTTGAACTGGTGCCCGTTCGAAATTTGAATATAAAGAAAATTGCATTCGTTCCTCTTGGAGATGGAGATTTTACACCTTTCCTGAATCGATTGAAGCTGTACGCTTCGGTAGATCTTGTAAAAGCACCACTTCTGGACGAGTTGCTGGATAAACTCTCTTCATACAATCTTGTGATTATAGGTATGCATCCTTCTGAAGAGGCTTTAAAAAGGAAAAATCAGTTTTCAGCAATAGAAAAAACCTGGCTCTATGAAATAAGCAGAAAGTACAATGTAATTCTTAATTTGTTCACAGACCCTGCTGAGCTTTCCAGATTATCTACGGTTACAAACACAGAAACGATACTTACAGCGTATACGAATACTCCGGTTTTTCAGGAAAAAATGGCAGAAGTTATTTTTGGAGCGATACCTACCCGAGGAAAACTTCCTATTACGATCTCTGATCAATTCATAGAGGGTACCGGCTTGCCGACAAATTCTTTATCGCGTTTATCATATGGTCTTCCAGAACAGGTGGGAATGAATTCAAGAAAATTAAAAAAAATTGACTCAGTTGTACGGCAGGCTATTGATTCGATGGTAATGCCAGGAGCACAATTACTGGTGGCTAGAAAAGGAAAGGTTTTTTACCATAAAAGCTTTGGTAATACCCGTTTTGTAAACGGAGATTCTGTGACCAACGACCATATATACGATCTCGCTTCTCTTACAAAAATCTTAGCCACATTGCCAATGGTAATGAAATTGGAAGAAGCCGGAAAATTAGGACTGAAGAGCTCTTTAAAAGACTTTTATTCACCTTCTTTAGGCACCAACAAGGCGAATATTACGCTCTTAGAGATGCTTACCCATTACGGTCGCTTTAAACCTTGGATTCCTTTTTACCTTTATACATTAGATTCGATAACAGGTAGGCCTTCCCCGGAGTTCTATTCTAAAAAGAGAATATCGAGCTTCACTACAAAAGTGGTTGGTAATCTTTACCTGCGTTCAGATTATAAAGATTCAATACGGCAGCGTATTCTTGACACCGATCTTCGAAAACGAAAGGAATACCGTTATAGTGATCTGCCCTATTATCTTTTAAAGGAAGTGATTGAAAAATCTTATGGTTCTTCTCTTGACAAATTAACTCAGAAACAGTTATATGCCCCTCTGGGAGCTTACCATACCACTTATAACCCGTTGAACAAATTTTCAAGAACGATGTTGGTGCCTTCAGAAGATGACAACTACTTTAGACATCAGGTAATTCAGGGTTACGTGCATGATATGGGTGCTGCTATGCAAGGAGGTGTAGGAGGTCATGCAGGATTGTTCAGCAATGCAAATGATGTGGCCAAGATTATGCAAATGTATTTGTGGGATGGTTATTATGGCGGTAAACGGTATTTTAAAACGGGTACGATCGATCGGTTTAACAGGTGTTATTTTTGCGAAGATAACGTAAGAAGGGGTGTGGGGTTTGATAAACCTCAATTGGAAGAAAAAGGACCTACCTGTGGTTGTGTCTCTATGAAAAGTTTTGGACACAGTGGTTTTACAGGTACTTATACTTGGGCAGACCCGGAAAAAGAAATAGTTTACGTATTTTTATCGAACCGTACATTTCCATCCGCTTCAAACCGGAAATTAATTACGGAAGGTACCCGTACTGTGATCCAACAAATTATTTATGATGCGATTGCCGATTAACTTTATGAAATGCCCACGAATACCGATGAATAGAAGATGAAAATAGCGATTGTATGTTACCCTACATTTGGAGGGAGTGGTGTAGTAGCAACTGAGCTTGGCATAGCATTGGCAGGCAGAGGTCATGAGATTCATTTTATAACCTACAAGCAGCCAGTTCGGCTTGCCCTGTTAAGTGGCAATATACATTTTCATGAAGTGCATGTGCCTGAATATCCACTATTTCATTACCAACCTTACGAGCTGGCATTGTCAAGTAAGCTGGTTGATATGATAAAACTTCATAAGATTGAACTGTTACATGTGCACTATGCTATTCCACATGCATACGCGGGTTATATGGCGAAAATGATCCTTAAAGATGAGGGTATTTCCATCCCTATGGTGACTACATTACACGGTACAGACATTACCTTGGTGGGGAATCACCCTTTTTATAAGCCTGCCGTAAATTTTAGCATTAACAAATCTGATGTGGTTACTTCTGTATCTGAAAGTTTAAAGAAAGACACTATTCGCCTCTTCGATATACGCAAAGACATACATGTAGTACCCAATTTTATTGATATCTCGAAGTATACAAATAATTTTACAGATTGTCAGCGGGAACTAATGGCTACCGAGGAAGAACGTATTATTACGCATATAAGTAATTTTAGGCGTGTTAAGCGAATTCCCGATGTAATTGAAATATTTTATAAGATTCAGCAACAAATTCCTTCCAAACTAATAATGATAGGAGAGGGGCCAGAAAAGGAAAAGGCAGAATACCAGTGTGAACAATTGGGTATTACCCATAAAGTGTTATTCCTTGGAAATAGCCACGAGATCGACCGGATCTTATGCTTTTCAGACCTGTTTTTACTACCCTCGGAAACCGAAAGTTTTGGACTGGCGGCTCTGGAGGCTATGATCAATAAAACACCTGTAATATCCAGTAATACTGGCGGAATTCCTGAAGTAAATAAAAATGGGATCACCGGATTTCTTAGTGATGTAGGCAATGTGGAAGAAATGGCTAAGAATGCTGTACATATTTTAAAGGATGATAAAGTATTACAACGTTTTAAAGAAAACGCTAGAGAAGAAGCTTCAAAATTTGATATTCATTCTATAGTACCCGTCTATGAAGAAATATACAACCGGGCTTTTTCATTAGCATAAACTTTAATAATCATGAAATTTCATTTTCTTCTAAGCATTCTTTTGCTGGTATCCATCGGTCATCCTGAGGGTACTTCTTCGCAATCACCTGTCGAACTCATTTTAAAAGATACATCGGGTGGACCTCAAGATCCTCAAATTTTAGTGATTAAAGAGCAGCAAAGTCTAAAAGCGTTTTACAGTAAGGTAAACCAAACTAGAAGACCAGGTCTGGCAATTCCCAAAGTTAATTTTAAAAATGAATTTATCATTATTCTATGCATGGGAACCAGACAGACTGCGGGATACGATATTTCGATTTCCGCTACCAAGGTGTTGAAAAACACCTTGCATATTTATGTAAAAGAAGAATATCCTGAAAATGCCAGAAACCTTGCCAAGGTACTTAACGAACCTTTCAGCATATACCGGGTAAAAGGAACTTTTAAAGATGTAATTTTTCACAAGACCGAAAATTGAACACGTCGAATCAAGGTTTATTGTACTTATAAAGAGGTATTGCTCAATTGAAAGGGTACTTCACAACTTAAAAGAAGTATTTCAAAGATTTTTTTTGATATACAAAGGAATTTCTAGGATATTTACGCGCGATTGCCTAACATAATATACAGTATATAATTTACGAAACGGTATAAAAGAGGCGTAACCTTTAGTGAACAGCGTTAAGATATGTTATTCAATTCTATTGACTTTTTCATTTTTTTACCGATAGTTTTCGTTTTATACTGGTTTGTAACGGCGAAAAATCTTCGTATTCAAAATGCGCTGATCTTAGTAGCAAGTTATATTTTTTACGGTTGGTGGGATTGGCGGTTTCTTTCCCTCATCGTATTCAGTACCGTAATTGATTACAGCATTGGTATTGCCCTTACCAGAACTACCAAAGCCCAAAAACGTAAATTACTACTGTTCACCAGTGTTATTGTAAATCTCGGTTTCTTAGGTTTTTTCAAATATTACAATTTCTTCATTGAAAGCTTTACAGATGCATTTACTGCTTTTGGTTATAAAATTCAGCCGAACACGCTTAATATTATATTGCCAGTAGGTATTAGCTTCTATACATTTCAAACTTTGAGTTATACCATAGATGTTTACAGGGAAAAATTAATTCCTACCAAAAACTTTATTGCATTTGGTGCTTTTGTAAGCTTTTTTCCGCAATTGGTTGCTGGCCCCATAGAACGCGCTACCAATCTACTACCTCAATTTTACGGTCCGCGTGAATTTGATCTTTATAAAGCAAAAGATGGTTTACGACAGATGTTATGGGGATTGTTCAAGAAGGTGGTAATAGCAGATAACTGTGCCAAGTATGCAAATATGATTTTCAACAATTCTGAAGATTATTCTGGTAGTACCTTACTCATGGGCGCCTTTTTCTTTGCCTTTCAGATTTACGGAGATTTCTCTGGATATTCTGATATTGCCATAGGTGTTTCCAGATTATTCGGATTTGATTTAAAAAGGAATTTTGCATTTCCTTATTTTTCGAGAGATATAGCCGAGTTTTGGAGAAGATGGCATATATCGTTATCTACCTGGTTTAGGGACTATCTTTACATTCCATTAGGCGGAAGCAGGGGAGGCATTCGAATGAAGGTGAGAAATACGATGATCATCTTTTTAGTTTCTGGTTTTTGGCACGGCGCTAATTGGACTTTTATTATCTGGGGAGCACTTAACGCCATTTATTTCTTACCCCTTTTATTGCTTAATAAAAATCGGGTAAATACAGACCTGGTGGCCGAGGGTAAATGGTTACCAAACGCTAGAGAGGCTTTACAAATGCTTACTACTTTTATGATCACTTTACTTGCCTGGATCTTTTTTAGAGCGAATAATGTAACACATGCATTTGACTATCTTGCAGGGATCTGGTCAGAAAGTATTCTTTCTTTTCCAAAAGTATTTCCTTCCTATCTACTCTATCTGATTCTGGGCTTTATCATAGTTGAATGGTTGGGCAGACACGGCGAATACGCAATTGAACAGTTGGTTAAATACAGCAGAGGGCTTCGATGGATATTTTATTTCGGAATTATCATTTTGCTATTTGCATATGCTGGTGAAGAGCAGGAGTTTATTTATTTTCAGTTTTAGACCATGAAAAAGTTTCTTATAAACATACTTGCTTTTTTGATAGTAGGAATGCTACTGGGAGAAATAATTGCCAGAACCATGTATCTTACTTCAGACATTCCCAGAAGAACCATTGATAACGACCATATACAAAAGTATTTTCCTGATCAAACAGGGTACTGGAAAGGTGGCGATCATAGCTGGAGTATAAATAAAATGGGATGGCCCGGGGAATTACCAGATAGTTTCGATAGATTGCAATTAATCATTGGTGATTCATTTATTGAAAATTTCATGAATCCATCTCACTGCCATCAATCTGTATTTCTGAAAGAAAAAGTGCCTGCATTGAATTTTATGGAAGCTGCAAGATCTGGAGTTTCCCTAATTGAAGCCATGGAAATTTCAAAACAACTCGACACTTTACGACCTGAGAATTATTTTATTTATGTAAAGGACGAAGATTTTATAGAAAGCATTAAAGAGATCAAGTCACTAAAAGATATCACACAGGTATCATTAACAGATAAGAAGGTAGTACCTGGTGAAATGAAGGCACCCGGTTTAAAGCTGGTCTTATACAACTGGAAATTTTTGTACTATCTCTATAATCGCTTTCCTCTCTCGCGGGCTGGGAACGCAGAAGAACCTATTAAACAAAAAGAAACAGCTAGCTCATTAAATGATCAAATACCCAAACTTTTAAAATTTATCAGTGACCAATACGATATCACTAATAAAGTACTTGTTTTTATGCCCGGAACAGATCCTTCAATTATTGAAGCGTCTAAAAAAGCTGGTTTTAAAACCATTGAGTTAGATGATACAGGAGACAAAAATTGGTCTTTTGAATATGATAGTCATTGGACGTGCTACGGACATGAAAGAGCAGCGGATCAAGTTGCAAACATATTGAACAAATCTATTCATTAATAATTTCGAGCTAAACCATGCTTTTTAACTCCGTTGAATTTTTTATTTTCCTTCCAATAGTATTTCTGCTTTATTGGTTTGTTTTCAACAATCATTTAAGAGCACAGAACGTTCTCATCTTGATCGCCAGTTACTTTTTTTACGGATGGTGGGATTGGCGCTTTCTGTTTTTAATCTTTTTGAGTACGGTAGTTGATTACCTGATAGGTCTGAAAATTTTCAAGAGTGATAAGAAATCGGTAAGAAAGCGATGGTTGTCGATAAGTGTTATATTTAATGTAGGGCTGCTTGGTTTTTTCAAGTATTTCAATTTTTTTGTAGATTCCTGGATCGATATGTTGAATGCACTGGGAATGCAAACCGGAAGCACCTGGACGCTTCAGGTTATTCTCCCCGTAGGTATATCTTTCTATACCTTTCAAACAATGTCATATTCCTTTGATATCTACTACAAGAAATTAGAACCTACAAAAGACTTTATCTCGTTTGCGGCTTTTGTTGGTTTCTTTCCACAGTTGGTAGCCGGACCCATTGAACGAGCTTCAAATTTACTATCTCAGATCACCAACAGGAGACATTTTAATTATGAGCAAACAGTATCAGGTTTAAAGCTGATTTTATGGGGACTGTTTAAGAAATTAGTGATCGCAGATGGCATTGCGCCTATAGTAGACGATGTTTTTGCAAACTATAGTACGTATCCTGCCTCAACCTTAATTCTAGGCGTAACCTTATTTAGTTTTCAGGTATATGGGGATTTCAGCGGATACTCTGATATTGCTATTGGAACCGCAAAACTTTTTGGTGTAGAGCTAATGTCTAATTTTAAGTTTCCGAATTTTGCCAGAAACGTAGCGGAGTACTGGCAACGCTGGCATGTGTCGTTATCTACCTGGTTTAGACATTACCTTTACATTCCTTTAGGCGGATCAAGGGTGAGCAAATTAAAATCAGTTAGGAATATTATAATTATATTTTTAGTTTCAGGTTTCTGGCATGGTGCCAATTGGACCTTTATTTTTTGGGGTGGTATTCATGCGCTTTTTTACATTCCGGTTTTCTTAATGGGAAGAAATCGTATTTATATGGGAAATACTGTAGCAGAAAACCGTTGGTTGCCTTCGTTGACAGAAGTATTTCAAATGCTTTTGACTTTTGCGATAGTTACATTTTCTAGGGTATTTTTTAGATCTGCATCCCTTACAGATTCTTTTGGTTTTTTAAATCAGATATTTTCTGATTTCAG
Organism: Flavobacteriaceae bacterium M23B6Z8; assembly: GCA_046199005.1. Lineage (GTDB taxonomy): Bacteria > Bacteroidota > Bacteroidia > Flavobacteriales > Flavobacteriaceae > Ascidiimonas. The sequence continues at coordinate 1,946,383 of CP176050.1, forward strand.
ATACGAAGCTTATGAGCATCCTATGGGTTATAGAATGATCGATTATTATATTTTAATAGTACTATTTTTAGTTTACGAGTTCAGGATTCGAAGAGATGAACGCTCTCCCTTTAAATTCAAATCCAGGGTCGTAAGATTTATTATTTATTCTATCGTAATTCTATTAATTTTAATGTTTTATGATAGCAGTATTGATCGTTCGTTCATTTATTTTCAATTTTAACAGATATGAGAAAGTTGTTTTTTAAATGTATTCTTTACGCATTTCTCATGCTTCTGGCATTGGAACTTTGGGTGCGTGCTTTGCATCTTAGCAAAGACAATCCAGTACGTTTTATAGATAATAAAAAAGTAGAGAAGTGGCAACCAAACCAACAGGGGCATTCAGTTACCGGTAATCGTCGGCAAAATTTCTCAGAATATTACATCAATAGTTCAGGATTTAATTCCTACCGCGAGTTCAAGCCTACCCTTGAAAAAGAAGAGATCGCGCTGGTGGGTGATTCATTTATTGAAGGATTTCATCAAAATTACTACAATTCTACCGGTAAGAAAATTGAAAAAATGTTGCCGGATATAGAAGTATATGAATATGGGTACGCGGGTTATGACATGGCAGATCAGTTACATTTGATCAATGCTTATAAAGATCAATTCGATTTGATAGACCATGTCATTCTGGGAATTAAGTTTAGCAACGATTTGGGTAGGGGGACTTACGCGCCTATTGCTGCCCGCATGAAATTTGAACAACCGATGTACAGGTTATTGCGCAAAAGTAAATTACTTGTTTATGTGCAAAATATTGGAGCCTTAGATCCGATTAAAAACTTACTGACGTCTGTATTAAGTTGGAACTCAAACAAGAAAAGCAATCAGGAAATGACTCAGGAAGCGGAATTAGTCCAGGATAGTATTTATTTGTCTAATCTTAAAAGTCTTATCGCGACTTATGGGTTTGACAAAGATCGATTTTCTTTTTTATTAGATTCCCGTAATACCAGTCCGTTATTTTTAGATTTCCTCCGGGAGGAAAATATTAACTACATTGATTTCGCTAGTGAATTTGAAAAGGCGAAAAGGCCTACTACTTTAATTTATGATAAACACTGGAATAATTATGGAAGGGAATTAGTTGCCAAAGCGATTGTAGATTATATGAAATCACAAGAATAGAGCTAATGCTACTTAGTTGTGGTCTGGATGATTGCGCACTAATATCTCATCATCATATCTTAACATCAATAGTTTGTCTTCCCAATTGTCTAATTGCTTTTCAATTTTTCTATTACAGAGATATTCATCGATGATCCATTTCACATAGTTTGCTCCTGCCAGATGCGATAGAGGGTAACCTCCACCAAATCGTGGATTTATCTCAATACCTATTACATTACCATTGTTCTTGTTTTTAAAGAATTGAGCTGCCACACAACCTCTCATGCCCTCTACAGTACCCAAATGTTTGTAGAGAAAATCAATAAGGCCGTTTTTAACCGTTTTGCCTTTGCTTACTTCGCCTCCTCGTATCTCAATTCTTTTTCTGGGAACAACACATTTGAGATGACCCGATCGGTCATAATACATATCACATGTATATTCATCATAAATATCAGAGCTCAGGTATTCTAAAAACATAAGGGTATCATCTTTAAAAAGATACGGCATCAAATAGTCTTCACTTATAATTTTATAGGTATTTATGCTTCTGCTTCCATTATAAGGTTTAACAAATATGGGCAGTTTATAAGCATCTTTTTCGTAGACTTTGGGTGCAGCTATTCCCATCTCATTAAAGAAGGTATGGGTGGTTCTTTTGTCCTGAAAGCACATAATTCTTTCAAGGTCAGAAACGACCACTTCAATACCGGCATCCTTAAATACTTCATAATTCTCTGCTAGTACGGGTAGTTCTGTATCTATAGTGGGTATGATAAGAGAAATGTCTTTTTCTTTACATAAAGTAATTAATTGCGCGATGTAGTTCGTATGCGTAACTTTCTTAACCTGAAAAAAATCATCTGCCACATGAGCTGCAGGAGCTGTTATCGGATCTAATTCTGTAATAAATACTTTTCCTTCCGGAAAGACCTTTAAAAGTTCTTCCCTGAAGAAATTCAGAAGAGAAACTCTTCTGCCGGCGGAGGTAATTAAAATATTCATTTTTTAAATTGGTAATATTTTCTGTAGGCGATCGTAAAGATATTACGAAGCATTCGGTTATTAAAGATTATTCTTAATATTTTATATTTAAGCGAATCATAAGGACCGCCCTTAAGTTCGTTTAAAGGAAATGCATTTAAACGCTTCATTTCGATGAGCTTATACTCTAATTCTTTCGTGTCATCAGAACATCTGGCGTATCTGATAATATATAGCATACCATACCATTGAAGCTTTGTTGTTAGCATCGCTATAGCCCTCTCGGCGTAGGGTTCAGTTTTTTGCATAGAATTAATAAGTGTACTTAATCTTTTGATACCATATTCAATACTGTCTACATATTTTCGTATGTGCTCATCAGTTTTACGTTTGGTAACCGAGCCACTATTCTGTCTATATCTATATACGTCTAACCTACCATAAATGGTTCTTTTTGCGGGTATATAAATCTCAGGAGTATAAAAACTATCCTGTATGTAATGATCGGGTACAAAGGAGATATTGTTCTCTGATATCAGGCTTCTTTTTAAAATAAAACGCCATACTTCCGGACTGTAATAATGCTGAGCCAGAAATTGTATTCCTGTTACCACTTCAGCTTTTTTATGAATCTCGAAAAATCTTGGTTTTTCATCAGGATTGAAAGATGAATACGTATTTTTTGCCGAAAATCGAAGGATCTCAAGCCGCTCCGCCTCCATAAGCTCAAGGAGAGGTTTTAGCGTATTGGTAACCAGATAGTCATCTGAATCTACAAAGAAAATGTACTTTCCTGTGGCAACTGCCAGTCCATTTTCCCGTGCCATACCATTTCCTTGATTTGTTTGAATAATTACCTGAAAATGATCATTTCTTTTGGCATATTCTTTAGCTAGAAGGTCACTACCATCAGTCGAACCATCATCTACTATGATGACTTCCAGCTGGTCTTTGTTTAATTCTTGCGCAAGAATACTATCCAGACAATCTGGAAGATAGGATTTATTATTGTATAACGGAATGATAATGCTTAACAGCATTTAGTAGTTTTTAGGTACAACTTTGGAGCCTTCATAACGTATGCTCAATTATACATATTAATTAATCATTTAAATGTCTAAAGTTCAAAAAAGTACATTAACTTCTATACAGCGGAAAATAATGTTGTTCTATGGTATCTGTGATTACCTGAATATCGTTCACATTTTTTTTCATAACGAGTTCTTTATAGATTTTGGGGTTTATAATCTTTCTACCAGTGTAATAGATCACATCTTCATCATGAGGGAAGAATGATTTTTTATATTTATACAGACCATCATTATCTTCACGACCTCCACCTAAAACATAAAATAATTTTCCTTTTTCTCTGGCCCATTTCATCATTTCCAATTTCAGGAAGTCGTTTGGTCTACAGTAAAAATATTCCTGATGAGTCCCCCCGAGAAAAGAATATAAGGTTTGATGGGAGATAAGTATAAGTTCTGCAGAAATTGGTTTGTCTTCTTTGTAAATTAAGGCTATAGCACAATTATCTGTATTCTGTTTAATGATCATTTTAAAATATTCGAGATCGTAGAAATAACGTTTATCTGCGTTATTACGAATCATGGTCTTTATATAAATATCATAAAAGTCTTCTACAATCTTCTCGGGAATATTTTCGTAAAAGATTTGAATTTGCAGTCCCTCCTGTAATGCTTTACGATAATTATTTCTCGCTTTGGGCTTTAGGTCGTTCCATTGTTCTTTCTCTGAGCGTATTTTACCTTTTACATTTTTAAGAGTAGGAATCAAGGTTCCCGTATAATGAGCATGATTTTCATCAAGACTGAAGCGGATGAATTCTGATACTACACTATTGGTTTTGTACCAGGCATCTATTTTCTCCCAAAAGGCAGCCAGGTAATGTTTTGGCATATCTGGGGAAAAGGACGGTCCGCTATAGCCATAGGGAGAACTTACGTCATAATACGGCATCACTTCATCTTCAATTTCAATGTTTCGAAGGAAGAATGGCATTACAATGACGGGAGTCCCTTCTTTTTTAAACACAAAATAACAAGAACGGTCTCCAGTTTCTTTTTTAAAGGCATCTGTGATCCTGATTTTATAAAAAGGATTATCACAATTTATTTCTGTAAGTAACTTTTTATAGCGCTCTAAACCTTCTTCACCGTTGATTTCTTCAACCGTTAACTCCCAATTGATATTTAATGGATTTGAAATTTCAATGAGCTGGTCGCATTTTGAAAACAGAATGCCTTCCTTATAATTATCAATATGATTTCTGTCATTTGAATTTTGAAGCCATTCGACGTACATTGCTGCAATATCTGCACCTGCCTCATGTGAAAAGGGATAGCCTCCTCCGAATCGCGGATTTAACTCAAGGACATACGCTTGCTCATCACAGATAAATACATCGCAGTCCATGTTGCCAATATGTTTAAGTGCATCTCCCAGTATTCTTCCAACATCTTCAAATCTTTGGTCTATAACGCTTTCTGCCTTGTCGGTTTCACCGCAGCGCATGCCTAATTTCTTTCGTGCGAAGGTAGCACAGTACTTACCTTCAAAATCATTAAGGACATCAAGGCCGTATTCCTGACCCTCTAATTTTTCCTGAATCACTAAAATGGCCTCACTGGTATGATCTGACATATTACGTAAAGCACTTTTTTTAATTTTAAGGGTCTTTAAGCGGTAAATAAGCTCAAGTTCTTCTATATTATCTGCAATTTCAATTCCGATGGAAGCACTGCCCCAGCGAGGCTTGATAATTAAAGGAAAATCTAATTCCCCGTTTTTGATCGCTTTTTTAGCGGCATCTAATTTTTTAAATGTTAGAGGAGTCTTTAATCCTAGCTCTTTAAGAAATTTAAAAGTTTTCCACTTATCAGCACCAATCTCAATTACGCTTTCATTAGAAATAAGCAAACGCACACCAGTTTGCTCCAAGTTCTCTGAATTTCTGGTAAGTATGGGTAATTCGAGATCATTAAGTGATATAACAGCCGTGATATTATGTTGCCTGATAATTTTCAGTAATGAAGGAATATAGTTTTTATCGTAAATTTCGGGAACTACAAAACCTCCGTCTGCATCTTTTAGCGCAGGAGCTGTTTCACTTTTGTCAGATGCAAATACCTTACCTTTTCCGACTAAAGCTTGCTTAAAGTATTTAATCAGGTAATTGCGCCTTCCTGCACAGGTAAATAATATGTTTTGCTCTATATTCAATGTTCTGCTTTCATTGTTTTTTTTCTGAGGACATCTAGATCTTCTGATTCTGGTGCTAATTCAATGTTTTGAGATTGTAAAACCTTCAACACAGTTTTCAGTATAATTTTAATATCCAAGATGAATGAAAGATTTTGTACGTAAACAATGTCTTTCTCCAGTTTTTCATCCCAACTTAAGAGATTTCTCCCTGAAACCTGTGCTAATCCGGTAACTCCGGGTCTAATTGTGTGCCGTACTTTTTCTTTTTCAGTGTAATAGGGCAGGTAACGAACCCTTAACGGTCGTGGTCCTACTAAACTCATATCGCCTTTAATAATGTTGAGTAACTGAGGTATTTCATCCAGAGAGCTTTTTCGTAAAAATGTTCCAAAACGAGTTACACGAAGATGATCTGGAAGTAATTTTCCGTTTTCATCGGTTTTATCATTCATCGTTTTGAATTTATAGATCGTAAATATTTTCTCGTTTCTACCCGGTCTAGGCTGCAAAAAAAGTGGTTTACCTTTATTCGTGAACCAAAGTATTCCATAAATTAGGAGTGCAATAGGAGAAACAATAATTAGGCCGGTCAATGCAGCAAAAAAATCAAAAACACGTTTGAAGAAATTACGGTACATAAATAAGCATTGTTTTGTTTGTCCTGGTTGATATAATATGGGGGCGATACTCTTTTGAATATCATTATAAATATAACAGTTCAAAGTTAAAATTATCTTTCTTTTTTAACCTTTGATTGCTCAATTTTACGCTCTTGTTCACAATTTTATCGATAAGTGACCTCTCATTAAACGATATACCAGACTGTAATTATGAATTTAGTTCAAAATAACCTGGCTGTATAGAACATTTTAAGATGTTTCCTGATATAAGTTCAGTTTATCTGCTATATACATCATTTCGTCTCGGTCATACCTAAAATCAACATGGATATTCAAATAGTAACCATAACTTGCCGGATTGTTTGGCCATAACAGCGAAGGATAAATCGCCTGTGATACCAAATATGATCTTAGCTTTAACATTTGTTGCTCATCTGCTATATAAAGTATTAAACCAAAGGTGGTTTGATCAGGAGTTACCACTTCGTAAACATTAGAGGGTCTTAGCAAAGATTTTAAATAAGACAGGTTGTTCTTTTTGTAGACAACGTAGTCAACCTCGATACATTTTTTGATCACTTCTTGATGTGCAGCATCAAGCGAAACCAAATCAAAATTAGCACTCATTTGATCTTCTGCCTCATTCATGAGAGCTAATGACTTTTGTTTGTCTGATTCGTTAGGATTTTCTGCCTTTTGATACGAAGTTTTAAGCGATTGAGCCTCCTTGATCTTATTCCAAATTTGTTTAAAAAGGACATTGCTTTCAACGGGAACATTTTGCATAGGACTACCATCTGGTCTCCATGCGATACCACCTAAGGGAGCGGGGATTGACTTTCTTAATGAGGTGATACAGTAATCGGCGTTGCTTTGCAGACATGAAGGGCTAAGCCATCCGTGAGAGTGGTCTTCAATGACCGTTATTTGTTTATCAGCGGTTTCTATCAAGCATTTATTTATACCCCAATAGTTATTGATCAATACGATGTCTCCATCGCTAACAAAATCATCAGCTCTTAAAACCTCATTTCCGTCTCTGGCGTTTGCATGATAGGTCTTAATATTAGAATAGTTTCCTTGCATCCAATGAGTAACATGCTGGCAATAGTATCGAGGAATCCAAATCGTAGGGATCTCTCGTTCTCGGGCAACAGTTTCAATTACAAATTTAATGGCATGCCTACCAGAATAAAAAAGGTGATGATTTTTGGGTAGAAAAGTACTGGGATGATGTGCCCCGTTTAGAATAGCACTATCTGCCGTTGAAAACATAGAGCCTATTCCTTTTTGTCTAATATCTGCGATTAAATTTTCCATTTATAGCCACTTGTATTATAAAATAGTAATCACCTATCTTTGACCATTATCTATTTAAAAATAAAGGGTGAAGTTAGGAAAAAAAATAGTTTTCATAGGGACTCGATTTAATGTTTTAGAACAACTGCTAAAAAGTGAGGATCAAGCGCAAATAGATGTATTTGCTTTGAATAATAGTTTTCTTTCAAATATTCTTGATCAAAAGAAGATTTCATACAAGTCATTTCAAATGGAGGACAAAAAAATCTTCTTAGCTAACCTTCTGAAAAGTGAATTTGATATTTTAGTCTCTAATGGCTGTCCTTTTATCTTACCCGCATCAAAGTTTGCAGATCATCAGGTATTGATCAATGTGCACCCAACTTACCTGCCTCATTTACAAGGTAAGACTCCTTTAAATGGTGTTTTTTATAATAAGTATGATTTTTATGGGGCTACTATGCATTATATTGATGATGGCATCGATACAGGTGCAATTATTCATCAGGAGAAAGTGATGCTTACACCTGATATTGATCTGGGATTGCTTTACTATCTTTCGATGAAACTGGAGGGAACTGTTTTTAAAAAGGGGTGGAACGAGCTCAAAAAAAATAACTTTACATACATAGGGAAAAAGCAAGAAGGATCGGCAACCTATTTTAACCGTACACAGGCTATGCAGCAGATAGATTTTTCTACACATACCAATGAAGAATTGCTAAGAAGTATAAAAAGTTTTGGGATCACTTCTCAGGGTTGTGAGGCAAAACTTGACAATGAATTTTATACGATCTATGCCGCAGAACCAGTTATGCATCCTGCGTTGCTCGAACAGTTTGGGCATGAGAAGCCAGGTGATATTGTTTTACACTATGATGAAAAACTATTGGTAAAGACGAAGGAAGGTATTATAAAAATCACTGGTTTTAAAAAGAAATAGGATCATTCGTATTAGGTCACTAACATTTACCTATAATAGGAATAGTGGTCAAGGTATGCAGAAGTTCATAAAATAAGAACACAATACTCTTATTTTTAGCACTCTTATAGCTATTAGCAATTTTTTTTTAGAATCATAATATAGTTAATAAAATATTCGATAGTGGTATTGAAAATTCTTATTTTTATTCCAGTTATTTTACCTGTTAAATGATCTTTATTAATACACATAATCCGATTGAACAGTTGCGAAGGCTTTCTGTTTTTCTTGAGGCGGATTTTACAGAGTCGCCCGGTACGGCTAGTCTCCGTTTAGATAATAAAAATGGTTCAGGTTTCATAAACACCTTTGATATATATGAAGGTCTTTCAGTTCGCACCTACAATATAACATTTACCAAAGAATTAAAATTTTCTAAAGAAGAGGAGCAAACACTACCTATTTATTTTCTCTATTGTGTTGAGGGTTACTATTATCACAAATTTGAAGGCTCTGATGAGTACCGTAAAATCTGTGAAATGCAGAATGTAATTATCTCCAGTATTTCTGGTATTAACAACGAGATTATTCTTCCAGCTAACGTGCACCTTAAATTGAGTGTGATCTTTTTGAATAAGAATTTTGATTCTGAAAGAGTATTGCTCGGAAGGAGAAAGAACCTGGAAACTGCTCTTGATGACATGGCTGACTTTATAGAAAATGACAAACCCTTTAGTTATTACGGAGAAATTAATCCAATGACAGCCCAGTATGCACGCGTACTTATCAATAATAAAAGAACCGACGTAGTTGGTAGGTTACTCACAGAAGGCAGCGTGATGAATACACTTGCCTCGCAAATAGACAATCATGATAGATCCAAAGATGTTCCTGGTTTTACATTCCCGCTTTCCAGTAATGAATTAAAAATTATGTCTGATGTAAGTGATTATATCTCAAGAAATTTGGATACCAATTTAAGGGTGCCGAAGCTGGCAAAAATGTTTGGACTCACCGAAAAGAAGCTGCAACTGGGATGTAGATACTTCTATGGAGAAAGTCTTGGAAATCTGATCAGGAATATTCGAATGGAGAAAGCAAAAGAACTCATTCAAACAAGTGATATGACTATTTCCGAGATTTGTTATACGGTAGGTTTCAATAACCGTAGCTATTTCACCAAAGCGTTTGTAAGCAGATACGGAATTGTTCCCAGTAAATATAAAAACTCTCTAGACACTGCAGAATTGGTTTTTGAACTTAGCTATAAGTCAAAAATCAAGAAAAACGTATCTAAAAAAGATGTAGAACAATTAGTGAAAATTTCAAGAACTAAAAACGAGACCTTTGGGATCACCGGGTGTCTTGTATTTTTAAAAGATTATTTTTTTCAGGTAATCGAAGGGAACAAATCTGATATACTTCAGCTTTATGAGAATATTCTTAAGGATGAACGGCACCATGATGTTGTGGTGCTCACTAAGAAATTTAACGCACAGAGGGTGTTCCCTGAATGGAGTTTGGCGCTGATCTCCGATGATGGAGAACTGACTATTCCACAAGAGGGAAGAGCGGGTTGTATTAATCTGAGAAGCATTCTTGCGGAAGAAAAACCAGGTGTTTCTTCCGATATTTTTTGGAGACGTGTTCTTAATATTATCAAAGTATCCTTATAAATGCCAGGTGTGCTTTGTTACCGCCAGGTTACTTCGGCTAACGAAAGTCGCTTCATATAAAATATACATATTATATGCGATCTGAAGTCTTTTCTGTCTTTTTGTAGGTTCGGAAATAGATTAAGAAAAGATACGTTTCAGATTGTTACCTGAAAGATTAAATATTATAATGTCAACATAAATCGTAACAGTTTATATCGTATAAATCTACCAGCTAATTCTAGTTATTTCTTTCTGTTTCAGGTAAGTAATTGTAACAGGGTCTACAAGAAAAAGAAACGTTAATATTTTAATTTTTTGTGGATAAAACTCTATATTTAAGTAAATTAAAAAATTATTATTATGAAAAAAAAGAGTTTAAAAAGTCTTGAATTAAACAAAAACAAAGTTGCTCATTTAGAAGAGCAGTTAAAAGGTGGTACTAATCAAGTAGCATTTAGCTGGCCTACGTTTGGAACCATTTGTGCAAAGAAATGCTGGCTGGAATAATCGTTAAAGTCAGCGTTATTTGCTAAAAGTAACAAATCTTATTTGAAACCGAATCTCTATTGATTTTAATCAATTACAGATTCGGTTTTGTGATTTCAGTATAAAGGCAGCTAAATTGCAAGCCTGATTCTTTTCTCTTTCCCGAGCTCCTTGTATCAATTTTTAAGCTTTGAAAATTAATTGTAAAGCGAATGCCTTATCCCTATATCGAAGAACACAACATTAAAAACATTTATGCAAACTATTAAATACATAAATAAAAATTTATGAATTATTGTTCTCATCTTTGTAGTATACTTTTAAGCTACAAACATGGAAGACAAAATACTAGAAAAAAGACAACCTTTTAATTCGGTAAATACAAAAACCAAGATCGCAATAGCATATGGTGATGGTATAGGGCCTGAGATTATGAAGGCTACCCTCAAAATTTTAAACGCTGCTGGTGCGAATATAGAACCGGAAGTAATAGAAATAGGAGAGAGGGTATACTCGGCAGGAAATTCCGCAGGTATTCAAAAAGATGCTTGGGAGGTTATTCATCGGAATAAATTAATCCTTAAAGCTCCAATCACTACACCACAGGGTAAAGGGTATAAAAGTTTGAATGTAACGCTTCGTAAATCACTTGGCTTATTTTCTAATGTGAGGCCCGTAACGTCACTCTCTCCGTATGTAAAGACCAATTTCCCAAAAATGGACGTCGTAATCGTTCGTGAAAATGAAGAGGATCTTTATGCTGGAATAGAACATCAACAAACGCAAGACGTTGTTCAGTGCCTTAAATTGATCACCAGACCAGGCTGTGAAAAAATAGTGCGTTATGCGTTCGAATATGCAAATGCCTTTGGTCGTAAGAAGGTTACCTGTATGTTGAAGGATAATATTATGAAATTGACCGATGGACTTTTTCATCAGGTTTTTGACGAGATATCATCGGAGTATCCACATATCATATCAGACGTACAGATCATCGATATTGGTTCGGCGAGATTAGCAGCGAACCCGGAACAGTATGATGTCATAGTGACTTCAAATTTGTATGGTGACATTATTTCAGACATAGCCGCAGAGATCGCAGGATCTGTAGGAATGGCAGGTTCTGCAAATATAGGGACGAATGTTGCTATGTTTGAAGCCATTCATGGTTCAGCTCCAGATATTGCCAGACAAGGAATCGCGAATCCTTCAGGACTTATTAATGCAGCGATAATGATGCTGGCGCATGTAGGCAAAACCGAAATTGCTGATACGATTAAAAATGCATGGCTTAAGACAATTGAAGACGGCTATCATACAGCTGATATCTTTCAGGAAAATACGAGCAAAGCGAAAGTTAATACAGAAGATTTCGCCGCGAAAGTAATCGAAAATCTCGGTGCAATTCCTCAACAACTAAATGCGAGTCGACTATCGCAGGGAAAAGGTAAAATCACCATTCCTGAATATGTTAGAAAAGAAAAGCATCAGGAATTGGTAGGTGTAGATGTTTTTATAAACTGGTCGGGTTCAGACCCCCAGGAAATCGGAAACGCATTAGCGCAAATTGAGGCCTACAACCTAAAGCTCAAAATGATCACCAATCGAGGTGTTAAAGTGTATCCTAACGGGATTCCTGAGACGTATTGTACCGATCATTGGAGATGTAGGTTTGTTGCTATTGATTCCACAACAGACTATGATAATTTAGATTATAAACCCGTTACATATGAGGGTGTGATTGCCTTACTTTCAAAATTACATAATGAAGGTATGCAGGTAATAAAGACCGAAAATCTGTATGAGTTTAATGGTAAAAGAGCATTCTCATTGGGTCAGGGAGAATAATTGAATCCTGGACACGGCAAATTAGTTCTCATTTAATTTTATTGATAGGTGTTAAGGATCATTCCGGTAGTTACTTTTGCTATGTTTAAGGTGACTGCCGGATTTTTTTGACACCGCCAAAGGGTCTAATACCCCAAGGCTTGTTACGAAATTAAACGTTTGTTTCAAGCAAATAACTCATGGGCTCGCCCAGAAGTAGTTTACTGAATAAAATATGTGATTTCCTTTTTAAAATCTCTTTTTTTAGTTGACTATAACAGATTATCAGATGTTATCCGTTTCTTATTTAGAATTGAAGGTACTTTATCTTTTCAATACTTTTCTTGTTAGCATAAAAAATCCAGCAGCAAAAGACAAGGCACCGAAAAAACTAATAGCACCTACGGCATAGAAAAGCAACATGCTGCCACTCGATAAAATGTTCTCACTTAGCAGGAAAGGATACACGAACTGATAGAAAATAGATACCAGAAAAGCTATAATAGAGCCTATAAGCAGTAAGATACCCTCGATCGATGTTTCCTTTAAAATGTAAAGGATACAGGTAATTATTATTATTCCTTGCGGAATCAAAAAAAGTAGTCCGCTCAGAATTCTATAAGCCATATCATCTATCATAAGATCGTTTTTTAATTAGTACTAGGTTTTTATTAAAGATCAATTTCATTTTTTCTTTTCCTCCAACGTTTTAAGGTAATTATTTACCATCATTTTTCGTTTTCCAGAACGTAGCAACGGTATTTCATCCACATATTCAAATGTGATAATTGCGTCGTTCCCCAGGGTTTGTAAATATTCTTTTTTTATGACTTCTTCATCACAAAACTCATCTGTGACTGAAAGTTTAAATTTATAAGTCTTTTTTCCTTCCTGAATTAGCTGTGTTTGCAATATTCCCGGATATTTAATAACGTGCATAGCAACAAATGAACTAAGGATCTCACCGCTGGTGTTCATGATTACGTCGAGCTTTCGCCCGTCCACTCTTGTGAGCTTCAAACGACCTGTATCTCCATCTTTTTTGAGTGTTCCTACATCTCCAGTATCGTATCTTATGAGCGGCATGGCATAATTATAGAGATCGGTGACTACAATCTTTCCTGGTGATCCATCTGAGATAGATTCATTCGTTTCAAGATCTAAAATTTCCACCAGATAGCTTGCTGTGTTTATAAAGAAATCATTTGTTTTGCCAGGTAATTGTTGTGCAATGATGCCATTTTCCATATTGGAATAACGGGATACTACCGGACATTTAAAATAGTATTCCATCAATTCTTTGGTCTCTTTTGGAAGTGCTTCAGAAATAGCTATGATCGAATGAATTTTATAATCTTGCGGAGATAACTGCTTTCGCTGCATATAGTTCACCAAAGTCGTAAAACATGAAGCGTAGCCTATGAATCCTTTATCTGAAGAATCGTTCTTTAGTGTATCTAACAGATTTTTTATTGAGGCATCAGATAAATCTGAAGCTTCCACAGGCACCACATTCTGTAAAAAGGCGAGCCATCTGCTTTTTGCAACATTAAAAGCCCAGTGCCTGAAATAATAAAGTGTGTTGCCGAGCTCGAAGCCCGCTTTTTCTGCAAAATAAAATACATCTGCCGCGTTACGGTTCTTTTTATTTTTATCTTGATAAATGGTGAAAGGAGCCCCTGTTGAGCCACTTGTGGTTACCTTATCTAGCTTTGCTTTAGGGTAACCGACTGAAAGAAAGCGCTCCTGTTGTTCCCTAATTACATTTTTATCAACCACCGGAAAATTCTCAAGATCAATAGTATTCGCGAAGTCCTTATAAAAAGGAATATTTTTAGTGGCATATTCCAGTAATTGCTTCAATGAACTTTCAGATTGATGCTTAGTTTCTTTAATGTCATCATGTTCAAGAGCCCTGGAAATTTGAAGATAATGTTTTTTTACAGGACTGCCTTTAAGTTTGTCAAGGGTCCAATAGGCTGTTTTCCGAAGGCGTTGTAATAATTGCATACCTAATATCCTGTAAACATATTTTTTTATCGTAATTAATGCGCTTAACACATTAAGTGATTATCTTACAATCAAGCCCTATGCTTCAAAAGGTACTTAGGGTTTGACTACCAATTTCTACATATTATTTTCGATGAGCTCCATTAGCTGTTTATTAATAAGCTTGACATCAAACTTATTTTCTGCGAGTTCCCTGCTTTTTATTCCCATCTTTTTCACTTTTTCAGGGTTCTTTATAAAGAATTCGAGAGCTGTTACCAGCGAATCTAAAGATCTGGGTTCAATTAGAATTCCATTTTCACCGTTAATCACAGTTTCTTTACATCCGGGTGTATTGGTAATTATAATGGGCATGCCAATAGATAGTGCCTCAAGGCTGGATCTAGGCACTCCTTCCCTGTAGAAAGTCGGAAGCACAAAGACATCTGAGTTTGTCAGATAATCTTCAATATTATTTTGCTTTCCATGATGTACAACAATTCCGCGATTGTGATAGTCTTTGAGTGTATCTTTATGAATCGCCGAAGGTGAAGCAACCGAGACATCTCCTAAAATATGAAACTCTGCATGAGGATAAAGGGGTTTTAGTTTTTCTGCTGCTTCGATCAACAAATGAATCCCTTTTTCTCTAATTAGTCGCGCTACAAATACGAAAACTATTTTTTTTCCGTCATTTTCCTTAATCCTACCAGGATATTTATTGAGATTGACCCCTGATCCATTTACGATGGCAACAGGAAAATCAGGTTTTAATATTTTTTTATCGAGAAAAAGTCGATAATCATCTTTGTTTTGAAAGATGACCATATTGTTGGTTTTTAAAGCGTATTTATAAAGATTCTGCGTTACTTTTTGAAGCAGTCTTGCTTTACTGGAGACACCACTAAACGTATAACCAAGGCCTGTAATGAGTGAGAAGACAGGTAGGTTCAATGACCTCGCTGCTATAGAACCATACACAACTGGCTTGATGGTATAAGGGAATACAATATCAATCTGTTCTCGTTTCATGAGTTTTTTTAACTCTCTGATGGTTGCCAGGTCTTTAAACGGATTTAGCCCTGCTCGTTGTAAATTGAACGCGACAGGCCTTGCACCTAGTGCGATCAATTCATCACGGATGGCATCGTCAATTTCTGGAGAGGCTGCTACCACTTTATAGCCAGCAGCGATCAGATCCTGAATGAAATCTCCTCTAAAGTGTACTAAAGACTTAGCAAAAGAGGCGAGTAGTAGTATTGTTTTGGTCTTCATGGTCTGCTGCTTTATGCTTGATAATTAAAATGATACCATTTTTGAAAACAATAAAATGCCCATACGCGGAATGTATTGTCATTCTTACTGCTTAAGTGATCTTTTACCAATTGAGTGATCACAGGTATATTGAATAACCCTTGCTTTTCTAAATGTTCAGGTTCGATGTAGCTTTCCAGTTCTTTGCGAAGACTTTGTCGGAGCCAGTCGCCCACAGGAGAACCAAAACCGCTCTTGCTACGCTCTAAAAAGTTTTCGGGAAATTGATCTCTAAAAGCTTCTTTGAGGATATGTTTTTTATTCCATCCCTTCATGAGGTAACTTTCGGGAAGGGTATTCGCAAATTCCCATAGCGATCTGTTGAGAAAGGGAGCTCTGCACTCCAGTGAATTCATCATGCTGGTTCTATCTACCTTTGGGAGCATGCCTCCCTCCAAACTTAGTACCCTATCGATCAATCTAAAATCTGTAAGAGAAGTGGCTTTATCTATTCCGAGCTTTTCTTTGTATTCTCCAAATAAATTATCGTTGAAAAGCGATGGATTCAATATTTCTTTAAGTTGCGATTCGACGTTAGCAAGTGAAATAATGTCCCAGTAAAACTGCCCGTCATAATCGATGGTATTTAGAAGCTTACGGGCTTTAAAACGTTTACCCCGACTGTCATCTTTGGTAGCGAGCAAGGGTGCAGTAATTTTCTGTAGGAATCCATGCAAGCCTTTAGGGATTATCGAGGTATAGCGCTTGTTCATCTTACCAATATAGTATTTGTTGTACCCGCCAAAAACTTCATCACCGCCATCTCCTGTGAGTGCGACGGTAACATATTCACGTGTTTTTTGTGAAATCAAATGAGTGGGTAAAGCCGCTGTATCTGAAAAGGGTTCATCAAAATTCACAAGAATATCATGAATACTATCTTTGAGATCGTCTTCATCAATTACAAATTCATGATGATTACTATCGATCATTTTTGCAACCAATTGAGATTTGTCTGTTTCGTCATACCTAACTTTTTTGAAACCGATTGAAAACGTATCAATTTTTTTATTGGTCGCTTGCGCTAAACAAAGTGATACGATTGAAGAATCTACACCTCCGGAAAGAAATGTTCCCAGGGGAACATCTGAGATCGAACGACTGTCTACGCTTTCGTAAACCATTGAACGTACTTTGCTTTTGGCATCGGCAAAGGAAATTGCCTGTTCTTTAGGAGCTGGCTCTTCACAAATTTGGCTGATCTCAAGGTGGTATGAATTAAGATCATAAATGAGGTAATGATTCGCCTCCAGTTTATGAATACCTTCATATATGGTATGTGGAGCAGGAATATACGTAAGGCGAAAGAACATGTTTAAACCTGTCGTTGAAATAGGCGGTTTTGTGGGCAGCTGTTTTAAGATTGATTTTAACTCCGATGCCCAGATGAGTCCGTTACCTGATTCGGTATAGTACAATGGTTTTTCACCAAAAAAGTCTCTAGCGATGAATAGCTTATTAAGATGTTGATCATAGATACTAAAGGCAAACATCCCATCTAATTTGCTAAAGGAAGAAGGTCCTTCTTTTTCATAGAGTTTAAGAATAACCTCTGTATCACTGGTCGTTTTAAAGACTACACCTGACGATTCCAGTTCCGATTTCAATTTACGGTAGTTATAGATCTCTCCATTAAATACGATCACAATTTTACCATCATCAGAATACATAGGTTGCTTTCCAGAGGTAAGGTCTATAATAGCAAGCCTGCGCATGGCCATACCTACGGTGTGGTCTTGAGTTGCAACCGCCACCTGTCCGTCATCATCCGGACCTCGATGAATGATTAAATCATTCATTGCTTTTAGCTGCTCATGCATTTGCGATTCAGGTATGGTTTGCTTGCTTATAATTCCGTTAATTCCGCACATGGTTAGGTCTTTAACTGTGTATAAATTCTTTAAATCGTTTATAAATGCTTGGCAATTCGTATTGTTTCGCCCGTTCCAGACTTTTTTTTGAATACCTTATTCTTTCTTCGGGATTTTCTTCCAGATATTTTAAGGCTTTGGAGAGTCCTTCATCATCATCATTGTTTACTAATATGCCGTAAGTTGCCTTGAAAAAATACCCTTTGGGGATCTCCACTTTCTCATTATCATGCAATAGCTCCAGTGGTCCGGAAAGACAGTTGGTAGATATACAAGGCAGGCCTGCTGCTAATCCTTCAAGAAGCGCATTAGGAAACCCTTCGGTGTGTGATGATAAAATGAAACAGTGCTGTTCAATGAGGTAATCATTTACATTTTTTACATTTCCGCCTAAAATTATATTTTTTTCAAGATCAGCCTCTATTGCCTGTTGTTTTAAAGCATTGCTAAGATAACCTCTACCAAGAATGGTAAGCTCAAAGTTACGTGGTAAACGCTCAAGAGCCCTAATGATCATTGATTGATTTTTCCTGTGATTCAGGGTACCCACGTTAATCACCTTGAGTGGTACGGAAATACTGAGTAGAGAATTGGGATCTACCGTTTTATCAGGCAACTCAATAGGATTGTAAACCACTTCCATGGGTATTTTGATACCAAAATTATCGTTGAGGTCCTGATTTATATATACTGAATTTGAAAAAAGCTTGTAGCAACGGTTGTAGAGCAGGGGATAGGCAATTTTGGAAATGTAAAGCGAAAGTTTACTCGAGGTATTGTCTGAAGGAAATCCTCTTTCGCTTACATAGGTTTTAACGTTTTTGTTGAATAAGGAAGCGATTCCGTTAACCAGATTTGGAAAGGCCAGAAACGATACTGCATATTGTATTTTTTTTCGTCGCAGTAAACGATTATACTTAAAAATAAAGCCAACAGTTTCAGCTATCTTTTGATAAAACCTGCGATCCGGTCCTTTTTTCGAAAAAATAACGACGTCAACACCTTCCGGAATCGGAAAATGTATTTCATTGTAAAATAAAATTAGGGTTACGTGATACTCTTTTACCAGCTCTTTTAACAACAGGCTTATTACCTTTTCGGCACCACCACTGGTGAGGCTTATGTCAAGAATACTAAGGGTAGGTTTATGAGTCATTTTTCAGGTTACTTCGTTGTAAGATCAATGAATAACTGTTCGTACTCACCAATAATCTTTTCTTCATTAAATTTTTGAAAGACACTTTCTCTTATTGCTTCCGGATCCCAGTCTTTTTTCTTTCTTAGACAAGAGAGATAACTTTCCTCGTCTTTTACAAGATATCCATTTATTCCATGATCAATAATTTCTTTGGTGCCACCAGGGACGTCAAAAGCGATGACCGGGGTTCCTACTACACAACTTTCTAAAAGGGCGTTCGGAAAGCCTTCAACATAAGATCCCTGAAGAAACATATCATGCTCTGCCAGGTATTTATCCACCTCTTTCGTAAAAGGAATATGTTTGATTTTATCAAAAATACCCAGAGATTGTGCTTTTATGAAAATGTCACTTTTAAGTTCTCCATCTCCAATAATGGTATACGTAAACGGTATATTTAATTTGGAGAGAATGGAAAGAATTCTAAAGTGTCCCTTCACTTCGGTAAGTCTTCCTACCGTAATAAAACGAACAAAATCTGGAAACCCCTGTTTTTTCTTTAAAGGCGGAAGATGTGAAATTGGATTATTGATAATACGTATTTTAGCGTCAGATACTTCATAATTTTCCGCCATATCCTTTGCCATATCTCTTGACTGACAAATAAGGGCATCCAACTTTTTATAACTGTTTTTGATCATGGAAGAAGGGTAAAATCTTCTTTTGGTCTTTTTTTCACCTTTTCTATGGCTTAAAACCGTGGCTTCGCGACCTATGAATTTAGTTCGACGAAAGAAAGGAGAGATCATCGCCATTGCAGCATTGAGATGTGCAATAGAGCTTACTACGATTGCCGGTTTTTTCCTGAGAAGAAAAAACAACATTGCCGGTATAGCATGTAATACTCTTGTTTTATTCAAATAGGTAACTTCAATTCCTGCTATTGTGTACGCGTTGTCTTTTTCGAATCCTGCAATAAGCAATTGAGAATTAAATTTTTGCGGATCGAGATTTTGCGAAACAAACGATATAATACGTTCTGCACCGCCAGGGACTAGAGAAGGGAGTACAAATACTATATTTATTTTTTTTTGTGTATTCATTGTGTACTCTTTATTATTTCCCCAAGCGCAATACTCACTTTTCTTGCCCCTTTATAATTGGTATGATGGTAATCTGAAAAATCGGCATTTTCCATTTCGGGTAACATTCTATTAAAGTCGTAGAAAGGAAGATGGTTGTTTTCTGTGAATTTTGTAAAGTAATCTTCTTCATCCCTTTTTGAGCTTATCGCATTACGGGCGGGAGGATAGGGAGTATGTATGGTTATGAATTTTATGTTATTATCCTTAAGAAGAGACATGATACGCTTCATATAAAAGTTAAATCGTTCTTCACTAAAAGAAGTGTTTTTGAAGTTTGATATTGGCGTGAACTTTTCTATTTGTTTCTCGGTTACTATTGTAGTATCGTATAGGAATCCTCTAATCCAATGATCTTCTTTTTTCTCTGGTCTGTCTGGTCCCAGGATGGTAGAAAGGTCATTTTTTATGTAATTTTTCAATTTCACTATAGGGAGCAAATAATTAACTACCCCTTCGGTTCCGTATCCTTCAGTGACCAGATTAAATTTTTGTTCTCCGGAATTAAAAAAAGAGGCATTCGAAAATATCTGATAGTATTCGTGATCGGTATCCGAGGATGGAAAAAAAAGATCCATGACCACAAATTTTGGTTGCTGGTATTCCAAAAGTTCCTTTAGCATGTAATACGTTTCGGCTATATCTTGAGCAGACGTACCCATATTATAGCTTTTGAGCCCGGTGACACTATCCAGAATTTCAGGATTATAAGCAGTATAGGCACGGCTTGACCCCATGATAATGATGTCGTACGATTGAAGATGATTATGAATATCAGTCCATTTGAGGTAATTCTTATGTGTTTTATTGGCAATAGCTTTCTTTACGGGTCTTTCGTAAACAAAAGCTAAGATCATATTTATAGCCATAAATACAAGAAAGAATAACAGACAACGTACTAAAAATGTTTTCATTAGCATCAGAATTGAAAATAAATAAATTGCTGTTGCTCACCGCTAAACAGTATGATCAAACCAATAAGTCCCATGTAGAAGACCCATCTTATTACCCATGGGATTTGTGTGTTTTTATCAAATTCAAGACCATGTTGCTTCGTTCTCTGGAGCCACTCTACGGCTAATAAAAGCCCTATAAATGCGAGGACTTTAAATGGTAATATGGAAGGAACTGAAAATAGATCATTGCTGAACATCTGTACCAGATAATCAAAAGCAGTACTTACATCCCGAGCCCTGAAGAACACCCAGGCTATTAGAGTAATAAAAAAGGTTAACAACATCTGAAAGAGCTCTCGCAAGTCCGGAAGGTATTTACCTTTAGCAACAATATCTGTATGTACCCTGTTTTTATCCAGTAGCATTAGTGGCAAGAAATAAACGGCATTAAGGGCTCCCCAAATAATAAAAGTCCAGTTTGCGCCATGCCAAAACCCTGAAACAATGAAAATGATCATGGTATTGCGAATTTTCATCTGTAAACCGCCTCTGCTTCCGCCTAATGGGATATACAAATAGTCTCTGAACCAGGTTGACAATGAAATGTGCCATCTTCGCCAGAATTCGGCGATATCTCTTGAAAAATATGGAAATGCAAAGTTCTGCATGAGGTTAAACCCAAAAAGCCTTGAAGTACCTATGGCAACATCTGAGTAACCGCTAAAGTCTCCGTAAATTTGAAACGCAAAAAAGAAGGCACCAATAAGCAAGGTGCTTCCGGAGTAAGCTTCATGATCATTAAAAATGAGATTGGCGTAATAAGCTGCATTATCTGCAATTACAATTTTTTTGGTGAGTCCCCATAAGATCTGACGCAATCCATCTTTTGCCAGAAAATAATCAAATTTTCGTTTTTTGTAGAACTGTGGAAGCAGGTTTGTGGCGCGTTCAATAGGACCTGCAACTAATTGCGGAAAGAAGCTAACAAAAGCTGCAAAGGCTACAAAGTCTTTAGTTGGAGTGAGTTTTTTCTTGTATACATCAATTGTATAACTAAGTGTTTGAAATGTATAGAAACTAATTCCCACCGGAAGCACAATATTCAATCGGTCTGGATTTATATCTTGTCCAAAAAAGCTGAATGCTGTCACAAAATTATTCAGGAAAAAATCATAATATTTGAAGAAACCTAAGAATCCAAGATTCACCAAAAGGCTTGTAGTAAGTAAAAGCTTTCGCTTTTTGTTATTAGTCTCTTTACCTAGGGTAATACCTATAAGATAATCTAATACGGTACTAAAAAGGATTAAGCCTAAAAATCTCCAGTCCCACCAGCCATAAAAAAAGTAACTGGCCGCTACGATCAGTAAATTTTGAACTTTAAGGTTTTTATGGGTAACGAACCAGTATAGTACAAAAACTATGGGGAGAAATATGGCGAAATCGACCGAATTAAATAACATTAGCTACAGTTTTAGGATAACGATATTTATAAGGATCATTGCTTGAATCTATAACATATCCGAGGTATACAAAGAGTGCCATGAGGTATGGCTGATTGATCACACTCTGTAAACTCAGCATAAAGATACACATGGCTATAAGAATGGGGATCACAAAAAACCGGGTGCTCGGCGGAGCTTTCCAGGCATTCTTGTAATAAGTAAACAACATAAAGAGAAATACCAATAAAGCTATAATGCCTGCATCGGCCCAAACCCCGATGATGGTGTTATGACCTCTTTGTGCGATGGCGAAATCTACTCCATTGCCCATAAAGGGACTTTCATATACATATTCAAGTAAGTTTGTAAGAAGTTCATCTCTTCCCGAGCTATCGACTTCGTCTGTTTTCAGAGTTAACAGATTTACAATATTGTTGATTTTAAATTTTTGATGTTCCGTTAAATTCAACCCGCTTGTAAGTGTATTTAGATTGATCATTGCCACGTAAAACACCGGTAGCAGAATTGCAACTAAAAAAATTCGTTTAGGAGTAAAGAATTTGTGATTGAGCATGACCATACTTACAGCAAATACAAAGAATCCTGTCGTAGAAAATGTAAGGAACAGACAGTATAGCATAGTTGCCAGTGTGGCCAGTTTCAATAATTTCAACCATTTATTTTCCGGATTGTAATTTTTGAAGAGAAAAATAAATGATAATATAGCGACCAAAGCAGCATTATTAGCATCGCCAAAAACACCTCCTGCCCGGTCAATTTTGTATTGATAGATACCCCCGTGGTCAATACTAAAGTTGATTTTAAACAGGTAGATACATAAAATAGAAGAAAGCACAAAAGCCGCTGTTGCTACTTTTTGAAATATCTTTCTGTTTTCAGGAATGCTTAAATAAACATAAAAACCAAAGAAATAGATCGTAGGGATCACACTTTTAGCCACTTGAGCAGGATTGTCGTGATAGGCACTTGCGATAATGGCAAAAACATAATAGACCAGATAGAAGACTGCCCATAATCTTGCAGTGTCTGAAAATTGTCCAGCCTTTTTAATGTTTAAGAATATTCCGGCAATAAGTAACCCTACATTTCCGTAAGCGATTAATTGCGCTAACGTATTTGATATAAAAACAGTAACAAATGTCTGCGCATTAAACGTAGATATCACAAATGGCATCAAAAAGCATATGATGTTTGCGATTTTCATTTTTAGATCTTTAATAAATTTGTAAAGATATGCATGTACTTTTCATAGATCACTTCTATTCTGAAACGATCTAGTGATTTAATTGCCTTACTGCCTAAATTGTTTCGCAGTTCGTCGTTTTCGATGAGTTCTTCAAGCAGCTGCGCCATTACTTCCCGATTTTGATTTTCTGCCAGTAATCCACTCACTTTATCTTCAATTATATCTGATGGTCCGGTAACACAATCATATGCCAAACATGCTAGACCTTGCGACATTGCTTCGAGTAAAACCATCGGTAAACCTTCAAAGCGGGAAGGTAATATAAAGATTTCTGACACTTTCATAATATCGACAACCTTATTGGAAAATCCGGTAAAAATAACCTGATCTGCAATTCCGTGTTTTGCAGTTAAACCCTGAAGTAATGTTAGTCCCTCATTTCCTGCACCTATTATTTTTAGTCTCCATTGTGGATGTTTTTTCAGGACTGGCGCCGCTAACGGAATCAAATTGTCAAATCCCTTGTGGTGGTAACGATTGAGATCTCCGACGGCAATAATAACTTTTTCCCTATTTTCTCCTCGATGATCAAGAGCTTTAAAGGTACATGGGTTTGGCATGATCTCAACAGTGGCGCCGTGCTTTTCGTAAAAAGGAACATCGTACGCAGTAAGTACGGTGAGAACATTGGTGAATTTGTACAAATACTTTTTGGTAAAGGCACCAATTCTGTCGGTTTTCTTTAAATGATTATTATGTTCTGAAGACACCGTTTTAATACCAAACAGCCTGCCTACGATGATGCCTATAAAATTTCCATGAGTCATAAACGGAATCATCACATCGGGGCGGTTACGCTTCTTAGAATAATACTTTGCTAAGTTAGAGATGCTTCGAATCGTATGATTTTTAATTTGACCATGATGTAATTTAATGCGTTTTACATTTTCATCCAGCTGAAAATCATCCGGTTCGTTAAATGTAATTATGGAGATGTCATGTCCCACAGATGAAAAATAATTGGCGAGTAGTACCATGACTCTTTCTGCTCCGCCTCCTACTAAAGAATTTATGACAAAATCTATTTTCATTTGTGATGGATCTTTTTTCAATTAAGTATCAGGAATCATTTGTGCTTGCGAGACTTACCCTGTATTGCCTGTAGGTGTAGCTAAAATAGATAAAACTACTTATAATATATACTATGGTCGTACTCATCGCTAATCCGTAAAGATCATATTTTTTAACCAAAATGATGTTCAAGACTATATTCATGATTAAATTGAATAGTGACGTCCAAGCCATGAATTTGTTTTTATTAATACTGGTTAAGAACTTTACCAAGATTAAAGTACATAAGTAAAACGGCACATAGATAAAAATGATCCGTTGTACTCTTCCTACAATCTGTGTATCTTCTGCGGTAAATTCTTTTCGTTCAAACAATAAAGAGATAATATCATTGGAAAAAATAAATGCCCCTATGGTTACGACAGCTGCTCCTAAAAATACAATTTTAAGAATATTGAAAAGCTGGTTGTAAGCTTTCTGAATATCATCTGTAATGAGTCTTGAAAAATGGGGGAGCAATACATTACCTAATGCTAGAATAAGAATACTTACCATAAAGGCCGGGATCTTAATACCATAATTAATTGCGGTAATAGAACCCACTGCGAGCTGAGCAGCAAAAAATTGATCTACAAAATTATTCATCCCTGAAAGAAATCCTGAGGATACTTTTGGAGGTAATTGTCTTATCATAAGATTGATATTCTTACTTAGTGCTGGTTTCCCTATTTTAAGATCTTTCAACCTGGACGAGACAATAAATAAGAACGTGAATTCGATGAAGGCTCCAGTTAGCGCCCCTTTGGCCAATACAGTCTCTCCCAATTCTTCTTTAAAGAAAAGGAGAAAAACGATTACCGTAAGTGCTGAAATGACTGGAAAGATAGTCGAGATCAGAAATCGGTTAGCCATGTCCAGAAGGCCACTGATAAGCGATGAAAATCCCCAGAAAAATAAGCAAGGTAAAAGTATAAAAAGTTGCTTTTTTATAAGTTCATAGTATTCGTCTGTGTGTCCTGGAAAAACTAAATCTAAGAACGTATCGGTAGACAAGTAAGCAATGATGACCGAGAATAAAGCTATACCCGCTGTAATAAGGAATACAACTGCCTGGAATCGTCCTTTATCTCCGCCTTCTTTTAACTCTAAAATATAATTAGGAATAAAAATGTTCTTGAGGGCACCAATAAAAACATGCTGAATAAAAGAGGGCACCAGAATAGCGATAAAAAAAGTATCAAGAATATCAGAGAGACCAAAACTTCCTGCAACAAGCGTCTCTTTATAGAATGCGACCAACTTCACTAATAGTGAAGCTCCTCCAACAATCATCATGTTTCTGATGAGTGGATTGCGCAAAACGTTTTTTACGCCAACCAATAGCTTCTGCATACTAAGTGATGGCATCCCGATAAATTATAATGTTTTGTGGGCCTTGTCTTTCAAAATCCCTTTTACATCATACAGCACACCATTATCTACGAGTATATTGTTATAATCAAGCTGCATAAATTCTTTGTGAGCAACGGCAAGTACTACTGCCTCATATTTTTGATCAGGTAGTTTATTAACTGTGGTGAGTTGGTATTCGTGTGCTACTTCTTTACTGTTAGCCCACGGATCGTAAATTTCTACCTCAATGCCATAATCCTTAAGTTGATAGATGACGTCTACCACCTTCGTATTTCTAACATCGGGACAATTCTCTTTAAATGTGATCCCGAGCATTAAAAGTTTACCGCCTTTAACTTTAACATCGTTTTTAAGCATGAGCTTAACTACTTCTTCCGCCACAAATTTTCCCATGCCATCATTGATCCTTCGTCCTGCTAAGATAATTTCAGGATGATAACCAATTTCCTGTGCTTTTTGTGCCAGATAGTAAGGATCTACACCAATACAATGCCCCCCAACCAAACCTGGTTTGAACGGGAGAAAGTTCCACTTAGTACCTGCAGCTTCGAGAACCGCATGGGTATCAATTTCAAGTAAATTAAAGATTTTAGCCAGTTCATTTACGAAAGCAATATTGATATCTCTCTGCGAGTTTTCAATTACTTTGGCTGCCTCTGCAACTTTGATAGTCGGGGCGAGGTGTGTACCCGCAGTGATTACAGAAGCATATAAGGCGTCTACTTTTTTCCCGATCTCCGGAGTAGATCCTGCCGTTACTTTTAAAATCTTTTCAACGGTATGCAACTTATCTCCAGGGTTTATTCTTTCGGGTGAATATCCTGCGAAAAAGTCTTCATTAAATTTTAGTCCGCTTACCTTTTCAAGTACTGGTACACATTCATCTTCGGTAACACCCGGATATACCGTAGATTCATAGATTACGATATCACCTTTCTTAAGGACCTTACCAACCGTCTCACTTGACTTATAAAGAGGGGTAAGGTCTGGTCTGTTATTTTTATCTACTGGAGTAGGCACGGTAATCACATAATAATTACAGTCCTTAATATCTTCTAAGCGATTGCTACAATAAAGTCCCATATCCATTTTAGGACTGGGCTGAAGCACCTCTGACAACAACTCGGAAGCAACTTCCAATGTGCTATCATTTCCGGCTCTCAACTCTTTGATGCGTTGTTCATTGATATCGAAACCAATTACCGGATATTTAGTAGCGAAAAGTCTTGCAAGTGGCAGGCCTACATAACCAAGACCGATAACAGCGATTTTATTCATTTTTTTTACCTATTTGATAGTACGTAAAGCCTCTCTCTTCTAGATTTAGACTACTGTATTGATTTCTTCCATCAAAAATAATGGGTTGCTTCAGTTGTGTTTTCAATTCTTCAAAATCCGGAGATCTAAATTCCTTCCACTCTGTGAGCAGGATCATCGCGTCTGCTTCTTTAAGCGTATCATATTTAGACTGGCAATAAGTTATGCCTTCCACATCTTTTAAATAAAAGTGTTCGGCCTCTTCCATTGCTTTAGGATCGTATGCGTTAACTTTTGCACCTCTTTTAGACAATTCGTTTATTACGTAGATGGCTGGCGCTTCTCGCATATCATCGGTTTCTGGCTTAAATGCAAGTCCCCAAATAGCAAAGGTTTTACCTTCAAGATTTTCACCAAAGTGGTTAACAACCTTTTGAGCGATGACCAGTTTTTGTGCATCATTCACCTCTTCTACAGATGTTATGATTTTGGCTTCGTAACCGTTTTCTTCTGCAATCTTTTTTAGTGCTTTTACATCTTTAGGGAAACAAGAACCACCATAACCACAACCCGGATAAATAAAGCTATATCCAATTCTTGAATCTGAGCCAATACCAATTCGTACCTGATTTACATCTGCACCTACTAATTCGCAAATATTAGACACTTCGTTCATAAAGGAGATCTTGGTTGCCAACATGGTGTTAGCGACGTATTTCGTCATCTCAGCAGAGCGAATATCCATTTCAATGAAGCGACCTGTATTCAAAAGAAATGGAGAATAAAGGTTTTCCATTTTTTTGAAAGCATACTCGTTATCTGCTCCGATAACTACGCGATCTGGTTTCATAAAATCTCCGATCGCAGCTCCTTCTTTAAGAAACTCCGGATTAGAAACAACATGGAACTCAATATCTTCATTTCGTTTTGCCAATTCTTCTGCGATCACATCTCGCACCTTATCTCCAGTTCCCACAGGTACCGTAGACTTATCAACAACGATTAAGCGGTTCTTCATTTCGCGACCTATCTGTCTGGCAACAGCCAATACATATTGCAAATCTGCAGAACCGTCTTCACCCATAGGTGTCCCTACCGCAATAAAAGCAATATCCGCTTTATCGAGTCCGTCACTCAATTTCGTGCTGAATTTAAGGTTACCCAATTTTACGTTTTTAGCAACCATGTTATCCAACCCAGGTTCGTATATCGGGATGATTCCGTTATTTAATTTTTCTATTTTTTTCTCGTCAATATCAATACAAGTAACTCTGTTTCCCATTTCTGAAAAACAAGTTCCGCTAACCAATCCAACATAACCGGTTCCAATGACAGTTAAATTCATTTTTTGTCTATTTTAGATTTGTCCAATACCATTTTACGGCTTCTTTTAAGCCTCTTTTTATATCAAATTCGGGCTCGTAGCCCAATAGTTTTTTTGCTTTATCAACTGAGGCTAATGAATGTGGTACATCGCCTTTTCGTTCGGGACCATATTTAATAGTCACGTTTTTAATTTCAGGATCATAATCTGATAAGTAGGTTTTAAGAAGTTGGGTGAGTTCATTTAAGTCGGTACGCTCTCCGTAAGCCACATTATAGACCTGATTAAGAGCAGCTTCATTATGGGTAGCTAAGCATCTGAGATTCATTTGTACCACATTATCTATATAAGTGAAATCTCTTGAAAAGGTGCCATCTCCATTGATCACAGGTGACTCGTGATTTAAGAATTGTAACACAAATTTTGGAATCACTGCTGCGTAGGCTCCATTAGGATCTTGTCGTCTGCCGAAAACATTAAAATAGCGTAATCCTATAGTATGCAATCCATAGGTTTTGTAAAAAACATCAGCATACAGTTCATTCACATATTTAGTTACAGCATAGGGAGAAAGCGGTTTTCCTATGGTATCTTCTACTTTTGGTAGTTCTTTAGAATCGCCGTAGGTAGAAGAACTGGCGGCATATACAAATCTCTTCACATTAGCATCGCGAGAAGCAATGAGCATATTCAGAAATCCTGATACGTTCACCTCATTACTTGTAACAGGGTCGTTAATAGATCTAGGTACTGAACCCAAAGCTGCCTGATGAAGTACGTAATCAACGTTCGCTACTGCTTTTCGACAATCTTGTAAGTTTCTTATATCGCCTTCTATAAAAGTGAAATTCGGATTGTCGAGAAAGGGTTCAATATTTGATCTTTTTCCAGTAGCGAGGTTATCCATGCAAACAACAGTGTTGTTGAGATGAAGTAAAGTCTCACAGAGGTTGGAGCCGATAAAACCAGCACCACCGGTGACCAATATCTTTTGATTCTCTATTTGCTGGGGGTTAGATTTATTCATGGTTCGTTTTCAATAAAATGAGCGCAAATATGGTTAATAACTAGCGAAAAATAGAATTATCTATATCAAGTAAACATTATTTACGATGAAATTCACTTTTATATGATTTTTAAAAGAGTAAGACTGCTTTAATGTCAAAATTTTTGCAAAGGTACGTTAACCGTTAACTGATTCCATAAAAATCCTGATACCATTCAACAAATTTTTTCACACCTTGTGCTACTGATGTATCCGGATGATAATCATAATCTTTAATAAGGTCGTCTACATTCGCCCACGTGCGCTCAACATCTCCTGGTTGAATTGGTAACATTTCTTTGATTGCTTCCTTACCTAAATTATTTTCAATGGCCTGAATGAAATCCATTAATTTGACAGAGTTATTATTTCCAATATTGTATACTTTATACAATACACCTGCTTCTTTTCGATCTTCAATCGGTTTTTCGATAATTCTGACAACGCCTTCGGTAATATCATCTATGTATGTAAAGTCACGTTCCATTTTACCATAGTTAAAAACTTTAATCGGTTTGTCTTCTGTAATTGCTTTGGTGAAAAGAAACATGGCCATATCCGGACGTCCCCATGGACCGTAAACTGTGAAAAATCGGAGCCCTGTGGAGGGTATCCCAAATAAATGAGAATACGTATGAGCCATGAGCTCATTACTTTTTTTGGAGGCTGCGTAAAGACTTATGGGGTGATCTACACTGTCACTTGTAGAAAAGGGAATCTTATCATTAAGGCCATAAACGCTTGAACTACTGGCATAAACCAAGTGTTTTATGTGATGGTTTCTACAACATTCAAGTATATTAAGAAAGCCCACAATATTACTGTCAATATACGCTTCAGGATTTTCGAGGCTATAACGTACACCAGCCTGTGCTGCAAGATTACAGATCACATCAAATTTCTGGCTTTCAAACAGCTCGGGAAGTGCTTTTCGATCTTCGAGCTGCATACGCACGAATTGAAATCTCTTGGGATGCAACGAACTATCACATAGCTTATTAAAATTTTCCGCTTCCTCCTTTTTAATCCCTAATTCACGCAGGCGTGCATACTTCAAATTCACATCATAATAATCATTAATATTGTCTATTCCCACGACATCATGACCTTTTTCTATTAATTCTCTTGATACATAGAAGCCAATGAATCCTGCTGCACCTGTTACCAGTACTTTCATATTTACTGTGGTTTAAGTTTAGATTTTAAGTTCACTAAAGTAGTGTTTCGCTTGAGCGACTGTCTTATATAATTTCCGAAAGGTTTTTCAATATACTTACTTATTAAAAAAGAGGCTCCTAACATGGCAACGATCAATAAAAAAAGCAGTACCCATTTATTGAAAAAGGGATTAAGATTGTTAAGCGCAATGAAGCCAATATTTTGATGTATGAGGTATAAAGGATAGGTAAGTACGCCTAAACTCAGGAAAATCTTTTTGTTTAAAAATTGTAGTTTACCCAGACTTACCAGGAACATAAAAGAATAAAATACTGTAATCAATATGGCAACGGTAGTGTATGAAAAAATCCCATTATACATTACATTGTAATGATCTGCTTTTAAAAAAGCATATTGAATAGAAATAAGGTAGCAGGCAATTATCGGTAGTACATAGTACCCTAGTTTTTTCTCAGATTTTATAAGATAGAAAAACATTCCTGCAATAAAATAACTGCTCCATCTTGGAAAGGTAAAATAATAAAGAAGCTTCAAGGGTAAGGGAGCCTCTCCAAAAGGTAGCACAAGTTGAAGAACTGCGATACCCAGAAGCAAATAAGAAATTACTTTTATAAACCGAATTTTATTGAATAACAGAATGATACCAATAATAATGTAGAATTTTAGCTCTACAAGTAGTGACCAGTAAACACCATCTACATAGGGAATTTCGAAAAATCCATTAAGCATGGTAAGATTGAAAGCCACCTGACCTGTGCTCACACTGAATCGTTCTCCTCCAAAGAAAACAACAACGATTGTAGTTAGTGCAACACCTACCCAGTACGCAGGGTAAAGTCTGCTGAGACGGGATATACAAAAATCTACAATATTAGAGTTTTTGGCAGTCATCAAGATCACAAAACCGCTAATAATAAAAAAAAGATCTACTCCTAAATAACCGTATTTTGAAAATCCTTCTAATGGTGGATAATGAACTACCGACATATCGTCTTTGGCAAACCCACGAAATCCGTAGTGATAAAAAACCACGTACAACGCCGCTATAAATCTAAGCAGGTCAATATGATACAATCGGTGTCGGGCTTGTTTTTCCAATTGGTTTATTAATTGATTTTTAAGATTGGGGCAAA
This sequence comes from Flavobacteriaceae bacterium M23B6Z8, assembly GCA_046199005.1. GTDB lineage: Bacteria > Bacteroidota > Bacteroidia > Flavobacteriales > Flavobacteriaceae > Ascidiimonas. The sequence goes on from CP176050.1 coordinate 1,977,986, forward strand.
TATGAAAAAAAACAGTGAATTCCTTAAAATTCTTATGTTAATCGGGGCAAAATCCCCGTTGAAATTCATTTATTAACTTTTCAAATGGTTGTCTGATGCTAATTCTTTTGATGAGCATCAATTCATGAGAGTTTTCAGATTGTATTCTGCCAGCATTTCATGACCTCCCTCAAAAATCACAAGTGTTATATTTTCATAGGTTTTTCTCAGGCAGACTTTTCTTCCGGAAATGCTGCCTAGATCGTGAAGAGGGATTCTTTTTTCGAGCAAATAAGACTTTTCATAATCGTTGACATATTCTGGAGCTGATTCAGGCACCCCCCTGTCTTTTAAAAGCTTGTTATAAAAATTTATCGCGTGCGTAATGGGAACGCTACCCGTTATTCCGTCATAGATACCTGCATATATGGCAATATTGGCATTTTCCAGATTGTGCGAATTAGTTTGCCATTGAAGGGGAGACCGTTTTGCTGCATTAACCCTGTTGATCGTTTTACCTGAACTGGTACAGGCTAAGATATCATTTGTAAAGTTCCCTTTGCGTATTTTGTTTTCATAATACCAGGCTTCCAAATCGGTAACTGGAACCCATGCAGCAAAACTTTTGATTTTATGTGTTGATTTCAATAACATGCAGAGTGTTGCGTAGCCTCCTCCACTAGCGCCAGTTATATAGATCTCACCGGGATCTACATTTCCATTTTTAATTGCATACGCAATAGCAGCATCAATAGCTTTTATTACCTGATCGCTGCAGCATGCTTCCGGTTTATTGTTAGGGCCGTAAAAATCAGGATGGATATAATTAAGGTTTTGATCGTACGCCAGATTAGCCAGTGGGTCATATTCTTTGTAGTCACCACCCCATGTATGCAAGCTCACCAGTAAGGGTCTTTTTGACGAAGAACTGCTTGAATAGAAATAGGCATATTGAATAGCTCCATTAGAAAGGTCTATGTCCACTTTTTCAAACGCACTATTCCAGGTGGTCTTACCAAAAGAAGACCATTGATATAATTTTTTGAGAGGTTCCTTAAGACCCAACCAAATATCATCTTCATGTCTTACATACATTCCACCAATAAAAACGATCACCAGGGTTACAATAACCAATAAGGATCTGACAATTCTTTTAGTAGCAAAATTAAAGCGCATGAGGTTACGATTAATTCTTAAAAATAACGCTTTCTTTTAATCAAGGCATCACTTATGCTTAATTTGTCTAAATGGTTAAAGGTGTGCGTGGCCAAAACATCTTTTTCCCACTTTGGAAGCAGATGCTGAATAATTTCCTGATGATATTGCTCTTTGTCAAGGGTAGTGATTTCACAAAAATTCATGCCGTAGCCATAGTAATAAGAACAGTTTTGAGCTGGGCGTATTAATTTTTCATCTTGTTTAAAAATACTTCCTGCTGGTCTTGATTGTTTTACATCTGATACGATAGGATTAGAAGGATGAGGTTTCCACTGTGAGGAAGCTAGTTCGTCTGAATAGAAAAGAAACAATTCACTGTGTTTAGAGCCTCCTTTATACTTTTTAATATTGGTAAACATCCAATAAAGACCATTTTCTTTGTGAATTGTAGTGTCTACCGCTTCTACGTTGGTCATTAATGTTTCCACACGTTCCCATTTCAAAGGAAAATCGGTACATACGTATAATTGAATGTCTTTATTATTACTAGTTTCAGGAATCATAAATAACACTCCATCTTCTTCAAATAAAAAGGGGTATGATAAGTGATAATCTTTCTTAAGAATAGTTTGCGGTTTTGTGTAATTCCCATTTTCATCAATTTCCATGACCGCTAATTCTCCCAATTTCCGGTTATATTTGAGCTCTTCAATAAACACATAGTATTTTCCATTTTTCTTATAGAGAAACGGATCTGCCCAAAATCGATCTTTTGGTGGAACAATACGTTTGTACCTTGAGATATCTGTTTCAGGTTTGTCATTATCAGAAAATTGATAAAGAAGTGTCCACTGATTGAAGTAAAACTGGCTTTTAATGAGTTGTCGTATTTTTCTATATGTAGTTTTCCAAAGGTGTTTCAAAACTTCTCGCTTTCCAGGGTATACCACTGCTGCGGACTCTATATGTTCTGGGCTCTTAGGATACTTTTTATAAGCTTCATCAAAGAAAGCTTCCTCGCCTTTTAGATAGAGGTTTCTTAAGGATGTAATGATCAACGGAAAGGTTTGCCATAAAATGGTATTCAAATTACGGGAATAGCTCAATAGATCTGTACAAGCAAAGGTTTGTGCGAGTATTATTGGTTTTTTGTCAGGTAGTTGACAGCAAAGAGAAGCCCCGATCTCAGGTTTTTGAGAAAAAAGCTCCCAGGTCGCTATAGGTTTATTGAATGGTTGATTTATGTTTGCATGAATAAAATACCAAATTCCATATTTACTAAGTTTTGAAAGAGGTTCCGGAAGCGTAAGATTTGTTAAATTGATAATTACATCCAATTCTTTTTCTTGCATCCGAATGATATCCTCTTCTTTGCAAAATTGACAAATTATCGTTTCTGTAAATAATTCCCGACCCTCTTTTAGTGCTGTTGCATCTGGAGCTGGACGAAATATTTTTTCATCAAGTTTTCTAAACGTTCTCCAGTGCCAGGGCTCTTTATTATTGGGTATTTTACTATCTCTAGGTTTCTTAACTTCAATTTTGAGGGCTGCTTCCAGAAGAAAAGACTTATTTAATTCTGCTATCAGCGTATATTGCCAGGCTTGCAATAATGAATATTCAGTAACAATGGCAATTCTTAGTTTTTTTTTCATAATGAGTAAGCCAAGCTTTAGTCCAGTGGTAATTCTGGGGTAAAAATACCACGTCGGCATAATTACTTTAAAAAAAAATATTTACCAAAACAATTAGAACAATGGACGAATGACATCGATATAATGACAATTTTTGACACTTATGAATAACATTTGCTCTGGAGAAATCAAAATAGATTGGTTAACTTTCGATGATAATTTGGTAATTTCTTATAGCATGAAGACTCGCTTTTTTTGGATACTTTTTTTAATGGGACTTTTAATTAATGCACAGTCTAAAAATGCATCTGATTTTGGTTTTATAGAAGGCGATGCGAGCGAAGCTTTTTTTAAGGCAATAAATGCTCCGTACGATACCATCATCATAGATAAGCAGAAGAGCGATTGGGTGATTGGTCCTACAATAATAAGCAACGTTCAGAACAAAGTGATCATTATTGAAGCCGGGGTAACCATTCGAGCAAAAAAGAATGCATTTCCCAGAAAAGGTGATGTACTGCTCAAATTCTTAAACTGCTCCAACATAGCGCTTCTCGGTTACGATGCTTCGCTTGTCATGAATAAGGAAGAATATAATGATGGTGAATGGAGAATGACTTTAAGTCTGATTAATGCTGATAATTTTACGGTAAAAGGTATAAGAGTAGCAGATAGCGGAGGAGACGGTATCTATATTGACGGATGGAAAAAGGGTGACTATTCTAAGAATATTATTATTGAAGATGTCGTATCAGAAAATCACAGGAGACAAGGGATGAGTATTATTTCTGCACAAAATGTATGGGTCAGAAATTCAATTTTTAAAGACACAAAGGGTACACTTCCTGAAGCCGGGCTCGATCTGGAACCTGATGACCCGAAAGACCGTATGGTGAATATCAATTTTGAGAATTGCCGATTTGAAAATAATAATCACGCAGGTATTGTACTAGGTCTTAATAAATTAGATAGTAGTTCATTGCCAGTAAAAGTTATATTCAAAAATTGTGTTCTTAGTATGAATCACAAGCCTGAAAATGCATATGTGGCAGCTGAAATCGTTGCAGGCGCAGCTATAAAGAATCCTGTTAAAGGCACCGTAACCTTCGAAGGGGTCAAGATAGATGGAAGCGATTGGGGAGTTCTGTACTCCCGTAAAACTAGCGATGCCTACAAAGTAATTTTTAGGAATTGTAGTGCAACGGGAATATGTAAGAAGAAAACAATGCCTCCCGTATACCTTGAAGTTCCTGATTATTATGCTTCTTCTGGACCTTTAGGAGGATTTATATTTGAAGATTTCACCCTGGTTTATGACGGTGATCTGCCATTTATGAAAGTTAGAGGGAGTACGCTTCGCACTTTAAAAGGGGTTGAAGATGTTAAAGGAACAGTTACCACGAGTAAGCGAAGCCAACATAATGTCCAGTATGTAAAGTATAATCCCGCACAAAATCGAAATTTTTCATTGCGTTTTATTCTTTCCGATAAGTAGTGTTCTCAATTCAATTTATCCCTGAAATCTTACCACACATCTGATTTGTTTTAGGGAGTAAAGGAGTTCTGAATAATATTTTTAAATTCGCTCCTGCTATTATTAATGGGTAGCACCGCAGTTACTAAAGCACCAACGAATGATTTTTAATTCTCTGGCATTCCTGATATTCTTTCCGGTAGTGTTCTTTATATACTGGTCTATTCCAGCGCGGTTTGTCAGAGTTCAGAATATTCTGTTGCTGGTTGCAAGTTATTTTTTTTACGGCTGGTGGGATTGGAGGTTTTTATCTCTTATTGCATTCTCAACCATCGTAGATTATTTTCTTGGTATTGCCATCCATCGACAAGAAGAACCAAAGAAGCGGAAATTCTTCTTATTGTTGAGTCTATGTACAAATCTAGGTCTTTTAGGTTTTTTTAAATATTTCAACTTTTTTATTGATTCATGGGTAAGTGCATGGAATGCGGTAGGTTATGATATGCAGTATAGTACATTAAATATCATCTTACCCGTGGGGATATCGTTTTATACGTTTCAAACGATGTCCTATTCTATCGATATTTACCGAAAAGAATTAACCCCCACCAGAAATTTTATTGCTTTTGCCACTTTTGTGAGTCTTTTTCCACAACTAGTTGCCGGTCCTATAGAAAGAGCCTCTAATTTGATCCCCCAAATTTTGGTTAAAAGAGGATGGAATTACGAACGTTTTAAAGATGGCGTTCTTCAGATAGCCGTTGGTTTTTTCAGAAAAGTGGTAGTAGCAGATTCTATTGGTGTAATTATCGATGGTATCTACAACAATCCTGAAATTCACAATGCTTCGAGTATTCTCATGGCAATAGTATTGTATTCTTTTCAGATTTATTTTGATTTTAGTGGGTATTCTGATATTGCTATCGGTACGGCCAAACTTTTAGGATTCGATTTTAAGCGCAACTTCAATTTACCTTATTTTTCATCTTCCATTACTGAATTTTGGAGGAGATGGCACATATCTTTATCATCTTGGTTAAGAGACTATCTGTATATCCCATTAGGGGGAAATCGAAATGGAGTAGTGAAACAATACAGAAATCTCTTTATAACGATGCTTCTAGGAGGCTTGTGGCATGGAAGTTCATGGAACTTTGTTATATGGGGAGGGATTCACGGAGTTTTACTTGGATTGGAGAAGAAATTTGGATGGGTTGCCACTCGTTATAAGTTGTTCCAAAATCTAGGAGTTTTTATTGCAGTAAGTCTCATTTGGGTTTTCTTTAGAAGTATTAATTTTCAGGATTCAGTGGTGATTTTTGAAAAATTATTCACCGGCGACTATTTAATGCCGTATTATGGAAGCACTAATCGTATTGCCGGACTAGCATACGGACTATTTTTGGCATTATCAATGGATATTTATCTGTTTATTAAAGACACGGCACTTGAAAATCTGGGCTCTAAAATTCCGAATGTGACTTATGTATTGCTTTTGAATTTTATAATAATCAATACCATTCTGTTTTTCTCAAGTGCCAGTAATTTTATTTATTTCCAGTTTTAATTATGAAAAAAACACTTGTCTTAACGCTTCTAATACTCATAGGCTATCTTATTACAGATAGAATAGTATTTGCGGGGCTTCGTTATATGGACAAGAATGTATACACAGGGCAAACATCGGGTAAAGTCAACCAATTTTTAGAATTAAAAGATTCTGTACAAACGCTGGTTTTTGGAAGTTCAAGAGCAAACCATCATGTAGATATTCTTGAATTGGATGCTTCCGGATTTAATATGGGTGTAGATGCCACCAAAGTTGCCTATGCTACTGCATTGATTGAAACTTTGAATAAAAAAAATCAATACATATTTGTCCATATAGATCAAAATAGTTTACTGGATCCGGGAAATACCTATGAAGGCAAAGATTGTCTCGGCCTTATTAACCTTGCGGATAGGGAAGAAGGTATACAGTCTGTACTACATGACCTCTACCCAGAAGAACTTATATTGTCTCATATATCAAAAAGTTATGTTTATAACGGAAAAGCTTTAGGCTTTTTCAAAAATTATTTTCAACCTTCATACAACTATAAAGAATACCACGGATATGATCCTTTGATTCCATCAAAAATGCAGCAAAAAGTATTTTTAGAGTTATGGAGAAAAGAAGGAAAAGATTCCATAGGCTACGAAAATATTGTTGGCATCAATCCTTTAACCGCTTCTCTTATAGATCGAGTGAAACAAAAATGTATTCAAAACAACTCTTCTCTGGTATTTTTCACTTCTCCCACGCTGAATCACATTAACCCAGAGTTGATAAAAAACACACATGAATTCTTTATTTCCAAAGATATTCAATACTTTGATTATACGCATCTTTTCGAAGACTTTAAAGTTGAATACTGGAAAGACCTTACACATCTTTCTGCGGAAGGCGCAAAACAATTCACACGTCAACTTAAAACCGACTTCCATACTTATAATAAAAAGTGAATAACTTAGTTATATAAGTAGTCACCAAATGTTAAAAGTTTACTAATTTTAGCTGCATATAGTCCGTTAGACAGGTATTGTGCGTATATCCTTTGATTAATAGCAAGACATACGTATTTACCTGGACAGAACCGGATGTTTTCGCTTCATTTTTTATGTTTAATTTAAAATATTCGACGAAATGCACAAAAATATCGGTAAAATGTATATATATTTGTGACAGCCCTAAAATCTTATACCTAATGAAGCAATTTTTTTATTCTTTGTTCATGCTGTTATTTCTTCTGGCATGTACAAACAGCGAAGAGTTTTTAGAATCAATAGCTGAGGATGCAGAAGAACTTCCTGTAGACCCTCCGAAGGATGATGACACGAATGATGAAGAAGAGGATGATGGAGAAGGAGATGGCTCCGGCGATGGAGAAGGAGATGGTTCCGGTGATGGAGAAGGCGACGGCTCTGGTGACGGAGAAGGCGATGGTTCTGGCGATGGAGAAGAAGATGACGCCTACTACGGTGAAGTAAAAGCATTTCCTTCAGCAGAAGGAGCAGGTGCATACTCGATAGGTGGTCGTGGTGGTGCTGTAATTCCAGTGACAACTTTAGAGGATGGTAATTATGAAGGTACCTTTAGATGGGCACTTAATCAGCCATATCCAAGAACGATCGTTTTTAGAGTAAGCGGTCAAATCAACTTAAATTCCGGGATTTATATATCTGGTCCTGATAAGGGATATCTTACTATTGCCGGTCAAACGGCTCCTGAAGGTGGGATCACTATTGCAGGTGATTACATCTATTTTAATAATATGACCGATATTATTCTAAGGCATTTTAGGGTGAGACAAGGTGCAGGAAAGTCTACAGATGCTATTACTGTAACAGGCGTACGACGGTTTATCGCAGATCACTTATCTGTTAGTTTTGGTGGAGATGAAGCTTTTAGCGTTACAGATGGAGCTCAAATAGTTGATGATGTTACCATACAAAGATGTCTTTTTGGAGAATCAAAAACGGGTAATATAATTGGAGCGAACCCTTCTGAAGGGCGGGCAAACAATGCCGGAGACTTCTCGTTCCATCATAATATGTCTGTTCATATTAGTCATAGGTTCCCTAATACCTCTGGAAATGGTAACTACGAAATCGTAAATAATGTCATTCACAATTGGAGATATCGTTTAACAAGGGTTGTAGGAGAGCCCAACCTGAACCATATAAATAATTACTATTCTAAAGGTCCTGCTACACAAAGTAGAATAAATACCATCATGAATAAGATCACCATTTCTAATGGCGTAGTACCTAGAATATATACAGCAGGTAATTTGGTATTGCCAAATACACTAACAGATGCTAGCGCAGATAATTGGTTTACCTGGACTGTTTTTGTCAATAGCGGTAACTATACGCAAAATGATCCGGCACCTTCAAATATGCAAGTTGCCAATGCCCATTCTCCTTTAGGAGTTCCAGTCACACTTCAATCTGCACGAAATGCATATCAATCGGTACTATCTGATGTAGGTGCTAACAAGCGTTTATTAGGAGATGGATCTGTAGAAGAAAATCTGGATGATCTTGACCGGCAATATATTCAGGATGTGAAAAATCAAACAGGTCCGTCTACGTATAGAAGCAGTGACCAATGGATCTACCCAACACTCAGATCTGGCACGCCTTATCAGGATACGGATTTGGACGGTATGTCTGATGATTGGGAGATTGCCAAAGGACTCGATCCAAGAAATCCTGAAGACAGAAATGGAGATAAGAATGGAAACGGATTCACTAATCTGGAAGATTTTCTTAATAGAATAGATCTACAATAAATATTCTATATTTTAATACTTTCTCAAGCCTCGCATATGCGGGGCTTTTTTAATTTGATCTCACCTGTTCTATAAGTTCTAAAGGTAGGTTGGCTTACTATTTTGCACTCTTAAATTAAGTAAACGACTTATATGAAATCCCGATATAGTCTAAGTCTTAAGGATATTTCCCCTACTCAAAATGTAGTTAACCGATGTTTATAGGGATTTTGCCGAAATATGGATATTTTCTTAATTGTACTACAAAACAATCCTTAAATTTAGCATTCGGTTCCAAGTATTTTAAATTGATTAATAGCATATATTAATTTAATACTTAGGATAATGATTCTCGACCTTAGTTATAAACATGATCAAAATCATTTGATTAAAAATAACATAACATTAAGTTTACCTCAGGTGGGAAATTTTCTTCAAGTATTCAATATTTTTACAACTTATTTGTGTACAATAAAGTACCGAAACAAACCAATAAGTAATTAGTTTAATCAGTGGTGACTAAAACAAAAATATTACTATCGTCTCCTCATATGTCTGGGCATGAGCAAAAATATATTCAGGAAGCTTTTGCTACCAACTGGATTGCTCCTTTGGGCGCAAATGTAAATGGATTAGAAGGACAGATAGAGGAGTACCTTAAAGAAGAGGTGAAAGTTGCTGCTCTTAGCTCAGGTACGGCTGCTATTCATCTGGGATTAATACTTTTGGGAGTGAAGGCAGGAGATGAAGTACTTTGTCAAAGTTTTACGTTTTCGGCATCTGCAAACCCAATTGTTTATCAAGGTGCGACCCCTGTTTTTGTAGATAGTGAAAGAGATACTTGGAATATTTGTCCTATAATGCTTGAAGAAGCAATCAAAGATAGGATAGCTAAAAGAAAGAAACCCAAAGCAATCATTGCAGTACATTTATATGGTATGCCATATAAGGTGCAGGAAGTGCATGCTGTTGCCAATAAATATGGCATCCCAATACTAGAAGACAGTGCTGAAGCATTGGGAAGTTCCTGTTACGGCAGAAAGTGTGGAACTTTTGGAGATATCGGTGTTCTTTCTTTTAACGGAAATAAGATCATCACAACTTCTGGAGGTGGGGCAATAGTAGTGCAAAATCAACAAACCAAAGATCAAGCTATATTTTTGGCCACCCAGGCCAGAGATCAGGCTCCGCACTATCAGCATTCTCACATTGGTTACAATTATCGGATGAGCAATGTAGTGGCAGGTATAGGACGAGGGCAAATGGAAGTTTTAGACGATAGAGTGCAGGCCAGGAGATCTAATTACGATTTTTACTTTAAAGAACTCCATTCTTTTGATGAGCTGGAATTTTTAGATGAACCCAGCGGATTTATTTCAAACAGATGGTTAAGCTGCTTAACCACAGTTTCTTACGATATGCGAGAACAAATCAGACTTGCATTGGCTGAAGAGGATGTAGAGACACGACCTTTGTGGAAACCATTACATTTACAACCTGTATTCAAGGATTGTCCAAAATATACAAACGGGGTTTCTGAGTCGCTTTTCGAAAAAGGACTTTGCTTACCCAGTGGCTCTAACCTGTCTGCAGCTGATTTGAGAAAAACAACAGACCTAATCATTAAAAACCTCAAGCGATGATAAAAAAATACTTTGGTAATCAGGCGCAGCGATATGCATCAAGATGGCTGGTACTTTTCATTGACATAATGATTGTAGTAGTCACCTTTTTCATGTCTTACCTGATACGTTTTAATTTTACGCTGAACTTTGATTTAGGAAAATTCCTGATTCAGCTTCCGGTGCTTACACTTACTGCCATTGCTAGTTTTCTTATTATTGGATCTTACAAGGGAGTTATAAGACATACAGGATTTACTGATGTAGTAAACCTGTTTAAATCTATATCGCTATTATCTTTTTTACTCATAGGTCTGGTTCTGCTTAACAAAGAGACGAATTTAATACCTGATTTTACGGTCCCGCTATCAATAGTCGTTATTCATTCATTCATTTCCTTTGTTGCGTTGAGTGCGAGTCGTTTGGTTTTTAAGGTAGCTTTCAAATACGTATCCATACGGTTTAAAGGATGTAAAAACATAGTTATCTATGGGGCTGGAGATTCAGGAATTGTGACGTACAACGCGTTGGTGAATAATCCACAAAATCACGTGAGCGTTATTTGCTATATGGATGAGGATCCTAAAAAACATGGTAAGTTTATCAATGGTGTTCCTATTCTTAGTCCGGCAAAAGTTAATGATGCCTTTATACAACATCATAATGTAGAGGAGATCATTGTTTCCATCCAAAACATAAGTTCTCAAAAGTTGAGGAAGCTGGTAGATAGTATGGTAGAGCTTCCAACCAACGTCAAAATTGTTCCTCCTATTGAAAAATGGATCAATGGAGAACTTAGTCTTAATCAAATTAAGCAAGTTCAAATTGAAGATCTTTTAGATCGTGTTCCTATTGAGATCAATAATCCGAAGTTGCAAAAAGAGCTTCAGGGTGAAACCATCATGGTTACCGGAGCCGCAGGATCTATCGGAAGTGAGATTGCTACGCAAATTGCAAACTATAAGGTTAAACAATTAATATTAGTAGATCAGGCAGAATCTGCACTCTATGATTTACAGCAAGATCTCAAACAAAAAGGACACACGAATTTTACACCAATCGTTGCCGATATTAGAGATAGAAACCGTGTAGATTATATTTATCAGGAGTACAAACCTACTATGGTATTCCATGCGGCAGCGTACAAGCATGTGCCTTTAATGGAGTGTAATCCCTATGAAGCTATAAAGATAAATGTGAACGGAACAAAGATCCTTGCTGACGCTGCAGCAAAATATAAGGTGAAAAAATTTGTTTTTGTATCTACAGATAAGGCGGTGAACCCGACGAGCGTAATGGGAGCCACTAAAAGAATTGCAGAGATGTACATTAGTTGCATGCAACGCAATTCAGATACAAAGTTCATTACAACACGTTTTGGCAATGTATTAGGTTCTAACGGATCTGTAATTCCACTGTTCAAAAAGCAGATTGAAAAAGGAGGACCTCTTACCGTAACTCACAAAGAGGTAACCCGTTACTTCATGACGATACCAGAAGCTTCTCAGTTAGTACTTGAAGCTGGCGCCATGGGTGAAGGGGGAGAGATATTTATTTTTGATATGGGAGAATCTGTGAAGATTTATTACCTTGCTCTTAATATGATCAAGCTTTCGGGATTGCGTTTTCCAGAGGATATAAATATCAAAATAACAGGATTACGACCTGGAGAAAAGCTATATGAAGAATTGCTCGCTAACGGTGAAAATACCTTGAAAACATATCATGAGAAGATACGAATAAGTAAAACAAGAGAGCTTGATTATGTTAAGATGAAAGCTGATATTGAAGATCTTTGTATTTCAAATAGATTTCAAAATCTGAATATCGTTAAAAAGATGAAAGCATTGGTTCCTGAATATAAGTCTAATAATTCTGAGTTTGAAGCTCTGGATGGAACTAAAAATGCGAAGCTTCAAGAGTATAGAGAAAAGAAACTGGAGTCAATTTGACTACCGGATAAAAAGAAATAATAATTTTAAGTATTCCCAATTAATGAAAAATTTATTGTTTTTCTCCAAAAGGCTGTTAATCCTAGCTTTAATGGCCATTTTTATTTCATCATGTGCCAGTCGTAAAGATGTAGTTTATTTTCAGGATGCCAAAGATTTTGAAACAGTAGTGGATACAGATACATTTGCTTCCAAGTTTAAGGTTAATGATATTTTAAACATTTATATCTCTACATTTGACTCTGAAGCAACACGTCCCTTTAACTTAATTAAAGCGACTGAAAATGGTCGATCGGAAGCCGTGGATTACCTAATTGATAAAGACGGCTATATTGATTATCCGGTTTTGGGTAAGATGAAGCTGGTAGGACTTACAGTTCAGGAAGCGAAGGCGTTATTCAAAGAAAAATTAAGCATTTATCTTAAAGATCCTATTGTCAACATTCGGCTTGCTAATTTTAGAGTTACGGTTTTGGGATCGGTGAACCGACCTGGTACATATACTATTTCAGGTGAGCGTATTACGATTTTAGAAGCGTTAGGACAAGCCGGAGATTTAAATATTAAGGGAAGGCGTGATAATGTACTTGTAATTCGTGATTTTAATGGAACCAAGGTATATACGCGTATCAATCTGACTAATAAAGAATCGATGAATTCTCCGGTTTACTATCTCACTCAAAATGATGTGGTGTATGTAGAACCTAACAAATCTGCCATTAAAACATCTTCGCTTGACAGTCGTACCAGTATTGCCATTTCTATTGTATCTTTGCTCATTACTTCAGGAGTAATTATATTAACAAGACAATAAGAAGGAGTTTCTAATGGAAACAGGACAGCCAAGGAATACCCAGGCTTTTTCAGGAGTTACTGAAAGTTTTAGCCTAAGAGATACCATAGCCACATACACAAGACATTGGATATGGTTTGCGCTTAGTTGCCTGATCTGCATAGCACTGGCATTTGTCTATTTAAGATATACAACACCTCTGTACGGTGCCTACGCTAAAATAATGTTGGTAGATGATAAAAATTCTTCTACCCCAGCTAGTGCTCTACTGAAAGATCTGGAGCTTTTATCGGAAGCCGAAAGTAAAAAGGTAGAAGATGAAATTCAGGTAATGAAGTCTCGTAAGCTCATGGAAAATGTAGTGGAGCGACTCAAACTTAACATTCAGTTTTTTACAGAGGGCAGGGTACACGATCTGGAAGTCTTTCCAAATCCTCCGATCAAAGTAAATTTTATTGAGGCAGATTCCATAATAAAGTCCTCTAAATTTGCATTTAATATTAAGATTCTTTCTGAGACCTCATTCGAGTATTCAATCGATGAGAAGGAAAGAAGTAAGAAATACTATTTTGGAGAAAATATCCCTACGCTTTTGGGAGACATTGTAATTATTCCCGCCATAAAAAATATTGAAAATAATACGGGGCAAACCATCAAAGTATTAATTCATCCGGTTAAAAAAGTAGCCGAACTTTACAAGGAGCGTATAGCTATTGCTCCGGTCGAACCTCTTTCAAAAGTGATCGTTATTTCTTTGGAAGATGCCAATAAAACCAAAGCACAGCGTATCATAGATACCTTAATTGACGAGTACAATAAGAATTCTATTGAGCAAAAAAATGCTGAGTCTAAAGCTACGGCAGATTTCATAAATGAAAGAATCGATCTTATCGCTACAGACCTTGCAAGTGTCGATAGCAATGCAGAACGCTTTAAAACCGGTAATCGACTAACCGATATTACATCAGAAGCTGATATCTATTTAAATACGGGCTCAGATAATGAGCAAGAGCTTATTAAAAGTAGTACCGATCTAAGTATGGTTAATTATATGAATAATTACCTGAAAGGTCAGGATAGCTTTGAACCTATTCCTTCAAACATTGGTTTATCAGACCCTTCCATAAGTAATATTTCGGCAAAGTATAATGACCTTATCTTGCAAAGAAATCAGTTGTTGAAAAGTTCAAATGAACAAAATCCTATAATTGTCAATCTTGATCAACAGATTAATGGTCTGCGACAAAGCATGCAGCAAAGTTTGAGCAATCTAAGGAGTACATTGAGCATCCGCGTTAACAACCTAAAACAGCAGGCCGCCCGAATTAATTCACGTATTTCTTCGGTACCTGGCCAGGCGAGACAATTAAGGGATATCGAAAGACAACAGCAAATTAAAGAATCGCTTTACCTGTATCTATTAGAAAAAAGGGAAGAAGCTACAATTTCACTTACTGCGACATCACCCAATGCAAAAATCATAGATGCTGCATACAGTCCTAATGACGCTCCTATTTCTCCAAAAAAGAAAGTGATATTTATGGCCGCATTGGTTGCTGGTTTGGCATTTCCTTTTTCTATTATTTATCTAAAGCAGCTGCTGGATAATAAAGTTCATAATAAGGAAGGATTGTCAAAAACCTTTAAAAATATTCCAATTCTTGGAGAGATACCCAAGGTAAAAGGAAAGAAGAAAGCAATGGTGATCGAACGTAACGACAGATCAATTCTTTCAGAGTCTTTCAGGATCGTAAGGACCAACCTTGATTACCTGATGCGCAGCCGAAGCAAAAGTGATGAATCTAATAATAATATAATTTTTGTTACGTCGACGATCAATGGAGAAGGTAAAACCTTTATAAGTACCAATATGGCACTTACGCTCGCAAATTCAGATAAAAAAGTATTATTGATCGGTGCCGATATACGAAACCCTAGAGTACATGAATACATTCAGACAGAACCAAGGGATATAGGTTTGACCGATTATCTTTATGATAAAAGAGTTTCCCGGAAAAATATAATTGATTCTATTGATGTAGAAGGTAATAGTATCGATATAATATACTCGGGTAAAACACCACCAAACCCTGCTGAATTACTTATGAGCGATCGTTTAAAAGAACTGTTAGACGATACATCGCAGTTATATGATTTTGTTATTGTAGATACAGCTCCATGTATGCTTGTCACAGATACCCTTTTATTTAGTCAGTATGCAGATCATACCATTTATGTTACCAGAGCAAATTATACAGACAAAAAGCTTCTGAATTTCCCGGCAGAATTATTTGCTGATAAGAAATTGAATGGTATGATGTTCATCGTAAACGATGTGAAGGCTTCCAATTTTGGCTATGGCGCAAAATATGGTTATGGCTATTATACTAAAGAGAAAAAAGGGAAAAAGAAAAAGCAGAAAGCTAAAGCCTGAATCCCTTAAAACATTCGTTGGTGTTGGTGATTATCTCTTGAATAAGCTCCATCGTTTTCTTATCTAATTTGGTCGATGATATAAGTTCTAACTGTAGCGTCTTATGCGTATCTGTACCAATAAAATCAATAAGCCCCTCTTCCAATAACCACTTAGCAGTTTTATGAGCACTTTTTCCGTAGTATTCAGTGAGAGATAGCATATTTAACTGAAAAAAACAGCCCATCTGTTTTAAAGACTTGTAATATTCTTTGCGGTCATGGTAGAAATTATATCGTTCAGGATGTGCCAGTACAATGTAATAACCCGCATCTCTCATTTTTGCAATTACGGTACTAAGATTTAGAGGAGGTTGTAGATAAGACAATTCAACCAGAACATAGCGATACTTTAATGGAACAATCTTTTGGGCTTCCAAAAGTTCTTCAAAATGGCTGTCAATCATGTACTCAGCCGATAGGTTGATAATAACCCCTGGCATCACGGATCGTATTTCACTGGATTCTAATTCTTTAAAGGCATTAGCGATTGTAGCTTCATCATTAGGATAGAAATCGATCATTATGTGAGGTGTGGCAATAAAATCACGTATCCCCAGATGCTCATATTCCCGAAGAAGACTTAAGGTCTCAGTTACGTTAGATGCGCCATCATCAATTCCCGGGAGGATATGACAATGGATGTCTATAAATCCTGGTAAAAGATCTCGCAGGTAGTACTTTTTTCGTAAGAATTGAAACATAAATGCAAAAATAAACTATTAATTTTTATAAATATTAATCAAGTTGATGAACTAACGTATGGGTGTTCATTAAACGTTTAATAATCAGTTTTTTAAGGGAGTTTTTACAGTTGAAACAAGAGAAGAGGAATAGAAGTAGACATTTCAGCGTAAAATTGCTGTTGTCTTCATTAACGTTTAGATAGGAATGGTAATTAGGACCTAGGTTTTAAAGTTCGAATTACAGCGTGATACTGAAAATTCCCGAAGATCAGTAGCATTATTTGCTTGTGTTCTGATCTTCAGGAATATAGGGTTTATTAGGTATCTCCGTGTTAGTATCTCTTAAACGCAAAAGACATACTCTTGGCAATTTCTAAAGATTCAGTAAGGTCTTCTATAATACTGTAGCAGTCTTCAAATATGAAGAAATGTCGACCAGGGTAAATATCCCAGTCAAGCGGGTAGAGTGTTTCTTCTTGCCACATATCTATTTTACCTGCAGAAATTTTTTCATCTAACTGGCCGGTTCTTACAAAAATGGGAATCTCTAATTTCTCTAGAAGAGGTGAATATTCGTATTCATCTACTGCCCAATAATCGGCTCGAATCGTTGGTTCAAAAAAGTCAATAAGTTCTTTGTCTGCAAATAAAGCATCAGAAATGCCTCCGAGATTTCTTACTTCTTCCCAAAACAGGGCTTTGTCATATCTGGAGATTTTCTTTTCACTTAAAACCGATGGTGCTACCTGCCCTGTAAAATAAAGACAGGAAGGCATTGGTAAATTTTCTCTTTGAATACGACGCGTAAGCTCATATCCAAGAATAGCACCCATTCCATGTCCAAAAAATAGATAGCGAGTACTTTTAATAGTAGGAAGAATTTGCTCAAAAATATCATTGGCGATCGATTCGATATCCGGAATTGCTAACTCATTAATCCTACTGCCCCTTCCTGGTATTTCAATGCTTATCCACTCAAAAGGTAAGGGGGTGAAATTTTTGAGGGTAGCGTACGAATTTGTGCATCCACCGGCAAAGGGGAGTGCAATGATCGCAATTTTTTCTTCCATAGTTATTAAATTAAATTACTCATTAAAACTGTTGGCAGAAAAGTTAGTTCTAGTAATTAGTCAACTCAAATATATTAATTAATATTCTGGTTTTGGTTAAGAAACTCCCAACAAAAAAAACTTTTACGGGAAACCCTTAACTGTAATATGGGTTTAATATATAGAATAAGAACTTTATAGTGTTCCTGACATTTTTTTTCCTTTTTTACCTTAATATATACGCTTACGTTTTGCGGTTTAGATGCTATTTTTTTTCATTTGGTATCACTTTTCGATGAACGGTCGAAGTGTTTATTCTTTTATCCATCGTTAATCTACTTTTAAAGGGATCCTAATAAATTCCCGTCTGATGGAAAGTTGACCGTTGCCAAAAGATGTAGTAAATTGCAAACTAATGACCGAACTAAGAGAATACGCAATAGTAGATGTTGAAACTACAGGTTTAAGCGGTGCCAGTGGTAATCGAATTACAGAGATTGCTGTCGTGGTTCACAACGGATCAGAAGTTATACAAGAATATCATTCATTGGTTAATCCTGAGTCTCCTATTTCCAGATTTGTAACTGGCCTGACAGGGATTGATGAATCTATGGTGATGAACGCTCCTACTTTTTCACAAATTGCTTCCGATCTTATAAAGATCACTGAAAATAGAGTTTTTGTCGCACATAACGTTAATTTCGATTACAACGTCTTGAAAAATGAGTTTGAAAGAGTAGGTTTACACTTTTCTCGTAAAAAGCTATGCACAGTAAGGTTGTCAAGACAACTTTTTCCCGGTTACAGATCATACAGCTTAGGAAATTTGTGCAGGCAATTAGGAATACACATTAATAATCGTCATCGAGCGAGAGGCGATGTGGATGCTACTGTTGTTTTGATGGAAAGACTTTTTTCAAAGGATACCAAAGGTATTATTGAGAAACACCTGCACGCACACTCAGGTGAGGTAACATTGCCTCCGTTATTAGAAAAAGATGTATTTGATAATTTACCTACCGTTCAAGGAGTTTATATTTTTAAAGATGCTTGTGGAAAAATCATATATGTCGGAAAGGCTAAAAACATAAAAAAACGAGTTCTGGGCCATTTTTATGATAAAAAAGCGCATGAAATTGCACTTTGTAAAGCAACTGCTTTCATTGATCATGAGGTAACCGGAAGCGAATTGTTAGCATTATTGGTAGAGTCGGCAGCCATAAAAAAACATTATCCCAGGTTCAATAGGGCGCAAAAGAAAGTAAATTCGGGATATGCGATCATTCAATATAGGAATAGAAAAGGTGCGATCCAATTAGGATACACCCATGGAAAAAAGACAGGAGATCCTATTTTTATTTGTTATACTCCCACGGAAGCTTTGGCGTTTTTGGAAATGTTATGCGAACGGTTTAAATTGTGCCCTAAGTACACACAGCTTCAAAAGAGTACGGACTCCTGTTCTCATTTCAAGATCAATAACTGCAAGGGCGTGTGTCGGGATGAAGAATCTGTTGAGTCTTATAATAACAGAGTATTGGATGCAATTTCATTTGCAAAAGATATTCGTGAAAATGTGATTATTAAGGAGAAGGGTAGAACTCATGAAGAAACTGCATTTGTATGGATTGAAAATGGGATTTATAAAGGATATGGTTACATTGACAACCAGGTAACTATACAACATCCATCTCAATTGGTAAATTGGCTTATTCCTCAAAAAGATAATAGCGATGTGCAGAGGATCATTGCACAGTATATGAGAAAATTCCCTGATAATATAGTAAAGGGAATATCGGAAACAAATAATTTATTCGTATAATTTTCAGGAAAGCAGTTGTAAAGCTTGCTACGATGCCTTTGCTTAAAGTATTCAATCTTCAACCAATCGTTATATTTCTCCTTTTGTATGTTTTGAGTTTTCTGTAGCTGAATTATCCTTTTGTTGGGTGTTCTCCTTAGGATTTTGTACTTCGGACTTAGTTTCAACTTTATCTTTTGAAGCATTTTCGGAAGTTAGCTTTTGTTGTTCCGACGTATCAGTATTCGCATCTTTTTCGGTTGTTGTGTTTCCGTTTATCGGTGTATCATTTGGAACTGCGGAACTTTCAGTGCCTTTTTGAGGTTGAGTAGCTTCGTTCTTTTCTTTGTCTTCAACCTCTCCCGCTTTCTTACTTAGTATATCTGGCACTAATCGCTCGCTAAATCCGCCTATTACTCCAGCGATCAACGAAGCAATAAAATGTTTGCCTCCACTTGCCCCACTGTCTTCAAACAATTCCGGATCCAAAATGTTCACAATGTCAATTTTAAGTATCCAGTAAAGTAATAACCCGAAAATCATACCTATAGCGATACGAATAAAGGCGTTCAAGATAGTCCTTCGGTCCGGTAAATAAGGATCAATTTTCACCAGGCTTATTTTTAAGGTTACAGATATAAATGCTCCTATTGCTCCCGCAGCGGCTACATAAGCAGAATTCAAAAAACTATCTGAAAAATGGACAAGTAAACCATTACCTGCTATTCTGGATTCATAAAGCCAAAAAAAGAGTGCAATAGAGAAAACTATGGTGGCCAATCTCAAACAACGGTTGAGATAAACAAAACGCGCCCTTGAAATTATTTGAGATTTAAAGTCATTCTTTAGATCGTTAAATTGTTCCTGTGCAGGAATAATAGGCTGATCTACAATGCTGCTGCTTATGATGTTCGCTATAATTGCGTTGTAAGGATTTGGAGCATTGGAAGCAGATTTAAAATTTTTTTTAAGGCGACCAAAGATTTTGAATTTTTTGGGATCGTATTCATACAGTTGCTCTCCC
Source organism: Flavobacteriaceae bacterium M23B6Z8 (assembly GCA_046199005.1). Classification (GTDB taxonomy): domain Bacteria; phylum Bacteroidota; class Bacteroidia; order Flavobacteriales; family Flavobacteriaceae; genus Ascidiimonas. The sequence continues at coordinate 1,997,946 of CP176050.1, forward strand.
AATCTTATAAGTTGCGAAATCACGTATCTGTGTTCAATAATTCTCTTATGGTATTTGCTATTTGCCGCTACCCAAAAGTCTAATTTATTATTCTCATTCTCATATAAACTGTAAACCATTTTGTTATCCTTGTCGGTAAGTTGGTCATGAATACGCATGATCGTATTCCCTTTTGCATCTTTTTGATTCACCTGATAAGGGTCCATAACTACTCTTTTTTAGATAGATTTATTTCAATATCAGTACCAAATGATGCTACTTTTGATTTTAGATCACTCAAATAGCCACTGTCGAGAAGAATAGCTGGATTTTCACAATGTAAATCAATATCCATGCTTCCGTCCGGTTTAGGTGCTATTTCAAAACTAACCGTGTGGATCGCTCCAAAACCTCCGGTATGAGCACCTCCATCTGAATCGATAAAGGTACCCGTATGTCCTCCTCCTGCATCTGCATCATTTTTAATAATGAAGCTTCCCTTTTTGATTGGAATTGAAAATGAAGTATCTGATGCTCTTTCTTCCTGTTCTTTCAGCATTTGTTGAATCGTTTGTAATAACTTAATATCAGTATCAGCCATTTTGATTTTATTAAGGTGAAACACATAATTGGTTGGGGGGAAGAATAAGAATTAGATCATTTATTTATTTGATAAGACAAAATATGCTATATCTGTGTAGGATCAAATTCCTACCAAAAGAATAAACCTAAATCAATATTGGACTAAAAACTCAATGAAATATTCGTCCTTTTATATTTTCTCTCGTGCTTAATAACACGTTGTATGTCGCACGCTGACATTTTATTCTCAGCAATTATAAGTTACGAATTTTTAACTAAATATGGCGTTGAATGTATTCTGAACTTCTTCATTATTTCACTATTCAGTGAATTTGTAATAAAAGTAAAGTAAGAAATCCGTATATCACATACCCATTTAAGGGTATTATTTAATATGTAACCAACTTTATTTAAAATTGACATTACGTTATAAGTAATAAATAACGTAATATTAAATAAGTAAAATCATATTTTAAGATAATATTATACATATGAAAATCGTAAATTATTTAATTTTAGCTTACTAACTAAAAATTACGATATGAAAAAGCAAAAATTAAACACAAAATTGAATCTGAACAAACAGGTAATTTCGAAAATTTACGTGATAAAAGGGGGAGCGGCTCCCGATAATGGAGGAACAGATGCGGTAGATGTCTATACAGAGGCAAGAACCTGTAGGGAAGATCAGTTATCGCTTCCGCATTCGCAGTGTAACTGCTGGAAATTCTAATGATTTTTCAGAATATAAAGAGGCTTCACTTAGAGCCTCTTTTTTTTGTTTTAAATAATTTGTATAAAACACAAAGTTTAAATGCTCAGTTTTTCTTTAAAACTTTGAGATTGCCTTCTCGAAATTTCAATTTCATGATCATTAATGAGGATTAACTTAAACTTACCATGAAACCAGGGAATAACTTCTTTAATATGGTTCAAATTGATGATCTGCTGACGATTAGCTCGAAAAAAAAGATCTTCTGGCAACCTTTGTTCAATTTGATTGAGAGATTTGTAAACCAAAGGATTTTCTTGATTAAAATAGACGCGAGTATAGTTTCCCATAATTTCAAACAATGAAATATCCTTAATTTTTATTAACCAACATTGCTCACCTTCCTTAATGAAAATTTGACTGTCTGAATAATGTCTTGTATGTTCTTTTATCTCAAGCTGTTCTTCAATTCGGTTTTTGATTTTGCAAATACAATTATTAAAGCGTGAAGCACTAATTGGCTTAAGCAAATAGTCTAAGGCATTATATTCAAAAGATTTTATTGCATATTCGTCAAAAGCGGTTGTAAATACTGTGATTGGAACATCGTCAAGCATTTCAAGAAGGTCAAAGCCATTCTTTTCAGGCATATTAATGTCTAAAAATAGTAGATCTGGAGAGGTTTTTTGTATTAATTCATAGCCATTATCTACATTCTCTGCTTCTCCCAAGAGCTCTAGTTCTTGATGATTTTTCATTAACTCTTTCAATTCATTTCTGGCGAGCCTTGAATCTTCTACAATTACGCTTTTAATTTTCATAATGTAGGTATTTTAATGTGAGCAATTACTTCATTATTAACCTCAGTTAGTGAAAACGTCGCAGCGTTACCGTAGAGAAGTTGCAGACGTTTTTTAATATTATCTAACCCAAGCCTGGTGGTATGGTCTTCAAATTTAAGTTTGCCTGAATTCGTTACTTTAATTGATAAATATGATGCATCCTGCGTAATTTTCAATGTGATCAGACCTCCTTCTTTTAATTTGGATATTCCGTGTTTTACTGCATTTTCAACAAGCAACTGAATGATCATTGGTGGAATGGAAGTTTCCGTGGAACGAACATCAATTTCTTTTGTGAATTTTAAGCGTTCTTCTAACTGAATTCGAGAGATTTCTATATAGTTGTCAACCATTTCTAATTCATCTTTAATACTTATCGCATTTACGGTATTCTTTGTGAGTGAATACCTGAGCATTTCAGATAGTCGTGTTAACATTTCTCTGGAGCGATCTACATCTTCCAGCATCAAGCCTCTTATATTATTAAGGCTATTGAACATAAAATGCGGATTGATTTGTCCTTTTAGCGTATTGAGCTGAGATTCTTTAAGCTGTACTTCCAGATTCACCCTGTCTAAACGGTTGATATTTAACAATGTAAATGCTTTAATCACAGAATATAGAATAACCCATCCAAGTACATATACAAAGATGTTGATCGCAAATATTACGACTCGAAGCGTCTCTTTTTGAGTAGGATGCTCAAAAACATCGGCTCTGTCAAATATATAGATATACAAGATTCGGTTGATACCCATATAAATGAAGATGATGAGAAGGGAAGAAATTAAAATATAACCAATAATTAAAAAGATATGTTTGCCTTTGATATTATCAAACGGAATGGTTCTTTTTAAAATAATTCTTAGTAGAGTAGTGATTGTAATGCTTAAAACTACAATACAAAACCATTCAATCAATGCCTGGAGTGCTGTTATCTTGTAAATATTTTGCTGCCAATAGGATAAAAAGTTCACTCCAAAAAGTGTTCCCCACGATAAAATTTGAATACCGTAAAACCAAAGTTCTCTTTTTGATAAGTTAATTTGCATCTATAATCTGGATTCATCAAGTAGAAACTAGCTAAAAGTAAGTAATTTGAACGATATCGTATCGAATAGAAAGAGTTTGCGAGATAAACTTACCTCACTTAATTCATCAAACTCTTATCAAATTTTTCAATATGAGTAAAGGTGCTCTCACAAGATGAAACTACCTAATAGAAGGCTTCCTATAGTTTTAATAATGGCGATTAGAACAGTAATCATGATATATCTATTTTAGTTTACATCAAATTTAGCTCAGGGAATAAAAAAGTAAAACTGAATTATGATAAGTGGTTAATTCAAATGAGTGAACGGTGATCCCATTGCAGTGCTTAAATTCAGAATGCTTAACTTTGCTTTATTCCTAAACTATATACAATCAGTATGCTTAAGAAATTTTTAATCATCTGCTTCCTTTTTACGGCAGGTATCGATGCTCAACAAAATGAAATCCAGATCATTGAAAATAAGACAGATCGAAAAGTAGAATTTTATGCCTTAAACGAAACAGAAAAGGATTTTGATATTTTAATTAAAATCTCAGGAAGCAATATCAAACAAAGTATGGCAAAGCCCAGAAAAATCAGAGTTCCTGCAACTTCGAAAGTTCTATTAAAAAACATTTTTCTTGTACGTGGTAAGACGCCAAGTTATTCCTATGAGTTGGAAGTAAGTGATAGTCTTTCACGAAGAGCTTTGAGAAGACCATTTCAGAAGGTAATTGTAGTTCCCAAAAGAAAGATTCCCAGAGAAAATATTACCATTTATATTCCCCAGGCATGTATGACTTGTGATTCTATTGTAGCAGGATTAGAGAAAGATTTTTATGAATACAAAACTTACGTACTTGCTGACAATCCTGAAGTGGCAGATCAACTTGAAAAAGCATTTCCTTCGGCTTCCACCCCAATTGCAGATCGAAAAGATGCTATCATAAGCATCGGGGGTAAATTATATACTTGGATTGATGAATATCAGAAACTTCTTGAAATAATGCGAAGCGATAAAGAATAGATGCAATTAATATTCTAAAACCTAAAGTGCAAATAATTCACGATGCTTAATGGCAAAAATAGTCAGGCTGTTATGCCCTGAAAGATCAAGCTTACGACACATCTGATACCGAATATTTTCTATTGTTTTTGGACTTCTAAAGAGCTTGTCAGCAATCTCTTTAGTTGTTTTCTGTTCAGAGATCATCTTCAGAACTCTGGTCTCATTTTTAGAAAGTTTAGCAAGAAGTTCTTGGTCAATAGTATGATCAGGATTAATAAGTATCTCTTTCTCAAACTGTTTTGTGCATAGAGAACTTATATACTGTTTGTCTGAAGCGACACTTTTTAAACACTTTAAGATTTCATCTAAACTGCATTCTTTTGGAATAATTCCTTCCACACCAAGTGAGATAGCAGAGGCATAATCTCTTTCTGAGATGTGATAAGAAAAGATAATAAACTTAGTATTTTTAACTACCAATTTAGATTTTCTAACCTTTTCAATCACCCCGAGACCATTCAATTTGGGTAGGTTAATTTCTAGAATAACAATATCAGGCTTGTTCTCGGAAATTTTTTTTAATCCTTCAAGCCCATCACTTGCTTCTAAAAGATTTAACTGAAATTGATTTTCATTGAATATAGATTTAAGGCCTGTTCTGATTACTAACTGAGGATCTATAATGAGGATAGAGGAGTCAACACTACGATTCAAAACTTTATTAATATTTAAGTTACTACTGGTTTAGTTCAAAAGGTAGGCTGGATGATTAAATTTAAGCTTGGGACTTATTAACTCAAAACTAAGCAAAACAAAATCATTTTTGTAAGAAAATATGTTAAAAAAATGTTTTAATTTGCTCGGTTAGAATGTCTTTATAATTTCTACAGCTAACCATAACTTAAGTTTCCTTAGAATGGTTTCTTTACTTTTTACGTGATAACTTGATTTTAATTTGAGGAGTATTCCTTTCGAGGACCTGACGAAATCCATAAAGAATTAATCATTTTCTAATCCTCCGCAACATAGGTATTACTTGCTGCCTTTTCCCTTACGAATACTGTTTGTTAGATCATGCTAGGTTAAAAAGAGAGTGTTTACCCTCTTAACATGTAAAGAACGTATTTTATATTTTCAACAGATAATAGTAATGTATCAGAGGCCTATAAAATATTGGTTTTGAAATGAAAAAATTTCCGTGCGTATGAGTAGAGTAGAAGAACGAACACATAGAATTGGGATGCCTCAAATGAACCTTTCAGGATTATCTGAGAATTGGCTTTTAAAAGAATTGGGAGACTTTCATTGGCATCTGATTAATCAAACCATTTCGAATAACAAATCTACCATTCTTGTGAACCCTAATGGAGACCGAATATATCCTACTTTTGTAAGAGTTCATTTAACTTATAAAAATAGTGCTGCTGAGTTTGAAGAAAACAGTTCTTTAGCAATAACGGGAGACATTCATAGAGTAGGGTATAATAAAGTACAGGGTAACTTTGACTGTAAAAATGATATTGGATACATTTCTGCAAGAATGTTAACTGCTTTTGCAATAAAAACGAACTCTAATATTTCTCTTACCACCGCACTTCCTAGAGGCTTTGATAATGTAGAGATCGACATGAATGCTAACGAATTTTATAAAAATTATAAAATAAGAAAGAACATAGGTAAAAAAAAGTATGAGTCTTCACCTTATTCTGTATTGTACAGAATAAATCCTTATAGGGATATAAATGGTGTGAATCTCCTGTACTTTGCATCCTATCCTGAGATCAGTAACATGTGTGAGTGTGAGGTAATGAACAAGTTCTTCCCTCAAAACAAGTGGGCAATCCATACGTCTTTACAGGAAAGAGACATCTATTATTACGGTAACTGTGATATCAACGATAAGCTAATATATAATCTGGAAAATATAGTTCTAGAGGAAGATCACGTTCTGATAGAAAGTCGTCTTTATCGCGATAGTGATAAAATATGCATCGCCGAAATGAGTACGAAGAAGAAAGTAAACTTTGATCTTATAGAGATAGACACTCTTGCTAAAATACTAAACCAATTCAGCCATGCGAAAAATGTATGTTATTAATTGCTAACAGCTATCAAACAGTTCTAATGTTAGCATTAAACTATCTTAACTCCTGTAACATACAAAATACAGTTTGGAATTGTCATAGATGTAAGAATGAATTTGCATTTGATGATCCATTGGAAATTTCTTTTATGGTGAAAAAGGATTTAATAAAAAGCCTGAGATAACTTGGGTTTTTAATTGTATCATCAATAAACTCTCTTAAGGTTATCTCCCTTATTGCTTAATTTGACAAATATTGTTCATGAGAATTAAAGGAATTCATTTTCTTATTTCTCATATTGAATAGATTCAATTGCCGACCTAGGCAAAAGAGTAACGAGATACTTCAAACCTGCGTTACATAGCTTTTTATAGCACTTAAACAGGTAACTAAAACGTTATAGTTGGGTAGTTACACTGTTTTTAACCTCAACATTACCTATACAATATTCAGTATCTAAAAAAAAATGTAAGAACTCTTACAGCTGAAAACCTTTGTATTTAAAGGTTTCTTATCATAATCTTAGAAAAAAGCATCTTTTTTTGCTGTGTATACTTTTTGTAGAGGTATTTAGTGAGGATTTCTTATTTTTTTAAGATATTTTTAACCATCGTACTTCAGCCTATTTGAAGTAGGTTACCCCTAAATCCAAATCATTGTATTGAATATGTCAAGTTTTTGAAATTCTAGATAACAATCGCATAATGCAATACCCATAAAACTTAATCAAAAAAAGCTACTGTAAAAGCTCAATTTAAACTAGACAATACTATGAAAAACATTTTACTGAAGTTATTGCTTCTTTTATTTATGACGGCAGGTTATTCCCAGTCTGGAAAAGTCTCAGTTGTAAGTAATGAAGAAGGTATGAAACTGGTTGTCGATGGCGAAGACTTTATGATCAATGGTATGAACTGGGATTATATACCTATTGGCGCCAATTATTCGTATAATTTTTGGGCAAAATCTGATAGTTTCATCAAGGCAGCATTAGACAACGAAATGGGACTGCTGCGAAATATGGGGGTAAATGTAATTCGGGTCTACACGGGAATTCAACCAAAATGGGTACAATACATTTATGAGAATTACGGGATTTATACCATGCTCAATCACTCTTTTGGTCGCTATGGACTTACTCTTAATGGCACCTGGGTTCCTAATACAGAATATTCAGATCCTGATGCTCGGGAATTTCTTCTCAAGGAGGCGACCAATATGGTAGAAGAGTTTAAAAACACTCCGGGACTATTGCTCTTTATGCTCGGAAATGAAAATAATTACGGATTATCCTGGGGAGGAGCAGAGACCGAAGATATTCCAATCGAAACTGAGGGTACTGTAATTACACGTGCGAGAGCAATGTATAAGCTTATGAATGAAGCTGTTCTGGAAATGAAAAAGCTAGATGCAGATCATCCTGTCGCCATCTGTAATGGGGATTTACTATACTTAGATTTAGTGGCAGAGCATTGTAAAGACATAGATATTTTTGCTACAAATATGTATAGAGGGGTTTCTTTTAGCGATGCTTTTGATAGAGTAAAAAAAGAACTTAACAAGCCCATCATGTTTGCCGAATTTGGCTCTGATGCATTCAATGCTTTAAATAATAAAGAAGATCAAAAAATGCAGGCCTACTATATGGTGAATAACTGGAAAGAAATTTATGCAAATGCAGCTGGTCTGGGAAAGGCAGAGAATTCAATAGGTGGTTTTACCTTTCAATTTAGCGATGGTTGGTGGAAAAGAGGACAAACAAAAGATCTTGATATTCACAATACAGAAGCAAGCTGGTTAAGTAAAGGTTATTCGTTAGACACAGAAAATGGCTCGAACAATATGAACGAAGAATGGTTCGGGATCTGTGCAAAAGGAAAGTCTAATGAAAGAGGGTTGTATGACTTGTATCCTCGAGCCGCATACTACGCTTTGAAAGAGGCCCATCAATTAAATCCGTACGGAGAAGGAGTAGATCAGGAATTTGTTCAAAACTACTTTAAAAATATAAACCTCATGGAAGCCGTATTACAGGCAAGAGGTGATAAAGCTGCACTCAACGCAGGAAGCTCGGGTAAATTGGGTATTAGCAGATTATCAGCAAACTTCAGCACATTTAGTACAGGAGGTAGTTTGATTACCACTCCCGAAACGCCTGATCCGGATACTAACACATTCCCGAATCAATTAGGTTTTGACCATATGCAGTCTTATTTTATTGGTGTGGAGGGAAATCCTGCTCCCAATATGAGAGCCAATGTTGAATTAAATGTGGTGGGTAACGTCGCTTTGAATCCTATTGACGAAATCTTCTATGAAAATAGAGCGAGACCCATTGAAGTGGAATCCCCGGAAGGAGATGTAGTTCTTGCTGATAATAACCGGGTGGCAGTTTATCAGGCAGAATTTGAATGGAACGCAAAAGAATTTGATCTCCGCGGTTTTTACCGAACAGGTCATTATCACTGGGGATATGAAGGTGATTTTTTTGGTCTTTATCCTGAAGCTAATTACGGACCCAATCTTGATATCTACAATGGTGAGATATTAGGCGCAGAAATTGACGGAAAAGGAATATTCAAAGGTCTTAAAGCAGCCATTGGTCCTCAATTATGGTGGGGAGCAAATCCAACCATGCTTTTTAAATACAGCAAACAAATTGGAAAATTTGGAGTTACCGGTATTTACCATAGAGATTTTGAAACAGAAATTCTTTTTGATGATAATGGAAGAAGGGTATTAGATCAAAATCAGCTTCGTAGTGGTGTTATTCCGCCATGGCCTACTGAAAGAGCTACACTTGCTATCGAAAGAGAATTCGGAAAATTTGGGGTAACAGTTGGTGGTATCTGGTCAGGAAGCCCTTTAAACGGAAGCACCTATCAGGATGTTCGTGGAACTCCGGGTAATTATGTTATATATCAAGACAGGATCAAATCCAGCGATAACTGGGGAGGAAAAGTAAAAGTTACTTACGAAGGGGGTAAATTTAACTGGTATGGACAGGCCGCCTACATGGGGCTTATAGCCAATGGCGGGGGAGATTACACCCAAACGTTCACGGGTTGGAAACTTAGAGATACCGGTAGTGGTAATCAGGCAAATATATTAACCGGATTTACTTATGGTATTGGAAACTTCCAGATCTCACCTAACTTTATGTATCAAAAACCTTTGGTAGACGCCATACCAAATGATGTGCAGGCCCCAGGAAGGCTTAGGAACATTATTGACGATCCTTTTGCTGTAAGAGCTAACCGTGAAACGACAGCAGGTGAGATTCTTATTACCTACGATCCTACTCCAGGTACATGGATGTACGAATGGGATAATGACAGGGCCGAAGACGCAAAATTTGCCATGAATTTAGGTTTTGTGTACAGGCACCTTCCCACTACAATGGATGCACATATTGGTTTCCTCGCAAATAGAACATTTTTTGCTTTCCCTAATTCCGCTCCGGCAGAAGATTTATGGGAAATACACTCAAGAATGGTATCTAAGGTAAGTCCTGATTTAGGGATTATTGGTAATTTTTACTACGGTAATGGTCAGGGTAATGGTGATTCTGATAGATTGATCAGGAGGTTCGGAGGTAATGTTCGTGCCATCTATAAAAAAATGCGCTTGGAGACACATGTAAAAGTAAACGATTGGGGGCCATTTGACTACCATCGTGATTTTAACTTAACCTTTCCATTACAGCTCATGTTAGATATTTCAACCAGCCTTGGAAAACCCGATTGGTTCATTCTACCGAGCACACGCATCGGAATAAGAGGTACCTGGAGGTCGTTAAACGAGTTCTCACCAAGGTATGCTCCTAATGCCGTGAATCCAAATACGTTCCCACCCATACCTCCCGTAAGCACAGTAGGTTTTGACAATGGGCAGGAATGGGAGATAAGAACCTATGTACAGATTAATATTGGAAAATAAAACAGGATCATGAGAAATAAGAAATATAAAATTACAAAGGCAACCAGCTTTATAGTTTTGACGTTAATGGTCTTACTTACAGGTTGTGAAAGGGATTTATCTGATGACGCAGTATTTGCTACTTTCCCTGCAGATGGAGATGTTTTTATAGATAGCTTTTCTTCCGGATTGAATTATTTTCCTTTTTTAAATTCAGATGCGCAAGCCTTTAGTGTAGTTACCGATGATGTTTTTTCTGGTTCAACTGCTATGAGATTTGATGTTCCAGCCTTTGGAAATGGCTTTGTTGGGGCTACTTTTAATACCTCTTCAGGAAGAGATCTTTCAGGGTTTGATGCACTTACATTTTACGCAAAAGCTTCTCAGGCCGCTACAATAAATGAAATTGGTTTTGGAGTTAATCCAACTAACAATGATAAATTTCGGGTTGCGTTAAGTGGGTTGGAGATAACAACTAATTGGAAAAAATACGTAATTCCTATCCCAGATGCATCAAAACTTATCAACGAAACCGGACTGTTATGGCTCGCCGAGGGTGCTTCTTCAGAAAATGATGAAGGAGGCTATATATTCTGGTTAGACGAGGTAAAATTTGAAAAACTAGGTACAGTAGCTCAGCCTAATCCTAAGATATTTAACGGACAGGATTTAGTCGAACAAAGTTTTACAGGTTCTACAATTCAAATCACAGGATTAACCCAAACTTTTAATCTTGCTTCTGGTATTAACAGAACAGTGACTGCTGCTCCTTCTTATTTCAATTTTACTTCTACAGATATTGAAGTAGCCAGGGTAAGTGAATTAGGGGAAATATCGGTGGTAGATGATGGAACAGCTAAAATTACTGCTTTGCTAGGTTCTGTTTTGGCAGAAGGCTCCATTGAGATCACTTCAGCGGGAGCTTTACCTGCAGCACCAACGCCCACCAGACCTCAAGCAAATGTAAAATCTATTTTTAGTGATACCTATGTAAATGAGACTGAGAGTGTTTTTACACCTGGTTTCGGAGGATCTACTACTGAGTTTACGCTTGCTTCAGTGGGGCAGAACGACAGTGTTTTAATCTATGCGAATAACAATTTCACTGGAATTGTTTTCGAGAATACAGTGGATGCAACTGCTTTATCATTTATGCATGTAGATGTGTATGTGCAACAAACGGGGATAGAAGTAGGTATACAGATCAGAGATAGTGGTCCTAATCAGGAAATTGAAACTAATACCACAAACGGACTTCCACAGGGTGACGATAAAGATTTCAGGTTTACGCTTACCGGACTCACACCAGGGCAATGGACATCATTTGAGATTCCACTAGCCGGGGATATTGCCTCTCAAAAGAATAATTTGGGAGCCATTATTATCACAGATGGACCTAATTTTATATTGGATAACATTTATTTCTATACAGAATAAAACAGTTTTATAATCAATCTCAAATTAAAAGAATTATGATCATTAAACATATAGATAAAAAAATCTCAAAACAGATCGTTTTTCTGTGTGTAGCTGCGATGTCGTTACTCGGTTGTTCGACAGACGACACCCAGACAGTGGCTACATTTAACAATCTGGTTTTAGAAGATAATTTTGATGTGGAAGGAGCTCCAAACAGCCAGATTTGGAACTTCGACATTGGAACCGGCGAGAACGGTTGGGGAAATCAGGAGTTACAATACTATACAGATAGAACTGAGAATGTTACTGTTGAAAACGGATATCTTTTGATTACTGCCAGACAAGAATCGTTTGAAGGATCTTCATACACTTCTGCCCGTCTGCTTACTAAAGGAAAATTTGAACAACGATACGGTCGTTTTGAAGCGCGAATGCGTTTGCCTTTCGGGCAAGGTATGTGGCCTGCATTCTGGATGTTGGGAGACGATAACGGAGGCACAGAGGTCTGGCCGAATATCGGAGAAATAGATATTATGGAATATCGTGGACAAAACCCTTCGATTATTCTTGGCAGTGTACACGGACCTGGCTATTCTGCAGGAAATGCAATTTCAAAATCATATACGCTATCGAATGATAGATTTGATACAGGATTTCACATCTTCGGTATAGAGTGGGGGCCTAACTATGTAAATTATTACGTAGATGATGTTCTTTACAACAGAATTACACCAGCAGATGTCCCTGGCGAGTGGGTTTTTGACCGTCCCTTCTATATCCTGATCAATCTGGCAGTGGGAGGAACGTTCGTAGGGAGTCCTAACGCTGAAACAAAATTTCCACAAACAATGCTCGTAGACTACGTCAGAGTATATCAACAATAAACAGGTATCGATAATACATATATTATGAAACAAATTTTTCAAGGATTAAGAACAGTTGCCGTACTTATTTTAGCATTAGCCTATGTAGGGTGCGAAGACGACGATGTGGTATTACCTCAGATAGAAGCGGGTTTTACGCAAACTATCAATCAGGATACGGGAACCGTAACCTTCATTAATACCTCTGCGAATGCAGATAGTTACGAATGGGATTTTGGAGATGGCACAACCTCTACCGAGATCAATCCTATTAAAAGCTTTGAAAATGGCACTTACACCGTAGTTTTAAATGCGAGTAATAGTGCGGGAGCTACCAGTAGTTTTGAAGATATGATTACGATAAGTATTCCGGAAGCTGTCACCTTTCCGATTACATTTGATAATCCTCAGGTGTCTTATGAGGCTAATGCATTTAATGGTGCAAGCTTTAGTGTAGTTCAGAATCCAGACCCTTCAGGTTCTAACCCTGATAGCTCTAACGTAGGTGAGATTACCAATATTGGAGCGGCTTTTGAAGGTTTCTCCTTTGAGTTGGGTACTCCTATAGATCTTTCCACGAATAAAACCGTTCAGATGGATTTCTGGTCTACCTCAGCCATAAGTGTTTTAATGAAACTGGAAGGTGGTACAAGTGCCGATATTGAAGTTACGGCTAACCATGGCGGTACAGGTTGGGAAAAGATGTACATTACATTTAATTCGGATAGTAGTTATTCAGTTTTTACACTCTTTGTAGATGGTCCAGGTTCCACATCGGGTACATTTTACATAGATAATGTGGTACAGATCAATACAGCAGATATTCCATGTACCGATACCGAGTTAGTCATTCCAATGGATTTTGACTGTGAGAGTATTGATTATGCGACAAAAATTGTAGGTAATGTGAGTTTTACAGTGGTAGATAATCCAGAGCAATCAGGTATCAATAGCGAAGCTACCAAAGTGGGGCAGATCACCAATGTTGGAGCTAACTTTGAAAATGCATTCTTTAATTTAGACGTTCCGATAGACTTTGCTACCGATAAAGGTGTAAAGGTGAAGATCTTTTCTACTCAGGCATTACCAATGCTTTTGAAGTTTGAAGACGGTACAGAAGCACCTACCGAAGATACCCAAAGTCATACAGGATCTGGTTGGGAAGAGTTAACTTTTACATTGAATTCTTCAGGTTCTTATAATGATATGGTATTATTTGTGGACGGCCCCGGAACTGCTGCAGGTACTTTCTATGTAGACGACTTTGAGCAGGTCGCAGGTGATGTGGGTACTCCCTGTACGCCTGAAACCGCAGAAAATATAGATCCTGCTAATGGAGATCTTAACTGGACATTCCTTACAAATAACGACGATACTACCTTTGATGCTTTTGGGAACACTGCTGGTGAGATCGTTGATAATCCGATAATCGATGCAGTGAATCCAAGTTGTAAAGTACAGCAATTTATCAAATCATCTAACTGTCAGACATTCGCAGGTTTGGGAACAGAACTTGCAACTGCACTAGACTTCACGAACGCAGCTACAAACAAGGTGTTTACTATGAAAGTACTGGCTGAAAATCAGGTGACTGATGTAACCTTAAGATTAGAACGTTTACCCTTCCCCGATACGGATCCTGCGGTAGACAGGGTTGCAAATATTACTCAGGTAGGTGAATGGCAAGAGCTAACATTTGATTTTTCAGATGTTAATACAGGAACTTATAAGAGTATGATTATTTACTTTGAAAGAAATCAACCTTGTGATGGAGACATCTATTATTTTGACGACATCAAGCAAGTTGCCGGAACTGGCGGCGGCGGCGGTGGCGGTGGCGGAGCCACAGCGGGTATCGCTCAGAACGGAGACTTCGAAACCGGTGACTTTACCGGATGGGAAGTATTTGAAAATGGAGGTTCCATCACTATTGACAATGTAGAGAATAATGGAGGTTCTTTCTCAGGAAAGATAGTAGCCACTGGAAGTTCTGCAGCAGGAAGTAATGCCACCTTAAAACAAGAGCGTAAAGGTGCAGGTTCTGTAAGTGCTGGAGATACGGTAGAGATCAAGTTCGATTATCTCGGTGGGGCAACCGCTCCGGGCTCTGTGATCAATATTCAAATTTTTGGAGAAGTTGATGCTGGAGGTGTATCTTTTGTAGAAAATGCTCCGGCTCCTACATTTTCCGATTCGTGGGCATCCTACACCTATACATTTACAGTTCCTTCGGGGGCCGATGTAAGCGGCGGAATTACCTTGCAGTTTAATTCGCCATGTGGTGCAGTAGATGGCTGTACGTCCACGCTTAATCTAGATAATGTTGAGATCAACGTTAATTAAAACAAGGATATAAATAAATACTCCTGATACGGTCTTTAATCTTAAAGACCGTATTAGGTATCTAATAGATTTGATAATTATAAGGTTTCTTTAAATGAAAAAAGATACAGCAGCTCAGGAAGTGCGTATGGAACAAGTGGTTATTGCCAATGAATCATATTTCAAAATAGCGAATAGCGATGCCATGCGGCCTTTTTTCATGAGTATCATAAGCGATTCTAATCATTGGATGTTTATCTCAAGTAATGGTGGTTTAACCGCAGGAAGGAAAAATGCCGAACACTCACTGTTTCCCTATTATACTGATGATAAAATTACGGAGTCTGCTGAAATCACAGGTAGTAAGACTATATTTCACGTTGAGAAAGACGGTTCAGCCGTGATATGGGAACCTTTCTCGATTAGAAGCGAACTGAGTTTTAATACCACCAGAAACCTATATAAAAACGAATATGGTAATAAAATAATTTTTGAAGAGATCAATCATGATTTAGAGTTGATTTTTAGATACCAGTGGTGTTCAAGTAATATTTTTGGTTTTGTTAGAAAATCCACTCTTATCAATCAGGCGACCAAAGAGGTAAGAGTCTCCCTTATAGACGGAATTCAGAATATCGTACCTCAAGGGGTAGGAAGTGCGTTGCAGAACCAAAGCAGTAATTTAGTAGATGCTTACAAAAGAAACGAACTGGTTAAAGAAGCGGGAGTGGGTATCTATGCACTTAGTGCAATCATTGTAGATAAGGCAGAACCAAGTGAAGCTCTCAAAGCTAATATCGTATGGTCTTTGGGCCTCGATAATCCTAAATACTTGCTTTCTTCTCTTCAGCTTAAAAAATTCAGAAATCACGAAGAAATTTCAGAAGAAACCGACGTAAAGGCAGAAAAAGGCGCTTATTTTCTCAATCATCAAGCCAAATTAGCAGCATCTGAAAATAAGGAATGGATCATCGTAGCGAACGTAAATCAGGATCATAGTGCCATTATTGATATAATAGATAGTATTAGAAAAGATAAAGATCTTTATAGAAAGGTATTAAATGATATCGATTTAGGGACTCAGCGACTCATTGCTTTGAATGCGTCCTCAGACGGTTTACAACAAACCAAAGACGTGTTGCGAGACACAAGACATTTTTCGAACACTTTGTTCAACATCATGCGAGGCGGTATTTTTGATAATAATTATCAAATTGAAAAATGGGATTTCAAGAATTACCTGAAGAATGCAAACCAACCTGTTTTCAATGCTTTTAAACAAAATATTGAGCAGTTGCCGGAGACTTTTACGCTTTCTGAGCTCAAGGAAGTTGCTTTTTCAAATAAGAATCCAAATTTCACAAGACTTTGCCTGGAATACTTACCGCTAAAATTCAGTAGAAGACACGGTGACCCAAGTCGCCCCTGGAATATTTTTTCAATAAATACTCGAAGCGAAATAGACGGCTCAAAAATTCTGGACTATCAGGGTAACTGGAGAGATATTTTTCAAAACTGGGAAGCACTTTCGCTTTCCTATCCTGAGTTTTTAGAAGCAATGATCCATAAATTCTTGAATGCAACTACCTTTGATGGATATAATCCGTATCGTGTAACTAAAGATGGGTTTGATTGGGAAACTATAGAACCCGATAACCCCTGGTCGTATATTGGGTACTGGGGAGACCATCAGATTATCTATTTGCTGAAATTTTTAGAACTTATTGAAAAGTTCAAACCAGGAAAGCTTGAAGAATATTTTACAGAAGAACTTTTTGTATATGCAAATGTGCCATATAGAATAAAGGTTTACGAAGAATTGCTTAAGAACCCTAAAGATACCATAGAATTTGATGAGGAACTGGATTCACAAATTCGTGAAATGCGAGAGACCATTGGTGCAGATAGTGCGCTTAAGAAAGATAGCTCCGGTAACATCTATCAAGTAAACTTTATCGAAAAAATACTGGCGACCGTTTTAGCGAAACTATCTAATTTTATTCCTGAAGGCGGTATTTGGATGAATACGCAGCGTCCCGAATGGAACGATGCTAACAATGCACTTGTAGGGAACGGAGTCTCTATGGTAACACTCTACTACCTAAGACGTTTTCTTCACTTTTTTGATAATATTCTTGGCAATGCTTCTGCAGAAGAAGTTAAAATATCTGCTGCACTGGAAACCTTTTATAAAAAGGTGCTTAGTACCTTTAAAGATCACAAGCATTTGCTTGATGGAAAAATAGCCGACGAAGATCGTAAAAAAGTACTTGACGGCTTAGGAAAGGCAGGAAGTGACTATAGGATGACTATTTATTCAGGATCATTTTCAGGTGAGAAAAAAATGATCAGTTTAAAAGGCCTTAGTGATTTTGTGAAGCTCACTTGTTCGTATTTAGAACATACCATTGACGCTAATAAGCGCGACGATCATATGTACCACGCATACAATCTCATGACAGTCAAAGACAATAATGCCATACAGATCTCTTATCTTGATGAGATGCTGGAAGGTCAGGTAGCTGTATTAAGTTCAGGCTATCTTTCTGCCGAAGAATGTATGCATTTACTCAATGGTCTTAAAAACAGTGAACTGTTCAGAGAAGATCAATATAGTTATCTATTATACCCTAATAAAAAGTTGCCTGGCTTCCTTGAAAAAAACACCATTCCAAAAGAAACTGTAGAAAATGTTACTTTATTTAAACGATTGCTTAAAGATGGCGATACAAGCATCATTAATAAAGATAGCAGGGATCATTATCATTTCAACGGTAATTTCAATAATGCCAACAGTCTTAAAACTGCTTTATTGAATTTAGACGATTCTTTGTATGGCGAATTAAGAGAAAAAGAGACCTCCAAAATACTGGGGATCTTCGAAGAAGTTTTTAATCATAAGGCCTTTACAGGAAGATCGGGTACTTTTTATGGATACGAAGGATTAGGCTCTATCTATTGGCATATGGTTTCTAAATTACAGCTAGCGGTGCAGGAGTGTAGCTTACGAGCTATATTTGAGAATAGTGACAGGAAGATCACAGGAAAGCTACTGGAACACTATTATGAAATAAATGAAGGTATTGGCGTACATAAATCTCCGTCACTGTACGGAGCCTTTCCTACGGACCCTTACTCTCATACACCTTCAGGCAAGGGAGCACAGCAACCAGGGATGACAGGTCAGGTTAAGGAAGATATCTTGAGTAGATTTGGTGAACTCGGGGTATTTGTCGAAGAAGGAAGTTTGTTTTTTGATCCTTGCTTATTGCGAAGTAATGAATTTTTAAAAGAGTCCCGGACTTTCAATTATGTAGACATTCATTTTAATTCTAAAAGCCTGAAATTACCTGTAAATTCGCTTTGCTTTACGTATTGTCAGGTCCCCGTCATTTATACCTTGGGCGATGAAGATAAAACCGAAGTCTTTTATAATGATGGTAACAAACAACTGTCTCATAGCTTGCGCCTGGATCAAAAAACAAGTGCACAGTTATTTACCAGAAGCGGACTCATTTCGCATCTAAATGTGCATCTGACTATTGACAAAATCAACCAAACCCCAGACAGGTAAAAAATAGCTACGCGTATGTTTAAAAAGTATAAATTAGGGAGATATTTAAAAATATTAACACAGCTCTTCTGTTTATGTTTGATAATCAGTGCGTGTAATCAGCCTAAAAAAGAAAAAAAAGAAATTCAGAAAGAAAAGCAAAAAGAAGTGACAGCCAAAGACATACTAGGGAACAAAAATTACCTCGCCATTTCTTACGGTGGATATAGAGAAAAAACAAGAGATGTACAACCTACGGTTCCACAACTTAAGGCAGACATGAAAATATTAGCAGCTATGGGTGTTAAGATCTTGCGCACGTACAATGTACAGTTGGCTCAGGCTTCAAATATTTTAAGAGCTATAAAAGAATTAAAAGAGACTGACCCTGATTTTGAAATGTATGTTATGCTAGGTGCATGGATCGATTGCAAAAATGCCTGGACAGGTCAGGAACCTGATCATAATGTGGAAAGTGAAGCCAACGCCGATGAGATCGCAAGAGCGGTTGCGCTGGCCAACCAATATCCGGATATCGTGAAGGTACTGGCTGTAGGCAATGAGGCAATGGTAAAATGGGCAACAAGTTACTTTGTACAACCCGGAGTGATCTTAAAATGGGTAACGTATCTTCAGGATCTAAAAAAACAAGGAAAGCTTCCGGAAGCACTATGGATTACCAGTTCTGACGATTTTTCGTCCTGGGGGGGAGGGGATCCTTCCTATCATACTGAAGATCTTGAAAAACTCATGAAAGCAGTAGATTATGTTTCCATGCACACGTATCCATATCACAATTCGCATTACAACCCTGAGTTTTGGGGAGTACCAGAATCGGATAAGGATCTTTCGGATATCGAAAAGATCGATGCAGCTATGTTGCGTGCAAAAAACTTTGCGAAAGCTCAGTATGACAGTGTATCCAATTACATGAAAAGTTTAGGTATCAACAAACCAGTTCATATTGGTGAAACAGGTTGGGCGACCGTGTCAAATGGTCACTACGGGCCTAATGGTTCCAGAGCTACCGATGAATATAAACAAGGGCTGTATTACAAGCACATGCGGGAATGGACAAATAAAGAAGGTATCTCTTGCTTTTATTTTGAAGCATTTGATGAACCCTGGAAAGATGCACATAATCCCAAAGGTTCAGAAAATCACTTTGGCTTATTTACCGTAGATGGTAAAGCTAAATATCCTCTTTGGAATTTAGTAGATAATGGTATTTTCGATGGTCTTACGCGTGATGGAAACGTCATCACCAAGACGTACGACGGTGACAAACAGGCTTTGTTAGAAGATGTTTTAGTGCCACCAGCTTTACATGAAATTATGCAGAGACACTAGGTTATAGTTTAATTTTTGTCGTATGAGATCTCTTGATTTTTATATCCTTATAATCTTAAGTTTGATGATAGCAAGCTGTGAAAAAAGTCCTGAAGTTTTAAGTGTCACGGTTTATGAAACCTCGGCTTCGGGTAACAAGCTTACAGAATTAAGTAAATTTCCCCCGCTTGAAAATACAGTTGAGATCCAAATTAAGCCAGAACAAAAATTTCAAACTATCACTGGTTTTGGTGGTTCATTTACAGAAGCCTCAGCGTCTTTGTTAAATCAATTGAGTAAAAAGAATCGCAATCGTATTTTAGAAGCCTATTTTGGAGATTCGGGTGCACGTTATTCCCTTACCCGAACGCATATGAATTCCTGCGACTTTTCATTGAGCAACTATTCGTACGCTCCGGTTCCTGATGATCTTTTCTTAGAGTATTTTTCTATAGAGGAAGATCGGGACGATATTATTCCTATGATAAAAGAAGCGATGAAAATTTCATCAGAAGGATTTAAGATACTCGCCTCTCCATGGACGGCGCCTCCATGGATGAAAGACAACAAGGCATGGACTGGCGGAAAATTACTTCCGGAGTATTACAATACCTGGGCTCTTTTCTTTTCTAAATATGCAGAAGCCTATAAGTCTGAAGGAATTGATATCTGGGGTTTCACCGTTGAAAATGAACCATTGGGGAACGACAGTAATTGGGAGAGTATGCATTTTACAGCAGAAGAAATGACCTACTTCGTAGAAAAATTTCTAGGCCCAAGATTGGAGTCAGATGAATTATCCCACTTAAAAATTCTCGGCTACGATCAGAATAGAGAACATTTAAAGCATTGGGTAGACGTGATGTATAAAGACGAAGCGAGTGCTAAGTATTTTGATGGTACTGCCATTCATTGGTATGCCAGTACTTATGAGGTTTTTCCTGAAGCATTGCAGTATGCACACCAAAAAGCCCCAGAGAAGCACCTCATTCAGTCAGAAGCCTGTGTTGATGCAGAAGTACCAAAATGGAAGGATGATGCATGGTATTGGTCTAAAGAAGCCACGGACTGGGGCTGGGATTGGGCACCAGAGGCAGACAAGAAGTATCATCCAAAATATGTGCCTGTTTACAGGTATGCAAGAGATATCATAGGCTGTTTAAACAATTGGGTAGATGGCTGGATAGACTGGAATATGGTTTTAAATCGCCAAGGCGGGCCCAATTGGTTTAAGAACTGGTGTGTGGCTCCTGTCATCGTAGATCCGGAAAAAGATGAGGTATATTTTACACCCTTGTATTATACGATGGCACATTTTAGCAAATTTATAAGGCCTGGTGCCAGAAGAATAGGTTTTGAAATGAAAGATGATGCCTTATTGGTGACTGCTGCTCAAAATCTCGACGGATCTATTGTGGTTATCATATTCAATCACAACTCAGAATCAAGAAACATAAAGCTCTCCCTTGCGGAAAGTCATAAGGATATCAAGATAGATGCGCAGGCATTGCAAACCATTGTAATTCCATCATCAAAAACAACCAGCATTAACTAACAAAAATATTTAGTATGTCTCAATTTAGCACGGTCTCTAAAGATAAGGTCCCCATGGGGCAAAAAGCTGCGTTTGGCGCAGGACATTTTATACTGAACATTCTTCCGGGTACGCTTGGGGTTTTCATTCAGTTTTTCTTATTGACCGCATGGGGTGTAGATCCGCTATGGGCTGGATTGTTGGGAGGCTTGCCGCGTATCTTTGATTCGATTACAGATCCTATCATGGGATTTATTTCAGACAATACAAAATCTCGTTGGGGCCGAAGAAGACCGTATATATTTCTTGGTGCCATTATAAGCGGGATACTGTTTTTCCTGATGTGGCAGCTAGATGATAATGCTTCACAGTCTTATATTATTTGGCATGTGATGATTCTTCAGATCTTATTTTTGGTGGGAAATACGATGTTTGCAACTCCTTTAGTAGGGTTGGGTTACGAAATGACCTCAGATTATAACGAGCGAACGCGATTAATGAGTTATGCCAACAGTATGGGGCAAATAGCCTGGATGATCGTTCCATGGTTGTATGTGATCATTCCTGATTCTGATACGTTTAATACACAAACGGAAGGCGTTCGAACCATGGCACTAATTGTAGGGGGGCTTTGCGTGGTTTTTGGTATTCTCCCTGCGCTGTTTTGTAAAGGAATTGATGCATCTAACATGGAGAACCGAAAAGAGATCAATTTCAAAACCTTGTCGTCCAACCTAAAAGATCTGGTGATTGGGATTAAAGAAGTTTCTAAAAACAAGCCCTTTATGAAATTGTGCGGCGCTACCTTCTTAGTATTTAATGGTTTTCAACTGGTAGCGGCATTCGGTGTGTTTATTATTGTTTTCTATATATATAATGGTAGCTACGAATTAGCAGGGACCTGGCCAGCCTGGTTTAATACCATAAATGCTATGCTAACTGCTTTTCTGGTCATTCCTATAATTTCTAAAATGTCAGACAAAATAGGAAAGAAAAAAGCTTTTATCGTATCCACAGCCTTATCGATTGTAGGTTACCTCTTAAAGTGGTGGGGATTTGATAAAGAATTAAATAATAAATTTAGTCAGACCAGTGCAGGTCAGGGATTAGACGCAGCGATTGGTTCACTTTTCGAAACGTTAAATCCTATGCTGAATAGCGTAGGCATGTCTTGGTTTCAGATTGATCCTGGCAGTCAGATTCCATGGCTTATTTTTGTGCCTATTCCCTTATTCGCTTTTGGAATGGGAGGTCTGTTTACATTAATGATGTCGATGACGGCAGATGTCTGCGATCTGGACGAATTAAATAACGGGATGCCTCGTAAAGAAGGTACGTTTGGCGCCATTTATTGGTTAATGGTAAAGATAGGGCAGTCCATAGCTTTAGTTCTGGGTGGTTTGATCTTAAAAATAGTAGGTTTCGATCCTGGGGTTACAGAGCAAACAGTAGAGACTATGAACCGTTTGCGAATTGCAGATATCGTGGTTCCTTCGGTAACAGCGGCCTTAGCAATTTGGGTAATGTGGAAATACAGCCTGAACGAAGAACGCGCCAGAGAAATTAAAAAACAGTTGGTAGAACGAAGAGGAGAACTCTAAAATAGTAATTAAATTAAAATACATCTAAATGTCATCTGGAAGAAGAGAAAAATTTTTAGCGTTAGCATCGCTTGATTATGCAGGTAAATCTACCGAAGAGCTTAAAGTATTGAGCAGACAGGTGCTTGAAAACGGAATGCATGGTCTTTGTTTTAGTCCATATATGGAAGGGCAGGAGCCTGGTGACCAGATATCAGAAGAACAGATACATAGACGAATGCAACTTATACAACCCTATACCAAATGGATTCGTTCTTTTTCCTGTACAGATGGTAATGAAGCCATTCCCCGTATTGCAAAAGAATATGGTATCAAAACTATGGTGGGTGCCTGGTTAGGAGACGATCCAGAGATTAATGAAAGAGAGATTCAAGGGCTAATTAAACTTGCAAAGGGAGGCTTTGTAGATATTGCTGCAGTAGGGAACGAAGTCTTATACAGGGGTGATCTTACGGAAGCCGCTTTATTGGAATTTATCTATAGAGTAAAAAAAGAAATTACAAATATTCCGGTGGGCTACGTAGATGCGTATTACGAGTTTACAGACCATCCAAAGGTCACAGAAGCCTGTGATGTGGTGTTAGCAAATTGTTATCCGTTTTGGGAAGGCTGTGATCAGGATTATTCTCTTTTATATATGAAAGATATGTATCGAAGAGCGCAGCAGGCAGGTAATGGTAAGAAAGTGATCATTTCAGAAACCGGATGGCCTAGTCAGGGTACCAATCTTGAGGGTGCGTATCCTTCCTATGAGAATTTTCTAAAGTATTTTATGAATACACAAAAATGGTCTGAAGAAGAAGAGATAGAGATCTTTTACTTTTCTTCTTTTGACGAATCCTGGAAGGTAGGAGCTGAGGGTGACGTAGGCGCTTACTGGGGATTATGGGATAAAGATGAGGAACTTAAATTTTAGTAATTAGTCGTTACAAAAATCTTCATTCTTTAGAGCCGACCGTAGGGTCGGCTTTTTTTATACAAATGCGATCCCTAACATAATCCATCCTGTCAAAAGACAGAGTCCGCCTAATGGAGTAATAGGACCTAACCATTTCATTTTGTTGCCAAAGGCTGAAGAAAGACACAATCCGTAGATGCTAAAAGAAAAAAGTACGGTTCCTGCTACAAAAAGCCAAATTGCAACTGTAAGCAGCGATACATTCTGCGAATAGTTAAATCCGATGATCAAGAGCACAAGTGCATGGTACATCTGATACTTGACACCCGTTTCAAAACTCTGCATCAAATCAGAAGTAAAATGTTTTTTTAAAGCATGTGCACCAAAAGCTCCTAAAATTATAGCGGTCGCACCAAAAAAAGAAGCTATGATCAATACAATAGACGAATTCATCCTTATGATTTTTACAACTGCTACAAAAATAGGTAAGTCTATAGTAAACAAAGTAGTTTAATTTAAATTAGTAAAGAGATTTAGTAAGATGTGTGCTGATATGCACAGTTTTGCTGTGGATTCTAAACAAAAGGTATATTTATTAAAAACAACTTGGCAATTCTTTCTTAATCCACTATCTCGAAGTTGCTCATTTAATCTTTAGAAATATGAAACAATGCATCTCCTTGATTTACAATGGGTGATTCGTTAGTGCAAATCACGTAACCTGTAAACGAAGCTTTCACATTTCGTTCAAAGTATCCAAAAGGATCTGAAACACTGCCGATCACTTCTCCTTTATAAACGCGTTTTCCTAATTTGACCATGGGGTGAAACATGCCCGAATACTTGGCTCGCAACCAGGCAGAATCTGTCACAATTTTATGACCTTCTTTTCCTGATTTGATTGATGTAAGCTCTTCACTGAAATCTCGCATATTAAGATGATGTAGTACCTTCAAGGCTCCAAAGAGTCCTGAGCGGGTCACTTTATCATTGATATTCAGAGACTTTCCACCTTCAAATAATAAAACTGTTTTCTTTAATTTAAACAGCGTATGCCGGAAGGATTTATCCTTGTTTTTGTTCGCAATAATAAAAGGGGGATCAAATACTTTTGCCAGTTTCAGACTTTCATCATCGCCTTCTGTGATTCTGATTTGTGGAATGTTAAATCGACTATCGCCACCGGTGTGAAAATCAATGCAATAATCAACTAAAGGAGCGATTTCTTTTATGATATGATAAGCATATCTACTGGTCAATGAACCGCGCGGACTGCCGGGGAAAACCCGATTAAGATCTCTGCCATCAGGAAAATATCTTTCCTGATTTAAAAAACCAAAAACATTCACTCTTGGAATACAAATAACCATACCCGCTTCTGGCTTGTGAAAACCTTTTGAAACGAATTGACGTACAATCTCAATACCATTGATTTCATTTCCGTGAATACCTGCAGTAATAAGTAATACGGGGCCTTCCTTTTTACCTCTTTCTACGATAATCGGCACCTGTATTCTTGTTCGCGTATGTAGTTTTGCAATGTCGAGATTGAGTTGTGCACCTTTACCTTTTGCGATGCGTTGCCCTAAAACGGTCACTTCTCTATTCGGCATTTCTTTCTACATATTTAATGATCTGTGCAGCAATATCTTTGCCGGTCGCAGCTTCGATACCTTCCAACCCGGGAGAGGAATTCACTTCGAGAATTAAGGGACCTCTCTCAGATTGCAACATGTCTACCCCGGCCACTCCCAGTCCCATCACTTTTGCTGCTTTGATCGCAGCGTTCTCTTCGTCATCTGTTAATTCTATAATATTGGCCGAGCCTCCCCGGTGCAGATTAGAACGAAATTCTCCTTCTTTGCCCTGGCGCTTCATGGCTCCGACTACAACACCATCTACGACAAAAGCTCTGATGTCTGCTCCTTTGGCCTCTTTCACGAACTCCTGAACGATTACACGCGCTTTCAAACCGTTAAAAGCTTCCAGAATAGACTCGGCAGAATTCTTATTATCTGCCAGTACCACTCCCAGACCCTGAGTGCCTTCCAGTAATTTGATCACCACAGGAGCGCCACCTGCTTTTTCTATGATAGGGCCTACGTTTTTGGAGTAGTTGCTAAATACTGTTTTGGGCAAACCTAAACCTGCTCTGGATAAGACTTGCAAGCTACGCAATTTATCACGTGATCTTACCAATGCCTGTGACTCAACGGCGGTAAAGATCTTCATCATTTCAAATTGTCGCACTACAGCGGTACCGTAAAAAGTGATGGAAGCACCAATTCGAGGGATGACGGCTCCCACGCCTTCAATTTCCTTTCCTTTATAGATAAGTCCCGGTTTCTTTTTTTCAATGATCAGGTCACATTTGCCGTGATCTACCACCTGCATTTCATGACCTTTTTCGGTGCCCGCTTCAACAAGCCGTTTTGTAGAATATAAATTTGGATTTTGGGAAAGAATAACAATTTTCATAGTGTTTTTAAAATGATATTAAATTTGAACAACAAACCCTGATTTTCAAGATTCTAAATGTACAGTTCTTATAGATGAGTTAGAAAGTATGCAAAAAGATAGTAGACTCCAAACCGATTTCAAAGAGAATGGTAAAATACAAAAATAAAGATCCTCTACTTCCCATTCAGTGCAAAGAAATTTTTACTATCTGCTATACTACATCCATAGTATGCTTTTGGTAAGACCGACCTTACTCGCTATTAAAGAATTGAAGAACTCATTACTACGGAAGGACTTTAAGAAATAATAGTTAAGTAATAAGATGGGTTTATCTTGTGATCAGAACTCTTAATGAAGGCTCGTCGGAGGTAAGTAGTTTGAAATTTTGGTTTAAAGACCTTTCCACCAAATGCTACTATAATCATATAGATGTTGCCAAATAAACAATCAAGAATTAAATATCAATGATGAGGTTATCTTTTTATTTTCAGCAAAATAATAATTACTTAGTAACTAAAACATCGTTTGGCGATCAATTATCTCTCGATTATTTTATATGACACTATTATTGTAAAAAGGAGAAGAGCATATAAATTAAATTATTTCTCAAAGGGGTACATATCCATTTTTAATGGCATACATCGCCAGGCCAATTCGAGATTTAGTTTCTAATTTTTCAAAAAGACTGTCACGATAATTTTCTACAGTTCGCGGACTGCAATTCATTTTGTCTGCAATTTCTTTATAGGTCATTTCTGTGACCGTGTATTTTAAAAACTCCAGTTCTCTTTCTGATAATGCAATTCTTGAGACTGCGCTCAATTGGTTTTCCTGAATACTGGTAATGATCTTATCGGTGGCCCATTCCGGAAAAAAAGATCCTTTGACCATGAGACTTTCCATGCCAGATCTCAATTGGTGCGGATTTGTGTTTTTGACAAGGTAGCCTCTGGCGCCTTTTTTAATCATTTTTAATAAACTTTGCTCATCATCTTGCATACTCAAAACCATAATCTTTATACTTGGATAATGTTCTTTTAACCAAGTCGCAGTTTGAAATCCATCCATTACTGGCATTCCAATATCAAGTAATATTAAATCAGGAGTCTTTTCTATTTTGAGTTTTTCCTGAAGATCCCTGCCATTTTCACAGATAAAAATTACTTTGAAATTGGCGAATTTCGTAATGATATCTCTGAGTGCACTGGCAATCAGTGTATGGTCGTCCACGATAGCTACTTTATATTTCATTGCAATGGAATTCTAATAAATAATTGAGTTCCGCCTATTTGACGGTTTTCCATGCGAATTACTCCTTCCAACATGGCAACGCGTTTTTTTATATTTTTAAGACCGATTCCTGAGTAGGTTTTTTCGGTGTCAAAACCAATTCCGTCATCAGTTAAAACCACTTCAAGGTTTGCTTCTTTTTCAGTAATAGCGACATAAAGTTTTTCACAATTAGAATGTTTTAGGCTATTGGTGAAAAACTCCTGTACAATTCGTATGACTACACTTTTCACGGTATAGGGAATAGAACTTTGTACCTTTTCATACCTAAAGGTAATCTCATATTTTTTCAATTCATTAATTTTTTCACACTCCTGCGCAACAAGTTGTTCAAGATCGACGGTTTTAATCGTATAATCTGTAAGCGATCTGGACAATTGTCTCAATTCTTTTATAGCTTCATCAATAATAGTATTGATGTGTTCCAGCTCCGGATCGATTTCAGGACTTTTTTCATCAAAAATCAATTGCTGCAAATAAATACTGGAAAGGGTAAGCTTTTGCCCTACACTGTCATGAATTTCTCGTCCAAAGGATTTCATGGTTTGTTCCTGTATTTCGATTTGAGTTTTTAAAAGTTCTTCCTGATGTCTTAACTCTTCTGATTCGAGTTCCTGAAAATGCAATGCTTTTTTCTTTTTATACTGCTGAATAAAAATAATGATGCCTGCGATAAAGGCTATAAATATCACATTGAAGATAATTAGCATTATTTTAAAGGATGTTTCCCCCATATGAATGAAATTGTGAATAAGAGATACATAGCATAATTAGAAAATAAAAAATACAAATAATAAGCGTTTCCCAGCGTCTTATTTATGGGATTTCTGAATTCATCAGGAAAAGCAAAGAGGGGATAAGTACCAATATAAAAAAGTATAACCCCCAGATTGATATAAAACATTTTATGCGTTTTGAATCGGAGTATTGCATCATTACGAATTTGTTTCAGGTATTCCAAAATCACCAGAGAGGTTAGCAGAATAGTACCAACAGTTAGGTTAATGGGATATACAAAATCGGTTTCTCCATACAAGAGTCGCATCGGGATGTAAGTGAGTAAATAAAGACTACAAATGCATATAAACAAGTAGCGTTTTTTGAGAGATTTAAGTGCGTACAACCAGTAAAAAAATAGATATTGAACAGGAATTCCAATATATCCATAATAGGTGGTTTTGCTTAGCCCGAACAAAGTAGACGAATTGTAAATGGTATAGTAAAATTCCTGCAGAAATATAAATACTAAATAAACTGAGAACCAGCGCCAGTAGCTATTCTTTAATTTCATAAAGTATATAATTCCTACTAGGGCACACAAAAATTGTATGCCCAGCAGGATAAAATGCATGGTATGGTAATACTTCATCGACTGTTAAAATTAGTCATTCAAAAAACGGATATTGTTAGTGTCGCCCGGCGGGAAAAGTCCGCCGTGATTTTGCGCTAACTCTCCTTCTTTCGCACTAATAAGATTTAAGCTTAAGATCTTCTTATTCGATATGCGTTGATAATTATGATCTTCTTCTAAAATTCCATTTTGGAAAGTATTGAAGTCTAAAGGATTAAAACTTACAGGTTCGTTCTTCACATTGATGGTCGGGGTCATGATTATTGAGTGTCTTCTGGCATAATTTCTAGGTACAGAAAGTAATGCTCCATTGTAGGTTTCCTTTTCCCATTCAATCTGTTTGGGATAACTACCAAAGTAAATATGAATACCAAGGTCTTCTTTTTTGATAGAAGGATCTGCTTTAAGCGTTTCTGCCTCAATATGGTAGATAAATTTTTTGAGCGTTTCCAAATTCAGCCAGACTACCTGAGTATCATCAAAAAGACTGTCTTTACCATAAGAGGGTCTTAGATGCTCTGATCTATTGATAGCGCTTCTTTGATTGTAATTATAATTATCCACCATCTCATAGATTAAGTTTACAGGTATAGTGGGAGGTGATTCTAAAGAGTAATCGTTACACAGTTCATTCCCTGAAGGTTGTGATTCACATCCCAGACATATAAAAATTAAAAGGAACGCCTTAAAATTAAAGTATCGTGTTTTCATAAGTTAAGTGATTTAAATTTACAATACTTTCAAAGGTACTGTTGTTTTTTCTGTGCGTCTACCGTTAAATCACCCATTCGAATAGGAATTTACCCCCTTTGATTAGGTTTATTATTACCAAACTTCAGGTCTTTTAAAGGCTGTTTACCCCAGTTATAGCTGGTAATTTTGAAAGTGTTCATGAATCTGGAAGATCAGCGGAAGGACTAGAACACAGAATCATAAGACTAAAGTTAAATCTTAAAAACGTATCTAATGAAATTACCAAAATCTTTTTTTAAAGGGGATAGTTATGTACTTACCCCAGATGCCAGACAGGCATTAAAGAATTCATTCAAGAATCATGAGTTTCAGAAACTACGAGGTGAACTGGGGCTTACGCTTGGACCCGATTCAATTTGTCCCTGGCCTTGGCCCCGTCCACCTTTTCGAAATTTGAGTCGCTGGAATGAGAATTCACAATTTGAGGCTTACAGAGTTCCTATTTCCTTTTCTAATGATAGAAGTGGTCTTTGGTACCCAGATCCTGAAGATGATGAACCTTGGCCATGGCCTTTAGGACCTTTGGTAAAGGATTTTCTATCAGAACGAATATATAGTTGGATTTTAGAAAAACCTATAAAGGATCATAGTTTTGAGTTGGTAGACGTCCTTAAACGTGAACGTATTATCGAAGAGTCTTTGGAAGAATTTGAGAAGGAACTTGGTGCAATTCAATATACTATAAAGAGCAGACTTAAGCATTTGAAATAATTCTGTTTGCACGCCATTGATAGTATTCACAAATAGTGTGAGGGTCTTAAAAAGACTAAAACATTCTAAATATGGTAAAGAGGTTAGAAGATAAAGGGTCTAACCTCTGTTTTTCTTAATACCACAGCTAAAATTTTGACTCTGAAGTTTAATAAAGCTTCGTTCTCTGGCTCTTTTCAAAACGAACGGTCTTATCGAAAGTGGCCAGCGAACTGCGGTTACAGGTTTACAATTGAACTAAAATTCAGAAATTCTAAATCGGCATTTATATCCGTATTTTTGTCCGCTTTGTGATTCACATAGTGCCCCCATTGTCCGTACGTGGTTCACGTTGTGTGTTTTTAATAGTTTCTATTTAAGAACCAAATTTTATGTCTTAAACGATTTCTGTAGGTTTTTAGGACGTTGAAGTATGGAAAATAATACTTGAGCTTGTTTTTACAAAAGCTCCCTTTCATTACCCCGAAAATTGAAGCTTAATATACTTATTTTCAATATTTAACACCTTATTCAGAATTTCTGCTGAAACTAGTTGTACCTTTAGCATATTAAAATTCAGAAAGCACAGATTCATTTAGTCTTACCTAATTCTCGATTTATTTTCAGCTCTCTTCTTTTAAGAAATTTTTTAATTAACATGATACGTGTAAACACAACGTTTGTTGAAACGATTTGATCATCATTTACTGTCGAAAATAGTATCACAGAAACAATGTTATTCAACTTATTTTAAGTAAAGCAGGTTTGCAGTATCCTTTAGATTGTATGCAGAAAAAAAACAAAAACACCTTAGATGGCATCAAGAAGCCAAGGTTTGCAATAAGAACTAATTCCGATTTCTCCAAAACAGTTAGAAATAGGGTGAATCATTATTTTAAAACGAACAACTTAAGTAAACATGCGAACATGAGTATGGTAGGCAAGACCCTTCTTATGTTAACGTTATTCTTTGTCCCACTTGTTCTTATCAATATTGGTGTGGTTACGACACCATGGTTACTTTTTGTTTTGTATATATGCAGCGGAATTGGTATGGCCGGGATTGGCATGGGGGTTATGCATGATGCCATTCACGGGTCCTATTCAAAAAATCAAAAAATAAATAAGTATTTGGGTTATACGATGAACCTTATAGGCGCGAATGCGACCGTTTGGAAAATCCAGCACAATGTGCTGCATCATACGTACACAAATATAGATGGAGCGGATGATGATATAAATGCGCCCTTCTTCCTTCGATTTTCTCCACACGCAAAGAAGAATAAACTTCATAGGTTTCAGTATTTATATGTATGGTTTTTCTACGCGCTTTCTACAATCTCATGGGTCACCGCAAAAGATTTTATCCGTCTGATGCGCTATAAAAAAATGGGATACCTTACTAATAAGGGTGAATTCAGAAGCAAAATTCTTAAAATAACAGGCTGGAAGCTTTTCTACTATTCTTACGCCTTGATAATTCCTTTGTTCTTGGTTCCTTTACCCTGGTGGATGATAATTCTCGCCTTCCTTAGTATGCACTTAGTGACCGGATTACTCATTAGTGTTGTATTTCAGGTAGCACACATTATGCCAGATACTGAATTTCCCTTACCAGATGCCAATGGTATGGTAGAAGGAGATTGGTTTGCTCATCAATTGGCTACTACCACCAATTTTGCGCCAAACAGCAGATTTTTTTCTTGGTTAATTGGAGGATTAAACTATCAAATAGAACACCACTTGTTACCCAATATCTGTCATATACACTATAAAAAAATATCCAGTATCGTGGCTGGTACTGCCGAAGAATACGGAATCCCTTACAATACAAAACGAACTTTTGTTGCTGCCATTCGGGATCATATTGAGGTTTTGCGCAGGTTGGGAAAAACACCTTCGGTTACCATAGAATAACCGTGATAATTAAAAGTCGAAAAATAAAATAAGATGAACATAGCAAAACGAATAATAAATAAAATAGTAAATAATAAATACGAAACAATGAAAGAAGGAACCGTAAAATTTTTTAATAATGCCAAAGGTTTTGGCTTTATCAAGCCTGTAGATTCTGATGAGGATATATTTGTTCATCAAAGTGGTCTTATAGATGAAATTCGTGAGAACGACAATGTGAAATTTAAAATGGAACAGGGCAAAAAGGGAATGAATGCAGTAAACGTAGAAGTAGTTAACTAATCTTCCCTTAAGAAAAGATTTCAAATGCCATCTTTTAAAGATGGCATTTTATGTATGGTTCGATTCTTTGATTATTATTAATTAATCTTAGAATGAAAGTGAGTAGTAAAGAAACCTTATTGCGGATCGTAAAAATGTTTCGATATCTAAACTCAACAGTTCAACTTTTTTTAAGAGAAATACAAAATTATGATACAAAAAATACTTTTTTCGCTATTTCTTATTTTCTTGATGATCTATCCATACCAAGGTGCCAGCCAAATTGAAAAAGTTGAAGGAGTGTATCTCGGTCATCTTGAGAAGGGATATTCATTTTGTTATAAAACCTCAGTCGATACCGAAGAAATTATTGTTTTTGATGAGATCTTGTCGGTAATTCTAGAGAAGTATCCGCTTCATGAAAATAAGTACCTTGAGCAAAACTTTATTGTTTCATTTATTACGAATGATAGAAATTCAGAAATTGAAAACAAAAAAACAACTACCGTAGTTCGTTTGCAAAAGCTTTTACCAGGTCAACATCTTTTAAAGTGATATTATTCTTGTTCGAGTGATATACAATTTTATAACGCTCTTGGGCAAATGGTTACCAACTACATTAATGATCATTACCAGATTCACGAAGGATAAAGTCAATTCCAAAAACATTTATGCATTGAAGATTAAAAACAGCATGATCGTAAATGAAGCTGAAAGGAACAATGTGATAAGGCTGAAAGTGCTGGAGAGCCAATTATGAACCATTTTGTTGAAGAAGCTCATGTGATCGTTTGCATAATAATTAGATTGATATTTTTCGATAACCAAGAGTTTATTTAATCCGCGAATACTGCCTATTAAAATGTGTGTAAATAAGAGTACGACAATAATAGATTCTATATTCCAGTTAAGAAATGTTCTCATGATTTATTTTGTATCACATCGCCTACTCCAATAAACGGAATCGCACCGGCTCCGGTGACTCCGGGTAAAATCCCGTTCCATTTTTCGATAGCTTTTAGGTTAGCTTCAATCTTTCTGAGTTCAATAAGGTCTGGAGAAATATTCATTTTTTGTAATCGTAACGCTTCTGCTTCTGCTGTTGCAGCTGCGATAGTCTGCTCTGCTTCAACTTTTATCCTGTCCAGATCTCTTTTCGCTTTGAGCGCATTTTGCTCAGCAGTTTGTTTTGCTTCTATTGCATCGGTAAAAGTTTGGGAAAAACTAAATGAAATGATCGAAAAGGCGTCAACCGATATGTTTGAGGCAAGTAAACGTGAAGTCAGTGCTTGTTGCATTTCGGTACTTACTGCCGGTCTTTTGGTAATTAATTCTTCTGCAGTATACCGGGCAGAAACTGCCTTCATAACCTCCTGGATAGCTGGATCAATAATACGCTCCTTAAATTCAACACCGATAGTCTGATACACCAAATTTGCTTTATCGGGTATAATGTGATAGTTCAAAGCGACAGAAAGATCTACATCCTGTAAGTCGGAAGAGGAAGAAGCCGCATCTGTCATTGCTTTTTGAATTTTTACATCCATAAGGATGACGGTTTGAACCACTGGAATTTTAAAATGAATACCTTCATTTAATACCTTGTCCTGTACGGCTCCAAAATTCTGAACCACACCGCGTTCACCTGCACCAATTTGAACCCACGGTTTAAAAGCAAATAGAATTACTACTATAATAGCTATAATGATAAGATTTCTCCATCTACCTTTCTTTAATACGTTTTTTAACTCACCCATAGGGTCATTGTCCATAATTCTCCATTTTAACTGTAAAAATAGAATACCTACTGCTGAATATCTTATACTTTTACAAAGGATTATTATATAAATCACACTTGGGATACAGATAGCTAGTTTCGAGATCTACGTCGTTTGAATTTCAAATTTATAGACGATAAGTGGTTTCAAAATAAATGAGAAACAGCTAAATTTTTTACTGGTTCAAGAAGCAATCTAAGAGTGAAATGTCCGATGGTCATAAGCAGTTAATAATAGGGTCTTTAGAAACTTGTAATCAAAGAGTTCGGCAGGAGGAGAAGAGTTACTTATTTTTTTAAGTAAATAATAGCAGCTAAGGGTGATTACCATATATTGCATATTGCCTTTCTTGTTTAATGGCCCAGGTTACATTGCCATAATCAAAATGCCAATATTCCTTTAAATCACAAGTAAAGTCATGATCTTCAAAAAGGTTGATTAATAGACTTCTGTTTTTTTTCGCGACATCACTAATATCTGGATGATACGGATAACACTTTTTTGAAAGATCAATTTCTAAACCATTGTTGGTTCCAAAATCCATGACACGCTGCTCGCGTTTGTCATAGATCAGAGCGTCTACCGATCCTCCTGTATGATGCATGGATTTTCCCGGTGGAGCAATAAAATAGTTTATGATCTCATTAATTTCATGGTTTGATTTATCCGGATTTTGTTGCTGATATTGCGCAAATTTGGAATCCCATAATAACTTTTGATGCTCAAAGGATCTCCAGGCAGAACGTACGATCAAAATTTTATCTTGTTTCTCTAGTTTTTTACTGATACTACTTATTTTTTTAATTATTTTTTTTCGGACAAGGAACTGATAGTCTTCAAGAATAGATGGTTCAAAAATCAGGTTAAAACCTGTGTCCATTAAACTCACTAAAGGAGAGTGATTATCTTGAATCGAAATGGAGGTGGCCAAACGTTTATGTTCAATATCTTTTGCTTCTACCAATTCACAGTACGCTTGCGCAGTCATATTGATTGATTGTATTTTTGGTAAGATAGGGAGTACTAAATGCTCTCAACAGTGCGCTGTAATTCATTTCAAAAGCTACCGTATCGCCTACTTTTAAATTACTATTGGTATTGTCTATTAAGGTATGATCACTGCTGGCACCTAACACGATTATTTTTTGTTTTGGAATAATTCCGGAAACCGTAACATCGAGATTACCGATTGCCAATACTGCTCTTTTCATAAAGCTTTTATTGTTAAAAACAATATTGTTTATCTTCACATCATTCAATATCTTCTCTGTGCCATTAGATGGTTTTCTTTTAACTTCGATGACCTCGACCAGTAAAGTAAAAATGTCGGTAAAAAGTCCTGGTATGGGTTTTCCCAGAAGTGCTTCTCTTCCCAGCAGGATAGATTCACCTAGACGTAGGCTGTTTATTCTTCCTACCTCTTTTGATGAAACAAACCAGTTATAATTAGAAGAGTTTCCTCCGGAAATAATGGCTAGCGTGATATTGAATTTTTTTTCCAATACGGTAGCAATTGATGACAACTCGTTCATCTTGTCTTCATCTGGGCTTATTCCCATAAAGCAAGCGAGATTTGTA
Organism: Flavobacteriaceae bacterium M23B6Z8; assembly: GCA_046199005.1. Classification (GTDB taxonomy): domain Bacteria; phylum Bacteroidota; class Bacteroidia; order Flavobacteriales; family Flavobacteriaceae; genus Ascidiimonas. Next base: position 2,033,702 of record CP176050.1, read on the forward strand.
CCCACGCCGGCTAATTTTAACCCTTTAAGAGTGAGCACCTCCTTCACAACGAGATGCATTGCAGATGGCATGATGCCTTCCCGTAAGTCTCCAAGTTCCACCATCAAGATAACTTTATGGATCTTATGATTTCTCAAAGCACATTCAGAAAGCTTCCGGAGTACAATTAATTCAGAATTTAAACTTATGTGAGTGTGAATAACCACTTCTTCTATCTGGCTTAAGGCAGGTGTTCGCAATAAAAGGTATTGTGCCTTGATGCCTGCTCTACGCATTTTTATGATATTTGAAATCCTGGAGTCTGCAAGAATTTCAATACCATTTTCAACCAAAACCTCTGCGATTAAGGGATGTCCGCCTATTGCTTTGGTAACTCCTATTATATGGATGCCTCTGGAGCCATACAGCTGTTTCAACTGTCGTACATTATGAGCAATTTTTCTTAAATCAATATCTACTCTTGGAAGATTCAAACTAACACCGACTCTCTTCTTAGCGCTGGAAAAGTTTTAAATAAAACCTTCACTAGTTTACCGCATCCATGTATTAATACATCCGTAACAGGTATGTTATATTCTGATTCATATCGTTTTATGATATGATTTACTTCAGAAATGCTCATTTTTTCATGGTTAATCGTAATGGCAACGACCGTTGATTTAGAGCACACCTCTATCATTTCAATCTCTTCAACCAGATCCAACATTGGGATTTTTGGAAAGTCGCAGTAACTTTTTCGTTTTGGAGGATGTTGTATTATGATCGCATCTGGCATTGCCCCTTTTAGAATTGCGCTTGAAGAAGTAAAAGCAGGATGACTTAAAGCGCCCTGACCTTCTACAACAATAATATCGGGCTGTTCCTGCTCATAAGCATTAAGAATAGCGTTTTCAACCTCACCTGCAGCAAATCCAGAGGTTAATACGTCAATGGCTACACCATATCTGGAACCTTGCAATAAGCCTGTTTGACCGGTAGTCACGAAAACCGCTTTCAAACCTTCATTGCGTAAAGCTTCTACTAATAAAAGTGCTGTAGTTCTTTTACCTACCGCACAGTCGGTACCCATTATGGCGATTACCGGAATCTTTACATTTCGAATTCGTCCTGTGAAATTGTGAAGGTTTTTACGCTCTGGCGGTTTTCTGACATCTTGTATGGTCACACCATATCTGGAAGCCGTACCAGTATACTCAATGTCATCGTTAAAAAACTCAGGAAGACCGTTCACGATATTCATCCCGCTTTTCATAGCGTTAAAGATGATCTTTTTTTGCGTATCGTTTAAAAATGAATCAAGTGGGGCGATGCCATATATAAAATATACTGGAATAGTGATTAGTTCTTTTAAAGCATGAGCGATACTTTCGAAAATAGGAATTCCATTTTTTATACCATCAAGATATTCGCCTGCATCTTCACCCGTATTTGAACTATCTACGATTCCAATAATAACGTACTTTTCCGAATATCTAACAAGACCATTGGCTACTTTGCCATCAACCTTCCCAAATTCATTTTCACAATAAACCAATGTATTCATTTCCATAATTAGGATATTAAATTTTCTGGAGTGGTGGAGTGGAATCAAAACACTTCAATTCACTTTCAAAGTAAACCATCTCGTTAGCAAGAGGATCATTTTGAACAATGCAATAATAGACGTTGCGCGCATAGAGTCGCACCGCAAGAGATACTACGGGTCTTACTTTGGCACATACGATATCTCCAGTTTTAAACCGATGCTCCGTTTTATGTTTTCTCATTGAGAAGGTTTTAATTGTATTTAAAGGTTACTCACTTTTTATAGTACAACAAATCATCTTAAATTTGTGATTAGCTTCAATTGAACTTGAAGTATGTGCAGGTATTATAATGGAATCTCCTGATTGTAAAAAGGTAGAATTTTCATTAATCACCACTTCTGCCTTGCCTTCAATAATATGAATAAATCTGGTAACTGGCGATGCAACATATGACTGCACTTTACCATAATCAAAGACTAGCACTTTGATAAAACAGTCTTTTGTTGCAATGATTGTTTTTGTGACGATAGAGTTTGAATGATAGAGCAGTGCATCAACCAAATTAAAGGTCGAAGAATTTTCGAAATCCCCTCGTTCCATAATTAAATTATTAATAACAGTTCTTATTCATCTCTGTTTTTGGCATTTCGTTTTTCTCTTTTAGCTGCTTTTTTCTCTTTTGGAGTGCGTGAGGGAGCGGTTTTATCTGACTTTTGCTTTCCTTCTTTCTCTTTTGACATAATTTAGGTTTTAATCGTTCGTATTTCAGCAATGGTTCGCAATGATCTTATCAATTTAATGCGATGCATCGAGTACCCCCATCCGGAAGTTTGGCTGCTTATTTGTCAGTTTGTTGCTATGGATGTATTGTACTTTGTTTTCACATATGAAAACTCATCGATGCAACATCTCATAAAAAAAGAGCAGTGTTTTTTAGTTCCTGCTCTTTATAGAGTCTTTATATAATCTAAAGACACTTGTAATGAAGAAAATTGATTTCTCTTTCTTATAATATAAAATAACAGTTTAATTTGATGTTTCTAAAGTTACTTTTTGATTTTAATAAATTCAGGTTTTATTGTTTTCTCTCTTACTGCTGAAGGGGTTTCGTTACTGAATAATAGCCGAATTGTATTCGTTACTTCCGACAGTGTTCTGTAAAACTTTGTTTTATTTTTATATGATTGCATAGAGATCAAGTATTTAGGTTTTATGATTAGAATAATCACTGAATGTAAAGATCCAACATAAGCGAGAAGATTTTGCTATATAAATTGTTTTAAAGCTTGCATAAATCACAGATTCTCCAGGTTATGCTGTCTTTTTCTTTTCATTTTTTTAAAAAAAGAGGGGGTAAGACCGGTAATTTTTTTAAACTGATTAGACAAATGGGACGGACTGCTATAGTGAAGTTTATGAGAAATTTGAGCTAAATTAAGCTCATCATATTGTAACAGTTCTTTGACTTTTTCAATTTTGTGCTTTATAATATAGTGTTGTATCGTTATTCCTTTCACTTCAGAGAAAACGTTCGATAAATACGTGTAGTCATATCCCAGTTTATTACTTAGATATCCCGAATAATTGGTTTTTGGAATTTCATCATTATAATGAATCATTTCTATGACAGCGGTTTTAATTCGTTCGATCAAAATATTTCTGGTATTATCAAGCAATTCAAGTCCGGATTTAAGAAGATTCTCTTTAAGAAGAATTCGCTTTTCTAAGGTAATATCATGAATAATTTCAACCATACCAAGATCTATAACCGTATAATCAAGACTTAATTTTTGCAATTCCTGACTAACCATTAGTTTGCAGCGCTGACTTACCATGTATTTGATATACAATTTCATATACTTCGTTTAATAAATTTGAAAAGTTCGCTGTAGTAATCGCTTATCGGGATAGTACAATTTGGGCAATCTTATATCCTGTGGGTTGGTGGATACTTAATACATTGGTGGTCATGTGATGATCTTATATTTTAAACCAAGTAAGACCAACGACAACTATTAAAGATAGCGTAATTTTAGCTTTAAACCTACGGAAGTTCTTAAAGATATGGGGGCATTTAAAAAAGTTGGGGATTGCTTTTTCTTTTCTATCTTTTTTGCTTCTCCAAAGAAACCCATTCTGTGCAAACATACGAGATAGAAAAAATGAGACTTTCTCGATAGGTGTTTTCAAAAGATCTACTAACTTTTGAAACCTTAACTAATTTTCTAAATAGTCTCTATTGAAGCCTCGGTATTTCGACTTTTCTTAACGCAAGTCATTCACTGCACTTATGAGAAAGAGAGCATTTTGGTACCATTCTTAGTTCAAGACCCACGCAGTGAATACCTGAGGCAGGGGCGAGCGATTTAAAAACAGACAGTGGCTGTTTGCAGCGAGCAGCCAGCTGGCTCTTTCGCTTAAAACATTCACAGAATGTTTTCTTTACGCTCAGCCCTGGGCAAGCAAAAAAAATGAAAATAAATCATGGAACATATTTGGATTTTAAATGAAATATCTTGATCCCCACAAAATTTACTTGACCCGATAAATCCTTCACAAACCTCACTAGAAGCCTTCTACCATTGTCATTAACGTATATAATATTATACATAAGGTTTTAAAGATCATGATTTAGAAGGGATGGAAAGTGGTTTTCTTCTTAACTATGGTAAAACATGGTGCGGAAATGTAGTCTTACCCTTTTCTGTTTTTAATCCATTCAGTAACTTCCGATTTGGTTTCATCAATATTTCCCGGAATTGCAAGAGTATTGAATTCGTCTGTTTCAGGTAAAGAGTGTAACTCATGAACTTTTTCTAAATCATCAAAGAAATTGAACTAATTATTAATTTATTCGTTTCGAGTCTAATTTTCATCAGTTATTTTTCACATTACACGTAACGGTTTGTTTAGAGCTTGTAACTTACGAACTAGGTATAACACTCCGATTTAGCATTAATCAGCTATGGGCTATATACGCTATAGTCTGATCCAATTAGATGTGCCATATGCATATTGAAAAAAACAAAAAGAATTGATATCACCAGTTGTATTTTTATTAAAATGATAAACAGAGATACTATTTGGTCTAAAAAATGTACTCAAATAATGATACTCAACTTTATATTTAGCTTTATTCCACGATTGTTCAAAATAGAGTTCATTATTTTCTAAAGTCACTGTTATTTTTAAATTCTGACCGGATTCTAATTCTTTAGTTTGCTGATATACACCCGTTATTTTTCTCATCATTTCTTCATCGCAAAATGATTTTTCTCTTTCATTTTTTTGAACGACTTTTTGTCTGATGATATCATATTCGTATCCTTTTGATAATGTGTAAAATTGTTTATCCGTTTTATCTAATTGATAGATCGTATCTCGTTCTTCAGACCATCTTGAGTTGTCATAAATGGTCACATAGCTTTTTCCGATAACTCTAAATTTATTTTCGTTTAGAATAATCCCGGTGTTTTCATCAATTCCAATACCTAAAACATCTGGGATTTCATTTTTTAATTCAAACATATCAAATTGTCTGTTTCTTGCAATATGATGTTGGTCTATTGCGAAATTATTGATGAATCCAAATCCCTTTTGATAATCCCCAAGCATAATAGTATGGGTTTTAGAATCGCCACGAACAAGAACATCTCCTATAATTGAAGCTCCGGCCGAAGTGCCAGCGATAACTTTTCCTTGGTTTAAAAGGATTTTAAGAGAGTTTTGAATTTTTGTATCATTATAAGCTTTTGCTAAACGCCATTGCCTGCCGCCGGTTATCCAAACACCATCAGCTGATAACAATATATTGTTTAAAGAATCGCTATTAGCAACGTTGATTTCTCTAGTATGAACGATGCTGATATTTTTAAAACCAATATCAATAAATGGTTTCTTCAACATATTAATGTCACTTTCAGTGTCTATATATTTATCTTCCATAGCTGTAGGAATGATAACAATATTACTTTCAATACCACCAATCAAACCTGCAAACTCGGCAATAAAGTAGTTGTTTGTGCAGTCTCCACCCATAATGAGAAGTGTTCCTTCAGTAGTCATTGAACTGTTCTTTTGTGAAAATAACAGTATGGGTGTTTGAAAAATCAGAATTAATAATATTGAACTTATTATTTTCATTTTTGAAGGTTTTAATTAAAGCCAGCGGTAGAGGGCTATGGCTGTTGGGTAAGCAAGGAAACTTTTAGCTTTCGTCAGGTATGGTAACCATAGTTTTTGTATTGAAATGACATTCATTTTTTTTAATTGGCAAATCCTAAAGATTTGACGAACTTAACAAGTAAATTTAAGCCTTTACTTCTGGCAGTATATACCCTATTTGCTACTCGTATTGCTAGCTTTCGTACTTTTTATATTCAGCAAGTTTTCCTTTTCAATCAGGTATTTTTTGAGTTTTAATTCCCTCAATTTTTTTCAGTTTGTTTTTTCCTCATGGTAAATGCTATTGGATAAGTAATTGCAAAGAGTGCTGCGCAAAATATCACAGCGTTAACACATTCCCAATTTTCAATCATTGGTCCCCGTCCACGACGTCCTGGTAGAAACGGAAATAAAAGAGCAAATCCAATACCGCCTAGAATAGCCAAAGGAATCTGTTTTTTCATTCGTTTTAGTTTATTCTTACAATTTAGCATTTCAGATTCTACACTGCGTATCAGTTCTTCTTTATCATTCAATATTCAATCTGATTAATTTCTTTTAGTCCGTCAAAAATTAAATAACTAAACTCCAGATGTAATCTGTGGTCTCTATTTCCGATTACATTTTGGTCGATCGATTCTAACTTTATATATGGAACCAAAAGATTGTTTCCATTCAGATAACATTTACCGGAATATGACTCAAAAGTGTTGGTTGAATTAATTTCATGAGATACATCTGTAAATTTTTTTTGGTCATTTTTAAAGGTACTACAGCATAAATGTGTACTATGTCTTAATTAAGTTTATACCAAATTATGTATCGCTTTATTTTCTATTTTCATAAAGATCGATATACTTTCTATCCAATTCTGGTGAGTCCTTGTATTGGTGTCTTAAATCATCTAACTTCTTGTGCAACTCAGTGACTGTCGCTTTATAAGCAGGGTCATGATATACATTTGTCATTTCTTGTGGGTCTTTAATTCGATCATATAACTCCCATTCGTCTACATCATAATAGAAGTGAACAAGCTTATACTCTTTTGTTACCATACCGTAATGTCTTTTGACCATGTGCACTGATGGGTATTCATAATAATGATAGTAGACTGCATCACGTTTCCATAGTGCGGTATCTCCTTTCAAGAGCGGAATCAAGCTTTCTCCCTGCATATCACTCGGAACTTTAATCTGCGCCGCTTCTAAAAAGGTTTGAGCGAAATCCAGATTTTGAACCATCTCATCATTCGTAGTTGCAGGTGTGATCTCATTCGGCCAGCGAATCATCAATGGTGTTTTAAACGATTCATCATATATAAATCGTTTATCAAACCAACCATGTTCGCCAAGATAAAATCCTTGATCTGAGGTATATATTACAATCGTGTTTTCTGCCAATCCGCTTTCATCTAAGTAATCTAACACTCTACCTACATTATCATCTATCGAAGAAACACAGGCAAGATAGTCTTGCATATAACGCTGATACTTCCACTTCATCTTTTGTTCATCATTCATAGCAGGCCAATTGGTCTTGAACCAAGTATTGATTGAATCAATTACGGGATCATACAATGCTTTTTGTTCGTTATTGGCTCTCCCATAAGGTCCTGTAAAACCATCAACACCAGTCCAGTTCATAGGAGGTACGTTAGGTTCAACTCCTCCCATCTCTTTGATTGTCTCAGGTCTGATCTTGGAGTCATGACCATATTTCATATGGTGAAGTAAGTTCATTTCAGCAGACTTTGCGGCGGTTCCTCTATTGGAATAGTCATCAAAAAGAGATGCAGGTTCCGGAAATGTTTTCTGAGTAAACTCTTTAAATTTCTCAGGGCTTGGCCACCAAGGCCTATGAGGCGCTTTATGCAAATACATCATCATAAAAGGCTTCTCTTTGTCTCTCTTTTTATCCAGCCAATTGATCGTTAAATCAGTAATAATATCAGTCACATATCCTGTGATCGTTGTATCTCCTTTTTTAGTTATAAAATCAGGATTGATATAGCTTCCCTGATCAGGCAAAATCATAAAATCATCAACGCCTTTTGGATTATTGCCAAAATGTAGTTTGCCATACATTGCTGTCTCATAACCTGCATTTTGAAATAATTGGGGAAATGTAATCTGGGTAGTATCAAATGGCATTCTATTGTCAATCTTCCCATTGATATGTGTGTGTTTTCCTGTAAGTATCGTAGCTCTGGATGGAGCACATAGTGAATTAGTGACACATGCGTTGGTAAACAACATTCCTTCGGCAGCGATTCGATCGATGTTTGGTGTTCTTATCAGCTTATCCGAATAGGCACTAATTGCCTGATAAGCATGATCGTCAGACATAATAAATAGAATATTTGGTCTTTTGGTTGAGGTATTCTGATGATCTTGTTCTTTGGGATTTTTAAATGAAATAAAGACGAGAATTAAGATTGAAAAGACTATAAATTTTTTTAAGTTGATTTTTTTTGACATTCTTTAATTCTTTTTCAATGGTACGCGACAATTTTTCATATAATACGTTATGATGATGGCTTTTCTATATTATTCGGTCGTTACCATTTTTATTGGCCCCGTCAAAGGGTTTAATACCCAGAGACTTGCCTCATAATTAAACATTAGTTTCAAGCAAATGCCTCCTGGGCTTGCCCTGAGGTAGTTTACTTCCTTGGTAGATTTTAAAGTTAACCAAAATTTGGCAATGTGTTATATAAGTTATTGTGGAGCGTTATTCCCCCTTTTCATTTTCGAATTCGATTGGCACATCAAATTTTTTATTAGTTTCATTTATATCCTCTTCGTCAATAATTGAAATCAGATTTCTAATTAAAGGTAACGCGAATTTTGGAAACTTTGAAGCCTTCAAAAACAGAGAAGCCTTCAAATCGAAGTCAAATATGTTGAAGTTTAAGTGTACATAAGATTCAGAGGATTTAAATTATTTAATGAATTTGATTGCAGTGTCTATATGTTCTAAAACTTTATTTACAAATTCCTCTTTAGTGACGAAATAGTCTTTGTATTTACCTGTTGTTTTACCGCCTGCCATTGAGACTGTGATACGCCAATTGCCATTTGATAATTTCGTGCCCAGGTTTGCTATCTCTTCTGATGGTATAAGTAAAATTTTATCACTCATTTTCATTTTTGATTGGTCAAATATGAAAGCTACTATGTAATATGAGTGATGAGGTTTAAAAGTTGTACCATTGATGGTGATGATGAGACGCTTGCGTTTATGCACGTTAAATCGTGTCTTAACTTGCAAATACACTGGTATGTACAACTTTTCTTTAAGTATTATTAGATCAATACCTCTATCATCAATTACGGGCTTGTAGACATTAAGTAAACCACGACCGTATAGTAAGATGATTTCTTTAGCCCAATCCTCACCGATATTACCTTTCATTTGTGAGGTTAAGCCTGAAGTGTCTATAAAATTTTCATCCTCATTTTCTTCATTTTCAATGACTTCTTTAAGGTTATTGAGTTTTATTTTAATCTGCTCTGGTGATACTTCAACCTCGATAATGCTATTCGGTTCTAAACTATTATTCCGGTAAAATGCAGTTAAACCAAAAATGCGGTTATAGTCTGAGTTATACGTGTGTGTTGTTGTCCTTTTAGCATTAGGCAATAAAACTTCCAATTCTGATGCATCTATTGGTAATGCACTACGTGCTTCTGCAGGAACGTATAGAAAGCCCAATTCTACTTCTTTGCCTATTAATTTGCGTTGATATGTTATTGTATTGCTCATTGTATTTCTCTATATGCTTCCAGAAATAATATCATCAACCATAAGTTTCAAATGAGATGCTGAATAATCCTTAATATCACTATCCGTAATAGAACCATCCCACACGCGATATGGCGTAGACCAGATGACACGGTAATTATTTACAGATGCGAATTCCTCAATTACTCTAGCCGTAGCACCATATCGCTTTGAAGCAATAGCTATTATGTCACAACTATTATTTAAAAAATGTTGCAAGCCTTGTGCTACCCATCCTTCTAAATCACCATAGGTTTGAATACCTATAGTAACTGATGAATATTGAAGCCGTGCGGAATAGTCAGTTTTGGTTACATCATCTACAGTCGTAGCGCCAGCAGTAATTAATTGCCTACCTAATCTTGATAATGTCATTGACTTACCAACATTTGCCGTGCCCTGAGCTACAATTATTGTATTTTGTTTCATTTTTAATTATTTACAACAAATCCTAATTGAATTATTGTTTGTTCTAATCTATCTGTTAATAGGTTTTCCAAGCCTAAATGACCGTCATAGGTAAGTCTTAAATTATGCTCGACATCAAAAGGTACTTTTGTTTTGTCATTTGCATCCTTAACTAAAATTGTTGGTTTACTAATACTTTGAGCAAAACCATATTCATAAAATACATTGACGTTGTTATCTGTAATATCAGCTATAAAAATTTCGCAATTCCTTATGTTGTTTAAGAGATTAGAGACAATATCAATTGAAGCTCCTTCTTCTCTCATTACTGGATATTTGGACAAATTTAGATGAGGATTCTTTTCTTTGATTTTATTAATTGCCCTCTGAAGTATTATATTGAAATTATCAACTTCGGTATCACTGAAATATGGCATTGCCATAAATACACGCAATTTTTGCTCTAATACCTTATCATATATTTTCACGATACTATTAGTGTCTATATCTCTTAATTCGTGGATGTTATTGTTAAGTACCCAATTCTTAAAAGCATTTAAATGTGTGTTTACATCTTCTCCTTGTTTAAAAGCATAATAAATGAAAGCTATTAACAATCCTTCATCTTTAGAAAGCTGCAACTCTGGTTGTGATGCATAAATAGCATTAACGTTATTCAATTTTTCTAATAAATTGTCTATACCTACATTACTACGTATTAGTTTATTCTCCTTTAAAAATTCTAATAACGTTATTGCTACTGTTCTTTTATGTATTTCTCTGTCATTGTTTCTGTTTACAAAAGAGTTTTTAATGGCTTTTAAATATTCAAAATCTATCCTATTTATTAATTCTCTGGCTTTTACATAAGACCAAGAAAATGTCTTTTTTAGTTCTTCATCTGTAAAATACTCTTCATTTAAAATGCCTTTCAGGTTTTCTTCTGATGTTAGATGTTTACCTTTTGAATTAATATTGTGAAAAATGACGCTCTCAAATTTTTCATCATCTTTATTTGATTGTAATAGAACAATACAAAACGGCATCGGTTCATCTTTTTCATAGCCCTTTAATTCATCAACTGCTGTTAATCTATGGTTGCCATCTATACGCTTAAATGGTTTATGCTCATTTAAGTATGCATCATCAATATCGATAGTTACTGTTTGAATAACTTCTGGTGTTCTACTTTCTTTTCCCGTAAAGGTTTTTTTAGAAACTGAAAACCTTAATTTTTTATTTTTTCTTGATTGTGTTTCGATTATATGTTGATAATTCTTAGCAATAATGACATTGTCGAAATCGTTGTTAACTGTATAACTTAATACTACCTCTGGAAAGAATAAATAATCTCTTTTATTTAAATAGCTGACAATGTCTTTTTTGTGTTTAGGAATTATATCTCTTTGATATTTTTTATTAGGTTCTGATGCTTTGGAAACATTACCCATTGGTGCATAACCACGAATACATATTGAACCACCTAATGACCTATCTAAAATGCCTCTTAAAATCATATTACTTACCTAAAATTATTTGTTCAACTTGCTGTTTTGCTTTTTGAAATTCTGTTTCTGCTTCTACTTTTAAAGCATTTGATTGTTTAAAATTATCGATTACTTTATCCGCTATCTCTTTCTGAACATCCATATCTGGTAAAGGAATGATTAACTCAGTTACGTCTTTCGTTTGAAGTCTTGGTAATGTGTTGCCAGTCATTAAACACGAAGTTTGAGACACAACAATCGAACTTCTTAAAAAAGCAGATAAATAAACATTATTAACATCCTGAGCTTTTAAAACGTGAAATTCTGTTGAACAATAGCCATCAAACTCACAAAGGTGAATCTTGTTTAGATAAGGTCTTAATTTTGGAAATAATATTTCACCTTTTTTAAACTTAAAAGCACTACTAAAACTTACCTTTATATCGTCCTTATTAATATACTTTCCTGTATTTGACTCTATATTTTGTAATCCTAGATAAGGTAGTTCTTCTTCAAAGGATTTTACAATCCTCTTTTTAAATTCAACTTTGTGTAATAGCTCTTCAAAATTATTAGGAGATTCCTTTATTGCCTTTATAGCCTCTAAACGTTTTGGTTGATATGGATTAGGGTCTAATCTTCGAGTTATGCTATTTAAGTTAATATTAAATATTCTATCGCTATGCAATTCATTTGTATATTTTAATGCATCATACCTTATACCTAACTTTGATTTAATAATCTCATCTATTCCTTCAACTAATTCTTTAGACCGTTGTAGTTTTTGAGTTTTAGATTGATAGGCTGATTCTAATAATTTAATTATCTCATTTTCTTTATTATCATTAAAATTGGGTATTGGTATATTTAGTATATCATCTACTGTGATAGTTGCTTGAACTTGGCCACTGGTAACGTTTTGAATTAACTTTTGACCAATAGAAGAGTTTAGGTATAACCAATAGAAATAAGAATTATAATCTCCATTTATTCGAATTTTTATGACGTTGGCATTAATGTTACCCCTCTCTTTTGTAAAATATCCAACTTTACCAATTAAACCTCTTACTGTAAAAATTAAGTCACCTTTTAATAATTGTGTTTTATGAAACTCACCATTTGTTTTCTCATCTATGTAATCAAAATCTTGGACTTCGTCAATTAATCCATCTTTAGATATATTTTCACCTTTAATTACTGGAATTCCTTCTGTTTTGTATTCTATACCGTAGAATGTAGGATAACGATAAATTTCTTCAACTACATCACCCAGTTTTAAATTGAATTTTTTTCGAAGTTGACTAATTTCAACATCATAAAATGCTGGGTCAATTCTATTTTCTATTTCGCCCTGATTGGTAATAAAAATTTTCTCCTGCCAACCAGGGCCAACTAAAAATTTACAGGGTCAGCTTGAAAGTTGTGAAATTGTTCTGCAATTTCATTAAGCTCATTTATTTGGTCTATTCTACCAGTTGCATCATAACCTATACGGTCTGCCAATGCCATAAAGATTGGGTAATCGCTTACAACTTCATTTTTTGCTAAACGTCTCGCAAACACAATTGAACTTTTTACTCCAGCGCCAAAATGACTGAATGCAAATTGAGGAAACGATACCACACCTAATATTTGGCATTTTTCCATTAGAATATTGCGTATGTACTCCAATGAAGAATTGGTAAGTATACCATCTGGCAGTACAACTGCCATACGACCGGTACCTGGTCTTAAAAATTCGATACAACGCTCTATAAAAAGAATCTCTGTTTTTTGACTTTTACGTTTTTTACCACTTAAGAATTGGTCAAGATATTTCTCTTCTTTTTCAGCTTGTTTTACCGTAGCACCAAATGGTGGGTTGGCTAATAATACATCAAAACTATCAGCTTTAAATTCTTTGTGCATCGCCTTAATGTCTTTCATAAAGCGTAATGCATCAGTACTTATAACATTAGTGTGACCATCATCGTGGATAATCATATTCATTTTACAGACTCTTGCAATCTGATCGTTTATTTCAATTCCAAAAAGGTTTTTAGCTGCGAAATTGTGCCAAATACTATGACCTTCTTGTTTGCCATAATCAGCTTCGGCATCGTTGCGCACCTTATCTAAAGCAGCCAACAAAAAACCACCACTACCACAGGAAGGGTCAATTACACGTTCATTGAATTTTGGCTGCATCACTTCAACCGCAAAGTCTATAATTTGACGAGGTGTAAAGTATTGCCCCATTTTACCCTTGAAATAGTCCGTCATAAAACGTTCAAAAGCGACACCTTTAGTATCAAGGTCTGTTTTATTTAATGCTAAACCTTGTAAATGCTCAACGACTCGATAAACAACTCGAGGTTCTAAACGGATATCCTCTTTGAAAACTTCTGAATCTGTTTTCTTTGCTTCTTGATATATTGAATCAACACGGTTATAGACTTCGTTTGCAGTTTCGTGTGTACCTATTTGAAACTTGTAAGGCTTTTTTAATTTAGTTCCCTCTTTTTCGTCTCGCATTTTACAAAACAGTAATTTACTTACTTCATCAAATGCTGTTGTGGGTGCTAATTTTCCACCTTGCCATACTGTATCGTGACATTTTTCTAAGGCACTTATTAATTCTTCTCTTGATACAATCTTTACATCATTAACAGGGTCTCCTTTAACAAATTTGTACTTAGGTGCTTTACCATACTTAGTTGGTATATCTGCGATAACATTTTTTTCTCTTTCACTTGGTTTAAAGCCAGAAACATCAAATGCAGTTTTTGTATTACCTGCAACCACCGATGCAAACTTTCCTCGGATGCTATTGGCATTACCAAACGCCTGTTCAATTGCCTGTTTAAACTCAGCATCTGTTATCCCTTCTTTCTTACATTCAACGATTAAGAAAGGGCTTTTTAATTCTTCATCTTCATAAACAATAATATCAGCTCTGTCCTCTGGTGTACGTCTTGGAACAGTAACTTCGAGGTCTATTTTATTAGCAGGGTATTTGTATTTAATAACTAATTCTGTAAAATAAGAAGCTCTTACTTTTTCTTCTGGATTTTTAAAACTCGTAGAATATTCTCTTGAACAGTTGTACGTTATACGTGATTGGTCTTGGTTTAAGGAAATAATACCTGCTTTCAATCCATTATTTATACTGTCAATAATGTTTGAGTTATGTTGACCTTCTGTTGGTTGTACAAATAGTTGATTCATATTAGCTGTTAGCGTTAGTGTCTTTTGATTGTTTTACTTCATTTTCAGCATCTTTTAAAATTGCTGTTGGGTTCTTCTCGTCTTTAAGTAGCTCTATCACTTTGTCTACTAACCAACGTTTATTTAATTCTTCCGGGTCTATGTTGTACGCTTTCGCGAAAGCGTTCACTTGTTCCCGTCTTGCTCTGCGTGTCCCTCGTTCAATCTTACTTAACAGCGCCATATCCATCTCTAACATTGAGGCTATTTCTCGCTGTAATAGTTGACGTTCTTCCCGCAATTGTCTTAAATATTGACCGAAATGCATAGTAGTACTTTTTAGACTTGTCAAATATTGTCTAAAATAAGTAAAAGCAAGTGCAAGGCAACAAAAAGATATAAACAGTTGTTAACACATAATGAGGATGCTAAGGATTTAAGGAAAACGCTACTTTACATCCTTCATCCTCAACTTTTTTACCTCTCCCAAAAACAGTTAATTATCCCGCTAAAACGTCCCCAAACCTCACTAAAATCATTCTACCAGCGTTTGTATCAAGGCTGCTATTATACTATTGTTTACGAAAATCGTTTGTTAGATAGACAGAAAAGTAGTGTTGTTTTCTAAAATGAGGGGTATAGTTTACAATTTTATATTTTGTAGATTATTATCTACATTTTTACTTCCCGATGCAAAAATTAGCAAAGATATTCCCTAACAGATCGTCACTTGTGATCTCTCCGGTAATCTCTCCAAAATGATAGAGCGCCTGCCGAATGTCGATCGCTAGCAGATCGCCACTAATGCCCATCTCCATTCCCTGCTGCACTTTTTTAATTTCTTCCAGGGCTTTTAGAAGTGCATCATAATGCCTGCTATTCGTAACAATGGTCTCATTATTTTTTAAGGCTCCCGTATTAACCAGGTCTAATAAGTGGTTCTTTAATTGCTCAACCCCTTCACCGGTTTTGGCGGAAAGCAGTAAGGGATGAAAGGCAGAACGATCTGCTGTGAGTTCTCGCATAAAAGCAGTAACCGTTTCCCTTGCCTTTGCAGAAAGCTGATCGATCTTATTCGCAACGATAAGTAAGGGCTTTAGCGGATGTTTTTGATGAATATTTTCTACTTCTCTGATGACTTGATCGGGATTCTCTTTGAATATATCGGCACGTAACATTAAAACAACTACCTGTGCCTGATCGATCTTTTCGAAGGTTCTTTGAATGCCAATGCTTTCCACCACATCTTTGGTATCTCTAATACCCGCCGTATCTATAAACCGGAAGCCAATACCTCCTATACTCAGTTCATCTTCTATGGTGTCTCTGGTGGTTCCGGCAATGTCGCTTACAATAGCTCTTTCTTCATTAAGCAAAGCATTAAGTAACGTTGACTTACCTACATTGGGTTCTCCTACAATAGCTACAGGGATCCCGTTTTTAAGCACATTACCCACTGCAAAAGAGTCTATCAGACGTTTCAGCACTTTTTCAATGCGCTGAAGCAGATCGGTAAACTGATCTCTATTGGCAAACTCAACATCTTCTTCTGAAAAATCGAGCTCCAGTTCGATCAGGGAGGCAAAGTTCAACAACTCTTCCCTCAGCACTTTAATCTCATTACTGAATCCACCACGCATTTGTTGCATTGCAATTTTATGAGAAGCCTCTGTGTCAGAAGCAATCAGGTCAGCAACCGCTTCTGCCTGGCTCAGATCCATTTTACCGTTGAGAAAAGCACGCAATGTAAATTCACCCGCATTCGCCATTCTACAGCCCTTTCTAAGTAGTAGTTGAATAATTTCCTGCTGTATATAAGAAGAGCCATGACATGAGATCTCTACCGTGGGTTCTCCCGTATAGGATTGTGTACCTAAAAAAAGAGAGACCAATACTTCATCGATCACACGATGATCTTCAACAATATGTCCTAAATGAAGCGTATGCGTTTTTTGCTCCGATAATTTCTTACCACTTTTAGAATGAAACAAGGGCGCAACAATTTGTACTGCATCTTTTCCCGACACTCTAATAACAGCAATGGCACCCGCACCCGAAGGTGTTGCCAGGGCAACAATGGTATCTTTAACCATAAATATTCTTTTTGCAAAAGTACGAATTGGACAAATACTTTGATTTCGTATTCATTAATAACCTTAACATTCTTTAACACTTAATCGCTACGATGTTAAACTATCTATAAACCCTTGTAAATACTTGACTTTGGAGCTAATATCCTTTATACTATAATAGACGAATTATTAATTAAAACATTTAAAAAACATATGAACTACTTAAACTTAGATCAAAACAAAACAGAAAAAACCGTAGTAGAACTTAATATATTATTAGCAGATTATCATCTATATTATCAAAAACTAAGAAATTTTCATTGGAATATTTTAGGAAAGAACTTTTTTGACTTACATGAGAAGTTTGAAGAATTGTACGATGAAGCAAAGATTAAAATAGATGAGATCGCAGAACGTATTTTGACCTTGCGTTTCCAGCCCGTGAGTAATTTTTCAGATTATATGGTGCTATCTAACCTAAGGGAATCAGATTCTAACGTGACAGATAGTGAAATGATTGAACTATTATTACAAGATCATGGAAACATCTTAAGTCAGATGCGTAAGATTATCAAAACAGCCGAAGAGGCACAGGATGAAGGTACCATTGACTTGATTGGCGCCTATATCAGAGAGTTGGAAAAAACTTCATGGATGTTAGATGCATGGAGAATGAAAACAACTGAATTTATGATGAAACCATCTATGTCATAAAAGTGGTGCATAACATTATTCAATACAATACTCTAAACTAGAACTAATTTAAATCTTAAATACCTTTATGAAAAAACAACTCTCACAAGCCTGGAGCAAAATGATAGAAAAACTAGATGGTTGGCTTGATGCATTAATTACCAATTTGCCAAACCTGTTAATAGCAGTGGTTGTATTTGTTGCTGCGTTCTTTATCTCACGTTATGTGAATACATTGATGAAGAAAGCGCTTACGAAAACATCTATGCAAGACAGTATTAAGAATATGATAGCGAAAGTTACGTCGGTAGTGGTAATTCTTGCAGGGTTGTTTTTGGCATTGGGTATTTTAAATCTGAATAAAGTACTAACCTCACTACTCGCTGGTGCCGGTGTCGCTGGTCTAGCCATAGGTTTAGCCTTGCAAGGTGCCTTATCGAATACGTTCTCTGGCATCGTGTTATCCTTTATTAAGCATATTAAGATGGGAGATTGGATTTCCAGTAATGGGTATTCGGGCGAAGTAGTAGATATAACCTTAAGATCAACAACTTTAAAAGAGGTAGATAATAATTTGGTAGCCATACCTAATAAAATGGTAGTAGAAAATCCAATCAAAAATTTCTCTGTAACTGAGCAGTCAAGAGTAATTCTTTCTTGCGGTGTAGCTTATAATTCCGATTTGGAAAAAGTAGAGTCACTGTTAAGAAGAACAATTATTGATAATTTTGATTCCGTAGAAACAGAAGAAGATGTTTTATTTTTCTTTACAGAGTTTGGCGACAGTGCTATTACTTTTGAAACACGATTCTTTATCAATTCCACTTCAGGACTTGAGGTAAAAAAAGCAAAGAGTAAAGCGATTATTAAGATTAAAAAAGCGTTTGATGAACATGGTATTAATATTCCATTTCCGATGCGTACCATTGATTTTGGTAATCAACTCAAAATTACAAGTGACAAAGATGAAATGTCTTTTCACGCCAATTAGGTTTAAGTTTAGGGGTAAAAAGTTCGGGCGAAAGTCCGAACTTTTTTTATGTAACAAAAAGAAGTAAAGAACGACCTATAAGTATCAATCAAAAAAATCATCAATCATGAGAAAAGACAATCAAGTGCTCGTTATTACACATCTCACCCAATTATTGGATATTGTTACCGGATTTGGAGGATTTATAGTACCCTTAATTTTGTGGCTCACACAAAGAGATAAAGTGATCGCAATGGATGAACATGGTAAATCCATTATTAATTTTCAAATAAGCATGTTTATCTATGCCCTCATTTGTTTACCATTAATTCTATTGTTCGGATTAGGACTCCTGGGACTTTTAATTATCGGGATTATATGTTTTATCTTTCCCATCGTAAATGCGGTAAGAGCAAGTAATGGAGATGCTCCTAGTTATCCGCTGTCGATGCGAATTATTTCTTAAATAAACACCAAGAATTATAGATCATAGAAAGGCCTGACATGCTGTATGTCAGGCTTTTTTGTAGCAGTAGATCGTAATCTTACTGCATTTTGTCGAAATGCTTTAAGACTTTGGTTTTTACTCCACAATTATCTATTATATTGATCAGGATTGATGTATAAACGCCCCATAAACTTCTATATCCTATGCATTTTTTTATTCGACTTATTGAGTACTTACAAATTTCTTACCGGATTATATCTCTTTTAGGTTTCACCAGAAGGCAACCAAAACCAGTCTTGATCAGGATACGAGTATCAGACAATCAATAGTTCAAAATCAAACTATTTGTTATGAATGAGAAGCTTCAATTGGTGGTTTTTGACCTGGACGATACGCTTTACAAGGAATTAGATTTTCTGGAGTCTGCTTACAAAGAGATAGCCGTTTTCCTTGAGAGTAGAATTCGTATATTCCGATCGCAGATTTATAAAGAAATGATCGATTGGTACTACGAAGGTGAGAATGTATTCAGGAAAGTACTGGAACGATATCCTGTACCGGAGGTTGATATTCATACATTGCTGACTATTTATCGAAATCATGTTCCCGACATTCAACTTTCTAAAGACCATAAAACAACTCTGGATAGTATTACCAGAAAAGAAATTCCCATAGCAATAATGACAGATGGGAGAAGTTTGCAGCAGCGCAATAAGATAAAAGTATTAGGATTAGAGAGTTATACCAAAGAGATATTGATCTCAGAAGAATTCGGATCTGAAAAACCAGATCGCCGTAACTATGAATACTTCATGAAAGCATATCCGGGTCGAACTTATTATTATATTGGAGACAATACGAAAAAAGACTTCGTAACTGCAAACAGTTTGGGATGGATAACCATTTGTTTGCTAGATGATGGAAATAACATTCACGAACAGGATTTTTCGCTTCCGGATGCACACCTGCCAGCCTATCAGATAAAAAATATTAAAGAAAGCATGAACTATATCCAGTTTTGATATATTGCAAGTTGGTAATTAAAAGCTAAGAGCTAAGTTTCTCAAGTGAGTTTACACCTTAGCTTTTCATATTTTTAAAACTGCTTCAAAAATCGTAAGTGCTTTCCCTGTGATGAGCACTCTGTTATCTACAAGTTCAACTTCCAGTTCCCCGGTGCGCTTAGAGAGTTGCAAGGATCTTAACTTAGTTTTATCAAGCTTTCCGGCCCAAAGTGGAGTCAGTGCGCAATGCGCAGATCCTGTTACGGGGTCTTCGTCAATCCCTAAAGAAGGAGCAAAACATCTTACCACAAAATCTGCATCCGCTACATCGCTTTTGGCAGTTATCATTAAATGACCCAGACGGTTGCGTTTCATAAGTTCAAAATCGGGCACTGCCGTTCGAATGTCATAAGCATCGGCTGCAATTCCAATGATCCATTGATAACTACTTGCATAAACCTCGACCGGATCAAAACCCACAATTTCTTTAAATTGAAAGGGGGTAGCTATCTTGGTATAAGGATACTTGGGAAAATCCATTACTATGGAGTTACCTTGACGGTTTATGGTAAGGGTCGTTTCAGAAGCATAAAAAGTAATAGTTGCTGTTTTAGAGACTAATCCTAATTCGTAGATAATATGTGCACTTGCCAGGGTAGCATGACCGCAAAGGGGCACCTCGTCTAAAGGTGTAAAATACCGAATGCTAAATCCGTCTTTTTCCGGCTTTAGAAAGGCAGTTTCAGATAGATTCATTTCCGCGGCCATCTGCTGCATCCATTTCTTATCAACTGTATTATCTACGATCATAACGCCTGCCGGATTTCCTTTAAAAGGTTCATTGGTAAAGGTGTCAACCTGATATATTTTTTTTGTTTTCATCTTAAGATCATACAAGAGAACTAATTCAACTCATCGCAGGAGAGACAGGAATGGTGTTTCGCTATATCAAAGATAGGGCATATTATTCAATAAAAGTGATGCTATAGCAGGCATTCTAATTATCGATGAAGTAGGGCATGACCTTAAGTACTTGCCAGCAGGTCTATTAATTTACTACATCCTCCCGTTTTTATATATTGTGAATGATCATCAACAGAATCAAAACACCGATTGCAAATATTTCGGCAATTGAATTCTTCGTTTGTTTCTTTCCTGAAGACTGAAAGAATGATTTTGGCATCGGTATTTCTAAGATAAGGCGGACGCTTTCCTTTATTTTCTTTGCACCATTGAAGTGTTTTCATCCAGATTGCCGCTGCCAATGCACCGCAGCCATTTCCACTGAGTCCTAATCCTCCTGCGAAACCAGAAACCATCGCAATTTCTTCATCATTGCCTCCCATTTTTTTTAGTACTTCTGATGCACAACTAAGCGGTTTTTGTTTTAGAATTATTTTTTCTCCGGTTTTCTGCAAACCATCCTTGACAGATTTTATCGCTTCGGGTGCCCAGGCTTCTGCTAAATTGAAACATTTGCTGTTTTTCATCCCAATTAGGGTTGTTTTCAAGAGAAACTTAAGCAAATCAAAACTATTCTCAAGATCATATCCAATAATTTCTCTGCAATCAACTGTTTTCGATCGTTTGTAAAATGATTTAACCACTTCTTTGGTAACAGTAATGGAGATCGCAATGCTTTTATTCAGGTCTTGAGTACGATGATATGCCTCCGTTCCAATTGAAAGTGTTGTACCCCAAATCATTCCGCACTGATGCCCTGTGTTGAATATCCCACCGGCAAGCGGATCTAGTGCAAAAAGATGTGCTTCTTTAGAATGATTAAATTCACGGTTCAATAAAAAACCGAATGTTCGCGAACACGTTCCACATTGCTTAAAAACTTCTTTCGTATCGTTTGTGGTTGTCATACCCATAAAATTTTGTATAAGTAAGAGTAGGAAACGTAACGTAAATTAACAATGATTAATGTCAGGTAGTATCTTTCAGTAGTGAAGACAATTGCTCACTAATTTAAATAAGGTATCTGGAAGACCAAACTATCTGTTGAGGTACATGCCCTTGGAAACAGGCAAAGTATCGCTGAAACCAAATTTCTCATAAAGATATGCTGCATCACCGTCAGCAATTAAACTTACATAGCAGGAGGGAGGTAGCTTGGTTTGGATAAAGTTGATTAAACTCTGCATAATTAGTTTGCCAATTCCTTGTCCTTGTTTTTCAGGTAGTACACAGATATCCACGATCTGGCAAAAGCATCCGCCATCTCCAATGATGCGCCCCATTCCTATAATCCTGTGTTGCTCTTTGATCATAACGGAATGTACAGAATTTTTAAGTCCAACCTTACAAGCCTCATCGGTTTTAGCCGATAAACCACATACAATTCTCAGGTTTTGATAGATCTTTACGGGGATGGTTTTTTCAATAATATAAATATTGTTCATTCTGCCAGGATGTTAGAAGGATGCATTTGGTTTTCTTTTAATCAAAAAAACCGTCTGTAAAGACGGTTTGTAGGGTACAATAGTACTATTTAACACTTAAAAATATACATTAATTATTGAGCATGACTGGCATTACCAACATCGTAATATGTTCACCTTCATCAAGACCATCTGCAGGCGTTAAAATACCTGCTCTGTTCGGTAAGCTCATTTCGAGCGTAACTTCATCAGAATTAAGATTTGATAGCATTTCGACCAGAAATCTGGAGTTAAAACCAATTTGCATATCGTCTCCTGAATAACTACAGGTCAGTCTTTCTTCGGCTTTATTGCTGTAATCAATATCTTCAGCAGAGATATTTAATTCTGCACCAGCGATTTTTAAACGTATTTGATGCGTGGTTTTATTAGAAAATATACTAACCCGCTTGGTAGAACTCAAAAACTGATTTCTATCGATACTGAGTTTATTCGGATTTTCTTTTGGAATTACAGCTTCATAATTCGGGTACTTCCCATCGATAAGTCTACAAACCAACTCTGTATTATCAAAAGAGAATTTTGCATTGCTCTCATTGTATTCAATTGTAACATCGGTTTCGCTTCCGGCGAGAATACCTTTTAATAGATTTAAAGGCTTTTTAGGCATGATGAATTCAGCTACTTGCGAGGCTTTCACATCTGTCCTCTGGTATTTCACTAATTTATGAGCGTCTGTTGATACAAAGATCAGACCTTCTGGTGAAAACTGAAAAAACACACCACTCATTACAGGCCTAAGATCGTCATTACCCGCAGCAAAAATAGTCTTGGAGATAGCGGTAGCGAGTATATCTCCTATGATCGTTGTAGAACTAGGATCTGATAAATTGACTGCACTTGGAAATTCAGCGCCATCTGCATACGCAAGTGCGTACTTACCATGATTGCTACTGATTTCAATCGTATTTTTTTCTGCAACAAATGTAAGTGGTTGTTCAGGAAAAGTTTTTAAGATATCCAGTAACAACTTGGCGGGAACTGCAATATTTCCCTCTGAGGAAGAGTCTACTTCCAATTCGGTACTCATAGTAGTTTCAAGATCTGAAGCAGATACTACCAGTTTATTCTCAGAAAGTTCAAAAAGAAAGTTGTCAAGAATAGGTAAGGTATTACTGTTATTGATCACTCCACCCAGTACCTGTAACTGTTTTTGGAGATATGAACTTGAGACTATAAATTTCATTGAAACGTTTGTTTACTTCTTTTTACAAATATATTTGAATTGCCTATTTTACCGAAAATAACTTATTAACATTTAGCGGTTGTATTTTTTCTTTCGGAAGAACTGAAATGCCATCCCGAAAACAAGAAGTATTATCAATGGAAGTCCCACATTTACAAGAATCCAACTCGATTTTTCGGCAGCTACTTTTTCTTTATCTAAAAACGGAATGGAGATTTTTTTGGCTCTAATGTTTATAAGTCCGGTATCGTCTAACAGATAATTTACGCAATTCATTAAAAATTCTTTGTTTCCATAAAAACTATTCGTCCATTTATCATAACCTAATTCAAGTGGTCTTCCCTGTCTTACCTGATTTTTTATGAGATCACCATCTGCAATGATGATCATCTTTGAAGGAGCTCCGAGCTCGGTATCCTTTTCAAGCTTAAACGGTTTTACCCGGTTTTTGAAAGCCGAAGTGAACGACCCTTCCAACAACACGGCCAGGGGCTTTAGTCCATCATTAAAAGTCTCTTTTGGTAGTGGATTTGCAGTGATCGCCAAGTTAATCTCCGAAGGAGTACCGATCGGTTTGGATAATGGGGATGATCGTAATAATACAGTCTTACGAGTGCTTCCTTTTAAGGTATCTATTGTATTTGCAAATTGAAAACGTAACGCTTCTATATTTGTATTTATCGGATGATTTTCAGGTGAAAACACCATCGGATAATATACCCAGGGAACCGGATTATACTGAGTATCACTCCCTTCTCCCGAGGCAAGTACGATTTGTGTGAAATACATGTCACTTATTAGAACCGGATTAATACGAACACCATACCGGAAGAATAGGTCGTTGAGATTTAAATTTCTCTGAAATGCTATCGCTTTCCCCTGATTTGCAAAAAGACTGTCCATTTCTGCCACCACTTGATCTATAAGCCATAACGACTTCCCGCCTCGCATGGTGTATTGATCCAATACGTATTTTTCTGAGTCACTAAAAGCTTCCGTGGGCTTTGCAACGATAGCTAGATCATACGATTCGAGTAACTTTAAGGTCTTAGCAGGGCTATTTTCTACGGAGTCTAAGGTGATAGGAGCCAGGTCATAATATTCGCTTAATTCCCCTAAAAAACTAGCTACGTAAAGATCTTGTAATTCGCCATTACCTTTCAGTACGGCTATTTTCTTTTTGTCTTTTACTGTCAGTTTTTGGATCGCGCTGGCAAACGCATATTCTAACTGCTGGATAGAGTTGTTTACTCTTGTTTCACTATCCGCGCCTAACTTATTCTTGAGTAGCGGTATTTTTACGGGCTTGGTTTCATCAACATAAGCCATTGCCCATGGAAAAACCAATTCCTGAGTAATTTTACCACCTTCCTCTACAGTTACGTTGGCTGGCGTTAGACCGAGTTGTTGTAGCTCCTTGATGACATTCTCTGAATTCTGCGGATCTGGAGTCGGATTAAGAAAACTAAACTTGATATTGCTATTGAGTGCACTAAATTCTTGCAGAAGTTGACGTGTTTCTATCTGAAGTTTTTTGAATTCTGCAGGAAATGTACCTTCCAAAAGTACATCGATTAAAATAGGTTGATCTACGCCGGATAAAATCTCTTTGGTCGCATCTGAAAGCGTGTAGCGTTGATCCTGAGTAAGGTCAAAGCGCTTAGACATTACACCTGACAAGAGATTCACTGCAATAAAAATCAGCAGCGCTATACCTAACCGAAAAAGCGTATTTTTAGATAGTTTCATAGCTGCGATTTGGTTTTTAGAAGGGTGGAGGTCATAAAAACGAAGAGTGCTGTCAGCGAAATAAAATAAATGACATCGCGTGTATCAATAACCCCTCTGCCGATGCTTTCAAAATGTGCCTTCATTCCCCAGTTTTCAATCCAAAACGATACACTGGTTAGATCGCTTATTCCTTCGAATCCGAAATAGAAAACAAAACAAAGAAAAACAGCTAAGATGAAAGATACGATTTGATTATTTGTAACCATTGAAGAAAATATACCAATACCAGTATAACTCATCATTAGAAACAATAACCCGAGATAAGAGCCCAGCGTACTTCCCAAATCAATATTACCGATCGGGTTGCCTAGCTTCCAGACGGTGAAAATGTAAAGCAACGTGGGGATCAAAGCTATAATGCTCAGGCATAAGGCTCCAAAATATTTTCCCAATACGATTTCTAAATTGCTAAGTGGTTTGGTTACCAATAATTCCAAAGTTCCCATTTTATGTTCTTCCGAAAAACTTTTCATGGTGATCGCAGGGATCAAAAAAATAAGAATCCACGGAGCCAGGGTGAAAAAAGCGGTCAAATCTGCAAAACCGTAATCAAACACATTGAATTCACCTTTAAAAACCCATAAAAAGAGTCCGTTTAAAACAAGAAAAAGGGAGATTACCATATACCCGACCGGGGAAGCAAAGAATGAACGAATCTCTCGCTTAAGAATTGCATACATATTTTTCAGTCAATATTGCGTTTATAGTCTTTTATAAGAATCATTAAGGGAGGCTCTCTATGCGATCAACACTCCAGGCCTCAGGTTTTCCTGCAAACAAAATCTTTGTCTGTTTCCAAACCGTCTTAAACAACTCTGAATTTCGATAGTTCTCCAGTGCTTCTTCAGAATCCCAATAACTATAGGTGAAAAAGATTTCAGGCGTATCTTTAGCCTGATATAGTTCTAGAAAACTACATCCTTCAAACGCTCTTATTTTATCTTTATTGGCATTAAAATTACTGAGGAAATCAGTAATTCTGTCCGCCTGAAATTTCATTTTTACAATTCTTATAAACATTTTTTTATTTTACTGGTCAAAATTGATCGTGATTGCATCTCTGAAATTTAATCCGAATAAACTGTTAGCACCACCCACTGTTAGAGGATTGCTTTTATAGATGGCGAGCTCAAGGTATCCTGCGGAATTAAACAGCGCAAGTTTCTTCCCATCTTCTTCGCGTACTGATTTATCTATCGTGAAATTGATGGCATCACTATAACGATTGTAAACATTTTTAAATTTATAATTTCTTGCAAGGATCTCAAAAGTTCTACCTTTTCCAATTTCCTGAAAAAGCTTTTTAGTAATATTCGTAACCACATTACCGTAGTTGTCAATATAAAGAACACTCCCTAATATTTGAGTGGCATCTGTATTGATCACCGGTTTTACGTCTATAATTTCTTTGATTTTTTCTGTGGGTTTACCAATTACCTCCAGTGTACCTCCTCTGCCTAGATGTGTTGCGACCTTCACAAAGACATCTAATACGGGAAAACTACTGGCAACGCGATCATGAATATTGATCTCTACTATTTTTTCCGGAACAATTTCCTGTGTTAGTAAACACATAATACCATTATCTGCACAAACAAAATAATGTCCGTCCAGCAAGACAGCAATGTGTCGGTTTTCTGGGGTGAGCTCTCCGTCAATTCCGATAATATGAATGCTTCCGGGAGGGAAACTTTTATAAGCATTCTTTATAATGTAAGATGCTTCTGTGATGTTAAATGGACTTATGAGGTGTGAGATATCAACAATGGTAGCCGAATCTAATTCCGAATAGATGCCTCCCTTAATGGCTCCTACATAGTGGTCTTTTTCACCAAAATCAGTAGTTAATGTAATAATCGCCATTGGAAAACTGTTGATATTTTTTTAAATTTAAAGTATGATTTTTGCGTATGTTTGTTTTGCAAATCTAATAAAACAAAAAGGGATAAACTAACTTAATCATTTAGCTTTTGAATGAACTTATAATTGAACTTACCGAGATAAGCCCAAGAGAGTTTTTCGGGCATCAAAATATCAACATTACCCTTTTAAAAAAATACTTTCCTAAATTAAAAATCGTAGCACGCGGCAATAAAATTACTGCCTATGGCGAAGAAGAGTTGTTAGAAGAATTTGATCGGAGACTCGACATGCTTACGGCACACTATGCCAAGTATAACAAACTCGATGAAAACACCATAGAACGCATTCTAACGAGTGAAAGCCAGGAAGATTATGAAACCTCTTCAGAAAGTGGAGAAGTTTTAGTGCACGGGGTTAGTGGAAGGTTGATTAGGGCGCAAACGGCAAATCAGCGTAAGCTGGTGGAAAAAATGAAGAAAAACGACATGGTGTTTGCCATTGGTCCGGCCGGAACCGGTAAAACATATACTGGGGTAGCCCTGGCGGTGAAAGCGCTGAAAGAGAAACAAGTAAAACGTATTATTCTCACCAGGCCAGCTGTAGAAGCAGGAGAAAATTTAGGATTCTTGCCAGGAGACCTTAAGGAAAAACTGGATCCATATATGCAACCTTTGTATGATGCATTGAGGGATATGATTCCTCCGGAAAAATTACAGAATTACATTGAGAACGGTACTATACAGATCGCACCCATGGCATTTATGAGAGGACGTACGTTGGACAAGGCTTTTGTGATTCTTGATGAAGCTCAGAATACCACGCATGCTCAAATGAAAATGTTTCTCACCCGTATGGGAAAACAAGCCAAGTTTATGATAACCGGCGATCCCGGGCAAATCGATTTACCAAGAAGGGTGATCTCTGGTCTAAAGGAAGCACTTTTAGTACTCAAAGATGTACCCGGTATTGGCATGGTATATTTAGATGATAAAGATGTCATTCGCCATCGGTTGGTAAAAAATATTATTGAAGCTTACAAAAGTATTGAGCACAGCAATGCATAAATCAATCAGCATGGGCACCATCACGCATACCGATTTCGATTTTCCGGGCTTGAAAAGCGTTTACAGAGGTAAGGTAAGGGAAGTCTACACCCTGAAGAATGAGCTTTTAGTAATGATCGCAACCGACAGACTTTCGGCTTTCGATGTGGTTATGCCCAAAGGAATCCCCTATAAGGGACAGATTTTAAATCAGATCGCAACAAAAATGATGAGGGCCACCGAGGATATTGTTCCAAACTGGCTTCTGGCTACCCCAGACCCTAATGTGGCAGTGGGGCATCAATGCGAACCCTTTAAGGTTGAAATGGTAATTCGCGGATATCTTTCGGGACATGCTGCAAGGGAATATAAGGCAGGTAAAAGGAGTCTTTGCGGGGTAGTGATGCCAGATGGAATGAAAGAAAACGATAAATTTCCGCTTCCCATCGTTACACCGGCAACTAAGGCAGAAAAAGGAGCGCATGATGAAGATATTTCAAAGGATGAGATTCTTTCTAAAGGTATCGTGGCGGAAGAGGATTATGAACTATTAGAGACCTATACCCGGAAACTTTTTGAACGGGGCACTCAAATTGCTGCAAAACAGGGCCTGATCCTTGTAGATACCAAATATGAATTTGGAAAAACTAAAGACGGTAAGATCGTTTTAATTGATGAAATTCATACCCCAGATTCTTCACGTTATTTTTACAGCGAAGGCTATGAGGAAAGACAAGCTCGCAACGAACCTCAAAAACAACTTTCCAAAGAATTTGTAAGGCAATGGCTAATCGCAAACGGATTTCAGGGTAAAGAAGGTCAGCAAGTACCTGAAATGACAGATAGCTATATTGAATCTGTGTCCAACAGATATATAGAGCTTTACGAACAGATCATGGGAGAAAAATTTGTGAAAGCCGATGTGTCTGATATACAACAACGCATATTCGATAATGTGAGTGCGTATCTTCAAGAAAAGACCCATTGACTTTTTATCTCTTACAAAGTCTGTAGTTAACAGGCGAAGATTCTATTTTGTCGAACAAAGTTCTTAAATCTATAAACATAATGCATGTTTACTGCTAAATTAATATATTTATGCTAAATTAATATAGTTAGCATGCATTCATGTCCAAATTGCCAGTCTGAAAAGTTTATTAAAGCCGGAATAATTAAAAACAGGCAACGCTATAAGTGCAAGAAATGTGGCTATTATTTTACGGTAGGAAAACTGGGAAAAAGGATTGATGATTATTACGTAAACAAGGCGCTACAACTCTACTTAGAAGGATTGACTTACCGCGAGATTGAACGCATTCTGGGAGTTTCTCATGTATCTATTATGAATTGGGTAAAAAGATACAACATCAAGCGTCCTTACAATACAGATTATCATCCTACCTATCGAATTTTGAATGCCAGCGAATTACAGGAATACTTTCAAAAGAAAGAGAACATGAAGGGCGCAGGTGTATTGGTTACCGAGTTAGGAGACAAATTTATGCTTATAAAATGGGAAAGATTTCGTGAATAACTATATTATTTTAGCAATTAAGTATATGATTTTTTAACTAGATCAATTTTTTTATGATGTTCGTAGTGCATGCAATTAACTACTAACATTTATTAAAATGAAAAAATCATTATTCATAGCAGGTTTCTTTCTACTTGCATGCATCCAATTAACAGCACAGGGAAACACAGAGTATACAAGCGGATATAAAATTAAGTTTAACGAAGAGGGTTCTAAGTACTTAAGAATTATTGCCTGGGGTCAATTTTGGGCTCAGTACAATGAGAATGTTCCAGAGGATGCCAGTAAATTGAATTTGAGTATCCGCAGAGCAAGATTGCTAACATTTACTCAGCTGAATAAGAAGTTTATGCTTCTTACCCATTTTGGATTGAACAGCCTTAACGGTACAAATACCAGTCCTATTGGAACAGGAGAGCGTTCTCAGGTTTTTTTTCATGATTTCTGGGGCGAATGGCGGTTTAGTAAACAATTGAGTATTGGTGCAGGCCTACACTACTGGAATGGGATTTCACGTCTTAACAGTCAAAGTACACTTAATATGATGACCCTTGATAACAATAGGCAATCTTGGGCAACTATAGGACTTTCAGATCAATTTGCCCGACATATTGGAATTTATGCGAAGGGAAGTTTGGGAAAACTTCAATATAGAGTTGCCTTTAACGAAGCAGGAGAAAGCACTTTAGACAATAGAGATCCTTTGGTTGATGGGACGTCTGTTTATGGAGGAAGGCGAATCTTGGGTTCAGCAGATGCCGGAAAGGTAATTCAAGGGTATTTTGATTATAATTTTTTAGAACAGGAATCCAATTTTTTACCCTATAAAGTGGGTTCGTATCTTGGAAGTAAAAAGGTTTTTAATATTGGAGCTGGATTCTTTCATCATGGAAACGGAGTAGTAGAAGCAGATGGAGAAGGTGCAGATGTATTCATCTTTGCAATAGACGCATTTGCAGATATACCTTTAGGAGCTAAAGGAGCAGCACTTACGGGTTATGCTGTTTACCAGAACAATGACTATGGTACAGATTATAATTTTGGTCCGTATGCTACCGGAAGCCTTCTTTATAGTCATCTGGGATATTTGATTTCAAGAGATCCCTCAAAGACACGTATTCAACCGTATGCGTCCTTTCAAAATCGAACCATAGAATCAATAGATGATAATGAAAACCGATTTGGTCTTGGTATGAACATTTTTATGACTGGGCACCACTCCAAATTGAGCATTGAATATACAAACATAAAGATTGGTAATGAAAGCAGTTCATCCACAGTAACACTTCAAGCCATGATTTACCTATAAAAATTAATGATATGTCAGAAAAACAAAAAAAGGCAACTGCCTACTGGAAAGAGAATCTAAAGTATCTGGTTATTCTTTTAACAATATGGTTTTTAGTCTCTTACGGCGCGGGTATTTTATTTAAGGACGCTTTGAATAAAATTAGTCTTGGTGGTTTCAAACTGGGTTTCTGGTTTGCGCAGCAAGGATCTATTTATGTGTTTGTCATTCTCATTTTCGTATATGTGCGATTGATGAATAAACTAGATAAAAAATACGGTTACGACGAATAATAACAAACTTAAAAGAAAGATATGAATGATGTTCAAATATGGACCTATGTTCTGGTTGCAGTTACTTTCGGACTATACATAGGAATTGCGATCTGGTCGAGAGCTGGTTCAACAAAAGATTTTTACGTAGCCGGTGGGGGCGTTTCTCCTTTGGCAAACGCAATGGCAACAGCGGCAGACTGGATGTCGGCTGCATCGTTTATTTCAATGGCAGGGATCATAGCTTTTGCCGGTTATGACGGATCTGTTTACCTGATGGGATGGACTGGAGGATATGTTCTTCTTGCTTTACTACTAGCACCTTATCTTCGTAAGTTTGGCAAGTTTACGGTACCCGATTTCATTGGGGATCGATATTATTCCAAAACGGCTAGAATGGTGGCAGTATTTTGTGCCCTCTTAGTTTCATTTACCTATGTGGCCGGTCAGATGCGGGGTGTGGGAGTAGTTTTCTCTAGATTTCTTGAAGTAGATATTAATACAGGAGTGATTATTGGGATGGTTATTGTTCTTTTCTATGCAGTTCTCGGCGGAATGAAAGGAATTACTTATACACAGGTGGCTCAGTACTGTGTTCTTATTTTTGCATTTATGGTCCCCGCCATTTTTATTTCTATACAGATGACAGGGAACCCAATTCCCCAAATAGGCATGGGGGGCACGGTTAATGATGGATCGGGAATGTATTTACTTGACAAACTTAACGGACTCTCCACTGAGTTGGGTTTTGCAGAGTATACTTCAGGTTCTAAAAGTTTAGTAGATGTTTTTGCCATCACGCTGGCGCTCATGGTAGGAACTGCGGGATTACCACATGTTATCGTTAGATTTTTTACAGTATCGAAGGTAAAAGATGCCCGTAAATCTGCAGGATTAGCTCTTTTGCTTATTGCAATATTATACACTACCGCACCTGCAGTCGCTGTTTTTGCAAGAACTAATATGATCGAAACGGTAAGCGAGCAAAAGTATGAAAGCATGCCAGAATGGTTCAAAAATTGGGAAGAAACAGGCTTATTAGCGTTTGACGATAAAAATAACGATGGTGTTATTCAATATGTAGCCGATAAATCTAAAAACGAATTGACAGTTGATCGTGATATCATGGTATTGGCAAATCCAGAAATCGCCAATCTTCCGGCCTGGGTCATAGCTCTTGTGGCTGCTGGAGGCTTGGCAGCAGCCCTATCTACAGCTGCTGGATTATTATTGGTTATTTCATCTTCTGTTTCTCACGATTTAATTAAGAAGATATTTGTTCCAACTATTTCTGAAAAAGGAGAACTTTGGGCAGCACGTGGTGCTGCTACGGTAGCAGTCGTTATTGCAGGTTATTTCGGAATCAATCCTCCTGGATTTGTAGCGGCTGTAGTTGCCCTGGCGTTCGGTCTGGCCGCAGCTTCCTTTTTTCCTGCTATTGTTCTTGGTATATTTTACAAAAAAATGAATAAGCAAGGGGCAATTGCAGGTATGATCGTCGGTATTTTAACGATGCTTTTCTATATGCTAAAATTTAAGTTTGGAATCTTTGATGGAGGTAAGGCAGCCGTAGATGGATTAAAATCATCATGGTGGTTCGGAATTTCTCCGGAAGGTTTTGGAACTGTAGCGATGTTATTGAATTTTACGGTTGCTATTATTGTAAATCAATTTACGCCACCACCGCCAGAGGATGTACAAGACATTGTAGAGAATATAAGAATCCCTAGTGGTGCCGGAGAAGCTTCTGGACATTGATAGCTAATCGGAATAAGGCGATACGTTTCATGTATTCGCATCGCCTTAATGTTAATGATAATTATAGCTGCTATTTTCTTACTTGAGATTTCTTAAATTTAGGTGAGTTAAGGTTTATGGCTTTTTCGAAAAGATTTGGTCAATTATACAGTATCCTTCTGAAGAATATAAAGTATGAAGAAACGACATCAACAAAAATTGGTAATTCTTTCAATGGCTTTGTTCTTTCTATGGAACTTGCCTTTTATAGGGGTTTTTGATATCGACGCGCAAATTGCTGGTTTTCCTATTTTCTATGTTTATGTTTTTTCATGTTGGTTGCTGGGTATTATCATTTCATTTTTTATTATTAAAAGGTTTTATGACTAATTATGCGCTTTTATTAGTTATTGTAATCTACCTTGTTTTACTATTTGTAATTGCCTTTAAAGCTGAAAAGAACGCAAAGAGTAAATGGGTCAACAGTCCCTATATTTATGTCTTCGCGCTAGGAGTATACTGTACTGCCTGGACATATTATGGAAGTATTGGGATCGCTTCAAAGTCAGGAATGCGTTTTCTTGCTATCTATTTAGGACCAGTAATTGCGATACCTCTTTGGATAGTCGTCTTACGTAAAATAATACGTATCTCTAAAAGACAAAAGATCTCCAGCATTGCAGATTTCATCTCTTTTCGTTATGGAAATAGCCGACCTCTAGGTGCTCTTGTTGCGATAACGTGTTTACTAGGAGTAATACCTTACATTGCATTGCAGCTAAAAGCTGTATCTGAAACTTTTGAAATAATTACACAGAATGTAAATTCAGGTTCTCAAGAGTTACTCTATGATTCAACATTATACATTTCTCTGTTAATAGCCATTTTCGTTGCCTTTTTCGGGACCCGATCTTCCGATGCATCAGAACATAAAGAAGGTATAATGACCGTAGTAGCATTAGAATCGGTGTTGAAGTTGCTTTTCTTTCTGGTTATAGGGCTTTATGTATGCTTTTACTTATTCAACGGTACGACAGATATTTACGCTCAAGCATCTAAAATGGCGAATTATAATTCGCTCACTTCATTTAGTTTGGCAGAAAACGGATTCAATTGGTTCTTTACAATTTGTCTGTCTTTTTTTGCTATTTTCTTACTTCCAAGACAGTTTCATACAGCGGTAGTTGAGAATAAAAACGATAAAAACTTAAAGAAAGCGATTTGGTTGTTTCCTTTGTATTTATTGCTTTTCAATGTTTTTGTCATTTTCATTGCATGGGCAGGCAATCTAAAGCTATCTCCTGATGTAAATCATGATTACTATTCTTTACTTCTCCCGTTGCAGGAAGGTGATGTCTCAATTGCGCTTATCGTTTTTGTTGGAGGTTTTTCTGCCGCAATCTCAATGATCGTCGTTTCAACTCTTGCGCTTTCCACAATGCTAAGTAATAATATCATCATTCCATATGGTTTTATTAAAAGAATGAAAACTGCTAATCCTATTAGCAATGTAAAACGGATTAAGAATATACGCAGGATAGCGATTTTTACCTTAATAATTTTCTCCTATTTTTTCTTTATTTACTTTTCAAAACAGTTATCATTATATTCTATCGGACTTCTATCCTTCGTCTTTATTGCGCAACTTGCTCCTTCTTTCTTTTTGGGTCTTTTCTGGCGAAGGGGGACGGCTAAGGCAGCTAAAATAAGTATAGTTCTCGGCATTCTAGTCGTGTTGTTTATGTTGGTATTTCCCATTGCGTTTTCAGATTTTGATAAGACTGTTTTTCCCTATGCTCAGGGCGTCTCGGGTAATGGCTGGCTAAGCATTAATCAGATCTTTAAACTGGATTATCTTTCTCCGGAAAGTAATGCTTTTCTATGGAGTATAACTCTTAACTTCTTTTGCTTTATCTCCTTGTCTGTATCTACAAAAGGTAATTATAGAGAGCGTAACTACGCCGAGATGTTTGTAAACTATGAATACTATGAAAACCTTCAGGATAGTGCATTTATTTGGAAAGGAGAAGCTTATGTCGCCGATATCAGAAAACTGTTGGAGCGATTTCTTGGAGAAAGTAAAACTGAAAGAGCACTTTCTTTATTTAATAGAAAGTATGATATTTCAGATGCTACAGAAACGGCAGATGCAAGATTAATTAGCTTTTCAGAAAAATTACTTACGGGTAGTATAGGAAGCGCGTCTGCCAAAATATTATTGGATTCGGTAACAAAGGAAAAACCAATTAGTTTGGTAGAAGTGCTTGAAATTTTGGAAGAGGCCAAAGAAACAAAAGCATCTAACCGGGCACTCCTTGAAAAATCGCAGGAGCTCTCGGTTATGACCGCACAGGTTAAAAAAGCGAATAAAGAACTAAAAGAACACGATAAATTAAAAGATGAGTTTCTAGATACGGTTGCCCATGAATTGAAAACACCTGTCACTTCTATTAAAGCTGCTTCTGAATTGCTAGAAGAAGAAGACATGCCCTCTTCCATGCGTAAACAGTTTCTTGAGAATATTGGTCGAGATACAGATCGCCTGACAGTTCTTATCAATAATATTTTAGATCTGGAAAAACTATCCGGAAATCGGGCTAATTTAGATATGAAACTTAATGTACTTAATAAGACCATAAATGACGCAGTCAAAGGAATAAGCCAAATTGCTTCTAAAAGCAACGTGCAAATCAGATTTGAAGATGAAGAAATTTATAAGGCAATCTATGATGAAGATAGAATTTTACAGGTACTTACAAATTTACTATCCAATTCGCTTAAATTTACGGTTCCAGGTAGAGGTCAAGTGCTTGTAAGTCTGGATGACTGGGAAAATGACATTGCCATTATAGTTCAGGACAATGGTAGAGGAATACCCCTCGAAGATCAGAAACGCATATTCGAGAAGTTCTATCAATCTAAAAATCAGAATACTAAAAAACCTTCCGGGAGTGGCTTTGGTTTGGCTATCTGTAAAAAGATTATTGAAAGCCACAAGGGTTCTATTAAAGTAGATGAAAATTTTACTGATGGTGCCCGATTTGTTTTTACAATACCTAAAACAAAATGAAAAGAAAAAAGATATTAATTGTAGACGACGAGCCTAATATTGTGATGTCACTGGAATATGCATTTAGAAAGAATAATTTTGATGTATTTGTTGCCCGGGATGGTACAGAAGCCTTACAGATCGCCAATACCAAAATACCGGATGCTATTTTACTCGATATAATGATGCCGCAAATGGATGGTTATGAAACCCTTACAAGATTACGGGAAAATAAGGACTTAAGACAAACGAAAATTGTTTTTCTATCCGCTAAAAATAAAGCAACTCAAATAGAAAAAGGTTTAAACCTTGGAGCTGATCTATATTTAACTAAACCATTTTCAATTAAAAAACTGATGACTAAAATTGAATCATTACTTTCTTGATAATATGTATTCTAAACATAGACTTGCAGGAAATATAAAAGGATTAATAATTGATTAAAACCACTTAAAATGAGTAATTATCACATAAAAAGCTTTGAAGAATATTTTCAGGTATATCGTAAATCAGTAAGAGAACCGGAACACTTTTGGGAAGAAATAGCCGAAGAACATTTCGTCTGGAGAAAAAAATGGAATAGCGTTTTAAAGTGGGATTTTAACATCCCCGAAGTGAAGTGGTTTGACGGAGCACAATTAAATATAACCGAGAATTGCATTGACAGGCATTTAAGAATCCGAAAAGAAAAAACTGCTATTCTCTGGGAACCTAATGATCCTCAAGAAGAAGCTGTACACATTAGTTACGGAGAATTACACGAAAGAGTTTGTAAATTTTCTAACGTTTTAAAAGATAAAGGTATCCAGAAAGGAGATCGGGTTTGTATTTATTTACCGATGATTCCTGAATTAGCCGTTGCTGTTCTGGCTTGTGCAAGAATCGGTGCGATCCATTCGGTCGTTTTTGCAGGATTCTCTTCACAGGCGCTTGCTTCAAGAATTAATGATTCTACCTGTAAAATGGTCATTACCTCAGATGGTTCTTTTCGTGGAAAAAAAACGATACCATTAAAACCCATTGTGGATGAAGCTTTAAAAAACTGTACCTCTGTAGAAAGTGTGTTGGTAGTGAAACGAACGGAAGAGGCAATTGAAATGAAGGAAGGAAGAGATAGCTGGTTACAGCCACTCTTAGATGAAGCCTATGCTGAGTTCACCGCAGAGATAATGGAAGCAGAAGACCCCTTATTTATACTGTATACTTCTGGTTCAACGGGAAAACCAAAGGGTATGGTACATACAACTGGAGGTTATATGGTGTATACCGCCTTCACGTTTAAAAATGTTTTTCAATATCGGGAAGAAGATATTTACTGGTGTACCGCAGATGTTGGTTGGATCACCGGGCACTCTTATATAATTTACGGCCCTTTAGCTAATGGCGCTACAACGGTAATGTTTGAAGGAGTTCCTTCTTATCCTGATTTTAGCAGGTTTTGGGAAATTGTTGAAAAACACAAAATAACACAATTCTATACAGCACCTACGGCGATAAGAGCACTAGCTAAAGAATCATTGGATTATGTGAATAAATACAATCTTTCTTCATTGAAAGTGCTGGGTACCGTGGGAGAACCTATTAATGAAGAAGCCTGGCACTGGTATAACGACCACGTTGGCAATAAAAAAAGCCCTATAGTAGATACCTGGTGGCAAACAGAAACAGGAGGAATCATGATTTCACCAATTCCTTATGTGACCCCTACCAAGCCCACCTATGCTACCTTGCCGCTACCTGGAATACAACTGGCATTAATGAATGAATTGGGTGATGAAATTAAAGGAAATCAGGTAGAGGGTAGACTGTGTGTTAAATTCCCCTGGCCTTCAATGGCAAGAACTATATGGGGAAACCACGAGAGGTATCGTGATACCTATTTTTCGGCATTTAAAGAAAAGTATTTTACGGGAGATGGGGCTTTACGTGATGAAGTGGGCTACTATCGTATTACTGGAAGGGTAGATGATGTAATCATTGTTTCTGGTCACAATTTAGGTACTGCTCCAATAGAGGATTCTATTAACGAACATCCGGCGGTTGCAGAATCTGCTATTGTAGGTTTTCCTCATGACATAAAAGGAAATGCACTTTATGGTTTCGTTATATTAAAAGAAACAGGGGAGGGTAGAGATCGCAACAATCTTCGAAAAGAAATAAATCAACAGATAACAGATCATATCGGGCCTATAGCTAAATTAGATCAGATTCAGTTTGTACCCGGTTTACCCAAAACAAGAAGCGGTAAGATAATGCGTCGTATTCTAAGAAAAATTGCTTCAAACGATACTTCAAATTTAGGCGATATCTCCACATTATTAAATCCGGAAGTGGTTCAAAAAATTATTGACGATAAACAAAAAATTACCTAGTATTTTACCAACTTCAGGAGTTGCTTAAGGGTCATTTGATGACCCTTTTTCAGTTTTGAAAGTGTCTTTAAAAAAACCAGTGCAGTGATATAAGCATCACCTAACGCCGTATGACGATCTTTTTTAGAAATATGCATTAGGTCTGCCAGTTCATCAAGTGTATAATTTTTTTCTTGTTCAATAAGATGCGAACTAATTCTTGTCTTGCGATATAGTACCCCCGTATCGATCACTTTGTTCTTGAGTTTAGGGAGTCCAAGCCGTTTTAAGGCATAATTGATCATGGTAATATCAAAATACGCATGATGTGCTACAATAACTGCATTTTCCAGATATGCTAAAAAATCAACTATTGCGTCTTCTTCTGAGTCGTAGGCAGTATTTTCCTTTAGTATTCCGTGAATTTCTACCGTTTTGGGATTAAAATGTTCTTGTTGAATGTACCTTTCAAATACGTTGCCAATTTCAATGTCGTTTCCTTTAAGCTTCAAAGCTCCGATACAGAGAATACGATCTTTATTAAAATCAAATCCGGTGGTTTCCGTATCAAAAACTACAAAAGTGGTATCTTCAATACCTGCTACAGGCTTGGATAAAAAAGTATTGATGTAATTTTGCCAATACTCAGGATAGTCACCTTTTTTATTTTTGCGCCACTTGAAAATCATAAGAAAAAGGAAATTTTAAATCGTAGCTTCAGAAGTTCCTGGATATCACTGATCGTTTTAAAGCAGCGCTTGAGTTTAATTTTTTCTTCTTTAGTCAGTGTATTCAACTCAAGATATCTTCCGGAATCGTTATGTAGAAGCCCTTGTTTGGTTCTGAATTTCAACAAAGCTTTAAATGCATACGAACAAGACAGATATAGTTCACTGTTTTCAGGTTCGAGGGTAGCCAACTTTTCAAAACGCTCTGCAGTGTTATTAATATGTTTGATACGGTGAGACAGGATTAGGATCCTTCCGGCATCTATCAAAGGCATCAGAGCCCTTCTTTTAAGATCAAAAAAGTCTTTATGCTCTCCGTTTTGTTCCACTATAAACTGCCGAAAGAAACCCAAGGGTGACGGACTCATTAGTGCACTTCTGCCGAGCTTCGCCAAAAAAACCTCATTACGATCTGTAATTTCAAAAATATGGTCACTTAAGGCTTTGACAAGTTCTACATCTCCATAAGCTATATCATAATCAAAAAATATTGAGCATAGCATAATCTCTTCCTCTCCGGCTTCAGAGGTCCAGTGCGAAAACTGTCTTTTCCATTGACTAAGCGATAAACACCATTT
Source organism: Flavobacteriaceae bacterium M23B6Z8 (assembly GCA_046199005.1). Taxonomy (GTDB): domain Bacteria; phylum Bacteroidota; class Bacteroidia; order Flavobacteriales; family Flavobacteriaceae; genus Ascidiimonas. The sequence goes on from CP176050.1 coordinate 2,073,310, forward strand.
AGGATTGCTCGCCATCATTTCTGCAGGGCAGTAATCGTAACCTACGGCATTAAGTCTTTTGGTAACCAATGCTGCGAGACTCATAAAAAAAGACTTAACGGCTTCGTATCGATCTTCCGCTACGTCCTCAAAAACCAGCGCGCTATCTTGATCGGTGTGCAAAAGTTGTTCTTTTCGTCCCTGGCTTCCTACAGCTAGCCAGGCAAAGGCTACAGGGGCTTCCCCGATTTTTTCAAGACTAATTTCTATGATCCTTTTTATAGTTGCATCGTTAAGCTCTGTGATAATTTTTGAGGTATGGGTAAGCGGAATATTTTGATCAATATATCCGTTGAGCAAAAGCATCACTTTTTCCCGAATACTTTTGAGCTGTCTTGTTTTTTTTGCCCTTTTGATAGCCTTCATCAATACCGCCGGATCATTTCCTTTGAGCACGACAATGTCATGTTCGGAAATTAAACCAATTAGTTTAGTGTTTGGCGTGCCGTCTTTTGTGATGCAGAGGTGTCCTATTTTATGTTTCATCATAGCAATTTGTGCCTGTGCAATCGTCATTTTCGGAGGATAGCATATTACCGGTGAGGTCATTACTTTTTCTACTTTTTCCTCTATAGCGAAAAGGCCGGTAGCTACTTGTATGCGCAAATCTTTATCCGTAATAATTCCAATGGGCAGATCATCCTTAGTGACAATGACAGATCCGACCCCCTTTTTACTCATTTTAGTGGCAACAGACTTGATCTGATCGGAAGGTTTGGCCGTAATAAGTTTCTTTTTGTAGGGAACAGGTTGAAGTTCGAATAATGATTGAGAAGGAATTGGAGCAATGTCTTCCTCGCTGGTAAACAGATCTTCCCGATGTTTTCTGGAATAGGGATGTTGCGTTTTAGATGCAAAACTTTCGATCAGGAAAATACCTGCATTACGATTATTAATAATGATGGGTTTAAAAACCGCAATCGGAATTGCATAAAGTATACTTTCCTCTGCCGCTTTTGCCCTTATTTTATAAGTAGATTCTTTTGCGATCAAGGGGCGTAAGCCAAATATGTCTCCCTCATCACATTTGTCAATGGTCTTATAAGCACCTTCAGATGGTTGGTCAAGTACGACAGCACCCTTATGTACGATATAAAAATGTTTGTGGGCGGCAGCTCCTTCCTCAAAAAGAAGCATTTCCTTTTCAAGATATTTCACTACTGTCTCTTGCGAAATATGATCTAATTCTTCGGTGGTGAGCAGATCAAAAGGAGGATAGTTTCTTAGAAAATCGGCAATACGTTCTGAAATGGTATTTTTCATAGGAAATACATCAAAAAATAACCCTGCGCAGGGCAGGGTCTAAAAATTATTCAAAATAACTAAAAGTTTCGCCATTTTTTATTTCTAGCAGTGTTTCATATATCAACCTGATTACATTTTCCATATCATCTCTATGAACCATTTCAACTGTAGTATGCATATATCGTAATGGTAATGAAATTAAAGCGGAAGCAACTCCACCATTGCTATAGGCAAAGGCATCTGTGTCTGTACCAGTATATCTTGATGATGCCATACGTTGGAATGGTATTTTTTTCGCCTCAGCTGTTTTTATAATTCGTTCTCTCAATTTATTTTGTACTGCCGGAGCGTAAGAAATCACCGGTCCCTTACCAAGTTCCGTATGTCCTTGCTTCTTCTTGTCGATCATAGGAGTAGTGGTATCATGAGTAACATCTGTGACAATGGCAATATTTGGCTTAATAGTCTGAGTGATCATTTCTGCACCACGCAAACCAATTTCTTCCTGTACCGAATTTGTAATATAAAGACCAAAGGGGAGCTTTATTTTATTTTCAAAAAGCAATCTTCCTACTTCCGCGATCATGAAACCACCAGCTCTGTTATCGATGGCTCGACAAACAAACTTATTTTTATTGAGAATATGAAAACTATCCGGATAGGTAATAACACATCCCACATGAACCCCCAACTTTTCTACTTCTTTTTTGTCTTTTGCTCCAATATCAATAAAAATGTTTTCCAGTTTAGGACTTTCTTCTTTCGAGGAATTTCTGGTATGAATTGCAGGCCATCCAAAAACACCTTTAACTATTCCCTTGTCTGTATGTATATCTACCCATTTTGAAGGAGCTATTTGGTGATCACTTCCTCCATTTCTTATTACGTAAATAAGTCCGTCATCAGTAATGTAATTTACATACCAGGAGATTTCATCAGAATGTCCTTCGATCACTACTTTGAATTCGGCCTCAGGATTGATGACCCCTACTGCAGTTCCATAGGTGTCTGTGATAAAAGTATCTACATAAGGTTTTAGATACTCCATCCAGATTTTCTGTCCTTCCCATTCATATCCAGTGGGTGAAGCGTTGTTGAGGTAGCGCTCTAAAAATTTTAGTGATTTTTGATTCAATATTTTCTTTTGGCTCATCTATAAAATTTTAAGAGACAAAAATAACAATATTCACATACATTTAGCAGTTACGTTTGTAGGAATAAAGTATTTTTGAACTGGTTTTAGAAAGTGAAAAAGATGAAAAGGATATTCCTTTTACTATATATGAGTTCTTGTGCGGTCATATATGCGCAGATTCCGGAAAAAGAAACGGACTCTCTTCTGCCAGAAGATTACATTATGCTTCAAGGAGACTCGATCGTTCGTACATCTATAGATTTAGATGATGTTTATATTTTTGGAAGGTTGCATTTTAAGGACCGGAAAGAGCGACTACGTTATTTTATTTTGAGAAGAAAAACCCTTAAAGTATATCCTTATGCAAAACTTGCAGCGGAAAGGCTTACGACCTTAACGGAGCGATTGGAGCAAATTAAATCGAGGTCAAAACGAAAAAAGTATACCAAAATTATACAGAAGTACATTGAAAATGAATTTTCCGAAGAATTAAAAAAGCTTACGAGGACAGAGGGACAAATACTGATAAAATTGATTCATCGTCAAACGGGTAGGACAGCCTTTGAATTGATAAAAGAATTAAGGAGTGGCTGGAGAGCCTTTTGGTATAATACGACTGCCAAGGCTTTTAAAATATCATTAAAGGAGCAATACCTGCCTGAAGAAGTTCAGGAGGACTACTTGATTGAAGATATTTTACAAAGAGCATTTGCCTCTGGAAGGCTTGAAAAACAATCTTCGGTACTTGCGTTTGATTACATTGAATTAACCGATAAATGGTCTTCAAAAAAATCGGTTAAAAATTAGTTGCACATTAATCTTAAAAGTGTTAAATTCGTAACCCTTTTGGAAAATATAAAACCGATATCTACTGACCTTTAAAGTTTTACATTTTTATCAAAAAAATAGTGATAAAATATTTGGTTGAGTTAAAAGAATGTTTTTATATTTGCACCCGCTTTACGGGAGTAGGGCGAGGGTTAAAAAAGAATTTACAAGTTCATTGACATATTGTTGACAGCACGCGAGGGTTTATGTGTATTAGTTTACATGTAGACTTTTGCAACAATTTAAGCAAATTTATAATGAGTGAGGGTTAAATATTTGTTGTTTGGTTGATTATAGTATATACAGACAAACGATGAAGAGTTTGATCCTGGCTCAGGATGAACGCTAGCGGCAGGCCTAACACATGCAAGTCGAGGGGTATATGGTGCTTGCATCATAGAGACCGGCGCACGGGTGCGTAACGCGTATGCAATCTACCTTTCACAGGAGAATAGCCCAGAGAAATTTGGATTAATGCTCCATGGTATTGAGATACTGCCTGGTATTTCAATTAAAGCTATGGCGGTGAAAGATGAGCATGCGTCTTATTAGCTAGTTGGTACGGTAACGGCGTACCAAGGCAACGATAAGTAGGGGTCCTGAGAGGGAGATCCCCCACACTGGTACTGAGACACGGACCAGACTCCTACGGGAGGCAGCAGTGAGGAATATTGGACAATGGGCGGAAGCCTGATCCAGCCATGCCGCGTGCAGGAAGACTGCCCTATGGGTTGTAAACTGCTTTTATACAGGAAGAATAAGGAGTACGTGTACTTTGATGACGGTACTGTATGAATAAGCATCGGCTAACTCCGTGCCAGCAGCCGCGGTAATACGGAGGATGCAAGCGTTATCCGGAATCATTGGGTTTAAAGGGTCCGTAGGCGGATTAATAAGTCAGTGGTGAAAGTCTGCCGCTCAACGGTAGAATTGCCATTGATACTGTTAGTCTTGAATTACTATGAAGTAGTTAGAATGTGTAGTGTAGCGGTGAAATGCATAGATATTACACAGAATACCAATTGCGAAGGCAGATTACTAATAGTATATTGACGCTGATGGACGAAAGCGTGGGGAGCGAACAGGATTAGATACCCTGGTAGTCCACGCCGTAAACGATGGTCACTAGCTGTTTGGACTTCGGTCTGAGTGGCTAAGCGAAAGTGATAAGTGACCCACCTGGGGAGTACGTTCGCAAGAATGAAACTCAAAGGAATTGACGGGGGCCCGCACAAGCGGTGGAGCATGTGGTTTAATTCGATGATACGCGAGGAACCTTACCAAGGCTTAAATGTAGACTGACAGGGGTAGAGATACCTTTTTCTTCGGACAGTTTACAAGGTGCTGCATGGTTGTCGTCAGCTCGTGCCGTGAGGTGTCAGGTTAAGTCCTATAACGAGCGCAACCCCTGTTGTTAGTTACCAGCATGTAAAGGTGGGGACTCTAACAAGACTGCCGGTGCAAACCGTGAGGAAGGTGGGGATGACGTCAAATCATCACGGCCCTTACGTCTTGGGCTACACACGTGCTACAATGGCCGGTACAGAGAGCAGCCAGTGGGCGACCACGCGCGAATCTATAAAGCCGGTCACAGTTCGGATCGGAGTCTGCAACTCGACTCCGTGAAGCTGGAATCGCTAGTAATCGGATATCAGCCATGATCCGGTGAATACGTTCCCGGGCCTTGTACACACCGCCCGTCAAGCCATGGAAGCTGGGGGTACCTGAAGTCGGTGACCGTAAGGAGCTGCCTAGGGTAAAACTGGTAACTGGGGCTAAGTCGTAACAAGGTAGCCGTACCGGAAGGTGCGGCTGGAACACCTCCTTTCTAGAGAACGATCAGATAATAAGTATGGGCTACTTACTTGTTATGAATTTGCTTTAGCTGTCAATAAATATAAAAAAAGAATGAAGTCTCGTAGCTCAGCTGGTTAGAGCGCTACACTGATAATGTAGAGGTCGGCAGTTCGAGTCTGCCCGAGACTACTTTTAGTCGAGGAAAGACGGGTCCCGAAGTTTCGGGATGTCCTGAGCGAGTTTACCCTGAGTGTAATCGAAGGGAAGGGAGTCTGCCCGAGACTACTTTTAGTCGAGGAAAGACGAGTCCCGAAGTTTCGGGATGTCCTGAGCGAGTTTACCCTGAGTGTAATCGAAGGGAAGGGAGTCTGCCCGAGACTACTTTTAGTTAGTTTAAGGAAAGACGGGTATTTGCGTGATTGCGTTCTTGTTTTTTTGTGGCTGATCAAGAAGTTACGTTCATTGGAAATTAGAATTGGAAATTTTAGAGGTTGAGTAGCCGTTATACGTTTAAGTATTGTTATCAGATAACTGGTTAACGATCTGACATTACATGGGGGATTAGCTCAGCTGGCTAGAGCGCCTGCCTTGCACGCAGGAGGTCATCGGTTCGACTCCGATATTCTCCACCATGGCGATGTTTTTTTAAGTGTATAGTGCTTAAGAGCATCTTAATCATCACGTTTCATTTTCGGATGTTTGGTTGATGTTTTGCCACAACGTTCATTGACATATTGAGATAAAGAAAATACGAGTAAAACGTAAGCTTGTTATTTTTTAATTTGATGGAAATTTTCTTAGAGGGATTTTTCATGGATTAAGGAGTGACACAGTAAAGTAATACAATAAAGTAAGAATCAAAGAGACAAAAAGTACAATAAGCTAAGTAAGGGCGTATGGGGGATGCCTAGGCTCTCAGAGGCGAAGAAGGACGTGATAAGCTGCGAAAAGTTGCGGGGAGCTGCACATAAGTGTTGATCCGCAAATATCCGAATGGGGCAACCCGGCATGTTGAAGGCATGTCACCCATTTAAATGGGGGCGAACCCGGAGAACTGAAACATCTAAGTACCCGGAGGAGAAGAAAACAAGAGTGATTCCGTCAGTAGTGGCGAGCGAACGCGGAATAGCCCAAACCAGTATTGTTACGGCAATGCTGGGGTAGTAGGACTGCGTTATGTTATGTGTGATGAACTAGAATCTGTTGGAAAGCAGAGCGATATAGGTGATAGCCCTGTATAGGTAAAGAACATAATAGCTAGCAGTATCCTGAGTAGTGCGGGGCACGTGAAACCCTGTATGAATCTGGCGGGACCATCCGCTAAGGCTAAATACTCCTGAGAGACCGATAGTGAACCAGTACCGTGAGGGAAAGGTGAAAAGTACCGTGAATAACGGAGTGAAATAGATCCTGAAACCATACGCTTACAAGCGGTCGGAGCTAATTTATTAGTGACGGCGTGCCTTTTGCATAATGAGCCTACGAGTTACCGTTACCAGCGAGGTTAAAGTCTTCAGGACTGGAGCCGTAGCGAAAGCGAGTCTGAATAGGGCGATTATAGTTGGTAGTGGTAGACGCGAAACCGTGTGATCTACCCATGGGCAGGGTGAAGCTGTGGTAACACACAGTGGAGGCCCGAACCGGTTG